>CAVXLN010000029.1:0-42500 GCA_963762435.1 uncultured Alphaproteobacteria bacterium | reverse complement strand
CGGTCCGGCCCAAGGTCATTTCTATGTCGATCCCGAGAGCGGCGCGCTGACGGCATCCTCGAGCGCCTACGAGCATCCGCAGCCCCATGCTTGCTTCATTCAGTCGGTCGCCGACGATCTCGTCAACGAAGGCGGGATTATGGATCTTTGGGTGCGCGAGGCGCGGCTCTTCAAATATGGCTCCGGCACCGGCTCCAACTTCTCGAAGCTCCGCGGCGAGAATGAGCGCCTCTCGGGCGGCGGCCGCTCTTCCGGCCTCATGAGCTTCCTCAAGATCGGCGACCGCGCCGCCGGCGCCATCAAGTCGGGCGGCACCACGCGGCGCGCTGCCAAGATGGTGACGGTCGATATCGATCATCCCGATATCGAGGCCTATATCGATTGGAAGGTGAATGAGGAGCAGAAGGTGGCGGCCCTCGTCGCCGGCTCCAAGCTCGCCAACAAGCATTTGAATGCGATCATCGCCGCCTGCCTCGAAGCCAAGCCCGATCTCGGTGACGGCGCTTTCGATCCGGCCAAGAATCCGCCGCTCAAGAAGGCAATCCGCGACGCGCGCAAGGCGATGCTGCCGGAAAACTACGTCCAGCGCGTCATCCACTATGCCCGCCAGGGCTATGATGCGATCGACTTCAAGGTCTACGACACGGATTGGGACAGCGAGGCCTATCTCACCGTCGCCGGCCAGAACTCGAACAACTCGGTGCGCCTGTCGAACCACTTCATCGAGCAGGTGCTGCGCGATGGCGAGTGGAACCTCGTCCGCCGGGTCGACGGCAAGATCGCGAAGACGTTGAAGGCGCGCGACCTCTGGGAGAAGGTCGGCTATGCCGCCTGGGCCTCGGCCGATCCGGGCGTGCAGTTCGACACCACCATCAATGAATGGCACACCTGCCCCGAAAGCGGCCGGATCAACGCGTCGAACCCGTGCTCGGAATATATGTTCCTCGACGATACGGCCTGCAATCTCGCCTCGCTCAACCTCCTGGCCTTCCGCACGGAAGATGGCGGCTTCGATACGGAGTCCTATGAGCATGCCGTCCGGATCTGGACCATCGTGCTCGAGATCTCGGTGCTGATGGCGCAGTTCCCGTCGCGCGAGATTGCGCAGCTTTCCTATGAGTTCCGCACGCTGGGCTTGGGCTATGCCAACCTCGGCGGCCTCCTGATGGCGGCCGGCATCGGCTATGACAGCGAGGCGGGCCGGCAATATTGCGCGGGTTTGAGCGCCGTCATGACCGGCGTTTCCTATCTCACCTCGGCCGAGATGGCTCAGGCGCTGGGCCCGTTCCCGGGCTTCGCCAAGAACCGTGACGCCATGCTGCGCGTGATGCGCAATCATCGCCGTGCCGCACAAGGACTGACAGAGGGCTATGAAGACCTGTCCGTTCGCCCGGTGCCGTTCCGCGCCGCCCTTTGCCCAGAGCCCACGCTGGCCGCGGCGGCGACGCGCGCCTGGGACGAGGCGCTGGCGCTGGGCGAGGCGCATGGCTATCGCAACGCCCAGGCGACCGTCGTGGCGCCGACCGGCACGATCGGCCTGGTCATGGATTGCGACACGACCGGCATCGAGCCCGATTTCGCGCTGGTCAAGTTCAAGAAGCTCGCCGGCGGCGGTTATTTCAAGATCATCAACCGGATCGTGCCCGTGGCGCTCGATACGCTGGGCTACGATGCCGACGAGATCGAGGGGATGATCCGCTATGCCGTGGGCAACGGCACGCTCAAGGGATCGCCCGCGATCAATCACGAGACCCTCAGGCAGAAGGGCTTCGGCACGGCGGAGCTCGACAAGATCGAAGCCGGGCTCGGTGCCGCCTTCGATATCAAGTTCATCTTCAACAAATGGACGCTGGGCGAAGCGTTCCTCAGCGGCACGCTCGGCATTCCGGCCGCCACGCTCGACGAGGCCGGCTTCGACCTGCTGGCCTATCTGGGCTTCAGCAAGGCCGAGATCGAGGCCGCCAACGCCTATGTCTGCGGCACCATGACCCTCGAGGGCGCCCCCAGCCTCAAGGACGAGCATCTCAGCGTCTTCGACTGCGCCAACCCGTGCGGCCGGATCGGCAAGCGGTTCCTGGGTACCGAAAGCCATATCCGCATGATGGCGGCGTCGCAGTCCTTCATCTCGGGTGCCATCTCCAAGACCATCAACATGCCGAACGCCGCCTCGGTCGAGGATTGCAAGAACGCCTATATGCTGAGCTGGGAACTTGGCGTGAAGGCGAACGCGCTCTATCGCGACGGCTCGAAACTGTCGCAACCTCTGTCGTCGGCCCTCCTCGATGACGACGAGAACGAGGATGCCGCCGAGGAGTTCGCCGCCATGAACCCGGCCGAGCGCGCGCCGATCGTGGTCGAGCGTGTCGTCGAACGGTTCCTGATGAAGGGCGAGCGCCGGCGCCTGCCGCAGCGGCGCAAGGGCTATACCCAGAAGGCGATCGTCGGCGGCCACAAGGTCTATCTCCGGACCGGCGAGTATGAGGATGGCAGCCTGGCCGAGCTGTTCATCGACATGCACAAGGAAGGCTCGGCCTTCCGGTCGCTGATGAATAATTTCGCGATCGCCGTCTCGATCGCGCTGCAATATGGCGTGCCGCTCGAGGAGTTCGTCGAGGCCTTCACCTTCACCCGGTTCGAGCCGGCGGGCATGGTCGAGGGCAACGACACGATCAAGATGGCGACCTCGATCGTGGACTACATCTTCCGCGAGCTCGCCATCTCCTATATCGGCCGCAACGACCTGGCGCATGTCCAGCCGGGCGATCTGATGCCGGACACGGTCGGCGGCGGCCATGAGGAAGGCAATCTGCCGAAGGACGGCAACCGGGCAGCCGAGCAGGTGACCGCCCAGCTGGCCGAGATCCAGCGCGGCGTCAGTTCGGGCTTCGTGCGCAACAAGCTGCGCGTGCTGCAGGGGGGCGTCGCAGCATCGGCCTACGCCGCCCAGTCCGCACTGGCGGTCGCCCTCGACGCCGATATCGGCCAGACGCACATCCACGCCCACGCTCACACGGTGGCACCGGAACCGAGCCGGATGCAGCAAATCCGCGAGGCGCGGATGAAGGGCTATGAAGGCGACAGCTGTGGCGAATGCGGCAACTTCACACTGGTACGCAACGGCACCTGCATGAAGTGCGAAACCTGCGGCTCGACGAGCGGCTGTTCGTAAGGCGAGGGCGCTTAGAGAGGCCCGTCCCGGTTCGCCGGGACGGGCCTTTTCTATGCAGGCGAGGAGGTGCGGCCTCTTATCCCCGGCAATTGTGCGGGCGGGATGGCCGGGCTAGGCTCGGATCCACCCGCAACCCGCTTCCGGTCAGGGGGATCCCCATGAGCCACGCTGCGACTTTGGTCGTGAATGGAAAGAGCGTCACCCTTTCCGTCGACGATCCCGACATGCCCTTGCTTTATGCATTACGCGATGAGCTGGCACTCCACGGCCCGCGCTTCGGCTGCGGGCTCGGCCAGTGCGGCGCCTGCACGGTCCATATCGATGGTGAGGCCGTGCGCTCCTGCATCACACCGCTCTCCGCGGTCGGCACGGGCAAGGTCACGACGCTCGATGGCCTCGGCGATCCGACGCGGCCGCATCCGTTGCAGAAGGCCTTCATCGAGGAGCAGGCGGTGCAGTGCGGCTACTGCATCAACGGCATGATCATGGAGGCGGCATCCTTCCTCAAAAAGAACAAGCATCCGAGCGAGGACGAGATCAAGGCAGCACTCGCCAACAATCTCTGTCGATGCGGCACCCACGTCCGGATCGTGCGCGCCGTCAAGCGCGCTTCGGCCGAGATCTAGGGAGGATGCCATGATCGATATCGCGATGGATCGCCGCGCGCTGCTGAAGGGCGGGGCCATGATCGTGGGCTGGGCACTCGCCGGGCGCCTGGTGCCGGCTTTCGCCGAGGGCGTCGCATCGGCCAAGAGCGTAGCACCCGACGAGGTCGACGCCTTCCTGGCCTTGAAGCGCGACGGCAGTGTCATCGTCTATTCCGGCAAGGTCGATCTCGGCACCGGCGTCGAGACGGCGCTGACCCAGATCGTGGCCGACGAGCTCGAAGTGCCGACCTCGAGCATCACCATCATCCAGGGCGACACGGCGCTGACGCCCGACCAAGGCACCTCGTCGGGCAGCCTGTCGATCCAGAATGGCGGGATGCAGCTGCGCTAGGCCGCGGCGACGGCGCGCAAGGCGCTGATCGCGACGGCGGGCGAGCGGCTTAAGCTGGCACCGGAGGAACTCGTCGCCGCCGATGGCAAGGTGGCGCCCAAGAAAGGCGGCGCCGGCCTCCCTTATGGCGAGCTGGTCGGCGGCCACGACTTTGCGTTGAAGCTCGACAAGGAAGCGCCGCTCAAGGATCCCGCCACCTATCGCACGGTCGGGCAATCGATGCAGCGGCTCGACATCCCGCCCAAGATCTTCGCCCAATTCACCTACATGCAGGATTTCCGGCTACCCGGCATGCTGCATGGCCGGGTCGTGCGGCCGCCGGCGATGGAGGCGACGCTCGAAAGCGTCGACGAGACCTCGATCGCGAACATTCCGGGCATCGTCCAGATCGTGCGCGACGGCAATTTCCTGGGCATCGTCGCCAAGACCGAATGGGCGGCGATCCAGGCGGCACAGCAGATCAAGACGCGCTGGTCGGATTGGACCGGGCTGCCCGAGCAGGCGAAGCTGTGGGACGCGATCCGCGCCACGGAGGTCGCCAAGACCGATGTCACCAGCAATATCGGCGACGCGCCGGGTGTGCTGGCTGCGGCGGAGCAGGCCAAGGCGAAGATCGTCGGCGGCACCTATGATTTCGCGATCCACACCCATGGCTCGATCGGCCCGTCCTGTGCCGTGGCCGAGTTCAAGGACGGCAATCTTACCTGCTGGTCGGCCTCGCAGGCGACCCACAATCTGCGCAAGCAGCTTGCCACCATGTTCGGCCTGCCGCCCGAGACTGTCCGCGCCATCTATGTCGAGGGGGCTGGCTGCTATGGCCGGAATGGCCATGAGGATGCCGCCGGCGATGCGGCGATGCTGGCCAAGGCGGTCGGCCAGCCGGTGCGCGTGCAATGGATGCGGGCCGACGAGCATGGCTGGGACCCGAAGGGGCCGCCGACCCTCATCGACCTCAAGGCCGCCCTCGACGAGGCCGGCAACGTCACGGCCTGGCAGGGTGATTTCTATGTGCCGGACGGGGCCTCCGGCACGGTGCCGCTGGTGCCGGCGAGCCTGGCGGGCAAGCCGCACGAGACGGTGATGGCGCCCGGTAATATCATCGGCAACTCGGCGCTGCCCTACAAATTCCCGAATGTGCTGACCCGCGCGCACCGGCTCAAGGAGACGCCGTTCCGGCCCTCCTGGATCCGCTCGCCCGGCCGGCTGCAGAACACCTTCGCCAATGAATCGCTGATTGACGAGATCGCGGCCGAGACCGGTGCCGACCCGTTCGAGTTCCGCCTCAAGCATCTCGACCCGGCCGATACACGCGGTGCCGAGGTGCTGACCCGGCTCATGACGCTCGCGAAATGGCAGAAGCAGCGCGAGCGCAAGCAAGCCGCCGGCGAGATCGCGACGGGCCGCGGTATGGCCTATGTGAAGTACGAGTTGGTGCGGACTTATGTGGCGATGGTCGCCGAGATCGAAATCAATCGGAAGACGGGCGAGATCCGGGCGCGCAAATTCTATGTGACGCAGGATTGCGGGCAGATCATCAACCCGGACGGCGTGCGCAATCAGATCGAAGGCAACATGATCCAGACGCTGAGCCGGACCTTGAAGGAGGAGCTGACCTTCAACCGCTCGACCGTCACCAGCCTCGATTGGGCGAGCTACCCGATCCTGACCTTCCCCGAGATTCCGGAGATCGAGATGGATCTGATCGACCGGCCGACCGAGAAGCCTTGGGGTGCCGGCGAGCCCTCGGCCGCCGTCGTCACAGCCGCGATCGGCAATGCGGTGCGCGACGCGACGGGCATACGCTTGCGTTCGGTGCCGTTCACGCCGATTAAGGTGAAGGCGGCGATGGGATCGATCTGATCGCCGAAACGAACAGGGGGAAGGGTCGTGAAGCGCTTTTCGATTCTGCTGGTTCTGTTGCTCATTCTGACGGGCCGCACGGCGTCGGCCGCGACGCCGGAGCCCGGCCTCGATTTCTACGAGATCGGCGATTTCAAGCTCGAGAGCGGCGAGGTGATCCACGACTTCAAGATCGCCTACATGACCGAAGGCACGCTCAATGCGAAGAAATCGAATGCAGTGCTGATGGTGACGGCGATCAGCGGCAATCACCATCGCATCGACTTCATGATCGGGCCGGGCAAAGGGCTCGATACCGACCATCTCTTCGTCATCAAGACCAATGCCATCGGCAACGGCCTCACCACCTCGCCCAGCAACAGCAGCAGCCAGCACGGGCCCGCCTTCCCGCACTTCACCATCCGCGACATGGTGGAAAGCCAGTATCAGCTGCTGAAACATCTCGGCATCGAGCATCTGGTCGCGGTCGCCGGCGCCTCCATGGGCGGGATGCAGACGCTGCAATGGGGTGTGAGTCATCCCGAGATGATGGACAGTCTGGTGGCATTGACGCCGATGGCGCGCACTTCGCCCTGGTCGATCGCGGTCAATGAGGCGACGCGGCACGCGCTGATGCTCGACCCCGCCTTCGACGGCGGCAACTACAAGGCCCAGCCGGAAAAGGGCTGGCGCATGCGAGCCGAGGTGCTGCAGGTGCTGGCGACCCGCACGCCAGAGGCGATGCGCGAGCAGTTCCCCAACCCGATGGATGTAATGCCCTGGATCGCCGCGCAGGAAGAGGCGGTGCTGAAGACCGGCTTCGACGCCAATGACTGGATCGCCCAGACCTGGGCCTATGACCGGCACAATGTCGGCGACACGCTCATCGACGGCAAGCCGGTGTTCGGCGGCGACCCGATGAAGGCGCTCAAGACCGTCAAGGCCAAGACGCTCATCATGTCGGGCGAGCTCGATCTCTATAACCCGGTCGAAGAGGGGATCGAGGCGGCCGCCGTGATCCCGGATGGGCGGCATGTCACCATCCCCTCGGTCCAGGGCCATGTCGCCGCGGCAGCGGGCTTCAAGTCGGCCGATGTCGAGTTCATCAACCACACGGTGCGCGACTTCATGGCGGACGTCACCAATGGCTGGAAGAAGCTGCAATAAGCGGTTGCGGCACCGCCCTCGGCATTTATAGTCGATCGGAGAATGGGTCGCCCTCTGCATGCTTATGGAGGGCGGCCGAATTTGGGGGACGGGACGATGCCGCAGATCCAGGTGGGCGAGCTTGCCTTCGAATATGAGCGCTTCGGGCCGCCCGATCGCGAAGCCGTGCTGCTGATCATGGGTGTCGGCGCGCAGATGACGCGCTGGCCGGTCGAGCTGTGCGAAGAGCTGGTCAAGCGCGGCTACCAGGCCATCCGGTTCGACAATCGGGACTGCGGCCTCTCGGCCAAGCTCGACTCCCTCGGCATGCCTGACATGGCCGCGATCTTTTCGTCCCTCGGCACCGGCAAGCCGGTTTCCTCGCCCTACTCGCTCGATGATATGGCGGCGGACGCGGCGGGATTGCTGACCGCGCTGGGCATCGGCAAGGCCCATATCGTCGGCGCCTCGATGGGCGGCATGATCGCCCAGCTGGTGGCAGCCAACCATCCCGACAAGACGCTGTCGCTGACCTCGATCATGTCGACCACGGGCAATCCCGCCGTGCCGCCCGGCACCGAGGCGGCGATGGGGGCACTGCTCTCGCCGGCGCCGCCGGCCGGCGATCTCGACGCGATCTTGGCGCGCGGCATCCATATCTCGAAGGTGATCGGCAGCCCCGGCTACCCGACCGACGAGGAGACGCTCAAGCGGAACAATCTCAGCGACGCCAAGCGCAGCTATTACCCGGTCGGCACCGCGCGCCAGCTGGCGGCGATCGTCGCCAATGGCGACCGGCGGCCGAAGCTGAAGAAGATCACGGCGCCGACGGTGGTGCTGCATGGCGAGGACGACCCGCTGGTCCGCGTCGAAGGCGGGCGCGACACGGCCGCCAGCATCGCGGGCGCCGAGCTCCGCATCATTCCCGGCATGGGCCATGACTGCCCGGTGGCACTGGTGCCGGTCTTCGCCGACGCGATCACGGCGGCGGCCAAGCGAGCACACTGATCCGCCCGGCGGGCCATCGTTAGTTATTGCCCTCGCCCGCCGGCCACGCTCTAGTAGCCCCAACGATATGCCGCAAAGCGGCCGCATGGGAGGGGTCTGAGAGTGGTGGATGTCACGCTGACGGGCGAGGTGCCGCGCGAGGCCGGCGAAACCAATCTGGCCGGCGGCAAACCCGCCAGCCCGATCGGCCAGCTCAGCTGGGCGCTCTATGAATGGGCGCGCGACCCCTACTATATCCTCGTCAATATCTATGTCTTTGCGCCCTATTTCACCAATGTTGTGGTCGGCGATCCGATCAGGGGCCAGGAGCTGTGGAGCTATACCAGCTCGCTCGCAGGCTTCATTCTGGCGGTGCTGGGCCCGATCTTCGGCTCGATCGCCGATGCCGGCGGACGACGGAAGCCCTGGCTGATCCTGTGCACCGTGATCGCCGTGCCGGCCATGGGCGGCTTGTGGTTCGCGAAGCCGGGGCTGGGCGAGAATGTGCTGCCGCTCCTTGCCGATGTCATGGTCGTCAGCCTGTTCTTCGAGCTGTCGGTCATCTTCCACAACGCCATGCTGCCGACGCTGTCTTCGCGGAGCCAAGTCGGCCGGCTGAGCGGGCTCGCGCTGGCGCTCGGCAATGCTGCCGGCGTCATCCTGTTCTTGTTCGTGCTGTTCGCCTGGATCTGGGCCGAGCATCCGCTGTTCGGGCTGGATGGCGACAGCTACGAGCCGGCCCGTGCCATGGGCCTCCTCTGCGGCCTCTGGTTCGGTCTCTTCTCCCTTCCGCTCTTCCTTCTGACGCCGGACAATGAAGGCACCGGCCTCGGGCCCGTCGCTGCGGCGGCACAGGGGTTGCGGACCCTTTGGCACACAATCCTGCAACTGCGCCGCCACGGCAACGTCATGCTCTTCGTCATCGCCCGCATGATCTACAATGACGGCTTCACCATCCTGATGACCTTCACCGGCATCTATGCTGCCGGTATCTTCGGCTGGGATGTGACCAAGCTCACCATCTACGGCATCTTCCTTAGCGTCGCCGCGGGCATCGAATCCGTGATCGCGGGCATCATTGATGATCGGATGGGCTCGCGCCGGGCACTGCTGCTGGCGCTAGTCGGCGGTATCATCGCCAATATCGTCACGGTCTCGATAACCGCCCACTCGATCTTTTTCGTGGTCGAGACCGGCGACGCCAAGATCTTCCTCGATTTCTCGCTGCCGGAATGCGTGTTCTACCTCAACAGCCTGTTCGCTGCCCTGAGCGTCGTCACCGGCCTGGCATCCAGCCGAACCATGATGGCGCGGCTGGCGCCGCCGGACATGGTCGGCGAGTTCTTTGGGCTCTTCGCCCTGTCCGGCAGCGCCATCGCCTTCATGGGCCCTCTTGTCGTCGGTGCCCTGACCGGCTGGTTCCACAGCCAGCAGGCCGGCCTCGCCGCGGTCATGCCGTTCCTGCTGATCGGCGGCGTGCTGCTGTTCTGGGTGCGGGAGGAACGTACGAAATTGTGACGGCCACCCTCGACACGCTCTTCGCCGAAGCGGTCGAGCGCCATCGCGCGGGTGATCGACAGGGGGCCGGCGCGCTCTATAAGCAGATCCTGGCGGCCGATCCGGACCACGCGCCGACGCTGCATCTGATGGGCGTGCTGGCGATGGAGCTGGGCCAGCTGGAGCCCGCGATCAACCTGATCGCCGCCGCCGTCGCGATCGACGATCGGGTGCCGGGATATCACAATGATCTGGGCGAGGCCTATCGCGCGGGCGGCCGCATCAATGAAGCGGCCGATTGCTATGTCCGCGCGATCCGGCTCGATCCTGCGCATGTCGCAGCCCTCAACAATCTCGGCATTCTGCTCCATGGCGCCGGCCGGTTCGACGAGGCGGTCGAGCTTTACGGCCGCGCGCTGGCTGGGGCACCCGACCACGCCGTGACGCGGATGAATCTGGGTGCGGCCCTGCTGGCGCTCGGCCGGGTCGAGGAGGCGGTGGACGCTCTCGAATTCGCCCAGCGCCTGGCACCCGAGGATCGCAAGGTGGCGCTCAACCTCGCCAATGCCCGGCAGGCGCAGGGGCGCTTCGACGAGGCGATCGCGACATACCGCGCCATCCTCGCGATCGAGCCGGACCAGCCGGAAGCGCTCGTCAATCTCGGCCGCGCGCTCACGGAGGGCGGTCATCCACAGGCATCGTTCGAGTATTACGAGGCAGCACTCCAGCGTGATCCGGATCTGCCGACCGCACGCTTCAATCTCGGCATCAGCCAGCTGCTGCTCGGCGATTTCGCCCGCGGCTGGGACGGCTTCGCCTGGCGCTGGCAAGCCGATGCCGTGCCGCCGCACGGGCTGCCCGATCCGGCCTGGGATGGCGCTCCGCTCGAGGGCAAGCGGCTTCTCGTCCATGCCGAGCAGGGGCTGGGCGACACGATTCAGTTCGCGCGATACCTCAAGGGCCTGGAGGTGCTGGGCGCCGGTTCGGTCACGCTGCTGTGCCAGCCGGCGCTGACCACCCTCATGCGCCGGGTCAATGGTGTCACTCAAGCCGTCGGGCCCGACGAGCCCCTGCCCGAATGGGATGTGCGCGTGCCGCTGCTTGAGCTGCCGCGCCATTTCGGCACGCTCGAGGCGACGATCGACGGCACGGTGCCCTATCTGCCGGTCGAGGCGGCCGCCGTCGCGGCCTGGCGCAAGCGCCTGGGCCATCCGTCGATCGGCCTCGTCTGGCAGGGCAGGCGTACTCATCGCAACGACCGGAACCGGTCGCTGCCGGCCGCTTTTCTGGCGCCGCTCCTCGCTTTGCCCGACCGGCATTTCGTGAGCTTGCAGAAGGACGCGGAGCCACGCGACCTCAAGGCGCTCGAAGCGGCCGGGCCGATCACCGATCTCGGCGAGAGCTTCGCGGATTTCTCGGCGCTGGCGGAAGCCGTGGCGGCGCTTGATCTCGTCATCACGGTCGACACCGCGATCGCGCATCTGGCCGGTGCCCTCGGTCGCCCGGTCTGGATCCTGCTGCCCTTGGCACCCGATTGGCGCTGGCAGCTCGGCCGCACCGACAGCCCCTGGTACCCGACGGCGCGCCTGTTCCGCCAGACCGCGGCCGGTGACTGGACCGGTCCGATCGCGGCCGTTATCGAGGCACTCGGGACAGCCCCCTGCGTTCCGCCCTGAGGGGGCGGAAGGGATCGGCGCGGGTCGGCATCGAAAGCCAAGAAGCATGCGGGGTCAGTCGGGTGGCCCGGTGCCGGGCCATCGCTCGGGATCGAGCACGGTTCGGAGGCTTGCCTCGACTGCCTCTTCGATCGCCTGGATCTCGGGCCTGATCTCGTTCCAGTTCGGATCGAGGCCGAGCACCTCGCAGAGCGCTTCGATGATCTCGCCGGTCGAGCGGCCGTTGGCGAGATCCCGCCAGTCGCCATCGTCGTCGAGGTGCTCGGCGAGATGCTCGGTCAGGATCTCGCGCTCGCTGTCCCGGTGGGCGCTGCGCTCGATCTCCCTCTTCACGACCCGGCGCACGCGCCGCTTCTGCTCGTCCGAGGCAAAAGAGGCCATGGCGTAGCGGCAATAGTAATCGGCCCAGACATTGCCCTGTGACTCGGCCTTGCGGTCCTTCTCGAGCTTGGCTTCGAGCGCCACGGTCTGGCGCACGGTGCGGGCCATGCGGGAGAAGCCCAGCATCGGATCGCGGACGGGCTCGGGCTTGGCCGGATCGGCCTTGCGGGCCGCGATCTCCTCCATCGCCTCTTCGTGGGCCGCCTCGGCGAGATCCATCGCCATCTCGGCCAGCTTCTTCAGCATGCGCTGATGGCGTTCTTGCATCGTCTCCGCCGATCGGGCAGCCGAACCCTCCCTAGCCGCTCGGGCATCGGGATGTCGGTCTGCCGCAATCGGGGCGGCTATGTCATGCTCCAACTTCATGAACGAAATAGGAACACGACGGGCGATGGAAGGTCAAGATGGGTTGGATTCGAAATTGTGGATAAACCCACCTCACCCAACCCTCTCCGCCCTAAAGGGCGGAGAGGGCTTATCTTTCCCTCTCTGCCTCATTGGCGGAGAGGGTCGGGGTGAGGGGGAGCGCGCGGGAGGCGGAGTTTAGTGCACTGTCACCGAATTAGTGTTTTTCCGGCAGGCGCATGTTGAGGAGGGGCAGCAGCGCTTCATAGGGCAGCAGCTTGGCGCCGGGCGGCAGTTCGAAGAGCGCCGGGTCCTGGGGGCCGAGCTTGATGTTGCTGAGCTCGAGCTTCGCGGTCGAGGTTTTGCCGCCCGGCGTCGTATAGGTGCCGTCGAGCCGGGTGATGATCCCGTCCTCGCTCATCCAGAGCCAGCCATCGAGTGCGGAGCCGTCCGAGCCCTGGCGCTCGACGCGATGCTCGACGCTGCGCAGCCCGTTGACTTTCTGGGTGTCGATGACCGGCCCCAACAGCCGCGGATCGTCGAATTCGTCGACCGCCTTGGGGAACGGGAATTCGGTATAGACATGCAGGCCGGGCAGAATCACCCAGGCGACCCGCCGATCCGCCCGCAGGATGGCGATGAAATCGAGCCCGTTCACATTCTGCTCGTGCCGCTGCTTGTCGGGCACGGCGTAGATCCGGCCGGTATAGGTCTTGCCTTTGGTTTCGACCGTCCGGTCGGCGCTGAAGGGCGCCTTGGTATCGCCGATCAGGTTGGAGGCGAAGCCCGGCCCGGATGCCACGAGGCTGAATGTCACGAGGGCGAGGGTGAGAAAGCGGGGGAAGGTCAGGGCCGGTCTCCAGAATTTCGGGGGCCGCGGCACGCTAGCCGTGCATAGGGGCAAAACCAAGGCGGGGGTTGGATCTGCGGCGACCCGCCGCTATCGTCCGCCCCATCCAATCAACGCGAAGGAGCCCCAAATGAGCACCACGATTTCCGGCCGAGTCAAGGAACTGGGCCTGACGCTGCCGAAGGCCGGGGCGCCCGCCGCGAATTACGTGCCCTTTGTCGTGACCGGCAATCTCGTCTTCTTCGCCGGCCAGATCTGCCAGTGGGAGGGTGAGCGCCGCTATATCGGCAAGCTCGGCGCCACCATCTCGGTCGAGGACGGCGTCGCGGCGGCACAGCTGTGCGGCCTCAATCTGCTGGCCTGGCTGGCGGAGGTCGTGAAGGACGATTTCGATCGCGTGACCCGCTGCGTGCGCCTGGGCGGCTTCGTCAATTCCGTGCCGAGCTTTGTCGAGCAGCCGCGCATCGTCAATGGCTGCTCGGACCTGATGGTCAACGTCTTCGGCGATAAGGGCCGGCATGCCCGCACCGCCGTCGGGACCAACGTCCTGCCCTTCGATGTCGCCGTCGAGGTCGAGGGCATCTTCGAGATCCGGACTTAAAAGCGCAGAGGGCTTGGCGAGCCCGCTGCGTTGCAGCATGCTAGTCCGGATATGGACGGGACCGGCGACAGCTTCACTCTCGCAATCGCGCCTGGGCTCGCCGCCATCGAGGCGGCGGCCTGGGATGCCTGCGCCGGGCCGGACAATCCGTTCGTCTGCCATGCCTTCCTGTCCGCCCTCGAGGATAGCCGCTCGGTCGGGCGCGGCACCGGCTGGCGGCCGCAGCATCTGTTGCTGACCGCACCTGACGGCCGCCTGGTGGCCTGCGCGCCGCTCTATCTCAAATCCGATTCCTACGGCGAATATGTCTTCGATTGGGGCTGGGCGCAGGCCTATGAGAATGCCGGCGGGCGCTATTATCCGAAGCTGCAATGCGCCGTTCCCTTCTCGCCCGTGCCGGGGCCACGCCTGCTGATCCATCCCGACGCACCCGCCGAGGCGGAATCCCTGCTGATCGAGGGCATGGTCACCTTTGCCCGGCAGAGCGGCGTGTCGTCGCTCCACATCACTTTCCCGACTCAGGCGCAATGGGAAAGCCTCGGGCGCGCGGGCTTTCTGCAGCGGATCGGTCAGCAATTCCACTGGCACAATCGCGGCTACAAAAGCTTCGAGGATTTCCTGGGCGATCTTGCCTCACGCAAGCGCAAGACCATCCGCAAGGAGCGGCGCGAAGCGCTCGAGCACGGCATCGAGATCACGACCCTCACCGGCGGCGAGATCACGAAGCGGCATTGGGACGCCTTCTTCCGCTTCTACATGTCGACCTCGGATCGGAAATGGGGATCGGCCTATCTCAACCGGTCGTTCTTCGATCTCCTGGGCGAGCGGCTCGGCGACAAGGTCGTGCTGGTCGTGGCCGAGCGGGATGGCGAGCTCGTCGCCGGCGCCTTGAATCTGCGCGGCAGCGACACGCTTTACGGCCGGAACTGGGGCGCCTTGGGCGACTTCAAGTTCCTGCATTTCGAGGCGTGCTACTACCGCGCCATCGATTATGCGATCGAGCATGGCCTCGCCCGCGTCGAGGCGGGTGCCCAAGGCACCCACAAGATCCAGCGCGGCTATCTGCCGAGCGAGACTTACAGTGCGCATTGGCTGCGCGAGCCTTCCTTCGCCGACGCGGTGGAGCGTTTCCTCGTGCATGAGCGGGCGGAGATCCAAGCTCAGATGGAAGGCCTCTCCGAGCATTCGCCCTTCCGCCAGGAGCAGGAGTCATAAATAAGGGCGGCCCGCCGAAGCGGGCCGCCCTCCCGGCCTACGAGCTGGCTCAGGCAACAACCCGCCGACGGCGGAGAAGTGCTAGCCCGGCGAGGCCGGCTCCCAGTACCGCGAAGCTGGCAGGTTCCGGAACGGCGGTGCTGGCGAGGGTGATCGCGCCGATCTTGAAGTAATCGGGGTCGTTCCAGGTGCCCCAGCCATCCGAGGTCGAGGCCTCGACGATCAGGTACTGGTCGGGCGTGGTACCCGAAAGGTTGATCGTATTGCTGTTGTCGGTGCCGACGAAGTCGTCACCGGACTGCTTGCCGTTGCCGTCGAGCTGGGTGAAGCCCCAGTTCGTGAGCAGCGAGTTGAAGCTCATGCCGCTCATGCTCGACATCGAGAGCGTCTGGCCCTTGTCGACGCCGCTGCCGACGCCCGTGCCGATGAAGACATCGGCGTTGGTGCCGCCACCCCAGCCGCCATTCAGCAGGATCTGCGTGGCATAGCTGTTGGACGGCAGCTTGAAGAGGACGAAGTCGGTCTGGCTCGTCTCGTTGCTGACCGTATGGCCGGGCGACACGCCGCTCTCATTCCGGTCGGTCACGCCAAGGCCGCAACAGCTGCCGGAATATTCGCCAAGCGTGGCCGAGCTGATATTGCCGCTGATCTCGCTCATCGAGAAAGCTTCGGCCGTGATCGATTGGCCGCCGATGGTGAAAGTGTCGGCACCGGCAAATTGCGCATCGGTGCTGGTGAAGCCGAAGGTGGAAGCCTGTGCCGCGCCGGCGCTCATGGCCGCCGCGAGGAAGGTGCTTGCTGCACAAAATTGGGTAAAGGCTTCAGCCATTTTGATGAGACCCCCGAATGAACCCTTGCCTCATGCTTCGCAGAAGCCATGCCAAAGGCTTTGATTTCTTCAGGATTTCTTGAATATCAACGGCTTACCGGCGGATCACCGGCGCCTCGGCCAAGCGAGATTTTCGATCGCGCATGCCATAATAGGAAAAGGCCGGCACCGTTTCGCGGGTTGCCGGCCTTTCACTTGCAAACTGCGAGGACTACTCGACCAGGACGGGCTCCAGATCCGAACCGTCCATGTCCGGGTTCTCCGGCGGTTCCTGCGTCGGCCGGTCGGCGAAGGCGAAGGCGAGCTTGCCGTCCTTGACCGTCACCTGAACCGTGCCGCCCTTGGCGAGGGACCCGAACAGCAGCTCCTCGGCCAGCGGCTTCTTGATACTCTCCTGGATGACGCGGGCCAGCGGGCGGGCGCCGTAGAGCCTGTCATAGCCCTTCTCGGCCAGCCATTTGCGCGCGTCGTCGTCGAGCTCGATCGTGACGCCGCGATCGGCCAGCTGCACCTCGAGCTGGAGCACGAACTTGTCGACCACGCGATGGATCGTATCGGCCGAAAGCGGGGCGAAGGAGATGATGCTGTCCAGCCGGTTGCGGAATTCCGGCGTGAACATGCGGTTGATCGCCTCCTGATCCTCGCCGACCCGAACGTCGCTGCCGAAGCCGATGCCGGGCCTGGCGAGCTCGGCGGCACCCGCATTGGTGGTCATGATCAGGATGACGTTCCGGAAATCGACCGTCTTGCCGTTATGATCGGTCAGCTTGCCGTAATCCATCACCTGCAGAAGGATATTGAAGAGGTCGGGATGCGCCTTCTCGATCTCGTCCAGCAGCAGCACGCAATGCGGATGCTGATCGACCGCGTCGGTGAGCAAGCCGCCCTGGTCGAAGCCGACATAGCCCGGGGGCGCGCCGATCAGCCGCGAGATCGTGTGCCGCTCCATATATTCCGACATGTCGAAGCGGGTGAGCTCGATGCCGAGCGTGCGGGCAAGCTGGCGCGCCACCTCGGTCTTGCCGACACCGGTCGGGCCCGAGAAGAGATAGTTGCCGATCGGCTTCTCCGGCTCGCGCAAGCCCGCGC
The DNA here is from genome assembly GCA_963762435.1 of uncultured Alphaproteobacteria bacterium. Lineage (GTDB taxonomy): Bacteria > Pseudomonadota > Alphaproteobacteria > ATCC43930 > CGMCC-115725 > JAXDMU01. The sequence continues at coordinate 25,877 of CAVXLN010000029.1, read as the reverse complement.
GGGCGAGCTTGATCGCCGACGCCAGCGCCTCGATGGCGCTGTCCTGGCCATAGACCATGGTCCGGAGGTCGCGCTCCAGATTCTGCAGCACTTCCTTGTCGTCGCGCGACACGCTCTTGGGCGGGATGCGCGCCATGGTCGCGATCACCGACTCGATATCCTTGACGGTGATGATCTTGCGCCGCTTGGCCTCGGGCAGCAGCATCTGGGCCGCACCGACCTCGTCGATCACGTCGATCGCCTTGTCCGGCAGCTTGCGGTCGTTGATGTAGCGCGCCGAAAGCTCGACCGCCGTGCGGATGGCGTCGGCCGTGTAGCGGACCTTGTGGTACTTCTCGTAATAGGTCTTGAGGCCGCGCAGGATCTTGACCGCATCCTCGATCGAGGGCTCGGCCACGTCGATCTTCTGGAAGCGGCGGACGAGTGCGCGGTCCTTCTCGAAATAGTTCCGGTATTCCTTGTAGGTGGTCGAGCCGATGCAGCGGATCGTGCCCGACGCCAAAGCCGGCTTGAGCAAGTTGGACGCATCCATCGCACCGCCGCTGGTAGCACCGGCGCCGATTACCGTATGGATCTCGTCGATGAAGAGCACCGCGCCCGGCTGTGCCTCGAGCTCGGCCAGCACGGCCTTCAGCCGCTCCTCGAAATCGCCGCGATAGCGCGTGCCGGCCAGCAGCGAGCCCATATCGAGCGAGAAGATGATGGCGTTCTGGAGGACTTCCGGCACTTCCTGATTGACGATCCGGCGCGCCAGACCTTCGGCGATGGCGGTCTTGCCGACGCCGGGATCGCCGACATAGAGCGGATTGTTCTTGGACCGCCGGCACAGGATCTGGATCGTGCGGTCGACCTCGGCCTCGCGCCCGATCAGCGGGTCGATCTTGCCGGTGCGGGCTTTCTTGTTGAGGTTGACGCAATAGGCGTCGAGCGCGTCATGGCCGCGCTTCGTCGATTTGTCGGCCGGCGGCTCCTCCTCCGCACCCTGGACGCGCCGCGCCTCGCTGCGGCCCGGCGCCTTGGCGATGCCGTGCGAGATGTAGTTCACCGCGTCGAACCGCGTCATCTCCTGCTCCTGCAGGAAATAGACGGCGTGGCTCTCGCGCTCGGCGAACATGGCGACCAGCACATTGGCACCGGTCACTTCCTCGCGGCCGGAGGATTGCACATGGATGGCGGCACGCTGCAGCACGCGCTGAAAGCTCGCGGTCGGCTTCGCATCCTCGACATGGCTCGAGACCAGGCTGGTCAGGTCATTGTCGACATAATTCAGGAGATCGCGCCTGAGCCGGTCGAGATCGACCGTGCACGCCCGCAAGACCGCGACGGCATCCTGATCTTCGGTCAGGGACAGCAGCAGATGCTCGAGCGTCGCGTATTCATGGCGCCGCTCATTGGCATAGGCGAGCGCGCGATGCAGCGTCTTTTCAAGATTGCGCGACAGCATTGGCGACTATTCCTTCTCGAGAGTGCATTGCAGAGGATGCTGGTGCTGTCGGGCAAAATCCATAACCTGCGTCACTTTGGTTTCGGCCACCTCGTAGGTGAAGACCCCGCATATGCCGACCCCGCGCCGATGCACATGCATCATGATGCGGGTCGCCTCGTCGCGATTTTTGCTGAAAAACCGCTCCAAAACGTGAACGACGAATTCCATGGGGGTATAGTCGTCGTTAAGCATGAGCACCTTGTAAAGCGACGGCTTCTTCGTTTTCGGCTTGGTCTTGACGACGACGCCGGTGGATTGGTCCTCGCCATTGCGCTTTTCGATGTCGCTCATTGCCGCTCGTCGTACCCGTCACTCGCCCTGGATGGTCTCAGACCAAATATAGGCCTGTCGCGCGCCGGCCCCAAGATCTCCGTTCGCGAAGATCTCACCGGTGCTGGCAGCATGCCACAGACCGGCCGGTCCTGCCAAAGCCACAACACCATGCCGCAAATGCAAACGGCCTCCCGGTTGTTCCGGAAGGCCATAGATAGGGATGTCGGCCGCTGTGCGCAAACCGGCCGGATGGCCAGTCTGCGCGCCAATCCGGCGCGGCGTTACGCCGCCGGCTTGATCAGCTTCTCGACCGGATTGTGCTTGATCGCCGTCTCGACCGCCGTGTTCACGCGGGCCGTGATCGGCGCCATCGTGTCGGTCGCCAGCTTGACGCTCATCTCGCCGAGCTTGGTCGAGTTCGCGAGAAGATTGTCGAAATAGCTGCGCGTGAAGCTGGCATTGAGCGCCACCACATCCTGCAGCGTCCTGGCCGCGAACATCGCCTTGGCCGCGGTCGCCGCCGATTCGAGCGACGATTGAGTGAGGCTCAGCGCCTCCTTGGAAATCGCTTCGACACCCTGGGCGAAGACCTTGTTGGCCTGGACCAGCGCATCGAGGTTGGCCTTGCTGATCTTGGTGAGGTCGTCGTAGCCCTTCACGGACGGAATTTCGGTCATCTTCTTCACCTTTGCGGGTTCGGGTGCGAGGTCTGAAGCAAGGTTCTTCAGGCGCTTCTCGGAGGCCGCGGCGACGGTCTTGACCGTCTCGACGGTCGCAGTCACCGCCTTGACGGCAAGCTCGACCGGTGCTGCCGGGGTGGGGATGATCTGTGTCGCTGCAACCGGCACTGGCTTCGCGGCGACGGGAGCGGCCGGTGCCGGCGCCGGTGCCACGATGGTCGGCGTCGTCGCAACGGCCGGCTTCGCAACCGGTGCCTTCGGGGGCGCCGCCTTTGCAGGCGATGCCTTCACGGCTTCCAGGGCCTTCGGCGCTGCAGCCTTGGGCGTCTCGGCCTTCGGCGCCTCAACCTTCGGTGCCTCGACCTTGGGCGTCTCGGCCTTCTGAGCCGCGACCGGCGCCAGCGGAGCCGCAACCGTTTTGCGCCGAATCGGCTTCACCTTTTCGGTGGCAGGCGCGGAATTGGCTGTGGGCTTCGAGCTGGACATGGTTTCTCCTCGGCGGGCTTGCTCGGATAGGCTCGACTGATTGCTGCAGTGCAGCATGTCCCTCAGATAGGCGCGCGTCCCTCTCGCGTCAAGCCATTTTTGTGCGCTGCACACAAAGAGATCGGCAAGAACGCTCCGCGCGCTCAGTATAAGAATGTCCTGTCGTAGATAATTTCATGGACAGAAGAATCGTAATTTTTTAAGGTTTTACCGCTCGAATCTACGAGGACGTTCTGAAGGCAGGGGGAGAGGCGCGTTGACGAGTCCTTTTTGGCGGGCGCCGCGGTGGCGTGGGGGCATGGCCATCGCGGTAGCACTGCTTGGAATGACGGCGCTGGGTGCCGCGTCGCCCGCGTTCGCCGGCCAGGCATCGATCATCATCGACGAGACGACCGGCGAAGTCTTGAGCGAGTCCAACGCCGACCAGCTCAATTATCCGGCCTCGCTGACCAAGATGATGACGCTCTATCTGGCATTCGAGTCGATGCAGAAGGGCCATCTTCATTGGGAGCAGCGCCTGCCGGTCTCGGAATGGGCGGCCGACAAGATGCCGACCAAGCTGGGCTTACGCGACGGCGATACCGTCTCGGTGCGTGACTGCGTGCTGGGCATGATCGTGCTGTCGGCGAACGATGCCGCGACTGTGATGGGCGAGGCGCTGGGCGGCACCGAGACCGGGTTCGCCCGGCTCATGACCGCCAAGGCGCGCGAGCTTGGCATGAGCAGCACCGTCTTCAGGAACGCCCAGGGCTTGCCCGACGACGAGCAGGTGACGACGGCGCGCGACCTCGTCAAGCTGGCGATGGCGCTCTATGAGCGCTTCCCGGAGCAGTATCACCTGTTCTCGACGCGCGAGTTCGATTTCCGCGGCCGCACCATCTATGGCCACAATCATCTGATGTACCGCTATCCCGGGATGGACGGGCTCAAGACCGGCTTCACGACGGCGTCGGGCTTCAACTTGGCATCCTCGGCCGTGCGCGGCGATCATCGCCTGTTCGGCGTCGTCATGGGCGGCGAGTTGGGCGGCGAGCGCGATCGGCTGATGGCGACGCTGCTCGACCAAGGCTTCGCGCATGAAGGTTCGGGTGCGACGCTCGTCGCCGACGCCGGCGATCAGCCGAGCAGTGCGCATCGCCTGGTCGCCAAGGCGGCTCATGTGATGGCGGCACTGTCGCCGATCGGCCGCGCCGAAGCGGCCCCGCTCGAGCAGGCCTCGCTGCGCGCCGCCTCGGCGCCGCCGCCGGCACATACCCATATCGTGCCGGCTGTTCAGGCCGAGCACTGGAGCGTGCAGCTCGGCGCCTATAGCCGTCCGGCCCAGGCCGAGCAGGCGCTGCGCGCTTCGCCCTTCAAGGAAAAGACCGCCGAGGTGATGCCGCCGGGCCATGGCGCGCATCTCTACCGCGCCCGAGTCTCAGGCTTCGCCTCGGCCCAGCAGGCGCGCGAGGCCTGTGCCACGATGCACAAATCCGGCCATCTATGCGTGATCGTGCCGCCCGAGAAGGACGGCCTGCACCTGGCCCGCCGGACCTAAGACAGCTTAAAAGGCGGGCGGCACAATGCCGCTCGCCTCGAGCTGCTTGGCCAGGATCTGCTTCAACCGCTCGAGGCCGGCCTCGCTCGTCGCCTCGGCGCGGGCGACCAGCACATCCTGGGTGTTGGAAGCGCGCAGCAGCCACCAGCCATCCGCCGTCTTGACGCGCACGCCGTCGATATCGCTGACCGCCGCCCCTTCCGATTCGAGCCGCGCCTTGACCTCGCCGATGACGGCGAATTTGCGCGTCTCGCTGCACGGGAAGCGCAGCTCCGGCGTGTTGATCACGGCCGGCAGCTGATCGCGCATCCGGGCGATGCTCTCGGTCGAGCGGCCGAGAATGCCGAGCAGCCGGATCGCGGCATAAAGCGCGTCGTCGAAGCCGTACCAACGATCGGCGAAGAAGATATGGCCGCTCATCTCGCCGGCGAGCGGCGCTCCATTCTCCGCCATCTTGGCCTTGATGAGGGAATGGCCGGTGCGCCACATCAGGGGAACGCCGCCCATCTCGGCGATCTGGTCGAAGCAGACCTGGCTCGTCTTGACGTCGGCGATGATGGTGGCGCCCGGGTGGGTGCGCAGCACGTCGCGGGCCCAGATCACCATCAGCTGATCGCCCCACAGGATCCGCCCGCGGCTGTCGACGACGCCGATGCGATCGCCATCGCCATCGAAGGCGATACCGAGATCGGCCTTCTCGGCGGCGACGGCCGCCTGCAGCTGAATGAGATTGTGCGGCTCGGTCGGGTCCGGGTGATGCGCCGGAAAGGTGCCGTCGATCACCTCGTTCAAGAGAATATGCCGGCCCGGCAGCTGGCCCACCAGCTTCACCAGCGCCTCGCCGGTGGCACCGTTGCCGGCATCCCAGACCACGGTCTGCGGCCGCTCGCCGTCGTAATCCTTCAAAAGCCGGGCGACATACTCGTCCATGATGTCGATGCTGCGCGCCGAGCCCTGGCCCTGGCGCCAGGCACCGGCCGCCGCGACCGCGCCCAGGCGCTGGATGTCCTGGCCGAAGAACGACCGCTTGCCCAGCATCATCTTGAAGCCGTTGTAATTCGGCGGATTGTGCGAGCCGGTGATCATGATGCCGCCATCGACACCCTGCGTCACGGTCGCATAGTAGAGCATCGGCGTCGGCCCACGGCCGATCCGCACCACATCGATGCCGGTTTCGGTAAGGCCGCGGACGAGCGCTTCCTCGAGCATGGGCGAGCTCAGCCGGCCGTCATAGCCCACGGCCGCGGCCTTGCCGCCGGTTTCGGCCAGGATCGTGCCGTAGGACCGGCCGATCGCGTAGGCATCCTCGGCCGAGAGCGTCTCGCCGATGATGCCCCGAATGTCGTACTCGCGCAGAACGGTCGGATCGAACCGATGCATCAGGGACTCCAACGGCTAGAGCAATTGTTCGAGGATCTCGCGCAGCTGCGGCGCCACATCGGGGCGTGACAGCGCGAAGGCGATGTTGGCTTCGAGGAAACCTATTTTGTCGCCGCAATCGTAGCGCTTGCCTTCGAAACGGAACCCGTGGAAGGGCTGGCTGCCAATCAGCTGGACCATCCCGTCGGTCAGCTGGATCTCGCCGCCCGCCCCTTTGGGCGTCGCCTCGAGCTTGGCGAAGATCTCCGGCTGCAGGATATAGCGGCCGATGATCGAAAGGGTCGAAGGCGACTCCTCGGGCTTCGGCTTCTCGACCAGCCCCCTGACCGCGGCGAGGCGGCCGTCGTCGCTGGCGACATGGAGGATGCCGTAGCGCTGGGTGTGCTCGCGCGGGACATCGACGACGGCGACGAGATTGCCGCCGACCTCGGCATGCGCCTCGATCATCTGCTTGAGGCAGGGCTTGTCCGACAGCACGAGATCGTCGGGCAAAATCACGGCGAAGGGCTCGTTGCCGACGAGCGCCTTGGCGCACAGCACGGCATGGCCGAGGCCCAAGGGCCGCTGCTGGCGGACGGACGCGACCTGGCCGGGCTTCGGCAGCCAGCGCTCGATCTCGGCCAAGGCCGCATGCTTGCCGCGCTCGGCCAGCGTCGCCTGCAGCTCGAAGCTCACATCGAAATGATCCTCGAGCGCCGTCTTGTTCCGGCCCGTGACGAAGATGAACTCCTCGATGCCGGCGTCGCGCGCCTCTTCCAGCGCATATTGAATGACCGGCTTGTCGACGACGGTCAGCATCTCCTTCGGCATCGCCTTGGTCGCCGGCAGGAACCGGGTCCCCAACCCCGCCACCGGAAAGACTGCCTTGGTCACTCTCTGGCCCATCGAAGCTCCTTTTCGCTCGCGCAACGCGTGGCTTTCTACTGCCACAGCCGATTTAGCCGGGGCAAGCTATGCTCGACCGGTTAAATTTGTGGCCTGATCCAGATTGCCGTGTCGTGAAAGACGGCACCGCCGGCGGGCAGGCCCGGATCGGCGCTGGTGAGCGCGTTGATGCCGATGCCTTCCTCGAACGCGGCATTGGGCCAGATGCTCTCGACCACGACCACGCCACGTTGCACCCCGTCGAACGCATGGGCATGGATCACGATGGCGCCGCGCTCGTTGCCGAGTCGCAGCCGGGCGCCCTCGGCGGCACCCATGGCGGCCAGATCCTCGGGATGGATCAGCACTTGCGGCCGGCCTTCGCGCGCCCGGCTCGACGGCGTCTCGGTGAAGCTGGTGTTGAGGTAGGAGCGTGCCGGGGCCGCCACGAGCCGGAAGGGCTTGTCGGGCGTCGCATCGTCGATCACCCAATTCTGGTCGGGCAGGGCTGAGAGCCGTACCCCTTCCGGCCCGAGGCTCGACCAATCGGCCTTGAACCGGAACTTGCCGTCGGGATGGCCGAAGCCGTCGAGGAAATGCGCCGTCTTGAACGGCTTCGCCTGATCGCGGCCGCGCCCGTCGAGGAAACTTTCGGCCGGCGGCAATTTGCTGGCCGCGAGCGTCGCCTCGATCAGCCCCCAGGCATCGAGCGCGAAGCCGGGATGCTCGGCACCGAGCCGCTTGGCCAGCGCGCAATGAACGAAGTGATTCTCGCGCGCCTCGCCCGGCGGCTCGATCGCCCCGCGCGCGATCTGCAGCATCGTGTGGCCGGAGGCGGTGTAGATATCGTCATGCTCCAGCATGGTCGTGGCCGGCAGCACGATATCGGCCATCTGCGCCGTCTCGGTCAGGAACTGCTCATGGACGCAGAGGAAGAGGTCGTCGCGGGCGAAGCCTCTGCCGACCTTGGTGCTGTCGGGCGCCACCACCATCGGGTTGGTGTTCTGGATCAGCATGGCGGTGACCGGCGGGCCGCCCTTGAGCGCCTCCGCATCGCCCGTCAGGATCGGCCCGATGCGCGACATATCGAGCGCCCGGATCTTGGGATCGACCCGGTCGAGCGCCTGGATCAGCGTCTTGTCGAGCGGATAGAGGGCGGTGCCGCCATAGAGTGCCCCGCCGCCCCGATATTGCCAGGCGCCGGTTATGGCCGGCAGGCAGGTCACGGCATGAAGCTGCGCCGAGCCGTTGCGCCCGCGCGAGAAGCCGTATCCGACGCGGATGAAGCTGCGCTCTGTGCGGCCATAAAGAGCGGCGAATTCCTCGATCCGCTCGGCCGGCACGCCGGTGATCGCGGCCGCCCAGGCGGGATCGCGGGATGCCACATGCGCCTCGATCTCGTCGGGCACATCGGTATAGCGGGCCATATAGGCGCGGTCGGCATAGCCGTCGCGGAACAGCACATGCATGACGGCGCAGGCCAGCGCCGCATCGGTGCCGGGCCGGACCATGAGATGAAGATCGGCCGCCGCCGCCGTGCCGGTGCGATAGGGATCGACCACGACCAGCTTCGCCCCGCGCTCCTTCCGGGCGCGCTGGACATGGGTCATGACATTGACCTGGGTCGAGACCGGATTGCCGCCCCAGACCACGATAAGGTCGCTTTCGGCCATCTCGCGGCTGTCGACGCCGCGCTTCACGCCCACGCCGGCATTCCAGCCGGTATCGGCCAGCGTGGTGCAGATGGTCGAGAATTGCCGCGACCATTTCAGGACATGGCGCAGCCGGTCGATGCCGTCGCGCTGCACATGCCCCATGGTGCCGGCATAGAAATAGGGCCAGACCGTCTCGCTGCCATGGCGCTGGGATGCCAGCACGAGCCTTTCGGCCACGATGTCGAGCGCGTCGTCCCAGCCGATCGGCTCGAAGCTGCCGAGACCGCCGCCCTTCCCGCCGATCCGGCGCAGCGGCCGGGTCAGCCGGTCGGGATGATTCTGCCGCTCGGCATAGCGGGCGACCTTGGCGCAGACGACACCGGCCGTGTAGCCGTCGCGCCGCCCGCCATGGACCCGGCCGATCGTCCGCGCATCGAGCCGCTCGACCTCCAGCGCGCAGGTGCTCGGGCAGTCATGCGGGCAGACGGAATGGATGATCTCGACGTTGGTCGCGTCCTCGGGCATGGCGTCGAGAGTAGGGATTCATCCCCAACTCGGCAACAATCCCGGTCGGGCTGGGCCGAGATGGTTGGTGAGCGAACGTTGACGTACCCCGACCGCGCAGGCGATCACTGACGGCCAAGCGACGACCGAACTTCACTGCGCAGATATCGCCGGAAGACATCATGAAGCTGCTTCTCACATCCGCCGGCATCAAGAACCCGAGCATCGAGAACGCGCTGGTCGGCCTGCTGGGCAAGCCGATCGCCGAGTGCAACGCCCTCTGCATTCCCACGGCGGGGTATGGGCACCCCCAGGGCAGTCCTGGCGGGGCATACCGGTTCATCGCCGGCAAGTCCCACACACCCATGTGCGAGCTGGGCTGGAAGTCCCTCGGCGTGCTGGAGCTGACCGCGCTCCCCAGCATCGGCGAAGACCGCTGGGTCCCATGGGTCCGGGGGTCAGACGCCCTGCTCGTCAATGGCGGCGACGCGCTCTACCTGAACCACTGGATGCGGCAGTCGGGGCTGGCGGACCTGTTGCCGTCGTTGCCCAACCTGGTCTGGGCCGGCCTCAGCGCCGGCAGCATGGTGATGAGCCCGCGCATCGGCGAGGATTTCGTCGGCTGGAAGCCGCCCGGCGGTGGCGACGGCGCGCTGGGATGGGTCGATTTTTCGATCTTCCCGCACCTGGATCATCCGGCCCTGCCGGAGAACACCATGGCCGACGCGGAACGATGGGCGGCCGGGCTCGCCAATCCGGCCTATGCGATCTGTGACGACACGGCCATCAAGGTGGTGGACGGCGCCGTCGAAATCATCTCCGAGGGCCACTGGAAGCTGTTCATCCCCTGATACCGTCTGGTCCCGGAAATTGCGGGGGTGCCCGATGCCGCCCTGATTGCCCGGCAGCCAGCTCCGCGAAAGGCCGACTCGGCTCGAGAGCTGCCGATCCCGATCGGGTTTCGACCTTAAAGCCCGCCGCCGGAATCCCAGCGTTTCTTGCGTTTCGGCGGCGCCCAGACCACGCCAGGAAACCCCTTAAGCGGCACCAGCTTCTCGCCGGCATAGGCCCAATCCGGCACTTCGCCGATGGCAATATGGTAGCGCGGCTCGCGCCCGGTGCGGCCCTCGAAGAGTGCGCGCGGCACATTCACCATCTTGGGCGCATGCGCGCGCTCATAGAAGAGCGGCGTGCCGCAGCGCTTGCAGAAGCCGCGCACATGGCCGGTCCCGGGCTCCTCGAACCGCCCGACGGACCCGGCACCCCGGACGATGTGGAACCGGCTGCGCCAGCTGCCGACATATGTGGCATAGGCGGCACCATGGGCATGCCGGCTCGATCTGGAGTGATCATGCCAGGCCCAGCGCGCCGGGATGCCGATCTCGATCCCGACGGCGCCGCACAGGCATTGGCCGGCGACGGTTGGGCCGATCGGCTTCTCCGCCTTCATCTCAGGCCCGAATGCGCGTGTGATCGACGATCCAATTCGTCTCCCACTCCTTGCCGTCGAGCGAGAAGGCCTGCTCCCAGTGTGCTGCATCGGGCCCGAGGCGGGACCAGATATAGCGCGCCTTGATCGGCCTTCCATCATCGATGTCGTCGCCATAGAACTCGCCGCGATCGCCGCTGAAGCCGCCAAAGACGGGCGCCTGCAGCTCACCATTACGGCTGCTGATCCAATAGATCGCCCATTGCCGCTTTTCGAGATTGAAGAGGCGAACCGTCATCCCGGAAGAGCCCAGGGTCGGGAATTCCGCATCGTCGATATTGACGATGCCGCCCAGATGGCCTTCGCAGCGAAGCGTGGCCGGAAAGGCCTCCCAATCCTCGCTACCGACGAAATGCTTCTTCAAGCGCCGATTGGCGAGGTGCCAGTGGCCGACGAAGAAATCGAAATCATGAATGTCGCCGGTCGGATAAGCGGGATCAGGCGCCCCGGCCGCCCGTGCTGCCCCGGCGAGCGCAAGGGCGCCTGCCATGACGGCGCGGCGGCTCAGCGAATGGAATTGGTCGGTCATGGGCGGTCTCCTGCGTCGGAAGGAGACCTTTATGCGCCCCTATAGCTGACATCTTCTGTCAGGTAGCGTTACTCGGTTTCCCCCTCCGCGAGCGACAACAGGCTGGCATTGCCGCCAGCCGCCGTCGTGTCGACCGAGACCACGCTTTCGGCCGCGAAACGGGCCAGATAGCGCGGGCCGCCGGCTTTGGGGCCGGTGCCGCTGAGACCCTCGCCGCCGAATGGCTGCACGCCGACCACGGCGCCGACCATGTTGCGGTTGACATAGATATTGCCGACCCGCACCGCGTCGGTGATCCGCCGCACCGTCTCGTCGATCCGGCTATGGATGCCGAGCGTGAGCCCGTAGCCGCTGGCATTGACCGCCTCGATGACCTGATCGAGCCGGCCGCTGGGCCACCGGATGACATGGAGGATCGGGCCGAACACCTCGCCCGGCAGCTGCTCCAGCCGATCGAGCTCGACGATCCGGGGCGCGAAGAAGCTGCCCTGCTCCGTGCCGGTCGGCAGGTCGCGTGCCGCCACCGGCCGCGCCTCGCGTCCCATGCGCTCGGCATGGCGCTCGAGCGTCAGGCGCGCCTCGTCATCGATGACCGGGCCGATATCGGTCGAGATCAGGCCGGGATCGCCCAGCCGGAGCTCGGCCAAGGCGCCCGACAGCATGGCGATCAGCCGGTCCGCGATATCGGATTGCACGAACAGCACGCGCAGCGCCGAGCAGCGCTGGCCCGCGGAATCGAAAGCCGAACGCAGCACGTCAGCCACGATTTGCTCCGGCAGCGCCGAGCTGTCGGCGATCATGACATTGAGGCCGCCGGTCTCGGCGATGAAGGGCACGATCGCACCGGTGCGTGCGGCCAGCGTGCGATTGATGCGCTGCGCCACCTCGGTCGAGCCGGTGAAGGCGACGCCGGCGATGTCCGGATGCGCGACCAGCTGGGCACCGACGCTTCCGTCGCCGGGCAGCAGATGCAGCACATCGGCCGGCACGCCCGCCTCGTGCAGCAGCCGGACCGCCTCGAACCCCACGAGCGGAGTCTGCTCGGCCGGTTTCGCCACCACGGCATTGCCGGCGGCAAGGGCCGCCGCGATCTGGCCGAGGAAGATCGCCAGCGGGAAATTCCATGGGCTGATGCAGATGAAGACACCGCGGCCATGCAGCCGGTAGCTGTTGCGCTCGCCGGTCGGACCGGGCAGCGGTTGGGTCCCGAACTGGGCGCGCGCCTCGCCGGCATAGTAGCGGCAGAAATCGACCGCCTCGCGCACCTCGTCGAGCGCATTGCCGACCGTTCGCCCGCCTTCGCGGATGATGAGCGCCATGAAGTCGGCGAGCCGCGCTTCGAGAAGATCGGCGGCGCGTTCGAGGCATTCGGCGCGCGTTTCGGCACCCGCTTCGTCCCAGGCGCGCTGAGCCCGGCCGGCACGGCCGATCGCGGCCGCGACATCCTCGGCCCCGGCGATGACGACCGAGCCCACGGTGCGGCGGCGGTCGGCTGGATCAGTGACGGGCACGGCATTGCCCGGCCGCACGACGCCGCCGATGAGCGGTGCTGCCGCGATCCGGCGGGTCTCGGCCCGGTCGAGCTCGGTCTTGAGCTCGAGGAGCGTCGGGATATCGGCCAAATCCCGGCCTCGGCTGTTGACCCGTGCGGTACCATAAAGCCCGGCCGGCAGCGGAATGCGCGGATGCGGCTTGACCGGCAGCGCCCGCACGCGCCCGATCGGGTCGGCGACGATCTCGTCGATCGGCGCCCGCTCATCGACGAGCCGGTTGACGAAGGAGGAGTTGGCGCCGTTCTCGAGCAACCGGCGCACGAGATAAGCCAGCAGATCCTCGTGGCTGCCGACCGGCGCATAGACGCGGCACGGCCGGTCGAGCTTTTGCGCGCCCACGACCTGCTCATAGAGCGCCTCGCCCATGCCATGGAGCCGCTGGAATTCGAGATCGGTGCGGTTGCCGGCGAATTCGAGGATGGCGGCGAGGCTCAAGGCGTTGTGGGTCGCGAACATCGGATAGATCGCTTCGCCCGCCGCCAGCATGCGCCGGGCGCAGGCGAGATAGTTCACATCGGTCGATGCCTTGCGCGTGAAGACCGGATAGCCATCGAGCCCGCGCTCCTGCGCCCGCTTCACCTCCGTATCCCAATAGGCGCCCTTGACGAGCCGCACCATCAGCCGACGGTTGCCGCGCCGGGCGAGATCGGCCAGATAGTCGAGCACGGTAAGCGCCCGCTTCTGATAGGCCTGAACCGCGAGGCCGAGGCCGTTCCAGCCGGCAAGATCCGGATCGAGCGCCAGAGCCTCGACGAGATCGAGCGAGAGGTCGAGGCGATCGGCCTCCTCGGCATCGATGGTGAAGCCCATGGCGAGCCGCTTCGCGTCCAGCGCCAGCGCCTTCACGGCCGGCAGCAGCTCGGCCGTGACGCGATCCTGCTGGCCGACCTCGTAGCGCGGATGGAGGGCCGAGAGCTTGACCGAGATCGACGGCGCGTCGGCGATCGGGCGGCCTTTGACCGCGGCACCGATCTTGCCGATCGCGTCCTGATAGCTCTTGAAATAGCGGGCGGCATCGGCCGCCGTGCGCGCCGCCTCGCCCAGCATGTCGTAGGAATGGCGATATCCAGTCTTTTCGGCCGGCGCCGCGCGCTCGAGCGCCTCCCCGATCGTGCGGCCCATGACGAATTGCCGGCCGAGGATGCGCATCGCCGCCGTCACGGCCTGGCGGATCACCGGCTCGCCCGAGCGCTGGATCAGCCGGCGGACGAGCCCCGTCGGCTCGTCCTCGCGGTCGAGGCTGACGACCCGGCCGGTCAGCATCAGCGCCCAGGTCGACGCATTGACGAAGACCGAGGGCGACTGGCCCATATGCTTCTGCCAATCGGCCGGTCCGATCTTGTCGCGGATCAGCCGGTCGACCGTGTCGGTATCGGGAATGCGGAGGAGCGCCTCGGCCAGGCACATGAGCACCACGCCCTCCATCGAGGACAGCTCATATTGATGCAGGAAAGCATCGATCCCGCCCTTGCCGACGCGGCCGGCACGAACGCGGGCGACGAGCTCGCGCGCCGTTGCGGCAATGCGGTCAAGGGCGGCGGCATCGGGTTGGGCAAGGGCGAGAGCCGTTTCGACCGCCGCGGTCTCGGTCTGCCGGTGTGCCGCGCGGATCGCCGCGCGAAGCGGGCTCGGCGGCGCTGGAACGTCGAAAAAGATCATGGCGCCATCACATCCCACTCCGGCCCGGAACGGTCAAGCGCAGCCTCGGGCGGGTCCGCTGCGCCAGCTGTTGCGCGGAACTCGGCCCGCCCCTATATTCAACTTGTCGGGCAACCGACTATGGCGATAAACGGGGTATGGAATAAGCGTTACGGACCCGGGGGCAGTGCCCGGCGCCTCCACCATTTCCAAGGGGGCGATCCAGCTTCGACGTGCGTGGTAAAGGTGCTCCTTTTGCTCGGCATGATACCGCCGTTATCGGGTCAAATCCTAAGTGCCAACGACAATAGCGTTGCACTCGCTGCCTAATAGGTAAGCGCGGTTCGGGGGGCACCGGGCAACAGAAGCCCCCCACTAGTGTGATGGTTCTGAAATTCGCGATATCGCATATCGCGAATTTCAGAAGCTGAATCACACTAGTTAGAATAGGTTGGTGTGCCGATTCACCTGAAGTTCGATGCATCGAACTTCAGGATCGGGACACTGAGTGACGGCAAGATGGCAATCCGCGAGAGCTGGCCCGATGGCAAAACCAACCCTCCGGTATGACAAGATGGTCGAGAATGCGCTGCGCAGCGTGGTCCGCGATGCGCTCGCCGTCACGGCCAAAGAGGGTCTGCCCGGCGCTCATCATTTCTACATCACCTTCCGCACCGACTATGCCGGGGTCGAAGTGCCGGATTTCCTGCATGCGCAATATCCGCACGAGATGACCATCGTGCTCGAGCACCAATTCTGGGGCCTCGAGGTCGATGACGAGAAATTCGCGGTCACGCTCAGCTTCCACAGCCAGGCGCAACGCCTGATCATTCCGCTGTCGGCAATCACCGCCTTCGCCGATCCGTCGGTCAAGTTCGGGCTCGAATTCCGGCCGGATATCACCGAAGAGCAGGCGTCGTCGCCGAAGCTGCTGGGCGATCCAGTCCAGCCGGCCAAATCCCAGACCGCCAAGCCCTCGCCCGCGAAGACCTTACCGGCAAAGACCTTGCCGGCGCGCGCCGAATCAGCGAAAGCGGACAGCGTCCAACCCGACAAGCCGAGCCCTGAAAAGGCTGGCCCCGACAAATCCGGCCCAGACAAATCCGGCGAAGTCGTCAAGCTGGATACGTTTCGCAAGAAATGACCGGTAGCACGGAATAACCGGCCGGAACCCAGGGGGCGGAACGGAACGCAGGTGACGGTGGAGCGGGAGGACCTTGCCAGCCTGATCGCCGGCAATAAGCCGGCTTGGGATCAGTTCGTCGTTCGCTATGCCGGGCTGATCACGGCGGCGGCACGACGGGTGGTCGGGCCCGGCAGCGGATTGGGCGGCGGCCCGGGCGGCGAGGTCGAAGATATCGTCCAGGAGGTGTTCCTGCGCCTCTGCAAGGATCAGTTTCGGCTGCTGCGGCAATATGATCCGGCCCGTGCGGGGCTGACGACCTGGCTCACGGTCGTGGCGCGCAGCGTGGCCCATGACGCGATCCGCCGGCGCCGGGCGCCGACACAGACCCTCGACGACACGCCGGAGGCCGCCTTCGCGGTCGAGCCGAAATTCAACGAACCGATCAAGCTGCCGCCCGATCTGCTGTCGCCGCGGCAGCAGCTGGTCATCACCATGCTCTATGAGCGCGACTTGGACGTGAGCGAGATCGCGGCGACGTTGGGCGTCGATGCGCAGACGGTGCGCAGCACGCATCACAAGGCCATGATCAAGCTTCGAGGTTATTTTCGGGAAAATGCGTGAGCGGCAGGGATGCGCCGGCAACCCTGCCCGTATAACCGCCCAGAGGGAATTTTGCCGATGTCGGACGATGCGCCTTTCGAGCCTGATCGCCTGCTCTTCGAGCAGTGGCGGTCCCATCCTGCGGGAGCGGCCATCGAGCCGCCCGATATGCTGACGCTTGCAGCATATCTCGAGGGCCGGCTGGACGAAGGCGCCGCGCAAGCGGTCGAGGCCGCCCTGGCTGCCGACGCCATGCTGCTCGACCTGGTGCTCGAGCTCAGGCAACCGATCGAGCCGGAAAGCGTGCCGCCTGCCGTGCTCGTCCGCGCCCAAGCGCTCGTCGGCACGTCCAGCAATATCGTCCCGCTGCGCCGCGAAGCACGGCGGGACCGGCTCGGCCCGTGGGCCGCCTGGGGGGCCGTCGCAGCCAGCCTGGTGCTCGTCTCGATGGTGGGTTTCAATCTCGGCATCAGCACCGAGCAGGATTTCGGCGGCACGGTCGGCGTTGCGGCAGCGAGCGAGACCAGCAACGATCTCTTCTATCAATCAAGCCCGACGGATGACGGGCTTGGCTGACCTCGGCTCCGGAGCGGCCCGGCGGATGCGCGCGCCACGATTGGTCGAGATCGTGCTGGTCCTGTCGCTCGGCCTCAATTTCTTCATTGCCGGCGGCTTCGCCTATTCGCACTGGTTCGCGACGGGCCATCATGACGGGCCGCCGCCACCTCCCGTCGAGCGACGGCTCGACGCGATCGCGTCCCGGCTCGGCCTCGATCCCGAGGAGACCAAGCCCTTCCGCGAGCTGAAGCGCACCTTCCGCGGCGCGCAGCAGGCGCTGGGCGCGCAGAACCGGCCGCTGGCGCAATCGATCTGGGAGGAGCTTGCCAAGCCGCAGCCCGACGACGCCGAGATCCAGCGCCTGATCGACGAGATGGCCAGCCATCGCCATGCGTTCCATGCCGCGACCACGGCGGCGCTCGAACGGTTCCTAGCCGCGATCACGCCGGAGCAGCGTGCCGAGTTCATCAAGCTGATGGAGGATCGCACCGATCCGGTCGGGGGACCGTTGCGCAACAACATCGGCAATTGAATTGCGGTTGCCGCAACCTGCTGGCAGCTTGGCGCCTTTCGGCCGCCAGCGCCTCAGCGCGGCGACTGCCACGAAGAGGTGAATGGAATGTCGAACGACGCAGCGACAAGGATCGAGACCGACACGATGGGCGAGGTGGCCGTCCCCGCCGACCGCTATTGGGGTGCCCAGACCCAGCGTTCGCTGCAGAATTTCAAGATCGGCGGCGAGCGCATGCCGCCCGCCCTCGTCCGGGCGCTCGGCATCCAGAAAAAGGCGTCGGCACTGGCCAATCTGGCACTCGGCAAGCTCGATCCGATGCTGGCCAAGGCGATCGCCCAGGCCGCGGACGAGGTCATCGACGGCACCCTCATCGATCATTTCCCGCTCGTCGTCTGGCAGACCGGGTCGGGCACCCAGACCAACATGAACGCCAACGAGGTGATCTCGAACCGCGCGATCGAGCTGCTGGGCGGCACCAAGGGCTCGAAGAAGCCGGTGCATCCGAACGATCACGTCAATTACGGCCAATCCTCGAACGACAGCTTCCCGACGGCCATGCATATCGCCGCCGGCGTCGAGGCCAAGACTAGGCTGCTGCCGGCGCTGGCCCATCTTCAGAAGGCGCTGGCTGCCAAGGCGGTCGAGTTCGCCGACATCGTCAAGATCGGCCGGACCCATCTGCAGGATGCGACGCCGATCACGCTGGGCCAGGAATTTTCGGCATATGCCCAGCAGATCGAGAACGGCATGCGCCGCGTCGAATGCAGCACTGCCGCATATCTATGAGCTGGCGCAGGGCGGCACGGCCGTCGGCACCGGGCTCAATGCCGCCAAGGGCTTCGCCGAGCGTTTCGCCGAGGAAGTGGCGAAGCTGACCGGCCTGCCTTTCGTAACGGCGCCGAACAAATTCGAGGCGCTGGCCGCCCATGATGCGCTGGTCGAGCTGTCGGGTGCCCTCAACACGCTGGCGGCCTCCTCGATGAAGATCGCCAACGATGTCCGGCTGCTGGGCTCCGGCCCGCGCTGCGGCTTCGGCGAGATCCATCTGCCGGAGAACGAGCCGGGCTCGTCGATCATGCCGGGCAAGGTCAACCCGACCCAGGCGGAGGCCATGACGATGGTGGCGAGCCAGGTGATCGGCAATCACGTCACGGTCACGGTCGCCGGGATCCAGCGGGCATTTCGAGCTCAATGTCTTCAAGCCCGTGATCATCTTCAATGTGCTGCAATCGATCCGCCTTTTGGCCGATGCGGCCGAAAGCTTCACCGACAATTGCGTCGTCGGCATCGAGGCGCGGACCGACCGGATCGAGCGGCTGCTGCATGAGTCGCTGATGCTGGTGACGGCGCTCAATCCGCATATCGGCTACGACAAGGCCGCAAAAGTCGCCAAGAAGGCGCATGCCGAAGGCACGACGCTCAAGCAGGCCGCCATGGCCTTGGGCTTTCTCACGGAAGAGGAGTTCGACCGGTGGGTACGTCCGGAAACTATGCTGGGTCCGAGCTGATCGAGACCATCAGGCGAGCCCCGGGCAGGGCCGATCCGGCCCTGAACCAGGCTCAGGGTACCGCGGAGGCGATGCGCAAGCGGTCCGTCGTGATCGCCGGCCATCGCACCAGCGTGTCGCTGGAGAGCGCCTTCTGGTTCGGCCTCAAGGAGATCGCGGACCGCCGCGGCATGTCGGTCAACCGCCTGGTCGAGACCATCGATTCCGCCCGAGCCACCAATCTGTCCAGCGCCATCCGTGTGTTCGTGCTGAAAAGCCTGAGAGATCCCGGGGCTGACGCCGCCAGCAATCTCTAAGGAGTTCTTTTGCGAAGGGCAGGTTTGACGTCTCGCCGCATTGACGGGACCAGCCATTATTTGATCCTTTACCCGCGCGTACCTATATCCTGGGGGATCGCGATCAGGGAACCTTCGCCATGGGCGATGTCGTCAATCTGAACAAGTTCCGCAAGGCGCGGAACAAGTCGAAGGCGGAAGCCGAGGCGGCGCAGAATCGCCAGCGTTTCGGACGCTCCAAGGAAAGCCTGACCAAGCTTCGCGCCGAGACCGAGCAGGCCGAGCGTGATCTCGACGGCAAGGAGTTGGACTGACTTCATGAGTTCGGACACCAAGACCGGCCGCGGCGGCCGGCCGCATCATCATACGATTCAGGGCTTCCGCAACCCGGCGGGATCTCCCAACCGTCTGCGCCGGCGCAATCGCGTGCTCAAATTCATCTGGCGCCAGCGCATGCATATCGTGCGCACGGAGGCGGCCGATCATCACGTGCTCGGCCTCGAGGACGTGCTTGCCGGCCTTGCGGCACAGGGCGGGCGCGACAGCCTGACTTGGCTCGGTCATGCCGCCTTCCTGCTGCGGATGGACGGCAAGAATGTGCTGATCGATCCCTTCCTGTCGGATTATGCCTCGCCGATCAATGGTGTCGGCCCGCGCCGCTTCACGCCGCCGGGCCTGCCGGTCGAGCATCTGCCCAAGATCGATGTGCTGATGGTCTCGCATAATCACTACGACCATCTCGATGCCCGCACGATCGAGGCGCTGCCGCATAAGGGCGCCATCAAGGTCGTGGTGCCGCTCGGCCTCGGCCGGTTCTTCCGCCAGCGCGGCTTCCTGCATGTGACCGAGCTCGACTGGCATCAGCAGACGCTGGTCGACGGCATCAAGCTGACCTGCGTGCCGGCGATCCATCGCTCGGCGCGCGGGATCACCGACCGCAATCGCACGCTCTGGGCGGGATTCATCCTGGAAAGTGCCGAGAGCCGCATCTATTTCGGCGGCGATACCGGCTATGGCACAGTCTTCCGCGACACCGGGCGACGCTACGGCCCGTTCGACCTGGCGCTCCTCGGCATCGGCTGCTATGCGCCGCGGGCCGCCATGCATATGAACCATGCCGACCCGGAAGAAGCCGTGCAGATCGCCCGCGACCTCGGCGCCGAGCGGGTCATGGGCATGCATTGGGGCTCCATCATCATGACCGAGGAGCCGCCCTTCGAGCCGCCGGAGCGCTTCCGCGCAGCCGCCACGGCGGCCGGCTATGGCGAGAACGAGGCCTGGCTTCTCAGCATCGGCGAGACCCGCGCGCTGCCCGCCGGCGTGCTGCAGCGCAAGGCGCAGGCGGCGTAGGGCTCACACCCCGACCCTCTTCCCTCGTAGGCTACGGCATTCACACATCTTTTCCCTTTTTTTCAATGGCTTCCGCTTTTAGCCTGACATGGCCGGGCTTGTCCCGGCCATCCACGTCGAGCCGCCGCCGCGTTTTCTATGGTAAAGCTGTGCTGCGGGACGGCGTGGATCCCCGGGACAAGCCCGGGGATGACCATGAAATACCAAGCCATTGAAAATATTAAGATAATGGATCGACGCCCTGGATCGGATCCAGGGCGTCCTTCCTCATTGCCCGGCGCGCGCCAGATAGGCTTTCGCCTGGTCGCCGACGACCGACAGCAGATTGCCCATGGTCAGGTTGGCGTCGATGAGATGCAGGCCCCAATCCTCCTGCACCTTGCCGTTGGCACGGACATCGCCCGAGATCTCGCCGATGCGGGCGCCGTTCGGGCTCGGATGCACCGTGATGGCGAGGTACGAGCCGTGCTCGTCGGTCACGCATTCGGCCGTCAGCATGCCCGGCACCTTGACGAAGCGGGTCTCGATCGGCTGCGGCGGCTTGGTCCAGTCCACCACGTCGCCCGAGCCATCGCTCGCGACCGCCGAGCGGCGGGACGAGAGATAAGCGTCGAGCTCGGCCGGCCCGCCGCCGAGTGCGGCCGGATTGGCGCAGAGCGCCTGCATTCCGGGCGGCGCCTTGCCGAACCGGCTATTGGCCGGCGGCGGCACATTGGCGCGGAAGCTGGCAAACGCGATGACGCAGCTGGTCTGATCGGCGGCATGGCAGGCCGGTATGTGCCGGAACACACCGCCCATATCGCCGCCCGGCGGCACCGGCAGGCTGGTGCCCATCAGGATGGCCGAGACCATCAGGGCCTGGTTGGGCTTGCTGTCGATCTCGTTCTTGATCAGCTCGGTCAAGACCAGCGAACCCTGGCTGTGGCCGACCAGGACGACGCCCCGGCCGTGATTGTCGTGCGCCAGGTAATATTTCCAGGCGGCAACGACATCATTATAGGCCATCGCGCGGTCGGTCTGGATCGGGCTGCCGGCCATGTAGGCGCGCAGGCCCGCCAGCGTGACCTGGCGATACATCGGCGCGAACAGCCGGCATTTGGCGCCGAAGCGCGCGAATTGCTGAGCGACGACCCGCCGCTCCTCCGGATCGATGGTGAGATCCGCATTGCCGTTCGGTTGGTTGGAGACGGTCGGATAGACATAGAAGCAATCGATCGCCGGATCGGGATCGGGTTTGAAGGCCTCGCGGCTCAGGCTGCCGTCGGCCGCGACGATGGTCGCGTCGAGCGGGATGGTGCAGGCGTCCTGCCGACCGGGGCGGCACAGCCAGTTATTGGAATCGCCGAAATCGGGATCGTCCGCCAAGGCCGACCCAGCCAGCGGCGGCGCCAGCATGAGCACGAGGCCCGCCAGCGCGATCAAAAACCTGGACATGCATCCCCCTGCGCTTCGCGTTATTTGCGGCGCAGTATAGATGCTCGCATTTGCAAATCCAGATCGATCTCAGACCAAGATGATCTTGCCGGGATTCATCAGATCTTGGGGGTCGAGGCTGCGCTTGATCGCCGCCATCACCGCCAGTGCCGACGCCCCGTGCTCGGCTTCGAGAAAGCGTATTTTGCCATAGCCGACGCCATGCTCGCCGGTGCAGGTGCCGCCGAGACGGAGCGCCCGCTCGACCATGCGGTCATTGATGCGCGTCGCCTCCTCCAACTCGTCCGGACGGTTCGGGTCGAGCGCGAAGCAGAGATGGAAATTGCCGTCGCCGACATGGCCCACCAGCGTCACCGGCATGCTGGCGGTTTCGAGGTCGCGCTTGGTCTCGCCGATCGCCTCGGCGAGGTTCGAGATCGGCACGCAGACATCCGTCGCCCAGCCTTTCGAGCCCGGCCGAAGTCCCAGTGTCGCGTAATAGGCGTCATGCCGCGCCTGCCACAGCTTGGCCCGCTCCTCGGGCGAGCTCGTCCAGTGGAAGCCCTCGCCGCCCTGATCCTCGGATAGCGCCGAGACGAGCTCCGCCTGCTCGGCGACGCTGGCGGACGAGCCGTGGAATTCGAAGAACAGCGTCGGCGCCACCTTGAGATCGAGCTTCGCATAGCGATTGCAGGCATCGATCTGGACCTCGTCCAAGAGCTCGATACGGGCGACCGGCACGCCCGCCTGGATCGTCGCGATGACCGTATCGACCGCCGCCGCGATGGTGGGAAAGGCGCAGATCGCGGCCGAGATCGCCTCGGGAATCCCGTGCAGGCGGAGCGTGATCTCGGTGATGATCCCAAGCGTGCCCTCGGACCCCACGAAGAGCCGGGTGAGATCGTACCCCGCCGAGGATTTCCGGGCGCGGTTGGCGGTCTTGACGATGCTGCCATCGGCCAGCACGGCTTTCAGCGACAGCACATTCTCGCGCATCGTGCCGTAGCGGACGGCGTTGGTGCCGGACGCGCGCGTCGCGGTCATGCCGCCGATCGAGGCATCGGCACCGGGATCGATCGGAAAGAAGAGGCCGGTATCCCTGAGATACTCATTGAGCTGCTTGCGCCGGACGCCGGGCTCGACCGTGCAATCGAGGTCCGCGGCCGAGACGCGCAGCACCCGGTTCATCTCGCTGAGATCGATCGAGAGGCCGCCGCGCCGGGCGGCGACATGGCCTTCGAGCGAGGTGCCGGCGCCGAACGGCACCATCGGCATGCGATATTCGGCGCAGATCTTGACCGCATCGACGATTTCGTCGGCCTGGCGCGCGAAGAACACCGCATCCGGCGCTTCGACCGGATGGTAGGATTCATCATGGCCATGCTGCTCGCGCACGGCCGCCGCCGTCGAAATCTGCTCGCCGAAACGCTGCTTCAGCACATCGATCGCGAGACGATATGATTCCGGCGTTTTTCCGGTCATCGCCGTTTTCCTCCTTGGCTTCGTATAGAGGATAGGCGGCGGGCGGAAGCGAGGGCAAGGCCGCAGCCGGTAGAGGTCACCTGCTCGGCCGGCTTGACGGGTGCCCATGCGGGCGGCTAGAGCCGGATGCGATCAGGTCGATCCGACCTGATCGTTGAATCCGTCTCTAAACATATAGATTAGAGTGCGATTCGGACATGAGGTCGATTCGACCTAATGTCATCGCACTCGAGGCAGGGGCCGCGCGCCGAAGAGGGCGGTAAGGAGACAGGCTTGAGCATCTGGAGTCGCATTCGCGACGGGGTCGCCGAGCTCAGTTGGAGCAGCTTGTTCGGGCTGGACGAACCGGTGAGCCAATCGCCCGAGCTGGTCGGCTCCGCGGGCGTGAAGCAGGTGGGCTTCACCATCGCTGTCATCGCGCTCGGCGCCAAGATGGCGAAAGCCGACGGCGTCGTCACCGATTCGGAGATCCGCGCCTTTCACCAGATCTTCGAGGCGCCGGCGGAAGAGCGCGCCAATGTCGAGTTCTTCTTCGATTTGGCCCGGCGCAGCACGACCGGGGCCGAGACCTATGCGCGCCAGGCCGCCAAGCTGCTCGACGGCGACCAGCCGGTGCTCGAGGATCTCATGGGCGCACTCTTCTATATCGCCATGGCCGATGGCAGCTTCGCGCCGGGCGAGGATATCTATCTGGCCTTGGTTGCCCGCAGCTTCGGCTTCAGCGATGCCGACTATCGGCGCATCCGCGCCTATCATCTGGGCGGGTCGGCCGATAGCGACGGCTGGCAGCGGATCGATGACCCTTACCTGATCCTTGGCGTCGAGCCGGATGCGCCGCCCGCCGCGATCCGCGCACGCTGGCGCCAGCTGGTGCGCGAGAATCATCCGGACTATGTCATCGCGCGCGGCCTGCCGCCGGAGTTCGTCGCCATCGCCACCGCGAAGCTCGCCCGCATCAACGCTGCCTATGACCGGTTGAAGCAGGATCTGGGGCCGGAGCCTAACGATCACGAGCCTCCCGATCACGTACCGGAAGAGGCACTCTGATGGCACCGCCGCTCGTGGCGCTTCGGGAGGCCTCGCTCACTTTCGGCGGCCGGCCCACCTTCGCCGGCGCCACCTTCGCGATCGGCACGGGCGACCGGATCTGCCTGGTCGGCCGCAATGGCAGCGGGAAATCGACGCTCCTGAAGGCGTTGGCCGGCCTCATCGATATCGATGAAGGCGAGCGTTTCCTGCAGCCGGGCGCGCACGTCACCTACATGCCGCAGGAGCCTGATTTCGACCCCGCCATGACCATCGCCGAGCATGTGGCGCTGGGGTTGGCACCCGGCACCGCCGAGCGCGAGGCCTACAAGGTCGAGGCGATCCTGGCGGAGATCGGGCTCGATCCCGCGCGCAAGCTCGTGGATCTTTCGGGCGGCGAAGGCCGGCGCGTGTCGCTGGCCCGGCTGTTCGTCGGCGAGCCCGAGATCATCCTGCTCGACGAGCCGACCAACCATCTCGACATTCCGGCGATCGAATGGCTCGAGATGCGGCTGGCCGAGTTCCGTGGCGGCGTGCTGCTGATCAGCCATGATCGCGCGCTCTTGAAGCGCATCGCCAAGCGCGTGCTGTGGCTCGATCGCGGCCGACTCAGGCAGATGGACAAGGGTTTCGACGCCTTCGAGGATTGGGTCGACGGCATCCTGGCCGCCGAGGCTGCGGAGCAGGACCGGCTCGACAAGAAGATCGCGGTCGAGACCGTCTGGCTGCATCAGGGCATCTCGGCCCGGCGCACGCGCAATATGGGCCGCGTCCGCTCGCTGCTGGCGCTGCGCGATGAGCGCGCGAAACGCCTCTCCACCGGCACGGTCAAGCTGGCCGGACCGGCGACACAGGCGGGCGGCCAGCTCGTCGTCGAGTTCCAGCACATCGCCAAAAGCTTCGGCGACAAGGTGATCGCCAAGGATTTCTCGACCCGCGTGCTGAGGGGCGACCGGATCGGCATCATCGGCCCGAACGGGGCCGGCAAATCGACGCTCTTGAAGCTCTTGACCGGCGAGATGGAGGCTGACGGCGGCACGATCCGGCGTGGCACCAATCTGCAGCCGGCCTATTTCGATCAGCGCCGCCTCGGCCTCGACGGCCAGGCGACCGTGCGGGTCAATCTGGCCGGCAAGGAAGGCGACACGGTCTTCGTCCAGGGCCAGCCGCGCCATGTCGTCTCATATATGCGCGACTTCCTGTTCGATGATCGGCAGGCGCACCAGCCAGTCGACAGTCTGAGCGGCGGCGAGCGCAACCGGCTGTTGCTGGCCAAGGTGCTGGCCCAGCCTTCGAACCTGCTGGTGCTCGACGAGCCGACCAACGATCTCGACATGGAGACGCTCGACCTGCTCGAAGAGCTGCTGGCCGATTATCAGGGTACTTTGTTCCTGGTCAGCCATGACCGCGATTTCCTGGACCGGCTGGTCGGCAGCACCATCGCCGTCGAGGGCGACGGCACCATCGCCGAATATGTCGGCGGCTATACCGACTATCTGCGCCAGCGCCCGGCACCGAAAGAGACCATTCGCGCGCCGGCGCCGAAGCAGCCCGCTTCCCCGCGGGCCGACCGGCCGAAAGCGGCGCGGCTGGGCTTCCGCGAGCAGCAGGATCTGGCGAAGCTGCCGCTGCTCATCGACAAGCTCACCAACGAGAAGCAGGCGCTCGAAGCGAAGCTCGCCGATGCCGGCCTCTATGGCCGCGATCCCGACGGCTTCGCCAAGGCCACTTCCCGGCTGGACGCAGCCGCGACCGAGCTGGCCGAGGCCGAGGATCGCTGGATCGAGCTCGAGATGAAACGGGCCGAGCTCGAGGGATGAGGATGCTCGATCGGCCCTCGCCCAATCATGGGCCGCGCCGCGCGGACGCGCCGATCGACCTCCTGATCCTGCATTATACCGGCATGGCCAGTGCCGAAGCGGCACTCGACCGCCTGACCGACCCTAGATTT
>CAVXLN010000028.1:0-33022 GCA_963762435.1 uncultured Alphaproteobacteria bacterium | reverse complement strand
CGGCTCATGACGAAACTCATAAGGCTGCCGAAGCCGGTGATCGCGCGCGTCCATGGCATTGCCACGGCGGCCGGCTGCCAGCTGGTGGCGAGCTGCGATCTGGCGGTCGCGGCCGAGAGCGCGCGCTTCGCGACACCCGGCGTCAATATCGGCCTCTTCTGCTCGACCCCGATGGTGGCGCTGTCGCGTGCGGTCGGGCGCAAGCAGGCGATGGAGATGCTGCTGACCGGCGATCTCGTCGATGCCAAGCGGGCGCGCGAGATCGGACTGGTCAACCGGGTCGTCTCCGACTCGAGAGCTCGACGCGGCCGTGACGGCGCTCGCCGAGCAGATCGCGAGCAAGAGCCCGCTCACCCTCGCCATCGGCAAGAAGGCCTTCTATGCCCAAGCCGAGATGGGTCTCGACCAGGCCTATGCCTATGCCTCGGCCGTGATGACCCGCAACATGCTGGCGCGCGACGCGGCCGAGGGTATCGACGCCTTCATCGAGAAGCGGACACCGGTCTGGACGGGCGACTGATCATCCACCGATGAGCGATCTGCCACCCGACGATCCGAAGCGCGGCTGGCTCGCGCGCGTGCTCGGCATCCGCTCCGGACCGGGGCTCGCCAGCGGCAAGCCGGTCGCCTTGCAGCCGGCCGATCCGGCGAGCCCGCTCAGCAAGGCGGCGCGCGAGCCGCGCCTCTGGGTCAAGCCCGCACGCATCGGTCCGCCGCCGAGCGGGCGGCCGCCGCAGCCGGTCAAGGCGGCGATCCCGGCCGGGACCAAGACCAGCCTGGTCTCGCCCGCCGGCAAGAGAATCGAGATCGAGATCGGCGCCGACGGGCGCGTGGCGCTGACCAAGGATCCGCCGCCCGTGCGCGAGATCACCTTTTCCGGCGGCGGCGGCAAGGGTGCCGCTCTGCCGGGGGCCGTCCAGGCGCTGGAGGCAACCGGCACGTTGGCCGAGACGCAAGTGTTCCATGGCGCCTCCGTCGGCTCGATGACGGCGGCGATGCTGGCCGCCGGCATGACGGCCGCGGAGTTCACGCGGATCGGCAACGACACCAAGATGGGGCCGATCATCAAGGCGGGCGACATCCTGCCGCTGAAACTGTCGGGCGATGGGCTCGAGGCCTTCATCCGGAAGGCGATCGGCAGCTCGGTCCATGGCCGGATCGATGCCTATGTCAAAGATCCCGCCGCCGACCCGGCCAATGTCGCGGCCGCGAAGGCGATCGACGCCAAGATCGCGTCGGGCGGCCCCGTCACCTTCGGCGATCTCCGGACCCTTTCGAAATTCGTGCCGGGTGTGAAGGAGCTGGTCGTGTCCGGCACCATGATGGGCGACGACAGCGCCAAGCCCGGCAAGATCGCCGACGGACAGCCGCAGCTGGCGATCTTCAATGCCGATACCGAGCCCGATCTCGATGTCGCCCGCGCCGTCCATGCCTCGGCCGCCCTGCCGCCGGTGTTCAAGCCGGTCGATATCAAGCTCTCCTCGGGCGTCACGGCGCGCTTCCAGGATGGCGGCGTGCTCAACAATGCGCCGACGAGCGACCTCATCGGCTCCGACCCGGGGCTCGATCCGGTGCCCGAGGCCGGCAAGATGACCTTCGTCTTCGAGGAGGAGGCATCGCGCCAGATCCTGAAGGGCGAGGCGACACCAAACCGGTCGCGCATCAATGATCTGATCGCCAAGGCGCAGAACTCGGCCGCCGAATATGCCAAAAATCGCGGCCTCGCCGACCGGCCCGAGGATGTCGTGATGGTGCCGCTGAAGTTCGATGGGCCCTGGTACAAGCGCACCGACTTCTCGGGCTTCATCGGCGGCACCATCAATTTCGACATCAACAAGGAAGCGCGCCTCAAGCTGCAGGATATGACGGCGGAAGCGACCCGCGCCCATGTCGAGCAGCGCAAGCAGCCGCAAAGCTGGGCCTTCGGCTCGACGGAGGAGATGCTGTGCTGTGTCGGCCGCGAGGATCTCGCCACCATGGCGGCAGGCAACGTCCCCGGTGCGGCCGACGCGCTGGCGTTCCGCGACGCCGCGCTTGCCGAGATCGCCAAGCTCGAGAAGCTCGCTGCCGTTCCCGACCCGCTGGCCGATCCCGCCGTCCGCGCAGCCTTCGACCAGCTCGACACGCTTGCCGCGGGCGATGCCGACCGCACCGCCTTCATCGGGCGCGAGCTCAATCGCAGCGGCAAGCTTGGCCCGCTGCTCGACAAGGCGCCCAAAGGGGCGGTCGGCGGCGCGCTCGCCGCCGGGGCGGCGGTGGCATCCGCCCTCGAGGCGCATGAGCATGCCCAGATCATTCTGCGCGACTTGGTTTATCCCAAGATGGTGCGAGAGAGTCCAAAGAAGCCCTCGGGCATGGTGCTGAAACAGGTCGACACGATCCTGCGCGGGGCCAAGAGTGCCGAGGAGGTCAATCGCGCGCTCAACATCGCGATCAAGCATTTCGAGAAGAAGTTCGACCCCGCCGGCATCTCCGGGCATCGCGCCTTCGCCGCCGCCCTCAAGAGCCGCTTGATGCCCGAGACCTAGATGGGAGATGCCGATGCCCGCCCTTGAGAAAACCAACGCGCTGATGAACGATTTCGCCAAATCGGTCGGGCTGCCGCCGCTGCCGCGCGACGAGAATGGCGGCTTCCACCTGACTGTCGGCGAACGCACCGACATCTATGTCTATGGCGGCGACGACGAGACGATCCTGATCATCGTCCCCTTGGCGCCGCTGCCCGAAGAGCCGGATTACGCGCTGATGCTCTATCTCTTCCGCGCCAATTTCTTCGATTCCGATGCGGCCCCCTTCGTCATCGGCGCCGATGAAAGCGGCGTGCTGGTGCTCTGGGGCCATGTCGCGATCGGCGATTTCACCGGCGAGACGCTGGCCCAGCTGATCGACAGCATTGCCGAGCGTGCCGAGGAAATCCGCGTCGAGCTCGGTGCGGGCATGACAGCCTAGCGCCGCTCGGTCTAGAAAGAGCCTCTCGCCCTTGTTAGAGACTGTCCTCGTGAACCACGAATCCTACACCGACCAATATCTTCGCGAGGTGCTGCGCCAGGTGCATGTGATCGCCATGGTCGGCGCCAGCCCGAACTGGAACCGGCCGAGCTACTTCGCCATGAAGTATCTTCAGACCAAGGGCTTTCGGGTCATTCCAGTCAATCCCAATGCCGAGGGCGAGGTGATCCTGGGCGAGCGCTGCTATGCCGCCCTCGACGAGATCCCGGTGCCGATCGACATGGTCGACATCTTCCGCAACTCGGCCTTCGCTGCACCGATCGTCGATGACGCGATCCGCATCGGCGCCAAGATCGTCTGGATGCAGCTGGGTGTGCGCGATGACGAGGCGGCGGCCCGCGCCGAGGCGGCCGGGCTCAAGGTCGTCATGAACCGGTGTCCCAAGATCGAATATTCGCGCCTCTGCGGCGAGCTCGGCTGGAACGGCGTCAATACCGGCGTCATCAGCTCGCGCCGGCGCAAGCAGATCTGACTCCTTTCCCGACTTAGAGAGACGCCATGTCCGAGCAGCGACCCTTCGGCTTCGAGACCCGGGCGATCCATTCGGGCGCCTCGCCCGATCCGACGACCGGTGCCCGTGCGACGCCGATCTATCAGACGACGGCCTATGTGTTCGACGATGTCGACCACGCCGCCTCGCTCTTCAATCTCCAGACCTATGGCTACATCTATTCCCGCCTGACCAACCCGACCGTTTCGGTGCTGGAGGAGCGGCTGGCCAGCCTCGAAGGCGGGCGTGGCGCCATCTGCACGGCGTCCGGCCATGCGGCACAGCTTTTGGCCTTCTTCACGATCATGGAGCCGGGGGCGGGCTTCCTCGCCTCCAACAAGCTCTATGGCGGCTCGCTCACCCAGTTCGGCCGCACCTTCAAGAAATTCGGCTGGAACGCCCATTTCGTCGATCAGACCGATCCCGAGAATTTCAAGCGGGCGCTCACCCCCGATTGCCGCGCCATCTTCGTCGAGAGCCTGGCCAATCCGGGCGGTATCGTGACGGATCTCGAGGCGATCGCGCGCATCGCACACGATGCCGGCATCATCCTCATCGTCGACAACACGATGGCCACACCCTATCTCTGCCGGCCCTTCGAATGGGGGGCCGACGTGATCGTCCATTCGACGACCAAATTCCTGGGCGGCCATGGCAACTCGATGGGTGGTGCGGTCATCGATTCAGGCCGGTTCGACTGGTCCAAGAGCGGCAAGTACAAGTCGCTGACCGAGCCGGAGCCCGCCTATCACGGGCTGCGCTTCCAGGAGACTTTCGGCGATCTGGCGCTGACCGTGCACGGCCATGCCGTCGGTTTGCGCGATCTCGGTCCGACCATGGCGCCGATGAACGCCTTCCTCACCATCATGGGCATCGAGACTCTGCCGCTCCGCATGGCGCGCCATGTCGAGAATGCCGGCAAGGTGGCGAACCATCTGGCCCAGCATCCGGCGGTCTCGTGGGTGTCCTATGCCGGCCTCGAATCGAGCCCATACCATGCGCTGGCGCGCCGCTACCTGCCGAAGGGCGCCGGCTCGGTCTTCACCTTCGGGCTCAAGGCCGGCTATGCGGCCGGCGTCAAGCTGGTGGAATCGGTCGAGCTCTTCTCACATCTCGCCAATCTCGGCGATACCCGCTCGCTGATCATCCACCCGGCCTCGACGACCCATCGGCAGCTGACCGAGGAGCAGCAGATCGCGGCCGGCGCCGGGCCCGATGTGGTGCGGCTGTCGATCGGCATCGAGACCGCCGACGATCTCATCGCCGATCTCGACCAGGCGTTGGCTCAGGCGGGCGGCTGAGAGGGCACGCGGCGTTCGATCAGCCCCTGGCCGATGAAGCTCAGCACCGGCTCGCCGCGCTGATTGACGCCCTCGTTCCGGCTGCGGATCAGGCCCCAGCCGCGACGGCTCTTGAGATCGACCTTCTCGACGGTGGTCGACGAATAGCTGACGAGATCGCCCGGGCGCACCGGATTCGGCCATTTGAGATCGAGAAATCCCGGCGATGGACCGCCGCGCGGCGGTGGCCGCTCGGGATCGGCCGGTGCCGCCGACGGCGCGCGCAAGCGCCAGCTCGCGACCATCAGCTTCATCCAGACGGCCGTCGTGTGCCAGCCGCTGGCGATCAGGCCGCCATAGGGACCGTCTTGAGCCGCGACCGGATCGATATGGAAGAATTGCGGATCATATTGCCGGGCGAAGCGGATGATGTCCGCCTCGGTGAAGAGGAAGCTGCCGAGCTCGCGGCGCACACCCAGTGCGATATCCTCGAACCAGGGCATCAGGCGGCCCCGCCGCCCGGATGCCGGCGGCGGAGCATCAGCCAGTTGGTCATGGTGACCGGCGTTTCGCCGCGCTGATTGACGAGACGCCATTCGAACCGGACGAGGCCGAGTTCGGGCCGGCTGGAAGACGCACGGCTGGCGAGACAGGTGCGGTGCAGCGTCACGACATCATCGGCGAAGACCGGCTTCGACCAGCGCGCCTCCTCGACGCCGGGGGCCCCCAGCGACGCGGTCTCGAGCAGGAACCCGTCGCACATCATCCGCATGACCATGGCGCAGCTGTGCCAACCGCTGGCACAGAGGCCACCCAGGATCGAGGCTTTGGCGGCCTCCTCATCGAGATGGAATGGTTGGGGATCGAATTCGGACGCAAACGCGATGATTTCGTCGCGCGTCACATGCTTGGTGCCGATCTCGACAGTCTCGCCGACCGCGAAATCTTCCCAGAAATAGATCGGCTCAGGCATCGTTCTCCTGCATTCGGCGATCGGTTGGTCGGGCATGCGGGATTTGAACCCACGACCCCCAGTCCCCCAGACTGATGCGCTACCAGACTGCGCTAATGCCCGTCCGCCAACGCGATGCCGATGCCGGGCCTGAACCCGGCGCGGGCGACTATAGGGACGAGGCAAGGGGCCGCGCAACCCGGAACTTGCGCTCGGCCGCTGCGGCCGTCATGCATGACAGGTCGATTGGCAAGCGAGGCACGAATGGCGAGACGGGCGATCATCATCATTCCGCTCGTCATTGCGAGCCTGCTCGTCTGGGAAATCGCGGTGCCGGGGGCACTCCTCTGGAACAATCCGGACCGATCGGAGCTGCTGCTCTATGCCGTCGACAAGATCGGCTACGCGGCAGCACTCGCCCTCGGCCTGACATTCGGCGGTGCCTGGCGCAGCAGCGGCTTCATGGGCGGGCTGCAGGTTCGCAGCCTCGGCCTGCTCTGGCCGATCTGGCTCGCTGCACTGGCCGCCTGCATCCAAGGCGTCGCCAATCCCGAGCCTATGCGCCTGCTCGCCTGGTTCGGCGTGGCATTGGGCGTGGCCTTCGGCGAGGAGGGAATTTTCCGCGGCATCGTCATCACGGCGCTCGGGACCGACCGGCCGCGCCGCGCCGCCGCGATCTCGGCCGTGCTGTTCGGCATCATGCATCTGGCCGGGCTGGCCAGCCCGATCGATTGGCGCATCGTGACGCTGCAGGCCGTGACCGCCGGCGGGCTCGGCCTCGTGCTCGCATGCACGCGGCTGCTGACCGGATCGATCTGGCCGGGCCTGATCGCCCATACGCTCCTGGATTTCTTCGGCATCGCCGCAGCCGACGGCGTGGTCGATGCGATGCCGGACGCGCCCAGCGAATATATCTTCCTCACCATCGTGACCACGATCGCGGTCGCCTGGGGGCTGGTACTGCTGCGGCGGCTGCCGCAGGTGGTCGAGGTTTAGCGCCGTTTGCGCGGCAGCAAGTCGCGCAGATCCGTCAGCTCCTCGAGCAGCGATTTGAGGAGTGCCCGCGCCGCCGGATCGGTGACTGCTTCCGGCATAGCCGTAGCCGGCTTGGGCGGTCGCTTGGCGACAAGGGGCGCTTCGGCCTCGGCCTCCTCCTCCGCCTCATGCTCCTCGACCGGCTCGAGCCCGAGCGGCAGCAGCACATCGGCCGCCGCTTGCCGCGCCGGCTTGATCTGCCCTTCGCGCAGCAGCCGCTGCACGCCCTTGATCGTGTAGCCCTCCTGATAGAGGAGCTGCGCCACGCGGCGCAGCAGCTCGACATCCTCCGGCCGGTAATAGCGCCGGCCGCCGCCGCGCTTCAGCGGGCGGATCTGCGGGAATTTCGTTTCCCAAAAGCGCAGCACATGCTGCGGCACTTCCAGATCGTCGGCGACCTCGCTGATGGTGCGAAAGGCGCTCGCCGATTTGGCGGCGCGTCGGCGCGCCTCCTCATCGGCGCCGTTCCCGTCGCGCAGCGACGCCATCAGGCGCGACCGGCCGCCTTGCCGCCGGGCGCTTTAGTGAGCGAGGCGTTGATCTGTTCCTTGAGCACATGGCTCGCCCGGAACACCAGCACCTCGCGCGGCTCGATCGGGACCTCCTTGCCGGTCTTCGGGTTGCGGCCGACACGCTGTCCCTTGTGGCGCACCCCGAAGCTGCCGAAGGACGAGATCTTGACCATCTCGCCACGCGCCAGCGCGTCCGAGATCTCGCCCAGCACGTTTTCGACCAGATCGGCCGATTCATTCCGCGAGAGGCCGACTTCCTGGTAGACGGCCTCACTCAGCTGCGCGCGCGTAACGGTTCCCCCGCTCACGATCCGTTCTCCCCGAAAATTTCGAGGGGTAGACGGTATCCGCGCCAGACTATTCCGTCAAAGCATATGGTTAGGGGACGATAGGAAGATCGCGCGACGGCGGTGCTTTCGCCCAGCAGTAGCGTGACGGCTCGGCCGCACGCGCGGATCAATAGCGCAGAAGCGCCGACCCCCAGGCGAGACCGCCGCCGATCGCCTCCATCAGCACGAGGTCACCGCGCTTTATCCGCCCGTCATGCACCGCCTCGGCGAAAGCGAGCGGGATCGAGGCGGCCGAAGTGTTGGCGTGGCGGTCGACCGTGACCACCACCTGATCCTCCGAGAGGCCGAGCTTGCGCCCGACACCATCGATGATGCGCTTGTTGGCCTGGTGCGGCACCAGCCAGTCGATATCGCGCGGCGTCAGGCGCTGCTGTTCGAGCGCCTCGTTCACCACCTCGGACAGGCGCTGCACGGCGTGGCGGAACACTTCCTTACCTTCCATCCGGACATGGCCGGTGGTCATGGTCGAGGACGGGCCGCCATCGACATAGAGGATATCGTACTGATCGCCGTCGGAATGGAGATGCGTCGACAGCACGCCGCGCTCGCCCTCTTGCTCGGCCCGGAGCACGATGGCACCCGCGCCGTCGCCGAACAGCACGCAGGTCTGGCGGTCTTGCCAATCGAGAATGCGCGAGAAGGTCTCGGCACCGATGACGAGCGCCGTCTTGGCCTGGCCGGTCTTGAGGAAATTGTCGGCCGTGGCGAGCGCGAAGATGAAACCGGCGCAGACGGCCTGGACATCGAAGGCTGCCCCCCGCTTCATGCCGAGCCGCGACTGCACCTTGGTCGAGGTCGCCGGGAAGGTGTTATCCGGCGTGGCGGTCGCAAGCACGATGAGATCGATCTCATCGGCCGTGATGCCGGCATGGGCGAGCGCCCGTTTCGCCGCTTCGACCGCCAGATCCGAGGTCATCTCGCCATCGGCGGCGATATGGCGCTGGCGGATACCGGTCCGCTGGACGATCCACTCGTCGCTGGTATCGACCCGCTCGGCGAGCTGATCATTGGTGACAATGTTGGCTGGCAGATAGGCGCCGCAGCCGAGGACGACGGAACGAAGGGGCATGCTGGCCAGATTACACCGGTTCGGGTTGCACGGGGCCGGCGAGCGCCGCCAGCTCCTCCTTGATACGGCCGGCAAAGCCGTTGGCGCTCAGATCATGGGCGACCGCGATCGCATTGGCGAAGCTGAACGCATCGGCCCCGCCGTGGCTTTTCACCACGATGCCGTTGAGACCGAGGAACATGGCGCCGTTGTAGCGGCGCGGATCGAGCCGTTCGCGGAGCTTCAAGAGGGCTGAGCGCGCGAACAGGCCGCCGATCTGTGCCAGCAGGGACGAGCGGAAGGCGCCGCGCATGAAACCGGTATAGAGCTTGACGACGCCTTCGGCGGTCTTGAGCGCGATATTGCCGCTGAAGCCATCGGTCACGACGACATCGACCGTGCCGGCAGCGAGGTCGTCGCCCTCGACGAAGCCATGATAGATGATGCCAGGCACGCCGCTCCTGAGCCGCGCATTCGCCTCGCGCAGCGCGTCATTGCCCTTCATTTCCTCGGAACCGACATTGAGGAGGCCGATGGTCGGCTTGACGAGGCCGAAGACGGCCCGCGCGAAGGCGTCGCCCATGAGCGCGAACTGCACCAGGTTCTCGGCATCGCATTCGACGTTGGCGCCCATATCCAAGAGCACGGTTTCACCCCGCGCCGTCGGCATGAATGTGGCGAGCGCCGGCCGGTCGATGCCAGGCATGGTCTTCAGCACCATTTTTGCCATGGCCATGAGGGCGCCGGTATTGCCGGCCGAGACCGCGCAATCGGCCCTGCCCTCGGCCACCGCATCGATGGCGAGGCGCATGCTGGTGCGCTTGCCGCTGCGGAGCACGGCCGAGGGCTTGGCGTCGCCCGAGACGACATCCTCGGCATGCACGATCGTCGCGGCAGCCTTGAGCGCCGGCATCTTCTCCAGGAGGCTGGAGATCCGCGCCTCGTCGCCGGTCAGCGTGTAGCGCACGTCAGGAAAGCGAACGAGCGCCATCTCGGCGCCCTTCAAGACCATGTCGGGCCCCTTATCCCCGCCCATGGCATCGAGGGCGATGACGAGTTGCCTGCTCACGGGCGCTGACTCAGCGGCATATGCGGGAGGGCGCAGACCGGCTCATGGGCAGCGAAGGCTCAAACGGCCTTCGCCGCAGTCACTTCACGCCCGTCATAATGTCCGCAGGAATCGCAGACATGATGCGGGCGCTTGAGCTCGCCGCAATTCGGGCATTCGGCATAGGCCGAGGTCGGCAGCGCATGATGGGCACGGCGCATATTGCGGCGCGAGCGGGTGGTTCTTTTCTTAGGAACGGCCATCGGAACAAACTCGTGGGTTAGGGCACCGCGAAGGAGCCGAGCGTTCTATACAAAATCGGGCCTGGCCGCAAGGAAGCTTATCGCTGCTTGAGTGCTGCCAAACTTGCCAGAGCCGTTCCGACCGGTTCATCGGCGCCAGGCTGCTCGTCATCGGACAAAATCGCCGGCGCTTCAACGCCCGGAGCCCGCGGATAGGGATCCATGGCGACGGCCAACTGTTGCGCCACCGCTTCGCCGATGTCAATCGCATCGCCCGCGAGCGGTTCGACCAGATCATCGAACGGATCCTCGAGCGCCAATCGGTCGGCCTCGTCTTCGTCAAGATCGGCGCGATAGCGGATCGTGAAGCGCTCGGCGAGGGCCGCCGGCACGGGATCGAGCGTCACCACGCAGGATTGGACGAGCTCCGCCTCGAGCGTGCCCTCGAGCAGCACTTCGCCATCGGCGGCGCGGCTGAGGCCGATCTTGGCCTCGAGCCGGTCGAGCGACACGAGGTCGAATCGGCGTGCCAGCGCCTCCCGCTCGGCCGGATCGGCGGCGATCCGATGAACCGACGACCGGCGCGTCAGCCGTGCGACGGCAACGGTTCGGGAGAATTCGGGTGGGATCGGCGCACTCATGATGCCGAAGATCTGGCCTCGACCGCCGGAAAATCAAGCGTGGCGGCAAGGAAGCGAATTGTCCCGGCCGCGAGTGCCGCCACAGGCTGCCCGGCGAGATCGCGGCTTTGCATCCGCATATAGGCGGCCATGAAAGCGAGATGCGGAGGTGCCGGCTCCGCGACCGTGCCGAAGAGATTGCGGCGGAGCGCCGGCTCCAGCTCGGCCGGTTCATCGAAGCCGCGCTGATAGGCCGCGATGCGGCCGGAAACGGCCTCGGCCATGCGGCCGATCTCCTTGCCGACCGAGAGATCGCCGGTACCCATCTCGCGCAGCGAGCGGTCCATGTCGGCGAAGAAGACATCGAAGAGCACTTGTCCGAGCCGCTGGCCGGAGGCCTCGCCGCGCAGCCGATGCAGCAGCAGAAAGGCGTGCAGCACGATCATCTCGAACCGTCCGTCGAGCGTATCGGGCACGCCGTGCCGCAGAAAGAAGTCCGGCGCCCGTGCCTGCGTTACGATCGCGACATAGGCCTGATGCGCGATCTTGCGCTCGGCGTTGGGCCGGAAAAGCGTGCTGAGCGGCATGACGGCGGCGGGGCTCCAGATGCGAGGCGATTGACACGGGGACGTGCGACCGGGCAGGTATTGCCGCAAATGGCTGCCGATAGACAGATGATAATTCGCCCGATCCGATTCGCTCTCGCGGCACGGCTCTTCGCCTGCGCCGCCGCCCTGTCATTGCCCGCGGCCTGTACCTGGCCCCAGGTCATACGCGGCAACCTGCCGGATTCCGACTCGCTGGCCGAAGTGCAGCCCGGCATCTCGACCAAGGCAGATGTGACGCGGCTCCTGGGCTCGCCCTCGAGTGTGGCCACCTTCGACAACAACACCTGGTATTATATCAGCCGCCGGGTCGAGCATCAGACGCTGCAGGATGACGACCTGGTCGAGCAGCGCGTCTATGTCGTGGAGTTCGACGACAAGGGCACCGTCAAGGATCTGCAAACCCATGTCGACGACGACCATAACGTCGCCATGATCCCGCGCACCACGCCGGCGCCCGGCAAGGAGCTGTCGTTCATCGAGCAGCTGCTCAGCAGCTTCGGCAAGTTCGGCACCGCCGGCGGCGGCAAGCCAAGTGGTGGTGGGGGCGGCGGCGGTGGGGGCGGCGGCGGCGGCTATTGATGCCGCCATCGGCGCCGCCGGAAGCCGGCACCGCCACTATCGATCGTTAAGCCAACAGGCAGTTGTCGTTCACGCCGACCCCGTGCCCGCGCCACCGCGCGCTTCGGGCATTCAAGGCCAGGAACCGGAGCACGATCGACAGGGCCGGCCCGTTCGATACCGCGACGACGCGGCACCGCGCGACCATCTCAGACGCTCCCGCCGGCCGGTGCATCGCCTGACCAGCGCACCCGTCGCGTCACCGCCATGACGAGGGAGAGCAGAGCGAAGAGCGCCACCGAGCCGCTCAACAGCGAATAGGTCTCGAGGCTCAGCACGATGTAGAGAAAGCCGAACAGGCTGGCCAGGATCCCGGCGAAGAGGCTCGCGAGCCGGAGGCGTCCGGTCACCGAGACGGTATAGAGCGAGGATTGCAGCAGCACCGCGATGCTGGCCAGCACATAGGACGGCGTGAAGCCGAGCGGCTCCGCCAGCGAGATGAGCAACAGGCCGAAGAGCGACAGTGACAGGCCGAGCAAGCCATATTGGACGATGTGGATGCGCAGCCCGGCCAGCATCTCGAACAGGAAATAGGTGAGGAAGGCCAGGACGGGGAATAGGATTGCATATTTCAAGCTGCGCTCGGCCATGTGATAGACGGGCATCGGCTGCAGCAGATCGATGCCGATCCGGCCTTGCATGATGTTCGGCTTGTCTTCGGCCGTACAGGCCGTTGCGCGGGTCGCGGGCGATATGATCCAGCTCAGGGCGCCAGTGCTGCCGATCGTCCAGGACGCATCGAAACCGGCATCCGTGATGGTGTAGGCATCCGGCAGCTGCCAGCCGGAAAATCCAGGACTGCTCCAGGATGATGAGGCCTTGACCATGCCTTTGCGGGCCTCCGACAGCAGCTTCAGCGATTGAGTGCCGCGGAGCGTCAAGGTTGTCTCGAACGGAATCGGTCGATCCGAGGCGGGCGCCGACGCCATGACCGCGTGAGCCGCGATCCGCCGCAGCGCCCCGCAGGCGGTGGAGCCGTCCTCGGCCCGATCATCGAAACTCAGAGTCTGATCCGCCCAGGACAGGGGCTCGTCCGGGTCGACCTCGCTGAAACGCGTGGCTTGGAGCGTCACGATCGCTTCCGGCCAAAGCAGCTCGGCCTCCGCTGGCACCGCCGCGAGCGCGCTGGGCGGCACGAGGAACTGGCCCGAGAAGGCGATCTTGGCGTCATAGACCGTCGCATGGAACAGGCCGCGGCGGCGTTGCTCCGGAACAAGCTCGACCTTCGTGTCGAGGCGGCTCGGCATGATGTGCAGATAACCGCGCGCATTCGATTGCGGCGTCGCGAAGGGCACCACGAGCACCGGCCCCATGACGGATTGCTCGGGTCCCCAGCTGCCGCGATATTCCCGCTCCGCCTCCGCCTGATATCCTCGCCGTTCCTCGATCACATTGCGCACGAGAGCGGACGGAATCAGGAGAATCAGCAACAGCAACCCGATTTGGAAAGCCTTGCCCCCTGCGGTGCTCCACCAGCCATTCAGAACAAGTTTCTTGCTCATCCTTCGCCCTTTCCATCATCACCCGGCGCAGCATCGCCGGGGCCTTTGCCGAGGCGATGGCGAGCCCGCGCAAATTCCTTGGATTTCCTGTTCGGATTTCGTGCAAAACGAGCCGCAGCAAGGAGGAACGATGACGAGGGTCCTCATCGTCGATGACGATCCGGCAATCCGCGAGGTCGTGCGTTTCGCGCTCGCCAAGGCGGGTTTCGCGACGGCAGAGGCGGGCAATGGCCGGGCGGCGCTCGAGCATTTCGACAAGATCGCCCCCGACCTCGTCGTGCTCGACGTCATGATGCCGGAGATGGACGGCACCGAGCTGTGCCGGCAGCTGCGCCGCAGCACGAGCGTGCCGATCCTGTTCCTGTCGTCGCGCGACGACGAGATCGATCGCGTCTTGGGGCTCGAGCTGGGCGGCGACGATTATCTGGCAAAACCCTTCAGCCCGCGCGAGCTCGTGGCCCGGGTCAAGGCGATCCTGCGGCGCGGCCCGGCCGTAGCGCCAACCGAAGTGCCGCGGCTGCTGCGCCACGGCCGGCTCAGCCTCGATCCCGATTATTTCCGGGCGGCCTGGGACGGGCAGGAGGTGGTGCTGACCGCGACCGAGTTCGCGCTCCTCAAGACGCTCATGAGCCGGCCTGGCAAGGTCTATAGCCGCGACACGCTGATGGATGGCGCCTATTCGATCGATAAGGTCGTGAGCGACCGCACGATCGACAGCCACATCCGCCGGCTCCGCGCCAAGTTCGAGGCGATCGGGGCAGCACCGATCGAGACGCTGCACGGCATCGGCTACAAGCTCGCCCCCTGCGCATGATCCGGCGCGTTCGCCTGCGCACGCTTCTGCTGCTGATCAACCTGGTGATCCTGGCTCTGCCGCTCGGTGGCATCTGGGTCCTGCGCCTTTATGAAAGCGCGCTCATCCGCCAGACCGAAGTCGAGCTGGTGGCGCAAGGCGCCGTCCTCGCTAGTGCTTTTCGCGTCGAGCATGACCGGCTTCTCGCCGGCGGCTATGCGGCAGAGACCGGCGCTCCCGCGGCGCCGCTGCCCGAACCCGCCCGCGACCTCGGCCTCGATCTCGCCGACGATGCGGTGCTGCCGGCGCCGCCCGATCCGACCCCGGCGACGACGCCGGTCGAGCCTATCTCCGCTGCGGCGGGCGCGGCCCTGCTGCCGGTGCTGCGCGACACGCAGTCGGCGACGCTGGCGGCCCTTCGCATCGTTGATACGCACGGGACCATCATTGCGTCCACCGGCAGCGATCTGGGACGCAGCCTTGCCGGTCTCGACGAGGTCACGCGCGCACTCGCTGGGGAGCCGGTCGATCTCATGCGCTATCGCGACGAGCCGGCGCGCGAGGGGCCGCTGCGCCGCGGTGCCGATCTGCGCGTGTTCGTGGCGACGCCGGTCGCGGCCGACGGCAAGGTCGTGGCCGCGATCCTGCTGTCGCGCACACCGCGCGATCTCGCTCAGGCGATCTATGGCAAGCGGATCGCCATCCTGGCGATGCTGGCGCTGCTTCTGGCCATCGGCGCGGTCCTGGCGCTCCTCACCTCGCGACTGGTGACCCGGCCGCTCGGGCTCGTCGTCGCCCAGGCACGGCGCGTCGCGGCGGGTCGAGCCGGTGCCATCGCGCCGCTCAAAGGCCCGATCCCGCGCGAAGCGGCCGAATTGTCCGAGGCGGTCGCCAGGATGGCTGCCACGCTCGAGCATCGCGCCGACTATATCCGCAACTTCGCCGCCCATGTTTCGCATGAGTTCAAGACGCCGCTGACGAGCGCCAAGGGCGCCGTCGAGCTGCTGTCGGATCATTTCGACAGCATGTCGCCGGAGGAGCGCGCGCAGTTCCTCCGCACCGTCGCCGATGGCCTCGACCGGCTCGACCGGCTGGTCCGTCGCATGCTCGATCTGGCCCGGGCCGACATGGCCCGGCCGGCGGAGACGGCCTCCGCCGCGCTGGCCCCGGCACTCGATCGGCTCCGGGCCAGATGTCCCGAGATGACGCTCGAGGCCGAGGTCGGCGATATCGCGGTAGCGATGCCGGCCGAGATGCTGGATATCATCCTCGGCAATTTCGTCGACAATGCCAGGCAGCATGGCGGCCCGTCGGTTCGCGTCACGATTACGGCGCGGCTCGAGGGCGGGCGCGTGGCACTGACGATCGGCGATGACGGACCCGGCATTCCGCCGGCCAATGCCGAGCGGATCTTCGAGCCCTTCTTCACGACGAGACGCGAGACGGGCGGCACCGGGCTCGGCCTCGCCATCATCCGGGCCATCGCGACAGGAGTCGGCGGCTCGATCGACTTGTTGCCCGGCCCCGGCGCGCGTTTCAGGCTGGACCTGCCTGGTGCAGCAAGCCCTTGAAGCAAAACGGCCCCGGAGATCGCTCTCCGGGGCCGTCCTGGGTCGAAAGGCTGATCAGTGCGCGAAGCCGGCCAGGATCGCCAACAGCAGCAGCGCCACGATGTTGATGATCTTGATCATCGGGTTGACCGCGGGACCGGCCGTATCCTTATAGGGATCGCCGACCGTGTCGCCGGTCACGGCCGCCTTGTGGGCGTCAGAGCCTTTGCCGCCATGATGGCCTTCCTCGATGTACTTCTTGGCATTGTCCCAGGCGCCGCCGCCCGAGGTCATCGAGATGGCGACGAAGAGGCCGGTAACGATGGTGCCGAGCAGCATGGCGCCGAGCGCCGAGAAGGCCTCCGCCTGCCCCGCCACCGGCAGGATGATGAAGTAGAGCACGATCGGCGCCAGCACGGGCAGCAGCGACGGGATGATCATCTCGGCGATCGCCGACTTGGTCAGGAGATCGACCGCCTTGCCGTAGTCGGGCTTGGCCGTGCCCTCCATGATGCCGGGGATTTCCTTGAACTGCCGGCGCACCTCGACCACGACCGAGCCGGCCGCACGGCCGACCGCGGTCATGCCCATGGAGCCGAAGAGATAGGGCAAGAGGCCGCCGATGAAGAGGCCGACGACGACATAGGGATCCTGCAGCGCGAAGGTCACCTTGAGGCTCGGGAAGTAGGATTTGAGATCTTCGGTATAGGCTGCGAACAGCACCAGCGAAGCGAGGCCGGCGGAGCCGATGGCATAGCCCTTGGTGACGGCCTTGGTCGTGTTGCCGACGGCGTCGAGCGCGTCGGTGGTCTTGCGCACTTCCTTGGGCAAATCGGCCATTTCGGCGATGCCGCCGGCATTGTCGGTGACAGGGCCATAGGCGTCGAGCGCCACGATCATGCCGGCGAGCGCCAGCATGGTGGTGGCCGCGAAGGCGATGCCGTAGAGCCCGGCCGTGATGTAGGCCACGATGATGCCGACGCAGATGACCAGCACCGGCAGCGCCGTCGCCTCCATCGAGATGGCGAGGCCCTGGATGACGTTGGTGCCGTGGCCCGTGGTCGAGGATTTGGCGATCGAGCGCACCGGCCGGTATTCGGTCGAGGTGTAGTATTCGGTGATGACGACGATGAGGCCGGTGACCGCCAGGCCCACGATGGCGCAGATGAAGAGCTTCATGCCGGTGATCGGCGCCAGCCCCACCACCTCGAGGGGTACCTCGAAGCCGATCACCTGGCGGATGACGAGCCAGATCAGGATGGCCGACAGAACGCCGGTGACGATCAGGCCCTTGTAGAGCGCCTGCATGATGTTGCCGTTGCTGCCGAGCCGAACGAAGAAGGTGCCGACGACCGAGGCGAAGATGCAAACGCCGCCGATGAGGAGCGGCAGCATCATCAGATTGTCGCGCACGACGCCGGTAAAGAAGATGAAGCCCAGCAGCATGGTCGCGACCACGGTCACGACATAGGTCTCGAAGAGGTCGGCCGCCATGCCGGCGCAATCGCCGACATTGTCGCCGACATTGTCCGCGATCACGGCCGGGTTACGCGGATCATCCTCGGGGATGCCCGCCTCGACCTTGCCGACGAGGTCGGCGCCGACATCGGCCCCCTTGGTGAAGATGCCGCCGCCGAGGCGCGCGAAGATCGAGATGAGCGAGGCGCCGAACGAGGTGCCGACCAGCGCTTCGAGCACCGAGCGCAGCTCGGTATCCGGCACGGTCGCACGCAGGATGAAGTAATAGATCGAGATGCCGAGCAGGCCGAGGCCGACCACCAGCATGCCGGTGATGGCACCAGCCTTGAAGGCGATGCCGAGGCCGGCGGCCAGGCCGTTGCGCGACGCCTGGGCGGTGCGGACGTTGGCCCGGACCGACACATTCATGCCGATATATCCCGCCACG
The DNA here is from genome assembly GCA_963762435.1 of uncultured Alphaproteobacteria bacterium. Lineage (GTDB taxonomy): Bacteria > Pseudomonadota > Alphaproteobacteria > ATCC43930 > CGMCC-115725 > JAXDMU01. The sequence goes on along the minus strand of CAVXLN010000028.1, from coordinate 15,459 downwards.
CCCGACAGCACGGCGCCGATGATGAAGCCGATGCCGACTCTCAAGCCCAGCGTCGCCGCCAGGATGATGCAAATGACGATGCCGACGATGGCGATCGTGCGGTACTGCCGGTTGAGGTAGGCGCGGGCACCTTCCTGAATCGCGGCCGCAATTTCCTGCATGCGTGCGGAACCGGCGTCGGCCGCCAGCACCTGGCGCGCCGTAAAGCCGCCGTAGAGCAATGCGAGCACGCCGCCCGCAATGATGAGCCAAGACATTTCCATACCCCTAAGCCCTTCTTTTTGTTTTCCCGCGAAGAACGGCCGCGAAACGGCCGTCCGGTCCTTCTATACTGGCGGAGAGCGTCGGCGCCAAGAAAAAGCCATATACCGGTTCAAGACGTCGATGACGGCTAGAGCAGGGTCGCCTTGGGTTGACCAATCCAAGGTGTGAATCCTGCTCTATCTAGTTGAATCAGATCAAAATTCACTGGCAAGGTTAAGTTCACCCGACCAGATCTCGAGCTAGCCCGGCTTCGGCGGCTCGGTGCCCGATCCCGCCGGCCCTGGTTCCGCGCGATCGGCGATCAGATTGAAAATGCGAGGTGTTTCGGGCTCGCCGGCATAATATTCGGCGTCGCTAAGATAGCCGACACGGTCGAGCGCCCGCACCATTACCTTGCCCGAATCGGGATAGACGCAAACCTCGTTGGCATCATTCATGCCCATGCCGAGATAGACGAAATCCTCGTCGAACGGGTTGGCGAACTGATGCGCCACATTCTTGCCGGCCGGGCAGGTGATGCAATCGCCCGGGCCGACCTCGGTCAGCGTCTCGCCATAGCGCAGCACGCCGCGGCCGGAGAGGACGAAGAAGACCTCGTCCTCGATCTGATGGGAGTGGAACGGGCAGCCGCTTTTTCCCGGCGGGACCCGACTGACATTGGCGCCGAGACGGCCGAGCCGCGGCGCCTTCGGCGTCAGCACCTTGTAGAAGCAGCCCCAATGATCGCCTGTGGATTCAGCGATCTCTTCGGCCTCGTCGATGTTGACGATATGGGGCGCCTCGCTCATGTCGCGATCTTGTCGGATTATCGGCAACGACGCAAAGCAGATAATCCGATCCGGCTCTCGTCAAAGGATGAGAGCCGGCCGGTTCGTTACATCGGTGGGCGCACGCCATCCTTCTCGGCATTGACGCGCAACGCCGACATGGCGCCATCCGGCTGCTTCAGGGCCAGCACCACGATATGGGCGCCCGGCACCAGCAGGCTTTTGTCGCCCGGCACATAGGAGACGATCTCGGTCTTCGGTCCGACCGTGATCTCCGATTCGCCGCCCTTGTAATTCACCTTGAGCGTCTGGCCGTCGGAGGCGGCCACGCTGCCGGTGACCGAGCCGTTGGTCATGGTGCTCTGCGGCAGCAGATCCCAGTCATATTGCCCTTCGCCCGTCCCGCGCATCGCCTCGGGAAAGATATGCACCTCGACCGCCTGCATCCTGCCATCGGCACCGCGCGTCGAGGTCACGCCGATGAAATCATTCGGCTTGATGTCGGCGAGCGTGCGCCGGGCCATGCCGACGACGCCGGTATTGTCGGGAAAAGCGACCTTGGTGAGCTGGCCGGCCGGCGACTTGACCGTCAGCACGCCGCCTTCGAGCGTGTCGATCGTGCCGCGCACGCGGACCCTGACCCCCTCCGGAGCCTGGGCCGACGCGGTTGATGCGGCACCGGCGAACGCTGCGACAAGCATCAGGGCCGCAATCATGGATTTCATGGGTCGCATGATCTTTCTCCAAGGAAACTGGTGCGGAGTTAACGGACGGAATTGCCGAGTGTCAATTCCCGGCCGGGCGGTATCGGCCGCCGCGGCGAAGGGTCCGAAAAATTTTACGCGTATTGCATCCGCCAGGGTCCCGCCACGGTAGCAAGGGCGTATATCCGTGATGAGGAATTTTGCCATGACCCGCTTTTCGACCAATCGCTTTTCCGCACTCTGCGCCGTTGCGCTCATTTCCACTGCTTTTACCGGCAGCGCCCATGCCGACATCATCACCGTCACGCTCACCGGCCCGAACACCGCCAGCTTCATCGTCAATACCCAAGATGTCTCGAAGGCGCCGGCTTTCGATTCCGAGTTCGACAATGTCTCGGGTATCTTCGACGGCAAGGCGGGGATCGCGAGCGAGATCATCTTCGGCACGGCACTCACCGCTTCGGACCTCGATATCGTCGGCTCGCCGATCGGCGGTGCCGATGTGCTGGCAGGACCGGTGCTGTTCACCGGTTCGACCGCCGATCCGATCTTCAGCGACGGTACCTTCAACCTCACGCAGCTCTTCGCAAAGGGCAGCACCGTGACCATCGAAGTGCCGGAGCCGGCCGGCTGGACGCTGATGCTGGGGCTGGGCGCGATCGGCGTGCTCTTCGCCGGCCTGAAGCGCCGGGCCTTCGCGCGTTAAGCCCGCCCGACCCGGCCGCGGCGGAAATCGGCCAGTATCTCGCGCGCGGCATTGTGGCCGGGCGCGCCCGAGACGCCGCCGCCGGGATGGGTTCCCGAGCCGCATTGATAGAGGCTTGGAACCGGCGTGCGATAATCGGCATATCCGAGTGTCGGTCGCGCGCTGAAAAGCTGATCCAAGGCCAGCGCGCCATGGAAGATGTCGCCGCCGACCAGCCCGAATTGCCGTTCGAGGTCGCGCGGCGACAAAATCTGGCGCCCTAGAATCAGTGACTTGAAGCCCGGCGCATAGCGGTCGACGGTGGCGATCATGAGATCCGCCACCGTCTCGCGATGCTCGTCGGCCAGGTCGGGCGAGACATGCTGGCAGAACAGGCTCGCGACATGGGCACCGGGCGGCGCCAGGCTGTCGTCGAGCGTGGACGGGATCAGCAGCTCGACCACCGGCTCGCGCGACCAGCCATGGTGGCGCGCATCCTCGTAGGCCCGCTCCATATAATCGAGCGAGGGGGCGATCAGGATGCCGGAAGTCAGATGATCGATCCCGTCGCGATTGGGCGATGCGGTGAATTCCGGCAGGCCGGAAAGCGCCAAATTCATGCGGAAAGTACCGGACCGGCAACGCCAGCCCTGCATGCGCTTGAGGAAATCGGGCTCCACCACCGCGGGATCGACGAGCTTGGCGAAGAGCAGCCGGGGATTGAGGTTCGAGATCACCGCCCGGGCACGCAGCACGGTGCCGTCCTCGAGCACGACGCCCGCCGCACGGCCGCGTTCGACAAGCACTTCCCTGACGGCAGCGTCGGTCGCGATCTCGCCGCCGCGCGCCCGCACGGCGCGCGCCATCGCCTGAGTGATGGCACCCATGCCGCCGATCGCATGGCCCCAGGCGCCCGGCTTGCCGTTCGATTCGCCGACGACATGATGCAGCAGCACATAGGCCGAGCCGGGCGCGTAGGGTCCGGCATAATTGCCGACGATGCTGTCCCAGCCGAACACGGCCTTGACGGGGTCGCTTTCGAACCAGCGATCGAGCAGATCGCCGGCGCTCATGCCCATGAGGGCCAATAGATCGCGCTGCGTCTCGACCGGCAGCTTCCAGAGGAGTTGCCCCAGATCGAAGCCGGCACCTAGCGCCCGGAAGCCGCCGCCGCGATTGGGCGGGGTCTTGAGCCAGAGCGCCTTGATGAGCGCCGCCGCTTGGTCGAGCATCGCGTTGTAGCCGGCGAGTGCCGCCGCATCATGCGCCGAAAAACGGGCGATCTCGGCCTGCCGTGCCGCACTGTCGCCCGACAGGCGGAGGGCCCCGCCATCGGGCAGCGGCAGGAAGTTCTGCATCCGCCGGTCGACGATCCTCAGCCCATGGGCCGCGAGCTCGAGGTCGGCGATGATCTTGGGTGCGAGCAGGCTGACCGTGTATGAGGCGACCGAATTGCGGAAACCTGGATGGAATTCCTCGGTCACGGCGGCCCCGCCGACGACGGGCCGGCGCTCGACCAGCTTCACCTTGAGCCCGGCCTGGGCAAGATAAGCGGCGCAGGTCAGGCCATTATGGCCGGCCCCGATGATGACGGCATCCAAGCTCACGGCGCGCAAATCCCCCGGAAAGTCGCGCCTTATCGCGCACGTCCGGGAACTGGGTCAACGGGGGTCTTGGGTCAACGGGCGTGCGCGCGCTCGCCGATCGAGATGATGAGCACTGAATGAACCAGCCCCGGCCCCGCGATCTGGGTGACGACATCCAACAGCTTGTCTTTGATCGCCTCGCCGGCCACCGGCGGGTCTCCCGGCTTCTGCTCGTCATAGACCTCGCTGAGTGCCACCAGGAAATTATCCATGACCTGGCGGCGGAACGGATCGAACATCGGCTCGGTCTTGCCGTCCTCGAGCTCGAGATCGATCATCAGGCTGACTTCCTTGTCGATCCGGTTGGTCTGGCCGATGACCGAGAAGGAGATCGGCCGGAGACGCACATAGATCGGGCCGCCGGCCGCACCTTCGCCGGCCGAGGCCGGTGCCGCGGCGAACCCGGTCAACACGAGCAGCACCGCTGCCAGCAATCCTCTACGCAACCACGCCATCACGCCTCGCCTCGATCAGGAGGCGGAAGATAGCGCCGATTGCTGACCGGAAGGTTTATCCGTGGCGGAAGCCGCGCCGCGCGAGCGGGATCTCCACACCGTCACGATCGAGGATACGCACGCCATTCCCGGCCTCGATGCGGCCGATCCGGGTCACCGGAATGCCGCAAGAGGCGCTGCGCTGCTCGAGCGCATCCAGGTTTCCGGGCCGGATCGTGAAGAGCAGCTCGTAATCATCGCCGCCGGCGAGCACGGTTTCCAAGAGGCCGGGATCGAGCGCCAGGACCGAGGCGGCGGCCGGCGAGAGCGGCACTTGCGATGCGTCGAGCGTCGCCGCGACGCCGGACGCAGCAGCGATATGATCGAGATCGCCGACGAGGCCGTCCGAGATATCCATCATCGATGTCGCAAGCCCGGTGAGGGCCACGCCGAGCGCCAGGCGCGGCTGCGGCAGGCGGTAGCGATCGGCAAGCCAGCGCTTTTCCTCCGGCTCGATCCCACCGAGACGCTCGGTCGCGGCCAGGAGCCCGAGCGCGCCGTCGCCAATGGTACCGGAGACGAAGAGCAGATCGCCCGCCGCCGCTCCACTGCGCCGGACGGCGGCACCGGTTGCCGCGCGACCGAAGGCCGTGAGCGAAAGCGTGATCGGTCCCGGCGTCGAGACCGAATCGCCGCCGATGAGCGTGATGCCGAACTCGGCCTGGTCCGATGCTAGGCCCTGAGCGAAGCGCTCGACCCAGGCATCGTCGCAGCGCGCCGGCAGCGCCATGGTCATGACGTAAGCGACGGGCCGTGCCGCCATCGCGGCGAGATCGGAGAGATTGCAGCGCAGAAGCTTGCGCGCGACGAGATCGGGCGGATCAAGGGCCAAGAAATGCACGCCTTCGACCAGCGCATCGACCGTCACGACCAGCTCCTCACCCGCCTCGAGTGCCAGGAGTGCTGCATCGTCCGTGAGGCCGAGTGCTGCCGGATGGGTGGCGAGCGGGGCCAAGAAACGGGCGATCCGGCCGAACTCGCCCAAACCGGCGGCCGACGGATCAGCGATCGTCGGGCTCCCACTCCAAGGGCCGGAGCTGGCGCGCCAGCCGGTCGAGCACGCCATTGATGAGGCCCGGCTCCTTGCCGGCGAAGAAGGCGTGCGCGATATCGACATATTCAGTGATGACGACGCGCGCCGGCACCTCGATCTGCGAGGTGAGCTCGAACACGGCAACGCGCAAGATGGCGCGGATCACCATCTCCAACCGTTCGAGCGGCCATTCGGGTGCCAAGGCCCCCGCGATGAGCGCGTCATGTTCGGCTTGCTTGGCAAGCGCACCCGCCACGAGATCGCGGAACAGCGCCTCGTCGGCCGGTACGACCGCCTCGCCATCGATCTCACGGCCGAGCGGATGCTTGACGAACTCAGCAATCGCGACCGCGCCCGAGACGCCCGTGATCTCGACCTGATAGAGCGCCTGGACGGCAGCGAGACGGGCCGCCCCGCGCGCCCCGGCCGTCCGGCCCCGTTGCTTCTTGCCCGCGGTGTCCGACATCAGGCCGGCACCGTGAGGTGCTGCTTGAGCGCGATCATGGCAAGGGCGGCGCGCGCAACCTCCGCCCCTTTGTTCTTCTCGGTTCGAAGTGCGCGCGCCCAGGCCTGGTCGCCATTCTCGACCGTGAGGATGCCGAAGCCCACCGCGAGGCCGTGACGCAGCGCCAGATCCTGCAGCCCGCGCGCACTCTCGCCGCAGACATAATCGTAATGGCTGGTTTCGCCGCGGATGACCACGCCGAGCCCCAGATAACCGTCATAGTGGCGGGCGAGCTTGGCGCCGGCCGGCAGATGCAGGCCGGCGGCATGCGCGATCGCCGCCGGGATCTCGAAGGCGCCTGGCACCTCGATCACGTCCCAGCTGGCGCCGGCCTCGGCCAACGCCTCCTCCGCGCCGGCCCTGAGCTCGACCGAGATATTGCGGTAATAGGGCGCCTCGACGATCAGAAGATGGCTCATGGCTTCCCACCCTTGAGGGGAATCGGGTGTTGATCCACGACGCGCAGCCCGTAGCCTTCGAGACCGACGATATTGCGCTCGGTATTCGACAGGAGAATCATCTCGCGCACACCCAGATCCGAGACGATCTGCGCGCCGATGCCGTAATCGCGCAGCGAGCGGCTGTGCTCGACCGGCTCGCCCAGGCGCTGGCGCACCCGATCGCTGAGGCTGGTCGGCATCGGCTCGCGGATCAGCACGACCACGCCGCGCCCGGCCTCAGCGATCATCTCCATCGCGGCATGGAGCTCGCCTCCACGCCCTGAGAGACCGCATCCGAGAACATCATCGAGCACGTTCAGCGCATGAACGCGCACCAGCACCGGCCCGCCGGACGCGACATCGCCCTTCACCATGGCGAGGTGCTCGGCATAGTTGAGCTTGTTGACATAGACCATGATGCGGAAATGGCCGCCATACTTGCTGTCGATCTCGCTTGTCAGCGTCCGCTCGATGATCCGCTCATGGCGCCGGCGATAGGCGATGAGATCGGCGATGGTCGCGATCTTGAGGCCGTGCAGCTGAGCGAAGGCGATGAGATCCGCCCGGCGCGCCATGGTGCCGTCGTCGTTCATGATCTCGCAGATGACGCCGGACGGGTTGAGGCCGGCAAGCCGCGCGATATCGACCGCCGCCTCGGTATGCCCCGTGCGCACCAGCACGCCGCCATCGCGCGCCATCAGCGGGAAGACATGGCCGGGGGTCACGAGATCAAGAGCACCCTTGGTCGGGTCGATCGCGACCGAGATGGTGCGCGCCCGGTCGGGCGCGGAGATGCCGGTGGTGACCCCTTCCTTGGCCTCGATCGAGACGGTGAAGGCGGTCTGCAGCCGCGAGCTGTTATGCTGCGGCATCAGCGGCAGCTTCAGCTCTTCGACCCGCTGGCGCGTCAGCGCCAGGCAAATCAGGCCGCGGCCGTATTTCGCCATGAAGTTGATCGCGGCCGGCGTCGCCATCTGTGCCGGAATGACCAGATCGCCCTCATCCTCCCGGTCCTCGTCATCGACCAGGATGAACATGCGACCGTTGCGGGCATCCTCGATCACCTCGTCGATCGGCGAGACGATGTCGATGAAGCTCATGGCGTCTTCCCCCCGACCAGCCCGCCCGTCTCCGCCAGCCGGGCGACATAACGGGCAAGCATGTCGATCTCCAGATTGACCGCATCGCCGACCATCGCCTCGCCGAAGCGCGTGACGGCCTGGGTATGCGGAATGATATTGACGCCGAAGCGGCTGCCCTCGACCGCATTGACGGTCAGCGATACGCCATCGACGGTGATCGAACCCTTCTTGGCGATGAACCGGGCGAGATCGCCAGGCGCCTCGATCGTGTAGCGCACTGAATCATTGTCCGGCCCACGCTCGACGATCTTTCCGACGCCGTCGACATGGCCCGAGACGATATGGCCGCCCAGCTCGTCGCCCATCTTCAAGGCGAGCTCGAGATTGACCGGCGTGCCCTCCCGCCAATCCTTGACCGTGGTCAAGGCCAGCGTCTCGGCCGAGGCCTGGACGGTGAACCAGTCGGCCCCCGTCTCGACCACGGTCAGGCAGACGCCGGAGCAGGCGATCGAGGCGCCGAGCGCGATCTTGGCCGTGTCATATCTCGTCTCGATCGTATAGCGCGGATCGCCGTGAGGCTCGATCGCGCGGATACGGCCCACATCCGTGATGATTCCGGTGAACATTCTTTTCTCGGCCGGGCAGCTTTTGCGATGGTACCGCCTCAGAACCTAAGCGCTGAGGGCGAGGGTTTCCAGCACATCCTCGCCGATCCGCATGATCGAAAGGCGGGTCGCCCGCGCTTGATCCGCAATCCGGTCGACACCAAAGGCCTCGATTGCGGCCCGGCCGTCGCCGCCGATGAGCGTCGGGCTGCGGAACCAGGCGAGCCGATCAACCAGCTTCGCACGCAGAAGTGCGGCTGCCAGACCCGCCCCGCCCTCGACCAGCACACGGGTCAGGCCGCGCGCGCCAAATGCTTGAAAAATAGAGGAAAGGTCGAGACATCCATCATCGCCCTGCGGCACTTGCATGAGCTCGACGCCGCAATCCTGGAACACCTGGGCGCGCAGCGGGTCGAGCCCGGCGCGGGTCACGATCAAGGTCGGAATGCGGTTGGCGTCGCGCACGAGCTTGTGCGTGAGCGGCGTGCGAAGCCCGCCATCCACGACGATGCGCAAAGGCTGAGGCACTTCGAGCCCAGGCAGGCGCACGGTAAGCTCGGGATCGTCGGCGAGCGACGTGCCGCTGCCGATCATCACCGCATCGTGGCGATGGCGCAGTAGGTGACCGAGCCGCCGCGCCTCGGGGCCCGTGATCCAGCGGCTGTCGCCCGAACGGGTGGCAATCCTTCCGTCGAGGCTGGTGGCGAGCTTGAGCGTGACGAGCGGGCGCCCGGCAAGAATGCGCTTCAGGAACCCGGCATTGAGCGAGGCCGCCTCATCGGACAAGAGCCCGGTCTCGACCGCGATGCCAGCCGCGCGCAACATCTCGAGCCCCCGGCCCGAGACGCGTGGATCGGGATCCTCGATGGCCACGACGCAGCGCGCGATGCCGGCGGCGATGAGCGCCTCGGCGCAAGGCGGCGTGTGGCCGAGATGGGCGCACGGCTCGAGCGTGACATAGGCCGTGGCCCCATTCGCGGCCGCACCGGCGCGCGCAAGCGCCTCGGTCTCGGCATGCGGGCGGCCGCCCGGCTGGGTCCAGCCACGGCCGACGACGACCCCTTCGCGGACGATCACGCAACCGACCGATGGATTCGGTGCCACACCGCCGAGGCCGCGCTCGGCCAGTTCCTCCGACGACGGCGGGCATTGCGGTCGATGGCAGCGGAAACGTCTACGTCTCGAACAATCACGTTCAAGAGTTGACGACGGGCGGAAAGGTCCTGGTCTACGCCGGCAAGGGGGCGAGTACCCTCAGCGGCTCGGGGCAGGTCCCCTTCCCGGCGGGGGACAGCTTCACCCTGTGGGGCTCCGCGATCGACGCGCAAGGGAACCTGTTCACGGGGGCCAGCTTCGAGGCGGTCGTGGAGGAGGAGTTGAGCCCGTGCGACATAGCGCGGCAACCGACACCTCCAATTGCGGGGGCTGTGGGATCCAATGCCCAGTCGCCGAACCCTACTGCGAGAGCGGATGGTGCTCGTGTTCCAACTCCGAGCAGGAAGCCAAGTGCGGCGGCACCTGCACCGACCTCACCACCACGAGCAACTGCGGCGCGTGCGGCGCCGCGTGCCCAGCGAGTGGAAACGGGCCACGTGCACCAACGCCACGACCTGCACCTGCCTCAACAACGGCACGTCACTCTGCGACACGACCGGGGACGGGTGGCTCTGCGTCTACGAAGGGAGCGATTCCAGCAACTGCGGTGGTTGCAACGTGACATGTGCCGGCCCGAACGTCTGCGAGAACTCCGCGTGCTAGCACCCATGAAACGGTCTTCACCTACGCCGGCACAGGATCGTTCAGCCCGTTTGCGAACGGGATGGCCACCAACTCGACCTTCTTCAATCCGGCAGGCGTCGAGCTCGACGGCCACGGCGGCATCTTCGTCGCGGACGTGCTCAACGATGCCATCCGCTACATCTCCGACGCGGGTGTCGTCAGCGCGTTGGCCGGCCAGCCCGGCCAGTCAGGTGACCTCGACGGAGCTGCATCGAGCGCCCAGTTTTCCAACCCGTGGGGTCTGGCACTGGATTCACAGGGCAACCTCTACGTGGCCGACACCGACAACGAGGTCATTCAAGTCGTGACCGACGCCGGGACCGTCGTGAGAACCCCTCACAGGGACCCCAAGGAACCCCGGCTTCTCCAACGGTTCGGGGACGTCCGCGCACTTCTCGGGCCCGCTGGGCATCGCGCTCAATCAAGCGAACAACCTGTATGTGTCCGACAACAGCAACAACGCCGTCCGCAAGATTTCCAACGGCGTCGTTTCCACGGTGGCCGGTGACGGCAACTGCGGTTACGCGGACGGCCCGGCCACGAGCGCCGAGTTCTGTAGGCCTTTCGGGGTGGCTGTGGACAGCTCCGACAACGTGTACGTCGCCGATCTTGGAAATTGCCTGGTTCGGGAGATCTCCGGCGGCACCGTGCACGATCGCCGGCTCCACGGAGGTCTTCTGCGACTACGAGCTCCCCCTCACCGGTCCCGCGACGTCGACCCTCATCGAGTATCCGAGGGCCATCGCAGTGGACAACAGCGGGGACGTCTACGTGGGTAGTTATGCAAACGTTCAGCTCGTGTCGGGCGGGCAGGTCACCCTCATCGCCGGTAGCAAGGGCACCGGTTCTTCAGATGGAGCGGGCGACAACGCCTCGTTCACCGACATCTCCGGCATTAGGCTCGACGGGTCCGGAAGATCTCGTTGTGTCCGACCTGGCCAACAACAAGAACCGAAAGGTCACCCCCTGCACGCACAACGTGCAGACGGACGTGAACAACTGCGGGGGCTGCGGCGTCGTCTGCTGGGGAGCAACCCCGACTGCTTCGAAGGGTGGTGCTCGTGCGCCCCGGGCAGTCGGGAATCTCGTGTGGTGGCGCCTGCGTCAATCCGCCGCCAACTCGAACAACTGCGGCGCGTGCGGCAACGTCTGTGCGTCGCCGAGCGTGTCCGCCCGTGGGACGTGCACTTGAGGCGCATCCGCACAGCGTTTCATCTTTCGACCCTCGCAGCGCTCACTTCGCTCGGGGCATGCAACCAGAACGGCGGCGGCAAAATCAACCCACGATCTTCTGCGACGGTGGCAACTCAATCTGCAACGGTACCGCGGCTCCCTACTGCGCCAACTTGAGCTCCGACGTCGAGAACTGCGGGGCTGCGGCACGACCTGTCCGCCGGCCAGCCCTGCCTCGGCGCGACCTGCGCGTGCGGCCCAGGCCAGACGTACTGCACCGCCGACCAAGAGCTCGGCGGCGACGGCCGGCTGCTACGCGCTCGGGACCGACGTGCAGAACTGCGGCAGCTGCGGTCAGGAATGCGCCCCGGGGAGCGCCTGCGTGGACGGCGGCTGCACGGGGGTCCTGCCCGAACGGCGAAGCCCTCTTGCGGCAACCAGTGCGTCATTCTCGGCGAACGATTCTCAAAACTGCGGCGGCTGCGGAAACGCGTGCCCAGCCGGCTCCGCATGTCAGGACGCGCGGTTGCACGCCGACCTGCCCGCGCGGCCAGACCCTCTGCGCAGGACGCGGGCGCCTCCTGCGAGGACCTCCGGGAAAGCGCCCCGAACTGCGGCGCCTGCAACCACGAGTGCGCCGCCGGTGCAGGTGTGCCTCGACGGCCACTGCAGCCGAGACCTGCACGGACGGCTAGCACGATTTGCGGCGCGCAGACCACGAACCCCTACTGCGCGAACGAAAAGCCATCGACGTGAACAACTGCGGAAGCTGCGGCACCGTCTGCGACCTCGGCGGCTGGTGCGACGGCGGCTCTGCGGCCTGCCCGAACGGCGGCATCGACTGCGAGCCGAGCGGCGCCGCCTGCGCGACCGGCCACTGCGGCGGCGATGCGCTCTGCGCCAATCCGAAAGAGGACCCGAACAACTGCTCGGTTTGCGGCAACCACTGCACGCAGCCGAGCCCCTACTGTTCGGAAGGAGCCTGCTCCGGGAGCTGCACGCTGCCCGGGGGAACAGTCTGCGACGGCATCTGCGCCGACACCTAGGACGACGTCAAAAACTGCGGCGGCTGCGGGAACCCTGCCCCGCGGGGGCGACTGCTCTTTGCAGCCGGCCCAGGACGCCGGCGCGTGCAGTCTGTCCGCCGGGCAGCTCGTCTGCGGTGTCCCCGGGCAGTGCACGCGGTGCAGGACGACCCCGGTGAACTGCGGCGCCTGCGGAAACATCTGCGGCCAAGGGGTGAACGCGGGCATGCCGCTGTGCGTAGGCGGCACGTGCCTCGCCGGCTGCGGCCCCGGTCAGACCCCTTGCCCGGCCGACGACCCGACGACCTGTGCGACGCTGTCCACGATCCCAACAACTGCGGCGGCTGCGGGGTCCAATGCGTGCCGCCGGGCGAGGCCCCCTGCGTGGACGGCGGCTGCGGCTGCGCGGCGGGCCGCTCCTACTGCACGAGCGCCGAGGAGGAGGGCGGCCCGGCGGGCTGCTACAGCCTCGGAGCGACGACGCCAACTGCGGCGGCTGCGGGGTCGCAGTGCCCGGCCGGAAGCTCCTGCCACGATGGGACGCTGCTCGGCGATCTGTCCGTCCGGCACGAGACCGACTGCAGCGGCCTCTGCGTGAGTCGGCAGCACTCGGAACTGCGGAGCCTGCGGCCACGCCTGCCTCGGAGGCGGGCTCTGCGTGGACGCCGGCTGCTCGCCAGTGCCCGGCGGGCCAGACCGCATGCGCGTTCGACGGCGGCGCGGGATGCGCGGATCTCGAGACGGACGGACAGAACTGCGGCGGGTGCGGCATGGTCTGCGATCCCGGGGCGAGCTGCAGGGATAGGAAGTGCGCCTGCCGCTCCGGCGAGATCGACTGCGATGGGGTCACTCTTGCGACGGTGGCCACTGCGGGGGCTTGAGCGCCTGCACGAGCTCCGACGACGCAAACAACTGCACTCTGCGGGAACGTCTGCGGACAGGGGAGCAACGCGACCCGACCATTCTGCAACAACGGCACGTGCGTGCTGACCTGCCCCGGCAGCGACGTCATCTGCTCAAACGCGTGCGTCAACCTCGGACACCGATCAGCACAACTGCGGCGCATGCGGCGTTGCATGCAGCGCGGGGGTCTCCTGCGTGGGCGGAACGTGCACCTGCCCGTCGTCGCTACGCGCCGACCACTGGGAGCGCCCGCCGAGCGACGTCTGCACCAACATCGCAGAACGACTTCGAACAACTGCGGCGCCTGCGGGAACGTCTTGCTCGCGGGCGAGACCTGCCTCAAACGGAGCCTGCATCTGCCCGTCCGGCTGCTGCACCCCGGGACGTGGACACCGTCGCCGGCAACGGGACAGAGGGATTTCACGGCGGGATGGCGCGACCGCGAAGCTCGAGGGGCCCGAGGGAGTCGCGCTCGACGGATACGGCGGTATCTACATAGCGGATGGTACAACATCATCCGGTACGTCTCCGACGCGGGAGCGTGACGACCGTGTTGCAACCGGGCTCATTACTTCTCCGATCGATGGCCCCCTCTGTCGCCGCGAGCTTGACCCCGGCCGGCCTGGCGCTCACTTCGCAAGGGAACCTGTTCTTCTCCGAGCCGGACATGTGGAGCTCCACATGCTGACCGACGCGGGGTCGTGCTCCGGACGGTAGGGGTCTCACCGAGAGCTTCACGTTTCAAAGACGGAACCGGAGCCAAGGCGCGGTTCAACACCCCCTAGGGAATCGCCTCGATCCAGGACAACGTCTATGTCGCCGACAAGGGAACTGCGCGATCCGCAAGATCACGAACGGGGCCGTGACGACAATCGCCGGCAACAGCGCCAACGGTAATTATCTAGATGGCCCCGCGCCGACGCCCATTCAACGGGCCTTCAGGCGTAGCGGTCGACAGCTCGGGCAATTCTACGTTGCCGACACAACAACTGCGTCATCCGAAAGATCTTCGGTGGCATCGTGTCGACCGTGGCGGGGGCCACTTCGCACAGCACGTGCGTTCCAGCCTCCCGTAGCGGCCTCATGGATCGGTCTTCCTCTACAACCCTCCGACATCGCTTTCGATTCTTCGGGCAACCTTTCAGGTCGCCCGAACGGAGACGTTCAAGAGGTGATCCTCGGAAGCCGCTGGGTGAACCTGATCGCCGGCGCAGCAGCTTCCAGGGATTCAACGACGGTCCGGCCTGCGACGCACAGTTCAAGCAATCAACGGTATCGCCGTCGACGGCCAGGGGATGTTTTCGCCGCCGACATCCAACAACTACCGGCTTCGCAAGCTCAGCCCCTGCGCGATCAACGCGACGAGCGATCCCGACAACTGCGGCGGCTGCGGTATCAGTGTGCGTGCCGAGCCCCAACTGCATCAACGCTGGTGCTCCTGCGCCAGCAGCGCGCAGGACGGCTCTGCGACGGCATGCTACCGACATCGGCTCCGATACGAACAACTGCGGCGCCTGTGGGAACGTCTGCTTGAATGGCGGCAATTGCACGCATGGCGCCTGCGGCAACTGCAATAGCGGCAAGACCTACTGCCCCTCCCGTGGCTGCACAAACCTCGCGACCGACCCTCACAACTGCGGCGACTGCGGCTACGTCTGTCAGTTCCCCCCGGGCATCTGCTACAGGGGGGCGTGCTATCCTCAATTACAACCCGTCGACTACCTTCGCGGGGAACGGTAGCAACGACGAAGCTCATGGGATGGCGTCCAATGCGAGTTCGCGAATCCCAACCGGGGTCGCGCTCGATGGCTACGGTGGCGCGTTCATCGCCGATCAGGGCCAGAGCTGCTCCTTCGGTACGTCTCCGACCCGGGTGTCGTGAGCCCTGTCGCGGGGGTGGCCGACCAGTGAGGATACACTGACGGCCTCGTGACGACCGCTCAGTTCTCCGTCCCCGGCGGACACCGTGGTCGATCAACAGAGAACCTGTACGTCTCGGACCCCAGTGCAACCAGGTGATTCGGGTCGTCACCGATGCCGGGAGCTGGGTGCAAACCCTCGCCGGAACCAAAGGAAACTCCGGTTTTCAAGACGGCACAGGGAACCGACAGCACAATTCGATCTCCCCCTTCGGAACTCGCCATCGACCCACCAGGGCAACCTATACGTAGGCGGACCAAAACAACTGTGCGGTCCGCAAGATCACGGAATGGCGTCGTCACAACAATCGCCGGAAACCCGAACAACTGTGGCTACGTCGACGGCCCCGCCGGGGACGCGGGATTCAGCAATACCCTCAAGGGGTCGCGGTCGACAACATGGGCAACGTCTATGTTGCCGACACGAGCAATATT
>CAVXLN010000027.1:0-10519 GCA_963762435.1 uncultured Alphaproteobacteria bacterium | reverse complement strand
TCAAGCAGGAGACCGGCGAGACCGTCGAGGCCGAGATCATGATTCCGCTGGTCTCCATGGAGCGCGAGCTCTCGATCCTGAAGGAGATGATCGACGGGGTCGCCCGCGAGGTCGCCAAGGCCCGGGGCATCGATCTCCCCTATGTCGTCGGCACCATGATCGAGCTGCCGCGCGCCGCTTTGCTGGCCGACCGGATCGCCGCCGACGCCGCCTTCTTCAGCTTCGGCACCAACGATCTCACCCAGACCACCTACGGCCTCAGCCGCGACGATGCGGCACGCTTCCTCCAGGAGTACGAGCGGCGCGGCATATTGCCCATCGATCCCTTCATCAGTCTCGATCCGAACGGCGTGGGCGAGCTGGTGCGCATCGCCGCCGAGCGCGGCCGCAAGACCCGGCCGAACCTGAAGCTCGGCATCTGCGGGGAGCATGGCGGCGACCCGGCCTCGATCCGCTTCTGCGCCACGGTCGGGCTCGACTACGTCTCCTGCTCGCCCTTCCGCGTGCCGATCGCGCGGCTGGCCGCGGCCCAGGCGGCGATCGGCGACTCCAACTCGGGCCATGGCACGGACTGAGCCGGCCGCGGATTCCTCTCCTCTGGTGAAGCTCGAGTCCGGCGGCAAGCCGGCGGTGGCGGCAGCTCTCGGCGAGATCGAGCGCGCCCCGGAATCGGCGGCGAGCCTTGCCCTGCTCGACGCCGCTTACGCCAGACCTACGGCCCATGTGATCGGCCTCACCGGCCCGCCGGGCGTGGGCAAGTCGACCTTGGCGGGCGCGCTGTTGAAGCCGCTGCGCGCGAGCGGTAGGCGCGTCGCGATCATCGCCGTCGACCCGTCTTCACGCCGCTCCGGCGGCGCGCTTCTGGGTGACCGCAGCCGGATCGCCGCCGCCGCCACGGATACAGGCATCTTTGTGCGCTCCATGGCGGCGCGCGACCGGCTGGGTGGCCTGGCGGAGGAAAGCCTCGCCGCCATGGTCCTGCTGCGCGCCCTCTATGATGTCGTGATCCTGGAGACCGTCGGGGTCGGCCAATCGGAAACCGACGTCGCCGACTGCGCCGACACGGTCGTCTTCTGCGTTCAGCCAGGTGCCGGCGATTCCCTTCAGTTCATGAAGGCGGGCATCGTCGAGATCCCCCATGTCGTCGCCGTCACCAAGTCCGACATGGGTCCCGCCGCGGCGCGGGCGCGAGCCGATGTGGAAGGGGCGCTGGGCCTGGCCCCGGCGGGCGAATGGCCTGTCGCGGTGCTGAGCCTCTCCGCAGCAAAGGCCGAGGGGATCGAGGTGCTGTGCGAAGCCTTGGACCGGCGCTGGACCTGGCTCAACGAAGATGGCCGTCTTCTCCGCCAGCGCCAAACCCAGGCTCACCACTGGCTCGCCGACGCGCTGCGTCAGCGCCATGGCCGCCTCGGTTTACGGCGTGCCGGAGAGCTTACCCTGGCCGACGGCGAATCACCTTTCGCGAAGCTGGCGGAGATTTCGGTTCGCCTGAGCTGAAGCCGCCTCAGCTATGGGCGAATTCCCAGTAGAGCTCCCGCGCACGCCGAAAAATCGGCCCGGGCTGCAACTCGCGGTCGTCGATCTTGGTGAACGGCATCACCTTGCCGAAATTGCCGGTAGAAAAGATCTCGTCGGCGTCCTGCAGGTCGCGGTAGGTGAGGCTGCGCTCATGGACGGCGACGCCTGCTGCCCGCAACAGCTTGATCGTGCGGGCGCGGGTGATGCCGCTGAGGAAGCAGCCGTTCGCTGCCGGCGTATGCGCCGCGCCATCCTTGCCGATCCAGAGATTGGCCGAGGAGAACTCGGCTACATGGCCGATGGGGTCCAGCATCACGCCTTCGTCGAACCCGCGCGACTTGGCATCGGCATTGGCCCGCCCCGCCTGGGCGTAGAGGCAGACCGCCTTGGCGTCGGTGGGGGCCGTCTCCGGCGAGGGCCGGCGCCATTTGGAAAGCGTGCAGGAGGCGCTCTTGGTCGGGTCCGGCAGGGGCGTTTCGACCACGCTGATGGCGATCTTGGTGCTTTCTGGATAGGGCGCCATCCAGCCATCCGTCGACCACATGAAGGGGCGCAGATAGAGCGCCGAGCCCTTGGGGAACTTGGCGATGCCTTCGCGCAGCAGCTCTTCGATCTCCTCGGCCCTAAGAGGCGACTTCAGGCTGAGCGCTGTCGCCGAGCGCACGGCGCGCTGGCAATGCAGATCAAGATCCGGCGTCACGCCCTCGAAGGCGCGCGCGCCGTCGAAGATGGCAGCCCCCATCCAGATGGCGTGGCTCCAGGCGGTCATCAGCAGCGGATCGCCGGAAACCCATTTCCCGTCGACGTAATGCCAAGCGTTCATGGATTAAGACCTCGTGGAAATGCTACCATCACCTTAGCCGACTGGGACCGACGGGCCAACCGCCGCATTGTTTCGATACACGTCGGGCGCGAGACCGGTCGTCCGCTGTAGGATCGCAATCTCGAAACTGTCGCTGGATCGGCGGATTGTCTCCCACCCTGTCCATCAGATCCTATCGGCCAGACGATCTCGATGCTGTCATCGGCATCTTCCTCGCGGCGATTCGGGAGACCGCGGCCAAGGACTACGATCGAGCGCAGATCGAGGCCTGGGCTCAGGCGGATCGCGATAGATGGGCCGAAGTGCGCCTCAGCAGGCCGACATGGGTAGCGATGGTCGCCGAAAATCCGGTGGGGTTCACCGACCTGGAGCCCGATGGGCATCTCGACATGATGTTCGTTCACCCGGCCCATCAACGCGCCGGTGTCGCGACGGCGCTGCTCGAAAGGGTTGAAGCGGCGGCGCAGGAGCAGGGTCTATGGCGCCTGTTCACGGAGGCGAGCATCACCGCGCGGCCGTTCTTCGAGCGGCGCGGCTTTCGGCTCCTGGCGGCGCAGGTCGTCAATATTCGCGGACAGACACTTGCCAATTTCAGGATGGAGAAGTTGCTGACCCTCGAGAGGAAACCGAGCGGCCCTATTGGCTGACCCACAAGATCCGCGCCATCCACCGCACCTCGGCTATGTCGAGCACGCGTGTCGGATGCCGGGGATTGAGGGAGCCGAGCTCGAGCTTCTGTGCCGTCTGGCGCAGAAGCTGTTTGGTCAGGATCTCGCCCTTGCGGGTCTTCACCACCACCCGGTCGCCGCGCCTGACATCGCCGGCTGGGGAGATGACGATGACATCGCCGTTGCGAAAGATGGGGGCCATGCTGTCGTCGCCCACCTCGAGGGCATAGGCGGCGGGATCGCGCAGCGCCGGAAAGTCGATGCTGTCCCAGCCCCGGCCGACGGGATAGCCGGCGTCGTCGAAATGGCCCTGGCCGCCGGCCTGGGCGTAGCCCAGCACCGGCAGGCGCCGCGCCAGTCCGCCGCCAGGTCGGCTGCCCATGAGGGCGACGAAGCCGTCGAGAACTCTCGCCGGTGACCGCGAGAACCTTGGCGATGCTCTCGGTGGTCGGCCAGCGCGGCTTGCCTTCCCGCGAGGCGCGCTTGCTCTTGTTGAACGAGGTGGGATCGAGACCCGCACGCCGGGCAAGCCCCGACGCGCTTAGCCCATGCTTCGCCGCCAGACGGTCGATGGCCCGCCAGACGTCCGCGTGCTTCAGCATGAGGGGATGTTCCGCCCGGCCGGCCGCCTTGTCACCTGGAAAAACCGCAGGCGCCTTGTTAGCTTGCCGCGCCATGCCCGCATTGGCCGAGGCCGCCCTCAGCGTGATTCGCCTGCTTCCGCCCGAGACGGCCCATCGGCTGACAATTCATTTGCTGAAGGCCTTGCCGTTTCCGGGCGCAGCACCGGCGGACGATCCGATCCTGCGCGAACGGGTCTTCGGCCTCGATTTCCCCAATCCCATCGGCCTTGCCGCCGGCTTCGATAAGAATGCCGAGGTCTTCGCCCGCATGGGCCGTTTTGGTTTCGGCTTCGTGGAGATCGGCAGCGTCACGCCGCGCGCCCAGGCCGGCAATCCGCGCCCGCGGCTCTTCCGGCTGGCGGCGGACCAGGCGGTGATCAACCGGATGGGCTTCAACAGCGATGGCCATGCCGCCGTCGCGGCCCGGCTTGCCAAGGCGGGGAGGGCGGAGCGCCCTATCCTCGGCATCAATCTCGGCAAGAACAAGGAAAGCTTGGACGCCGCGGCCGACTATGTGGCCGGCGTGGCGGCGCTGGGCAGCTTGGCCGACTATCTGGTGGTCAATGTCTCTTCGCCCAATACGCCAGGCCTGCGCGCGCTTCAGGATGCCGGCGCGCTGGAAAGACTGCTCGCAGCCGTGATGGCTGCGCGGGGCAGCGGGCGTCCGCCGGTGCTGCTGAAGATCGCGCCCGACCTGGCCATGGCGGACCGGCAGGATATCGCCCAGGTGGCATTGGCGAGCGGTATCGATGGGCTGATCGTCGCCAATACGACGACCGATCGGCCGCGGAGCCTGAAGAGCGCGGCGGCAAGCGAGGCCGGCGGTTTGAGCGGCAGGCCGCTCCTCGCGCCATCGACGGCGGTGCTGGCCGACATGTATCGGCTGACGGAAGGCAAGCTCCCGCTTATCGGCGTCGGCGGCGTCGCCAGCGGGGCCGACGCCTACGCCAAGATCCGCGCCGGCGCCTCCCTGGTCCAACTGTACACGGCGCTGGTCTATCGCGGCCCCGGCCTGGTCGCCCGGATCAAGGCTGACCTGGTGCTGAGACTCAAGGCCGACGGCTTTGCCCGTCTCGCCTATGCCGTCGGCGCCGATCACCGGGCGGCGGGAAAGGGAAACGGCTCATGAGCGTGCCTGTACTCTCAGGCGTGGCGGGCCTCGCGGACCGCTATGACGGCTTTCTGCTCGATCTTTGGGGCGTGCTTCATGACGGGCGATCGCCCATGCCGGGCGCGGTCGACGCCTTGCAGAACCTGAAGCGCGCCGGCAAGCGGATCGTCGTCCTCTCCAATGCACCGCGCCGGGTGGCCGGCGTGATCCGGCGCATCAGCGAGATCGGCATCTCTCGCGGGCTCTACGACGAATTGCTCTCCTCGGGCGAGGCGACATGGCGCTGGATGCGCCAGGGGAATCCCGGCGGCCGGCGCTTCTATGCGATCATGGCAGCGCGCGACCAGAACATGCTGGAGGGCTTGCCCTTCGAGCAGACGCCGGACATCGAGGCAGCGGATTTTATTCTCAACACGGGCGTGGAGAATTCGGCCGTGCGAGTCGAGGAGTTCGAGGCCACACTCCAGGCCGCCGCCAGGCGGGTGTTGCCCATGGTCTGCGCCAATCCCGATCTCGTGGTCATCCATGGCGGCAAGACGGAGATCTGCGCCGGCACCATCGCCTGGCGCTACGAGGCGCTTGGCGGCAAGGTGCACTACTTCGGCAAGCCCCACGCACCCATCTATCAGGAGAGCCTTGCCCTGCTCGGCATCGGCGACCGCAAGCGAATCCTGGCCGTGGGGGATTCCCTGCGCACCGATATCGCCGGGGCCAATGCCGCTGGCATCGATGGACTCCTCGTCCTGAGCGGCATCCACCAGGACGAGCTTGCCGCCGGCGATCTCGAAGCGGTCTGCCGGCGGGAGCGGGCCCAGCCCATCGCCGCCGTCCCCGGCTTTCGCTGGTAGGCCGACATCCGCTAGCATCCCTCGCGCGTATAGCAAGAGCGGGAGAGCCGCCCAAAACGGAGCCTTTCATCGGCGGTCAGATGGGTAAGCCAAAGAGCCGAAGCTGGACCTGGCATTTCGACCAGCCGGTTGATGCCGTCTGGCCGATCATGTCGGACACCGCCCGCTTCAACGAAGCGGCCAAGCTGCCGCGTCACGAGATCGAGGAAACGCCCCAGCCGGACGGGTCCGTGCTCTACGTCGGTCGGGCCAAGAAAGGTCCGTTCAAGCTGGAATGGCGGGAGAAGCCGGTCAATTGGGTGTTCGAGCAATGGTTCGAGCATTGCCGCTATTTCAGCCGCGGCCCCATCGCCTTTCTCTGCGCCCGGTTGAAGATCGCGCCCGAGGGCGCGGGCTGCCGCATCGACTATGAGGCTGAGGCGGCGGCGGCCAACTGGCTTGGGAGCCTGATCCTCGCGACTGGATTCTTTCCAGCGATCGGCAAGAACTTCGGCAAGCTGGCGAAGGAGGCGGCCGATTTCGCCGCCGGCCGACGCGACACGCCCTTCGAATACGATCCGCCGGTGGTCGGTGCCGAGGCCGAGCGGCGGGTCGAACGCCTGGTGGCCGACATCGAGGCAACGCCCCATGGCCACGGCCTGGCCCGGCGGCTCGCGGACCTGGTGCTGAAATCACAGGAGGTCGATCTCTGGCATATCCGGCCGTTGGGCCTCGCCCGGGACTGGAAGGTGGCGTCGCTCGATGCCGTCGAGGCCTGTCTGCAGTCGGTCAAGGCGGGCCTTCTGGAGTTGCGCTGGGACCTGCTTTGCCCGCGCTGCCGCGTGGCCAAATCCTGGGTCGGCAGTCTCGACCGGCTGCCGCGCGGCGCCCATTGCCCGACCTGCAATGTCGATTTCGACGCCGATTTCTCCAGGAACGTCGAAGCCGGCTTTCGACCGGCCCCCGCCATCCGGCGACTGGAGAGCGGCGAATACTGCCTCTTCGGGCCGATGGCCACGCCTCACATCCGGGTCCAGGTGGAAGTCGAAGCGGGGAAGACGCGGCGCCTTCCCGCGGTTCTGGTAGCCGGGCCCTATCGCCTGCGCTGCCTCGATCCGGGACCGGTTTGCGACATCGATCATGCTGGCGGTGGATTTCCCGCTGTGATCTGGAGAACGACCGGATCGAGGCCGGCCCGGTCCAGGGTGAAGGGGAGATCCTGCTGGAGAACAGGTCCGGGCGCACCCGCGTCGTCATCGTCGAGGATCGCAGCTGGACCAGGGATTGCCTCACCGCCGACCGGGTCACCTCGCTCCAGGCTTTCCGCGATCTCTTCAGCGGCGACGTGCTCAGGCCCGGCGACGAGGTCGCGATCGGCCAGGTGACCCTGATGTTTTCCGACCTGAAAGGCTCGACCGCGCTATACGAAAGGATCGGCGATGCCGCCGCCTATCACCTGGTGCGCGATCATTTTGCCTTCCTGGCCGAGCAGGTGCGCGAGCATCAGGGCGCCATCGTGAAGACCATCGGCGACGCGGTCATGGCCGCCTTCGCCGATCCCGCCGATGCGGTCAAGGCCGCGCTCGCGATCCAGCATGAGGTCGCGGCGTTCAATGACGCGCGCCGGGACGAGATGGGCGAGGCCGGCATCGTCATCAAGCTCGGCCTGCACAAGGGCCCCTGCATCGCCGTCACCCTCAACGAGCGCCTCGACTATTTCGGCGGCGCGGTGAACATGGCGGCGCGGCTTCAGGGCCGCAGCAACGGCGGCGATATCGTGCTGTCCCAATCGCTCATGGCCGAACCCGACGTGCGCGAACTCCTCGCCGGTCGGGAGCTGGCCGAGGAGAGCGCCGTCGTCAAAGGCTTCGACCGGCCGGTTCCCTATTTCCGGCTGCCTGCGGCTGGATAGAGAGCAACCGCCTACAAATTCGCCTTCAGGAACTTGAGCGTCCGGCCCCAGGCGATCCGGGCGTCCTTCTGGTCGTAGTGCTGCCCAGTCGGGTTGGCGAAGGCGTGGTCGGCGTCATACCAGTGAAGCTCCAGCTGCTTGCCGAGTTTCTTCATGCTGGCGGCGAAGGGATCGACCATAGCGTGGTTGATCCAGCCGTCCTTCTCGGCGAATTGGCCCAGCACCGGCCCCTTCAGCTTCGCGAGCTCGGCCTCTGGATGATTGACGCGACCGTAATAGACGACCGTCGCGTCCACCGGTGTGGCGACGGAGCAGGAAAGCGAGAGGCCGCCGCCCATGCACCAGCCGATCGTCGCGAGTTTGCCGTTCCCGTCCGGGCTCTTGCGCAGCCAGTCGGCCCAGGAGGCCAGGACGTCGATGGCCTTGGCGGGATCGAGGGCCTCCATGAAGGCGCCGGCCTTGCCGGGATCGTCCGTGACCTTCCCGTCATAGACGTCGCAGGCGAGCGCCAGATAGCCCTGGGAGGCGAACTCGGCCGCCATCGCCTTGATCTGGTCATTGAGGCCCCACCATTCATGGATCAGCAGGATCGCCGGGCCCTTGCGCGCTGGCTTGGCGAGCGCGGCGGTCGCTTTCCGGCCGCCCTTGGTGGTGACTGTGACCGTCTCGAGCTGTGCCGCGACTTCGGCGGCAAGCCTCGGATCGGCGAGCACGGCGGCGAGCGACGTGGCGGAGGAGTGGCTTCGGGGCGTGATCTGATTCATGACGTTGTCTCCCAGTCCTGCGATGGTTTGAGCGAGGGGCCGTTTATTTGAGCGAGATCATGATCCGCCCGCGCCGCGGGCGTCCAGCAATTCGAATGCATGCCGGGCGCGCTACTACGGCTGAACGATGATGGTGCCAACCATCCCCATGCCTTCGTGATGGGTGCAGAAGTACTTATAGGTGCCGGGCGTCTGGAAGGTATAGCTGTAGACCTCGCCGGCGGGGATGTCGCCCGAGTTGAACGCCGAGGCACCGGCCGGCAGCACCGCATCGGCCGGACTGGAGGCGAGCTTCGGATCATCGGTGACCGTATGGGTTATGACGGCCGTGTTGCGCCAGGTCACCGTCTGGCCGACGCGGACATAGACGATCGTCGGGTTGAAGGTCTCGAAGCCCATGCTGACCTCGCCGCCAGGGCCCGGGGGTGCCGAGACGTGGGCCGGACCGCCAAACCCGCAGCCCCCGAGAATAGCCGCCAAGAGGGCAGGCGACAGGAGAGGCAGAACTCTCACTCTGCGTGACATCGTGATTTCCTTTCCGGGCCGGAGGTCGCTTCAGAATGGGCGGCAGAATGTGCCGCGGGCCTGCTTCGCCCAAATCACAACTGCTTGAGAGGCGATCTTCGTCGCCGCCCCGCAGGCCCGCCAATTCCGTTATGCCCGCCAAGCCTGTCCCCGCGTGGGCGGGGAGTGGGCGTCCAAGGTCTCGTGTGTTGTTGGCAGATGGATTCCCGCTTTCGCGGGAATGACGAGGTGAGAGAGGTGGGTGCCTACGCCGCCTTTTGGGCAGCCTTCGCGCCGGCCTTCTCGATCCGTCGCTTCAGGCGGCGGGCCTCGGCGGGAAGCTTGGCATTGGCGGTGCTGAGCAGATAGGCATCCAGCCCGCCATTGTGCTCGATGCTGCGGATGGCGTTGACCGTAAGACGCAGGCGGATCATCCCGCCCAGCGCATCGGACATCAGCGCGGTCGCCTGCAGGTTCGGCATGAACCGACGCTTGGTCTTGTTGTTGGCGTGGCTCACGTTGTTGCCGACCTGAACGCCCTTGCCGGTGATATCGCAACGCCGGGCCATGACCCTTATCCTCTTGTCTGATAAACGAAATCGGCGCCAGTCTGGACGCCCGAAACAGGCCGGGGTTTTTAGGCCCGCCCCGGCCGCCAGTCAAGCTCCAACGACGTCAAGGACCGAGAAACCCCACCAGAAGTTCCCTCGCCGCGCCCCCCGGTGTGGCGTTGCCGGCGGCGACCTTCGCTTCCAGCTCGGGCAGGCGGCCTTTGACCTGGGGATGCCGGGCCAAGGCAGCCAGAAGGCTGTCGGCCAGTTCGGCCTTCAGCCAGGCCTTGGCCTGGTTCGATCGGCGGGCGGTGAGCCCTTCCTTGCCGAGGGCGGCGCGAAATCGGCCAACGGCGTCCCATGCCTCGGCAATACCTGTTCCGTCCAGGGCCGAGCAGCTTCGAACCTCAGCCTGCCAGCCTGGGGTGGAGGGGCGAAGCAGCCGCAGCGCGTGCTGATAGTCGGCCGCCGTCCGCCCGGCGGCCGCGGCCAGCTCGCCGTCGGCCTTGTTGACCAGGATGAGGTCGGCCAGCTCGACGATGCCGCGCTTGATCCCCTGCAGCTCATCGCCCGTGCCGGGTTGGAGGAGGAGCAGGAACATGTCGGTCATGTCGGCGACTGCCGTTTCCGATTGGCCCACCCCCACCGTCTCCACCAGGATCACGTCGTATCCGGCGGCCTCGCAAAGCAGCAGCGCTTCGCGCGAGCGCCTGGCGACGCCGCCCAGAGTCTCTCCGGCGGGGGAGGGACGGATGAAGGCGCGCTCGTCGCGGGCGAGCTCGGCCATGCGGGTCTTATCGCCCAGGATGGAGCCGCCGCCGCGTCTGGAGGATGGATCGACGGCGAGCACCGCAAGGCGATGGCCTTGGGCGAGAACGTGAAGCCCGAAACGCTCGATGAAGGTGGATTTGCCCACACCGGGCGCGCCCGAAATGCCGAGGCGGATGGATTGGCCGGTCAGCGGCAGAAGCCGTTCCAGGAGTTCGTCCGCCTGGTGCCGGTGATCGGCACGGGTGGATTCGACCAGCGTGATGGCGCGCGCCAGCGCGGAACGGTCGCCTTTCGCAACCTCGCCGGCAATAGTAAACTGAGATATCGCGTGTTAAAGTTGCGCGGCGTTTTGAATATCAATGTAAATCAAATGGGAATAAAATTTTGATCAAAATTTTGGAAAATTAATAAAAAATACTTCCAGTTAACGTAGAAAGTTGAAATTTT
>CAVXLN010000026.1:0-3932 GCA_963762435.1 uncultured Alphaproteobacteria bacterium | reverse complement strand
AGCATGCGGCGAGCCTGCGAACCAGGGCAAGTGCGGGAATGCCGCGAGCCTCGTGAATTGGTAGGAATGGCGCCGGAAGGGCTTTGCGGCCGGCCTCGAATCGCGCCATATGAGGCCGATCGAAGGGGGCGGCATGGCATTCGGATCGGGCAGGGCGGGTCGGCGGGTCGCTGTCCTGCCAATCTTCGTCTTTCTCGCGGCGAGCCCTGCGGCCTATGCCCAGAAGAGCCTGCATCTGGTCAACCGGCCCGATTTCATCGCCGAGGACACGATCCAGGATTTCGAGGCCGAGACCGGCATCCACGTCACCTACGACACTTACGCCACCGACGAGGCGCTGCTGCGGGCACTGCGCGCCGGCAACAAGCAGGGCTGGGATCTGGTCGTGCTCGACATCGTGCCGGTGTTCGCGCGCATCGCCGACGAGAATCTGCTGCTGCCGGTCAAGAGCGATCAGCTGTCGAACTACGGCAATCTCGATCCCGAGATCCTCCACGCCGTGGCCGATTATGATCCGGGCAACCAATATACCGTGCCCTATCTCTGGGGCACTTCCGGCCTCGCCCTCAACAAGGCCAAGCTGCAGGTGGCGGTGCCGGATGCGCCGCTCAACAGCCTGGCCCTCGTCTTCGATCCGGCGCTGGCCGCCCGCGTGGCGCAATGCGGCGTCGCCATGGCCGATACGCCGGAAGAGGCGGTGCCGGCAGCCCTCTCCTCTTTGGGCCTCGATCCCACATCCGATGACGAGCGCTCGCTCGCCCGCGCCCAGGATCTTCTCAACAAGCTCAAGCCGATCGTGAAGCGGCTGCCGATCAATGATTTCATCGACCAGCTCGCGGCCGGCAAGATCTGCGCCGGCTTCGGCCCCTCGACCGCGGTCAGCGACGCGCGCAGCCAGGCGGGCGAGCAGGAAGATGGCCCCGAGATCACCTACGTGATCCCCAAGGAGCATGCGCGGCGGTGGATCGATGCGATGGCGATCCCGGCCAATGCCGCCGATCCCGACGAGGCGCGCGCCTTCATCGACTATGTGCTGCGGCCGGAGATCATCAGCGACATCACCGACTGGACGGCCGCCGCCAATCCCAACACGCTCGCCCCCGATTTCGTCGATGAGGATGACAAGACCGACGAGACGATCTTCCCGGCGGATGCCTCGCGTCCGCTCCTCTTCCTCGACAAGCTGCATTCGCCCGAAGCGGACAAGGCCCGCGCCCGGCTTTGGGCGCGCACGGCGCCGCCGAACGGGTAGACCCACCGCACGCGGGCTCTTCCCTGCAACCTTCGATTGTTGCACTCTGCTCTGGTGAACTGACCGCGCGCGAGCGCCGAAGGAGCAGAACATGACCGCAATCGATGAGCGCTTTCGCGCCATAGCGCAGCAACGTCGGGCGAACGAGATTTCCGAAGCCATCGAGGATGTCGAGATTGCGTCCGGCTATCTTCTCGCCCTAAGCGGGATCACCGCCGTGATCCTTGCCATCGCCTTCTGGTTCGGCCGGGCGACCGTGTCGATTCCGGAGGTACTGCTCGGCTTTTGCTATCCGGCGTTTCTGGGGCTGCTTGCCCTTTCGCTCAAAATCCATCGAAGCCGGTTCGTAGCACTCGGTCTTCTCATCGCGTCGGTGCCGCTCGTGCTGCTCGGCAGTGGCCTCTTCCTCGTGTTCTTCGCCTTCAGATCGGTCCGCGCCACGTTCCGCTATGCCGATGCGGTGGATTTGCGCCTCCGTTGGCCGGGTGTTCTGGTGAATTCACTGCTCTGCATCCTCTATTGCGTGATCTTCCTGGTGCTTCTCAATATCGGCGCCGCCTTTCTCGACGTCGAAGAGTCCGCCACCGCCTTGGTCGCTCTGACCTTCGGCGACATCTACGGTACGCTCGGTATCGTGGCCCTCGTCGGGCTGCAGCTGTTGCCCTTCACCCGGCGCGAGACCAATTATCCGTCGGCGAGCGCCTGATCCCGGCTGTACCGGGCGTGGCGCCGCCAGGCGCGCGTCGCTAAGATGCCGCGCGATTATCACGATTGGTTTGAAGGTATCGAATGGCTCTCACCCCGGCCGCCGCCGGTTTTCATATGCCGGCCGAATGGGCGCCGCATGCGCGCAGCTGGATGGCCTGGCCGTGCCGGCTCGATCTCTGGAACGGGCGGGAGGCCGAAGCGCGCGCGGCCTTTGCCGCCGTGGCGCAGGCGATCGCCCGGTTCGAGCCCCTGACCATGCTCGCGCGGCCGGAGGATGCGGTCGGGGCGGCTGCGGCCTGCGGTCCCAAGGTCGAGATCATGCAGGCCCCGCTCGACGATTCCTGGGTGCGCGATTCGGGGCCGACCTTTCTCGTCAACAACGACGGCGCCGTCGCCGGTGCCGCCTGGCGCTTCAATGCCTGGGGCGGCAAGTTCCCGCCCTATGACGAGGATGCGAAACTGGCCGGCCGGGTGCTGGAGCGGCTCGGCATGCACGCCTTCAAGGCACCGTTCGTGCTCGAGGGCGGCTCGATCCATACCGATGGCGAGGGCACCCTCATCACGACCGAGCAATGTCTGCTCAACCCGAACCGCAACCCCCATCTCTCGCGCGCCGAGATCGAGCAGGCGCTCAAACACTGGCTCGGCGTCCATACCGTGATCTGGCTCGGCCAAGGGCTCGAGAACGACCATACCGACGGCCATGTCGACGACATCACCTGCTTCGCCCGGCCCGGCGCCGTCATCACCGCCACCTGCGACGACCCCGCCGACTTCAATTATCGCGTGCTGAACGACAATATCGACCGGCTGCGCCAGGCCCGCGACGCCAAGGGCCGGTCGCTCGAGATCATTCCGCTGCCCCTGCCGGCGCGGCGCGAGACGGCGGCCGGGCGTCTTGTTTTGACCTATGTGAATTTCTATCTGGCGAACGGTGCCGTCATCATGCCGTCCTTCGACGACCCGATGGACGGGCAGGCGGCCGAGATCCTGGCGCGCGCCTTTCCGGATCGCGCCATCGTCCAGGTGTCCGCACTCGACATTCTCGAAGGCGGCGGCGGCATCCATTGCATCACGCAGCAGCAGCCGGCGGGTCGCCCGGCGGCTTTGGAGGGGACATGACCGAGGTCACGGTGGCGGCGACGCAATTCGCCATGAGCGACGACCGCTCCGCCAATATCGAGAAGGCGGTGTCGATGGTGCGCCACGCCGCCGTCATGGGCGCCAACATCGTCCTGCTGCCCGAGCTCTTCGAGATTCGATGCCGGCCTCTTCTGGAAGCACGTGCACGAAATTCGCCCTGACAACGCGGCCCGTGAATACTACCTCACGGACATGGTGTCGATTCTGATCCGGGCCGGGAAACGGGTCACCGCCATGAAACTGGAAGATCCGAAAGAGTTACTGGGCATCAACAATCGTGTCGAACTCGCCGCGGCGGATCGCATCATGCGCGATCGCAAGATCCACCAGTTGCTGATCTACGGCGTCACCATCGAGAAACCCGAAACCGTCACCATCGATTCGCAGGTCAGTATTGGAATCGACACCGTCATCGGGCCTTTTGCGCAGATTCTGGGAGATTCGGTAATCGGCGAAAATTGCCGCATCGGAGCGTGCTCCATCATTGACAGCTCGGTGCTCGGCGACGATGTCGAGGTTTTTCCGTTTTCGATGGTCGCCGCGTCCACGCTTGACGCAAAGGCGCATGCCGGGCCGTTTGCGCGCATTCGGATGGGCGCGCACCTTGCGGAAGGCGCTCACATCGGCAATTTCGTGGAAGTGAAAAAGTCAAGGATCGGGGCGGGCGCGAAATCGATGCATCTGGCATACCTCGGTGATTCCATCATCGGAGACAAAGCCAATATCGGGGCCGGCACCATCACCTGTAACTACGATGGACAGAAGAAGCATCCGACGATCATCGGCGACGGCGCCTTCGTGGGCAGCAATTCAACCCTGGTGGCGCCGC
>CAVXLN010000025.1:0-104032 GCA_963762435.1 uncultured Alphaproteobacteria bacterium | reverse complement strand
CGCCTCCGCGCACGACGACGACATCGTTGGCGTCCGGGTCAACCTCATCGGAGGCAAGCAGGGAGCGATGCTCGTGTGGTCCGCGTCGCGCTCGTGACGGCGGCGCACCCCGAGCTATTCCTGGAGCGGGTCCTCGACCGCCTCGTGGGCACCTCGGCGCTGGGCGCCGACAGCCTCGCCTCTGTGAAGAGCACCATCGTCGCGGGGCTCGTCCTCGACGCCGAGAACCTCCTCACGCGCGGCGCGCAGCGCGCCGAGCTCACCCACTTCACCGGCGACGCCGCGGCGTACTCGCGCCGGCTCCACGGGACTACTACGGCCGAGGTCGATCAGGTGGTCGGGGCCGCGCGCGGGTACGTGACGCGCGACCGGGCGCGCGCCCTCCTGGTGACGCCGGTCTCCGCGGCCAAGGCGCCGGACGCCGCGGTGGAGGCCGCCTTCCCGGTCCCGCTCGACGAGGCGCCGCCCACCTTCGGCGCCGACGCCATCCGCCGCTATGTCCACCCCCCGGGCGTCAACGGCTACCGCCGCGTCGTGCTCGACAACGGCATGGAGGTGATCCTCGGCCGGCGGGCCGGGCCGCCGGTCGCGGCCGTGGGCCTCTCCGCTCCACGGCGGATTCCGCCGCGGCGACGCCCCCGGGCGCCGACGAAGCCGGGAGCCTCCTCGAGTATCCCAAGATCCCCCGGCCGGCTCACGCCCTCGGACTACGGTGGCCAACTCTGGCTGCACCACGGCCGCGACGCGCTCACCTACGTCTTCCAGGGAGCGGCCGGCAACGTCGCCAACATGCTGAACGATCTCGCCGAGAGGGCCCCGGCGATGCGCGTCGATCCCATGGCCGTGCAGCGCTTCGATCGCGACACCATTCCCTTCCTCGCCCGGGCCGAGCTCGCGCCGGAAGCGAAGGCCGATCGGGCGTTGTGGGCGGCGCTGTACGGCGAGGAGCACCCTTACGGGCGCACCGTCTCCGCGGCCGTGCTCGCAGGGCTGGGCGCCGGGGACGCCAACGGTTGGGTGGAGCAGAACGTCGTCGCCCCCAACGCGGTCCTCGCCGTCGTCGGCGAGATTGACCCCGCCGAGGTGGAGGGGATGGTCCGGCAGACCTTCGGGCGCTGGTCAGTCGGGCTCGCCCGCTCCGCCGCCGGCGGCGCCCGCGCGCGCGGGGCGGACGAGCCCGGTCGTGACGGCAGCCGCCGGCGCGACGCAGGGCAACATCGTGCTCTGGCTGCCTTCTCCTCCCGTCCAAGGGCGCCCCGCAGGCGCGGCACGACATGCTGGCCGGCATCCTCCGGATCGCCTCACTCACGTCCTGCGCCGGAAGCTTCCGGCGCCACCTACGGCATCCACGCGAGCGTCACGCACCTCCGCGGCGACCAGGCCCACCTCGTGCTCACCGGCGACGTCGACAACGAGCACCTCGCCGCAGCGCTCGCGGCCGTGCGCCGCGCGTTCATCCTCCTCGGGCAAGGCCACTTCAAGGACGGCGAGGTCGAGGCGGCGCGCTGGCGCGCGGCGCGCGCCTACGGGGTGCGCTACATGACCAACGCCTCGGTCGTGAACGCCATCCTCGCCACGCGAAACCAGGAGCGCGACCTGGGCACCATCGACGCCTACCCCGAGGGTCTCCTCGCGGTCACGCCCGAGGCCCTGCAAGCCGACTTCGCCTTCTGCGCCAAGGAATCCCGGTCCTCTCCCTCGTCGGGGACGAGCCCACCCTCCGTGCCGCGCTCGCCCAGGGTTGGCCGTAATCACCCTGCGGTCGGCGCGCCGCTCGACGGCTCGGAGGCGATCCGCGTGCGTGGCCCATCGCGAGGCCGGCGCCTGGGTCAGCCGAGCTTCTCGGGGAAGGCGCAGCCCCAGGCGATGACCTCGTTGCACAGCTCGGTGAGCTTCGGGTCTCCGGGCAGGCCGAAGAGGCCAGCCACCTCGCGGGGG
The DNA here is from genome assembly GCA_963762435.1 of uncultured Alphaproteobacteria bacterium. Taxonomy (GTDB): domain Bacteria; phylum Pseudomonadota; class Alphaproteobacteria; order ATCC43930; family CGMCC-115725; genus JAXDMU01. Next base: position 102,094 of record CAVXLN010000025.1, on the reverse strand, counting down.
TTGCGTCGCCCTTCCTGTTCGAGCCATGGCACGACCTGCGAAAGAACCTGCTCGCCAAGACCCGCCTGCACCTGGCAGGTACAGTCCTTTTGCTCCTGGCAGGGGTTCTCGGGACGACGGCACCTAGTCCGACCCGAGCGCGACGGCGACCTCGGACCAGTAGTCGCGAGCAGCCTCGTCCTTTCCTCCGCGCAGGACCCAGTGGTACGTGAGGCCCTTGAGGTCCACGTGCTCGCGCTGCTCCCTGGTCCAATGGCGCAGGTCCTTCACGTGGGCGAGCCGCTGATCGTTCGCGCTCTGTCTCTTGAAGACCTCGTTGTAGACGTCGAGCGGCACGAGGTTCTCGGCCTCGCGGACGTGCAGCTCCTTGGCGCGCTGGTACGCAGGCAGGCTCTGTCCGTCCTTCGTCATCCGCCTCTTGAGCGCGTTCCAGGTGTCGCCCGTGGGCCCCTTCGGTCGCCGCCGGTCGCTGTCGGCGATGGCCAGGATGATGCGCCCCTTCCTCGGCCAGGTGCTCGAACACCTCCCCGAAGGTGCTGCCGCCCCCGTGCCTGTGATCGAACGCGAGCTTGACGCGAACTCCGGGCCGGGTCGCTTCGAGCGCCAGGGCGAGACCCATATAGAACCGAATGTCGGTGGGGTGCTCGGCCATGATGGCCGCTGTGCCCGCACGCATAGTTCGATCGAAATGGAGCAGTGGAGCGCGGATGACCCGACCGCCCTCAGGCCGCACATACGCCCTCCCATCGAAGCCGTCCCCCACACCGAGCTCGAGATGCCAGGCGAGCCGATCGCGCAGGCTCAGGACGTTGATCTCCACCCTGCCCCGGATCTGCTCCAACGCGCGCTGCGCAAGCCGAGAAAGGTGAGGCGCAGATCTTTTGAGGAGAGATACATCCTCGGGCAGGAACGAGACGACATGCTGCCCCTCGGCATGCATTCGGAGGAGCAGCTCGATGCAGTCATAAGCTCGGTCAGCGTTCTCGCCGTTTCCTACCGAGGTGTGAACCGCGGACGCGTGGATATGGATCAGCATCACTCCGCCGCGGCAAGATCGGTGAGATCGTCCTCATCGTCCGCGGCACCGCCCCAAAGGAAACCGAAGGGCCAGTTCTCTCGCAGCACGCCGTCGGGGCGATACCCCGTGCGGACGATGGTCGTCTGGCGGGTCGTCTCGTCCTGGTCGAAGAATGGCGATCCCTGCACGTCCTCGTGGCCGATCCGCTTCCTGCATGATCATCCCCAGCTCGTTGACCACCGAGTCGCTGTGGGTCTCGACCATGAGCTTCACCTCGCGCCCCAGCCTGCGGCTCTCCAGGAGCGCGCCGACCAGCATACGCGGCAACTGGGCCTGGTGGGCTGGGTGGAGGTGCAGCTCCCCGGCTGCTCCAGCGCGAGCAGCGACGTCCGCCTCCGCGTCGGGCTCGGCTCCCTTACGCAGCTCGACCAGAGCGTGGCGCAGAGCGGGAGCACCTCGGCATAGCCGAAGCCCACGTCGGCGATGTTCTTGAAGTGCTGCCCGCCGGGCTCCTCGATGAGGATTCCTCGACGTTCATCCCCTCGATGCGGACGTAGGGCTCGAAGCCGAGAAACCTCTTCGTGAACGCCTGGAGGCTCTCCCACTCGGCCGGCGAGAGGGACGTCAGGAAGGCGAGGTTCTCGCCGCGCGCGTCCACCTCTTCGACCGCGGCGTCGGTGCGACGGTAGAAGCGTTGAGCGACGGCGCGCTGGGGGCCGAGGTAGGCGACGCGGTACATGAAGTCGGCGATATCGACGTCCAGCGCGCTCAGGGCCAGATGCGTCAACTCCATGTCGAAGCCATTGCTGGCCATGCACGCCTCCAGCTTCTGGGCGATCACGAAACCAACGATGGGCGCCTTCTCCCGCCAGGTGTAAGGTTGGTAAACGTGCCCCCCGGCCTTCGCCTGCAGGCCCGCGACGAAGAGCCTGCTTCCCCGAGCCAGAGCTCGCGGTCAGCGAGGATGTCATGCGATCCCGACGTAAACCGGGTCACCTTGATGGCCGGCGTCGAACTCGACGTGAACCTCCTGGTGGCCTACAAATCGAATATCGTACGACTGCACATAAGGTGCATCGGGCGCCGCCGCGCGATGGTCATCGAAAGCTGCGCGCGGCTCTCCAGGATGTCGACGTCGAACGTGAACGTCACGCCCTGCTCGCTCGCCCGCTCGTTGATGGAGGTCTCCAGGTTCCCAAAGTCCACGTAGCCCTTGTGGTACCAGAGCACCGGGCTCCGCCGCGCCGTCTCCACGCTCTGCCGGAGCAAGGGGAATGCTCGGAGGAAGGTGCTCTTGCCCGAGCTGTTCCGGCCGACCAGGACGGTGATGGGCCGGATCGGCACGAGGCCGGTGTCCGTGAGGCACCGCAGGTTCTTCACGCCGAACCCGACCAGGCTCACGTCGCCCCTCGCTGCACGTCGGCCCCGCGCGCCGTCGGGGACGCGTTGCCTGTCGCTCTTGCTTGCCGCATCGGGACCACGGACGCCAGGGTAGCGGACGGCGCCCGCGGAAGGAGCGCTTCCGCCTCCGGGTTCGGGGGTGCACCGGCCGGACGGCCTGGCCGGCTCCCTTCCCGCGCCGGAGGTGGTAAGGTCGGCGTATGATGACGACGGTCGGCAAGCGGACGGAGTCGCCCCCCGCCCCCCCCTCCCCGTGGCCCCCACCGTGGAGCCTGGCGCGCCATGCGCCGGAGCGCGCGCGACTCCTGGTCCGCGTCCTCGACGCCCTCTCCGACCCGCGCGCCGCCATGTCCGAGGGGCGCCGCCACAAGAAGGCCAAGACCCGCGCCCTCGACGCGCTCGGCCTCCACTTCGGCGCCCGGGCGCGTCGTCTACCTCGCCGAGGAGATGGCGGTCCTTACCCGGGCGAGGCGCGTCGTTCTCGCCGGACGTCCTGGCGGTCGTCGATGTGCCGAGCCCGAGGACGACCCGCGCATGGCCTGGGTCGTCGCCGACGAGGGCAAGGGCCTCGACCTCGTGCTCGAGGTCCTGCACCACGGGCGACCGCAAGAAGGACCTCGTCGACAACGTCGAGCGCTACGCGCGCCTCGGCATCCCCGAGTACTTCGTCTACGACCGCGCCAGCAGCAGATCCACGGCTACCGGCTGCCGCCGGCGGCGCGAGCGCTACCAGCGCATCGTGCCGCAGCTCGGCCGCTACCCCTCCGCCGTGCTGGGCCTCGACCTGGCGCTCCTCGGCGGCAACCTCCGCTTCTTCTCGGGCGAGGCCGAGCTCCCCGGGCTCCGCCGACCTGATTGCGCCGGCTGCAGGGGATGATGGTGCGCGCCGAGGCCAACGTCGACGAGGCCAGGGCACAGGCCGCGGAAGCTCAGGCGCGCGCCTTGCTCACCGTGCTGCGGGTTCGCGGCGTCGAGGTGCCGGAGGCCGAGCGCGGGCGCATCCTGGCCGAGAAGGGCACGCGCAGCGCGTGGAGCGGTGGCTCGAGAAGGCCGTCCTATGCGATGTCGCTCGCCGATGTGCTCGACGAGCCGAAGTAGACCCTTTCAGCGATCCAGCCACGCCCGGATGGCGGCGCGGTCGGCGTCGACCAGCGGGTGCCCCTCGGGGGGCATGGTCTTGCTCTCGACGACCCGGGCGCGGATCGCTGCCGCGCTCCGATTGCCACGCTTCGGCCGTCGAGAGGTCGACGCCGGAGGCGCCGCCCGGCAGATGGCACGACGAGCACGAGCGGGCGAAGATCGGCGCCAGCGTCGCCGACCAGGTGACGCCGAGCGCCGCTTCCGGCTCCGCGCGAGCGAAGCGCGGAGCGTCCCGGCCGAGAGCACCCACACGTCGCCGCTGGGCGAGGACGCGAGCTTCGCGTCGGGCGGACGCGCGCGCCGCTCGTCTCCGCGACGCGCTCACCGTCGACGACGCCGAGCTCCGTGCCGTCCGCGAACCACACGTGGTCGCCCGACACGACGAGGCCGTGGAGCGTCTCGCCTCCGCGCTCGTAGACGAGCGCGAGATCGCCGTGCTCGGTCGTCGCGCAGATGCGCGCGGCGAGTCGCCGCGAAGAGCCGCCCGTCCGGCCCGAGCGCCGCCGCCGTGACGCCCGGAAGCGGGAAGGTCCGCTCCGCCATCCTGCGCATCGAACGAGCGTGACCGCCGCGGTTCCGCACGCCGGCGCCGAAGCCGCCGCCTCCGAGCAACGCGGCGAGCGGGGCCGCCCCGTAGCGCGTCACGCGATGCCCGTCGGCGACCGCGATCTCCCCGTCGAGCAGGAACCGCGACGCGCGCGCGCTCGAGCATCGCGACGCCGAGCACGCGCCGCCGTCGAGGCCGTAGCGCGCCGACACGTCCTCGAAGCGAGCTCATGCCCCGCAAGTAGCGGAGGCGCCCGTCGCCGTCGACGCCGACGATCCAGCGCGGCGCGCCCCGTCGGCGCCGCGGATGTGCCTGCGCGCCGACCCAGTCGGTGACCGCGCGATCGCTCGCGACCACCGCGCCCGCCGAGAGCACCGTCGCGCCGCCGTCGCCGAACGCCGACGACCGTCGCCGCCGCGTCCGCGACCGCGCGCACCTTGCCCACCGGCGCCGAGCGCCGGGTTCCACGCGACGGCGCGCACCGCGAGCGCGCTCACGGCGCCCGCGGCGCGCGTGTGCGGCGCGGCCGCCGCATCCGACGAGGCCGACGCGAGCCCGGCGGCACACGGCGAGCGCGCACGGCGCCCTCATGCGCGCAGGAGCTCCCGCACGACCTCGCCGTCGCGCATGTACTTGCGCGGGATCGACGCCGAACGCGGCGAGGAACGTCGCGAGCAGATCGGGCGGCGCGATGGCGCGCTCGCCGTCGGTGAACTCTTGCGCGCCGGCGCGGCAGGAGCTGGTCGGGGTCGCTCTTGCCGAAGACGAAGTTCGCCTTCGGAACCGCGGCGAGATCGACGAGCGCCGAGTTGTTCGGGTAGTGGTCGCGCCCCATGCCGAGGTTGATCTGCGGCGTGCGGCAGAACTCGCTCACGACGAGGATGTGCGTGTGCTCCGAGAGCTTCGCGCCCGGCTGCGTCGGGTGCGGCGTCGCGTCGAGCGACTTGCACGAGCGCGGCGACGAGGTCGAAGGTCTCCTGCTGGAGCTGCGCCTGCGTCGCGGTAGTTGTTGCCGTGCGTGTCGAAGCCGCCGACGGCGAAGCTCACGCAGCGGACGAGGTTGCGCTTCATCGCCTCGACGCGCGAACGCCGCGTTGACGGCGGCGCCGCCGGCGAAGCGCGCCTTGTAGTCGAGCTCGGGGTGCGCCTTCTTGAGGCCGTCGGCGCTGAAGACGTCCTGCAGGTTGCGCGCCGAGCATCCGGCGCAGGCCCTCGTACTGGAGCGCCATGCCCGTCGAGCACGTCGGGGTACGTCGAGCGCTTGCGCGAGATCGCGCGCCTCCTCGGAGAGCAGCGCCGTCACCGCGTCGCGCTCCGGCGCTCGCGTCGTACAGCCTGCGCTGCGCGACGAGCGTGCGGCTGATCGATGCCGACGTCGTCGATCGCGAGCGGCACGACGCGCCGATCGAGGTTCGTCGCCCGACGTACGACGACGGGAACCGCACGCGAGACCGTGGGCAAGAGCTGCTCGCGTGCCGAGCTCGTTCGACGAGCATCGTGTCGATGCTCGACGCCGCGACGCGCCCGCCCTGCGGGTGCCGCCCGGTCGCCGAGAACGTCGTGCCGTCGGGGTGGCGCGACGGTGTTCATCGCGAGGCCGTTGACGACCGTGATGCGGTCGGCCATGTCGGCGAGATCGCCGATGCCGGGGCCGAAGACGAGGTTCGAGCCCTTCGGGCGCACGAGCTCGAACGTCTGCGCGCCGCTCGTCGAGCGGCGCGTCGACCCAGCGCTTGAGCTGCGACGTGTCGGTGTTCTCGGTCGACGCCGGGTGGACGATGCCGCGCGCCTCGTTGCGCGGATCGGCCCAGAGCGTCACGTCCCAGCCGCCGGCGGCGTGGATGAAGACGAAGAACTCGGTCTCGGCTCGCCGCGGCGACGTCGGCGAGCGCGCGGCGCGATCGGCAAGCCCGGCGAGCGCGGCGACGGCGCCGGCCGAGAGCACCTTGAGAAACGTTCGTCGCGTGGCGATGCGTCATGCGATCGCTGCGCTCCTCAGTAGAGATGAAACTCGGGGTGGCGGACGAGGCCGTAACAGACGGCCGCCCAGCCGGCCTCGTCGGGCGTGAAGCGCGACTTCGGCGCGCGCCTTCGGCGTGGCTCGCGCGACGATGTCGCGGTAGAGCGCGAAGAAGCGCGCGACGCGCTCGGGCGGCGCGAGCGACGCGGGATAGCCGAGGAACGTGCGGTGCAGCACGTCGAAGCGCGGCGCGAACGCCGCGGCGTCGACGCGCGCCCGCGGGCGGCGTCGAAGGCGAAGATGAGGCGCTCGTCGACGCGGCGGCGGCGGCCTTGCGCCTTGCAGATCGTGCTCGACGGCGCGATCGCAGAGCGCGACGCCGAGGCGCTCGAACGTCGCCACCATCAGCGCGTTGGTCTGCGTCTGCCGCGGGATGTCGAGGCGGTAGTCGGGGAAGCCGAGCGCCGAGACGTAGTCGTCCCACGTGTCGAAGAGCTGCCCGCCGTCGCCGCCGCGCGCGCGCTTCTGGACCTCGAGCGGCGCGAGGCCGCCGAAGAGCTGGAGGTACGTGCGCATGTAGACCTCGGGCGGCACCATGCGGAGGTCCTCCTTCGGCGCCGTGTCCTCGGCGACGACGCGATCGGCTCGGGAGCGGCGCCGCCGGGCACCGGCGCGACGACGCGCGGCGGCGCGCAGCCGCACGCCGGCCAGCGCGAGCCAGCGACGAGCGACCAGCGAGCGCGCGCGCCTCACTGGCGCCTCACTCGCGCCGCGGCGTCGGACGCGCAGTCGTTGTTCGATCGCGCGGTACGCGGCGGAGCGCACGATGCGCGCGCACGAGCGCGCGCATGCGGAAGCCCGACGCGACGAACGTGTCCGTCGAGCGACGTCGAGGAGCGGCGTCGTCGTCCGGCGTCGTCGGCCGCCCGAGGAACGACGACGTCACCCGCTGCACCGCGCACGCCGCGAACTCGGGCTGCGCGTGATGTCCTGCGCCGGCGCCGGCCGGCGTCGCGTCGGCGTGCGCCGGCGAGCGTACGCGCTGCGCAGCGTCGCGCCCTTGTCGTCGGCGAACGCGACGTCGTAGAAGCGCGTTGCAGCTGCCCGTTCAGCTTCCCGTTCTTGTCCTTCTTGCAGCGTCGGGTTGTCGCACCGGGAACTGCGCCTGCGGGAGGAAGACGAAGCTCGCCGGCTCGACGCGCGCGAAGTACGCCGCGAGCGGCTCGAGCGTCGCGTGGCACGTCGAGCAGCCCGGGCGCATCATCAGGTTCGGCTCGGTCGACGGCGTGAGCTGCGGCGTTGCTCGGCGACGAACGACTTGCAGAGAAACTCGTTGTAGAGCGCCGCGCCGCGCGCGCGCGCCGACGCGTACTTCTCGAGGAACATCGGCATCGTCAGGATGCCCGCGGCGTGCGGCCCGCGGTCGGCGACGAGCTTCCACGTGTCGACGTCCTGCGGCGCGAGATCGGCCGGGACGCTGCTTCGGATCGAAGAGCGGCTCGCGTCTCCTCGGTCATCCCGAAGGCCGCCTCGGGCCCGCAGCAGTTGCCGCGCTGGATCGTCCGGTAGAACTGCGCGAGCGGCCCGTTCACGAACGTCTGCGCGCCGGTGAGGATCTCGCGGAAGTCGCGGTCGCTCGCGAAGAGGTCGTCGAGGAAGTGCACCGCCTCGCGCGACCACCAGTACGGGAACCACCGCTGCGCCTGCTGCGGCGCGTTGTCGAGCGGGCGCGTCGGGGCCGAGCGGCATGTGGTTCGGGAAGTAGAAGGCGCTGCGGCTCGTTGCCGGGCCGTCGCCCGGCAGGCAGCGCTCGAGGCCGACGCCGCAGCCGCAGTCGGGCGCGTAGTCGAGCGCCGACTTCGCGTCGCGGCACGAGACTCCTCGCCCTTGTGCTGCGTCGCGTACGGCCGTGTCGAGCGGGCGGCGGCGTCGCAGCGCGGTCCGCTTCGGGCGAGCGGGCGTCGCCCTTCGGCGGCTGCCGGGCGCGGCCCGCTCGCGTAGACGTGGCCCGTCGTCGCGCGTCTGCGCCTCCTCGCGGCAGACGCGCACCTCGACGGTGGGCGTCTTGCCGTCGGGCTCGGCGAGCAGCGACCTCGACGAGCTTGTACTCCGGATCCGGCGTCGTTCCAGCCCTCGCCGTAGCGCTGCGACGGCGTTCGCGGACGCGGTAGTCGCGGTAGAGCCACCACGGGCTCACGAGCACGGTGTGCTGCGTCGAGGACCTTCTGCGTCGACCTTCTTCGGCGTGCCGCGCGGCGGCTGCCCGCTGGCGGACGACTGAGCCCGTCTCGTCCGGCGTGAGGCAGAACTCGCCGTCGGTCTCCGCGCGCTCGCGGCGCTGGCTCGTGCCGGTAGTAGACGGAGACGGGCTTGCCGTCGGGGCCCATCGATCGTCGTGGCGATAGAGCTGCGCGGGCGGCCGAGCTGCGAAGTCGAGGTTCGGCTCGAGCCGGAGCAGCGTCCATGTAGATGCGCGTCAGGCGCTCGACGTACGCCGGCGCCGCCGAGCTGCTGCGTCGATCCACGGTCGAGGTCGAAGTCGGGGCGCTCGAAGGCGGCGATCTCGTCGCGCGTGGGCATGCGGCCGGCGAGGTCGATCGCGGCGATGCGGAAGTGCCGGTAGTCGTCGAGCGTGGGCGCCGTGTGCGCCGCGTGCGCCTCGGGCGCAGGCGGGACGAGGGCGGCGGCGGTGACGGCGGCGAGGAGCAACGCGGTTCGGGCCATGGCAGGGTCGGCCTCCGGGGATGCAGAACCCCAGCATGGACACGATTGTTCCGGCGCCCAAGCCCCGGACGGCGTTGCAATCGTGCGCAGTTCGTGGGGCCTCTACCCCGCGTGGGCCTGCGCGGGCACCCAGGGGTGGGGCACGTTGAACCTTTTTGAGATTTCTAAGCAACTTCCGCCTGGGTCGGGTCGATGAGCGATCATGAACCACAAACTCTCGTCCCAGGTCGCTCTCCTTCTCGTCACCAGCGTCGCCGTCGCCGGCGCCTTCCCGGCTCTCGCCTGCTCGAAGGCGGCGGACGTCCCCGCCCACGGCGGCACGGCCGCCGGAGGGAGCTCCTCCACGGGGAGCACAGGCCGTGGCACCTCGTCGTCCGGGGACGCCGGCGGCTCCGGCGGGACCGGCCCCGCCGGTACCGGCTTCGGCGGCGTCTTCGGCTCCGGTGGGTCCGGCGGTGCCGGTGGTGCCGGCGGCGGCGGAGGTGCTGGGGGCTCCGGCGGCTCCGGCGGTGCCGGGGGCTTCGGCGGTTCCGGCGGCGGCGGCTCGGGCGGCGCGGCGCCGGCGTCGAGCTCGGCGTCGAGCTCGGGCGCCGGCACGTCGTCGAGCTCGGGCGGCAGCACGGCGTGCGCGATTGGGAACGTGGTCATCAGCGAGATCCGCTCGCGCGGGGCCGGCGGGGCCTCCGACGAGTTCGTCACGCTCTTCAACGCGACGGGCTCGGCCGTGACCCTCGACGCGACCTGGGTGCTCCAGGGAAGGGGCACCTCCGACGTGGCCTACGATGCCCACTGGACCGGCGCGGGCGCGATTGTGCCCGCCTGGGGGCACTTCCTCATCGCCGGCAGCGCGTACGTCGAGACGCCCGCCCCCGACGACGCGCTCACCCGCGGGATTGTGGACGCCGCCGGGCTCAGGCTGGTCCACGCGGGGGTGACGGTCTCCGCGGTCTGCTACGCGTACAACGCCGCGACGATGGCCTCGTTCGACGCCACGTTCACGTGTCCGGGCACGCCGGTGAGCAACCTGCCGCACAACAACACGTCGAGCGCGGCGAGCAACACGGACGCGAGCATCGCGCGGCTGCCAGGAGGCGCGGCCGGTAACTGCACCGACACGGGGGACAACGCGAGCGACTTCGTGGCCGAGAGCCCCGCGACGCCGGAGAGCTCGGCGAGCCCGCCGACGCCGTGAGGCTGGGGCGGTCAGCACCTCGTCGCCGGCCGCGCTGCGACCGGGATCCACCGCGCAGCGGGGGGAAGGGACGTTCCGTACCGCGCGCGGAGCGAGGCGAGCGGAGCGAGCCGCGCGGAGCAAGCGGGCCACGACGAGGGTGCTGGTGGCGCATGCGGAGACTGCGCTCCCGGTGGCGTGCTCGCCGGCATGCCAGCCGCTCGCCGGCATGCCAGCCGCCGAGGCCAGAGCCTCCTGAGGCGTCGTGTCGAGCCTGCACCCCCGCCCGGGGTTGAAACCCCGGGCTAACACTGCGAAGCCCTCCGGGCTGCGCCACGGCGCCACGCGAGGCATGAGCGTGGGTCGGAACCCATCGCCTTCAGAACCGCGGGCGTGAGAGGGTGTCTCGAAACGGGACCGTCCTGGTGTGCCCCGTCTTGAAAGACGGGGCAGGAAAGCGCGGCCAAGCCCGGCTGCGCCGGGCTGAGAGGCGCCTCGCCGCGCGTGCCTTCAGCACCGCGCGCGTGAGACGCTGTCTCGAGACGGGCCGCCGCGCGGGCTGAAGCCCGGCGGAGCCGGGCTCCCTCTCAGCCCGGCTCCGCCGGGCTTGGCCGCGCTTTCCTGCCCCGTGTTTCAGCACGGGGCCCCACGAGGCGCGTTCCGCTTGGCTGCGCGTTCCGGCCCCGTGCGCAACACGGGGCACACCACGGCGGTCCGATCTCGAGGCCTCCTCGTGAGCACTTTTCCATTGCCCACGTCGTTCGTCTCGATAATACTTCGCCGGCTACCCAAGAGGTAGCGGACCCCCGTGCGGCGCATACCGCCCGAGGGCCCTGGCCAGTAACCCCAACATCAATGGAGCACCAGTTGTATGGCAACGTTCCACGTCGCCGCATCCGCGGCCAAGTCCTCGCCGTTCGTCCACGTTCCCGCCGAAGGGGGTGCCCGATGAGCCAGCCCTCCGCCTCCGCCTCCGCCTCCGCCTCCCATCGATCTCACCGATCCGGCCACCCTCCGCCGCTGGCTCGTCGACCTGCGCGTCGCGCTCGACGACGGCCACGCCATCACCGTCGACTGCCTCAAGCCGCGGCGTGACCGGGAGCTCGGCCACGTGAAGCACGTCGAGATGTACCGTGCGTCGCGCGACCAGGTGGCCTCTATGATCGAGCACCTCCGCGGCGTGCTCGAAGCGCTGATCCCGCCCGTGCACTGACCGTCCCAGCGCCGACGTAGGGGCGACCTGCGGGTCGCCCCTACCCGGGCGGGGGTGCGGCTCGACCCGACGTGTCAGGAGGCTCTGACCTCGTCGCGTTGTCGCGCGGCCGGGCGGCGTTGGGGGCACCGTACGCGGGGACGGGGAACGGCGCCATCGGGAAGCGCTGGTCTGACATCGCGCGCGCCGTGCTGAAGGCAGACGCGGCGAGGCCCCTCTCAGCCCGGCTCCGCCGGGCTTGGCCGCGCTTTCCTGCCCCGTGCTTCAGCACGGGGCACACCAGGCGCATTCGGTTTTGAGACACCCTCTCACGCGCGCGGTTCGGAAGGCGTGGCGGTTGCCTTCGCACGCCGTGAGCACCTCGTGCCGCTCGCTCACGCGCGCGGTTCGGAAGGCGTGGCGGTTGCCTTCGCACGCCGTGAGCACCTCGTGGATGGTCCAGCTCTCCTGGGACATCCTCTTCAGCACGGGGCACACCAGGCGCGTTCAGTCTTCGAGACACCCTCTCACGCGCGGTTCTGAAGGCGTCGGGGATGGGGGGTTGGGGGTGGCGTCTCCGGCGGCGCCTCAGGGCCCGAGCCCGCGCCGCCAACCTGCCAGGAGATCCCCGTCGTCGCGGTCGCACGGGTGGAAGCCCGGCCGCAGGTAGTCGGCGGCCGCGCGGGCCACGTCGACGAGGCCGCCCGGCTCGACGAAGAGGAAGCGGAAGAGGGCCCGCCACTCGCTCGCCGAGAGCAGGAGGCCGTCGGCGCGCATCATCCGCGCCTGCTGCTCCGCGACCTTGGCCCAGAAGAACGCCGAGGCGATCAGCATGGCGACGGCGCGCTCCGGGTAGGTGCCGCCCGCGGCCTCGAAGACGTCGAAGGCCACGCTCTTGTGCTCGATCTCCTCCGCCGCGTGCCAGCGCCACAGCGCGGCCATGGCGGGGTGCGCGCCGTCGAGCACGCGCGCGTCGCGGAGCAGGCCCTCGCCCAGCGCCGCCGTGTAGTGCTCCAGGGCGCAGGTGACGCCGAGCTGCACGCGGGGCGGGAGGACGCGCCGCCCGAACGCGAGGAGCGCGGCGACGCGCCGCTCCATCGCCTCGACCGGGAAGCCCTGGGCGCGCAACATCTCGTTGTAGCGCTCGTGCTCGCGGCCGTGGATGCCCTCCTGCGCGCTGAAAGCGGCCACGTCGCGCTGGAGCGCGGCGTCGTCGAGGCGCGTCCGGTAGCGCTTCACGCTCGCACGAAGAAGCGCTCGCCCTCCGGGAAGAAGAGGGACAGGTTGTCGAAGAAGAGCGAGAGGCTGCGCCGCTCGCCGTGCCAGTAGCGCGGGACGTCGGCGAGGTCGAAGCGGAGGTTGCGCGGCTCGGGGGTAGGGCTCGACCGGCGCGCCCTCTGACGTGCCGGACGGGACGGGAGCACCGCGGACAAGGTCATGGGACGCCTCCTCACCCGATTATGTCGTGGCGCCGCGACGCCGGCCAGGCTCTCCCGCAGGTGTCGACGGACGAGAACGGGAGCGGCAGGGCGGGTGGGAGAAGCGCGCACCCTGGGGCGCAGTGTGCGATGGTGGACGCACCGTGCGCGCCGCACCTCCCTCCGGAAACGCGCCCGGATGGCGCGTCCAGAGACACCGGCGGCGGGTGTCTCCAGACGAGCGGCTGGCTGCGCCGTCGCGGATTAGAACGCCAGCGTGTTCACGCGCTGCCCGTCGGTGCCGTCGCCGCCGTCGGCGATCCCGTCGGTCCCGCCCGTGCCTCCGAGGCCGGCGTTGCCGGCGAGCACGATCTGGAACGCACCGACCGGCGCCGCGCCCATGAACGCCACGCCGAGCGCGTGCCCGCCTGCGCCCCCGCCTCCGGGGCCGCCGTGGCCACCGTCGCCGCCGACCCCGCCGCCAATCCCCGCCGGCGACACCGCCCGCGGCCGGGCCGCCGGTGCCGCCCGCGCCGCCGGGCTGGCCGAACTGAGCGTCGCCGCCGTTCCCGCCGTGCCCGCCGTTACCGGCGGTCAGCGTCACGGTGGTGAGCGTGATCGTCGATCCGAGGCTCACGAGCGCGATGCTCGCGCCGCCGGCCTGGCCGCCGGTGCCGGGCTGACCGCCGCACCCTCCGGCGCCGCCGGCGCCGCCGCCCGCGCCGTTGCAGCTCAGGCCCGCCTTCGAGCCGCCGCCGCCGCCGCCGCTCACGCCGTTGGCGCCGATTGCGCCGGTCCCGCCGGCGGCACCCTGGAAGCCGCTCGGCGAGAGCTGCCCCATCAACGTGCCCCCGTTGCCCGGCTCTCCCATCGCACCGGCGTTGCCGCCATCCCGGACGCGGCGCCGCTGCCGAGGTCGGCCGGCCTGGCCGGCTGGCCGACGCCGTTCGGGGCCAGGCCGCCGTAGCCGCCCGGGCCGCCGAGCGTCGTCACGCCGCTGCAGGCGTTGGTCCCTCCCATGCCGCCGAGGGGGGGCTGGGGCTCTGCGGTCATGTTCCCGCACGCGGTCGCGCCGGCGCTGCCCATCTGCGCGGCGCTGCTCTGGGCGCCGCCGTCGACGCCGTCCGCGCCGTCCGCGCCGTCGCCCGCGGTGAGGACACAGCGCACCAGCGCGACGGTGGCGCCGTTCGCGACCATCGCGATGGACGAGCCGCCGGGCGCGGTCGCGCTCGGGGCGGTCACCGCGACGTCGAAGAGCGACGTCACCTCGAGGCCCGCGCCGAGGCTCACCGGGACGACGCCGGCGTCCGCGGGTGATCGCGGTCTGCCCGGCGCCGGGGGCCCACGTGCCATCGCAGGCGAGCCCGCCGTAGAGGGTGATGCCCGAGGGGATCTGCACCGCGCCGGCGAACGCGCCCGCGCAGACGTAGACACGGCCCCCCGCCGCCCGGCGCGGCCGCGGCGTCCACGGCGGTCTGGAGGGTCGTGAGCGGGCTCGCCGGGGTGCCGGTGCCGCCGAGCCCCGAGGTGGAGACGAAGACGCCACCGAAGCCGGCGCAGATCTTGCCGGCCGCGAGCTGGTCGATGAAATCATTGATCGGCAGCCGCTTCACGATCGGCTTGAGCTTGTTGAGAAGATCCTGGGCGCGGGCGAGCGAGCGCTCGTCATCGGATGTGGGATCGAGGCCCAAAGAGGAGAGGGCTGCCGGCACCGCCTCTTCCGGCGTATCGGCCATGGCGACGCCGCATTGCGCCACGCGGGCGGCCAGCGCCGGATCGAAGACGAGGGCCAGGCTGTTGAGCGGCGCATCCGGCACCGCCACCTGCAGCTTGGCCTTGTTGAGGGCGAGGCCGGAAGTGCCCCAGAGATAGGGCACGGTATATTGGTTGCCCGGATCATAATCGGCCACGGCGTGGAGGATCTCGGGATCGAGATTGCCGTAGTTCGACAGCTGATCGCTCTTGACCGGCAGCAGCAGATTCTCGTCGGCGATGCGCGCGAACACCGGCACGATGTCGAGCACGACCAGATCCCAGCCCTGCTTGTTGCCGGCGCGCAGTGCCCGCAGCAGCGCCTCGTCGGTGGCGTAAGTGTCGTAGGTGACGTGGATGCCGGTCTCGGCCTCGAAATCCTGGATCGTGTCCTCGGCGATGAAATCGGGCCGGTTGACCAGATGCAGGCTCTTCTGGGCATAGGCCGCAGGGCTCGCCGCGAGAAAGACGAAGATTGGCAGGACAGCGACCCGCCGACCCGCCCTGCCCGATCCGAATGCCATGCCGCCCCCTTCGATCGGCCTCATATGGCGCGATTCGAGGCCGGCCGCAAAGCCCTTCCGGCGCCATTCCTACCAATTCACGAGGCTCGCGGCATTCCCGCACTTGCCCTGGTTCGCAGGCTCGCCGCATGCTCGCGCCGGGCTGGGGAGAGGAAATGGCAAGGCGCTCAATCAGGGATGGGATGATCGGGCTGGGCCTCGCCGCCCTCCTGGCATGCGCCGCATCCGCCGAGCCGGCACCGGAATTCCGCCCCGCGCCCTGCGCGCTGCCCGATATCCCGGCCGAGGCCGCGAGCCGGCTGCGCTGCGGCACGGTGGCCGTGCCCAAGCGCTATGATCAGCCGGAGCTGGGTAACCTCAATCTAAGTGTCGCGATCCTGTCGCGGCCGGACGATCCGCCGCTCCGTGACCCGGTGCTCTATATCCAAGGCGGGCCGGGCTTTCCGCTGCTCGATCATGCCGATTACCTGCTGCACCAGATCCTGGCGCCGCGGCGCGACCTGATCCTGGTCGATCAGCGCGGCACCGGGCGCTCGGAGCCGATGTTTTGCCGCGGCGGCACCAAGGCGATGATGGACGTGCTGGCCCGAGGCGGTCCGGCGCTGACGCTCAGCCAGGGCTTCAGAGCCGCCTATGCCGCCTGCCGCGACGAGATCCTGGCAGCCCATGCCGAGGCCTTCTTCGGCACTGATGTCACCGCCGAGGATATGGATCGGGTGCGCAAGGCGCTCGATCTCGATGATTGGAACGTCTATGGCGTCTCCTACGGGACCACCGTCGCCATGACTTTGGCCGCGCGCTATCCGCGGCGGATCCGGGCGATGGTGCTCGATTCGGCCTATCCGCCCGAGCCGCTGCCGGTGACGCGCAAGCAGAGTTTCGAGGCGTCGCTCCAGCGGCTGTTCCAGCTCTGCGCCGCCGACGCCCCCTGCAATTCAGCATATCCGGCCCTCGACCGGCTCTATGCCGATACGCTGCGCCGGCTGGACGAGGCGCCGCTCGCCGTACCGCTGCCGGCTTCGCTCGGCCTGCCCGGCAACCAGCTGATGCTGGGGGCGCCGGAATTCGAGATATTGAGTTTCCTCACCCTCTATGAACGCGGTGGCTGGAGCGTCCTGCCGCTGGTGATCCGCGCGGTGCATGACGGGTCCGGTGCTGTCCCGGCCCCGCTCTTCGCGGGCATCCTGCGCTGGTTCGGCGAACAGAATCTGGGCGCCATCCTGGCCGTGCAATGCCGCGACCGGCCCTATCGCGCGGCCGGCGAGGTGCCGCCCAGCCTGATCGATCTACTCTCCGCCGGCGGCGATATCTGCCGAGGCTGGCCGGTGGCGGGGCCCGAGCCCGAGCTGCCCGAGGGCGCGCGCATGCCCGTTCTGGTGCTCGAAGGCGGGCTCGATCCGATCACCCCGCCGCTCTTCGGCCGCGCCGCCGCGCGTGCGATCGGCCGGTCCGCCGTGGCGCTCGAGCTGCCGGGCGTCGCCCACGGCGTGCAATCCTCGAGCTTGTGCGGGGCGATCCTGGTCTGGCGCTTCTTCCGGTCGCCCTATCAGCCGCCGGACCGGTCCTGCATCTCGAGCCTGCCGCCCTTGAGCTTCGCCGCCGTGGCGCAGGCGGTGCCGGCACCGGCGCCGTAGCCTCTATTTCGCCTTACGAAGCAGCTCTTCGAGCGCCTCTACTCTCTTCCGAAGATTTCTCAAATAAACCCCCGTCACAAACCCCAACATTCCGACGCCGAGCACAGCGTTATTGCCCAGCAATACCCCTCGGCTATATACATAAGTTCCGTGCAATAATGCATATTTATTGTACAGGTATACCGAAAACCCCAGTATTAAAAAAGAAATGCCCATCACAAATATTAATGTGGGACCCAACCACCTGCAATCCTTCAGTTTATCCATGATATATCCCACAGCTGATACTCCACTTTCAAAGGCGATGTGGACAGACACCCGCTTGAGTAATCCTAACCATGAATATATAAAGGAAGGGTTGCGCCGGCGATTGCTAGGCCTGCCCCCTAAACCAGCCCGTTGACCCGGTCGCGCTCGCGCTTGGAGGCCGGGATCTGCTCGCGGCGATGCTGGAAATCGAAAAACAGCGTGCCATGGATGCCGACCACATCGGATTTGGCGATCGGCCTCTGCCAGATCGGTGTCAGCAAGGGCACCGCTTGCGCGATGCCGAGCCGGTCGAACACATCCTCCGCGACCTCGATATCCTGGCCCGGAGTCGGGAAGAGGCCGGCGAATTCCTGCGGCGTGGCACGGAAGATGCCGAAGATGCAATTGCGCGCCGAGGTGATCACCTGGATGTTGCGCCAGCCGCCATCGGGCGGATCCGGCTGGATGTAGAGGCCGGATGCCAGACGCTGCTGCGCCTCGTTCAGATGCCGTTCGGCCCAATCCCGCTCGCGCAGCGTCGGCGGCAGGAACTCGCGCCGATCCTCCGCCTCGAACAGAATCGTGCCGTCGATGCCGCGCACCAGCTGCTTCTGAAAGCCGCGCTGCATGACCTTGCCGAGCAGCTCGGTGGCATTCTCGCCGAGCCGGTCGACGATATGGGAGGCGAACTCGAGATCCTGGCCCTCGCCCGGGAAGAGCTCGGCGAATTCCGCCGGCATGGCCCGGCAGAAGCCGAAACTTCCGGTTAGGCGGCCATCGATGATCTGAATCGTTTTCAGGTTCTCGCTCATGGGCGGAAGCCTAACGCAGCTTGCCCGATTTCACCATGCCGGGCATGTTCGGACTGTGCGTAAAACGGGAGGAATAAGTGAGCAAAGACATTGCAATGCTGTCAGCTGCCGAGCTCGCCCATGCGTTCCGCCTGAAGCGCCTGTCGCCGGTCGAGGCGGCCCGCGCCGCCTATGCCCGGATCGCCGACCTCGACGGCAAGGTCAACGCTTTCTGCCATCTCGACGAGGCTTCGGCCCTGAAAGCCGCCGCCGAATTGGAGGCGCGCTACCAAAAGGGCGAGCCGCTGTCGCCGATCGACGGCGTGCCGGCGACGGTCAAGGATTTGATCCTGGCCGAGAGCTGGCCGACGCTGCGCGGCTCGGTGCTGGTATCCCGTGACCAAGCCTGGACCGAGGATGCACCGTCGGTGGCGCGGCTGCGCGCGGCCGGCGCCACGCTGATCGGCAAGACCACGACGCCCGAATTCGGCTGGAAAGGCGTCACCGACAGCCGTTTGACCGGCATCACCCGCAACCCGTGGAACACGGACCGCACGCCCGGCGGCTCGTCGGGCGGGGCCGCGGTGGCGGCGGCACTGGGCATGGGCGCCCTTCATCTCGGCACCGATGGTGGCGGCTCGATCCGGATTCCGGCCTCCTTCACCGGGATCTTCGGCCTGAAGCCCTCCTTCGGCCGCGTGCCGGCCTATCCGTCGAGCCCCTTCGCCGCCGTCGCCCATGTCGGGCCGATGACGCGCACCGTCACGGACGCGGCCTTGATGCTCAACACCATCGCCAAGCCCGACGCCCGCGATTTCTATGCGCTGCCCTATGATGGGCGCGACTGGACGATCGGGCTCGAGGACGGCGTCGCCGGCTGGCGCATCGGCTTCGCCGCCACGATCAATGGCGAGAAGGTCGATCCCGAGGTGGCGTCGCTCGTGGCATCGGCGGTGCAGCGCTTCGAGGCGCTCGGCGCCCGCATCGAGCCGATTACGCTCGATCTTCCGGGAATTGCCGAGGTGTTCGGCATCCATTGGCTGGCTGGGGCAGCGACGCTGCTCAATCAATTCACGCCTGAGCAGCAGCGCGAGATCGATCCGGGTTTGCAGGCGATGGCCGAGCACGGCAGGCAATTCTCGGTGCCGCAATATCTGACGGCGATCAAGGCGCGCGAAACCCACTCGCTCGCGATCAACAAGCTGTTCGACCAATTCGATCTGCTGCTGACACCGAGCCTGCCGATCACCGCCTTCGAGGCCGGGCACGATACCCCGGTCAGCGGCCCCTTCGCCGGCTGGACCGGCTGGACGCCGTTCAGCCACCCGTTCAATCTCTCGAAGCATCCGGCCGCCTCGATCCCCTGCGGCCTCGCCGGCGGGTTGCCGGCTGGGCTGCAGCTGGTCGGCCCGCATTTCCGCGAGGATATCGTGCTGCGCGCCGCCCGCGCCTTTGAAAGCACCATGCCGGTAGCACCGCCGCCGCTCGCGGACTAGCAGCGGGTGCGGCGGGTCAATGTCATCGGCATCTCCGGCTCCGGCAAAAGCTTCGTCGCCGACCGGGTCGGCGCCGTGCTGGGCCTGCCGGTGGTGCGGCTCGACGCGCTGCGCCACGGGCCGGGCTGGACCGAGGTGCCGGCCGCCATCTTCGCCGAGCGGGTAGCATGCGAGGCGGCCAAGGAGAGCTGGGTGATGGATGGCCGTTACCCGCTCGTCCGCTCGCTGATCTGGCCGCGCGCCGATACCGTGATCTGGACCGATCTCGATCGCCCGACCGTGATGAGCCAGGTGATCAGGCGCTCGCTTCGCGATTGGATGACGCGGCGCGAGGTGGTGCCCGGCAGCCGCGAGCGGCTCCGCAACTTCATCGAGCCCTGGCATCCGATCCGCTGGGCTTGGCGCCATCATGCCCAGATGCGCGAATGCGAGCAGGAAGTGTTGGCGGATGCCGCCTGGGCGCATCTCGAACTCGTGCATCTCAAGACGCGCGGCGAGATCAATGCCTTTCTCAACTGGCTCGCCCTTTGACCTCGCGAATTCCCTCCTTCTCCTCGACTTCCGGCGCACCACATGATACGGGCGTCTTGAGCACGGCCCGAAGCGGCCGACATCGGAAAGGATTGCTGAAGTGATCGATCGTCTGCCCTATATCCGTTCCGACGAGGAAGAAGAGCCCCAGGCGCCAGCGGCTGACGACAAGAAGCCCGACGCCGCACCGGTGAACGAGCTCGAATCGCGGCTCTTCAAAGGCCGCAAGGTCATGCTGTTCGGCGAGATCAACGACAAAGTGGCGCGCGATATCTCGGCGCGGCTGCTGACGTTGGCGGAAGAGTCCAACAAGCCGATCGATGTCTATGTCAACTCGCCGGGCGGCCATGTCGAATCGGGCGACACGATCCACGACATCATCAAGTTCCTGCAGACGACCGTGCCGATCCGCATGATCGGCACCGGCTGGGTCGCCTCGGCCGGCGCGCACATCTATCTCGCCGGCGCCAAGAAGCTGCGCTTCGCGCTGCCGAACACGCGTTTCCTGCTGCATCAGCCTTTGGGCGGCATCCGCGGCCAGGCGACCGATATCGATATCGAGGCGCGCGAGATCATCAAGATGAAGGAACGCCTGGCCCAGATCATCGCGGCCGAGACCGGCCAGCCGATCGAGCGCGTGCGGCGCGATTGCGATCGGAACTACTGGATGTCGACGGCCGAAGCGATCGAATACGGCATGGTCCACAAGGTCATCACCGCGATCGAGGAACTGCGGTAATCGGGCAGTCTCCGATGGTCCAGCGATATCGGCTGGACCATCGGATCAACCGTCGATCGGGCGCATCCGACGCTATTGGTTGGCGCCCAATGACGGACACATGTACAGCCGAGGCGGTTCGGTGACGGTGTATCCCGTCGCCAGATGATCCGCGATGCATTTGCAATATGGATGATCGGGCGGCGCTGGTGCCGGATCGCCGACAATAAGTCCGAACGAACAGGTTTCGGTCTTGCCGGTTTGCGGATCACGCAAATCGCGACTGATCCATGCGCACGCCGACAGTGACAGTAGGGCGGCCGCCGCAACGGCCAGTCTAAGCATTGTCATTTGCCCGGTTTCTCGGCCATCGGATTCGTGCCGGCTCGGGTTGACCAAAACGCGCGGCTCTGGCCATGGACCTCGACCGCTTCCTTGCCTTCACGGTCGGTGCGCATCCAGACCGAGCCGAGACGGCGGGCCACCGCGATCGAGCGCGTATTCTCGGCGTGGATGCAGTGGATGACTTCCTGCCAGCCGAGTGTCTCGAACGCCCACGCCATGGCGGCGCGCGCACCTTCCGTCGCAAAGCCCGTGCCCCAGAATGCCGGGGCCATGGCCCAGCCGATCTCGGTGCCGAGCGCATCCTCGGGCAGCCACGCGCCGATGCGGCCGACCCATTGGCCGGACGATTTCTCGATCACGGAAAAGAGCCCGGCGCCGCGCAGCTGCCACATGCCGACGGCGGCGGCAAAACCCATCCAGGAGCCGGCCCGGGTTTCGACACCACCGATGAAGCGCATCGCTTCTTCATCCGCATCGAGTTCGGCCCAGGCGTCGAAATCCCGGACTTCCGGCACACGCAGCAGGAGCCGCCCCGTTTCGATTACTGGACGCTCGATCATTCGCCGATGGCGGCCCCGGCCGGGCGCCGGTCGTCATGGGCGCCGTAGAGCATGCCGGGCCGCATATGGCCGCTCAAGGCTGAATCATTGCCCGAGGAGGCCGGCCCCGCCGCCTCGGCCGGCGGCCCGATCGCGATGAGCTCGGCCGCACCCCAAGAGGTCTGCTCATTGAGCTTGTAGCCCATGGCAGTCAACAGCTTCGCCGTGTCGGGCGAGAGCGCATAGGGCTCGTAATCGAGCTCGTCCGGCAGCCATTGGTGATGGAGCCGCGGTGCGTCGACTGCCTGGCGCGGCTCCATGCCGTAATCGATGATGTTGAGGGCGGCCTCGAGTGTGATGGTGATGATGCGCGAGCCGCCGGGGCTGCCCAACACCAGGAAGACCTTGCCGTCACGCGTGACCAGCGTCGGCGCCATCGAGGAGAGCGGGCGCTTGCCCGGCTCGATGAAATTCGCCTTGTCCTGGACCAGGCCGAACAGGTTCGGCACGCCGCGCTTCACCGTGAAGTCGTCCATCTCGTCATTCAAGAGGAAGCCGGTGCCCGGCGCCATCACGACCGCGCCGAACAGGCCGTTGATCGTATAGGTCACCGAGACGGCATTGCCGGCCTGATCGACCACCGAGTAATGCGTCGTGTCCGTCTGCTCATGCGGCTCGGACCCCGGCCGGACCTCCGACGAGGGCGTCGCCTTGTCGGGCTGAATCTGCGCGCGGATCGCCGCCGCATAGTCCTTGGACAACAGCCGGTCGAGCGGGTTCTTCACGAAATCCGGGTCGCCCAGATAGGTGTTGCGGTCGAGAAAGGCGTGGCGCATCGCCTCGGTCATGACATGGACGGATTCCGCCGAATGAAAGCCCAGCGCCTTCATGTCATAGCCTTCGAGGATGTTGAGGATCTCGCACAGCGTCGTACCGCCGGCGCTGGGCGGCGGGGTCGAGATGAAGACATAGCCGCGATAGGTGCAGCGGAGCGGCTCGCTCTCGCTGATCTTGTAATGTGCGAAATCGGCCGCATCGATGATGCCGCCGCCGGCCTTGGAGGCCGCCTCGACTGCTTCGGGAATGCGGCCCTTGTAGAAGGCGTCGGGCCCGTTCTTGGCGATGGCGTCCAGCGTGGCGGCGAGGTCGGGCTGGACCAGCCGATCGCCCGGCTGGAGAGCGCTGCCGTCGGGACGGAGAAAGATGCCGGCCACGACGGGATCGCTTTTGAAGCGCCTTGCCAGATAATCCATAATGTCGGTATCGCCGCGCTCGAGTACGAACCCCTCGCGCGCCAGCCGAATCGCGGGCGCCATCACGGCGTCGCGCTTCATCGTGCCATACTCGGCCAGCACGTGGTCGAGCCCCATCACCGTGCCGGGCACGGCGACCGATTTATAGCCATAGCGGCTCTGACCCGGGATCGGATTGCCGGCCTCGTCGAGATACATGGTCGGCGTGGCCGCACCCGGCGCCATCTCGCGGAAATTGACGAAGCGGTCGCGGCCGTCGCTGAGATGCAGCACCATGAAGCCGCCGCCGCCGATATTGCCGCAGCAGGGATTCACCACCGCCTCGGCATAGCCGACCGCGACCGCGGCATCGATGGCATTGCCGCCTGCCTTCAGGATCTCGGCGCCGATCTCGGAGGCCAGATGCTGCGAGCTCACCACCATGCCATGCGGCGCCTCGATCGCAGTCGGCGAGGCGGCGAGCGCCGGCTGGGTCGTCAGGGCCGCGAAGCCGAACATCAGCCAGGGACGGATTGTCACGCGCCTGCTCCCGGTTCGAAATCGCGCGGTTCGAGGCCGAGCCGATCGCGCATGGCCGAAATGTCGAAATCCCGATCTTCGAGCAGCCTGCCGAGCGAGCCCGCCAAGCCCTTCAACGGCGGGACCAAGCCCGCGACTACCGCCGCCGCCGCAACCGCCGCGCGCGGCACCGGCAGGATTATTGCTCGGAGCCCGCGAGCCGCCGCAACTGCGCGCACCATCTCCGCATAGTGCATCGGCCGCGGGCCGGCAATGACGATCGGGCTGCCCGGCGCCTCGCTGCGACAGAGCGCCGCTTCGAGCGAGGCCGCGACATCCTCGATATGGATCGGTTGCACCTTCTGCCGCCCCCCGCCGGGCAACGGCAGGAACGCGGAGTGTTTCAGCCGGGTTGCCAGCTGGTCGATCACGCTGCCGCCGGCGCCGTAGATCATGGTGGCGAGGAGCATCACCGACGTGATCGGCAGGGCTTCGAGCGATGCGATCGCCGCCCGGACGGCTTCGGCGGTGCCGTCCGGCACCTCGGAGAAGCAGCGGGTCGAGCCCATCAGGACGAGCCGCTCGACGCCCTGCTCCGGCAAGGCTGCGAGCAAGGCCGGCGTAAAGACGGCATTGGCGCAATTCACGACCAGCCGCGCATCGGCCAGCGCCGCCCTGAGCGCCATGGCGTCGGTGAAATCGGCGACTCGCGTCTCAACCCCGCTCGGTAAACCTGCGAGCAGCACCGGATCGCGCCCGATCGCTACGACCGACATCCCCGCGCCGAGGAGCCGCCGGACCAGGACCTGCCCCAGCCGGCCGGTGGCCGCGAGCACGGTGACGCGGGTCATGGGCTATGGAAGTCCTTCTCCGCCCTCCGCGTTTCACTCGTCTTGGCCGGGCTTGTCCCGGCCATCCATGTCGGGCCGCTGCCTCGTCTTGCTACGGCAAAGCTGTGCTGCGACGTGGATCCCCGGGACAAGCCCGGGGATGACGGGATCATCGCGTTCAATGCAGCACGGTCTCGACCGGCGCGTAGGGCAGCTCCAGATCATGGGCGACCGCCTCGTAGGTGATGCGGCCGCCACAGACATTGAGGCCGTTCCGGAGGTGCGGATCGTCGCTCATCGCCTGGACCCAACCCTTGTCGGCGAGCGCCAGCACGAAGGGCAGCGTGGCGTTGTTGAGGGCCAGCGTCGAGGTGCGCGCGACGGCACCCGGCATGTTGGTGACGCAGTAATGCACCACGCCATGCTCCATGTAGGTGGGATCATCGTGGCTCGTCGGCCGCGAGGTCTCGAAGCAGCCGCCCTGATCGATCGCGATATCGACGATGACCGAGCCCGGCTTCATCCGCCGTACCATGTCGCGCGTGACGAGCTTGGGCGCCGCCGCCCCCGGCAGCAGCACGGCACCGATCACGACGTCGGCGGTCAGCACATGCTGCTCGATATTCTCGTATGTGGAGTAGAGCGTGTGGAGCCGGGCGCCGAACTGCAGATCGAGCTCGTTCAGCCGATGGAGCGAGCGGTCGAGCACGATGACATGCGCCTCCATACCCATCGCCATGCGCGCGGCATTGGTGCCGGAGACGCCGCCGCCGATGATCACGACCTTGGCGGCCGGCACGCCCGGAACGCCGCCCATCAGGAGCCCCGCCCCGCCCTGCTGCTTCTCCAGGCAATGGGCTGCTACCTGGACCGACATGCGGCCCGCGACCTCGCTCATCGGCGTCAAGAGCGGCAGGCCGTTGCGTTGGTCGGTCACGGTCTCGTAGGCGACGCAGACACCGCCTGACTGCATCAGCGCCTCGGTCTGCGCGCGATCGGCGGCGAGATGAAGGTAGGTGAAGAGCATCTGCCCGTCGCGCAGCATGGCGCATTCCTGCGGCTGCGGCTCCTTCACCTTCACGATCATGTCGGCTTTGGCGAAGATCTCCTCGGCACTGTCGCTGAACTCGGCGCCGACGGCACTGTAGGCGGCATCGAGGAAACCGGCGCCGGCACCGGCACCGCGCTCGATCAGCACGCGGTGGCCATGATGCAGCAGCTCGCGCACCGATCCGGGTACCAAGCCGACCCGGTTCTCGTTGATCTTGATCTCTTTCGGTACGCCGATCAGCATTTGCTTTTTCCTCAAACTCTTATGCGATTGTCTTCAACACGGATGCGAGCTTTTCGAAAAGCTCGTCGATCTGTTCGCGCGCGATGATGAGCGGGGGCGACAGCGCGATGATGTCGCCGGTGACGCGGATCAGAAATCCGGCCTCATAGGCCTTGACCAGCGCCTCGTAGCCGCGGGCACCGGCCGCACCCGGACGCGGCTCGAGCTCAATGGCGGCGACGAGGCCGATATTGCGGATGTCGATGACGTTGGGCAGGCCGCGGAGCGAATGCGCCGCCTCCTCGAAATAGGGAGCGAGCCCGGACGCGCGGGCGAACAACCCTTCCTCGCGATAGAGATCGAGGGTCGCGATCGAGGCCGCGGCGGCCAGCGGATGGCCCGAATAGGTGTAACCATGGAAGAGCTCGATTGCCCCCTCGGCGGCACTCTCCATATAGGCCTGGTAGATGTTTTCGGCTGCCACGACGGCGCCCATCGGCACGGTGCCGTTGGAGATGCCCTTGGCCATCACCACCATGTCCGGCACCACGCCGAAATGCTCGGTCGCGAAGGCGGATCCCAGGCGCCCGAAGCCGGTGATGACCTCGTCGAAGATCAGCAGGATGCCGTATTTGTCGCAGATCCGCCGCAGCTCCTCGAGATAGCCCTTGGGCGGGATGAGGACACCGGTCGAGCCTGCGACCGGCTCGACGATGACGGCGGCGATGGTGGCGGGATCATGCAGCGCCACGATGCGCTCGAGCTCGAGCGCCTTCTCCTTGCCATGCTCGGGCTGGCCGCGCGTGAAGGCGTTCTTGGCCAGGTCGTGCGTGTGCGGCAGATGGTCGACCCCGGCCAGAAGCGAGCCGAAGAAGCGCCGGTTGGGCGCGATGCCGCCGACCGAGATGCCGCCGAAGCCCACGCCGTGATAGCCGCGCTCGCGCCCGATGAGCCGGGTGCGCGTGCCCTCGCCGCGGCAGCGGTGGTAGCCGATCGCGATCTTGAGCGCGCTGTCGACCGCCTCGGAGCCGGAGTTGGTGTAGAAGACGCGATTCAGCGGGTCGGGCAGCATCGGCGCCAGGCGGGCGGCCGCCTCGAACACCTTGGGATGGCCCATCTGGAAGGTCGGCGCGAAATCGAGCTCGGCGACCTGGCGCTGGATCGCTTCAACGATCTGCGGGCGCGAATGGCCGGCATTGACGCACCAGAGCCCGGCCGTACCGTCGAGGATGGTGCGGCCGTCATGGCTCTTGTAGTGCATGTCCTTGGCCGAGGCGAGGAGGCGTGGCGCCGCCTTGAACTGGCGGTTGGCCGTGAAGGGCATCCAGAACGCCTCGAGATCGTTCGGGCGCGCAGCAATCCCAGGATGGCCGGCATCGTCCATCGCGTCTCTCCCTCGCAATAATCTTTCGCTGCGGGGAAACTAGACCGGATCGCGCGGAGGGTGAAGCCCCATCGCCGCGATCACACTGCTGTCTCAGCGCACGGTGCTTCGGTCGATATCGGCCAGAGTCGGTCGGCCTGCCAGCGCCATGGCGTGAGCGAGCTCGCGCCCCAGCAGGTCGAGCACGCCAAAGGCGCCGTCAGCGCCGGCTACGGCGAGGCCCCAGAGCACCGGCCGGCCGACCAGCACGGCGCGGGCGCCCAGTGCCAGCGCCTTCAGCACATCGGTGCCGCGGCGGATGCCGCCATCGAGATAGAGCTCGGTGCCGCCATCGACCGCAGCGGCGATCTCAGGCAGGGCGTCGAGGCTGGCCGCGACGCCATCGAGCTGCCTGCCGCCGTGATTGGAGACGATGATGCCCTCGACGCCGCGCGCCACGGCGAGGAGCGCATCCTCGGCAGTGAGGATCCCCTTGAGCAGGATCGGCAGCCGCGTGATCGTGCGCAGCCAGTCGAGATCGGCCCAGGTCGCGGGCGCGCCTTCGACGGGCTCGGCCGTGGCCGGCGGCAATCCCGCAAGGTTGCCGAGTTCCGGCCAGTCGAAATCATGCTCGTTCCGCATGCTCCGCTCCTTGCGGCCCCAGCGCGGCACATCGGCCGTCAGCACGAGTGCCTGGCACCCGGCCGCCTCGGCGCGGCGGATCAGGGCCGCCGTGCGCTCCCGCTCGGGGAAGAGCGAGAGCTGCAGCCAGAGCGGCGCCGTGGCGGCCGCGGCGATCGCCTCGATCGGGCGTGAGGATTTGGTGCTGGCCACCATCGCGACGCCGGCGCGGCCCGCGGCTTCAGCCGTGGCGATCTCGGCCTCCGGCCAGAACGCGCCATGGAACGCGGATGGTGCGATCAGGATCGGGGCCGCGACCGGCTGGCCGAGCACCGTGGTCGAAAGATCGATCCGGCTGACATCGACCAGCATGCGCGGCCGGAGCTTGATGCGGGCGAAGGCCTCGCGGTTGTCGCGGAGCGTCACCTCATCCTCGGCCCCGGCTGCCAGATAGTCCCAGGCGGCGGGATGAAGCCGCTCCTCAGCCAGCTTCTCATAATCGAAGAGATTGATCGGATGCTCTGTCATAGTCCGAACGCCTCCTTGATCCGGCGGGCGCTCTCGAGCGGCGCGCTGGTCGAAGTGTCGATCTTGAGATCGTACTCGATGCCGTCATGGACACGATCATATTGCCAGCGGGCGAGGCCAAGCTCGCGGTCGCCGCGCGTCCGCTCGCGCGCCTCGATCACCTCCAGCGGTGCGAACAATCCCACGAAGCGAAGATCATGGTTTTGGAGCAGCGTGCGATAGTCCCGAGCCGTCCCAGGGCCCAGCATGACCTCGTCGACAATGAGATTATTGCCCTCGGCCGCGAGTGCTGCCACGGCGCGGCGCATGCCGCGGAGCGCGCGCTCGGCCGTCGGGCCCGTGGTGATGATGATCTGGCGATGGCCCTCGACCTCGACCGGCTCGAAGATCACCCCGTCCCGCCCGAAACTCCGTTCCGGCAGCATCGAGAGGAACGTGTCCATTGCGACATCGAGATAGGGCTCGGCGGTGATCTGCTGCAGCGCCTTCACGACCGAGCTTTTGCCGACGCTGCTGACGCCGTTGAGGATGATGATGCGGCTGGGCATGTTCGACTCATACCGAAGGGGAATAGTTCCTCTATAGGATGAAGCTATCCGCCCATCAAGGTCGGCCGAACGCGGTCGCTTTGGCTACTGAACGACCCCCTGATACACCTCCGGCCCTGCGTCGGCCTGCAACACCGGTTGCTCTGCCGGCTGGGGTCGAACGGATTTGGCCGCGACATGAAGCTGGATCGGCGGGCCGATATGGACCGGCTTCGCCGCCCCTTGCTTCGGCGGACTGGCAACGGGCGGAGCCGCTGGGGCAGCGGCCGTTTGCGCAAGGGCGGGAGCGGCCATGGCGAGCAAGGCCGTGCAAGCGAGAGCAGTGAGGCGTTTCGACATCCTCTCCTCCGCATCGGATCGGGATTACCCAACAAACCCGGTGGAGAGGATGTCGGTTCCTCAGAACTTGAACATCTCCCAGAGATCCCCGATCGCCGGGCGGTTCATCGGCACATAGGGGTCGCCGAGCGCCGCTTCCGGGTTCGGCAGATGGTCGCGGCTGTGCTCAGAGAGGGGCGGGACGGACCAGTTGCGCTCGATGAATTTCAAGATCGAGACATGGTCGTAATAGGTGTGCTCGACATGACCCTTCCGCGCGAAGGGCGAGACCGCGAAGAGCGTGATGCGGGTGCCGTCGCCGAAGAAATCCAAGGGCTGGATATAGCCTGAATCATAGGAGCCGCCACCCTCGTCGGTCGTGATCAGCAACGCCGTGTGCTGCCAGGCCGGGCTGGCCTGAACCTTGGCGACGATCTCCTTGACGAAGCCCTCGAACTCGGCCGCCGAGGAATAGGCCGGATGGCCGGATTCGGCATTGGGCGGCACCACGAAGGAGATTGCGGGCAGGCTCTTCTCGTCGCCGAGATCGCGATAGAAGGCTTGGAGCCCTTGCAGGTTCTTCTTGAGATCGGTGGTCATGATCGCGGTCGAATGCGTCAAGGGATCGCAGATCGAGCAATAGCTGTCCTTGTCGATACCGTCCTCGGTCCGGCCGCCGCTGTACCATTTCCACGACACGCCCTTGGCCGAGAGTGCCGTGCCGATATTGGGCGCCACCTGCGGCGGCAGCACGAATTTGCCGGGTCCGAGCGGGTTCGGCGTGCCGTCGAAGAGGTAGCCGGGATTGTAATTGTTGACGAGGTAGTAGGTGTCCGGCGCGCAATTGCCGTCATTGAAGAGCGGGTAGGGCAGCGTGTCGAGATAGGCGCGGACGGCGCCGACACCCGGCTGGTTCCGATCCGCACAGAGCGTGTAGGAGCCGCTGGTGTAGCCCGATTGCGTGTACCAATTGTCGGTGCCGGGCTTGGGCTCCGGATTCTCGATCTGATTGGCAGGCGGCACGGCGGGCTTGCCGTCGACGACATAAGCGCCGGCATGACCGGTGCTGAGTGCTAGGTAGTTGGCGCCCGTGCCGCCCATCACGGGCTGATGATAATTGTCGGCGATGGCGAAGCCGCGCGCGAGCTCCTGGAAATAAGGCGCGTCGCCCGACGCCATATTGTAGAAGCCCATGGCGACGCCGCCCTGGTTCGTGCCGGAATCGGGATCGACGCGGTCGCGCGAGCCTTCGCCCGAAGTAGTGGCGACCCAGGTGAAGAGATCGTTCTTGCCGCCATCATATTGCTGCCACATCTGGAAGAAACGATGGACCGGATCGCCGACGGCTGATTCGTAGAGCGCGTAGCGCGTGATCTGGTACGGCCCATCGGGCAGGTCGCCGGGCATACGGGTATCGATGGTCCAGGCCGTCAGGCCCTTGGCATAGGTGGTGCCGGGGCGCGGCAGCACGGTGAAGCTGCCGGTGGTGGGTGGCGTCACGCTATAATGATCGCGGCCATTGGCGATGCGCTGGGCCGCGAGCGAGAAATTCGGGCCGGGCGTGCCGTCCTTGAGCACGATGCCCTTGGAGAGGAGATTGCTGACGGCTTCGCCCTGCGGCGGCTCATATGTGGCGAAGAGATTGTCGAAGGTGATGTTCTCGCCGACCACGACGATGAGATGCTCGATCGGCGTCGCCGGTGCCGCCAGAGCGTGGGTCGGCAGGCTGGCGAAGGCGAGGCATGGCAGAACGCGGCAAAGACGCATGAGGCAACCCCTGGCCGATTGGCTTTCCGATTGAATTGGGCGAGATTTATAGCGTGATCGCGTGACGGTTCGATATCGCGCCGGTTGGCGGTCGCCATCGAGAGCGAGACATGATGAACGACCTTATCGCATTGAGCCGAGCCTTCTATTTCGCGGCGGAGAAACATACCGATCAGCGCCGCAAGGGCTCGCGCGGCGAGCCCTATGTCAACCATCTGGCCGAGGTGGCGCAGCTCCTGGCGGACGCGACGGGCGGCGCCGATCCCGTGCTGATCATGGGCGGGCTGCTGCATGACACGATCGAGGACACGGCGACGAGTGCCGCCGAGCTCGAAGCTGCGTTCGGGCGCGAGGTCACCCTGCTCGTGCTCGAGGTGACCGACGACAAAAGCCTGCCCAAGGCCGAGCGCAAACGGCTGCAGGTCGAGAAGGCGCCGCATAAGAGCGATCGCGCCAAGATCTTGAAGCTCGCCGACAAGATCTCGAATCTGCGGGCACTCCAGCGCACGCCGCCGGCCGATTGGAGCGCAGAGCGGCGGCGCGACTATTTCGACTGGGCCGCCAGGGTCGTCGCCGGGTGCCGCGGCCTTAACCCTATATTGGAGCAGGAATTCGACCGGGTGCACCAGGCCGGTATGGCGGCCTTTGAAGAGAGTGCTGCCTAACTTAAAATTGGAGAGGGATTCACGCCTTGGGTTGGATCAACCCAAGGCGATCCCACTCTGGAAATACGCGCATAGCGTTCATGCCGCTTTTCTGAGCATGATGGAGACGCGCTGACGACCTCCGGGAGGGCGGCACCATTCGCGCGGTCTTTTTCGGCATCCTCGGACTGGCGGTCGGCGCCATCCTCTATCTATCGACGGACGCCGACAGCTTCGGCATCTTGCTCGCCGGCGGCATCGGCATCACGCTCGGCCGCATCGGCACGGTGGCGGCGCGGCAGCGGGCGCTCAAGGCCGAGCTCACGGCCCTGCAAAAACAGATCGAGGTGCTGAAGGCGCCGGCACCGACGGTCGAAGCCGCAGCACCCGAGCCCGTCCCGGAACCGGAACCCAGCCCGGAACCGATCGCCGAAGCGATCACGCCGCTATCGCCGGAGCCGGAACCTCTGCCCGAGCCGGAACCCGCGCCTGCGATGGAACCGGTGCCGGTTCCGCCGCCGGTCCCCCTGCCACCGCGCCATCCCGACCCGTTCGAGCAGGCCTTCGCGACGGCGCGGCGCTGGCTCTTCGGCG
The DNA here is from genome assembly GCA_963762435.1 of uncultured Alphaproteobacteria bacterium. Lineage (GTDB taxonomy): Bacteria > Pseudomonadota > Alphaproteobacteria > ATCC43930 > CGMCC-115725 > JAXDMU01. Next base: position 70,707 of record CAVXLN010000025.1, on the reverse strand, counting down.
GCAACACCGCGGCCCGCTTCGGCATCCTGCTGCTGTTCCTGGGGCTGGCCTTCCTGCTGCGCTATGCGGCCGAGCACGTGACCGTGCCGATCGAGCTGCGCTATGCCGGCGTCGGGCTGGCGGCCTTGGTCCTGCTGGTCATCGGCTGGCGGCTGCGGGAGCGGCGACGCGCCTATGGGCTGATGCTGCAGGGGGGTGCTGTGGCGCTGCTCTATCTCGACATTTTCGCGGCGATGCATCTCAACCCGCTGATTCCGACCGGCTTGGGATTCTTCCTGCTGGTCGCGATCGTGCTGGGCTCGACCGTGCTCGCCGTGATGCAGGATGCGCTGGGCCTCGCCGTCGCGGGTGCGGCAGGCGGTTTCGCGGCCCCCATTCTGGCCTCGAGCGGCGGCGAGCATCATGTCGCCCTCTTCACCTATCTAGCCCTCCTCAATGCCGGCATCCTGGCGGTTGCCTGGTTCAAGGCCTGGCGGCCGCTCAATCTCGTGGGCTTCGCCGGCACCTTCATCCTGGGGCTCGCCTGGGGCTTGGGATCCTATGAGCCCGGTATGTTCGCCAGCACCGAGCCGTTCCTGGTGCTGTTCTTCCTGATGTATGTCGCGATCGCGCTGCTGTTCGCACGCCGGGTTTTGCTCGATGCGCCCGACGAGCCCGAGGCGGCGACGCGGCTCGCTGCCGTGCGCTGGACCGCGCGCCACGCCCATTCGATCGATGGCGTGCTGCTGTTCGGCACCCCGATCGCGGCGTTCGGGCTGCAGGATGCGCTCGCGCGCAGCATGCCGCTCGGCGATTCCTTCAGCGCCTTGGCGCTCGGCCTCTTCTATATGGCGCTCGCAGCCTTGCTTCTGCGCCAGACCGGGCGACGGCAGCTGGGGCTGGTCGAAATCCATGTGGCACTGGGCGTGATCTTCGCGACGCTCGCGGTACCGCTCGGCCTCGATGCCCGCTGGACCTCGGCCGCCTGGGCGATCGAGGGGGCCGGACTTTATTGGGTGGCACTCCGGCAAGAGCGGCGGCTCGCCCGCCTCTTCGCGATCCTGATCGAGCTGGGGGCGGCACTCGCCTATCTCGGGACCTTGCGAAACGGCGGAGCTGTATCACTACTCTCGGGTGCTGCGACTGGAGCGGCGATGCTGGGTGCGGCGCTCCTCTCCGGCTGGTGGCTGATTCGACAGGTGCCGCCCGAGGCACGCCAGCCCGAGGATGCACCGGCGCGGCGGTTCTTCCTGTTCGGCGGCGTCTTTTTTGCGAGCTTGATGGCGCCACTGCTCGCCAACGGCAATTGGACGGCAGCGGCGTGGGCAATCGGCGGCTTCGCGGCACTCGCGATCGGTCTCCGGCTCAAGGACCGCGGGCTCATGCTGGCCGGGCTGCTGCTGCAGGCAGCGGCAGGGGCGATCTTCCTGCTGGCGCTGACGGACGCGCGCGGCGAGATCGGCGACGCCGTGCTCCAGGGCGGGCTCGTCGACCTCTTGATCGCGGCCCTCATCGGGACGGCCGCGATCGCATCGGCGGCATTGGCGCTCAGGAACGGCTGGTCAAGCACCGACCCAAGGCTGCGGCGCGCGCAGATCCTGGTGCTGCTATTGGGCCTGGCCTTCCTCAATCTGGCCTTCCTGTTCCTCTTGCCCTGGCGTATGGCGGGCGGCGCCTGGGCGATGAGTGGGCTTCTGATCCTGCTGGCCGGCCTGCGGCTCGGACTTCGGGCCAGCTTCGGTTTCGGCCTCGTCACACAACTGCTCGGCGGCATCGCCTTCCTGTTCGGCGCCGGCCCAGCCTTGTCGAGCCTCTCGCCCCACGGGCTGACGCCGCTTTGGCACAGCGGCTTCTGGACGCCGGCAATCCTGGCGCTCGCGGCCTATGCGGCGGCCTGGCGGCTCGAGCGGCAGGCGACGAGGCCATGGGCGGGGGCGCCGATACCGGTCGGGCTCGTCCTGCTCTCGCGGATGGCGCTCGGCTGGGCGACATTCTGGTGGGGCTTCGCCTGGCTCTGCGAAATCGCGCGGTTTCTGCCGGGTGCGCCCGGCCCGCATGCAGCCCTTCTCGTCGCGGCGGCGACGGCGCTCATCTGGCTCTTGGCCGGCGAGCGGCTTCGCTGGCCGGCGTTGGCACGGCTGAGCCTGCTGCTGCAGCCGGCAGCGATCCTCGTTCTGCTGGCGGCCTATGGCCCGCTCTATCATCCGGCAGCCCATCTCGGCGCCCTTGCCTGGGCCGTCTGGCTTGGCGTCCATATCCTGGTGCTGCGCCGGATCGGCCCCCTGCTGCCGCCGCGGTGGCTGGACGGGCTCCATGTCGTCGGCTGCTGGATCGCCCTGGCCGTGCTGTCGCTCGAGGCGCGCTATCTGATGATCCTGGCGAGCGACCAGGTGAATGCCTGGCGCTGGCTCGGCTGGGCCTCGGTGCCCGCACTCTATCTCTTCGCCATGGCGAAGCGGCGCTTGCCTTCGATCTGGCCGATCTCGGCGCATGAGCGGGCCTATCGCGCCGTGGCGGCGCTGCCGGTGGCGGCGATCCTGTTGGCCTGGTTCTGGCTCGGCAATGCGCTGAGCGACGGCGATGCCGCCCCCCTGCCCTATCTGCCGCTGCTGAATCCGCTTGAGCTTGGCCAGCTGCTGGTGCTGCTGAGCCTGGCGCTCTGGCTGCGCGACCGGTTCCCGATGCTGCCCCTCGCGGCCCGAGTGCCGGCAGCAGCACCCGTCTGGCTCGCCGGAATTTCGGCGCTGTTCCTGCTGACCTGTGCCGTCTTCCGCACGGCGCATCATTGGATCGGCATTCCCTGGGCGCTCGACGAGCTGCTCGCCTCGATGAGCGTGCAGGCGAGCCTGTCGATCCTCTGGGCCATCACGGCACTCGGCATGATGGTCGCCGGGAACCGCCGCGGCCTGCGCACCCTGTGGCTGGTCGGTGCCGGATTGATCGGGCTGGTCGTGGTCAAGCTGTTCCTGGTCGAGCTGCTCAATACCGGCGGGCTGCCGCGCATCGTCTCCTTCGTCGGCGTCGGCGTGCTGCTGTTGATCGTGGGCTATTTCGCGCCCTTGCCGCCGAAGCCGGGGACGGCGGAGGCATCGCCATGAGAGGGTTTTTCACCCTCCTGGCGCTGCTGCTGGCCGGACCGGCTCTGGCCGAGGCGCCGGACCAATATGAAGCGACCGCCGCGATCACGCTCGACGGTCCCGGCCCCTATTACCGTGTCACCCTGCCGATCGAGGCGATGCTGGCGGCGCGTTCGCCCGATCTCGCCGATCTGCGCATCTTCAACGGCGCCGGCGAGACCGTGCCGTTCGGGCTGCTGCGCATGCCGCCCGAGACCGAGGAAGCGCTGAGCCGGACATCCGTCCCCTGGTTTCCCCTCATCGCCGACGAGGATGACATCGTCCCGCCCACTGTCGAGGTCGAGCGCCGGTCCGACGGAACGGTCGTCTCGGTCCGTGCCGCCCCGCCCGCGACCGGCAAGACGATCGTCCGGCGCGGCTATCTCATCGATCTGAGCGGGGTCAAGGACAAGCCGCGCCGGCTCGAGCTCGATTGGGACGCGGCCGCGACCGGGCTTCAAGAGCTGTCGGTCGAGGCGAGCGACGATCTGCAGCGCTGGCGCAGCTGGGCCCCGGCGGCCGAGCTGGCGCGGCTCGATTTCAACGGCCAGCACATCGAGCGGCGCGAGATCGCGCTGCCGGGCGAGACCGCGCATTATCTGCGCCTGACCTGGCGCTCACCGCGCAATGCGCCGGATCTCACCGCGGCGATCCTGGTCGCGGGCCAGGTCACGGAGAAACCGGCGGCCTTCGTCTGGTCGGCGCCGACGGCAGGCACATCGGGAGGCGAGCGGATCTATGAGTGGCATTGGCCGCATCCCGTGCGGCCGGCGGCATTGCGCGTGGCACTGCCGCAGACGAATGCGCTGGCGCCGGCGACGCTGGCCCGCCGCGACGACAGCGAGCCGGGCCAGCCCTGGCAGCCGATGGCACAGACCACGCTCTATCGCCTGGCCATCGATGGGCACGAGACGAGCCAGCCCGACATCACGGTCGCGGCCCTGGCCTTCACTTCGTTGCGCCTCACCCTCGATGCGCGCGGTGGCGGCATCGGCAGCGGTGCGCCGAGCCTCAGCCTGGGATTGCCGGCCGAGACGGTGCTGTTCCTCGCCCGCGGCGACGGGCCGTTCCGGCTCGCGATCGGCAGCAGCACCGCGAAATCCGCGGATCTGGCGCCTTCCGCCCTCATTCCCGGCTGGGGCGCCGCCGCCGCGCCCACGCCATCGACCGCCAGTCTCGGCGCGTTCGAGGAGCACGCCGCCGCGACTCCGGACGCCCAGCCCTTCGGCTGGCAACGCCTCGTCCTCTGGGCCGTGCTGATCGCCGGCATCGGCGCCGTGGCGGCCATGGCGGCGAGCCTGCTCAGGCAGGTGAGGCGCTAAGCGCCTGGTCCAGCCGCTCCATCGCGGCTTCGTCGGGCGGGAGGCCGAAGCGTAGCCGGTCGGGGTAGGCCGCGAAATCGCGGACCAGAATGTGATGCCGCCCGAGCCGGTCATGGATCGCGGCCGCGCGGTCGGTGCGGATCAGGCAGAAGAGCTCAGTGCCGCCGAGCGGTTCGAGGTCATGTGTGGCGAGGAGGGCCTCGAGCGCATCGGCAGCGGCGGCGAGCCGCACCCGGGTCGCGGCGATCCAGGCCGTGTCGGACAGCGCGTTGCGACCGATCGCCAGCGCGGGGCCGGAGACCGCCCAGGGGCCAAGGGCTGCCTCGAGCCGCTCGACGAGGTCGGCGGGGCCGAAGGCGAAGCCCAGGCGCAGGCCGGCAAGGCCGAAGAATTTGCCGAAGGAGCGCAGTACCATGAGGCCGGGGCGGCCGGCCTCCGGCACCAGGCTCATCGCCGGCATGGGATCTGCGAAGGCCTCGTCGACCACCAGGAAACCGCCTCGCGCGGCCAATCGATCCGCGAGACGCAGCAGCTCGCCCGGGTCGAAGCGGCGACCATCCGGATTGTTGGGATGGGTCAGCACCAGCACCGGTGCCGCATCGGTCAGATCCGCGACCTCCGCCACCTCATGGCCGGCGAGGCGCCAGCAGCGGGCATGTTCGGCATAAGTCGGCGTCAGGATCGCGACACCGGTCGGCGGCGTGAGCCTCGGCAGCCATTGGATCAGCGCCTGCGAACCGGGGGCTGCCGCGACTGGTGCAGCCTTGGGAGCGCCGTATGCGGCGCGCGCCGCCTGCTTCAGCGCCATGAGCGCCCCATCGTCGGGAAGACGCTGCCAGGCCTCTGGCGGCAAAGGAGGTACCGGATAGGACCAGGGATTGATGCCGGTCGAAAGGTCGAGCCAGTCCGCCCCGGCACCGAAGCGCCGGATCGCGCGATCGAGCGCTCCGCCATGATCGGTGACGGCATCCATCATCCGCTCGCCCATCCAGGAACTGATGCCATCGAAATCCCGTTCAAAGGTCCTGCTCTGTTGCACCGGGAAGGAAACATATCGTGCGCCTGATCCTTCTAATCGTTGTCATTCTGCTGCTCATCGGCGCCCTGCCGAGTTGGCCCTATAGCGCAGGTTGGGGTTACTATCCCAGCGGTGGCTTGGGCCTGGTCCTTGTCGTCCTGGTCGTTTTGGTGCTCGTCGGCCAATTGTAGCTGCCGGCCCCTCTTGCCAGATGCCGCCGATCCGCCTCAAATCGAGGCGGCAAGGATCGGGGGGGAGCGGCATCGATGGCATTCTATCGCGGCATGGATCGGGCAACGCTCGATCTGGCCTACAATAACAGCGCTTCCGTGCCCGATGTCGCGGTCAAGATCGCCGATATGCTCGAATGGAGTGCTGCCACTCGGGCGCGTCTCGGCGGCGAACGGGATCTGGCCTACGGGCCGGGGCCCCGCCACCGCCTCGATTGGTTTCCGGCAACGACACCTTGCCAGCCGACCCTGGTCTTCATCCATGGCGGCTATTGGCAGAGCCGCGACAAGGAGGATTTCGCCTTCGTCGCGGAAGGACCGCTGGCGCGCGGCTTTAACGTCGCCCTGCTCGAATACACGCTGGCGCCGGCGGCGCGGATGACCGAGATCGTGGCCGAGATCGGCCTGGCGCTCGACTATCTTGCCGACAAGCTGCCGGCACTCGGGGCGGCACCCGGCCGGCTGTGCCTGGCCGGGCATTCGGCCGGCGGCCATCTCGCCGCGTCGCACCGTTCGCATCGCTCAGTCTCCGCCGTGCTCGGGATCAGCGGCCTCTACGAGCTGGAGCCGATCAGCCTCAATTACCTGAACGACAAGCTCCGGCTCGACGCGGCGGAGGTCGATCGCTTCAGCCCGATCCGGCATATCGGGATCGGGGCTCGGCTGATCATGACGGTGGGCGCCATCGAGCTGCCCGAGCTCATCCGCCAGACCGAGGAATATACTGCCGCGGCGCGCCATGCCGGCGAGGCGGCGATGCTCGTCCCGGCACCGGGCCATGATCATTTCACCATCCTCGAGACGCTGGCCAAGCCCGATGGCGCCCTCCTCGAGGCGGCGACGCGGCTGTTCTTCTGATGGCCGCCGTCGCGGGGCAGCCTGTCCGCGCGCGCCTGCCCCTCATTCTGTCGCTCGCCCTCATCCTGGTTTTTCCATTCCTGGGCGGACCGCTCCGGCTCTATGTCCTGCCGCTTTTGGCAGATTTGGGCGAGGTCGCGGCGGCGCTCCTTCACGAAGCGATCGTCTGGCTCTATGCCGGGCTCGTGCTGCTGATCGTGGTCCGCTGGGAGGGACGGCCGCTCAGCGCGATCGGGCTCGGTCGGATCGGCTGGATGACGCTGCTCCTGGGGGTCGGGGGCTTCGTCGCCACCATGGTGGCGAGCGGCATCGCCGCCAGCGTGACCTATGGAATGCTGCATCAAACCTCGCATGCCGAGGTGCAGGCGGCGGCAATGACGCATGGCTCGATCGGGCTGGCGCTGATCCTGGCGCTGCGCGCGGGCGCCGTCGAGGAGCTGTTCTTTCGCGGCATCGCGATCGAGCAGCTGAGTTTGCTCACGGGCCGGCGCTGGCTCGCCGCCATCATCGCCGCCGCGCTGTTCATCTTCGCCCATGCGCTCATTTTCGACTGGCCGCAGTTGGTCCCGATCGCGGCCGCGACGCTGGTCCTGACGCTGCTCTATCTCTGGCGCGGCGATCTCTGGGCCAACATCCTCGCCCATGTGCTGGTCGATGCAGTCGGGCTGGTGCAGGTCACCCTCGCGGGTACTTCGGGCGCCTAATCCGCCTTCGCGACCGCAGGCGGGGCCGCCGGCGTCACATAGAGCGTGCCTTCGTTGAGCGCCAGATAAAGGCGGAGCTTGCGGAGCTGCGAGAGTCCCAGGATCAGCTCCGGCGTGTTGTCGACCGGCCGGTTATGGACATCGAACGACCGGCTGGAAGGCGGCCGCCGAGTTGGCACGAGCCGGAGCGTCGGATTGTGGAACGTGATACCGGCAAGCTCGAGCGATTTGAACTGATACGCATATGAGGGCAGCGCCGAGCCATCGATCTCCCTGGTCTCGCCGACGCGCGTGACGCCCGGCGTGTCGGTCGTGACACCGAACCGCCAATTGGCGACCGCCTGATCGATCGAGCTTTCGCCCGTGCCGGTATCGAGGAGTGCCTGCACCGGCTTGCCGTCGAGGGTGACATCGAGCAGCACCTGGCCGTCGCGGTTCACCGTGATCGGCGCCTTGAGATAATCCTTGGCCCAATAGACGACATTGCCGGCGCAATGGTCGGGACTGAACAAATTGACGAAATTGTCGGCGAGATCGAGCTCGACATCGTAAGCGCGGAGCACATCCATGCCGACCATGCCCGCGATCGGCGCATCCGTCCCCCAGAGATCGGGCACGATCAGGAAGGAGGCGCCGGCGATATCGAGCGCGCCGAGCCCGAGCCGGTGGCCGCGCGTTTGCTGCGTGATCTGACGCCCGCCCCCGCCATAGATCGAATAGGCCTCGATCTGCTCGCGGTTCAAAAGCGCGATCTTGTCGACATCGATCTGCGGGTTGAGCGCCTGCGGCGACACGGAAATGCCGCCGCCGCGACCCAAGCGCTGCTCCGGGACGACGGGTGCCCGGGAGGTGGTGAGGCTGCCGGCGGTGCCGAGGTTATCGTCGAGCGACTCGCGCTCAAGCTTCATCGCGTTGGCCGCATGATCCTGGACCATGCTGCGTACCGCTCCGGTATCGATCACCAGCCAGGTCGCGGTGCCGTCGATATGGGCCGGCGCCATCGCCACGCCAGGCACCTTGGCTAGCGGCAGGGCCGCCTTGGCGGTCAGCACGCAATCGGCCGCCCCTGCCGGGCGCCCGCTCACGAGGCAGAAGCCACCGACCAGGCCGAAGACTGTCGATCTTGCCCAGAAAGCCATGTTTCCCACTCAACCCACCCCGGACTATAAGCCGCGCCGGCGGGGCCGGCTATTGCTGAGACGATTGGGACCTGCGAGTTATGCCCTCTCATCGATCAAGGAGAAGGAGCTGCGGCGATGGATCTCGGTCTCGGCGGTAAGCGGGCGCTGGTGATGGGCGGCGGGCGCGGCATCGGCCGCGGCATTGCCGATGCGCTGGCGGCGGAAGGGGTGAAGGTGGCACTGGTCTCGCGCCAGCAGGCCGCACTCGATCAGGCGGCGACGGAGATTCGCGCCGCCGGTGGCACGGCGCTCGGCGCCGCCGCCGATCTCGCCGACCATGCTTCCATTGCGGCCGCCTTCAGCCGGATCGAGGCGGCATGGGGCGGCGTCGACATTCTCATCAACAATTCGGGCGGGCCGCCGCCCTCGGGCGTCGCCGGGCTCGATCCGGCGCTTTGGCAGAAGCAGTTCGAGATGATGGTGCTGAACATCATCGGCCTCAGCGATCTGGCCCTTCCCGGCATGCGCGCGCGGCGCTGGGGCCGGATCCTGACCGTGGCTTCGTCCAGCGTGATCCAGCCGATCGCGGCGATCGGCGTGTCGAACACGCTACGCTCGGCGCTGGTCGGCTGGTCGAAGACGCTGGCCGGCGAGGTCGGGCGCGACGGCATCACGGTCAATATGCTGCTGCCCGGACGGATCGCGACTGCGCGCGTGGCTCAGCTCGACCGCAGCGTCGCCGAGCGCAGCGGCAAGAGCGAGGCCGAAGTGGCCGAGCGTTCGGCCGCCGACATCCCGGTCGGCCGCTACGGCACGATCGAAGAGTTCGGCGCGGTGGCGGCCTTCCTGGCGAGCGACAAGGCGGCTTATGTGACGGGCTCGATGATCCGCATCGATGGCGGGGCGACGAAGTCGGTGTAGGGAGATTGGACGATGAGCCGTCTGCTTAAGACAATCCACGAATCGGCACGGGATCCCGCCGAGATCGGCCTGATCGACCCGCTCACCATGCGCGAGTTCGATGCGCTGTGCCTGCCGGCGGTGAAAGACTTCAGCGCGATCGAGATCAAAAGCCTGCGCGTGCGCTGCCGGGCCAGCCGGGCGGTATTCGCGGCATATCTCAACACCAGCCTGTCGACCGTGCGGAAGTGGGAACGCGGCGAGAAGCACCCGACCGCCGCCGCACTCAAGCCGCTCGACCTGGTCGACCGCAAGGGGTTGGAAATACTGGCCTGAGCCGGCCTACGAGCACGCCGTCCGCTCATCCATCTCGCGGAAGAATGCCTCGACCGTCTGCTCGACGCGGCGAGTGACCTCTTCCTCCGTCACCGCGACAGGCTTGCTCAAGAGACGCTGCATCAGGAAATCGCCCGCGGCAGTCCAGAACAGCATGGTCGCCGTCTCGCGCACATTGTCGATCCTAAAGGTGCCGTCGGCGACGCGGGCGACCATCCATTTTTCGAGCACACCCTTGCCATGCTCGCGATGGAGACGGTCGAGCGCCTCGGCGATCTCGGGCGAGCGCGGCGATTCGGCGATCATGAGGCGCAAGAGGGCAACCTGCTTCTCGGTCATGGTTTGCGTCACGACACGACAGAGAAGGTCGGTCAGCACATCGCGCGGCGACCGGTCATCATCCTCGACCACCATGGTGAAGCCTGCGATGCGGGCCAGGATCAGCGCCTCGAACAGGGCCGATTTGGCTGGAAAGATCTGATAGAGTGTCTTCTTCGACATGCCGGCCTGGCGCGCGATGTCGTCCATCGTGGCGGCATGGAAGCCCTTGTCGAGAAACACCGTTTCCGCCGCGTCGATCAGCTGGCAGCGCCGCTCATCCTCGCTTAGGCGGGTGCGCCGAGGCTGAATTGGCGTTAGCGGAAATGCGGCGGGAAATGACATGTCGCTCCTTAGCTCCCCACCCTTCACAAATTGCGCATGCCTGCCGCACTGCACAAGAGGGCTTGACCGATTGGAAGAAACCAGACAGTTTCCTAGCACGGAAACTCGCTGGTTTCTATCCCGAGAGTGATGATGCTACCTTTTGCTCGCCCCGGCGCCCTGCCCTGCGGATCGATCCTCCTCCTCATGCTTGCACTCAGCGCGTGCGGCAAGGAAGACGGTCATAAGCAGGCGGGCGGACCACCGCCGAAGCCCGAGGTCGAGATCGTGGTGCTGCATCCGCAGTCCGTGAACCTCACGACCGAGCTGCCCGGCCGCGCCTCGCCCTTCCGTGTTGCCGATGTCAGGCCGCAGGTGAGCGGCGTCATCCTGAAGCGGCTGTTCATCGAGGGCGATGCGGTCAAGGAAGGCCAGCAGCTCTACCAGATCGATCCCGCCCCTTATGAAGCGACGCTGGCGAGCGCCCAGGCGAGCCTGCTGAAGGCGCAAGCCTCCACTGCCGCGGCGCAATCGACGGTCGACCGCTATCGTCCGCTGGCCGTCGCCAATGCGGTGAGCCACCAGGACCTCGATAACGCCGTGGCCACGCTGCGCCAGGGCCAGGCCGATATCGCGTCGGCCCAGGCGGCGATCAAGACGGCCGAGATCAATCTCGCCTACACTAAGGTGCTGTCGCCGATCTCGGGCCGGACCGGCCGCTCCGCCGTCACCGAGGGTGCCCTCGTCACGGCCGATCAGACGACGGCACTCGCCACGGTGACCCAGCTCGACCCGATCTATGTCGATGTGACGCAGCCCTCGAGCGCCATCCTCCGCTTCCGGCGCGAGCTCGCCTCGGGCCAGATCAAGGGGGCCGGCGACAATCAGGCGCCGGTCAAGCTCATGCTCGAGGACGGCACGCCCTATGACCAGCCGGGCAAGCTGCAATTCTCCGAAGTGACGGTCGATCAGGGCACCGGCTCGATCACGCTGCGCGCGATCTTCCCCAACCCGCAGAACTTCCTGCTGCCCGGCATGTTTCTGCGCGCCACGCTCGAGGAGGGTGTCCGGCAGAACGGCATCCTGGCGCCGCAGCAGGGCATCACCCACAATCAGCGCGGCGAGCCGACCGCCCTCGTGGTCGGATCCAACGACAAGGCCGAGCTGCGCACGCTGACGACGGAACGCGCCATCGGCGAGCAATGGCTGGTGAGCTCGGGCTTGAGCGACGGCGACAAGCTGATCGTCAAGGGGTTGCAGATGGTGCGGCCGGGCGGCGAGGTCAGGCCCACGGAAGTGGCGCTGGCACCCGACGGCTCGACCCGGCCGATCAATACGGCGGCCGACGCCAGCGCGCCGCCGGCCTCGCGCTGAGGATCGGCCATGTCGCGCTTCTTCATCGACCGCCCGGTCTTCGCCTGGGTACTGGCCATCTCCTGTCATGCTCGCCGGCGCCATCGCGATCCCGCACACTGCCAGTCGCGCAATATCCGAGCATCGCGCCGCCCGCCGTCTCGATCACCGTCAATTATCCGGGCGCCTCCGCCGAGACGGTGCAGAGCACGGTCGTCCAGGTCATCGAGCAGCAGCTCAGCGGGCTCGACCATCTGCTCTATTTCTCGTCCGAGAGCGACAAGGACGGCAGCATCACCATCACGCTGAATTTCGACCAGGGCACCAATCCGGACATCGCCCAGGTCCAGGTGCAGAACAAGCTGCAGCTGGCCGTGCCGCGCCTGCCGCTGGTGGTGCAGCAGCAGGGCATCACGCGTCGCCAAGGCGACCAAGAATTTCCTGGTCGTCGTGGGCTTCGTTTCGACCGACGACAAGCTTAACACGACCGATCTCGGCGACTTCATCGCCTCCATCGTGCAGGACCCGATCAGCCGGACGGCCGGCGTCGGCGACTATCTGCTGTTCGGCTCGCAATATGCCATGCGCATCTGGCTCGACCCGGCCAAGCTCAACAATTACGGCGCTGACGCCGAGCGATGTCGCGACCGCCATCCAGGCGCAGAACGTCCAGGTCGCGGCCGGCGAGCTGGGCGGGCTGCCCTCGATGCCAGGACCAGCAGCTCAACGCCACCATCATCGGCCCGTCATACCTGCAGAAGCCGGAGGAGTTCGCCAAGATCCTGCTGCGCGTCGAGCCGAACGGATCGAGGGTGCGGCTGAAGCGATGTGGCGCGCGTCGAGCTCGGCGGCGAGACCTATTCGATCCAGTCGAAATATAACGGCCATCCGGCCGCCGCCATCGCGGTCAAGCTGGCGAGCGGCGCCAACGCGCTCGACACGGTCAGGAACGTGCGTGAGACGATGGAGCGGCTGAAGCCGCTGTTTCCGCCGGGTGTCGAGGTGATCTATCCCTACGACACGACGCCCTTCGTCAGCCTGTCGATCGAGGACGTGGTCGAAGACGCTGGTCATCGCGATCGTGCTCGTCTTCCTCGTCATGTATCTGTTCCTGCAGAGCATCCGGGCGACGCTGATCCCGACCATCGCCGTGCCGGTGGTGCTGCTCGGCACCTTCGCGGTGCTCAATCTCGCGGGCTACTCGATCAACAGCCTGACCATGTTCGGCATGGTGCTGGCGATCGGCCTGCTGGTCGACGACGCCATCGTGGTGGTCGAGAACGTCGAGCGCGTCATGGCATGAGCAGGGCCTGTCGCCCAAGGAGGCGACGCGCAACTCGATGGACCAGATCACCGGCGCGCTGGTCGGCATCGCCCTGGTGCTGACCGCCGTGTTCCTGCCGATGGCGTTCTTCAGCGGCTCGACCGGCGTCATCTATCGGCAATTCTCGATCACCATCGTCTCGCATGGTGCTGTCCGTGCTGGTGGCGCTGATCTTCACGCCGGCACTCTGCGCCACACTGCTGAAAGCACCGGACAAGGCGCCCCATGCGCGGCGCGGCTTCTTCGGCTGGTTCAACCGCAGCTTCGACCGCACGAACAAAGGCTATATCGGCATCGTCGGCGGGGCAGTGCGCCACCCGTTCCTATCGCTCATCATCTTCGGCGGCATCGTCGCCACCATGGCGATCCTGTTCCTGCGCATCCCGACGGGCTTCCTGCCGGACGAGGATCAGGGCGTCATGTTCATCCAGGTGACCGCCCCGCCCGGCGCCACCTCGGTGCGGACCCAGGCCGTGCTCGACGATGTCGCCAACTATCTCCGGACCCAGGAGGCGCAATCGGTCGAAGGCGTGTTCGAGGTCAACGGCTTCAGCTTCGGCGGCCGCGGCCAGAATTCCGGCCTCGCCTTCGTCCGGCTCAAGGATTGGAGCCTGCGGCCGGGCGAGCAGAACCGCGTCCAGGCGATCGCCGGCCGGGCCATGCAGCACTTCCGCGGCATCAAGGACGCGATGGTGTTCGCCTTCGCACCGCCCGCCGTGCTCGAGCTCGGCAACGCCACGGGCTTCGATTTCGAGTTGCAGGATACCGGCAACAACGGCCATGCCGCCCTGATCGCGGCGCGCAACCAGCTGCTGGGCATGGCGGGCCAGGATCACCGGATGGTCGCGGTACGCCCGAACGGCATCGACGACGAGCCGCAATACACGATCGACATCGACCGCGAGAAGGCGTCGGCACTCGGCCTGACGCTGGCGGACATCAACGCCACCCTCTCGGCCGCCTGGGGCACCGCCTATATCGACGATTTCCTCGATCGCGGCCGCGTCAAGCGCGTTTACATGCAAGGGCGACGCCCGAGTCCCGCATGCTGCCGAACGATCTCGATATCTGGTATGTGCGCAACGGCCAGGGCCAGATGGTGCCCTTCTCCGCCTTCGCACGCGGCAAATGGAGCTTCGGCTCGCCCAAGCTCGAACGCTATAACGGCCAGCCCTCGATCGAGATCCAGGGCTCGCCGGCACCAGGCTTGAGCAGCGGCACGGCGATCCTGGCGATGGAGGAGCTGGTGGCAAAGCTGCCGCCCGGCTTCGGCTATCAATGGACCGGCCTCTCCTATGAGGAGCAGAAGGCCGGCTCGAAGACGCTCTACCTCTATGCCGGTTCGCTCCTGATCGTGTTCCTGTGCCTAGCCGCCCTTTACGAGAGCTGGTCGATCCCGGCGGCCGTGCTGCTGGTGGTGCCGCTCGGCATCCTGGGCGCGGTGCTGGCGACCTGGCTGCAGCGGGCCTCGACAATGACGTCTATTTCCAGGTCGGGCTGCTGACCACGATCGGCCTGTCGTCCAAGAACGCGATCCTGATCGTCGAATTCGCCAAGGAGAATTTCGACCGCGGCATGGGGCTCGTCGAATCCGCCGTCGAGGCCGCGCGCGAACGGTTGCGGCCGATCCTGATGACCTCGCTCGCCTTCATCCTGGGCGTGATGCCGCTCGCCTTGTCGAGCGGCGCCGGCTCGGGCGGGCAGAATGCGATCGGCACCGGCGTGGTCGGCGGCATGGTCTCGGCCACGATCCTCGCGATCTTCCTGGTGCCGGTCTTCTTCGTCGTGGTTTTGAAGTTCTTCAAGGTGAAGCGTGCCACCCATCGGGAGCTGCCGGCCCGGCCCCAGCCGGCCGAGGGAGCGGCGATATGAGGCGGCTCGTTCCGCTGCTGGCGGCGGCGAGCGTCCTCAGCGGCTGCAGCCTGATCCCGGACTATCTGCGGCCGGATGCACCCGTCGATGCAAGCTATCCCGAGGGACCGGCCTATCCGGTAGCCACAGAATCAGGTGTGGCGGCCGATGCGCTCGGCTGGCGCGATTTCTTCGGCGATCCGGCACTGCAGAAGCTGATCGAGGCGGCGCTTCAGAATAATCGCGACCTCCGGGTCGCCGCCCTCAATATCGAGACGGCCCAGGCGCAATACCGCATCCAGCATTCGGACCTGTTCCCGCATATCGATGTGACAGGCGGGGCCGAGATCGAGAAGATCCCGGGTGGCTCGGCGCTCTCCTTTGGTGGCCTGACCGGCGGGGCCGGCAGTGCCGCCGCCTCGACGAGCCAGATCCCGACCGGCAGCCAGGCCAGCTATTTCCGCTTCTACAATGCCGGCATCGGCTTCACGAATTACGAGCTCGATCTGTTCGGCCGGATCCGCAGCCTGTCGGAGCAGGCCTTCGAGCTGTATCTCGCCAACGACGAGACGCGGCGCAGCGCCCAGATCAGCCTGATCGCCGAAGTGGCCGGCGCCTATTTCGCCGTGCTGGCCGATCGCGATCTCGTGCATCTGACCGACGAGACGCTGAAGAGCGAAAATGCCAGCTACGACCTCGCTAAGCTGCAGCTGAATGGCGGCACCGCCACGGCGCTGGCCGCCCGCCAGGCCGAGACCGCCGTCGACACGGCGCGCGCGAGCCTGGTCCAGTACACCCGCCAGGAGGCGCAGGACGAGAATGCGCTGGTGCTGCTGCTAGGCCAGCCGATGCCGGCGGACCTGCCCCAGGGCAAGGGGCTCGACAATCAGGGCATGGTCGCGGATCTGCCGGCAGGATTGCCGTCGGATCTATTGGCGCGGCGGCCCGACGTCGCCGCGGCCGAGCATCAGCTGCTGTCGGCCAATGCGAATATCGGGGCGGCGCGCGCCGCCTTCTTCCCGAGCATCAGCCTGACCGCGTCGGATGGCGTGTCCAGCACCAAGCTCAGCCAGCTCTTCACGG
The DNA here is from genome assembly GCA_963762435.1 of uncultured Alphaproteobacteria bacterium. Lineage (GTDB taxonomy): Bacteria > Pseudomonadota > Alphaproteobacteria > ATCC43930 > CGMCC-115725 > JAXDMU01. The sequence goes on along the minus strand of CAVXLN010000025.1, from coordinate 54,870 downwards.
CCGGGGCTCAGACCTGGAGCTTCGCGCCGCAGATCACGATCCCGATCTTCACGGCCGGCCAGAACCAGGCCAATCTCGATCTCGCCAAGCTCGAGAAGAACATCCAGGTGGCGCAATATGAGAAGGCGATCCAGACCGCCTTCCGCGAGGTCGCCGACGCGCTGGCATCGCGCGGCACCTATGGCAATCAGGTCAAGGCGCAGCAGGATTTGGTCGATGCCACGGCCGACAGCTTGAAACTGTCGGAGATGCGCTTCAAGGCGGGGGTCGACTCATATCTGCCGGTGCTCGACGCCGAGCGCTCGCTCTATACCGCCCAGCAAGGGCTGCTCAGCCTGAAGCAGGCGCAGCTGACCCAGCAGGCCACGCTCTACAAGGCGCTGGGCGGCGGCTGGCTCGAGCGGACCGGCGAGACGCAGGCGAACGCGCAGACCGCAAGCCAGAATAGATAGGGAATAATCACTTTAAATCGGCGTGATTGCCGCGCCGAATATTCGCCCTATACGCGTGCCAGGACACCCCCTATGATTGTGTAAAATGGTCGAAAAGCACGTTCAGGGGATTGAAATTGGCACGATCGATCAGGCTGGCCTCGCTGATGCTCGGCGTAGCGTTTCTTACTGCGGCCGTATCGGCCGAGGCGCAGCAGACCGTCACCGAATTTCCGTTGCCTCAGCTGGCCGGCGGCTCGCCCAGCAGCCTCGTGCTTTCGCCCGACCGCGTGGGGCTCTGGTTCGCCGAGACGTCTCTGAACAAGATCGTCCAGATATTGCCGAGCGGCCAAGTCTCTTCATTCGCGACCTCGCCTGGTACGGCACCGACCGACCTCTTCGGCGGTCTTTCCGGCCAGATCTGGTTCAGCGAGCCGGGGCTGAGCCGCCTCGGCCGGCTGACCATCTCGACCGCCAGGAGTGGCGGCGCCAACCCCATCATGGAATTCCCCACGCCGACGGCCAATAGCGGCCCGGGCGCCATGACGCGCGACTCCGACGACAATCTCTGGTTCGTCGAGAACACGGCCAATCAGATCGGCGAGATCGGCATGCAAGGGAATTTTCTCGGCGAATTTCCGATCCCGACAGCGAATGCCGGCATTCCAAGCCTTACCCTCGGCCCCGACAACGCGCTGTGGTTCGTTGAGACGAACGGCAACAAGATCGGCCGGATCGACACCAGCGGCGCCATCGCCGAATTCACCGTACCGACGCCAGACGCCGGCTTGAACGGCGTGATCGTCGGCCCCGATAGTGCACTTTGGTTCACCGAGAAGAATGCCGGCCAGATCGGCCGAATCATGACCAACGGCAGCATCAGCGAGTTTCCGATAACGACCCGCAGTGGCGGCCCGCTCGGGCTCGCGGATGGTGCCGACAATAATATCTGGTTCGTCGAAAACACCGCCAATCAGATCGGCGTCATGACCACGGGCGGCACGATGGTCGCCGAATTCCCGATACCGACGGCCAATAGCGGGGCCGCGAACCTCCGTATCGCACTTGACCAATCATTCTGGTTTCTGGAGCCAACCGCGAACAAGCTCGGACGGCTGACCCTCGATGGCAAATTCATGGAATTCGCCATTCCGACCGCGAACAGCCGAGCCATCAATCTCACCGTCGGGCCGGACCAAGCCATGTGGTTCACGGAAGCCATCAATCAGATCGGCCACGCGACCGCGTTCGACAGCTCGGTCGATCTCACGGCGGCGGTCCTGCCCGGTGCGCGATCTGTCCAAACCGGCACGACCGCGACGGCGTTCGCGACCATCATCAATGCCGGCACCGCTACGGGCATGGCCTGCCGGATCGGCTTGAACGCGCCGCTGGTCGACTTCCACTATCAGACCACGAATCCGGCAAACAACGCTGCGACCGGTACGCCCGACACGCCCGTCGATATCGGTCCCGGCGTATCGCAAAGCTTCGTCATATCCCTCACGCGCGACCTGGCGATCCAGCCCACCTTCTTCGATATCGGCTATTTCTGCGCGAACTCCAATCCCGCACCCGTCTATGTCGGGGTCGATACCATTACGCTCAGGATTTCCGATACGCTGCCGCCCGACATCATCGCCGTCGCCGCCACCGCGACGAATGACGGCATCGTCGATGTGCCGAGCGCAACCGGCACCGGCGCCTTCGCCATCGCGACCACGAATATCGGCGCCAGCGCGACGATCACGGCACAAGTGTTCCTGACCACGACCGGTGCCGACCTGCCGATTTCGCTCGGGATCTGCCAAACAAATCCCCGCACCGCCGTGTGCCTGGCACCGCCGGCGCAAAGCGTCACGACCGTGATCAATCAAGGCGATCAGCCGACCTTTTCAGTTTTTGCGACCGGTTCCGGCACCGTGCCGTTCGACCCGGTGAATAATCGGATCAACGTTTTCTTCGTTCAAAACGATGTCATCAGCGGCTTGACCAGCGTGGCGGTGCGTACCCACTAGAGCTACGGCGCCAACAGCAGCCGGTTGACAAAGGGGTCGAGCTCGGGATCGGCGAGCGTGGCCACCGGCACGCGCGGCATGTGCGGCGTCGGGTTGACGTTGTATTGCGCCGCGATGAGGAGGCGCCGGCCGCTCTTCGGCAAGGCGCCCTTGTGAAAGCCGAACGTGTCGGCAAGGAACCAGGTGCCGGCCGGGCCGATCATCTGGACCTCGTTCCAGGATCCGAAGGCCTCGTGGATCGCCGCGTCCAGCATCGCCTTGCCGGTATCGAGCGTGGCGCTGCGGTGCGAGCCGCGCATGAACACATGCGGCCCGCTCTCGGCATCGACATCGGTCAGATAGATGAAGAGCTTGAAGCCGCGGAGCGAATCGAGGTCGCGGTGATAGCGCTGCGTGCCTTTGGCCGCCGGCCGGTCGCCGAAGGACCACCAGGCGCCGACATTGTCCAGGAGCGGCTTGCAGCCGAGATAGAGCTCGGCCGCTTCGAGGACGGCCTGATCGTTGAGGAGCCGCATGAGGTGGGGTGCCGCCAGCGTGTCCACGAGGCTGATATAGCCCATATTGGTCTCGGGGCTGGCGGGCGCATCGAACGGAAACGGGTCGAGATGCGCACGAAACGGGTCGTGGCACGGCACCTGCTCGAAATAGCCTCTGAGATCGGCCACGATCGCGGCATCGATGAGCGGCTGAGCCGGGGTGATGCCATCGGTCTCGAGCGCGCGATGCAGCTGCCGCGCCGTCTTGGAGGGGGCGAAGTCCCGCGTCTTCGGGCGGAAGAGCGCTATGAGACGGGCCAGGCGATTACGCGCCTGCGGTGTGGAAGCCACCGGCAGGAGATCATAGGTGATCAAGCGGGAATCGCTGCGCGCACGGCGCAGGAAGTGCCCGACCGACGGAATGCGGGCGCGGAACTTTTCGGCCAGGCTGCCCATGGCGCCGTCGACCCTTCGGAAATTCGACCTGGAGGCGACCCTAGCCCAAGCGATTTGACGAAAAGTTTACGGGCGCCGAGACTGGCCGCTGATATGGTCGCAGCCTTCGTATCGCCGTTCCGGACTGCCCGATCATGATGCTTCGCACGACAGCCCTTGCCGCCATCAGCCTGTTTGCCCTCGCAGCACCTCTCGCCCAAGCGGCGGACGCGCCGATTGCTGCGGATGTCTGGGATCTGCGCCCGCTCTATCCCGATGACGCGGCCTGGACGGCCGAGGACAAGGCGCTCGACCAGGAATTCGACGGGCTCGCTTCCCTCAAGGGCACGCTCGGCAAGGATGCGGCCTCCCTTCAAGCCGCGTTTGACCGGATCTCGGCGCTGCGCAAGCGGCTCGACCGGCTTCTGGCCTATGCTCATCTCAAGGGCGACGAGGACACGCGCGTCAGCGAAAACCAGGAGCGCGCGCAGCAATCGGATGCGCTCAGCACCAAATTCGATCAGGCCACATCCTTCGTGAGCCCAGAGGTGATCGCGGTCGGCGCCGACAAGATCCGGGGCTTCGTGGCATCGGATCCGGGCCTCGCCAAGCACAAGCATGCGCTCGAGAACATCCTGCGCAAGGCGCCGCATACGCTGTCACCGGAAGGCGAGGAATTGCTGGCCGGCGCCGGCGATGTACTGGACCGGCCGGGGCAGATCTACTCGCTGCTCAACAATGCCGAGATCCCGTGGCCCACGATCAAGATCGGCGGCAAGAATGTCCGGCTCGATCCCGAAGGCTATGTCGCTCACCGCGACGACCCCGACCGAGCCGTCCGCAAGCAGGTGTTCGACGCCTTCTGGACCGAGCAGGCCAAGTTCCTGAAGACCAACGGCGCCACGCTCGCGACCTCGCTCGTCGGCGATACCTTCCAGTCCAAGGCGCGCAAATATCCGGATACGCTGAGCCTGTTCCTCGACGACACGGCCGTGCCGGCGGATGTCTACAAGACGCTGGTCAAAGAGACCAATGCAGGCCTGCCGACGCTCCACCGCTATCTCGAGATCCGTGAGAAGCTCCTCGGTCTCAAGGAGCTGCGCTATTGGGACATCTATGTCCCGCTCGCGAAGTCGCCCAAGACCTACACGCTCGACGAGGCGGAATCCCTCGTCCTCGACGCGGTGAAACCCTTGGGCCAGCAATATCACGACGATCTGGTCAAGGGCTTCGCCAGCCACGCCATGCATTCTCGGCCGCAGGAAGGCAAGGTCTCCGGCGCCTATATGCAGGGCCAGGCCTATGATGTGCATCCCTATGTGCTGCTGACCTTCACCGGCAATTACGAGAGCGTCTCGACGGTCGCGCATGAATGGGGCCACGCGATGCACACGGTGCTGGCCGACCGCTCGCAGCCCTATGAATTGTCGGACTATCGCATCTTCACGGCTGAGATTCCGTCGACCACCAACGAGATGCTGTTGGCCGACCACGTGATCGCGACCAGCCCGACGCGCGAGGCCAAAATCTTCGCCATCAGCCAGGAGCTGGAGCTGTTGCGCGGCACCTTCTTCCGCCAGGCGATGTTCGCCGAGTTCGAGCTCAAGGCCCATGAAGCGGCCGATCGCGGCGACCCGATCACCGGCGAAAGCCTGACCAAGATCTATCTCGACTTGCTCAAGCGCTATCACGGCGACGGCAAGGACGGCGTCAAGATCGACGACATGTTCGGCGCCGAATGGTCCTACATCCCGCATTTCTACAACGCCTTCTATGTCTACCAATATGCGACCTCGATCGCGGCGGCCGCCTATTTCGCCAACGGCATCGAGACGGGAGACACCGAGTTTCGCGACCGCTATCTCGATGTGCTGAAGGCCGGCTATTCCGATGATCCCTACCCCGTCGTGAAGCGTGCCGGCCTCGATATGGCGACACCGGAGCCCTATCAGGCGCTGGTCAAGCGCATGGACAAGCTGATGGATCAGCTGGAAGGGCTGATGGCGCAGAAGGGCTAGCGATGACCGCGATCCGCTTCGGCGTCATCGGCATCGATCACGCGCATATCTATGACCAGTGCGGTGCCTTGATCCGCGGCGGGGCCGAGTTCGTGGCCTTTTATGCCGCCGATCCCGCGGCAGCTTCCCGCTTCGGGGCTGCCTTTCCGATGGCGCGGCCGGTGAGCGATCCGCGCGCGATCCTCGAATCGGACGCGATCCAGATCGTCGCCAGCGCCGGCATCCCGGCCGACCGCGCGCCGCTCGGCTTCGAGGTGATGCGGCACGGCAAGGATTACCTGGTCGACAAGCCGGGCTTCACGACACTCGAGCAGCTGGCGGAAGTGCGCCGCGTCCAGGCCGAGACGAAGCGGATCTATGCCGTCTATTTCAGCGAGCGGTTCGAAAGCCGGGCGACGGTCTATGCGCTCGAGCTCGCGCGCCAGGGCGCCATCGGCCGCGTGCTGCATACGACGGGGTTGGGACCGCACCGCCCGGCGCTCACGAGCCGGCCGGCCTGGTTTTTCGAGCGGGCGCGCTATGGCGGCATCCTGACCGACATCGCATCGCACCAGGTGGATCAATTCCTGGCCTTCACCGGCTCGACGAAGGCGAGTGTCGCCTTCTCGCGCGTCGGCAATCTCAATCATCCAGAACATCCGGAGCTCGAGGATTTCGGCGAGATCGTGCTGACGGGCGAGCATGGCTCGGGCGGCTATATCCGCGTCGACTGGTTCACGCCGACCGGATTGCCGGTCTGGGGCGATGGGCGCCTCACCATCCTCGGCACCGAGGGCTACATCGAGCTCCGGAAATATTGCGACATCGCCGGGCGGCCGGGCGGCGACCATCTGTTCCTGGTCGATGGTGCTGCACCGCGCCATATCGATTGCCGTGAGATGAATCTCCCCTTCGGCCCGGCATTCATCGCCGATGTGCGCGAGCGGACCGAGACGGCGCTGGGCCAGGAACATTGCTTCCTCGCGAGCGAGCTGGCGCTCACGGCCGAGGCGCAAGCGGTGCGGCTCATGCCATGATCCGCGTCGCGGTGGTGGGCGGCGGTATCGGCCGCGCCCATATCGAAGGTTACCAGGCGCTGCCGGACCGGTTCGAGGTCGCGGCGATCTGCGATCTCGACCGGGCGAAGGCGGAAGAGATCGGCCGCGAGCTCGGCATCGCACGGATCGAGACCGATATCGCCGTCCTGCTTCAGGATCCGGCAATCGATGTCGTCGATCTCTGCACCCCGCCGGCCACCCATTTCCGGCTGATCGAGCAGGTGCTGCGCGCCGGCAAACATGCGATCTGCGAAAAGCCGCTGGTGGGATCGCTCGCCGAGATCGACCGGATCGCAGCATTCGAGCGCGAGACCGGGCGCCGCGTCATGCCGGTCTTCCAGTATCGCTACGGCACAGGCTTGCAGAAGCTGAAGCGGCTGATCGAGGCCGGCGTGCCGGGGCGGCATTATCTCACCACGATCGAGGTCGCCTGGCGCCGGGGCGCCGATTATTACGCCGTACCCTGGCGCGGCAAATGGGCCAGCGAGCTGGGCGGCGTCACCGTCACCCACTCGATCCATTTCTATGATCTGCTCGCTTACCTGGCAGGACCCATCGTCAGCGTCCATGCCCGGCTGGCGACCCGGGTCAATCCGATCGAGGTCGAGGATTGCGCGGCCCTCAGCTTCGGGCTGGCCGACGGTTCGATGGCGACGCTGGCGGCAACGCTCGGGTCCGAGCGCGAGATCTCGCGCATCCGCTGCTGCTTTGCCGGGCTTACCGCCGAGAGCGAAGGGACCGAGCCCTATAATCCCGGCGCCGAGCCCTGGCGCTTCGATCTCGACGAGACGCTCACGCCATGCGCCGCCTCATTGGCCGAGGCAACGCCGCGGCCGGAGAGCTTCGCCGGCCTGTTCGACCGCTATGCCGAGGCCCAAGAACGCGGCACCGAGCTGCCGGTGACGCTCGCCGATGCGCGCCGGTCGCTCGAGATCGTGACCGCGATCTATCGCTCGGCCGCCACGGGCCAGGCCGTAACGCTGCCGCTCGAGCCGGACGATCCCTGGTATCAGGGCTGGATCGGCCGGCACGCCTGACGAGCCAGCAAGGCTGCAATCCAAATATTCGCGGTTGCGGCTCGGGCCGGGAATGGCCGAGACTAAGCCGTTCAAGAACATGCGGCTCTCGGCTGCAAGGCCGATCAATCGGGAACCGAAAAACGGGGGAGAACGTCAGAATGATCACTCTTTCTGCGCGGCACGGCCTATTGCTTGCCGGCGTGCTCGTCAGTCTTGGCGCCAGCCTGTGGGCGCTCGACGCCGCGGCCCAGCAGCCGCCCGCCTCCGCCGCCCCGGCCCCTGCTCCCGCTACTGCGGCCCCGCCGCCAGCCCCTGCTCCCGCCGCGGCACCGGCGCTGCCGCCGGGTTCGCCGCTGATCGGCCGGCCGGACAGTCCCGAGGCGGCCAAGCTCGCCCCCGTCGCCGGGCCGCCGATCGCGACGGCTGCCGATAAACTGCCCACATCTAAGCTCAAAGTGCCGGCGGGCTTCAATGTCGAGGTCTATGCCTCGGGCCTGGCCAATGCGCGCTCGCTCAATCTCAGCGACAAGGGCACGCTCTTCGTCGGCAGCCGTGTGCTCGACAAGGTCTATGCCGTCACCGCCGACAAGCATGAGGTCAAGGTGATCGCCACGGGCCTGCACCGCCCGAACGGCGTCGCCTTCCATAATGGCACGCTCTATATCGCCGAGCTGTCGCAGATCTCGAAGATCGACAATATCGAGAGCCAGCTCGACAATCCGCCGAAGCCGACGGTGTTCTATACCGATCTGCCGAAGGACGAGGCCCATGGCTGGAAATTCATCGCCATCGGCCCGGACAACAAGCTGTATGTTCCGGTCGGCCAGCCCGGCAACAATGTGCTGCATGATGCCGCCCACGGCCAGATCCGCCGGATGAATCTCGACGGCAGCAATGTCGAGATCGTGGCGCTGGGCGTGCGCAACAGTGTCGGCTTCGACTGGAACCCCGAGAACAAGCAGTTCTACTTCACCGACAATGGTCGTGACTGGATGTCGGAAGACGTACCGGAAGACAAGCTCAATCGCGTCACCAAGCTGGGCGAGGATTTCGGCGTGCCCTATTGCTATCAGGGCAATATTCCGGACCCCGAATTCGGCTGGGGCCATTCCTGCAGCGACTACACCCCGCCGGTGGGACTGATGGGTGCGCATACGGCGGCGCTGGGCATGCGCTTCTACACGGGCAGCATGTTTCCCAAGGACTATAAGAACGTGATCTTCGTGGCCCGGCACGGCTCCTGGAACCGGACCAAGAAGCTGGGCGGCGACGTCGTCGCGGTCACACTCAACAAGGATGGAACCGTCAAGTCCGTGAAGCCGTTTTTGACCGGCTTCATCGACAACAACAACTATCTAGGCCGTCCGGTCGATGTGCAGCCGATGAAAGATGGCTCGCTCCTCGTGTCCGATGACTGGAACGGCGCCGTCTATCGCATCACCTACGGCAAGAAGACCGCCAAAAGCTGAGCTGCCTCAACCCCCTCTCCCGTTGCCGCGGGAGAGGGGTTTCATCATCTAACGCCCGCGAAAGTCTTCGATGCGTATTGCTCTCACTGCCCTCTCGCTCGCTCTCGCAACATGTCCCGCCTTGGGCGACACAATGCAGGAGCGGACGGCGCCCTGCCTCGCCTGCCACGGAGAGAACGGCACGTCCCAGAATGAGAACATCCCGTCGCTCGGCGCCCAGCAGCCGAGCTATGTGCTGAACCAGCTGTTCATGTTCCGCGAGAAGCTCCGCCTCTTCGACACGATGAACGAGATGGCGAAGAGCCTCACGGATGATGATCTGCGTACTTTCTCCGACTTCATCGGCAAGCTGCCCAAGCCGCAGCCACCGGCGGAGCCCGGCGACCCGGCGCGCATGCAGCGGGCCCAGGCGATCATCCAGCAGGACCATTGCAATTCCTGCCACAACCCGGATTTCTCCGGCCGCGACAACATTCCGCGACTGGCCAATCAGCGCGAGGATTATCTCGCCAAAGCGCTGCGCGAATACAAGAACAACAGCCGCGCCGGCTATGACGGGACGATGTCGGAAGTGATGGATGTCGTGTCGGAGGATCAGATCGCGGATATCGCCTATTATCTGGCGCATGTGAGATAGGAAGCCGTGCCCCGGTCACCGGCGCCACCTGCTCGGGGTTTGAGAATCCCGCGTGACAGTCGATATGATGGCCGGACAGCACCGAACGACCCCCTGACCGGAAGCCGCGTTCGCCATGATCGTGCCGCCGTCGCCCGTGCCGCCGCTCCCGCCTGCGCCGGGACACATCCTGGATCTCTTCGACCGGATCACTCATCCGGCACCGACCGCCTTTGGCTGGGTGTTTCACTGGGTCAGCATCGGCCTGGTCGTGATCCTGCTGGCGGTACCGTTGGGTTTCGCCTCTCCGCTGATGCCGGCGGACTGGGCCTGCAGCACCGCCGCTTGGCTGATCGAGCCGGTCGGCACCAAGGAATTGTTCGAGCATCTGTGCGATTGGCTGGTGCTGCTGACGCAGACCGCGATCTTCATCTTCATCGGCGGCATTGCCTTCACCGAAGCCTTCGCCCGGCGCGTTGCCGGCTTGGCGACCCGGCTTCAGCAATACAGCATCGATGCCGGGCAACAGGCGAACGAGCACAATCGGGAAAGATTGATCGAAGCCTGCCGGCAGCTGACGACCATCGGCCACAGCAATCTGTCGCGCCTCGCGAAAATCCAGGCGGCGTTCGACGCCATCAACACCGTCTATGAAGACGCGGGGAACATATCCAACCGCTATATCTGGTTCGGCATACGCGGGATGGTGGTCAACTTCCCGGGCGGGCTTTACGGCTTCCTTGGCTTCATCTGCCTGCTGGCCCAGGTTTGGGCGATGTCGGCGAAGACGCTGATCGACTATCTGCCGGCGAGCTGCACGCTTTAACGCTGCGCCACGATCGCCGCCACCCGATCCGCGATCGCAAGCGAGGCCGTGAGGCCGGGCGATTCGATGCCGAAGAGATTGACCAACCCGGGCACGCCATGAGCGTCCGGCCCGTCGATGCGGAAATCGGCGGAAGGTTCGCCGGGGCCGCTGATCTTGGGCCGCATGCCGGAATATCCCGGCTGCAAGGCACCGTCGGGCAGGCCCGGCCAATAGCGGCGGATCGCTCCGTAGAAACCATCGGCGCGCGCGATATCGACATTGTAATCGATCTGATCGACCCATTCAGTGTCGGGGCCGAAGCGCGCTTGGCCGCCGAGATCGAGCGTCAGATGCACGCCCAGGCCGGCATGCTCCGGGGTCGGATAGATGAGCCGCGTGAAGGGTGCCCGGCCGGTGAGCGAATAGTACGAGCCCTTGCAGAGATAGGGTTTGGGCAGTGAAGCCGCCGGCAATCCTGCGATCCGGCCGGCCAGCGCCACGGCATCCAGCCCGGCGCTGTTGACGAACCAGTCGCAGGTCAGCCGGTAAGGCTCGGCGCCGCCAATCGAGAGGGCGATGCGGTTGCCGGTCGCCTCGCCCTCGACCACCGGCGCGTGGAAGGCCAGGAAGGCGCCCGCCGCCTCGGCATCACCTTGATAAGCGAGCATAAGGGCATGGCTGTCGACGATGCCGGTAGACGGCGACAGGAGTGCGGCCGTGCAGAAGAGCGCCGGTTCGAGCGCCTGTGCCTCGGCCGCGTCGAGCCAGCGGAGATCGGTGACGCCATTGCCGGCGGCGCGGCGAGCGACGCCGTCGAGCAGTTTCGTCTCGGCCTCGCTGGTGGCGACGATGAGCTTGCCGAGCCGGCGCACCGGCACGCCATGGCTCGCGCAGAATTCGTAGAGACGCTCGCGCCCGGCGACGCAGAGTTCCGCCTTCAGGCTGCCTTGCGGATAATAGATCCCGGCATGCACGACCTCGCTGTTGCGCGAGGAGGTGACGGTGCCGATGCCTTCGGCCGCCTCCAGCACCAGCACCTCGCACCCGGCCTGGGCCAGTGCCCGGGCAATGGCGAGGCCGACCACGCCGGCGCCGGCAATGACGGTCTCGACATGATCGGTCATAGGCTTACCATCCGTTGAAGCGCGGCCATTCGGCTTTGGGCACGGTATTGCCGGGCGCGACCACATGGTAGCGGTCATATTGCGCGGCCGTGGCGCAGGCATGGTTGGGCAGGATGCGGATTCGCGCGCCAAGCGGCAGGTCGGGCAACCGCGCATCGCTGCCCGGCCGGATCGCCAGGATGCCATGCTCCTGATTGGCATCGATCATGACGAGATCGGGGTAAGGCTCGAGCGACTCGTCGCAGACGAGACCATAGAACTGATCGACTGCCTGCTTGGCGGTGCCGCGGTCGCGCGACATCGCCATCCAGCCGGCATCGACGAGCACCCAGCCCTTGTCGCGCCGATGCCCGATCACGGTCGCAAGCACGCTCAAGGCGATGTCACCGAGCATGCAGACGCCGATGCCGGCCATGACCAGATCGAAGAACATGTAGACACCCGCCCGGACCTCGGTGACGCCGTCGAGCCGCTCGGCGAAATGCGCGGTGGGCGTCGAGCCGACGCTGACGACAGGGCATGGCAACCCCGCCGCGCGCAAGATCCCGGCAGCCGCGACCGCGGCGGCGCGCTCCTGCTCCGCCATCGCGGCCAGCGCCGACTCGCCCTTGGCGTCATAGGAGGCGCCGGCATGGGTGATGACGCCGCGCAGGGCCGCACCGCCGGACTCGAGCGCCCGGCCGATCGCGACGAGCTCAGCCGCCGCATCAGGCTTGAGGCCGGCGCGGTGATCGTCGCTGTCGATCTCCATCAGCACGGGGATGGTATCGCGCGCGGCCGCGGCGAAATCGGCGACGGCACGGGCCGCTTCGAGATTGTCGAGCACCAGGGCCAGATCGACACCACGGCGTCGAAGCGCATGCACGCGCTCGAGCTTGCCGGGCTCGATGCCGACGGCATAAACGAGATCGGTGATGCCGGCAGCGGCGAATTCCTCCGCCTCCTTCAGGGTCGAAACAGTGGCGGGACCGGTCGGCGTAGGAAGGATGCGGCGCGCCACCTCGACCGATTTCGCGGTCTTGAGATGCGGCCTGAGGCTGACGCCGAGCGCTTTCATCCGGGCCGAGAGCCGGGCGGCATTGCGGAGCATTCGCGCTTCGTCGAGAAGCAGCGCCGGCGTCGAGAGCGCTTGTGTCACGGCTTCTTGCCGCTCCAGGTGGCGCCGGCGACGCCCAAGGGCACCGTCGTCACCGCCATCTTGGCGCTCGCATCCTTCACCTGGCGCGCATAGGCCACATAGATCAGCGTGTCGTTCTTGCGGTCATAGATCCGGCGGATCGCGATCGATTTGAAGATCAGGCTGGCGCGCTCGGAGAACACCTCCTCGCCGCTGTCGCCGGTATCGATGGCCCCCACCGTGATCGGCCCGGTCTGGCGGCAGGAGATGGACGAGTTCGACGGATCCTCGAACCAGTTCCCCTTGCTCAGCCGATCGATGACGCTGCGGTCGAAATGCGTCAGATGGCAGGTGACGCCCTGCACCTTGGGATCGGGTATCGCCTCGATCACGATCCGGTTGCCGGTCCAATCGTTTCGGAAGCTGCCGACTTCTTCGGCACGCGCCGCGGACGCGGCCAGGAGGAAAAACGAGAGCGCCAGGATGATCCGCATGGAATGCCTCGGTTTCAGAGCCGCCGAAAGGAGCCGCATTATAAGGGCGGAGATTCGGTCGAGAAGGCTTGATTATATTTCACGAATATGGAAATATTTTCCTCATCCGGAATAGGAGATACCTCATGCCCACCCGTCCCCGCATCGTCCCGAGCCTGTTCTACGAGGATCCGGTCGCGGCCCTCGATTTTCTCGAGGCGGCCTTCGGCTTCGAGATCAGCATGCGCATCACCGACGACACCGGCAGGATCGTGCATGCCGAGATGATTCATGGCGACGGGCGGATCATGCTCGGCCAGGTCGGCTGGGCGCCCTTCGCCAAGGCACCGACGCAGCTCGACGGTGCCAATACCCAGGGGGTCCATCTCGAAGTCGCGGATGTGGGCGCCCATTGCGCCCAGGCGCGCAAGGCCGGGGCCGAGATCCTGATGGAGCCGGCCGATCAGTTCTACGGCGATCGGACCTACCGGGCGGTCGATTGCGGCGGCCATCACTGGTCCTTCAGCCAGCATATCCGCGACGTCTCGGTCGAGGAGATGAAGGCAGCGACCGGGCTCACCATCGATATGAAGCAATGATCGAAAGCGGTTCGCCGGTGGGCGAGCTCGATCACATCCTGGCGGCACTTGCCGACCCGGCGCGTCGGCAGGTGATCGATCGCCTGCGCGACGGACCCTGCCGGGCCGGCGAGCTTGCCGGTGCGCTCGGCCTGGCGCCGCCGCTCATGAGCAAGCATCTCAAGGTGCTGCGCTTGAGCCGGCTGATCGAGGAGGACCGGCTCGAGGCGGATGCGCGCATCCGGCTTTACCGGCTCTGCCCCGAGCCTTTCGCCGAGCTCCAGGGATGGCTCGAATTGGTGCAGGCGCTCTGGGCCGACCAGCTCGATGCGTTCAAGCGCCATATCGAGGCCAAGGAACGATGACCGCCGCCGCTTTCGTGGCCGTGACCGTGCCGGTCGAGCCTGCACGCGCGTTCGAGATCTTCACGAGCGAGATCGGGCTCTGGTGGAAACGCTCCCTGCCCTATCGCTTCCGGCCGAAGCAGGATGGCAGGCTGGCCTTCGAGCCCGGCATCGGCGGCCGGCTCGTCGAATGCTATCCGGAGGGTGAACCCTATGAGGTCGGGCGCGTGCTCGATTGGGCGCCGGGCGAAAGGCTGCGCTTCGAATGGCGCGGCACCAATTTTCGGCCGGGCCAGCAGACCGAGGTCGAGGTACGCTTCCGCGCCGTGACCGGCGGTACCAGGGTCACGGTCGAGCATCGCGGCTGGGAGACATTGCCGCCCGATCACCCGGCATTCCATGGCCAGGCGCCGGGCGTGCGGCTGCAGCATCTGGGGAGCTGGTGGGAAGCGCTGCTCGAGTTGCTGCGTACCCATAGCTGCTAAAAAAAGCAGGCCGAGGCTTCAAGCCCCGGCCCTGCTTCTGCCGAGTTGCGCAGGATCAGGCGCGAACGGCGGTTTGCACTTCCTGCCGACGCTGGCGCGGCGCCGGCGCCTCGAGCCGCGGGCGGCCGCGGCTTTGCATATAGGCCTGGAACGAGAAGCGCGCGGGCTGACGCCGGCGCGGAGTACGGCGCGGCGTATCGCCGGCCATCACGGTGATATCCATCAGCTGGCGCAGCATCTCGCGGCCGCGGGACAGGCGCGAGCGAACGGTGCCAACCGGCACATCGAGGATCTCGGCCACTTCCTCGTAGCGCATGCCCTCGAGCCCGACGAGCAGGATGACGGTCCGCTGCTCTTCGGGGATCATGCCGAGCGCACGTTCCATGTCCCGAAGCTCGAGCTTCTTGCTCTGCGACGGCGCGGTGGTGAGATTGATCTCGGTCTCGCTCAAGGCGACTGACGAACCTTCGCGCACGGAACGGCGCACATGGTTGACGTATTGATTATGCAGGATCGTGAAAAGCCAGGCACGAAGGTCGGTCCCTTCCTGCCACAGATGTACCTTGGCCAGCGCACGGGCGAGGCAGTCCTGAACGAGATCGTCAGCCCCGGTCACGTCGCGCGTCAGGGCGCGGGCATAACGACGAAGACGGGGGATTTCGAGCTCGATGCGATGGAACATGTCCGTCATAGCGTTGTCTCCATTCAGCGCGGCGGCGCATCGCAGAAAACGGTGTCGCCGCTTGATGGAAATCCTAAGAAAGACATGTAAGCAGACGATGTCACGCTAGGGGTTTTAGTGTAATGTTTTGTAACGTCGGGTAAGGGGGATTTACAGTTTTGCTGGTGGCGGGTTTCTTCGCGGGTAAGGATGGCACTGGCTGACCTTGCCGGCTGCCGATCGTGGGCTGGGCCTGGCGGAGTGCCGCATCGATTGAGTTGCCAAGTGGCCGGCGGTAAAATTATCGCAACCTGGGACCATGGCGACGGCGGGCGTCGCGCACCGGCCATGGTCGCCAACTTGCCCATTTTTCTCCACAATCTAATTGGTTCGACGACCAAACATGTCCTACGCTCGGGGACCCCGCGCGGATGAGGTTACGACGCCGAGCGACGGAAGGAACGGACTGAACCTGAATGACTGTAACGACAGACCACATTCTGATCGTCGATGATCACCAGGATATCTGCGAACTGGTCAAGACGTACCTTACGGATGAGGGTTTCAAGGTCAGCATCGCGCATAACGGCTCGGAGATGCGCAAGGTCATGGCGCATGCCAAGATCGACCTGGTGCTGCTCGATCTCATGCTGCCGGGCGAGGACGGGCTGACGCTGGCGCGCACGCTGAGGTCCGATTCGGATGTCGGCATCATCATCCTGACCGGGCGCGGCGAGACGCTGGACCGGATTATCGGGCTGGAGATGGGTGCTGATGATTATCTGCCGAAGCCGTTCCATCTGCGCGAGCTGCTGGCACGCGTGAAAAGCGTGCTGCGCCGCGCCTCGGGTCCGACCGTCAAGCCGGTCGACCGGCCAGCGGCGGCGCAGTTCCTGGGCTGGCGGCTCGATCTGGCCAGCCGCGAGCTGATCTCGCCCGCCGGCGAGGATGTCCGCCTCACCACCGGCGAGTTCGACCTTCTGGCCGCGTTCGTCGCCAATGCCAATCAGGTTCTGACGCGCGACCGCCTGCTCGATCTGGCGCGCAACCGCGAGGCCGGACCGTTCGACCGGACAATCGACGTGCAGGTCGGAAGGCTGCGCCGCAAGCTCGAGGACGATCCGCAGAATCCAAGCCTGATCAAGACGGTGCGTGGAACCGGCTATATTTTCACTGCCGTGGTCGAAACGGTCTGAGCGTTTCCCGCCGATATTCTGATTTATCTTGGCCCGGCGGCCGCTGCCCTCGCCAGTGCGACCGGATTCGCCACCAAATTGTTCTTTGAGCGGCCCGTTTTATCACTACATGCTGTGGGCTTGCGGAGCTGGCGCCATCGCTGATCGGCTCCGCCGGCAGAAAAACAACGCAAGGAACGAGTCAAACATCATGATGCCACGCGCTTTCGCCGCCCTCGGCGCGGTCCTGCTTCTGACGGGTTGCTATACGCCTGGTCCCGGACAGCCGGGCTATGCCCCGCCCGGCACCTTCGGCGCCAACAACACGACCGGCGGGACGCTGGTCGGCGCCGGCCTGGGTGCGCTCGCCGGCAACCAGTTCGGCAAGGGTGGCGGCCGGGTCGCGACCACGATCCTGGGCGGCGTCCTGGGCGCCTTCATCGGCAACTCGGTCGGCCGCAGCATCGACGAGAACGATGCCAATGCCGCCGCGGCCGCGAGCCAGCGCGCCTTCGCCTCGGGCCAGCAGACGCAGTGGCAGAATCCGGCCAACGGCAATTACGGCACGGTCACGCCGCAGCAGCCCTATTATGCCAATGGCCAGCAATGCCGAAGCTTCACCGAGACGATCGTGGTCGACGGGCAAGCGACCCCGGCCAATGGCGTCGCCTGTCTCCAGCCTGACGGCAGCTGGCGCGTTCAGGGATAGGGGTGCCTGCAAGGATAACGGGTTGCGGCGCGTTGGACGGATGATCGGGGCAACGCGCCGATAGCTACCTTTCAGTAACCTACGCCCGGCTAGGATGAGGGGTCGACGGCCGTCGGCAACCTACCGGCGCGTGCGCCGGACCGATGTCAATGCGAGTCTCGGATCTGGGCATGTTCGATTTCGCCGTTGTCGCGTTCATTCTGACCTTCTTGGGCTTTCTCTGCCTTGTTATCGCCGGTGCGCCCATGGTTGGCGCCGCCGAGCGCCAACACGGGCTGAAGGCAGCCCAGGACGACGTCAAGCGTCTGCGCAGCGAGCGGGCGAGCGGGCGGGGTGCCGCAGAAGAAGTAGTCCAGCACCGCGATGCCGCCGCCGCGAATCTCTCGGTCATGAAGGCCGAGCTCAAGAGCCTGCGCGACGAGATGGCGCGGCTGCCGAAGCAATCCTACGAGCTCACCTTCGAGCTGGGCACGCCCGATCCGGGCATGCAGGCCTTTCTGTTCGTGGTCAGCCGCAATATGAGCAACCAGGAGACGAGCTCGCTGTCGGCGCCCGAGCGCACCTTGTGGAAATTTCCGCGCGCGACGCGTGTCTGGGCGCGCAATCAGGCAACGGCACAGGCGGCGGCCGAGAAGCGGTTCCGCCAGCCCGACGGCTTCACGGTTCGGGTCGCCGAGCAGATCCGCACCGCCCGCGCGGCGAGTGGCGATTGAAGGGCGGGTGACGCGATGTTCGGCGAGGATTGGACCGGCCTCCTGCTTGTGGCGTCCGCCGTGTTCGGCGTGATCTGCCTGATCGTCTTCGAAGGCGTGCGCACCCGGCTGCGTTCGATCCCCGAGCAGGCCCACCTGCTCAACCAGCAGATCGCGGCGATCAATATGGAAAACCAGACCGCTGATCTGGTGAAGGCCAAGGCCGAGCAGATGCTCGAGGAGATCTCGACCGAGGTCGAGGAGACGGAGACGAACCTGCTCGAGGCCCGTCAGGCACTGCACGAGATCCGCAACCGCCTGCCGACCGTCGTTTATGTGCTCGACCAGATCATCCAGCAAAGCCATAAGCCCTGGCTCGTGATCGTGCGCAACGGCTCGGCCGAGGGCACCAAGCCCGGCACCGTCGAGGGCGAATGGGCGCGCGGCCGGCGCACGCTGGTGTTCGCCGAGAATGCCGGCAATGTGCGCCGGCGCATTCAGGCGCGCTACCCCGCCGCCCAGGGCTATCACCTCAACGAGCCGCAGAGCTTCGACTGGCTGCAGCCGCCCGGCTGAGAGATAGTCTTATACCAATTCCGGGAGGTCCTGACTTCCCGGGATAGGTATCGCGAGCGACGGCGAGTGCTGAGCCGTATGGCGCGAAAGCCTCAGGGTCGCGGATGCGACCCGCGCGGCGCCTGAGCGACCGCCCGAAATTCGGGCGATTGGTATTAGCGCAGGATGATTTCAGGTCAAATCGACCTGATCACTGAATTCGGTCTCTAGGGTGCCGCTTCCCGTTTCGGCGGCGGAGGTTCCGGCGGCACCGATTTCAGATAGACGCCGATGGCGTGGCGATCCTCCGGCGTCAGCCGCGCGGTCTCGGCCACGACCTCCTTCATGCCGTTGCCAACGAAATCGCCGTCTGGCGTGATGCCGTCCTTGAGCAGCGCTTCGATATCGTCCGTGCTCCATTTGCCGAGCGCGTCGGGATGAGGCGTGATGTCAGGCGCATTCAGCCCGTCCGGACCGCCATTGACGCCGGCCAGCCAGCGCCCTTTGTCGAGCGCACCCAGCGCGTTGCGGGGCGTGTGGCATTCGGCGCAATGAGCGACCGCCTTGACCAGGTAGGCACCGCGATTCCAATCCGGCGACTGGCCGGCCCGGCTCTGCAGCGTGCCTTCGCGGAAATAGAGGATCTTCCACGGTACCATCAGGAGCCGGATCGAATAGGGAAAGCGGATCTCGTGCGGCTTGTCAGGCAGCGGCACCGGCGGACGGCTGAACAGCCACGCCTTGATATCGAGAATATCCGTGTCCTTAAGCATGGTGAAAGCGTCGAACGGAAAGGCCGGATAGTAATCGCTGCCCGAAGGCGACACGCCTTTCCTTAGCGCCCGCAGAAATTCCGCATCGCTCCATTTGCCGATGCCGTATTGCGGGTCGGGTGTAATATTAGGCGTGAAGAAGATGCCGAACGGCGTGGACAAAGCGCGGCCGCCGGCGAGCGCCGGGCGATTGTCCTTGGCGTCGGTATGGCAGGTCTCGCAGCCGGCGGCGGCCGCCAGATAGGCGCCGCGCGCGACCGCGTCGGGATCGGCCGCAGCCGAGTTGGCCGCTGCGGCCGGGCCGGTCGCGAGCAGGCTTCCCGCCAGCCACCCCATCAGCCAAGGGGCGGCTGCCAGCACCCTCGAGCGCCGGCCGCACGGAAGGCTCAAATCTTGACCCGATAGGTATCATGACACGCGGTGCAGGCTGTCTGGCCGAGCGTCCGCAGGCTCGCCCCCACATTGCCAGCATCGCCGGTATCGACACTCCGCGCCAACGCCGCGCTGCCCTGGACGAGTGCCGCCGCCGCATCCTTGAATTTCTGCGGATCCGTCCAGATCTCGGGCTTGGCGCCGCTCTTGCCGGGCAGCGCCTCCATGCCGGTGCCCGGCGGGAAGAGCGACGGCACCCTGGCCGCAATGTCCTGAATGACCTTGGCCGCGGCGACGGCGTCATCCCGCCCGGCCTTGCCCTGGGCGAATTCGGCCACCGTCTTCACATTCGCGGCCATCGTCTTCATCGTTTCCCGGCGCTTGGCGACGACTGCGGCGACATCATCGGCCGCCATCACAGGCAGCGCCAGCAAGGCGGCCGCGATGCCGGCCCCCGCCAGCGCCAGCATGCCGCCCGGCGCGACCGACCACAGCTTTCGCATTCCATCCCCCGCTTTGAGCCAGCCCACCTCTTTGCCGGTCATGGTGCGCAACTTGCAACGGAATGCCAATCACCAAGTGACGGCCGCGCATGCGACCCAACGCTGCGCCGGCAGTCCGCACGCCCGAGATCGCGACTCGGGCAAAGCTCTGTTTCGCGCGACATCGACGGCCGAATTGGGTTTTAAAAGCCCCGATTTTTTCAAGAAGATTTGCCGACCAACCCAACGGATCGTGGATTTTGCGCCACAGCGATTGAAAATGGCGTCCCTACGTTGAAAAGTTGTAGCGATCGAGCGTGCAGTCCCAGAGTATTTGATGCTTAAGTTCACTGGGGTCCTCGGGCCCCGGTGCTTGTCGCGTGAAGGGGAATAAGATGAAATATCAGCTCGGTGTATGCGCCGCGGTGCTGCTCGGCTCGGTATCGACCGCGGCGTTGGCGGACGATCCGACCTACGGTCCGTATATTTCTGTCGGGATCGGCCCAGCCTTTGAAGAGGATGTCACGGCGACCGGCCTTCTGAACAACACGGATGTCAGCTTCGATACCGGCTTTTCGGGCATCGGCGCCCTCGGTTGGGGCTTCGGCAACGGCTTCCGGGCTGAGATCGAAGGCGGCTGGCACCAGAACGATGCCAGCAACAAATCCTTCACCCAGACGCAGGTCGGCCAGCCTTTCAGCTCGAGCAGCGGCCGCGCGACTCAGCAGACCCTGCTGTTCAACCTGCTCTATGATTTCGACACGGGTACGCCCTGGACGCCGCATCTGGGCTTCGGTATCGGCCTCGACAGCGCCCGCATCGACAATATCAATGTCCCGCCGACGAACAATCCGGTCAACACGCATGAGCTCGCCTTCGGCTATCAGGCCATCGCGGGCATCGAATATGCGATCGCGCCGGGCTTCCATGTCGGCCTCGAGTATCGCTATCTCGGCACCAGCGAGATCGACCTGACCACGGCGGGCAATGCGGCCGACAACGGCACGATCAAGTCGTCCTACAACCTCGGCACGCACAATATCCTGGCGACGATGCGGTTCAATTTCGGCGAGGCCCCGGCACCGCTGCCGTCCTCTCCGCCGCCCCCGCCGCTGGCCCCGCCGCCGCCGCCGCCCCCGCAAGTCGAGGCTCAGCGTGAGTTCCAGGTGTTCTTCGACTTCGACAAGTCGGACATCACCGCGGCTGCCGCGAAGGTCCTCCAGGCTGCGGCCGATACGGTCAAGGCTGGCCATGTCGCCCATATCATCGTTACCGGCCATACCGACACCGTCGGCTCGGCCAAGTACAATCAGGGCCTGTCGGAGCGCCGTGCCGGCTCGGTCAAGGCACAGCTCATCGCCGATGGCGTCGATGGTGGCGAGATCGCGACCCGCGGCGTCGGCAAGACCGACCTGCTCGTCCCGACCAAGGATGGCGTGCGCGAGCCGCAGAATCGGCGTGCGACGATCGATCTGCAGTAAGCCTGCCCCAGACAAGACAAGCACTTTCAGCGCGCCCGGTTCCCCCGGGCGCGCTTTTCTTTTCCGCCGATCGCTGTGCCGCTATCGAGTCGCTGCCAGGCCGCTCTGCTGACGCCCGCGCTTGACCGAATACATCGCCTGATCGGCCCGGTCGACCAGTGACGTCATCTCGATCCCGTCTTCCGGGAAGATCGCGGCGCCGACGCTGGCGCCCAAGCGCATCGGCTGTCCTTCGAAGTGGAACGGCGCCTCGATCCGCTCGACCAAGCGGGTCTTCTGGAGATCGGTATCGCCCCGGCAGCGTATGCCGGGCATGATCACCGCGAACTCGTCGCCGCCGAGGCGCGCGACCGTGTCCGAGCGTCGGACGGCGCCGGTCACGCGCGCCGCAATCTCCCTGAGGGCGGCATCGCCGGCACGATGGCCGAAAAGGTCATTGATCGGCTTGAGCCCATCCATATCGAGCATCAGCACGCCGAGCATGCCAAGCGCGCGCTCCGCATGCTGGAGCGACTGCCGCAACCGGTCATAGAACAGCGCCCGATTCGGCAATCCGGTCAGCCCGTCATGCGTCGCCTGGAGATAGAGCGCGTTCGTCTCATGCGTGATGGCATGGAACATCGCCGCCGCGATCAGCTCCGACATGAGCTCGAGGACGCGCACCTCCTCGTCCCCGAAGGCGCCCGGCTCGGCCGCCGTGACCTTCAGCACGCCGACATTCGTGTCGAGATGCCGGAGCGGCGTCACGACCATCGAGCGCAGGCCGACCCGGCGGCAGGCCTCGCGATTGACCCGTTCGTCGGCTTCGGAATCCTCGCAGCGGAGAATCTCTCCCCGCTCGACACAGAGACCGGACAGACTACCTTGGCGTTTCAGGCGCAGGCCAAGCTGCTTCGCCGCAATGCCGGAGCCGGTGCGATAGACCATCTCGTCGCCCTCGGCCAGTTCGACCACCGCCCCGTTGGCGCCGGTCATCTGCTGCACCCGCTCTGTGACGAAGGCCATTACGCCGCCGAGATCGAGCCCCAGCTTGGCGATCTCGGTTTGGGTGCGGACAATTTCGAGGAGGATCCCGCTGCTCGGCGGTGCGGGGTTGAAAGGGTTGCTCACGATGGCTCTGAGACGATGGTTCCGAGGACCATCGTATGAAAGCGCAGCTGTCGTTTAGGACCGGTTTACGCTGAAGCAACCGGCAGGCGACATGCCGCCGCATGCCGCCTGTCGCGCAGCCGATCGAGTGCCGCCTACTTCTGCGTCGCTGTAGCCGTGGCCACGGCCTTCACCGGCTTCTTGTGCGGTGCTGCTGCCGGCTCCGATTGGCACAGATCGCCGATCGTGGTCTTGTCGGTCACGTGATCGAGAGCGGCCTGCTCGAGCTGCGGCTTGTCGATCGCCGTGGCGCTTTCGAAGAAACTGGCGGAGTTGGCGCAGAACGACATGTCCGACATGCTGCGGCCCGAGGAATCATTCGCGACCTTGGTGACGAAGATATCGAGCTCCTTCGGACCGGCTGCACCGAATACCCGCTTGAAATGAGCCTTCAAGCGATCCGTCTCCTCGATCAGCCGATCGCGCATCTTGGCGATGAAGCTGTTGTACTGATCGGTATAGTTGTGACCGGCGACATTCTCGCATTCAAGTGCCGCGACCTGGAGATCGGTCTGGTAAACGCGAACATGAGCCGCACGCCACTCGACATCGGTAAAGCATGCGGCATTGGCGGCGACTGGCCCGAAGGCCAGCGATGCGGCGACCAAGCCGACGATGACTTGCTTCAAAGGACTACCCCCTGGATTTAGGCACTTTCGTGGCATTTTAACGAAGTGGAAGGGCTAAGAACACTGACTTTCCATGCTGCAACCCGATGTCGCAGGAATGTCACTGAGCGCGGGCTCATCGATTTCTGAAATCCGATCGGTGGATCAAGCGCTTGACATGCGATGCCAGGCTCCTCATTTTTCTCGCTCTGAAACCTCCGGCCGCGAGCTCATGAGCCTTCCGACCCAGCTGCGACGACGAACGAGCGTGCGACGCGTCCTCCGCGTCCTGTCCCGTCGTGCCTGCTCGTGGGCAGCGGCAAACCGGCCGAAAGGCTGAGGCGCCGGGCTCCTCGAACAGGCGGATCGTCCTTGTCGCTGCCTGTTTCGGAACCCGCCTGATGAACCTTATCACCCTCGAGAAAAATACCGATTCCGACCCGATCGAGACCCTGCTCGACCAGGCCTTCGGGCCGGGCCGCGAATCCAAGATCTCCTATAGCTATCGGGTCGGGGTCGAGCGCGTAGCACCGCTCTGCCTGGTAGCGCGCGATGGTGCTGCACCCGACTCCGAGCTTGTCGGCACGATTCGCTATTGGCCGATCGCCATTGGCCGGTCGCCGGCGCTGCTGCTGGGCCCAGTGGCAGTGCATGCCGAACGGCGTTCCGAGGGGCTGGGCGGCCAGCTCATCCGCAGCAGCCTCGATCTCGCGGCCGAGCAGGGATATCGCGCCGTGCTGCTGGTCGGCGATGAAAGCTATTACGGCCGCTTCGGCTTTCGTCCCGCGAGCCGCCACGGCGCCGTCATGCCGCGCGAGAACCCGGCGCGCGTGCTGGCTCTGTCGCTCGATCGGGTGCTGCCCGATGAATTCCCGTCGGGGCTGGTCCGCCCTTGGAGGTCGGTTCGTCGCGTCGCCGCGTAACGTGAGGCGATAGGACAGGCTCAGCCGGCGGCCGGCACGGTTTGGGGTGCGTCGACATCGAGCTCGAGCTCGATTCGGTTGCGGCCATTCAGTTTCGCGCGATAGAGCGCTGCGTCGGCGCGCTCGATGAAGCGATCCAACGGCTCGCCCGGGCGGAAGCCTGCGACGCCGATCGAGATCGTGATGGTGCAGAGCATTTCCTTGGTGCCGCGCTTGAACAGGCCCTTGCTGGCGATGCTGGCGCGCAGCGAATTGGCGACGCGGGCGGCATCGACGAGGCGCGTGCCCGGCAGCAGGATGGCGAACTCCTCGCCGCCATAGCGGGCGGAGAGGTCGCGGCCCTTGATGCCGTCGACCAGTGCCCGCGCCACCAGGCGCAGCACCTCGTCGCCGAATTGATGGCCCCAGGTGTCGTTGAATTTCTTGAAGTGATCGATATCGAGCATCAGGAGGGCGAGCTGGGCGCCCTGCTCCATCGCCTCCGCCATCATCTGCTTCAGGCGCTGATCGAACTGCTTGCGGTTGCCGATACCGGTCAGCGCATCGGTCATCGCCTCGCGGCTGACATCCTCGATCTGCTTCCGAAGCGTCTCGATCTCGGCGGTCGACCGGTTGAGCTGCTGCTCCAGCTGGTCGCTGCGCGCCATCATCTCCTGGGTTTCCTGCATCACCGAGCGGATGATCTCCGCCGCCTGGTTCACCTCGCCGGTATCGGCCAGGCTGGCAGCACTCTCGCCCAACGATTCGTTATATTGCCGCGCCTCGTCGCCCGCTTTGGAGAGGAGGCCGAGTGCGCGCTGCACCGAGCCTTCGAGGCGCTGACTGATCTCGCGCATCGATTCATTGTGCTTGTCGGTGCCGTAGAAACGCTCATGGAGATCGGCCATGAGCGCCTGCGTGATCTCCTGGTCATTGCTGATCAGGATGTCGAGCGCGCGTTTCAAGGCCGGATTGGAGCCGTGGCAATAGCTGTACCAGACCGCATAATTCTGCGGCGTCGGCACGATCCGGCGCTGCTCCATGAGGCCGATGGCCTTGAGGCCCGCCTGTTTTGCCCGCAATGCTTCCGGGGTCATCCGATCACCCGCTTCATCAGCAATGATGCCGCCTGGTCAGAGGAGACGGGGCGCGAGAAGTGATAGCCTTGCGCCTTGTCGCAGCCGAGCGCGCGCAGCCGTTCCGCCTCCTCCCCCGTCTCGACCCCTTCGGCGGTCACGGAAAGGCCCAGATCATGGGCCAGCTCGATGATCGAACGGACCAGCCTCAGCGCCTCGGGCGAGTGCATCATGCGGCTGATGAAGGACCGGTCGATCTTGAGCATGTCGAGCGGGAAGCGATGGAGATAGCTCAAGGAGGAATAGCCTGTGCCGAAATCGTCGAGCGCCAGCCGGACGCCGCGCGCGCGGAGATCCTGAAGGACCTGCGCCATCGCCTCGGGATCGCTCATCAGCACGCTTTCGGTGATCTCGAGCGTCAGCAGATCCGGCCGCACCGGCAGCCGGTCGAGCAGCGCATGGAGCCGCATGACGCCGGTCCGGTCGGAGATCTGCCGGGTCGAGAGGTTGACCGAGACCGAGAAGCCGTCCGGCAGCGGCCCCAGATCGAGCCAGCGCGTCAGCTCCTGGGTGGCACACTCGATCGCGAAGATGCCGAGCGGGCCGATCAGGCCGGCCTCCTCCGCAAGCGGGATGAAACGGACCGGCGGGATCAGGCCCAGCTCCGGATGACGCCAGCGCATCAGCGCCTCGAAACCCGCCACCGCATTGGTGCCGTCGCTCAAGAGCGATACGAGGGGCTGATACTCGAAAAAGATCTGGCCCTGCCGGTCGGCGTTGGTCAGGTCCTTGGTGAGCCGCCGCTTGAGATGGGTCTCGCGCAGCAGCGCCTCGTCGAAGAGCTCGGCCCGGCCGCCGCCCATGAGCTTGGCACGGTCGAGCGCCAGCCGCGCGTTGCGCAGAAGATCGGTGCCGGTCGCGGCATCGCCGAGCGTGGGGGCGGCAATGCCGATGGAGATCCCGACCGGCATCTCGACATCGCCCAATGTGAAGGGCGGCGTGAGGTCGACCAGCATGGTCTCGGCGATCTCGTAGGCGGCGGCGTGGTCGCGCACATCCTGGAGCCAGACCGCGAACTCGTCGGCGCCGAGGCGGGAGAGCGCATCCTCGGGCTTGACCTTGGCCGCGAGCCGGCGCGCTACAGCGATCAGCAGCGCATCGCCGGCGCCGCTGCCGAGGCTGTCATTGATGCGGCGGAATTGATCGACATTGAAGAGCAGGATCGCGGTCCGGTCGATCGAGAGGCCGGTATTCCGCGTATCGACGAGATGCGTGAAGAAGGCCCGGTTGTTGATGCCGGTGAGCCGATCCTCGTAGGCGGCATTGAGCAGATTGCTCTCATAGGTCTTGCGGAGCGTGATGTCGGATTGCGAGCCCGCCATGCGGATGGGCTCGCCCAGATTGTTCCTGAGCGCGATCGCCCGGCACTGCATCCAGCAATAGCGCCCGTCGCCATGGCGGATGCGATACTCGCAATCGAGCTGCGGCGTCTTGCCCGCGATGTGATCGGCGATCTGGGCCCTGAGCCGCTCGATATCCTCCGGGTGGACGCGGGCGAGCCAGGATTCGATGTCGGACACGCGCTCATGCGGCGCCAGGCCGAGGATCTCCTTCCAGCGGCTCGAGTAATAGACGCGACCGCTGGGCATGTCCCAATCCCAGATGCCGTCATTGGCCGCGCGCGAGATGAGCGCGTAGCGCACCTCGCTGTCCAGGAGCGCCTCCTCGGCCGCCTTGCGGTCGGAGATGTCGTAATAGCCCGCCAGCATCGCCGGCTCGCCCGAGAAATCGATGATGCGGGCCGCCATCAACGCCCAGAAGGTCGAGCCGTCGGCCCGCCGCATCTCGACCTCGTAATTCTCGATGGCGCCGTCGCGCTTCAGGGTCTCGATCAGCCGCCCCTGCTCATTGGGATCGGCGAAGATGATCGCGTCGGCGACCTGATCCTTGCGAATGCGGCCCGACGGAAAGAATTGCGCATCGTTGCGCTCGTTGGCGAAGATCAGCCGCTCATCCTCGAGTGTGGTCAGCACGATCGGGATCGGCAGCGCCTCGCTGATGATGCGGAACCGGTCGCGCAGCGCCATCGAGCGGCGGCTCGCCACGATCGAGAGATCGCCGAGCCGCATGCCCATCAGCAGGCCGAAACTGCCGGCGAAGAGGATCGCTGTAACGATAAGCGGCCCGGTCCAGACGGCGACCACTCCGGTGACGCCGGCGAGTTCGGTCGCATGAACGAGCACCAGCCCGGCAACGGCGACGACGCCGCCGCACGCGGCCCCCCAGCGATCGAGCAGAAGCGGCGCCGACCAGGCGAGCCCGCCACCCGCGGCGGCACCGATGAAGAGGGAAAGCACGGCCCAGCAGGGCATGGCGCCATGCGCCGTATTGGCGGGCAGGCCCAAGAGCGAGACGAGATGCGCCGCCGCCATGCCGAGACCCGCGAGCACGCCGGAGCTCACCCGGATGCGTGCACCGCCGCCGGGGCGCAAGGCAAGCGCCATGACCAGCAGAACCGCGAAGCCGATCGAGCCGAGAATGAAGACCGGGCGGATGTCGAGCGCCGCCATGGGATCGAGGAAAAGGGCCGCGAACTGCAGCAGCCACAGGATGGCGCCGAACATCGCCGCACCGGCCCGGCGCCGCGCACGCGCGGACGCAGTTGGCGCTTCTACCAGTTCGCGAGGCGGGGACACAGCTGTCGTGATCTGGCTCACAGTCATCTCTGATGGCACGGACAGCCCTTTGGCCGCCGCAGATACGATACATTGCCGGGCCGCCCGCCACCCGCTACGCCGGACTTTCGCCGACGGCCGGATTCGACCCAGTCACACCTAGATTTAAAGGCCGAACGGTAAAGACTTCCTTGCGCCGCGATCTGTCTTGTCCAGGGCTTTTGCACACTTCGCAAACTGCATACGAATTTGCGAAATCCGGGAGCCGTTGGAGAGAATTCGTTAACAGCCCGACGAGCAAACTGGCCTCAGTGCTCCAGCGCGAGGAAGTTTTGATGACGACCTTTTCGTCCCGTTCGATCGAGACTCTCATCGACCTTGTCGAGATCAAGCTCAGCTGCCTTGACATCATGGACCGCGAAGATCGCGAGGAATTCAAGGCGCTGCAGCGCTCGCTGAGCGAGCTGCAGGAATATCGCAAGAGCCAGATGCCGGTGCGGCGTAGCGAGCGCGGCCTGGCTCCGGCGCGCCAAGCCGTCGCCTGACGCATAGAAGCCGCGTCCGTTCCGCCAGCCGTCCGCCCTTGACGGCGCCGGGATAAGATATCAGCTTTCGAGTCACGCCGTGGAACGACCGCGGCGGTTTTTCAGCAAGGAGCTTGCTGAGCATGACTCGTTCGAACCCCGCCACCGGTGGGTTTTCCGGCCTCGACCTCGCCTTCGACCATGATTTCATGGTCTTCATCGGTCGCTTCCAAATCTTCCATAACGGCCATTTGTCGGTCATCCGCCATGCGCTCCGCCATGGGCGGCGGCTGATCATCGTCGTCGGTTCCTGCCGGCAGGCACGCAGCGAGCGCAATCCCTTGAAGTTCGAGGAGGTCTCGAACTGCATCTTGGGAGCACTGGCCCCCGAGGACAGGTTGCGCGTGACGCTGGTGCCGATGATCGACCGGTACAATGACGTGGAATGGACCCGCGACGTGCAGGCCGCGGTCCAGGAGCGGACCGGCAATGCCGCGCGCATCTGCCTGATCGGCCACGCCAAGGATCGTTCGAGCTACTATCTCAAGATGTTCCCGCAATGGGCCTCGATCGCGGCACCCCATCTCGCGGGGCTCTCGGCCGCACCCATCCGCTCGGCCTATCTCGAGAATGCCGCCGCGGCACTCAAGGATTTCGTCGACCAGCTACCGCCCAATGTCGTCGAGTTCCTGCGGGGTTTCGCGGCGACACCCGCTTATCGCGGCCTTGCCGAGGAAGCGGCCTTCATCCGCGACTACCGCCAGAAATGGGCAGCATCCCCCTACCCGCCCACTTTCGTCACGGCCGATGCAGTCGTGGTGCAGAGCGGACACATCCTGCTGATCGAGCGGCGCAGCAATCCCGGCAAGGGGCTGCTGGCCTTGCCCGGCGGCTTCGTCGAGCAGCATGAGCGGATCAAGGATTCGATGATCCGCGAGCTGCGCGAGGAGGCGCGGCTCAAGGTGCCGTTGGGATTCCTCGAGGGCTCGATCAAGGCTAACCAAGTCTTCGACTACCCCTATCGAAGTGCGCGCGGCCGGACGATCACGCACGCCTTCCTGATCGTGCTCGCCGGCGATCCCGCAGGATTGCCCAAGGTGCGCGGCGGCGACGACGCCCGCCACGCCTTCTGGCTGCCGATCGGCTCGCTCGACCCCGAGCGGATGTTCGAGGACCACTACCACATCATCCAGACCATGCTGCCCTACGCGACGCGCGGTTAAGCGTTCCGGCGCGACGGCAGAGGAGAAATCCCATGCGCAACCAGCTTCGCCTCACTTGCGTCCAGGCCAATCCGACGGTCGGTGCCATCGAGGCCAATCTCGCTATCGTCCGGCGCCATCGCCAGGCCGTGACCGGCCGGAGCGATCTCGTCATTTTCACCGAGCTCTTCGGGACCGGCTATCCGATCCAGGATCTGGCACTTCGCCCGGGATTCGTGCGCGACTTCCAGCGGGCACTGGCCGACTTCGCCGCCGAGATCGCGGCCACACAAGGCCCGGCCGTGCTGATCGGCGGACCGCTTCCCGGCACCGACCTGCCCTTCAACGCCATGTACCTGATCGACACGGACGGCAGCGTCCGGACAGTGCTGAAGCACCGGCTCGTCAATGAGGAGGTCTATGACGAGAAGCGCACTTTCGCGCCCGGGCCGCTGCCGACGCCGATCCCGTTCCGGGGCTTCAAGCTGGGTGTCATGATCTGCGAGGATTTCTGGCATCGCGAAGTCGCCCGCGCACTCGCCGACGAGGGGGCGGATATTCTGATCGCCCCCAATGGCAGCCATTTCACGCTGGGCAAGCAAGCGACCCGGCGAGAGCTGGCACGCCGCACGGTCGATCAGCTGGGTCTGCCGCTGCTCTATCTCAATCAGATCGGCGGTCAGGACGAGCTGGTCTTCGATGGCGGCTCCTTCGCGGTCGATCGGCGCGGGCGTCGGCTGGCCGAGATCGCATTCCGCGAGGCGAGCTTCGATCTGATCCTCGAACGGACTGAAGACGGGCCCGATATCGCGCTGAGCGAGCCGGCCGAAAGCTTCTATCCCGAGCCGCTCGAGGCGGCCTATCGCGCCATGGTGCTCGGCCTGCGCGATTATATCGGCAAGAACGGCTTTCCCGGCATCGTGCTCGGCATGTCGGGCGGCATCGATTCAGCCCTCTCGGCCGCCGTCGCCGTGGACGCGCTCGGCCCTGACCGGGTTCGGCTCGTGCGCATGCCCTCGCCCTACACTTCGAGCGCCAGCATGGAGGATGCGGCCGAAGCGGCGCGCCTCTTGGGCGCTCGGCTCGACACGGTCGATATCGGCCCGGCGATCGCGGCCTTCCGCACTATGCTGACTCCGCTCTTCGAGGGCTGCGGCGAAGATGCGACCGAGGAGAACATCCAGGCGCGCGCCCGCGGCATGGTGCTGATGGCAATCAGCAACAAGCTTGGGCCAATGGTGCTGTCGACCGGCAACAAATCCGAGATGTCGGTGGGCTACGCCACCCTCTATGGCGATATGTGCGGCGGCTATTCGGTGCTGAAGGATGTCTACAAGACGATGGTCATAGCACTTGCCCGCTGGCGCAACGCGCATCGACCGGCGGGGCTCGAAGGACCGGACGGGCCGGTGATGCCGGAACGGATCATCACGCGCCCGCCTTCGGCCGAGCTCCGGCCCGACCAGACCGACGAGGCGACGCTCGGCCCCTATGCACAGCTCGACGCCGTGCTGAATCATCTGGTCGAAGGGTTGGAAGATCCGGCACAGGCGGCATCGCTCGCCGCGGCGGAGACCGGCATCGCGATCGATTCCGCCTATGCGCGCCGTATCGGCACGCTGCTGCGCGGCGCCGAGCACAAGCGCCGCCAGGGACCGCCCGGCGTGGTGCTGACCCGGCGCGGCTACGACAAGGGCTGGCGCGCGCCGATTACCAACGGGGCCAAGCGCTGACATGATCATCAACCTGGCGCAGCGGGCGCATAACCATAATTTCGAAGCGGACTACGCGGTCCGGAGCCTGCTCGACACGGATTTCTACAAGCTGCTGATGCTGCAGTTCATCTGGCTGCATTTCCCGGATGTGACGGCGGAGTTCGCGGTCATCAACCGCAGTCGTCATGTGCGGCTGGCCGAGGAGATCGATCTCGACGAGCTCCGGCGCCAGCTCGACCATGTCCGATCGCTGCGCTTCCGCCGGTCGGAGCTGATCTGGCTGCAAGGCAACAGCTTCTATGGCAAGCGCGGCATCTTCCGGCCGGAATTCATCGAATGGCTGGCAGGCTTCCAGCTCGAGGATTACCGGCTCGAGGTCGTGGACGGGCAGATCGAGCTGCATTTCCCCGGCCGCTGGACGCAATCCACCATGTGGGAGATCTATGCGCTGGCGACGCTGGGCGAGCTTCGGAGCCGGACGGGCTTGGCCCGCATGAGCGAGTTCGAGCTCGACATCTTCTATGCCCGCGCCAAGGCCAAGCTGTGGGCCAAGATCGACCAGCTGCGCGGCGCTCCGGGCTTGAGCCTCGCCGATTTCGGCACACGGCGACGGCATAGCTTCCTCTGGCAGGAATATGTCGTCCAGGCGCTCGCGGCCGAACTCGCGGGCTTCACCGGCACGTCCAACACCTATCTGGCGTTCAAGCATGATCTCGAGCCGATCGGCACCAATGCCCACGAGCTGCCGATGGTGCTGGCCGCCTTGGCCGACGGGCCGAAGGCGCTCAAAGCCGCGCAATATCAAGTGCTCGAACTGTGGCAGCAGACTTATGACGGCGCGCTTCTCGTCATGCTGCCCGACACGTTCGGGACGACCCAATTCTTCCAGTCGGCGCCCGATTGGGTGGCAGCCTGGCGCGGCGTGCGCATCGACAGCAAGGACCCGTTCGAAGCAGGCGAGGAATATATCGCCTGGCTCAAGGCGCGCGGCCAGGACCCGCTGACAAAGCGGCTTCTGTTCAGCGACGGGCTCGATGTCGATGAGATCGTCCGGCTGCATGATCGCTTTGCCGGCCGGATCCTCGACGCCTATGGCTGGGGCACGCTGCTGACCAATGATTTCCGCGATTGCCACCCCCATGAGCTGGGCGCGTTCGAGCCGATCAGCCTGGTCTGCAAGGTGGTCGCGGCCAATGGCAGGCCCGTGGTCAAGCTCAGCGACAACTACACCAAGGCGACCGGCCCGGCCCCCGATATCGCCCGCTATCGCGCCGCGTTCGGCACGGAAGGTGTCGCCGACCTGCCCGTGACGGTGTGAAGGAGACGAGGATGAGCATTCGCCTCGACCGCTCGACCGACATGCTGGGTTTGATCGATATCCAGCCGACCTTCATGCCGGGCGGCGAGCTGCCCGTGGCCGACGGCGAGGCCGTGGTCGATTCGGCGAACCGGCTCATGGCGCAGCATTTCGACCGCGCCTTCGCGACCCAGGATTGGCATCCCCCCGGCCATTCCTCCTTCGCGAGCCAGCATCCGGGCCGGCTGCCCTTCGATACCATCGCCATGCCCTACGGCGCGCAGACGCTATGGCCCGATCATGCGCTTCAGGGCAGCGCCAATGCCGAGCTGCACCCCGCCCTCGAGCGTGCGCGGATCGAGCTCATCATTCGCAAGGGCTTCCGCCGCGCGATCGACAGCTATTCGGCCTTCTTCGAGAATGACCGCAAGACGCCGACCGGCCTTGCCGGCGCGCTCAAGGAGCAAGGCATCCGCCGCCTGTTCCTGGCCGGGCTCGCGGCCGATTTCTGCGTCGCCTATTCAGCCGAGGACGCGGCGCGGCTGGGTTTCGAGACTTACGTCATCGCCGATGCCTGCCGTGGGATCGGCCTGCCTGCGCCCGAAGGCGGCACCACGATCGAGGCGGCCGAGCACCGGCTCGTGAGTCTAGGCGTCCAATTCATCCCGATAGCGGCCTTCGAGCTTTAAGAGTTCGGTCGTCAACCTTACGTCAACCAGCACCGGGATAATATTCCTGGAGCGGTAACGGCTGAACTTTCAAATTATATATAATTTTATTAGGTGGAAACTGCATCAATTGGGGAATTTCGCCAATTGATTTTCAGGTTTCACTTGGTCATCTATAGGGTAAGTCGAGATATAATGCGCGCCAAGTTAGAAGGACGACAGTGATGTCAATCGGCGAACGGCTCGCCTGGGCCGCGATACCTGTGATGCTTGCGAGTACCGGGCCAGCACTGGCGCAGACCGTGACGGAATTCACGGCGCCGACAGGGGCGAGCAAGCCGGCCGGCATTACCGCCGGATCGGACGGCAATCTGTGGTTCGTCGAGTCCGCCGCCAACAAGATCGTC
The DNA here is from genome assembly GCA_963762435.1 of uncultured Alphaproteobacteria bacterium. Lineage (GTDB taxonomy): Bacteria > Pseudomonadota > Alphaproteobacteria > ATCC43930 > CGMCC-115725 > JAXDMU01. The sequence goes on along the minus strand of CAVXLN010000025.1, from coordinate 21,299 downwards.
CGGCTGAGCACGGCCGGCAATTTCGCCGAGATCCCGATCCCGACCACCACCAGCCAGCCGCAATGCATCACTGCCGGACCGGACGGCAATCTGTGGTTCACCGAGGGGCGCGGCAACAAGGTCGGGTTCATTCAGTTTACCGGTGCCATCTCGGAATTCGCCGGCCCGAATGCCGGCAGCGTCATTCAATGCATCACGCCCGGCCCCGACGGCAATCTGTGGTTCACCGATTCGGGCACCGAGGATGGCGCCGGCAATGTGACCGGCAACGGCCATATCGGCCTCGTCACGACGGCCGGCGGGATCACGGAATTCGCGGTTCCGTCGCCTTTCGCCCAGCCCTACGGAATCGTCGCTGGCATGGACGGCAATCTGTGGTTCACCGAAGCCCATGCCAACCGGATCGGCCAGATCACGCCGAGCGGCACCATCACCGAATTCACGATCCCGACGCCGGGCGCCATTCCGCTCGGCATCGCAGCCGGCGCCGACGGCAATTTGTGGTTCACCGAGGCGGCCGGCAACAAGATCGGCCGCATCTCCACCGCCGGCAGCATCGTCGAATTCCCGCTGCCGTCCGGCAGCACCGGCCCCTGGTCGATCGTGACCGGGACCGACGGCGCACTCTGGTTCACCGAGGCCGGCAGCGGCCAGCTCGGGCGCATCTCGACCGGCTCGGGCACGATCACTGAAACCCAGCTGCCCGTCGGCAATAGCGGGCCGCTCGGCATCACGTCAGGCCCCGATGGCAGCCTGTGGTTCACCCAAGGCAACAGCAACCAGGTCGGACACTTGCCGCCCGGGCTCGGCTTCAGCCCGCTCGCGGGCTCGATCCTGCCGTCCAGCCGCTCGGTCGAAATTGCGCTCTCGGGCGGCAGCGGCGGTGGTTCGGGCGGTGGTTCAGGTGGCGGCTCCGGCGGCGGCGGTGGCTCCGGTGGAGGCGGCGGTGGTGGTGGCGGCGGCGGAGGTGGCGGTGGCGGAGGTGGCGGTGGCGGAGGTGGCGGCACTGGGCCGATCATCCCCGGCGGCGTGCAGTTCGGTGCACCTGTGTCGGAGGCGACCGTTACCACGACGACTGCGACGGTCTTCGGCGTCATCGTGAATGGCAGCGGTGGTACCGCAACCAACTGCGCGCCGGCACCTGTCACGACCGTGCCGGCGACCTTCGGTTATCAGACCACCAATCCAGCGACCAACGCGTTGAACGGCACGCCCAACACACCGGCCTCGATCGCGCCAGGCAAGTTCCAGACTTTCCTCTTGTCCTTCGTGCCGAATTCGACGCTCGTGCCGACCAACGTCATGATGGGCTATCATTGCGACGGCTTCGACGCCGCGGCCTCCATCGCCGGCGTCAATACCGTGCTGCTGTCGATCTCCTCGACGCCGGTGCCCGACATCATCTCGCTGATCGCCACCATTACGGGCGACGGCATCGTCGATATCCCGGGTAATACCGGCACCAATGTCTTCGCCATGGCGATCGCCAATGTCGGCGCCGATTCGACGGTCACGCTCTCGACCAACACGGGCAGCTCGAGCTTGCCGATCAAGGTGAATGTCTGCCAGACGGCGACCAACGGCACCTGCATGGCGTCGCCGGCACCGACCGTCACGACCGATGTCGGCGCCGCCGCCACGGGCACCTTCGCCTTCTTCGTGACCGGCACCGGCAATGTGCCCTTCAACCCGGCGACCAATCGCATCTTCGCCAGCTTCACGGACCCCGGCGGTGCCGTCCGCGGCTCGAGCAGCGTCGCGGTGCGCACCCAGTAATCGCGTCCGGTCCGGCGCGCGGCACTTGCCTCCCGGCGGCAACGGGTATTTGCTTGGCATATGGGTGAACCACGTCTCGCACCGGCGCAGATGCCGGAGCCGCTGTTCCGGGCGACCAGAATCGCCCCGGCACTCGGCTTCGATCTGGCGATCTTCTCCGGCGATGCTGGAATCTTCCGGCGCCCGGCCATGCCGACCCATCTGCTCACGCTGCATGCGAGCGCGCCTGTGTGCGTCTCCTGTCACGTCGACGGCCGGACCGATCGGCGCATCCAGCGCCATGGCGACATCGATATCGTGCCCTCGGGCCTGCCGGGCGTCTGGGAGGACGAAGGGCCAAGCACGGTGCTGGCGCTCGATCTGCCGCCGGCGCTTCTGCGCAGTGCCGCCGACGGGCTGGGGCTCGATCCCGACCGGGTCGATCTCACGCCCCGGATGCAGCTGCGCGATCCGTTGATCGAGCATATCGGCTGGGCGCTCAAGGCCGATCTCGAAGCCGATCATCCGGGCGGCGCCCTTTATGCCGAAAGCCTAGGCCTGGCGCTGGCGGCCCATCTCGTGCGCCGCTATGCGACGACGCCGCCGACCCGCCAAGCCTTGTCGAAGCCGCAGCTGCGCCGGGTGCTCGACTTCATCGAAAGCCATCTCGATCGGGATCTGAGCCTGGCCGCGCTCGCCGAGATCGCCGGCGTCAGCCCGTCGCATTTCAAGACGCTTTTCCGCCAGTCGCTCGGCATGCCGGTGCATCAATATGTCGTGCGCCGCCGCGTCGAGCAGGCGAAGAGCCTGCTGCTCTCGGGCGAGCTGCCGATGAGCGAGGTGGCGCTCAACGCCGGCTTCGCGCATCAGAGCCATATGGCGACCTGCATGCGCCGGGTGCTGGGCGTCAGCCCGCGCGAGGTCCGGCGCTGCCGGTAATCGGCTTCTGGCAAAACACCTGCGAGGGATAGTAGCTTCCGCGGACGGCTTTCTTCCCGCAGGACGCTCATGCAAGACAACTCGAAGTCCTTCAGCATTCCAGAAGCGCTGGCGCGAGCGCAGGCCCACTGGAATGCCGGGCAGGCCGATCAAGCGGAGATCCTGTGCCAGCGCGTGCTGGCCCAATGGCCGGGCCATTCCGATGCCTCCCATCTGATGGGCCTGATGGCCCATGCCTACGGCAATCTCGACCTGGCGATCGCGCATCTGCGTCAGGCCTGCATGGCACCGCGGGCGCCGGCCGTCTATTCGAGCAATCTTGCCGAGATGTGTCGCCAGAAGGGCCTCTTGGCCGAGGGCGAGGAAGCGGGCCGCCGCGCCGTCGCGATGGACCCGAACCTGGTGCTGGGCTGGAACAATCTCGGCATCCTGCTGCAGGAGGCGGGCAAGCTCGAGGAAAGCCGGATCTGCCTCGAGCGGGTGCTGACGCTCAAACCCGATTGGGCCGACGCCCACAACAATCTCGGCAACACCTTCCGGCGGCTCAATGAGCTTGATCGGGCGGAGCGGCACTATCATCAGGCGCTGGCGCTCAATCCCGACTATGCCGAAGCGCACAGCAACCTCGCCTTCCTGCTGACATCGCGCGGCGCCATCGCCGAGGCCGAGGCCGAGGCGCAGCGGGCGATCGAGCTCAATCCCCGCCTGGCCGACGCCTATCTCAATCTCGCCGACGCCCAGATCGCCCGCCGCGGCCTTGGCGAGGCGCTGCAGACGCTCAATGCGCTGTGCGACTTCGCCCCGCAACACGCACCCGGCCTGACGGCCAAATCCAAGGTGCTGCGGCAGCTGGAGCAGCTCGACGAGGCGCTCGAGCTGGCCCGGCAAGGTGTCGCCCTGGCACCAGCTCTTGCCGACGCGCACAATGCGCTCGCCCGGGTGCTTCAGGATCGCGGCGAGGTCGATGCCGCGCTGGACGAGTTCGAGCAGGCCGCGACGCTGCCAGGTGCGGTCGCGGAGGAAGCGCTGGTCGGGCGCGCCGCGGTGCTGCTGGAGGCCGGACGCAAGGACGAGGCGATGGTGGCCTTCGACCGCGCCCTCAGCCTCTTCCCCGGCTCCGTCCGGGCGCTTGCCCAGCGCGCGGACGCCAAGCGCTTCGCGGCGGGCGATCCGGATATCCCGGTGATCGAGGCTTTGCTCGCCGAGGGCGGCAACCGGCCGCTCGATGACCGGATCAGCGCCCGCTTCGCGCTCGGCAAGGCCTATCTCGATATCGGCGACGCGGCACGCGCGTTCGATCAGCTCGGGCTCGCCAACCAGCTGAAGCGGGCGACCTTCAGCTATGATTCCGCGAGCACGGACCGGTGGGTGGAGCGCATCATCGAGGCGATCACGCCAGACCTGGCACAGAAGCTCCAAGGCGCCGGCGCCCCATCGGACCTGCCGGTCTTCATCGTCGGCATGCCCCGCTCCGGCACGACGCTGGTCGAGCAGATCCTGTCATCCCATTCCCAGGTGCTGGGCGCCGGCGAGCTTCCCGCCTTGCGCCAGATCGTCGAAGGAGCCGGGCCCTATCCGGATCTCGCCGCGACGCTCACGCGCGACGGTGCCGCCCGCCTCGGGCAAGCCTATCTGGCACGGCTGGCCCGCCTTGCCGGCCCCGAGCGGCGCATCGTCGACAAGATGCCGGGCAATTTCTTCTATGCCGGCCTCATTCCGCTGATGCTGCCGGGTGCCCGCATCATTCATTGCCGACGCGACCCGGTCGATACCTGCTTGTCCTGCTACATGAAGCAATTCGCGGGCGAGCAGTCCTTCGCCTATGATCTGACCGAGCTGGGCGAGTTCCATCGTCACTATCGCCGATTGATGGAGCATTGGTCGTCGATGCTGCCGACGGAACGCTATATCGAGGTCGATTACGAGGCCGTGGTCGAGGATCTCGAAGGCGAGGCCCGGCGCCTGATCGCCTTCCTCGGGCTGGAATGGGAAGAGGCCTGCCTCGACTTCCATAACAACCGGCGGATCGTGCGTACCGCCAGCCTGAACCAGGTGCGTCAGCCGATCTACAAGACCTCGAAAGGCCGTTGGCACGCCTATGCGGATCACCTCCGCCCGCTGCTCGACGCGCTGGGTGTGGCAGCCCCGTGATACAGGACCTGGCGCAGATCGAGCGGCAGGCGCGCGCACTGGTCGATACCGGCGCCTTCGAGCAGGCCGAGGCGCTGCTCCGGCCCGTGCTCGCCTCGGGAACCGGTCCGATCGCGCTCTGGCGCCTGCTGGTGCAGGCGATCCGGCCGCAGGGCAAGATCGCCGAAACGAAGCTGATCCAGGAAATGCTGGTGAAGACCGTGCCGGGCGATCTGGCGGCCCGGTTCAATCTCGCCGAGACCCTCCTGCTGCTCGGCGATTTCGAGCGCGGCTGGCGCGAGTATCATTACCGCTACAGCCTGCCCCACACCGTCCGGATCGAGCGCAAGGTGCAGCGGCCGCGCTGGAACGGGCGGCCGATCCCCGGCCAGATCCTGTTCATCCACAATGAGCAGGGTTTCGGCGACACGTTCCAGTTTCTGCGCATGGTGAGCTGGGCCCGCGCCCGCAGCGGCGCGCGCGTTATCCTGCAGACGAATGCCGAGACCTTGTCGCTCGCCCGCCGCGGCGGTTTCGCCGACGAGATTCTGCTCGATGGCGAGATCCCGCCCCTCTTCGACGTCCATTGCGAGATGATGAGCCTGCCCATGGCGATGGGCCTCAAGCTCGCGGAGCTGCCCGGGCCGATCCCGTATCTCGCGGCCGATTCGGCTCGGATCGAAAAATGGCGACGGCTTCTGGCCGGGCTGCCACGCCCGATCGTGGCCTTGGGCTGGGCCGGGCGCCCGGTGCATCCGAACGACGCCAACCGCTCGACCAATCTCGCGACATTCGCCCCGCTGGCGCGGCCCGATGTCACCTTCCTCGCGATCCAGAAAGGTCCGGCCGCGGCGCAGGCCGCCGCGCCGCCGCCGGGCATGCGTCTTGTCAGCCCGGGCGAGGAGAATCAGGATTTCGACGATCTCGCCGCCATCCTTTCCGTGGCGGATCTCCTGATCTCGGTCGATTCCTCGCCGGTGCATTTGGCCGGCGCGCTCGGCCGGCCTGCCTGGGTCATGCTGCCCATGGTACCCGACTGGCGCTGGCTGCTCGAGCGGTCCGACACGCCTTGGTATCCGAGCCTGCGGCTGTTCCGTCAGCCGGCGCGGGGCGATTGGGCGAGCGTCATGCGTGCCATGGCGGCAGAACTCGACCATCTCGTCAAAGCATGATCCGCACCGCGATGGCCGGCATGGCGCTTCTCGCCGTGGCGGCACTCGCGGGCTGTGCCTCCGCCGATCGGATGGCGCATGCCGAAGCGCTCGCGGCGACCGGCCATCTCAAGCCGGAGCGGATCGAGGCCGGCGCGTTCGTGCTGACTGCCTTCGTGCGCATCGATCGCCCGGATCGCCCGCTTACGCTCTATATCGAGGGCGACGGGCCGGCCTGGCTGTCACGCAGCGAGCCGGCGCAAGACCCGACCCCGCGCGCGGCGATCGGCCTGGCGCTTGCAGCATCCGATCGCGCGCCGAACGTCGCTTATCTGGCGCGGCCCTGCCAATTCACGCCGATGGCGCTCAACCCCAGCTGCAATGTCGCCTATTGGACCGGCAAGCGCTTTGCGCCCGAAGTCGTGGCCTCGATCGATGCCGCCATAACCCGGCTCGCCGCCCGGGTGCCCGGCCAGCCGATCGCTCTGGTGGGCTATTCAGGCGGCGCCGCCCTTGCCGTGCTGGTGGCGGCCGAGCGTCGCGATGTGGTGTCGATCCGCACGCTTGCGGGCAATCTCGATAGCGAGGCTGTCAATCGCCTCCACCACGTCTCGGCCATGCCGCAATCCGAGAATCCGATCGATGTGGCGGACCGGGTCGCGGCGATTCCGCAGATCCATTTCAGCGGTGCTCGGGACGAGGTCGTGCCGCCCGAGATCGCTCAGCGCTTCGCCGCCGCGACCGGGCACTGCGCGCGCGTGATGGTCGTGCCCGGCCTTGACCATGAGGGCGATTGGCCGGCGCGGTGGCCGACGCTGCTCGCCATGCCACCCGCCTGCGCCGATTAGAACTGGATGCTGAAGCGCAAACTGCCGGTTTGCGAGAGGAAGCTCGAGCCGGTCTGGAGCTCGTACCGCAGGCTCACATCGTAATCGTCACCCTGCAGCAGCGTGAGGCCAGCCGAGAAATCAGCCAGGTCCGAAACGGGGCGCTGGCCGAGCGAGGTGAAGGCGGTCTGCCCTGTCGTGTCGGCAGCGAAGCTCGCCCCCGTCTGCTGTGGCTGATGATCATACTCGTGGAGCCATTGCAACCGGAGGTCCGGCACGATTGTGCCGAAACTGCTCGAGAAGCTCTTGGTGAGCTTGAAGCCTAGGCCGCTGCGGACCGACGTGTCCTGGCTCGAGCCGAGCGCGAGCGCCGCGCCATTGCCGCCGGTCTCGGTATAGGCATCCTGATGCTGATAGGCATAGGCCAGGTTCGCCAGCGGCGTCAGCGTCAGATCGTCGAGCTTGAGCGGATATCCGGCCTCGATGCGGGTGACATATTGCGTGCCCCCGAAATGCCCCTCGGCCTCGCCCGCGAAACCCGGGAAATCGATGGCGCGGCGCGTCCGGAAATCCTGGCCGATCACGCCGCCCGAGAGGTTCGCGTACCAAGGATCGCCCAGGAAGCTCGCATAGAGGATGCCGCCATAGCCATCGATGCGGGACGAATGGCCTGTGCTGTTGCCGGTATCATCGAGATCGGTCCGGCTGTAGGTGAAGGCGGCACCCAATCGCCATCTGTCGTTGACCGCTCGGTCGACGCCCAGGAGCAAGCCGCCATAGGAGGCGCTGGTGCCATCGATCTGGCTGGTGGAACCCTGGCTCACACCGCCGCCGAAAGCCTGGCCCCAGCCGGCCCAGCCGGAAGTTGCCTCGCCGGCCGCGATGCCGGTCTCGCCATCGGCCAGTCGCAAGCTGTCGGCGTGGGTCGAGATGACACCCAGCGCATCGAAGGTCGAGGCTGTCGCCGCCGTGCTCGATGAGGCCTGCACGGTCGGCGCCAGCTGCGCGCCCGCCCGGTTGCCGGCCGCGACATTACCGGTGCCGTTGAGCGCATCGGCCGCGTCGAACAGCTGCAGCAGCTGCGGGCTGATGCCGGTGTAGTGCGACAGGCCGGTTAGCGCCGAGACTGAATTGGGCGCCGTCGCGTGAACGCTGGGCGCGGTCGGAGTTGGTGTCGGTGTCGGCGTTGGTGTCGGGGTCGGCGTGGGTGTCGGCGTGGGTGTTGGGGTCGGCGTGGGAGTTGGCGTGGGGGTTGGCGTGGGCGTGGGTGTTGGCGTCGGCGTGGGGGTTGGCGTGGGTGTCGGTGTCGGTGTCGGTGTCGGCGCGCTTACGACGGTGACCACGAGATCGCTGCGGTTGCTGGCGACCACATCCGAGCCGCTCAGCGTGACGCCGGCGCTGTTTGCCGTGTAGTTGAGGCTACCCTGATTATAGTTCGTGCCAGTGCTGGAAGCGTCGATCACGACGAAGCGTTGGCCGGCTGTGTAGGCGAAACTGGTCAGCGGCTGGAGCGCCACCGACGAGCCTGATGCCACAACGGCACTGCCCGAGACGACGAGCCGGCCATAGCCGCTGTCGCTCACGATCGTACCGCCCGCGACAGCGCCGCTGGCGATGCCGATGCGCAGTGTGGCACCCGCCCCCTGGCTGTAATTGCCGGTGACGCTGACGGTGTTGTTCACCTGCAGCACCGCAGCCGAATTGTTGAGCGTGTTGGTGCCGAGCGCGATCACATTGTTGAGCAGCAGATTGCCGCTGGTCAGCACGACATCGTTGCCGCCGCCGGTGATGGTGCCCATGTCGGCGCTGCCGATTCCGCCGCTGGCACCGGTCAGCGTGCCGAAGGTCGCCCCGGTGCCGCCGCCGATGGTGAGTGCGTGCGACGAGGCGTTCACGATGTTACCGGCGATCAGGCCGCTATTGGCGATGCTGCCGAGCGTGGAGCTTTCACTTAAGCTAATCGCTAGCGGGGCGCTGATCGTGCCGCTGTTGATGATGGTGCCGATGGCGGCATTGTTCAGCAGGGCGGTCCCAGTGCTGGTAATCATCCCGTTGTTGCTGAGCGTGCCGATAGTGACTGCCGACATGCCGACGCTGTTGCTGATGCCGACCCTGCCGCCGCTGATGCGGCCGCTGTTGCGGAGCGTGCCGAGGGATCCGGCATTGGTGATGCCCGTCGTACGGGCGCTGATGCTGCCGCCGGTATTGTTGGTGATCAGCTGGATGGATCCCACATTGAGAATAGCGTTTTCCTGCGCCGTGATGGTGCCGCTGTTGTTGATCGTGCCGATGGTGGCGAGGTTGTTCACGCCGCCATTGCCGCCGCCCGAGATGAGCCCGCTATTGACCAACGTGCCCAAGCTGGCGCCGTTGGAATTACCCAGTCCGACGAAGGTTCCGAGGATGGTGCCGTCATTGGTAAGCACGCCGACCGTAGCCAGGTTCGTGAGCGCCGTGCGTCCGCCGCCGATCGTAGCGATCGTCTCGTTGAGGATCGCGCTGATGCTGCCGCCGGCATTGTTGGCGAGCGTGCCGATGGTGCCGGTATTGGCGATGCCCGCCACGGTGCCGCTGATCGTGCCAGTGTTGCTGAGCGCGCCGATCGAGCCGCCGTTGGCGATGGCGGTTGAACGGCCGACGATCGGGCCGGCATTGCTGAGCGTGCCGATACTGCCGTTATTGACGAAGCCGACGGCAAGGCTGGCAAGGCCGATATGACCGCCCGACAGATTGATGACCGAGTTGATGGTGCCGCCGCTATTGTTGGCGAGCGAGCCGATCGTGCCGCCATTGTCGATGCCGGTCAGGTTGCCACTGATCGTGCCGGTGTTACTGAGCTCGCCGATCGAGCCACCGTTGTTGATGCCCACCCTGTTGCCGCTGATGGTGCCGGTGTTGCTGAGCGCGCTGATCGAGCCGATATTGATATTGCTGATGCCATCACCGATGCCGCTGATCGTGCCGCTGTTGACGATCGTGCCGATGCTGCCGGCGTTGATAATGCCCGAGGTGACGCTGATGCGGCCCATGTTGGTCAGCAGGCCGATCGTGCCGTTATTCTGGACGCCGGTCGTAACACCAGTAATCAACCCGCTGTTGCTGATCGTGCCGACAGTGCCGCTCGCAGTAATACCTTCGATGCCACCGCTGATCGTGCCGGTATTGGTGATCGTGCAATTGCCCGACGAGATGTTGACAGGTCCAGTCGATCCGGAAATCGTGCCGCTGCTGCAATCGGCCCGTGCCACCAGCGGCGTCACGCCCACCATCACGCCGGTGACGGCCGCGGAGAGGACGGCCTGTCTGGAACGCCTTGAGAGCTGCTTCCGGTTCTTGCGCGCGCGAGCCATCTCGATCCCCCCATCCCTACGAGATGGCAGGTCTATTTTGGCGACCTTATCAGGCGGTTAATTCCCGGCGATTTCCGTCACTATCAGTGCCAATTGTCCGACCTGTTGCGCCGGCGCCAGCCTGTCATCGTCCGTTTCTGCTTTTTCCCGTCCGGATCGGAGCGACGTTCTCCTTTTTCCCCGGCATGCTCGCCTCCATCAAGATCGAAGGAGCACCGACAATGCCGAACCGGAATCGCATCGACGCCCTCATCGCCCTGGTCGAGCAGGGCAAGTTCGTGGCCGCCCTCGAGGAGTTCTATCTCGACGATGCCAGCATGCAGGAAAACGCCGGCGAGCCGCGCCGCGGCCTCGCCACGCTCGTGGCCTATGAGCGCGGCGTCATGGCCAATTTCGAGACGATCCGCGGCAAGCAGGCGGGGCCCGTCTTCATCGAGGGCGACCATGTCGTGCTCAACTGGGTGTTCGAATTCACCCGGCGCGACGGGACGAGCGCCAAGCTCGAGGAGCTGACGCATCAGCGCTGGCAGGGCGACCGCATCGCCGAAGAACGCTTCTATTACGATCCGACGCAGCTACGCTAACGGGAATATCGCAATGATGCTGCCATCCTTTGCCAAGGCGGAAGCCTTTCACGAGCTCCATCGACGCGGCCGGCCGCTGCTCTTGGTCAATGGCTGGGATGTCGCCTCGATCCAGGCAATCGCGGCGGCCGGATTGCCGGCCGTCGCCACCAGCAGCCACGCCATGGCGGCGTCGCAGGGCTATCCCGACGGCGAGGCGATCCCGCGCGACCTGCTGGTCGGGATCGTGCGGCGCATCGCGGCCGCCGTTCCCATTCCGGTGAGCGTCGATATCGAGGCGGGATATGGCGGCACGCCGGAAGCTGCATCCCAGACGATCACGGCGCTGCTGCGCGCGGGCGTCGCCGGCATCAATATCGAGGATGGCCTTGTCGGCGGCATCCGCATGCTGCGCGACGCGAACGCCCAGGCCGAGACGCTGTCGGCGATCCGCGAGACGGCCTGGCAGCTGAGCGTGCCGCTGTTCATCAATGCGCGGATCGATACTTTCCTGCTCGGCGATGGGCCGCAATGCGCCCACATCGACGAGACGGTGCGGCGGGCGCAGCTCTATCTCGATGCCGGGGCCGACGGCATCTTCGTGCCGGGTGCCGAGCATCCGGCCACGATCGAGACGCTCGTGGCCATGATCGACGCACCCCTCAATGTCATGGCGACCCGGCGCTCGCCCTCACTCCGCCAGCTCGCCGAGCTCGGTGTCGCACGCATCAGCCTCGGCGCCTGGCCGCATCTGGCCCAGCTCGGAATGCTGCGCGAGATGGCGGCGGCGATCAGCGACGGCTTCGATCTGGCGCCGCTCGAAGGCTGACGGTTTCGCGCTTGCCTGGCCTGGCGCGACCGCCCATCCTCCTCGCGGGAGAAGCGGCAGCCGGGACAGAGGTGCCATGGGAATCGGAAGATGGCTGGCGGCGATAGTGATGGCCATGGCAGTGCCCTTGGCGGCGCAGGCCGCGGATATCCGCCATGTCTTCCTGATCGTGCTCGAGAATGAAGGGTTCGAGGCGACGTTCGGCCCCAAGTCGCCCGCACCCTATCTCGCGCATGAGCTCAGATCCCAAGGTGCCATCCTCGAGAATTACTACGCGACGGGCCATGCCAGCCTCGACAATTACCTGTCGATGATGAGTGGTCAGGCGGCAACGCCGGACACGCGCGCGGACTGCGGCATCTTCAAGGAACTGGCCCTCACCGGCATGACGCCGGACGGGCAGGCGATCGGCCAGGGCTGCGTCTATCCCGCTTCGATCAAAACTTTCGCCGACCAGCTGCACGTCGCGGGCCTCAGCTGGAAGGGCTATATGGAGGATATGGGCAACGATCCGAACCGCGAGGCGGATCGATGCGGCCATCCCGCGCTCAACGGGCCGGATGGAACGCAGAAAGCCGAGCCGGCCTCGGCCGCGGTGCCGCAGGGCGATCAATACGCGTCCCGGCACGATCCCTTCGTCTATTTCCACTCGATCATCGACACGCCCGATTGCGCCGAAAATGTCGTGCGGCTCGAAAACCTGGCCGAGGATCTGAAATCGGCGGCGACGACGCCCAATTTCAGCTTCATCACGCCCAACCTCTGTCATGACGGCCATGATTCCCCGTGCAAGGCCGGCGGCGAACCCGGCGGCCTCGTCTCGGCCGATGGGTTCCTCAAGAAATGGGTGCCGCTCATAACCGCATCGCCAACCTTCAAGGCGGACGGGCTGCTGATCGTCACCTTCGACGAAAGCGATGCCGAGGATGTCCCGAATTCGGGCGGCGGCATCACCATCACCTATGAAGGCAAGAGCTGCTGCAACCAGCAGCCGGGGCCCAATCTCGGCGCCTTTCCGGAGACCGAGAAGTCGGGCAAGAATATCTACATTGCCAAGGATTTCGGCGGCGACCGGATCGGCACAGTGTTGATCTCCCCGGCGATCAAGCCGGGCACGGTCTCGACCGAGCCCTATAACCACTATGCGCTGTTGAAGAGCCTCGAGGATCTGTTCGGGATCACCGAGCATCTGGGCTATGCCGGACAGGCGGGGTTGAAGGGCTTCGGCAGCGAAGTCTTCACCGGCAAGCCTTAGCTCTGCTGCACCTCGAGACACCCTTCATATTGGATGAGCCGGCCCAGGCCCGGCACATCGATGCGCACGAAGAGATGATAGCGGCCGTCATCGGCACTCTCACGTGCCGAAAGCCGCGGCCGGAGCCAGCCGGGGACCGATAAGCCGAGCCAGCGCAGATCGACCAGATTGAAGCTGAGGCTGTGGCTGCGCGCCTCGAGCTGGATGATGAGCGAGAACGGCCCGAATTTCTCGCAGAGCCGCCCGCTGCCGGAGCGGCCCGCCGCCATTTGCAGCGTGGTCAGCGTGGCATTCGGATAGTAGCGCGACAGGATTTTGCGATCCTCCCGCTGCTCGAGCACGATGCTGAGCGGCACCCTGGTGCCCGGCGCCGGCAGCGGCAGCAGACGCCGCAGCACGCGGCTGACCCAGAAGCTGCCTTCGGTCACGGTGCTGGTGCCGGTGGCGACCAGCCGCGGCCCGGCCGCATGCAGTGCCCGGATCACATCCGGCAGCTTGTCGAACCGATCGCCCAGCAGCCACGGATAAAGCGGCTGCCAGGTTTCGAGCGGCCTATCGAGAGCCGTCATGTCATCTCTCCGCGGGGGCAAGATCGCTCTGGATCGATCCGATCCAGAGGGTGATTCTTGCTCCAAGTCCCAGCTGCCCGCCCGGCATCCCCGCGCCCCGATGTCGAGCCTGCGCGCTAGATATACACCATCCGGTTCTCAGTGGATCGCGGGTTCCGGGATAGGGGGCCCGGCCGCCAGGAAATCGAAATCGCAGCCTTCATGGGCTTGCGTCACATGCCTGGCATAGATGGCGCCGTAGCCGCGACCATAGGGCGCAGGCGGCGGGACCCACTCGGCCCGGCGGCGTGCCAGCTCGGCATCATCGATGCAGAGCTCGATCTTGCCCGCGGCGACATCGAGCAGGATTTCGTCGCCGTCGCGGACCAGCGCCAGCGGCCCGCCGATATGGGATTCGGGCGAGATATGGAGCACGCAGGTGCCATAGCTGGTGCCGCTCATGCGCGCGTCCGAGATCCGCACCATGTCGCGGACCCCCTGCTCCAGGAGCTTCTTCGGGATCGGCAGCATGCCCCATTCCGGCATGCCCGGCCCGCCTAGCGGCCCGGCGCTTTGCAGCACCAGGACGGAGCCCGGCTCGACCGGCAGAGCGGGATCGTCGATCCGCTTCGCCATATCGTCGTAATCGCGGAACACGACCGCCTTGCCGCGATGCTGCAGCAGCTCGGGCGAGGCGGCACTGCGCTTGATGACGGCGCCGTCGGGGGCGAGGTTGCCGCGCAGCACGACAAGCGATCCTTCCGCCTTCACCGGGTTGTCGCGCGGTCGGATGACCTCGTCATTATAGCCCTGCGCCCCCTCGAGATTGGCGCCGAGGCTCTTGCCATTGGCCGTGACCGCGTCGAGCGCCAGCAGGTCGCCGAGCCGCGCCATCAGCGCCTTGAGCCCGCCGGCATAGAAGAAATCCTCCATGAGATAGCGGCCCGACGGCCGGATATCGGCCAGCACGGGCACGCGGCTGGCGAAATCGTGCCAGCGATCGAGCGGCACCTTGATGCCGGCACGGCCGGCGATCGCCGTGATATGGATGACCGAGTTGGTCGACCCGCCGAGCGCCAGCGCGGTGACGATGCCGTTCGCGACCGCGGGCTCGGTCAGAATGTCGGTCGGTTTGAGATCCTCCCACACCATCTCGACGATGCGCCGGCCGGTCGCCGCCGCCATGCGCGGGTGGTTGGCGTCGGGCGCCGGGATTGAAGCCGCCCCCGGCAGCGTGAAGCCCATGGCCTCCGCGACCGAGGTCATGGTGGACGCCGTGCCCATCGTCATGCAATGGCCGGGCGAGCGGGCGATGCCGTCCTCGATCTCGCCCCATTCCTCGCGGGTGATCCGGCCGGCGCGGAGCTCGGCCCAATATTTCCAGGTGTCGCTGCCGCTGCCGAGCGTCTGGCCGTGCCACTGGCCGCGCAGCATCGGCCCGGCCGGCACGAAGATCGCCGGGATGTTCATGCTGATGGCGCCCATCAGCAGCGCCGGCGTGGTCTTGTCGCAGCCGCCCATCAGCACCGCCCCGTCGATCGGGTTGGCGCGCAACAGCTCCTCCGCCTCCATGGCGAGAAGATTGCGGTAGAGCATGGCCGACGGCTTCATGAAAGGCTCGCCCAGCGACACGGCCGGCAGCTCGACCGGGAACCCGCCCGCCTGTAGCACGCCGCGCTTCACATCCGCCACGCGGTCGCGGAAATGCGTGTGGCAGGGATTCATCTCGCTCCAGGTATTGAGGATCGCGATCACCGGCTTGCCGGCGAAATCCTCGGGCGCGAAGCCCATCTGCTTTGCCCGGCTGCGATGGCCGAAGGAGCGGAGATCGTCGACGCCGAACCAGCGATGGCTGCGCAGCGTCTCGGGCGTCTTGCGGGCGGTCATGGGCTCAATCCTCAGTTCTTGGCCTGGACGATCCAGATCGCGGCGTCGAGCGGCACCCGGCCGCGTTCTTCGAGTGGGAGCAGCGCCTGGCGGATCGCCTCGCGCGCTTTCGTCACGAGCTCGGCCGGCTGGCCATCAAGCGCGCGGCTGGTGGCGCCGATCTCGCTGATATAGTCGATCGCGGCCGGAACGCCGCCGCCGAGCGCGATGTCGAGCTTGAGATCGACCGGCTCGAAGGACGGCTCGCGAAATCCCGCCTGGGTCAGGATGCGGCGGACGCGCTCGGGATCGGCGAAGGAGAACGGCCCCGGATCCTCCGGCCCGAGCTTCGGCAGGGTCGGCACGCCCGCCGCGTAGGCGGCATTGAGCGGAAGGGTCATCCAGGGATTTTCCTGCGGCTTGCGCCAGCAGGCGAAGCTCACGCGACCGCCGGGCTTGAGCGCCCGCCTGAGATTGGCGAAGGCAGCCGCGGGATCGCCGAAAAACATAACGCCGAAGCGCGAGAAGAGGAGATCGGCCGACGCCGAGGCGAATTCATGGGCGGCTGCGTCCGCCAGCACGAACGAAATGTTGCCGCGTGTGCCGAGCGTCGCCTCGGCGGCGCCCAGCATCGGTGCCGAGACATCGAGAGCGACGATCTTGCCGCCGGACCCGACCGCATCGGAGAGACCCGCCGTCGTAGTACCGCAGCCGCAGCCGATATCGAGGACCGTCTCGCCTGGCCTAGCCCGCGCCCGCTTGAGCGCCACGGAGGCGATCTCAACCATCACGGCATCGGTGCGCGCCTGCTGTGCCACCCAATGGTCGCCGCCAGCACCGTTCCAATAAGCAATCTGATCCTGATGCAACGTCGCCGGCTCGGACATGAAGCTCTCCCTCGATCTATCCGACTTTGTAGTGCAGGCCCTGGCGACGGTCGAGAGGGGCGGTCGAATTGTCCCTTGCGGCCCTGCGGCGAGGCCTCATAGTCGGGCGGCAATCTTCGGGGAATCGGCCATGCCGCGGCGTCCTAGCCTTCTGATCGTCGGCCTGATGCTGATCCTGCTGACGGCATCGGCGCGCGCCGAGGAAGGCGAGCCCGAATTCGTCGGCCCCTATCCAGGCACCGTCTCATGGCCGACCGACTATTCCTTCCGCGAGCTCATGGCGCGCCTCAAGAAATCCGTCGCGGCCAACGGCCTGACCGTGCTGGCCGTGGCATCCGCCGAGCGCCGGGTGCCGCCGATCGAGGCCAATGCGACGCTCATCGTGTTCCGGAACGACTATGCCGCGCGCATCATCGAGGCGAACGAGCTGGCCGGAATGGAGGCGCCGATCCGCTTCTATGTCACCGAGCGTGCCGGCGGCAAGGCGGCGGTCACCTATCGGACGCCGAGCTCGATCCTGGCGCTCTATGACAGTCCCAAGCTCGATGCGCTCGCTGCCGAGCTCGACCAGCTCTTCGCCAAGATCGTCGACGATGCGCTGGGCGATTGATTGCCGGATCGTCAGTCGTGCTTATTCATGAAAACGTGCCCACTTTCCTTCGCGCAAGGTATATGGCTCCTTGGATATGAAGTAAGGCATGCTCGTTGCTGTCGCCGCCAGTTCCTCGGCTTGTGCCAGCGCAGCCGGCTCATCTGAGCCGGTAATAAAAAGAGCATTCCTCGCAAGGATATATACGACCGTCTCACCCTTCAATTTTCCACCAAGCCGAGACTCAAGGTCGTCCATAAGCAGTATCATGGACGATTCGTACATCCCATCCAAAGAAAGAAGATAAAGGCTGCCTTCTGATTTAAACTTTATCTTCTCCTCAAATTGCTCTCTGAGATTTTCCAAACTGATCCGACGAAGATCAGTCTCGGTCAGTCCGAGTCGGTCCACTTCCTGCTCGGTAACGTATGAAACGCTCGTCGGTTGATCAAAGACATAATAGACATAGAGACCATCAGCGATTTTGCTATTGACGACACCGCCCATCGTCGGTGCTTTAAGGTCCTGTCGTATATCGGCGAGCTGACGGATGGCGGCGGTTACGAAGTCAGCGCCTCTTATAATCGGCAAGATCCGTTTCAAGTCCGCGTCGGGCTGCTGTTGAAGAATAGCTTTGCGCAGCAAATCCAGTTGAGCAGCTAAAATTGCGTCGAGTTGCTCGGGCGCTATTTTGTATTGGAGATAGGCGTTTCCCAAGCCAGGCCGGCCCACGCCCCCCTCTGGACCACGAACACGGACAGCAAGCTGGAGCGGAGCAGGCGCGGAAATCTCGACAGATAGTTCCGCAGCGGTGGCAAACTTGATAAAGCGCTCCGTAAATTCCTGCTCCGAAAGCAGCGAACGCGGAGCACCTCCAATAACGTATGCTCGCAACGCGATCAGGCCGAGCGCCACTATCAAGAGCGCCGCCACCCACCAAAATACATACATAGGTTGTTCCGATCAGCCTGTCTACCCTAGTTGGGATCAATACCAATCGAATAAAGCGAGGACAACACACGACATTCGGAGATCTGTGCTAATCGGAGCGAGTGCGCCGAGCTCAACGAGCTGTCAGTGCCCCAGGAGTTGAGAAACCCGATCGGCTCCTTCTCGCTTCGGGCGATCCGGCGAAGGCTCTGCCACTTATATAGGCAAACAGAACACGCATGCCCGCGCACGCCGGTAAGACAATGATAAGGCTTTCTTTCTAATTTGCTTCCATCTGCGGATCGGACGGTGGAAAGGACTTTACGGGATGCGCATACCGCGCTCGGCGATCGCGCTCTCCGTCGTGGCCCTCGCGGCTGCGGCCGTCGTGGCCTTGTCGGGCTGGTTCGCGCTCGAATCCCGCCAGATCGAGCTGGCCAATGTCGGCGTGTCCGAACGCAATCTGGCGCGTGCGATCACGCAGAATACCGACCGCGCGCTCGAAGGCACCAACATCATCCTGCGCACTGCCGTCGACCTTTTGCAGCAGGCCGGGCTCGACAGCTATAACGAGGATGCGCTGCACGGCTTCCTGCAGGAACGCTCCGACGGGCTGCTGCAGGTCAAGGAGATGCTGGTCGCGAACGCCGATGGCGCGCTGCTCGC
Organism: uncultured Alphaproteobacteria bacterium; assembly: GCA_963762435.1. GTDB lineage: Bacteria > Pseudomonadota > Alphaproteobacteria > ATCC43930 > CGMCC-115725 > JAXDMU01. The sequence continues at coordinate 3,014 of CAVXLN010000025.1, read as the reverse complement.
CGATTCCCAGGCCTATGGCGTGACCTCGCTCTCGGTCGCCGATCGCGATTACTTCCAGATCCATCAGAAGACCATCACCAACGATTATTTCGTCGGCCAGCCGCGGCGCAACCGGCTGGACGACGCCTGGACCTTCGGCTTGAGCCGGCGCATCGACGCGCCCGATGGCGGCTTCGCCGGCGTCGCCATCGCCGAGGTCGATCTCAGCTATTTCCGCCGCTTCTACGACACGATCGATGTCGGCGCCGACGGCTCGATCGCGCTGATGCGCCTCGACGGCACGGTGCTGACGGAGAAGCCTTTCAACGACGCGCTGATCGGTCAGCGCTATGCCGCCGATCCAAGCTACGCTTCCCATATCGCGGCCCAGGAGCTGTCGACCGTCACGGCGCGCGGCGCCGACGGCATCGATCGCCTCATCACCTATCACCGCTCCGAAGACGGGCGCTTCATCATCGCCGTGGCACTGCCGATCGAGACGATCCTCCACGAATGGAAGCGCGACACCACGCGCAACATGGAGATCTCGGGCGGTGTCGCCTTGTTCGTGCTGGTGCTGGGCGTGCTGTTGTGGCGGCAGAGCCGGCGCAGCGAGCTCGCCAAGCGCGAGGCGAGTGCGGCGGCCGCGGCGGCGCTCGAGAAGAACACGATCCTCAACACCATCCTCAAGACCCTGCCCGACGGCATTCGCGTGCTCGATCGCGACGGCAAGCTGATCGCCTGGAACCGCACCATCTTCGACATTCTGAAGATCGATCCGGATCTCGTGCTGTCGAGCACGGACCCGGCCATGGCGCTTCGGCTGGCAGTCGCCGAGAGCGGCCATTTCGGCACCGACCACAACGCCGAGCGCATGGTCTTCGAGGAAGAGATCCTGCGCCGCAACGGCGTCATCCATCGCGAGCGGCAGATGGATGGCTCCGACGATTGGATCGAGGTGAGTGCGGCCCCCATGCCCGATGGCGGCCAAGTCGCGATCATCCGCGACATCACCGAGCGCAAGCGGCGCGAGATCGAGCTGGAGCAAGGCCGCCGGCGATTGGAAGAGCAAGCAACGGACCTCATCGCGGCCGCCGAGCAGCTGAAGCTCGCCCGCCATGACGCCGAGCGGGCACGCGAGGCGGCCGAGGCCGCGAACCAGGCGAAGTCCGAGTTCCTGGCCAATATGAGCCACGAGATCCGCACACCGATGAATGGCGTGCTCGGCATGGCCGGCCTCTTGCTTCGGACGGCACTCGATACCGAGCAGCGCTCCTATGCCCAGGCGATCCAGAGCTCGGGCGACAGCCTGCTCGGGATCATCAACGATATCCTCGACATCTCGAAGCTCGAGGCCGGCAAGGTCGAGCTCGATTCGGTCGATTTCCATCTCGAGACGCTGGTCGAGGGCGTGATCGAGATGATGTCGCCCCGCGCCTATGAGAAGCGGCTCCATATCGGCGCGCTCCTCCGGCCGAGTGCATCGCGCTCCTTCCGCGGCGACCCAACCCGGCTCAGGCAGGTGCTGGTCAATCTCGTCGGCAATGCCGTCAAATTCACCGAAAGGGGCAGCGTCACGATCGAGGCGGCGGCCGTCACCAACCCGCAGAACGAGCTGGTGCTCAGGATCGAGGTCACCGACACCGGCATCGGCATCACACCCGAGGCGCGCGCCAATCTCTTCAAGAAATTCAGCCAGGCCGACACCTCGATCACCCGCCGCTTCGGCGGCACCGGCCTCGGCCTTGCCATCTCCCAGCAGCTGGTCGAGCTGATGGGCGGCACGATCGACGTCATGAGCGGCTCGAACGGCAGCACCTTCTGGTTCACGGTCAAGCTGGCGCCGGCCTTGGAGACCCAGACGCCGCGCTGGGCCCCCGGCCTCGCCCATCTCCAGGGCAAGAAGATCCTGGTGGTCGACGATGTGACGCTCGACCGCCGCATCTTCCGCGGCCAGCTCGAAGGCTGGGGCCTGACCGTGTTCGAGGCCGAGGATGGGTTCACGGCGCTTGCCATGCTGGAAAGCTCGAAGGTGTCGGACACGTCCTTCGACTTCATCCTGACCGATCAGGCCATGCCGGGCATGACCGGTGCCGAGCTCGCCGAGCGCGTGCTCAAGCAATATCAGAACAAGTTCCACGGCAAGATCGTGCTCGCGACCTCGACCGACAGCCGGTTTGAGCCGCAGACCGAGCGCAGCGGCTTCACGGTGCTGATGAAGCCGATCCGCAGCCGCGACCTGCTCGAATGCCTGACCGGCATTGTCGCCGATTTGCCACCGCCCGAACCGCAGCAGCCCCCGCCCCTGCCGGTCTCGATCAGCCGGCGCATCCTGCTGGTCGAGGATAATCTGATCAATCAGAAGGTGGCGCTCGCCATCCTCGAGCGCGCCAATCACAAAGTCGATGTCGCCAGCAATGGCCAGGAGGCGGTCGATGCCGCCATCGCCAATGATTACGACATCATCCTGATGGACATCCAGATGCCGATCCTGGACGGCATCGAGGCGACCAAGCTGATCCGCGCCAAGGGCGGCCCGCGCGGCACCGTGCCGGTCATCGCGCTCACCGCCAATGCGATGGAGGGCGTGCGCGAGCAATATCTGTCGCACGGCATGGATGACTATGTCTCGAAGCCGATCGACGCCAAGCTGATGTTGCAAGTGATCGACCGGCGTGCGCGCATGCCGGCAAGCGAGACGGCACCGGTGCCGGTCGCAGCAGACCTTGCCGACGCGGCGCTGGCCACCGACTCCACGATCGACCCGGCGATCGACGGGGCCCATATCCAATCGATCCGGCAATTCATCTCACCAGCCGAATTCGCCGATCTCATCGCGGTCTTCGTCGAGAGTACCGCGGCCCGGCTCGATCGCATCGACCGGATGGCGGCATCCGGCGACTTCGAAGGCATCTTGCGCGAGGCTCATGACATGATCTCGACCGCGGGCAATCTCGGCGCGCGCCGGCTCGCGGCAGTGGCGCGGCACCTCGAAAGCGCCTGCCGCCTCGATGGAGGGCAGCGCCTCGACGAGC
>CAVXLN010000024.1:0-41716 GCA_963762435.1 uncultured Alphaproteobacteria bacterium | reverse complement strand
TGTTTTTGCCTGTACTTGGTTCCGTTCAGGTCTTTGCTGACACGACGAGCGGCAGTGTGCTCGAAAATGGAAAACGCGTAAAGATTTACAGTTCGCCGGAGAAGTCCGCGGTGATCCAGCGGTCGGGCCGAATCGTGAAGAGGATTCCCGGCTGATCCGCCATTGCCTGGACAAATGCTCGGCCGCCTTCCTCTCCGAGATAGCGGTACACAATGTCCTCGCGCACGTCCAGCGGGGCGGGCGTGGTGGTGTCGACGACGGTGCCCTCGACAACCACGTACTGGTACGGCGGTTCTTCGCGCTGCACCACCAGCGGCGCATGGCGCAGGCCCGCCGCCTCGCGCGCCTCGATCGCCATGCCCGCCACGATGTCAGCCGGCACCAGCGGCACCAAAGCCTTCATGCGCTCGGCGATCTCGACGCCATCCTCATAGAAGCTGCCCTCCCAGAGGAGGCAGTTCATGAGCGTGCGCCGCAGCGCCTGCTCGGGCGTCAACCGGCGCGCCGGCGCGCCCTCATGGGTGCGCTCGGCCTGCCGGAACCGAAAAAGATTGAGGCGAACCATGAGGGATCTCCCTTGGTTGGAGGTGAAAATGATGGCGATGGGGGGAACAGGCGGTTCGGCAATGGCGCCACCGGTCCCGAAGGACCGGCCGGGGATTCGAACCCCTGGAGCACCTACCAGTCGAAGGACGCCGAACCTACGCCACCCCATCGGCACGGGGTTGTCCTGCCGGGATCGGTTGAGCGGGGCTTCGTTGGATGAAGTAAGCCCGGTCGGCACCACGGCAGGAAGTTCGTTCTCCGCTCCGCTCCTTGGAGCGGAGAGGTCTGGTGAGGTGAGGGATTCCAGGGCGCTAGCGGATTGGCCGCGAGACCCACCTCATCCTAAATCCTTCTCCGCCCTTCAGGGCGGAGAAGGACTTTCATTTGCGCCGTTGGCCGCGGACGTAGTCGGTCGACTTCGTCCAGTCGCGCTCATGCTCGCGGATGAGCGCGAGCGGCAGGGCCAAGGCGCACACCGTCTCGACGACCAGATTGGGTATCTTGCGGCCGTCCGCGGCCTCGAGCGTCAGGCATCTGCCCGACACCGCGGGCTCGGCCGGCAACCGGGTGAGCAAGCGGCTGCCGCTCGGCCTGCGCAGGCTGCATTGTTTCGTCAATTTCATGATGGTGTCTCCTCAGCTTAGTCGAACCGGCGGAGCCTGAACCTTCCGGTCAAGCTCTGCCGGCCTCTCAGGCCAAGATCTCGGTCACGACGCCATGGCCGACCGTTCGGCCGCCTTCACGGATGGCGCCGGGCTCTGCGAGACCTGCCGAAAGGGGAAAGAAAGCCGGGTCGATGGTGGGGATCTGGCGGCTCGGCCTTTGTGGCGCTCTTGCCAATTGAGCTACCGGTCCCGAAGGACCGGGCGGGATTCGAACCCGCATCCTCCCGCTTACCAGGCGAAGGAATCCGAACCTGCACCACCACCATCGACACGGGCATCTCCGGCCGGGACGCGGTGATCGGGCTTTCGTGTCAAGAAGCAGTCCCGATCGTCACCACGGCAGGAAATCTGAGAATTGCTGACTACGCCGCCGCCTGGTCGTCACGGCTCAAGAGCCGGGCCAGCTTCGCTGCCGTCTGCGCCTCCTCGAGCGGGGTGAAGACGACGAGCTTCAGGTCCGGCTGATCGGTCGCGGCGAGGCTCGTATAATCGAACAGCATGCGGCCCGCGGCCGGATGCTCGATGCGCTTATGACCGCTGAGCGGCTGCAGCACCTCGTGGCGCGGCCACCATTGCCGGAACTCGGGGCTCGCGGATTTGAGCAGTGCTATCAGCCGCTCGAAATCCGGATCGCCGGCATGGCGAGCACTGTCGGCGCGGAACATGGCGAGCGACACGGGGGCCACCTTGTCCCAATCGACCAGCAGCTGGCGATGCGCCGGATTGACGAAGACGAGATGCATCATGTTGCGCGCATCGCCTTCGAGCCGCGCATAATCGCCGAAAACCACGGTCGCGGCCCGGTTCCAGGCCAGCACGTCCCAGCGCCGGCCGACGACGAGGGCGGGCTGCGTGGTAAGGCTCGCCAGCATGCGTCGCAACGGCTCCTCGACCCGCTCGGGCCCGCTCGGCACCGGCTCCGGCGCCGGCCGCCCGGCCAGCAGGAAGAGATGCCGCCGCTCGGCCGGGTCGAGCTTCAGCGCATCGGCCAGCGCCGACAAGACCTCGGCCGAGGGCCGGACATCGCGGCCTTGCCGTATCTCGCGGCCGACGGCAGCATCACCTTCGTCACGGCCGTTTCCGCCGATGCGGCGGCCCCCGGGACGGCGGGCCTGGGGGCGGCCAATGCCGCCATCGCCGCCCTCGTGCCGATCCTCGCCATGGAGCCCAGGCCGCGGCGCGTCAATGCCGTCTCGCCCGGCGTCATCGACACGCCCTGGTGGGATTTCCTGGATGCCGAGCAGAAGCGGGCGGTATTCGCCGATTACGGCACCAAGGCGCCGGTCGGGCGCGTCGGCCGGCCGCAGGACATCGCTCAAGCGATCAAGCTCCTTACCGACAATAGCTTCACGAGCGGTCACACGATTATCTGCGATGGCGGCCTGCGCTTGGCGAATTGAAGTGAGGATAAAGCCGGGCGGGGGTCGTTCCCGCCCGGAATTCTCGCTTTTCTATAGCGGCGCCCTATCTGGACCGCGCCGCTGCCGGGCCTTGCAGCCCGGCCGGTCCATCTTCCGGCCGCTCGATGCGGCCTCGATCCGGAACCCCGCCCGTTCGGGTTTTTAAGGTGGACCCGCAGCCTCGTTCCGACTGCCACCGCGAAACCGATCCGGCAAAGTGCCGGCCGCAGCGTGTCGCCGTCGCTGCGGATATAGGTTGGCCTTCACCGGAATTACTTCCGATGTCATGGGTTTTACTTCAAACAAAGAGCGCCCGTTCGCCGGTACAGCGTACCGTCGTCAGATGCTCGGCCGCGCGGGCCGGTTCGGTCGAGGCAATAAAAAACCCCTCCCGGCACGGCCTGGAGGGGTGCGGATGCCGATCGGCAACCGGGCTTTCGGGCTATCCGTTACCGGCACCCGATCGCACCACCCCTCCTAGCGAGGCAATAAAGCCATTATATGTGAATGGCTTATGTGTACTCATCCGACCTGGCCGCAAGGCGGCGGGCCGTTCTGTGCCCGTCGCGCTGCCGACTCGACCGGCCAAGCAACGCCATCCCGTCGCCGAGACGGCGCAGGGGGATTTGCCCGGGGAGAGTGACAATGCGGCGCACATGGTGGACCTGCTTCTTCCTCGAATTTCTGGCAGCGGAGCGCCATGGCTCCGTCGATGCCGGTATATCTATCGCTTCCGATCTCGGATGAAAAGAGGAAAAATCATTTTCCCTCCTTTTTTCTTGAGGGGTCGAACAAATCGACTTCGGCGAGAAGGTTCGCGACGGTGCGGCAGCATCACGGCTGGCGGGATCGAGCGAAACCTTTTAGCGTCCCACCCCGATCCCAACACCACTATCGAGGACGATCCGATGAAGACCGAAGATCTCGATTATCGCGACGGCGATGTCACTTGCCGCGGCTATCTTGCCTACGATCCGGCCCAGGCAGGCAAGCGGCCGGGCATCCTGGTCGTCCATGAGGCGTTCGGCCTCGGCGAGCATGCCATGGAGCGGGCGCGCATGCTGGCGGAACTGGGCTATGTGGCGCTCGCGGCCGATCTCTTCGGCGAGCGGCGCACCACCACGGATCTGCCGACCGCGATCGGCTGGATTACCGAGTTGGCGCAGGAGCCCGCCAAGCTGCGCGCCCGCGCCGGCGCCGCTTTGGCGGCACTCACCGCCCAGCCTGAGGTCGACGGCACCAAGCTTGCCGGCATCGGCTTCTGCTTCGGCGGCACCACGGTGCTGGAGCTCGCCCGCGGCGGCACGGCGCTCAAGGGCGTGGTCAGCTTCCATGCCGGCTTGAAGACCACGGCTCCGGCCGAGCCGGGCGCCGTCAAGGCCAAGGTGCTGGTCTGCACCGGCGCCGACGACCCGATGATCCCGCCCGAGGATCGCACGAATTTCGAGGCCGAGATGCGCAAGGCCGGTGCCGACTGGGACCTCATCGCCTATGGCAACACGGTCCACAGCTTCACCAACAAGGCGGCCGACGGCACGATCATGCCGGCGATCAAGTATAATAAGCAGACTGACGAACGCTCTTGGGCCGCGATGAAGAGCTTCTTCGGCGAGGTGTTCGCCTAAACCCTCCCGTCAGAGCTGCCAGCGCAGTTCCAGCCGCACGATCTGGTCGAGGCCGCGGCCGGTATAGATGTCGGCGTCGTACCGGGCCGAGACGCTCATGGTACCGAGCACCAGATCGAGGCCGGCGCCCGTCGCCACGATGTTCCGCGTGGCGAGCGGGTTGCCCGGCCGCGGGCCGCTGGTGCCGTCGACGGTAAGCAGGCCGGAAGATCCCTGGGGCAGCAGCTCGTGCGCATAGTCGATATCGAGCCGCGGCACGAGGGTGGCGCCCTCGAGTGCGATGGCGCGTGACAGCTCGACGCCGATGAAGGAGCGCAGGCTGTCGCGCTCGTGGCTGTCGCCGGAGACATCGAGCATGTCCGCCCCCGCCTCGTGAAAGGCGGCCTCGTCGATCGCCGCATATTGCAGCCCGGCTTTCGGTCGCAATGCCACATCGCCCATCCGGGCCGGCAGGCTCAGTTGGATGCCGGCGCTATAGTCCGACGCGTCGTGGGACTCGCGCGCGGCGCCGGCATCGTTGAGGAAGCCGGACGAGCCATCCCGATGCGTATCGATCCAGTCATGGGCATAGCCGACGGTCCCGCTCAGCGTCACCGGTGCCAGATCGAGATCGCCATAGAGGAACAGGCGCGCCGTATCGGCATCGCCATCGGCAAAGGAGGTCCAAAGGCTGGTCCGCTCATAGCCCGCGCCGATCCCCAGCAACGCCTTGTCGAACGCCCGGTGCAGACCGACGAGGAAGCCGCCCGCATCGGCGTCAAAGCCGCTCGTCGAGCCCGTGCCGTCGGCCGAGACGAAATGGCCGATGCCGTCGGCCCAGAGACAGAGATCCTGGACCATTGTGCAGCGCGCGCCGTCCTCCGTCATGAATTGGCCGGCATCGTCGAGCAGCGCGCTCGTGGCATCCTGCGTGTTGTCCTGCAAGGTCACCGCGGTATCGGTGAAGATGCCGCTGCCGACCGCCGTTCCGATCGTCGGCAAACTCAGCACGAGATCGACCTGGTCTTGTGTGTAGACGACCGACCGCAGCAGCGTCTCCGGCACGGCGCCGGTCTCGGCGATGGCGGTGAAACGGCCGTCGACGCCGCTGCCGCTGGTCAGGACCGGATAGAGGCCGGGCTGATAGGCGCCGGCGCCATAGGCGAATCCCACGGTGCCGGTCAGGCTGGCGGTGCCCGAAACGAGCAGCTGCGACGCCGCGGCCGGCACCACATTGATGGCGAGCGTGCCGGCGGCACTTTGGGTATAGGCGCCGGCCACCCGCAGCGTGCCGATCGCCGCACCCGGCCCGCCCGGCAGCACGAGGCCGGCATTGGCGAGGCTGCCGCCCACCGTGCCATAGCCGGCGAGCATGGCACCGCTCTCGACCGCCGCGCTGCCGGCGATAGAGGCGGTGGGCGTGGCGCGGTCGCCCAGGATCAGCGTGCCGGCCGCAACGGTGGTGGCGCCGGCATAGAGGTTGCCGCCATCGAGGATCAGGGTGCCCGCATCAATCTTGACGAGCTCGCCCGTGCCGGCGATGCCGCTGGCGATGGTGACGGTCTGGCCGTCTGCCACATCGAAGCTCGGATCGCCGGCGATGCTGATCACTTGGCCATAGCGGCCGCTGCCGGTGAAGAGGACCGAAGTGCCGTTCTCGAGCGACAGGAAGCCGGGGCCGAGATTGGCCGGTGACGCGATCGCCAGCGCGCCGGCCGTCACGACCGTGCCGCCCTGGCTGTTGCTGCCGCTGAGGGTGAGCGTGCCGCCGCCGGCCTGGACCAGGGTACCGGGGCCGGACAGCGTGCCGGCGAAGGTGACGTCATCGGATCGGTCGAACATCAGGGTGGCGCCCGTGCCGATGGCGACATTGCCCCCGATCGAACCGGCGGTGCCGCCATTGCCGATCGCCAGCGTGCCGGCTGCCACGATCGTGCCGCCCACGTAGCTGTTGCTGCCAATCAGGATGAGGGTGCCCGAGCCCAGCTGCGTCAGAGTCCCGGCACCCGACACGGTCCCGGCGAAGGTGATGGCGTCGGAGCGGTTGAAGGCCAATACCGCACCGGCATCGACGACGATATCGCCCAGGATCGAGCCTGCAGTGCCGCCATTGCCGATGGCGAGCGTGCCGGCCGCCACAATCGTGCCGCCGCTATAGCTGTTGGCGCCGGTCAGCGTGAGCGTCCCCGACCCTTGCTGGGTCAAAGCGCCGCCGCCCGACACGGCGCCGGGAAAACTCACGGCGTCCGAGCGGTTGAAGGCGAGCGTCGCACCGGTGCCGACGACCACATCGCCCAGGATCGAGCCCGTGGTGCCGCCATTGCCGATCGCCAGCGTGCCGGCCGCCACGGTCGTGCCGCCGGTATAGGCGTTGGCGCCGGAGAGGGTGAGCGTGCCGGCGCCCTGCTTGACCAATGCTCCGGTACCGGACAGCCCGCTCGAGGCTTCCACTGCGAATCCGTTCGTGTCGACGAAGAGGCCGCCCGATTGGATGACCAGACTGCCGGGCGCGAAGCCCGCGATGAAATCGGTGCTGTCGGCGCTCGCGCGGAGGATGCCGCCATCGAAGCTGACCGAGGCGCTGCCCAGATCCTTGGTCAGCGCCGCCGTCACCAGCACGCCGCGGGCGCCCGCTGTGCCGTCGAGATTGAGCGTGCCGGTGGCGCTCGGATCGAAGGCGCCCATCATGATCGTCGGAGCCGAGACCAGCCCGCCATTCTGGATCGTCAAGGTGCCGGTGCCGCCGCCGCCATTGACGAACTCGCCGATCGCGAGCGTGGTGCCGCTGCCGAGCAGCAGCGCCGAACCGGCACCGGTCACGAGCGCCGAGCCCTCGCCGCCAAGGCCGATCGAGCTGATCGCAACCGGGTCCTGCGCCGTCAAGACGCCGCCATTGGCGATCGTCAGCGTGGCGGTGGCGCCGGCGCCGCCGCTGCCGACACCGAAAAAGGTGCCGGCGTTCCACACCGATCCGGGGCCGGTCAGAAGTGCTGTGATGGTGGTGGCCGTCGCGGCACCCGGACCTTCGCCGATAAAGCTGCGGTTGGTCGTGAGCTGGCCGCCCGCTTCGACGGTGACGCCGCTGGTCCCGGTATTGCGGCCGATCAGCAGGTCGTCATTGTCGGTGAAGCTCGATCCGCTGCCGGTGACGGTGAGGCTGCCCGTGCCCACGATCGTGGTACCGGTCATCTGCGTGAGCGCGCCGCCGCCCTGGATGATCGCAGCACCCGATCCGCTGGCGCCGATCTGCCAATCGCCGACGGTCTGCCCCGCTGTCGAGACGATCGCCGTGCCGCCATTTTCGATCGCCGCGGTGAGGGAATTATTGGGAACGCCATTGTCCCAATTGCCGGCCGAGGTCCAATTGCCGGACCCCGGGTTCGTCCAGTTCGTCGTCTGCGCCAGGCCGGCCCCTGAAATCGAAAGCTGGCCGACCGCGAGGCCGCAGAGTGCCAGCTTACGAATGCAAAGGCCCGGCATGACGGCCCCCAACCCTGAACAGCGACCCTGCTACTTTGACGCGTACCTATTACCAAACATTTGCCATAGGCGGTCCCGGCTATTTCGCGGCCTCGATCTTCCGCACCAGCGCGTCCAGCGTCCGCTCGGGATGGACCTCGTCGATCGGCACCAGCACATCAGGGATCACGCCGCGCGCGCAGCCCGTGCCCGACGGCCGCGTATAGGCGATGATCGGCGTGACGGCATTGAGGCCGGTCTTCGGCATGGCGACCGAGTGCGACTGCCCGCTCTGGCAGGACAGTGCCGCCGTCTCCTCGCCCGCGATCTTGGCGATGCCGAAATCCTGTGCGGCCACGATGAACTGGATCGTCGCCGAATAGCTGAACGGCCCGTCGAGGATATAGACAGGCCCTGAGAAGCGGAGCGGATTGTCCGGCGTCGGCGTGAAGCGCTTATCGTATTTCTTGTCGCGCCGGATCGAGCCCACGACATCGCCGGGATCGGCATTGTCCTTGGTCACGCGCTGCTCATAGCCCGACAGCTGCACATAGGGCTTGGTGGTGATGTACTCTATCAGGCTCTGCTGCCACAGCGGATCGTCGCCGCCGCCATTCTCGCGCACATCGATGATGAGCGCCGTGATGTGGGCCGCCGCGAAATCGGTGAAGGCCTGCTTGGCGGCGTCGGCCAGCGCCTGCTTGTCCTCGGGGCCGAAGCTGTCGACCCGGAAATAGCCGATGCCGCCCTCAAGCACCCGCGAGGCGAAGAGATCTTCCGGCCGCGGGTCATCCTGCACCGTGACGGGCAGCGATGTGCCGCCTTCGAGCCGCACGCCATAGGAACAGCTCGACCCGCGGAGCAGGAGGTCGTACTGCCCGGTATCGCCATAGAGGAGCCAGTAAAGGGCACCGAAGCGCCGCGTGACCCAGGCTCGCCTCTGCGCCTCCCGGTCGCCCGTCGCCCGCCGCATCATCGCCTCGAGGATCTCGGCCACGGGACGGCCGTTGATGCGCTCGACCCGATCGCCGACGCCGACGGTCTCGACGCCAGGCGGCACGGCGAAGACGCGCAGCGAGCCGTCGGCGGCGAACCGCACCTCGATCGGCAGGATATGGCCGCCCTTGGCGACATAGGCCGCCAGCGCGTCGCGATAATCCGGCATGTAGATGCCGTTATGGCCGTCATGGAGCCAGGGATTGAGCTCGGCGAAGCGTGTCCAGGCGACCCGCCGGTTCATTGGCGCGTTGAGCATGGCGCGGATTTTGGCAGCCTCCCGGTCGAGGGTCTTGAGATCGGCGCGGCGCGCGATATCCGGATTGAGCGCCTTCATGCCGGCGAGCCAGCCGTCGAAATCGCTGACGAGGTCGGCTTGGGCAATCATCGGCCCATCCTCGAACGTCGCCGGCGGCAGCCCTGGCTCGATCCGTACGGGTGTCGGGCAGGCAGCCGGTTTCATCGCGGCCTCGGCCGGTGCGGCCAGCAGCAGCGCCGCGAGCGTGAGGGCCAGCGCTACTCTCATGACACGGTCTCCGCCGCCCGCACGCGATCGACCAGAAACGCGCCGGCGCGGCGGATATGGTCGGCAAGTTGCTGTTGCGCCGCTGCGCCATCGCGCCGGCGGCAAGCCTCGACCAGGGAGGCGTGATCGTCGAGCCATTCCTCGCGCCGTGCCGGCAGCTCGCCATAGATCGACCAGTAGCGTGCGATCGATCGGCGCAGGGACAGCACCAGCGCCAATTGCTGGGGCCGCTGCGCCGGCGCGCACAGGACGCGATGGAAATCGAGGTCGGCATCATTCCAGTCCGGCGTCGTCGAGGCCGTCGCGGCGGTCTCGGCGGCGGCCGTGATGAGGCGGAGATCGGCGTCCGACAGCTTCGGTGCCGATCGCGCGATCAGATCGCCCTCGATCAGGATCCGAAGATCCGTGAGCTCCTCGATCTGCTCGGCCGAGAGGCGAGCGACATAGGCGCCCCGATTAGGGTGGACCTCTACCAGCCCGTCGCGCTCGAGCGATCTCAGCGCCTCCCGCACAGGAATGCGGCTGACCTCGAAGCGTGCCGCAAGCGCCTCCTGCCGCAGCGGCGAGCCGGGCGGCACCGCGCCGCGCAGGATCTCGTGACGCAGCTCATGGGCGATCAGATCGGCTGTGGTCTGGGCAATCAGCATGGGTTCATCGCTTGACCATGCTAAGCGTCAGCCGGTAGATTGGCAACATGTATCCAATTTGAGGACGCATCATGCCACGGCAACATATCTATCGGCTGGAGCTGGTGTGGACCGGCAATCGCGGCACCGGGACCAGCGGCTATGCCGCCTATGGGCGCGACCACGATATCAAAGGGGCGGGGAAACCCACGATTCCCGGATCGTCCGACCCCGGCTTTCGGGGTGACCGCGAGCGCTGGAATCCGGAGGAGCTGCTGCTCGCCAGCCTCTCGGCCTGCCACCAGCTCTGGTATCTCCATCTCTGCGCCGATGCTGGCGTGATCGTCACCGCCTATGAGGACCGGCCGGAAGGCGTGATGATCGAGGAGGCCGGCGGCGAGGGCCAGTTCACCAGCGTCGTGCTGCGCCCTCGCGTGACGATCAGTCCTAGCAGCGATCCGGCACTGGCCGAGCGTCTCCATCACGACGCGCACGAGAAATGCTTCATCGCTCGGTCGATGGCCTTTCCCGTCACGCATGAGCCGGTGATCCTGGGCGCACCCACGTCACCGTGAGCTATATCCTCTACGAGGCGCCCAGGAGTGCCAGCCTGGCCGTGCATTGGATGCTGATCGAGCTCAAGGTCGAGTTCCGGGCAATCCGGCTCGACCTCAAGGCAGGCGAGCACCGCACGCCGGATTATCTGCGGCTCAACCCGCAGGGACGGATCCCGACGCTGGTGGTGGATGGCAAGGCCTACACCGAATCCGCTGCCCTCCTGATGATGCTTGCCGAGCGGCATCCCGAGGCCGGGCTCGCCCCCGCGATCGGCGATGCGCGCCGCCTCCGCTGGCTCGAGATGATGGTCTATCTCGCCAACACGCTCTCATCCGCGATGCGGGACTGGTTCTACGCCGATCGGGACGGCGACCCGGCCGACGCCGATGCCGTGCGGCGGCTGGCGCGGCACCGGATCGAGAGTGTCTGGGACCGGCTGAATACGGTCCTCGGCGACGGGCGGCCCTTTTTGCTGGGCGACGGGATGACCACCGCCGATCTGCTGGCAACTATGCTCATGCGATGGATAGGCAGCATGCCTCGACCAGCGACGGAATGGGCGCAGATCGGCCCCTATATGACGCGCATGAGCGCGCGCCCCGCCTTCATCGAGACCTGCCGCCGCGAAGCGCTGACGACTCTCTAAAGCACCCTCGTTTCGCCTTCCGAGCCCAGCTCGATCAGGCTGAGCCTGCCCGGCCCGGTTTCGATGATCGTGCAGGAGCCATTGTCGGGCCGGAACACCAGCACCCGCTCGTCCCCGGTCGCCACCGCGACCGCGGCATTGATCGCGACGAAATGGGAGACCACCACCGTGTCCGCCTCGACCGCGAGCAGGGCCGCCGCCACGGTGTCGCGCCAGGCTGGCAGCCACGGATCGAGCTCGGGCCAGCGGCTCCGCATCACGCCGCGCAGCCACTCGCCGCGCTTGGAAAGATCGGCGACGGGGGACGCGATCTCGCCGACCGCGGGCTCGATCCGCACAGTCCCGCCCCAGCGCCGCTCGAACGGTACCGCCGTCTCGCGCGTGCGCCGAAGCGGGCTCGAAATGATGGGCAGCGGCCCGAGCGGCGCCAGCTTCTCTGCCGCCGCCTCGGCCTGGGCACGGCCCGTTTCATCGAGGCCCGGATCGGGATCGGCATCCCAGCCGGCCGCCGCCTTGCCATGCCGAATGAGGTAAAGCCGCGCCATCCCCGCCTCCCGATTTCGTCGCAGCCCGATCTTTGTGCCTCGAAATCGAGGCCGATCGGGGCCTAACCCCGTTATACTGGCGGGAAAAGAGCGGAGGAAACCTTCAATGCCGAAACTCGTGCGCGACGGCGTCGCGATCTATTACGAAGCCCATGGCAAGGGTCCCGTGGTTCTGCTGTCGCACGGCTATGGCGCCAGCTCGGATATGTGGCGCGGCCAGGTCGAGCCAATCACCCGCAAGCATCGGCTCGTCATCTGGGATATGCGCGGCCATGGCAATTCCGACTATCCCGAGGATCCGGCCGCCTATAGCGAGGAGGCGACGGTCGGCGACATGGCGGGCCTGCTCGACGCGATCGGGGTCGAGCGCGCCATCGTCGGCGGCCTGTCCTTGGGCGGCTACATGTCGTTGGCATTCCATCGCCGCCATCCGGAGCGCGTCAGCGCGCTTATGGTTATCGATACCGGCCCCGGCTACCGCAATGACGAGTCCCGCGCCGCCTGGAACGACCGCGCGCTCAAGACCGCGGCGCGCTACGAGGCCGAAGGGCTGGCGCCGCTCAAGAGTGCGAGCGCGGAAATGGCCGCCAGCACCCATCGCTCGGCGGCGGGCTTGGCACTCGCAGCCCGCGGCATGCTGACCCAGCGCGATGCCGCCGTGATCGAACTCGCTGCCCAATATCAAGGTGCCGACGCTGGTGCTGGTGGGCGCGGAGGACAAGCCTTTCCTCGCCTCGGCCGACTATATGGCAACCAAGATCCCGGGTGCCAAAAAGGTCGTCATCCCCGGCGCCGGCCACGCCGCCAACTTCGACCAGCCGGCGGCCTTCAATCAGGCTGTGGTCGAGTTCCTGGACGGGGTCGGGCGGCAGGTGTGACGAACGATATCAAGGAGCTTCTCGGCGCGCTCATGCGTGTGGTGGGGGGTGGCGAGATCTCGCGCGCCGAGGTCGAGGATCTTGCCTTCGACCCTGCCGGCGAGCAGGGCGCACTCCTCAACGAGGCCTATATCGAGCTCCTTGAATTCGCGTACGACCAGGAGGCGCGGCTAAGCGACCACGAGCTCGACGGTGCAATGCGCGCCAGGCTCGAGGCGACGCTGAACCGGATCGCAGGACCGCCAGAAGATTGATTTTATTATTCCTCTCCGCCCTTGGGGGCGGAGAGGTTAGGTGAGGTGGGGGCTGTCGCCGAGGTACAATGCGTTTCCAATCCCGCCGCCGATGACCGAGCGTTCCCCACCTCACCCGGCCTCTCCGCCCCACTGGGGCAGAGAGGAGATCAGCCTGGCGACTGCCCGTGCCGCGGCGGTCGATTGGCTCATGCAGGAGGGCCGCCTTCATCCCGGCTATCTCGGCGCCTATCTCGCCGGCTCGACCGTCGATCTGCCGGATGCGGCGGTGCTGCCGACGGGATCCGACCTCGACCTCAATCTCGTGGTCGAGACGGAAGGGCCGAAGCCGGGCAAACGGCTCCATCAGGGTGTGCTGCTCGACATTACCGTGATCGCGCGCGACCGCCTCTTCCCGGCCGAGCGGGCACTCGCCTCTTATCATCTCGCCGGCGGGTTCCGCACCGACACGATCCTCGACGATCCGACGGATACGCTCCGTGCGCTTCAGCGCGAGGTCGCCGCCCACTTCGCCGAACCAGTCTGGGTTCGCCGCCGGCTCGAGGATGTGAAAGATCGCATCCTGGGCGGGCTTCGATCGATCGAGTCCAGGGCACCCTGGCCGGACCAGGTGACGACGTGGCTCTTTGCCACCGGCGTCACCGCCCACCTGCTGCTGGTTGCGGGCCTCAAGAACCCGACGGTCCGGCTCCGCTATCTCAGGGCGCGCGAGCTGCTGGCGGAACGCGGCATGCTCGATCGGTATCCAGCGCTGCTCGATCTCCTCGGTAGCCTGCATCTGACCCAGGCGCAGGCGCATCGGCATCTCAATGGCCTCGCCCGGGCCTTCGATGCGGCGGCCGAGGCAGCGCGGACGCCCTTCTTCTTCAGCAGCGACATCACGCCCGCTGCCCGCCCGATCGCGATCGACGCCAGCCGCACGCTGATCGAGCAAGGCGATCAGCGCGAGGCGATGTTTTGGATCGTTGCGACATACGCCCGCTGCCACAAGATCCTGGCGGACGACGCGCCGGCGATCGGCCGGTCGCTGATGCCGGCCTTCGCTGCTGCGTTGGCCGATCTCGGCATCGGGACGAGCGGCGATCTGATCGCGCGCGGGCAGAAAGTGTTGGCGGCCTTACCGGGGATTCAGCGGACAGCGGAGGAGATCTTGCGAGCGTGAGTGATCGCCGGGGCGGCAAGAGGAGGAAGGCTAACCGCCGATCCCTGTTCCGCGGAACCACTCGCGCCGAGCGCGCATCCGGGCTAAGGTCGGCACCTCTTAATGCAAGAGTCCGCCCATGAAGCACCTTCCCCTCGTTACCTTTCTCCTCGTCCTTTCAGCCTGCACGCCGGCGCCACCGGGCCAGTTCTCGGCCAAGCAGCCGGCCGGGGAGCCGGCGCCCGAGCCGCGGCTCGAGACGCGGTCCTCCGTCGTCGCTGAGAATGTCTGTGCCACCGTGCCGGCCCGTGCGCCCGGCGCGGTTTCGGCCGCCACGCTCAATGCGGCGCTGTCGCGCCAGGACGAGTCCGGCAAATGGTCGGGCGCAGTGACGGCGCGCACGCTGCTCTACGCGGATAGCCCGGCGCCGATCGTCTATTTCTCGCGCGCGAGCCTCGACAAGCTCAAAGGAACTACCACGCCCGGACTGTCCGTTTCGACGCCGACAGCGGCCGATCCCCAGGACTCCTGTTCCGGCCTCGTCATCCGCGCCACGCTCGCGCGGGATGCTCAGGGGCTCCATGTCGCCTATACGGTCGACGAGCTCGACGACCGGCCGGAATTCGGCGAGGTCGATACCGGCAGCCACCCGGGTACGCCGCATTCCGGCCTAGTCGACCGCGTCACGGGCGATCTGAGGATCGCCGCCGACGGCACCGGCTTCGACGCCTTCCGGTATGTCGACCTGAGCGGCGCCACGCTGGCGCTGCGGCTCGGTGTCATGACGGCGCCACCCGCGATCCCCGAGCTGCCGGCTTCGATCCCGCGTGCAAGCCTCACGCCGGACAGCGTCGAATATGACCATGACGGAACGATCGACGGGCAGAGCCGCATCACGATCGATCTCCACAGCGGTGAGCTGGTCGCGGTCGACATGGCGCTCAACCTCTTCGCCAGCAAGACGCATTCCAGCGGGCTCGATGCGCCCGCCGTCAAGACGCTGACCTTGTCACCTGAGGACACCGCAGAGCTTCGCAAGCTCGCGAACAAGATCTGGCTCGAAGGACTCCCCACCCAGGCCTGCAACAGCACTCAAGGGCCGTTCAACGACCTCAAGGTCAATGCCGGTGGCTACCAGCGGCGCTATTCGAGCCCTTTCCTGTGCATGACCAAGGAGGAGCTGGAGTTCCGCAAAGCGTTCGTCTGCGCCGCGACCCCCAAATCATTCGGCTGCCCCGGCTTCTACCAGAAAAATTGACGCTGGGTGTCTTCGGCCTGGATGGATCGCCCGCATGAAGCGCCTTGCCCTCGTCTTTCTCTGCGCACTCGCCGGATGTGCACCGGCGAAATCGCCCAAGGTAGTCAATTTGAGCGTTGCGGATCCGGCTCCAGACGCGCGCACGGAAAGTTTCGTCCCGGCCGACGGAGTTTGCCCGGACTTTCCGGACTTCGACGCCGCGCGTCCCCGGGCAGCGTCGATCACCGTGCTTAAGGCGGTGAAATCCAATACCGGCGCGCGCCTCGAATCCGGGGCGTGGTCCGGATCCCTCTATAAGGCCCCTGTATCAATGCCGGTCGTCTGGCTCGTGCAACCGGCCAAGGGCTCCGGGCTACGACCGCCCTTGATAACGCTACAGCCAGTCCCGCCGCCGCCGCCAATCTACGTCGGTGGTCCGTTGCCGCCTGCCGCACAGCCCGCGCCACCGCCCCCTCCGTTGCCACCGGATGTGGGGCCGCCCTGTCCCGGTGTGCTGTTGCGTGCCGGTCTGTTCCGCGATCTGCTTGGCACCCATCTCGCCTATGATCTCGACATGATCGGCGCAGAGCCTGTGGCGCCGAAGGCGATGCGCATATCTGGGGATATTCGCATCGACGATGACGGCACCGGTGACGATGCCTTTCACTACAGGACAGCCGACGGCAATCTGGGGACCATCCAAATCTGGGTTGACACCAATCCCCCACGACCGCTGCCCGAGCCGAAACCGATCGCTCCGGAAGACGTGGATCCGACCCGCATCGACTACGATCTCAGCGGATTGATGAGCGGGCCTTACCGTCTCTCAATCGATCTTAGCACCCGCACGCTCACGGAAGCTAAGCCGCCGCCGGGCGTGCTCGGAGACGCTTCGCGTGTCAGCCCCACGGACCTGCCGGTCACCAAGACGCGCATTCTCGAACGCGGCGAGATCCGGGAGATCCGAAGGTTGGCGCGCCAGGTCTGGCTGCATGGCGGCGCGTTGCCATGCATGCCGTCGTTCGACGCGCGGCCGTCGCTCCGGATCATCGCCAACGGGATCGAGAGCACCGCCGGCGGCTGTTTCAACGCCGACGGCAATGCGCTGCTGAAGGCGGTGAGTTGCGCCGCCAAGGGCGATGTTTTCGAGTGTGGGCAATAACAGCGTCACACCCTGCCGACCGAGATCGTGCTGGCCGACCTCGAGGCCAGCCTCGCCCGGCTTCGAAGCGAAGCAGCGGCCGCTACCCCGCCTTCCCCGACGGGATCTCGTTGAACGGCAGGTCCTTATCCACCCTGATGTCCCCCGGCAGCCCCAGCACGCGCTCGGCGATGATGTTGCGCAGGATCTCGTCCGAGCCGCCGGCGATCCTGAGACCCGGGGCGCTCATCAGCGCTTCCTGGAACCAGGCCTGCATCGGGGCCAGATCGGGGTCGCTGATGATGCCGGCCATGCCCAGCAGATCCATGCCGAAGGAGCCGATCTCCTGCAGCTTGGTGGCGCTGACGAGCTTGGTGATGGACGCTTCCGGTCCCGGCGTCTGGCCGCGCGACAAGGCCGTCATGGTGCGGAACTTGGTATATTTGAGGCCCTGCGCCTTGACGTACCAATCGGCCAGGCGCTCGCGCACGGCCTGATCCTGGATCGCCGGCCCGTCCTCGGCATCGAGCGAGCGGACGAGGTCGAGAAGATCCTCGGCATCCGGTCCCGGCGCGTCGCCGACCGCCAGGCGCTCATTCATCAGCGTCGTCAGCGACACTTTCCAGCCTTCGCCCACCTTGCCGACGCGCTGGCTGTCCGGAATCCGCACATCGGTGAAGAACACCTCGTTGAAATTGGAGGTGCCGGAGATCTGCTTGATCGGCCTGACCTCGACACCAGGGCTCTTCATGCTGAGGAAGAACATGGTGAGGCCGGCATGCTTCTTCGCGGTCGGATCGGTGCGGGTGATCAGGATGCCGTAATCGGAATAATGCGCCCCCGAGGTCCAGATCTTCTGGCCGTTGATGACCCAGCCATCGCCGTCGCGCTCGGCCTTGGTGCGCAGGCCCGCGAGGTCCGAGCCGCCGGCCGGCTCGGAGAAGA
The DNA here is from genome assembly GCA_963762435.1 of uncultured Alphaproteobacteria bacterium. Classification (GTDB taxonomy): domain Bacteria; phylum Pseudomonadota; class Alphaproteobacteria; order ATCC43930; family CGMCC-115725; genus JAXDMU01. The sequence goes on along the minus strand of CAVXLN010000024.1, from coordinate 24,549 downwards.
GCTGGCACCAGATCTCCTCGCCCTTGAGGGCCGGTGGCACATAGCGCTCCAACACCGCCGCGTCGCAATAGGCCATCATGGTCGGAATGCACATGCCGAGCCCGATCGCGAACACGCCGCCCGGCACCAGATATTTGGACTCTTCCTCGTTATAGATGACCTGCTGGATCGCGGTGCCGTCGCGCCCGCCCCAGCGCTTGGGCCAGGTGATGCGCGCGAAGCCGGCCGCCGCCTTCTTCAGCTGCCATTCCTTGGCGCGCTCCAGCTCCTCCTGGCCCATGATGTAGCGGCGGCGGGTGGCGGGAGCCGCCTCGCTCTTCTTCTTGGCATTGGCGTCAAGGAATGCCTTCACTTCGGTGCGGAAGGCGGCTTCTTCTTGGGTATCGTTGAAATCCATGGTTCTGCCCTCCCTTACCGCTCGTTCCGCCGTTCCAGCTCGCCGACCAGCCGGTCCTTCCAGTAAGGCGCGCTGCCTAGCGCCAGCGCCAGCTGCTTCGCCCGCCGGTAATAAAGGTGGCAGTCGAATTCCCAGGTGAAGCCCATGCCGCCATGGGTCTGGATGTTTTCCTTGGACGCCAGATGGAACGCCTCGGTCGCCGCCACCCGTGCGGCCGACGCCGCGAGCGACAGCTCCGGCGCGTCCGAGGCCAGCGCCCAGGCGCCGTAATAGGCGTTGGAGCGCGCCAGCTCGGTCGCGACATAGACATCGGCCAGCTTGTGCTTGATCGCCTGGAACGAGCCGATCGGCCGGCCGAAGGCATAGCGCTCGAGCGCATAATCGCGCGCCATATGAAGGCACGCCTCGGCCCCGCCGACCTGCTCGAACGCGATCAGGATGGCCGCCCGGTCGAGCAGCTTCTGGATCGCCTCCCAGCCTTCTGTGCCGAGCCGTTCTGCCGGCGCACCGGCGAAGACGAGCTTCGCCTGGTCCCGGCTCGGATCGACGGTTTTGAGCGCCTCGCGCGTCACACCAGGCCCGTTGAGATCGACGAGATAGAGCCCGATCCCGCCATCCTCGGCCTTGGCGGCGACCACCGCGATGTCGGCGATGTCGCCATCGACGACCGGCAGCTTGGTGCCGATAATCTTGCCGCTCGCGACGCTCGCCTTCACCCGGTTCGGGCTCGGATTGCCCGGCCCTTCGGCGAGCCCGAAGCAGCCGATCTTCTCGCCCGCGACGAGCGCCGGCAGGTGCGCCTCCTTCTGCGCCGCACTGCCGGATGTGAGGATCGCCTCGCTCGCAAGATAGACGGAAGAGGCGAAGGGAATGGGCGCCAGCGCCTGGCCCAGCTCCTCGGCCAGCACGCAGAGACCCTCATAGCCCAAGCCCGCGCCGCCATATTCCTCGGGGATCGCAGCACCGGTCCAGCCCATCTCGGCGACCTTGCGCCAGAGCCCGGCATCGTATGGCGCTTTGCCTTCCAACACGGCTCTCACGGCCTTGGTCGAGCAATGTTCCTTGAGGAATTTCCGCGCCTGGTCGCGCAGCAGCTTGAGCTCGTCCGAGAAGTCGAAATTCACGGCGTTTCGTCCCCAATGATCGCCCGTCTTGCGGGGCTATTGCTGGTCAGGATAGGCTGATTTAGTTCGTCAAAGCAAACTTATCGGGGAGGAACCATGGCGAGACTGTGCGAAGGCCGGGTCGCGATCGTGACGGGTGCCGGGCGCGGCATCGGCCGCGAACATGCGCTCATGCTGGCGGCCCACGGCGCCAAATTGGTGGTCAATGATCTGGGCGGCGCCATCGATGGCAGCGGCGAGGATCAGTCCCCGGCCGAGCAGGTCGTGGCCGAGATCAATGCCGCCGGCGGCGAGGCCATCGTCAATGCCGACGACGTCAGCGACTGGAACGGCGCCAAGCACATGATCGCCCAGGCGGTCGAGCATTTCGGCACGCTCGACGTCCTCATCAACAATGCCGGCATCCTGCGCGACCGCATGCTCGTCAACATGACCGAGGCCGAATGGGATTCGGTCATCAAGGTGCATCTCAAGGGCACCTTCGCGCCCTCGCGCCATGCGGCCGCCTATTGGCGCGACAAGCAGAAAGCCTCGGGCCAGCCCGTCAATGCCCGCATCATCAACACCAGCTCGACCTCCGGCATCTTCGGCAATCAGGGCCAGACCAATTACGGGGCGGCCAAGGCCGGCATCGCCTCCTTCACCATCATCGCGGCCAGGGAGCTGAAGCGCCACGGCATCACCGTCAACGCCATCTCGCCCTCGGCCCAGACACGCATGACCGAGGGTCTCCGCCAGCTCGACGAGGAAGGGCGCCGCCGCCGCGACCCGCGCTGGATCGCGCCGATCGCGACCTGGCTCGCCAGCGCTGAGTTCGAGTAAGGTCACCGGCCGCGTGTTCCAGGCCGGCAACGGCATCCTTGCGGTCGTCGAAGGCTGGCACCGCGGGCCCACGGTCGACCAGATCGGCGATCCGACCACGCTCGGCCCGATCGTCCACGACCTCGTCGCCAACGCCCGGCTCAATTCCGGGATGGATGGCAAGGATCTCGATGGGGGGCTCGACTGACATGCCGATGAATTACGGGCACCTCATGTCGCTCAAGAGCGAAGGCGAGGAATATGCCTATTCCGACCGCGAGACGATGCTCTACGCGCTTGGTGTTGGCATGGGACGCGACCCGCTCGACGAGGCCGAACTCGCCTATGTCTTCGAGCGCCAGGCGCTCAAGACCGTGCCGACCATGGCGACGGTGCTGACCCGCTCGGGCCTCTTGAGGAATTGCGGCTTCGACTACACCAAGGTGGTGCATGGCGAGCAGCGCATGACCCTGCACCGTCCGCTGCCGCCTGCCGGCAAGCTCATCGCCGACGCCCGCGTGACCGAGGCTTATGACAAAGGCGCGGGCAAGGGTGCGGTCATCTGTACCGAGATCCGCGTGCGCTCCGCCGAGGATGGCGCGCCCATGTTCACGCTCGGCAGCACGACCTTCGCCCGCGGCGATGGTGGCTTCGGCGGTCCGGCAGGTTCGGGTCCGGCGCCGCACGAGGTGCCCACGCGCAAGCCCGATCTCGTCCACAAGGTCGAGACCCGGCCCGACCAGGCGCTGCTCTATCGCTTGAACGGCGACCGCAACCCGCTCCATGCCGATCCCGAGCTCGCAAAACGCGTGGGATTCCCGGCGCCCATCTTGCATGGGCTGTGCACCTACGGCACGACCTGCCGGGCGGTGCTGCAGGCGGTGTGCAACTATGACCATACGCGGATCGAGGGGTTCGATGTCCGTTTCTCCTCGCCCGTCTATCCAGGCGAGACGATCACGGTGGAGATGTGGGAGGACGGTCGGATCCTCTCCTTCCGCTGCCGCATCGCCGAGCGGGATGTTACTGTCATCAATAACGGGAAATGCACCTTAAGACATTGATCTGGAGCGGAGATGGCGAAGGAACGTAAACCGGTCTACGCGGTCCGGAGCATCGTGGCCCTGTTCCGCGAGTTCGAGCAGGCGGCGAAGCAGGGCGAGATGAGCCTGACGCAATACCGCTTCATGCTGTTCCTTCGGAACGGGCCGAAGCGCGCCGGCGCCATCGCCGCCACCAGCTTCGTCACCAAGGCGACGGTGTCGGGCCAGATCACGGCGCTCCGAGAAAAGGGCTGGATCGCCGTCGAATCCGACCATGCCGACCGGCGCGTGAGCCGTGTCGTGCTGACCCAGGAAGGCCGCGCCGCGATGGATGAATTCGAGGCGCGGCTGCTGGAGTGCCTCGAGGCGCTCATCGGTCCCGAATCCGACGGGCCGGGCATCATCGCGGCCATGGGCGATCTCTACATCGCACTCGGTGCCAGCCGCGAATCCCGCTTCGGCCAACCGAACCCGCCGCCCGACGAGGATGCTGCGTAAAAAGCCCTTCTCCGCCCCTCGGGGGGAGAGAAGGGGAGGCCGGAACCTTCCTCCCCTCTGGCGGTTCCCCGGCTGCCATGCCCCATCTCGCCCGCGCGCTCGACAATTTCGGCCAATTCCTTGCGCTCGCCTCGATCGATGGCGGCCTGCTCTTCTGGATGCCGGCCTCGCTCATGCTCCTTATGCTCGGCGTCAGCTTCGCCAGCGTCCCGCCACCGGCGCGGCGGCATCTTCGCGTGCTGGCAATCTTGCCGGCCTGCTGGATCTTCATCGGGCTGTGGGGCGGCTATTTCCGGTTTGACTGGCACTATCCCTTCACGCGATATCCGGCCTGGGTGTTCTGGCCGATCGAGTATGGATTATGGCTCTTCGCGTTCCTTGGCCTTGCTCTCATCTGGCGCCTGCCGGCCGGGCGCGTGTTCGGCTGCCTGTTCGCCGCCTTCAATTTCTATTTCATGTGGTGGATGACCATCTTCGCCGGGCTCGCCGTCTCGGGCCTCTGGCTCTGATCCTGCCTCTTGCGGCTTGCGCCCAAGCAAAGGCGCCCGACTGCAGTTTCGGCACTCAGCCGATGCTGGTGGCCGAGCTCTTCTTCGGCCGCGACATCGGCGGCGGCGGCAACGTCTCCGACCAAGCCTGGGAGGAGTTCCTGGACCAGACGCTGAGCGCCCATTTCCCCGACGGCTTCACCGTGCTCGACGCCCAGGGCCGCTGGCGCGATCCCGACACCGGCAAGGTCGGCAGCGAGGACACGAAATATGTCGTGATCGCAGCCCCCGATACCGATTCGAGCCGCGCCGGCATCGACCGGACGATCATCGATTACGAGTTGCGCTTCAGCCAGAAATCGGTGGGGTTGCTGCTCGATCGGAGGTGCGGGGCGTTTTAGCGCTGCGGTCGTTCGCAGGATCAACGGAATTCGACCTTACATTCCGAAAGCGGGAACTCTCGGCCGTCCGAGATGACGAATCGATCGCCTTTTATGGTCGCGGTCAGAAGATTGAGCTCCTCTGCACCCTGCGCGATCTGCTTGCGCCAGCCCGGAAGGTCGCCGTGATAGCCCGTCGCATGAAACGCTAGGCCGTTAGGTGGGACATTACTTTCATATTGAGTTCATCCAATGCTTCGCCGACCAAGAGATCAGAGGTGACAACCAGGAACGCGCCGCCATTCAGTAGCTCTGCGCGCTCGCACACGACTGAGGCGCGCCGGACAACTTGCTCCGCGCTCCTACCAAAGCTTCGCTCGCAGAGCAAGTCGTCGAAAAAATTCACCGGCCAGATCCGAAAGACGCTGTCGCGCCCATCGATATCCCGGTCCGTCTCAAGGCTTTGCTGGCAAACAATCTCCCAATCAGCCGTCGCGATCTCGCGATCGGTTTCTATCGCTGCACGATAGGCGCCGAAAATCGCGATGAGATCAGGGAAGGTTTCGTTGGCGAATATCCGATAGTCGGCTTTTTCGGTATTCACCCTCAAGGCCAAGAAATCATCGGATTGAGCGATATCTCGGCTTAGATACCCTTGAAATCGTGGCGCATAGACAATCTGCCCCTTTAGCCCCGACATGAGTGATTGCCGCAAATCGAGGGTCGCGCTTTCATCGCCCTTGCTGAATTCGGCATCGCTGGTTGTTTTTTGCTCTTTCCAGAAATTTGGAAGAGCGGCAAGCCGGGCGACAATATTCGAGTTCAGTTCGGTAGCGGACTCGTTCAGGCTCGCGCGCCGTCGAATCATAAATTCAATGATCATTTGGCTCCTCTTTGCTGGCTCTCTCGTTTTTACGGTTGTCTAACGCGAACAACTATATTTCTAATCCGGAGCTCCTTCAGGACTTGCACCGCCTCATCTGCCGCCGCTTGGGTTGGCAATTCCAGCACCCCTCTAAAATTCGGATTTTGTGCTAGAGCGGCGCTCTTCCTCTTCAGTCCATCAGCAACACTTTTGGTGATCACGGGTCCATCTTCGTTTGAATAGGGTACAATCCGCGCCTTTGAATCGACGAGCTCGATTGTCTCATCTTGGAGCATATTGAAGCCGTCAAATTTGACGTAGCGAGCTCCATCAGGATTAGGATTGTCATACAAAAGGGCGGGGACGCGCCGTGATCGCGTTGCGATGTCGCTATGCGCACCTTCTGTACCAGCTTCAAAATCGTGCGCTGCCTTCATTTCTGCCGATCCTGGCTCGCCAAGGTTTTCATCAACGAAAATCATTCCGCGGTTCGGCGAACCATTCATCCCCTCAGTGAAGGTTCGGCTGCCTGCTACCTCTTCTTCCTCAATTTTCGGGGCGGTGGGCAGAAGCGCGCCTGTTATCAGCATCATCCGCATTGCGCCGATATCGGCCGGGTCGGCGCGCGTATACGGCTCATTTTCTTGGAGTATGTACTCGCGATCCTGACGGGTTACGCCGGGTTCGAGAGCGTCCGACAGTGCGGCGTTGAGCATGTCGCCGCCGAACCTGTCGCCAACGTCATAGTAGGTGTGCTGGATTTCCTTCCGAAGATGCGGTGCATCTGCCGGCTTTGCGTTGGCAACACATTCGAGCAGGCTGCCTAAAGCATCGATTCGCTCGCCCGGAGGCAGCCGGACCCAATCATCCTGCTTTTCTCGGGCTAGCTCAGGCTCCTTGCGAAGCTTGGCCTGTTCCCGCGCGGTCGCGAGCACGGCGGGCCAATCGTCCGGCCCTAACTGCTTGACGGCTTCAGCTAGATCCCTCGACGCATCGACCATATCGGCGTAGGTCTGCCCATGCATTGTCGCGCTGACTGCCTTACGCAGCTGATGCACCGAGCGAAGGTCAATTCCTTTGATCAGGTAGCGATCGCGAAAGTCGCCATCGTTCAGGTCCGTGGCGTCGGCCCAGATGGGTGCTATTTCGCTGAGCGCATCGATCGTCTCATCATTGTCCCAGCCCCAGAATGGTCGCAGTGAGGGCGGCAGGGACAAGTAGGTGTGGTTGGCGAGCAACGCCGCCCGGAGCCGCGCTGATTCGGCGCTGAGCGGCTGGGTACGTCGCAGGATGCGTGTGTTTGAATCGGTCTGTGATGATGAAAAGCCGATGCTGATCCTCGGCGGGCTGAGTTCCCAACTTTTCAGTACGTCTGGGCCCCAGCCCTCTGGCTCAGCACCAACGAGCTCACGGCGACGGTCGGTCGAGGGGCTTGATCCGCCGTGACCGATTGACAAACCGCCATCGGCATCGTCCGCTCGTCCCGGATTTCCGGCAACGAGGCATCAGGCATGAAGCTGCTGATCAACCGCCATTCCTTCGACCGGCTGGCCTCCGAGTTTGCCGCCCCGCCGCTCGACTATCTGGTCGCCGAGACGGACGGTACCGTCACGCTCGGTGGCGCCGTTTTGGCCCCCGACGCCATCAAGCCCGACATCGCCTGGCTCTCGATCGAGGCGTTCCGCGACAAGCAGACCAAGCTCATCCTCGGCACCACGCTCGAAGCGGGCTCGGTCAAATGGCTGCAGATCTGCTTCGCCGGGCTCGACCGGCCGGAATTCCGCCGGATCTTCGATCAGGGCATCCGGCTCACCAACAGCGATGCCCAGGCGATCGCGATCGCCGAATATGTCATCGCCAGCGTGCTCGCCGACTGGCATCCGGTCGCGGCTCAGCGTGCCGCCCAGCGCGAGCATCAATGGCGCCGCGTGCCGTTCCGCGAGATCGGGCGCTCGCATTGGCTGATCGTGGGCTTCGGCAAGATCGGCCAGGAAATCGCCCACCGGATGAAGCCCTTCGGCACCACCATCACCGCGGTCCGGCGCAACCAGGCGCCGCACGCGCTCGCCGATCGCATGGCCCGGCTCGAGGATCTGCCGCAGCTGCTGCCCGAAGCCGATGTGGTCGTGCTGGCGGCCGGCCTCAATGACGCGACGCGCGATCTCGCCGGGTCTGATTTCTTCGCGGCGATGAAGCCCGAAAGCGTCCTCGTCAATATCGGCCGCGGCGGGCTTGTCGATGACGCCGCCCTCTTGGCCGCCCTCGATCGCGGCACGCCCTCGGTCGCCATCCTCGATGTCTTCCGCACGGAGCCGCTGCCTTCCGACAGCCCGTTCTGGGATCATCCGCGCGTGCGCCTGACACCGCACAGCTCGTCCGGCGGTGACGGCACGCTCGGCCGCGGCGACATCCTGTTTCTCGACAATCTCAAGCGATTCGCGGCGGGCGAGCCGCTCATCAACGAAGTCGGCGAGGGCTCCTTCTGAGCTCAATCGCTGCAAGACGGGGGAGTAGCAGACCATGCCGAACGTGATGGAGCGGTTCGGGGCCAATCGCGGCAAAAGCCCGGACGAGGCGGGATTCTATTGGTGGGGCGGGCCGGTCGAGGTGGCCCGGCGCACTTGGTTCAGCTCGAATTTCAGCGGCGTCACGGCGTTCGAGACGGATGAGGGGCTGGTGCTGGTCGATTCCGGCCTGGAACGGATGGCACCGATGCTGGCGGCATCGCTCCGCGAGAAGACGCAGGCGCCGGTCCATACGGCGATCTTCACGCATGGCCATGTCGATCATGCCTATGGCCTCTCATCCTTCCTCATGCCCGGCCAGCCGCGGCCGCGCATCGTGGCGCAGCGCCAGATCCTCGACCGCTTCGCCCGCTATGAAAAGACGGCGGGCTTCAATGCTGGCATCAATGCCCGCCAGTTCGGCGGCATCGCCGAAAGCAGCTCCGGCGACGGCTACGACGCCTTCAAGCGCCCCGCCCTCATGCCCGACACGCTTTATGACGAGCGTCTGAGCCTCACCGTCGGCGGCCTTTCCTTCGAGATCGCCCATTGCCGTGGCGAGACCGATGACGGCACCTGGGTCTGGTGCCCGGAACGCAAGGTGCTGTGCCCCGGCGACCTCGTCATCAATGCCGTTCCCAATGCCGGCAATCCGCAGAAGGTGCAGCGCTATCCCTGGGATTGGGCCGATGGGCTGCGGACCATGGCGGCGCTGGGTGCCGAAAGCCTTTGCCCCGGCCATGGCGGCCCCGTCGTGGGCGACGCCGCCAAGGTGAAGCGCATCCTCAGCGATGGTGCCACCTATCTCGACGCCATCCTCAATGAGACGCTCGCCGCCATGAATGCGGGGGCGCCGCCCCATGTCGACATCGTCCATCGCGTGACGCCGCCGCCGTCGGACGCGCCGTGGCTCCGGCCGATCTATGACGAGGCCGAGTTCATCGTACGCAACATCATCCGCTTCTATGGCGGCTGGTGGAGCGGCCGCCCGTCCGAGCTGAAGCCGGCGCCGCGCCTGGCACTCGCGCGCGAGATCGCGGCTGCTGCCGGCGGGGCCGCGGCACTGCTCGAGCGCGCAGAGCGCCTGGCGGCCGGGGGCGATCTCCGCCTTGCCGGCCATCTCGCCGATTATGCGCTCGAAGCCGCCCCCGAGGATGCCGCGATTCGCGAGGGTGTCGCCCGGCTCTACGAGGCGCGATCCCAAGCCGAGACGAGCCTGATGGCGGAAAACCTGTTCAGTGCCGCGGCCGCTTATGCGCGTGCCGGCAAACCCTTTGGGTAGTGTGTTGATAATGTGGGCGCTATCGCTGGTACTGCGCAAATATCGCGAAAATCCGGTATAATCACCCTTCGGCACCAACAGAGGCGGGACCGATCGAGCATGTCGCTGCTGTCCGCAATCAATCCGATCTATTCCATCTCCGGCTTCGGGGTCGGCGTGCTGATCGGACTGACCGGGGTCGGCGGCGGCTCGCTCATGACGCCGATCCTGGTGCTGGCCTTCCGCTTCCACCCCGTGGCGGCGGTTGGGACCGACCTGCTGTTTGCCTGTCTCACCAAAAGCGCCGGCATCGTGGTTCATGGCGCCGGCGGCCGGATCGATTGGCGCATCGTGACACGCCTTGCCATGGGCAGCGTGCCCGCGGCAGTGCTCACGATCCTCGGCATGCGCGTGGCCGGCCTCACGGGCGAGGGCGGGGCGGCGGTCATCAGCTTCATGCTCGGCACGGCGCTGATGCTGACCGCACTCACCCTCATCTTCCGCGACCAGATCCTGCGCTTCGCTGCCGAGCATATGCCCGAGCCCGAGCCGTCGCAGACCGCGCGTCTCACCGTGCTGGTGGGCTTCATGCTGGGCGTGCTGGTCTCGCTTTCCTCGGTCGGCGCCGGCGCCCTCGGCGTAACGGCCCTCATCCTGCTCTACCCGCGCCTGCCGATGGGGCGGATCGTGGGATCGGACCTCGCCCATGCCATCCCGCTGACGCTCGTCGCCGGCGTCGGCCACTGGTTCCTGGGCTCGATCGAATGGCCGCTGCTGGGCTCGCTTCTGGTCGGCTCAGTCCCGGGCGTGACACTCGGCAGCTATGTTTCCGGTCTCGTGCCGGAGCGCGTGCTGCGCTTCGTGCTGGCCGCGACGCTGCTCCTGGTCGGCGGCAAGCTGGCGCTGTAACCTCGGGATAAATCATCCCGCAGCGCACAAATCTGTGCTACAGCGCACTCTCCCGAGACATCAAGAACCGGTCATGATGGACGATCTTTCCCCGCCTTCGCTCGGCCAGACGGTGCCGGGTGGTTTCCATCCCGTGCCGATGGACCGGTTCATGGGCTTGACCGGCCCGCTCTACGTCAAGCGCGAGGACGACAAGCTGGTGCTGGGTTTCCGGGTCGAGAACCGGCATTGCAACCCGGCCGATATCTGCCATGGCGGCATGCTGATGACCTTCGCCGACATGCTGCTCGGCATGGGGGCGAACTATCAGGGCAAGCTCGGCCGGTTCCTGCCGACGGTCAGCATGACCACGGATTTCCTGGCGCCGGCCCCGCTCGGATCCTGGGTCGAGGGCCGCGTCGAAGTGCTGCGCACGACGCGCAACCTGGTCTTCGCGCAAGGTCTCGTGACGGCGGATGGCAATCTCTCGCTCCGGGCCAGCGGCATCATGAAGATGGGCCCGCCTTTCGCCGAGGTCGCCCGCTGGGATCAGATGTTCAAGGGGGCCTGATACCAACCGCCCCACTGGTGTCCGGACTCTAAGGCACCTCGTCGAGGTGCCTGCTGATCAGCCGGGCGAACCAGCTCTCGAACCCGGCCGTGCCGCTGCCCTCGGCCGGCAGGTGCGCGCCGCGCCTGAGTTGCGGTCCGAAGATGGCGTCGCCGAAGGCCGCGACCGCAACCAGATAGACGGTGAGGGCGGTATCGAGCTGATCGATCTTGGCGTCCGGCGGCGCATCCCGGGTGCGATGCTCATGCACCGTCCGGATGATCTGCTGCAGGGCCGTCCCTTCCTGCGACGGCCCGTCCTTGGCGCCCTCGCTGGTCAGCACCAGCCAGGCCAGCCGCTGCGCCAGCCCGTGCCGGAGCGTCTCGAAGATCTCGTTCAGCACCATCTCGGTGGGCGCGTTTGGAGCGCTCAGGATATTGAGCAGCTTGTCCTGGAACTCGCCGATGGCGCGCTCGGTCAGCGCCCGGATAAGTCCCTCGCGGTTGCCGAAATGATGTAGGATCACCGGGTGCGAAATGCCGACATCGGCGGCCACATCCTGCAGCCGGATGCCGGCCGGGCCGGTCTTGGCCAGCCGGGCATCGGCGGCATCGAGGATCTGGCGCCGCGCGTCTTCGGCGGTACGGCGGATGCGTTTGGGCGGGTTCGAAAGGCTGGCGGTCAAGGTCGGTCGCTGCAATTGACAGAAATGTAGATAAGATCTACGCTCGGACCACTCTAAGCCGATTGGGGATGGGCAATGCAACAGGCGAGCACGACGGATACGAGGATTCGTCCGCTGGTGGCGTTGAAAGCGCTCCGCACTCTGTTCCGCAATGGTGAGGATACGCGCCAGGTTTTCCTCATCGTCGAGGCGCTGCGCGGCAAGTCCGGCACGCGCGCCTTCGAGCGGTTCCGCAAGACCGAAATCGGCCAGACCGTGCTGCGCGAGCGCCGCGTGCTGCTCGACCGGCTGACCGACAAGTCGGCGCTGGCGGCAATGCCCGAGGGCTCGCTCGGCCGCACCTATCACGATTTCATGTCAGTCGAGAATCTGACGGCCGACGGGCTGGTCGAAGCCTCGATGACCGGCAAGGCGAGGGCGATGAGCGAGGAGGAGCGGATCTTCGGCGCCCGCTCGCGCGACAGCCACGATCTGCAGCATGTCGTCACCGGCTATGGCCGCGACGGGCTGGGCGAGATCTGCCTGTTGGCCTTCGGCTACGCCAAGAACCGCAATCGCGGCATCGGCCTCATCGCGCTCGCCGGCATGTTCCGGGCCGCGCGCATGCTGCCCGACCAGCCGATCAAGAAGGCGGTCTACGAGGCCTATCGCCATGGCAAGCAGGCGCAATGGATGCAGGCGCAGGATTGGGAAACAATGCTGCCGCTGCCGCTCGAAGAGGTGCGCCGCCGCATCGGCATCGAGCCGCCGACCCGCTACCGCCAGATCCTGGGCGCCCTCATGAAGGCGCAAAAGCCGGCGATGGCCATCGCCGCGGAGTAATACCGGATCGCGGTGAGCATGGCTCATCGGGATCCGGTATCGCGAGCAAGTGCGAGCGTGCGCCGTATGGCGCGAAAGCCAAGCCCACGGATGTGGGCGCCCGGCGACTGAGGCCTCGGTGATCGGTCCCGATCACCGAGATCTGGTATAAGATCTCCGTCCTCGATCAAGGAAACCGCATGCCGAGCTACAAGGCGCCCGTCGAAGACTATCTCTTTCTGTTCCACGAATTCCTCGAGATCGAAAAAAGGACGGATCTGCCGGGCTTCGCGGACCTCACACCCGACATGACACGGGCCGTGCTCGAAGGCGGCGCCAAATTCCTTGAGGAGGTGCTGCAGCCGCTGAACCAAATCGGCGACCAGGAAGGCTGCGTGCTCGAGAACGGCGTCGTACGCACGCCCAAAGGCTTCAAGGAGGCCTTCGCGCAATATTGCGAGGCGGGCTGGAACCGCCTCGGCGCGCCCGAGGAAGTCGGCGGCGCGGCGCTGCCGTCGGTCGTGACATTCGCCTTCGCCGAGCTGGGCTCGTCGGCCAACCAGGCCTTCTCGATGTATCCGGGCCTGACCGGTGCCGCCTATTCGGCGATCTGGGGCACGGGCGAGGCCTGGATGCGCGAGCATGTGGTACCGCGCATGGTGGCCGGCGAATGGACCGGCACGATGTGCCTGACCGAGCCGCATTGCGGCACCGACCTCAAGCTGATGAAGACCAAGGCCGTGCCGCAGCCGGACGGCACCTATCGCATGACCGGGACCAAGATCTTCATCTCGGGCGGCGATCACGACATGACGGACAACATCATCCACACCGTCATCGCCAAGATCCCCGACGAGGATGGCAAGCTGCATGACGATCTCGGCACGGTGAATTTCTTCATGGTGCCGAAATACCTGGTCGATCCCGAGACCGGCAAGATGCTCGGCCGCAACGGGGTCTCGACCGGCGGCATCGAGCACAAGATGGGCATCAAGGGCAATGCCACCTGCGTGCTCAATTTCGACGATGCGGTGGCCTATCGGCTCGGCGGTCGTTCGGACGCCAAGGAAGAGGGCAACGGCGAGGCGAAGCGCTCGCGCTCGGCCGGCATGGCCGGGATGTTCGCCATGATGAACGGTGCCCGCATGGGCGTCGGCATCCAGGGCATCGCGGCCGGCGAGGTCGCCTATCAGAATGGCCGCGCCTATGCGCAGGAGCGGTTGGCTGGCCGTGCCTTGACCGGCGTCAAGAACCCGGACGGGCCGGCCGATCCGATCCTGGTCTATCCCGATGTCCGGCGGCTGCTGCTCTCGTCGTTGGCCTTCGTCGAAGGCGCGCGGGCGCTGGCGAGCTGGATCTCGCTGCTCTTCTCGGTCGCCCGCCATGCCGAGGATCCGGCCGAGCGCGACGAGGCGAACGAGTTCAGCCAGCTGCTGACGCCCGTGATCAAGGCCTACTTCACCGACAAGGGCTTCGAGGCGGCCAATGCCGCCATGCAGGTGTTCGGCGGCCATGGCTATATCCGCGATCACGGCATGGAGCAGTTCGTCCGCGATGCGCGCATCAATCAGGTCTATGAGGGCGCCAACGGCATCCAGGCGCTCGACCTCGTCGCCCGCAAGATGAGTGCCCGCGGTGGCAAGCCGACCATGCTCTATTTCGGCAAGATCAACGGCTTCATCGCCGCCAACGAGGGTGACAACGCACTCGCCCCCTTCATCCAGCCCTTGAAGAAGGGCATGCAGCGCCTGACCGAGGCGACCGGCTGGCTGATGCAGAACGCGCCCAAGAATTACGACAATGCCGGGGCCGCCTCCTACGACATGCTGACCATGTTCGGCATCGTCTCCCTCGGTTTCATGTGGGCGCAAATGGCGAAGCTCGCCCAGGCGAAGCTCGCGGCCGGCACGGACAATCCCGATTTCTACAAGCGCAAGCTGACGCTGGCGAAATACTGGATGGAGCGCGAGGTGCCGCTGACGGCCGGTCTCCTCGAGCGGGTCAAGGCCGGGGCCGAGACGCTGATGGAGCTCGACGCGGCCGGCTTTTGAGGCTGGGAGGAACCGAATGATCGATCCGAGCACGCGGCACGCCTTCGAGGCCGCGGTCACATCCGGTGCCGATGCGTTCGGCGATGTCGAGGCGGCGGCCAAGGGTGCCAAGGCCAACGATCTCGCGGCCGCCGACCGGCTGGCCGTGGCGCTGGCGCGGGTCGGGTTCGCCACACCCGAGGCCATCACGCTCGTCTATGACCAGTTCGCACGCGGCTGGCTCGGCACCGATCTCGGCACGTCAGCGGCGGAGCCGCTCATGACCCAGCTGGCCGAGCTGCCCGCCTCTTTCTGGGCCGCTTTCTGGAGCGTCGTCGAGGATGCGGCGGTCGGCATCTCGGCCGGCGAGATCACCAGCCGCGTCGCCGCACTCCTCGGCCTGGTGGCGCCGGACTATGTCGCACGGGCCGAGATGACAGCGCGGCAGCATCCGGGCTCGGCCGGCGCCGCCGACCGCGACCTGCCGCCGCGCCTCGGGCTCGAGATGCTGGCGGTCCAGCCGGCGGGCTCGCTCGGCCAGGATTTCCATCGCCTCATCGTCGACAACAAGTTCGATCTCGAAGTGCTGGATCGCGAGGCGATCGGCCTGTCGCGGCTGCCGCCGGCACTGGCCTATCTCAATACCCGCATCCTGCAGATGCACGATGTCTGGCACCTGGTCGGCGGATATCGCACGACGGCGCTGGGCGAGGTCGCGATCTCGGCCTTCCAGCTGGCCCAGTTCGGCCATAGCTACTCAGCCCAGTTCCTGGCGGTGACGGTCGCGACGGCACGCTTCGGACTGCCCATGGCGCTCCCGGTCCTGCTGCAGGTGATCGCCGAGGGCTGGCGCCATGGCCGCACCGGCCCGAGCTTCATGGCCATCCCGTGGGAGGCCGAATGGCACCAGCCGATCGATGCCATCCGTGCCAAGTTCGGCATCGCGCCCTATCAGAGCGTGATCCCGGCCGACCTCGTCGAGCAGATGCGGGGCATGGCAGCCTAACCAGTGAACGAGGAGCTCGCCCAATGCCGGTGCGCTATCTGGTCCATGATGTCGATGCCGCCATCGCGTTCTACACGACCCATCTTGGTTTCGCGCTCGAGGTCCAGTACGGGCCGGCGATGGCGATCCTGTCGCGGCCCGATCAACAGCTTTGGCTCGCTGGGCCGATGGCGTCGGCGTCGCGGCCGATGCCGGACGGGCGCCGACCGGAGCCCGGCGGCTGGAACCGGTTCGTGCTTCTCGTCGAAGGGCTCGAGGGCATGGTGGCGACGCTCCGGGAAGGCGGCGTCATCTTCCGCAGCGACCTCATCAAAGGCCCGGGCGGCGGGCAGATCCTGTGCGAGGACCCGTCGGGCAACGTGATCGAGCTGTTCGAGCCGAATTAGAGTGAAGAGTGGGGCGGGCGTCTCGCCCGCCAACGCCGCGCCAGCGGCGTTTACTTGCGGTCCAGCCCGATCGAGCTCGGATCTCTCCCGTTGGTCCGAAAGGCAGAAACGCCGCTGTCGCGGCGTAGCGGGCGGGACGCCCGCTCCACTTTAAACAGTCGCCGGCCGTGGTCGTGGGTGCATCCGGCGGAACAGGATGAACAGCAGGATCGCGCCGACGATCAGCCCGCCGCCGATGAGCGGCCGATGCGCGATCCAGGCAACCGCGATGGTCAGCAGCGCCAGCGGCAGCGTGATGGTCAGCGCGATCAGGAAGATGCCGGCCTCGGCAATGCCTTCGAGGAAGGGCAGGAAGGCCAGCATCATCGCGATCGGCCGGCCGATCAGCATGGCGCCGATCAGCATGACGACCGTGCCGACGCCGCGCAGGATCCAGGTCCAGGTGCTCTCTTCCTGTTTCTTGGCCTTGAACAGCGCTTCCGCCGGTGCGACGCCGGGCTGAACCAGCAGGAGTGCGTAGCCGGTCGTGTCGCGATATCCCGAGAGCATGTCGCCCGAAAGGCCGGCCACGACCGAGAGCGGCTCGACCGAGATCGCCGAGAAGCCCACCTTCACATCGCCCACCGCCGGGCTCGCCCCATTGCCGCTGCCCCGATAGAAGGTGTCGCCCTGGCGCTGATAACCATCGGGAACCGGCGTCGCGGCCTCCGGCGTGAAGGGCTGGAAATCGGAAAGCTCGTTGAGGATCGCGCCATCCAGGCGATAGACGCCGAGCTTCACATCGCTGCCGTCGAAGCTCGCTTCCCGCACGGGCAAAGCCGGGTTCTGGTGCCCCTCCGGATGCTTGAACGTGCTTGAATTGAGCGCCTGCGACGACCATTCCTGCCGGTAGCTGTAGGTCGTCTCCGTGGTCTTGGAGCCGCCGACGGATTCATGGCTTTCGCTGTGCTTGTCCTCGACCCATTGATACATCTGGACGGTTCGCCGCAGCCGCACGAGGCCGTGGCCGGTGACGCCGAAGACCGGGTCCTTCGCCGGCGTGCCGAGGATAAGGCCGCCCGAGACATGGACCAGCTTGCCGTCGAGTGCTGAATCGATCTTGTTGGCCGGCGCCTCGAGCACCGCCTTGGCGCCATGGTCGAGCGCCAGTGCGGAATCGACCGCGCGGCCCTCGTTCCAATAGAGCAAGACGACGCTCAGCGGCAGCAGCAGAAATCCTACCAGCACGCCCACGATGCTGCCACCCAGCCGCGAGAAGTACCCTTGCGTCGAGACTTCGGTAAACTCGTCCGACATAGCCGACCCCCATCCAAGGTGCGTCTAGAGCCCGATGCGATCAGGTCTGCTCGACCTGATCGCTGAATCGGTCTCTCACCACTTAAAATAGCGAAGGATTCAGATTTCAGGTCGAGCAGACCTGAAATCATCCTGCGCTAGAGATAGGGTAACAGAAGCCGAGCGCCCGCATCGCGCAAACGTATGAGTAGACGCCGTTGCTCTAAATCCTCGGTCGTGATGCGTTCGCAGCGCTTCATTGCCATCAGCGCGTCGAGCCGTTCGGCGAGCGCCGCCGAGCTCGCCGCCAGATTGAGCTCGAAATTGAGCCGGAAGCTGCGGATGTCCCAATTGGCGCTGCCGACCAGCGCCCAGGCGCCGTCGATGGTCATGAGCTTGGAATGCTCGAAGGGCGGCGGATTGCGCCAGATGCGGCAGCCGGCATCGAGCAGCGGGCCGATCTGCGCCCGCATCGCCCAATCCATGATCCAATGATTGCTGCGCTCCGGCACGATGATGTCGACCATGACGCCGCGCATGGCCGCCAGCGCCAGTGCCGTGATCATGCGCTCGTCCGGCAGGAAATAGGGCGTCATGATGCCGACCGAGCGGTTGGCGCAGGCGAGCGCCTGCAAGGCCAGGAATTCGATCTTCTCGAGATCCTCGTCGGGGCCGGATGTCACGACCCGCACCGACACGTCGCCGGCCGGCGGCAGCGGCGGAAACCAGGCCTCGCCGTCGAGCGTCTCGCCGGTGGCGAACAGCCAATCCTCGGCGAAGGCGTCCACCAGCTGGGCCACGATCGGTCCGCTCACGGCAAAATGCGTGTCGCGCACCTTCACGCTGGGATCGAGCGCCAGCACATTCTCGTCGCCGATATTGAGCCCGCCGGTGAAGCCCAGCCTGCCGTCGACGCACAGGATCTTCTTGTGGCTCCGGAGATTGAGGAAGGGCATGCGCCAGGGCAGGGGCGAATGCATGAATTGTGCTGACGGCACGCCGGCGCGGCGGAGCCGTGCAAAGGCGGGGGCGTGGAAATAGCCGCTGCCGATGCCGTCGAGCAGCACGCGCACGGCGACGCCGCGCTTATGCGCCTCCGTCAGCGCATCGACGAAGGCGCTGCCGATCCGGTCGGCGCGGAAGATGTAGCTCGACAGCGCCACGCTGTGCCGGGCATCGGCGATCGCCGCCAGCATGCGGGGGTAGGCCTCGTCGCCCTGGCTCAGTAGTTCGATGCCGCTGTTCTGCTCTGCCGGTCGGCGAGTGAGCCGCAAGGCGGCGCGCTCGAGCGGCAGCAGATGCTCGTCGGTGCTTTCTTCCGAAAGCGGCCGGCGCCGCCGCCGGCGGGTCGTCGGGTGCGGCAGGCGCAGGCGCTGGGCTCGGCGGGTCACGCGATTGACGCCGAACATCAGATAGAGCACGCCGCCGAAGATCGGCGCCAGCCAGCCGATGCCGATCCAGCCGATCGACGAGCCGATATCGCGCTTGGTCAGCAGCACATGCGCCGTGATGCTGATGGCCAGCAGCGGGTGCAGGATCGCCAGGCCGATCGCGAATGTCTCGTCGAGCGTCGCGGGCAGCATCGGTCAGGCAGGGCTGAGACGCTCGGCGCGCAACTGGGAGCGACGGACCTTGCCGGCGTCGTCGCGCAGCGGCTCGGCCACGAGCTCGACGCTGCGCGGTCTTTTGTAGGTCACCAGCCGTTCGGCCAGATGCAGATGGAGATCATCGAGATCGAGACCCGGCCGGCCCTGGACGATGGCATGGATGCGGCTGCCCAGATCCTCGTCCGGCAGCCCGATCACCGCACTCGACTGCACCAGCGGATGCTCGTCGAGGGCGGCCTCGATCTCGGCCGGATAGACATTGGCGCCGCCGACCAGGATCATGTCGGTGCGGCGGTCGGCGAGGTAGAGATAGCCCTCTGCATCGAACCAGCCGATATCGCCCAGCGACTCCCAATCGCCGACCCGGCGCGCCTCGGCGCCGATATAGCGGTAGCTCACCGGCGCGTCGTCGGCGCGCTTCATATAGATCTCGCCGGTCTCGCCGACGGGCAGCTCATTGCCGCCCGCGTCGAAGATGCGCATCTGACCGGTCGCCACGCGACCGACCGAGCCGCGATGGGTGAGCCATTCCGTGCCGGTGATGACGGTCGAGGCCTGCGCCTCGGTGCCGGCATAGAGCTCCCAGATGGTCTCGCCGCCGAGCCAGTGGATCCAGGCCTCCTTGAGCCAGGGCGGGCAGGGGGCGGCCAGATGCCAGACCGTCTTGAGCGAGCTCACATCGATGCTGGCGCGCAGCGCCTCCGGCAGCCGCCAGATCCGGCTCATCATGGTCGGCACCAGATAGACCCAGCTGGCCCGGTGCCGTTCGACCGCGCGCAGCACGCCCTCGGCATCGAAGCGCGGCATCAGCACCAGCTGAGCGCCGGTCATGAGCGCCAGGAAGGCCGAGGAGAACGGGCCGTTGTGATAGAGGGGCCCCGGCATCAGCGCCACATCGTCGGGCCCGAGCCGCCAATAGTCGATCGGCTGTTGGGTCACCACGGCGGGCGAGCCCGAGACGATCAGCTTCGGCCGGCCGGTCGATCCGCCCGAGGTCGGCGCCTTCCAAGCCGGCGAGATCCGATCCGGCAGCGGGCTGTCATCCTGACACTCGGCCAGCAGCTCGGGGATGTCGAAGCGCGGGCGAGCCGGTTCGAGATCGTCGCGGCCGATCACGACCGGCGGATCGGCCAGCTCGACCACGCCATCGAGCTCGGCCTTGGGCAGGCGCCAGGAGATCGGCTGCGGGATGGCACCCAGCTTCCAGGCGGCATAGCAGGCCTCGATGAAGCCGATCGAGTTGGGCAGTGCGATGGTGAGATAGCGCCCTTCGGTGACGCCATGGGCGGCCAGCGCCCGGGCGAGGCGGTTGGTGCGCCGGTCGAGCGCCTGCCAGCTGACGCTGTCCTCGCCGCAGATGATGGCGGGCGCATCGGGCTTGCGCCGCGCCATTTCTCCCAGTGCCGCTCCCAGCGAGATCGTTTCCTCGGTCATGCCATTTTCTCGTTCTTCTTTCCGACAGCAGGGAATAGAGCAAGAAACCGGAGGTCGGTCGAGGGTGATCGCTGCACTCTCGGTTGCCGCGACAACCAACCTCCGATACTGCTAGAGAAAGGATGGAAACCTACGCATACTGCGCCGCGGAGAGGGAGTGAACATGCCGATAAGGTTTGATGGCCGCGTGGCCATCGTGACGGGAGCCGGGAACGGGCTCGGGCGCTGCCACGCGCTGTTGCTGGCCGAACGCGGGGCCAAGGTGGTGGTGAATGATCTGGGCGGTGCCCGCGACGGTACGGGCGGGTCGCTGAGTGCGGCCGAGACGGTGGTCGAGGAAATCCGCAAGGCCGGCGGCGAAGCGATCGCGAGCGGCGCCTCGGTCACGGATATGGCCGCCGTCGAGACGATGGTGGCCGAGGCCATGGCGAAGTGGGGCCGCGTCGACATCCTGGTCAACAATGCCGGCATCCTGCGCGACAAGACCTTCGCCAAGATGACGGTCGAGGATTTCCGTCTCGTCGTCGATGTCCATTTGATGGGTGCCGTGCATTGCATCAAGGCCGTTTGGGACATCATGAAGGCCCAGAATTACGGCCGCATCGTCAACACGACCTCGTCATCCGGGCTCTTCGGCAATTTCGGCCAGTCCAACTATTCCGCCGCCAAGATGGCGCTCGTGGGGCTGATGCAGACGCTGGCGATCGAAGGGGCGAAGAACGATATCCGGGTCAATTGCCTGGCGCCCACCGCGGCGACGCGCATGACCGAGGACATCATGCCGCCGCAGATGCTGGCGCTCCTGAAGCCCGAGGCGGTCTCGCCCGGCCTGCTGACGCTGGTCGCCGAGGATGCGCCGACCCGCGCCATCCTGTGCGCCGGCGCCGGCGGCTTCGAGCGCGCTTATGTCAGCATCACCCAGGGTGTGTTCGCGGCACCTGGACCCGAGGCGCCGGAGCAGATCGCGGCGCAATTCGAAGCCCTTTCCGACCGGAAGGACGATGTGATCGGCCAGAGTGCCGGCGATCAGGGCCGGATCGAGCTGACCAAGGCGTCGGCCGCTCTCGGCCTCAACGCGTAGCCAAGCAAGAATCAGTGAGGGAGAATCAAGATGCGTGAAGCCGTCATCGTTTCCACCGCGCGCACGCCGATCGGCAAGGCCTATCGCGGCGCCTTCAACGACACGCAGGGCCAGGCGATCGCGGCCCATGCCATCGCCGCCGCGGTCGAGCGCGCCGGCGTCGACAAGGCCGAGATCGACGATGTCGTGTTCGGCTGTGCGCTCCAGCAGGGCTCGACGGGCTTCAATGTGGCCCGCCAGGCGGCCCTGCGCGCCGGATTGCCCGACACGGTCGCCGGCATGAGCATCGACCGGCAATGCGCGTCCGGCCTGATGGGGATCGCGACCGCGGCCAAAGAGATCATCGATGACGGCATGACCGTCACGATCGGCGGTGGTGTCGAATCCATCTCGCTGGTGCAGAACGAGCATCGCAACGGCTATCGCGCCGGCGATCCTGAGCTCGTGGCCAAGGTCCCTGCCCTCTATATGGCGATGATCGAGACGGCCGAGCTGGTCGCCGAGCGCTATGGCGTCAGCCGCGAGGCGCAGGACGCGTACGCGCTGCAGTCGCAGCAGCGCACGGCGGCGGCGCAGGAAGCGCGCCGCTTCGACGCCGAGATCGCGCCCATGTCGGCGACCATGCTGGTGACCGACAAGGCGACCGGCGAGACCTCGAAGCGCCCGGTCACCCTCTCCGCCGACGAGGGCAACCGGCCGCAGACCACGCTTGCCGACCTCAATGGCCTGAAGCCCGTGTTCAAGGGCGGCCAGCAGGTCAAGGAAGGTAAGTACATCACGGCCGGCAACGCCTCGCAGCTGTCGGACGGGGCGGCCGCCTCGCTCCTGACCGCCAAGTTGGGCAGAACGTGCCGGAGATGCGCCACGTCGCTCGTCCCGGCGACGACGAAGACGATCGCGACCAGCATCGGCGGGACGAGCAGCAACGGCGCGATCGCAATCACCGCTCGCGGAACGGGTCTGTGCGGGCGTGCGGGACCATTCCGAGCGTGACCGACCCGGTCACCGGGTCACGGGTGGGGAAGAACCATCGCACCCGCCTGCGGCGGCCGTCAGGGCCGCGCACCTGCCGACCGACCGGGACTCCGAGCAGGACGCAGGCGATGTAGTGCGCGCCCTCGTGCAGCACCGTGCCGGGCATCGCCAGCACGTAGCCGGGCCAGCGTGACCCGGTCGCGCGCTCCGCCAGGCGGAAGAGTTGGCGCTGCCCGACGAACAGGGCCGCTACTTCGATCAGAAAAACGAGTCCGAGGCCGATCAGTGTGCGCGTAGCGATTGTTCAAGGATGCCGGTCGCCGAGGCGGCCCCCGAGCTCGTCGGCTGTCATGCTCTCGGTGGTAATGACCGATACATCACCGATCGATGATCGCGGAACTGCAGGCCGGCCTCCGCTGGCCCTGCTGCTGGGCTGCACGTTCGGCTTGGAATGCCGAGCAGGCGACTTCCGCCATCCTGCAGGTCGCACCACGGCCGGGGCTCGGCGTTTCGATCCGCAGCGAGGGGTAGGGAAACGGAGGCCGAGCGTTTCAGCTATGTCGACCACTATCGAAACCGTTGCGAGCGATTTGAGCTGGAGCCCGGGACGTTTCGGATCGCCTACGAGGCGCGGGTCCGGCTCCCTCATCCAGATGACGTGATCGAGCCGTCGGCGCCCGAGACCCCGGTGGCGGAGCTGCCGGACGAGACGCTGAGCTTCATCATGCCCAGCCGGTTCTGTCTGCCCGACGAGCTCGGCTACGAGGCATGGGAGCGCTTCGGCGGGCTCGCGCCCGGGTGGAGTCGCGTGCAGGCGATCGTCGACTTCGTCCACGGCCACCTGGAGTGGGTGCCCGGCACCTCCAACCCGTGGACGACGGCCGCGGACGCGTACCGCGCCGGGCAGGGCGTGTGTCGCGACTTCGCTCACCTGGCGATCACGTTCTGTCGAGCCTTCCCGCCTGATTTGTAGTTCACCGCGACAGGACGGTTTTTCCAGGCGCAGGAGAATTCGTCGGCTCCGACCAGCGTCAGTGATTTGTAATCCTCGGTACGCAGCTTCCGAGTGTTTTCGTTCCCGCCACAACAGTGAGAACCGCGACCGGGGATTGCGTGCAGTCGACACTCACCAGCTTGCCCTTGAGAAATTGCATGGGACGTTTGTCCGGCTGAGATTCCGGCGCGGGCTGCGAAGAGTTGGTACTTTCAGTATCTTCCGGCGATGAATCGGTTTTGGCCGGCGCGGTTTCCGGTTGCGGCAGCAGGCCGTATTTTCTCAAAGTCGGTAGATCATTCAGATCTTTTTGAGCGGTGTGTGCGATTTGCGCATTCTCGCTGTTTTTCAGACGTTCTAGTAACGCTGTGGCCTCGTCCCACTTTTTCCCAGCCATATCAATGGTTGCCAAATTCAACAGATAGATTTGGCTGCGAGGGTTGAGTTGAATAGCTTCCTGTATGGCGCTGGTTGCCGAATGGGTGCCTCCGCCTTCCAGCCGTGCCATGGCGAGCATGTTGTAAGCCTGGCGAAATCGGGGTCCCAGTTGGCCCCGCAAAGCTGGCAGAAGCGCACAAAATCCGCCGTGCCGAAAGTGTTCGGCTCAAACACCTGCGGAATGTTCTTGCGCCGCACCGACTCCGGGTACGCATCCGTCCAGAAGTTCGTGCGCCTCGGCCGCTGTGCGCGGGATCCTACCCCGTCTCGCCAGTCGTAGCTGTCGGCAAAGCACCCTCCCGGCCAGCGCACCACAGGCGCCTTGATGGCGCGCATCTTCTCGATCAGCGCCGACCGCAGCCCGTGCTGATTGGGAATCTTCGAGTCTTCGCCCACATATAGGCCGTCGTAAACAACCGTGCCCAGGTGCTCGGTGAAGTGCCCGTAAATCTCCGGCGCAATAGTGCCAATTGGCTCGTCGATCAGCACTTCAATGTGCGAGTCCGCCTCCGCCGCCAGCGCCCTGCGCATGCCGAAAACCATCGCCGCCGCAGCCGATCCCCCCGCCGCCATAAGAAAACTCCGTCGCTCCATTTGTCAGCTCCTGGCCCAGCTCGTACCGAATCAACCGCAAGAATAATCTGGGTGCCCCATCCTTTCAGCGCCCTTTGCTGAAAGGGTGGGATACCACGAGAGCTCATCGGGTGTTACCCCGTCTTCCGCACCTCAGCCGCAATCTTTCTCAACTCGGGCAGAATCGAACCTAGCGCCGCCGGCTCCGCATCGCGACTTCCCAGCGCAAAATACGCATCGCGATACAGCCTGTACAGCCGCTCATAAACCGCCGCAGCCTTCGCATCCGGCTCAACAGTGCGCAACGGCAAACATACTGCGGCCTGCGCCTCTTCGATCGTCTTGTAGGCTCCGGCCGCCAGCAGCGCAAATATCCCCGATCCCAAACTCGTCGGAATCCCCACCGGCACCAGCACTGTCTTATTCAGCACGTTGGCATAAACCTGATTCAGCGTCTCGCTGCGC
>CAVXLN010000023.1:0-9699 GCA_963762435.1 uncultured Alphaproteobacteria bacterium | reverse complement strand
AACAATCTGGCTACTGACCCTGATGGCGATTCGCTCAGTTATGAATTATGCCAGTCGCTATCATGCCCCAATAGTTCCACTATATCGGACACTTTCCAGCCGCCGTACCAATATGTCTTTTATCTTACTCCCTATTCTTACTCAACGCCGCTGTTAGCCGACCCACCTTTTGCCATAGACCCCGTTACCGGTTTCATTTCCGGCACACCCACCCATGCAGGCCGCTACCTCATCACCGTTTGCTGTAATGAATGGCGAAAAGGCGAAATGATCAATACCGTAAAAAGGGAATTTCAATTTGTGGTCACCGATTGCTCCAAGAACGTGGTGGCGAATATGCCGCTGAAGCCCGGTTACCCTAATACTTTTGAGCTGAACTGTAAGAATTATACTATCAACTTCATCAACACCAGCATCGGGGGCTTTGCATGGCAGTCGAATTTCGGCATTCCAGGCTCGCCCCAAAGCACTGCCTTTGAGCCTACATTTACCTACCCGGATACGGGCACTTACGATGTAAAGCTGGTTGCTAATCCCGGTTCTCCGTGTTCAGACAGCGTTATCAGGCTCGTGCGCATATATCCCGTCTTTCATGCCCAATTCGCCACTAACGATACACAGTGCGCCGGTGTGCCTATCCGTTTTTTTGACCAAACGGTCGACAGCAGTAGCTCCACTTCAGACTGGGAGTGGCTTTTCGGCGACGGGATCAGTTCCACCCTGGCAAAACCCGGTGCACACGTACGCGAAAGGCGGCCCGTACAATGTATTGCTCATTTGCAGCAACGAACGTGGTTGTACCGACACTGCGTTGCAGCAGGTGATCGTAGATAATTTCAAACCTTTTGCCGGTAATGATACGTCCGTTGTGAAGGGTGCAGAAATATGCTGCCGAATTGTCGTGCCGGAAACGCGCGAGCTCGATCTGCTTGCCGAGATGATCGAGGCCGAGGGCGGCACGGCACTGCGCTGCCCCCTCGTCGCGATCGTCGACGCGCCCGCCCCGGCCCCGATCCTGGCTTGGATCGAGCGATTCATCGCCGAGCCCTGCCAGGATCTTATCCTCCTGACCGGCGAGGGACTGCGCCGGCTGGTCAAGCTCGCGGACGAGACGAGCCTGGGGGCTGCTTTCCGGGCAGCCCTTGCCGAACCGCGCAAGGTCACGCGCGGGCCGAAGCCGGCGAAAGCCTTGCGCGAGATTGGGCTCGAGCCCGATCTCCGCGCCGAGGATCCGACCACCGAGGGCATCATTTCAGCGCTCTCGGGTCAGGATCTCGCCGGACACCGCATTGGCGTCCAGCTCTATCCCGATAATCCCAACACCAAGCTGCTCGATTTTCTGACCGCCGCCGGCGCCAAACCCGACCCCGTGACACCCTATGCCTATGTCTCCGCGGCCGAGGATGCGCGAGTCGTGGAGACGATCGACGCCATGGCCGCGGGCGGCGTCGATGTCATCGCCTTCACGAGCTCGCCGCAGGTCCGGCGCCTCTTCGAGGTCGCCGAGGGATCGGGGCGTGCCGACACGCTCGCCGCGGCGCTGCAGCGCATTCGCGTCGCTGCCGTCGGCCCGGTCGTGGGCCACGAGCTCGAGGCGCGCGGTGTCGCGGTCGCCATCGCGCCGCCCGGCGCCTATTTCATGAAGCCGCTGGTGCGCGCCATCGCGGCCGCGATCGCCTGATCACACCGGCGGCGGGTTCCGCTCGGTGAAGCCGCGCTGGTGCCAATAGGGATAGGGCAGCGGCACATCGCTCGCCGCATCGAGCTTTGCCAGCTGCTCGGCCGTGAGCGCCCAGCCGACGGCACCCAGATTCTGCCGCAGCTGTTCCTCGTTGCGCGCGCCGATAATGACATTCGCCACCGTCGGCCGTTGCAGCAGCCAATTGAGCGCCACTTGCGGCACGGTCTTCCCCGTCTCCTCGGCCACTTGGTCGAGCGCATCGACGACCCGGAAGAGGAGCTCGTCCGGCACCTGCGGGCCCTTATCCGCCGTCTTGTGCAGACGGCTCTGGGCCGGCATCGGCTGCCCGCGCCGGAGCTTGCCGGTCAGGCGGCCCCAGCCGAGCGGGCTCCACACCACGGCACCGACACCCTGATCGAGGCCGAGCGGCATCAGTTCCCACTCATAGTCGCGGCCGACCAGCGAGTAATAGGTCTGGTTGGCGACATAGCGCGGATAACCGTAGCGGTCGGCGACCGCAAGCGCCTGCATCAAATGCCAGCCGGAGAAGTTCGAGACGCCGACATAGCGGATCTTGCCGGCCCGGACGAGCGTATCGAGCGTCGACAGCACTTCCTCCGCCGGGGTCTGGGCATCGAAGCCGTGCAGCTGGAACAGGTCGATATAATCCGTGCCGAGCCGCTTCAGCGCCGCCTCGCAGGCCTCGATCAGATGGAAGCGCGAGGAACCTACGGCATTGGCCGCGCCGCCCGAACGGAAGGTCGCCTTGGTCGAGATGATGACCCGGTCGCGCCGTCCCTTGATCGCCTCGCCCAGGATCGCCTCGGCCGCTCCGCCCGAATAGATATCGGCGGAATCGAACATGGTGAGGCCGTGATCGAGGCAGATATCGACCAGACGCCGCGCCTCGTCGGCGTCGGTGTTGCCCCAGGCGCCGAAGAACTCGCCCTTGCCGCCGAAAGTGCCGGTACCGAGGCTTAAGACCGGCACCGTGAAACCGGATGCGCCGAGACGACGATGTTCCATGTCGAGTTCGCTCCTTGCTGCAGAAACCGCTGGCGCCATTGGCGTCATAAATTTCGTGTATCGTGCCGATGATCGGCCGGTAATTCACACCCACTTCAAAGCAGGGTAGGAATAGCGGACGCGCATAAGCAGGCCGGAAAACCAGAAATATGGCGCCTGATCAACCCCTTGACCCGAAATCGGAATGGCTGGAGGCGGATCGCCGCGGCGGTTTTGCCAGCGGTACGGCCTGCGGCATCCGGACGCGCCGCTATCATGCGCTGCTCTTGACCGCCAGCCATCCGCCTGCCCGAAGGCAGGTGCTGGTCAATGGCATCGACGCCTGGGTCGAGGCGGCAGGCCGGCATTTTGCGCTTTCTTCGCATTGCTACGCACCCAATGTGACCTATCCGGATGGGCTCGGCAGGCTCATCGATTTCGCCTTTCGGCCCTGGCCCGTCTGGCGCTTCCGGCTCGAGACCGGCCATGTCGTGCGCCAGGAGCTGCTGGTTGACCGGATCGATTGCGCAACCCTCTTGCGCTGGCAGCTCGTCGAGGGGGACGGGCCCGTGACGCTCTCGGTCCGCCCGCTTTTGTCCGGACGCGACTTCCACGGCCTCCAGCGCGAAAACCCCGAGCTCGACTTCAGCGCCCGGATCGAGGGCGGCAACATCGCCTGGCGCCCCTATCGCGACCGGCCGGCAATCGCCGCCTTGACCGACGGCGACTATGATCACGCCCCCGATTGGTATCGCAATTTCCTCTATGAGGAGGAGGCGGCGCGCGGGCTCGACGATGTCGAGGATCTGGCGACGCCGGGCATCATCCGCTGGCGGCTCGGCACGCAATCGGCCAATCTGATCTTCCGGGCCGGCGATGGTCTCGCCGTCTCGGCGGTGGCCTATGCCGACCGGCTGATCGCGAGCGAGACGGCGCGGCGCGCGGCACTCGCTCCCGATCTCGGCCAAGCGGTCGAAACCTATCTCGTCGAGCGCGGGCGCGACCAGACCATCATCGCGGGCTTTCCCTGGTTCGCCGATTGGGGCCGCGACACGTTCATCTCGTTGCGCGGCCTTTGCCTCGCCACCGGCCGCCTCGATGCGGCGGAAGGCATTCTTGCCGGCTGGTCGGGCCTCGTCTCCGAAGGCATGCTGCCGAATCGGTTCCCAGAGGCGGGCGATGCGCCCGAATACAATTCCGTCGATGCGGCATTGTGGTTCGTGATTGCGGTGCATGATTTCTTCGAGACCGCCCGGCGGCGGGACCGGCCGGTGCGGCCCATCGTCGCCGATGCGCTCAGGTCCGCCGTGGATGCCATTCTCGGTGGCTATGCGGCCGGCACGCGACACGGCATCGGCCTGGAGCCCGACGGCCTCATCAAGGCCGGCGAGCCCGGACTGCAGCTGACCTGGATGGATGCCAAGATCGGCGATCGGGTCGTGACGCCGCGCATCGGCAAACCGGTCGAGATCCAGGCGCTCTGGCTCAACGCGCTCCAGATCGCCGGCGCCTGGACCGACCGCTGGCACGAGATTGCGGCGCGTGGCCTCGCGAACTTTCTCGAGCGCTTCCCCGATCCCGAGACCGGCGGGCTCGCCGATGTCGTCGACGCCGACCATGTCGCAGGCCAGATCGACCGCTCGATCCGGCCGAACCAGATCTTTGCGGTCGGCGGGCTGCCTTTCCCGATCGTCGAGGGCGACCGCGCCCGCTCGATCGTGGACCTCGTCGAGCAGCACCTCTGGACCCCGCTCGGCCTGCGGACGCTCGATCCGGCGGATCCCCGCTATGTCGGCCGCTATCAGGGCGGCGTCGGCGAGCGCGATTCAGCCTATCACCAGGGCACCGCCTGGCCCTGGCTGATCGGCCCCTTCGCCGAAGCCTGGATCCGCGTCCGCGGCGGCAAGGCAGCCGCGCGCAAGGAGGCTGACAAGCGGTTCGTCGCCCCGCTCAGAGCCCATCTCGAAATTGCCGGCCTCGGCCATGTCTCGGAAATCGCGGACGGCGACGCGCCCCACACGCCGCGCGGCTGCCCGTTCCAGGCCTGGTCCTTGGGCGAGCTCGTCCGGCTCGACGCCATCGTAAAAGGAACGCGCTGATGCCTCGTCCGCCCCGCCGCCCGATCCCGCACACGCTGGCCGAGACGGCCGAGGGGCGGCGGCTCGAACTCGATCCGCCGCGGCACTCCCTGGCGGCGCTGGGGGCCTTATCTCAGCGAGCGGCAATGGGGCACGGTGCGTGAGGATTACAGCGAGTACGGCACGGCCTGGGACTATTTCCCGCATGACCATGCCAGAAGCCGCGCCTATCGCTGGGGCGAGGACGGGCTCGCGGGGTTCGGCGACGATCAACTCCATCTCTGTCTCGGCCTGGCGCTCTGGAACGGGCGCGACCCGATCCTGAAGGAGCGGCTGTTCGGCCTCACCAACAGCCAGGGCAATCACGGCGAGGATGTGAAGGAGCTCTATTATTATCTCGACGGCGTGCCGACCCATTCCTTCATGCGGATGCTCTATAAATATCCGCAAGCCGAGTTCCCCTATCAGCGCCTGATCGACGAGAACCGGCAGCGCGGATCGGACTCGCCGGAATTCGAGCTGATCGATACCGGCCTGTTCGAGGATGGCCGCTATTTCGACATCGAGATCGACTACGCCAAGGCCGACACCGACGACATCCTGATGCGCGTGACCGCGATCAATCGCGGGCCGGAAGAGGCGACGCTGCATCTGCTGCCGCAGGTCTGGGCGCGCAATATCTGGTCCTGGGCCCCGTGCAAGCGCCGCCCGCTCTTCACCGAGATCAGCGAGCACAAGGTGCGCCTGGTCCATCCGGCACTGCCGGAGATGCTGCTGACGACCGAAGGCGGAGCACTGCTCTTTTGCGAGAACGATACCAATACCGGCCGCATCTTCGGCATGCCGACCGAGGGCTATTTCAAGGATGGCATCAACGACTATGTCGTCCATGGCGACACATCAGCGGTCAATCCGTCCAAGGAAGGCACCAAGCTTGCGATCCATCACATCCTGACGCTGCCGGCGGGCGGGCGGGCGGAAGTGAAGTTGCGCCTCGCGGCCGGTTCGACGAACGGCGATTTCAACACGGTGATGGCAGCGCGCCAGGCCGAGGCGGCGGAGTTCTACGCCGTCCTGCAGCACGATATCACGCAACCCGATGCGCGCCGCGTGCAGCGTCAGGCGCTGGCCGGCATGCTCTGGTCCAAGCAATTCTATTGCCTCGATATTCCGCAATGGCTCGACGGCGATCCGCTGCAGCCGAAGCCGGCGGCGCAGCGCCTCACCGGCCGCAATTCGAACTGGGTGCATCTCACCAACGCCGACATCATCTCGATGCCGGACAAGTGGGAATATCCCTGGTATGCCGCGTGGGATCTGGCTTTCCATTGCGTGACCTTCGCGCTGATCGATCCGGATTTCGCCAAGGAGCAGCTGATCCTGCTGGCGCGCGAATGGTACATGCACCCGAATGGCCAGCTGCCGGCCTATGAATGGGCGTTCGGCGACGTCAATCCGCCGGTCCATGCCTGGGCCGCCCTGTCGAGTCTATCGCATGGACCGGGCGCGCAACGGCGGCAAGGGCGACCGCGTCTTCCTGGAGCGCGTCTTCCACAAGCTGATGGTCAACTTCACCTGGTGGGTGAACCGCAAGGATTCCGAAGGCCGCAACATCTTCCAGGGCGGCTTCCTCGGTCTCGACAATATCGGCCTGTTCGACCGCTCGGCACCGCTGCCGACCGGCGGCGAGATCCATCAGTCGGACGGCACCGCCTGGATGGCGATGTACACGCTCAATTTGATGCGGATCGCGCTCGAGCTGGCGCTCGAGAACCATGTCTATGAGGATATCGCGACCAAGTTTTTCGAGCATTTCCTCTATATCGCCGGCGCCATGTCGAAGCGCGGCGGCGAGGATCTCGGCCTCTGGGACAAGATCGACCATTTCTATTACGACGTGCTGAACCTGCCGGGCGGGCAGCGCGTGCCGTTGCGCGTGCGTTCGATGGTCGGGCTGATCCCGCTCTTCGCCGTCGAGGTCATCGATGGCGACATGCTGGACAAGCTGCCGGAATTCGGCCAGCGGTTGCATTGGTTCCTGGAATATCGGCCGGACCTGGCCGACCTTGTCTCGCGCTGGATGGATAAGGGCCGCGGCGAGCGGCAGCTGCTCTCGCTCTTGCGCGGCCATCGCCTCAAGCAGCTGCTGCGCCGCATGCTGGACGAGACCGAGTTCCTGTCGCCCTATGGCATCCGCTCGCTGTCGAAGTTCCACGAGCAGAACCCTTATTTATTCGAGCATGCCGGCCAGCAATTCAGCGTGAGCTATGTGCCGGGGCCCTCGACCACCAGTCTCTTCGGCGGCAACTCCAATTGGCGCGGACCGATCTGGATGCCGGTCAATTTTCTGATCATCGAGGCGCTGCTCGAGCATTACGATTATTACGGCGAGGATTTCCGCGTCGAATGCCCGACCGGGTCCGGAAAATACGCCAGTCTCAAGGAAATCGCCGTCGAACTGTCGCATCGGCTGGCCCGTCTGTTCCTGCGCGACCGCCAAGGCCGCCGGGCCTTCTTAGGCGACTCCGAGCTGGAGCAGAAGAACCCCGCCTTCCGCGATCACCTGCTGTTCAACGAATATTTCCATGGCGACACCGGCGCCGGGCTGGGTGCGGCGCATCAGACCGGCTGGACCGGGCTGATCGCTCTGTTGCTGCAACCTTTGGCGGAGGAGCATGTTCACGGTCCGGCGAGCGCGCCGGCGACCGCCGACACCTCCGATACCTCCGACACAGAGTGAAAGGATAGCGATCATGGCAGAGTCGCTCGCGAAGCCTCTCGACGGGCAAGCCGCCCTCGTCACCGGCGCCAATTCCGGCATCGGCAAGGCGGTCGCCATCGGCCTTGGGCAAGCCGGCGCCCAGGTTGCCGTCAATTACGTGGTCGACCCGGATTCGGCGAATGAGGTGGTCGAGACGATCCGGTCGGCCGGCGGCCAGGCCATCGCGGTCAAGGCGGACGTCTCGAACGAGGACGAAGTCGAGGCCATGTTCCGCACGACGATCGAAAAGTTCGGCACGCTGCACATCCTGGTCAACAATGCCGGGCTGCAGCGCGACGCGCCGATCGATACGATGACGCTGCAGCAATGGAACACGGTCATCGGCATCAACCTGACCGGCCAGTTCCTATGCGCGCGCGCCGCCATTCGCGAGTTCAAGCGGCGCGGCGTCGATGCCGCAATCTCCAAGGCCGCCGGCAAGATCATCTGCATGAGCTCGGTCCATGAGGTCATCCCCTGGGCCGGCCATGTGAATTACGCCGCCTCCAAGGGCGGCATCGCGATGATGATGAAGACGCTGGCGCAGGAGGTTGCCCCG
The DNA here is from genome assembly GCA_963762435.1 of uncultured Alphaproteobacteria bacterium. Lineage (GTDB taxonomy): Bacteria > Pseudomonadota > Alphaproteobacteria > ATCC43930 > CGMCC-115725 > JAXDMU01. The sequence continues at coordinate 1,615 of CAVXLN010000023.1, read as the reverse complement.
CATCGCATCCGCGTCAACTCGATCGGCCCGGGCGCCATCCGCACGCCGATCAATCGCTCGGCCTGGGACGATCCCGCCTCGCTCGAGAAGCTTTTGACCCTCATCCCTTATGGCAGGATCGGCGAGCCTGAGGACATCGCGAAGGCGGCCGTATGGCTCGCCTCCGACGCGTCCGACTATGTCACCGGCGCAAACCTATTCGTCGATGGCGGCATGACCCTTTATCCGGGCTTCGCCGATAACGGCTGATTACGCGTGGCGGGAGCGCGCCAGTCCGAGCGAGGCGACAAGGTCGATGAGCTGCCGGTGGCGGATCGCCACGATGAGCCAGCCCGAGAGCCAGACCGAGCAGGCCTGCTTGAACAGCACGCCGCCATCGCCGTAGGGGTCGATGCCCAGCGGCGAGGCGAGATGGAAGAAAAGGGCGCCGGTCATCAGCACGATGGCACCGACGCCGCCCAGCCCCTGCGTGCGCGGATAGAGCAGGAAGCCCGAACAGAGCAGCTCGCAGGAGCCGGTGCCGATCCGCATGACCTTTTCATAGCCATGAAAGCCCAGCCAGTCGGTGATGGTGGTGAACAGCTCGACACTGCCGGGATGGCCCAGAAACTTGTACTGCAGGTACCAGATAAAGACGTAGGAGACCCAGAGCGCGGCGAGCCAGGCCACCGCATTCCTTACCGTTGCCATGCATCGCTCCTGATCGGTGCTCGGCGCTACGCTGGCCCGGCCGCGGCAAAAAGGGAAATGCCGATGAGCAATCGAAACGATGCGCGTTTGTTATCGGCGACGGTGGTATTGGCGTCGATGGGGGCACCCGCGACCGGTGCTTATCAGCTTCATGAGAGGCCGCTATTGAGCCCGGTTACGCGCGGTCCCAGAAAGGTGCATGATGCGTAGATCGAGTGACTTCCGACCATCGAACTGAAACGGTCGGCGAGGCATCATCGAGGCCCCCGTCGGTGAACCAGCCTTGCGCGGCCAAGTTAAGAATCTTCGTGAGCGCCCTTGGCGATCTTCGCTTGGATGCCCATTACACAACCGCAACCGGAGGCCGTTATGCCAGATGAGAGCGCCCTCGACCTGCTCGCCATCAACACCATCCGCACGCTCTCGATCGATGCCGTTCAGCAGGCCAATTCCGGCCATCCCGGCACGCCCATGGCGATGGCGCCGGTCGTCTACACGATCTGGCAGAAACATCTCAGGTTCGACCCGCAGGATCCGATCTGGCCCGATCGCGACCGCTTCGTGCTGTCGTGCGGCCATGCGTCGATGCTGCTCTATTCGATGCTCTATCTGAACGAGGTCCAGGCGGTCGACGAGCGCTACGAGACGCTGGGAAAGCCGTCGGTGACGCTCGACGACATCAAGCGCTTCCGCCAGGTCGACAGCAAATGCCCGGGCCATCCGGAATATCGCTTCACCTCCGGCGTCGAGACCACGACCGGCCCCTTGGGCCAGGGGGTCGCGACCTCGGTCGGCATGGCGATCGGCGAAAGCTGGCTGGCATCCCATTTCAACCGGCCGGGCCACACGCTGTTCGATCACCGCATCTATGTGCTGTGCGGCGACGGCGACATGATGGAAGGCATCTCGAACGAGGCCGCCTCGC
>CAVXLN010000022.1:0-382656 GCA_963762435.1 uncultured Alphaproteobacteria bacterium | reverse complement strand
TGGCTCATCGGCTCCACATTAGCGTATGAGTTGCAGCGCACAAAACGATAATCGGTGCTGCCCACGGCAGTAATGCCCATTGCCCGCGGGCGCCACGGGATTGCTGGTCTCCCAGGTCATTCCCGGCACCAAATGGGACGGCCTGAAGGTCCTCCTGCAAAAATGGCAAGGCTGGCGCGACTATCGCTACGTGATGCTGGCGGACGAGGACCTGTTCGCGACCCAGGACACCTGGTCCCGCTTCTTCGAGAAATGCGCCGCCTGCGGCGCCAAGCTCGCCCAACCGGCTTTCGCCGAGGATGCGCCCTACCGCCACTGGTTGACCGTCCGCAATACCGAATTCACGACGCGTCGGGTGAGTTGCGTCGAATTCGCCACGCCCTGCTTCCGCGCCGACGTGCTCGCGGACCTGCTCACGACCTTCGATTTGAGCACGACCGGCTGGGGCCTCGACTTCCTGTGGGGTAGGCGGCTCGACTACAAGGACCTGTTCGTGATCGACGAGACGCCGGTGATCAGCACCCGGCCGTTCAACGCCGATCGCGATCCCGAACTGCACCAGACCGCCCAGGCCGACCTCAACCGCTTCATGCGCGACAACAAGGTGCCTTGGATGTTGAAGACATTTTCCGGCACCCATCTCTCCGGGTCCGATATCCCGGCGGACCACGAGGTGTTCCTGTATCGCCTGTTTCGCGGCTATGAGAGGATGTTCGAGCGCAACCCGAAGCGTGTCGAGGAGGTGTTCAGGCTGCAACTCGCTCCGAGTCCGGCCAAGTAAAAGGGCACGTTCCACACGACATGTTGGGCCGTGCCGGGCGATCGCGATTGGTGCGGCCTTTTTTCGAGCCATGTGATCGCGCCACGGCAGGCTTTCCAATCCGAGCGTAAAAAATGAATGTCACCATCAACAACTTCACGATCGTGGAATCGATCTACGGTCGCTTCATCGTGAACCGCCATTGCAGCCACCAGGCGGAGGCGTTGATCAAAACGGGCGTCCCGCACATCCAATCGGAATTGAAACAGATTCTGACGATCGTCAACTCGCTTCCGAAAGAGTGCCTCATCATCGACGCCGGGGCGAATATCGGCCTGGTGAGCATCCCAATCGCCCAAGCCGTTAAGGAAAAACGCGGCGTGGTTCATTCATTCGAACCACAGCGCATGATGTTCTATGCACTCTGCGGCACCGCGGCCTTGAACGATCTTGAAAATCTATTTGTTCACTTGAATGGCGCGGGAGCCGGCAAAGGCTTTCTGAAGATCCCGAAAATCGACTACGGCAAACCCCAGGATTTCGGGATGGTCAGCCTGGCCCGCCAGGATGAAATCGACGAATATGAAAGGGTGCCGATCGCGGTCATCGACGAACTCGAGCTCCCCCGTCTGGATTTTTTGAAGGTCGATGTCGAAGGAATGGAACTCGAGGTCTTGAAGGGGGCATGCCGGATGATCAATGCGCATCGTCCGTGGTGCTGGGTCGAATACTGGAAGGTAGACAGGAACGCCATCAAGGAGCAGTTCGAGGGTCTCGGGTACCGATTTTACCTCATGGACAGCCTGAACATGTTGTGTGCACCGAGCTCCCGCGTTGCCGCGCAGGGGATCGACGTCAGGGCACAGGAGGTCTGAATTGGTCCGCGCGTTCGCAGAATATGACACCACGAATTCGCATTGAACCGTCAGAGCCGGGACACTCGTCGCAGGAATTTCGCAGGACGCTCGGCAGGGCAGGAGCAACCGCTTGCACGTTCACGTCATCAACCTCGATCGCAATCCTGACCGGTTGGCCGAATTCCGCTCGGTCAACCGGCATCTCACCGGGTTGTCGCGCGCCGTCGCCTTCGACGGAACGAAGCTCGATCTCGCGGAGCTCGCGCGGCAACGGCTGATCAGCACCGATATTCGGCACCCCGATTACTATTCCGTCGGCGGGGTAGGCCTCGCCATGTCTCACATCGCGCTGTGGGACCTCGCGATCAAGACCGCGACCGTGCTCACCGTGGCGGAGGACGACGCCATATTCCACACCCGCTTCGACGCCTGCGCGCCGGATGTGATCAAGACGCTTCCCGCTGACTGGGACGTGATCCTGTGGGGGTTCAACTTCGACCTGTTCATGTGCTTCGAGATGCTGCCCGGGGTCTCCTCCTGTCTCGGGCAGTTCGAGCAAGACAGGATGCGTAACGCAACCGGAACATTTCAACAGCAGGCGATCGCGCCGCGAGCCTTCCCGCTGATCTGGGCATTCGGCACCCTGTGCTATTCGGTGTCGTCCAAGGGCGCACGGACGCTCAAAGACAAATGCCTGCCGTTGCGACCGACGATAGTCGATATCCCGGAGGCTGCGCGGGCCTATCCGTATTCGACCAAGTACCGGACCGTCGGCCTCGACAACTCGATGTGCGCGGTTTACCGGCAGCTCAATGCATTCGTTTGTTTCCCGCCCCTCGTGATATCAAAAAACGAAGCCGCGAAGTCGACGGTGCAGGCCCGATAGTCGCAAACCAGTTCTGAAACCTCGAATATATAATTATGGCGGGACTTGCTCGCTCAAATGGGAGGAGATCATTGTCGCTTCAATTGCAGGTCAATCAGATGGCTCAGGGCGGCGGTGTTCTCAAGCTGCAACTCGGCTGCGGGGCCAATATTCTGGCGGGTTGGCTGAACACGGACAGCATGCCGTCGCCCAGCGTCGACTATCTCGATTTCACGAAACGCTTCCCGTTCGGCGACAATATTTTTGCTGCGATTTTCTGCGAGCACACCATCGAGCACGTACCGAAATCCCTGGCACAGGCGACGATCAACGAAGTCTATCGCGTTCTGCGCCCGGGCGGAGGCTTCCGGGTGGTGACGCCTTCTCTTGAAATGCTCGGTCAACTGATCGTGTCGCAAGAATCTCCTGCGTCGCAAAAATATCTCGCCTGGTTCAGAAAATACGTCAATAACCCGAATGCGACCATGGCCGATGCGATTAATCTCGTCTTTTATGGGCACGGTCATTGCCACATCTATTCGAGAGACGATCTGGGCGGCCTGCTGCAGCAGGCCGGCTTCAGAGACCTTCGCGCCATGCCGGCCGGCACCTATGCGGACGCGGTCTTTCACGGCGTCGACGGACACGGCAGGATCATCGGCGAGGACATCGCCGCCATGGAGGCCTTCGCCATCGAAGCGAGGAAGCCGAACTGAGGCAGACGCGGCGAGGCGTCGATGGGACGCCGATGGAAAATAGTGGATCGATTGCGTGAAACCAATCATATCGGAAGGGATGGAATTTAGTCTCACAGAACCTCATCCTGAGGAGCCGTGCGCAGCACGGCGTCTCGAAGGATAGCCGTTAGCACGATCTCGCCTGAGGCCGTCCTTCGAGACGCGCGCAAGAGCGCGCTCCTCAGGACGAGGTCGAACGGATATCGATGCGATTCAAACTTCGAAAACGAAGTAATAGGCGTCCCCGGCGCTGCCTGAATTGGCCAAACGCAGGCTCACCTCTCCCGCAAGCTCACCTCTCCCGCAAGCTCTCCTGCTTGTAGCGCATGAGCGGCGACAGCAGGTAGGTGATGACGGCGCGCGACCCGGTCTTGATCTCCACCGTGACCGCCATGCCGGCGGAGAGGTTGACGAGATTTTCCTCCACCTGCATTTGCGTGCGGTCGAGGGTGATGCGTGCGGAATAGACGAGTTCCTGTCCTTTCGGCTCGCTCGACGTGCTCTCGGCGGGGCCGGGGCCTTTTTCGGCGGGCTTGTCGCGCGCGATCGCATCCTGTGAGACGCTGACGACGCGGCCGTGGATCAGGCCGTAGCGGGTGAACGGGAACGTATCGACCTTGATCTCCACGTCCTGGCCGGGATGCACGAAGCCGATGTCGCGATTCGACAGCATCGCCTCGACCTCGAGATGGCTGTCGGACGGCACCACGACCAGCAGCGCCTGCGCCGGAGTGACGACGCCGCCGATGGTGTGGACCGAAAGCTGCTGCACCGCGCCGTCGACCGGGGCGGTCAGGGCCTGCAATTGGGTGCGCTGGTTCGCCTTGACGAGATCCTCGCTCAACCCGGACGCCTTGCGCTCGGCTTCGACCATTTCGCTGAACAGCGTGCGACGGAACTCGGCCGCGGTCTGCGCGCGGGCCTCGGCGATGGTGGCGATCGCCGCCGCCGATTCCTGCAGCCGGCTCTTCTGCACCGCCAGCTCTTGCTGGGATTCGACGTAGGCCTGGAGGATTTCGAGGTAGTTCGCCTTCGAACCGGTTTCGTGGGAGTAGAGGAGCTCGCGGATGTCGACGCGCTGCTTGAGCACCGGCAGCACCGCCTCGAGCTTGTTGACGCTCGCCGTCACGGTCGCGAGCTCGGCCTGCTTCTGCGCCTTCTGGCGATCGAGCGCAGCGAGCTTGGCGCGCTGCTCGTCGACCTGCTGGATCAGCAATTGCCGCTGCATCGCGACCAGCGCCCGGTTCGCCTCCTGCCGGCGGGCGGAACGCCGCCGCCGGATCGGGATCGTCGCCCAGCACCGCCCTGCAGGCGCGCGATGTCGAGCTGGACGGTGGCGAGGTCGCCGCGGAGATGGTTGCGCTCGGCCTCGTTGATGGTCGGGTCGAGCTCGATCAGCACCTCGCCGGCCTTAACGGTCTGGCCGTCCTGGACGTGGATCGCGCGAACCACTCCGGTCTCGAACGGCTGCACGACCTTGGTGCGCCCGCTGGGCACGATCTTGCCCGTCGCGGTCGCGACGATGTCGATATGGCCGAAGCAGGCCCAGACCAGCGCCACGCAGAACATGGCGATGATGGTCACGCCGATCGCGCGGCCGAGCGGCGAAGGCGGCGTCTCCACGATCTCGAGCGCGGCCGGCAGGAACGCCAGCTCGTCCTGGCCGCGTCGACACGCCGCTTCGGTAACGCAACGACTGGACTTAGTGCGGACTTCATCGGATACCTGCCTGCAGACGATGCAGCGAGGCATAGCGGCCGCCGGTCTTGATCAGTTCGTCGTGGGTGCCGTCCTCGACCAGCCGGCCGCGCTCGATGGTGATGATGCGGTCGGCGCGCCGCACCGTCGACAGCCGGTGGGCGATGATGAACACGGTCCGGCCCCTGGCGATCTGCGTCATGTTGGTCTGGATGACCCGCTCGCTCTCGTAGTCGAGCGCGCTGGTCGCCTCGTCGAAAATCAGGATGCGCGGATTGGTGACCAGCGCGCGGGCGATGGCGATGCGCTGGCGCTGGCCGCCCGACAGGCTGCTGCCGCGCTCGCCGACGATGGTGTCGTAGCCTTCGGGCAGCTCCAGGATGAATTCGTGCGCGCCGGCGAGCTGCGCCGCGGCGATCACCCGCTCCATCGGCATCGCCGGATCGGCGAGCGCGATGTTGTCGCGCACCGAGCGGTTGAACAGCACGTTCTCCTGCAGCACGACGCCGATCTGGCGGCGCAGCCAGGCCGGATCGACCATGGCGAGATCGACGCCGTCGACCAGCACGCGGCCGCTCTCGGGCACGTAGAGCCGCTGGATCAGCTTGGCGAGCGTGCTCTTGCCGGAGCCGGACGGGCCGACGATGCCGACGACCTGGCCGGCTGGGCACGCTGAAGCTCACGTCGTGCAGCACCTCCGGCCCGTCGATGCGATAGCGGAAGGTCACGTGCTCGAACGTGATGTCGCCGCGGATCGCCGGCAGCGCGGCGCGGCTCGGACTGTAGGTCGGCTCGGCGGTGGTGTTGAGGATGTCGCCGAGCCGCGCGATCGACAGCCGCGCCTGATGGAAATCCTGCCAGATCTGGGCGAGCCGCAGCACCGGCGCGCTCACCCGGCCGGCCAGCATGTTGAAGGCGACGAGTTCGCCGACCGTCAGGTCGCCGTCGATGACGAGCTTGGCGCCGAAATAGAGGATCGCGGCGGTGACCAGCTTGTTGATGAGCTGGACGCGTCTGGCTCGCCGTGTTGCCGAGGCTGAGCACGCGGAAGCTCGCCGCGACGTAGCCGGCGAGCTGCTCCTCCCAGCGGCGCTGCATCTGCGGCTCGACCGCCATCGCCTTGAGCGTCTCGACGCCGGTGACGCTCTCGACCAGGAAGGCCTGGTTCTCGGCGCCGCGCTCGAACTTTTCGTCGAGCCGCCGGCGGAACAGCGGCGTCGCGCCGGCCGAGATGCCGATATAGAACGGGAACGCGCCGAGCACGATCCAGGTCAGCAGCGGCGAGTAGATGAACATCACCGCCGAGGAAGACGAAGGTGAAGAACAGGTCGATGACCAGCGTGAGCGCCGAGCTGGTGAGGAAGTTGCGGATGTTTTCCAGCTCGCGCACGCGCGCCACCGAATCGCCGACGCGCCGGGCCTGGAAATAGGCCGATCGGCAGCGCCAGCAGATGGCGGAACAGCCGGGCGCCGAGCTCGACGTCGATGCGGTTGGTGGTGTGGGCGAACAGATAGGTGCGCAGGATGCCGAGCACGGTCTCGAACACCGAGATCGACACCAGGCCGATCACCAGCACGTCGAGCGTGCTCAGGCTGCGGTGCACCAGCACCTTGTCGATGACGACCTGGAAGAACAGCGGCGAGACGAGCGCGAACAGCTGCAGGAAGAACGAGGCGACCAGCACCTCGCTCAGATGACGGCGATATTTGTGAATGGCGCCGAGGAACCAGGTGATGTCGAACCGCCGCGACAGCTCGATCAACCCGGCGCGGCGCGCCATCAGGACGATCCGGCCGTCCCAGATGTTCTCGAGCTCGGCCCGCGTCATGACGAAAGGGCGTGGCGACAGCGGCGATTGGACGATCGCCTTGTCGTCGCCGGCCTTGCCGATGAACAGGAACCCGCCGTCGCTTGAGCACGGCGATGCCGGGCAAGGGGGTGGTCGCGAGCCGCTCCCAGGTCGTACGGTAGGATTTTACTTTCAGCCCCATGTCCTTGGCGCAGCGAAGCATGTCGGCGACGCCGACGGTGTCTTTGCCCAGCCGATGGCGGAGCTGCTCGGGGTCGGCGCCGACGCCGTGGAATCGAAGCAGCATCACCAGGGCGGCGAGCCCGGGATCCATCAACCTCAGATTTGGATCTTCAGCGTTCATGTCGCGCCAAAATCGTCCATAAAGCAGTCCACTCGCCCGGCGCCGCGGGCTGGTGGTACCGATTAGCACAGCGCGACCTTGCCGCGTAGCTCTACTGCTGGAGCGAAGCCGTTGCGGCGCCAAGTTGCAGCGCCAAGCGCGGCGTGACACAAGGCCGTCATGGGCGAGCGCGATTCCGACCACCGCAAGGGCAAGCCATTCCGGCGCGACGAGGCCGGAAAACCGTTCGCGGGCAAGCGGTTCGCCGGCAAGCGGTTCGGACCCGGCAAGCCGCGCGCGGCGCCATGGCGCGGCCCGCTTCGGGACCGCGACGGCCCGGTGGTGCTGTACGGCTGGCACAGCGTCAAAGCGGCGCTGGAGAACCCGCAGCGGAACTTCCACCGGCTGCTGGCGACCGAGAACGCGGCGCGGCGGCTGGCAGAGGAAAATGTCACGCTCGGCGTGAAGCTGGACATGGTGCGGCCGGACGCGATCGAAGCCCTGGTGGGGCCCGAGGCGGTGCACCAGGGCCTTTATGCCGAGGCCGATCCCCTGCCCTCTCCCGCCCTCGAGGATGTCGCCTCGGGGGTGCTGCTGGTGCTCGACCAGATCACCGATCCCCACAATGTCGGCGCGATCCTGCGCTCGGCGGCGGCGTTCGCGGTCACGGCGGTGGTGACCACCGCGCGCCATACGCCGGAGGCGACCGGGGTGCTCGCCAAGGCGGCCTCGGGAGCGCTCGAATACGTGCCGATCGTCACCATCGGCAACCTGTCGCAGGCGCTGCGCACGCTCAAGGACCTCGACGCCCTCGTGGTCGGCCTCGACAGTTCCGGCGAGGCTGATCTCGCCACCGTCGCCTTCGCCGACCCCGTCGCGCTCGTGGTCGGCGCCGAGGGCAAAGGCCTGCGGCAACTCACCCGCACCAATTGCGACATCGTCGCCCGGGTCGACCTGCCGGGGCGTATCAAGAGCCTCAACGTCTCCAACGCAACCGCGCTCGCCCTCTTTGTCGCGACCACGCGCCTTGCCGCGGGGTGATCCGCTAATCTCCCGGCAGCAGGTGGATGATCTTTGCGCTGGGCGCTAAGCGGTAGCGATAGGCGGTGTAGGGCGGCACGCCGGCAGGCCGCACATAGAGGCCTTGGTAAAAACCGGGGCCAGGAGGATCGTAGGCGGGAGCGGCATAACCGGGAGGCCCGGAAGCGAGCCCGGCACCATGGCCCTGACCATAGCCATAGGGATCGTCGGAATACGGATACGAATCGGCATAGGCGTAGCCGCCCTCGGAATAGGTCGGCCGTGCATAAGGCGCCGCCCCATATCCCGCGACATAGGGGCGCGGACCCACCGGGTAGACCGGCTTTACGGCGTCCGAGGGATCGAGCACATAGCCGGTCGGCGGAATGACCGAGGGCGTTGGCGGCAGGGCGTAGACCACCTTCGGAAGCCCCTCCCCGCAGCACTGGTCGGACCCGGCGACGGTGACGCCGGCACTCATCGCCATGATGGTTGCCGTGACGGCGCCGGCCAATACGAATTCCATACGCATGACTGCCTCGTGGTTGGGCCTCCTCGGGGCGGCAAATCCTTGCATGCCGCAGGGTGCGGCGACAATGCTTTTAGTTAAGATTTCATTAAATGCGGGTCTCCGCGGCGGCGGTGCATCAGGTTGCCGCGTAAGGTCACCGTCCCGGCAATCCCGTCCGACGCGCATCGCCGATTGCTCCGGCGACGCCGGGAGCAACTTTTCGCCTTCGCCATCCGGCGTTACCGCGTCGCACAACGGGTGTTGCGCCGCGTTCAAATACTTTAGTTCTAAGACCAGTGTGGCAAAGACATTTGATGTACTGGCGGAATAGCTTGGCGCGTGTGGGCCAGCGCATGATTCTGCAGCGAACCCTGGCTAACAATAACAACGCAATCAGGGATGAAAGCTCATGACGACGATCACCATGAATCGCGAGCGCGCCAGGGGGATGACCAGCGAAGAGCGCCTCGTCATCTTCGCGTCCTCGCTCGGCACGGTCTTCGAGTGGTACGACTTCTACATCTACGGCACGCTCGGCGGTCATCCTCGCCAAGCAGTTCTTCTCCGGCGTCAACGCCGACCGCGGGCTTCATCTTCACCTTGCTCGCCTTCGCCGCCGGCTTTGCGGTGCGCCCGTTCGGCGCGCTGGTGTTCGGCCGGATCGGCGATCTCGTCGGCCGCAAATACACCTTCCTCATCACCATGACGCTGATGGGCCTCGGCACCTTCCTGATCGGCCTGCTGCCGTCCTATGCGAGCGTCGGCATCGCCGCGCCGGTCATCCTGATCGCGCTGCGGCTGGTGCAGGGCCTGGCGCTGGGCGGGGAATATGGCGGCGCGGCGACCTATGTGGCCGAGCATGCGCCCCAGGGCCGGCGCGGCTTCTACACCTCGTGGATCCAGACCACCGCGACGGTCGGCCTGTTCATGTCGCTGCTCGTCATCCTCGGCGTGCCGCACCTGGCATGGGCGAAGAGGCATTTCGGCGATTGGGGCTGGCGCATTCCGTTCCTGCTCTCGGCCGTCCTGCTCGTCGTATCGATCTGGATCCGGCTGCAGCTCGACGAATCGCCGGTCTTCGCGAAGATGAAGGCGGAGGGCAAGGGCTCCAAGGCGCCGCTCACCGACGCGTTCGGCAATTGGGCGAATGCGAAGATCGCGATCCTGGCGCTGTTCGGCGCGACCGCGGGCCAGGCGGTGGTCTGGTACGCCGGACAGTTCTACGCGCTGTTCTTCCTGACCCAGACGCTCAAGGTCGAACGGCGCGACCGCCAACATCCTGATCGCGTTGTCGCTCGCTCATCGGCACGCCCGGCTTCATCCTGTTCGGCTGGCTGTCCGACAAGATCGGCCGCAAGCCGATCATCCTGGCCGGCTTTGCGCTCGCGCGCCGCTGACCTACTTCCTGATCTTCCAGGGCCTCACGCACTTCGTCAACCCGGCGCTGGAAGCAGGCGCTGGCGACAGCGCCGGTCACCGTGACCGCCGATCCAGCGCGAATGCTCGTTCCAGTTCAATCCGGTCGGCACCGCGCAATTCCGGACCTCCTGCGACATCGCCAAATCGTCCCTGGCGACGCGCTCGGTGAACTATCAGCAACGTGGAGGCGCCGGCGGGCACGGTGACCGGTCGTCAAGGTCGGCGACCAGATCGATCCCGTCCTTCAACGGCGTCGGCATGCCGGCGGCCGAATTCGCGGCCAAGTCGGCCGCCTTCAACAAGACGCTCGGCGACGCGATCACGACGCACGGCTACCCGGCCAGCGCCGACCCGGACCAGATCAACTACCCGATGGCGGTGCTGCTGCTCACCATCCTGGTGATCTACGTCACCCTGGTCTACGGCCCGATCGCGGCCTGGCTGGTCGAGATGTTCCCGACCCGCATCCGCTACAGCGGCATGTCGCTGCCCTACCACATCGGCAACGGCTGGTTCGGCGGCTTCCTGCCGGCGACCGCCTTCGCGATCGTGGCGGCAACCGGCAACATCTATTCGGGCCTGTGGTACCCGATCGTCATCGCCGCGATGAGCTTCGTGGTGGCGGTGATCTTCCTGCCCGAAACCAAGGACGTCGACATCACCGCATAAGTGCGATCGCCCGGTGGCGCGATCGCCTCTTGGAGCGGTTTTGGTTTAGGTTGCCCCACAAAATTCACTGTCATCGCCCGGCTCGACCGGGCGATCCAGTAAACACAGACCGGGCGTACTGGATTGCCCGGTCAAGCCGGGCAACGACACCAATGGGTCGGCGCAATCGGAAAATCGGTGATATACAGTCGGTTGCGGCGGCAATTCGGTCAACCTTGCCCGGGGGTTTTCCATTGCGGCGTTCGGTGTGAGACGCGCGATCCCGGATCAGGGCGCGATGAGGATCGATTTTTGCCCCTGCGCATCCATTCCTCGGCGATCCGCTATTTCGATGCCGTGCGCCGCGCCAAATCGATCCGGGAGGCGGCGCGACAGCTCAACGTCGCTTCGTCGGCGGTGAACCGGCAGATCATCAAGCTGGAAGAGGAAATCGGGCGAGCCGCTGTTCCACCGCTTGCCCACGGGCCTCGTATTGACGCCGGTCGGCGAGGCGTTGGCGCGCCATGTCATCACGGTGTTCCAGGACTTGGAGCGGATGGGCTCCGACATCGAGGACATCCACGGCGCGCGGATCGGCCATATCACGGTCGCGGTGGCGGAGAGCGTCGCTTCGTCGATCCTCCCCCACGCCATCGACCAGATCCGCGCCCGTGCGCCGCGCATCACCTTCACCGTCGTCGTCATGGGGTCGTTCAATATCCCCAGCGCCGTCATCGACCGGCGAAGTGGATGTCGGCGTCGCCTTCGCGCTTCGCAAATCTTCCGAACTGCACCAGGTCTCTCTCGCGCAGTTCAGGCTCGGAGCGGTGGTGCGGCCGGACCACCCGCTGGCACGCAACAAGACCGTGACGCTGTCGGCGTGTCTCGGCTTTCCGATGATCCTGGCGACGCCGGACCTGTCGATCACCAACCTGCTGGAGCCCGTGCTTTCCCAGGGGCCGTCCTTCCTCTCGCCGGTCATTACCTCCGGGTCGATCGAACTGATGCAGGATTTGGTGACCCGCGGTCATGGGATCGCCTTCCAGACGCGGGTCGGCCTCGACCGCAGGCTCGCCGACGGCTCTCTCGCCTTCATTCCGATCGACGCCAAGGGGCCGCTGTGGAGCGACCTCGGCATCTACACGCGCTCGGGCCGGTTGCTGCCGACGACGACCGACAACTTCGTGCAGGCGCTCAAGGCGGAAATCGGCAAGCGCGAGCAGGCGGAAAACCAAGCTCCGAGCTGATGCCGTTTCAGCACCGGGGGTGTGCGATATTCGGCGCTATCCTGTGACACGAGATTCTGAAATCGTTTGCGGCCGGGGACGGGATGATCGAGATCGGCGCTGCCGTTTCAAAGCAGCGCCGATCTCGTTCATGGCTGCGTTTCCTTCAGGCGCAACCGCGTCGGCCGTCCCGGCGCCGGCACGCGTGCCCGTGATGATGGGCATCGCCTTCGCGCCGGTCGGGGCCGACTTGGGGACCGACGTGGGGGCCGATATGCCGATGGCGTCAGCCTCCGATGCCGGCGCGCTCCGCGATGGGGCCGAAAGTCCGGCGGTCACCATGGGTCGACGGAGAGGGTCCGAACTTCATGCTCAGCGAGACGACATTGAGGTCGGCAATCGAGTGCGAGCGAGCGCTGATATCTCGATTGAAGGACGAGGTCAGCGATGAGCCCTTAAAGCTGCTCCTGCAGTCCGCATCGAGCACACTCGCCTTCGCCTTGATGGGCTTTCTCGACCCGAAAATCCTGGAGCGGACACGAACACCTGCGGAATTGAAATCGTGGCTGGCCCAGGCCGCGAGATACCTCGAACGCGCGACGCAGATGCGCAGGGCGGTCGAGGAAGTCGCAAAGCTCGGTCCGGACGGCCGCTGATTCCGGCTTTTCAGGCGGGAGACGAAGGCGCTGAAATCGCTTCCGGAACCCGAGCCCCCAAAAAGCCGTTGGAAACCGCGCCGGGAGCGACTAAGAACCGGCTCACGAGATGCGAGACGATCGGCTCGCCATCGTGACAAGGCGCGGGGCCCACCCCCGTCTCTGAAGATACTGGCGCCGCCGGCTTAGCTCAGCAGGTAGAGCACGTGATTTGTAATCACGGGGTCACAGGTTCGAATCCTGTAGCCGGCACCAGCACTTAGCGGGGAGATGACCACCTCGAAAAATGGCTGGGGTCGCTGCTGTCACGATCAGGGACACGTCAATTCGTAATCCTGCCGGCACGGCAACGCCGTTCCACCTGGCAAATCCAGCTACCCACAGCAGCGCCATGAATGTAAAAAATCGGCAAAGGATTGCAGCACGGCAGCTTTCAGGCTTGCTTTCGCCTGCCGGTGAGGGCAGGGCTTTCTCGGTCTGATCGCGGCTTGCCTTTTGGCTCGGCGCGAAAGGACTTCTCTGGCTCGCGGGATTTGCCGGTGACGGGCGCGCGTGATACTCGCCTTCGGCTCTTGTGGGGAAAATCGGACGAACTGCGCTTCTCTGACCGCGGGTCTGATCCATTCTACGAGGATAAGGCCGGATGAAACGAAAAGCCTGATTTAATCTTCCAGCCCAAGGTAATCGGAAGCTTCCACAAATCCCGAAGTGCATCAATAAAGCGGCAGTCAGCGTCCGTCGCCTGCGAATCTAATATAATTATCCAGGAATCGGCCTTTATGCGTTCCGGATAGTGATTATATTCAAGAAGCTGTCCCAAAGCCTCGCGAATTGCCTTTGTCGTACCAACACCATAGCACACTTTAAGCTCAGCCAGAACAGAGCGGCCATCGTAAGTGTATTTGATGTCAACACGCTGCTTTTCTTGGATTGCAGTTATCTTGTGTTGTTTTTTCAACCAAGCGCAAAATTCATTTGAAAGTTGATTGTGTCGAGGAATTACAACCTTTAAATTTGCATCCGTCTCTCGGTAGTATCCATCTTCACAAAGCGAACTGATTTGTTCGCTCGATTGCTTAGCCGAGCGCAACTCCGCTCGCTTGAACGGAGTAGTCAAGTATGTAAATGAAAATCGGTCAGAAACGTTCTGCTTTCTTGCAAACACCTTGATAGGAATATGTTTGGAAAAGCTCTCTACCTCGTTTAAATGGCAATACACAGATAACGCATGGACAATATTTTCCATCGCCTTCAAAGCCTTTTTGTGATCTATTAATATAGCTTGTTGAAGCTCGATTGCTCGTCGCTTGACTATGCCCTCCTTATTGAAATGCTCTATGAGCTTTGAAGATTGGTTGGCTGAGGCTAGCTTGGCTTTATGGTAAATACCGACCGCGAGGCGCTCTTTGGTAATTGGATGTATCGTAAAGAATATAATTCGAAAGACGCCGTTGGCTGGCTTGATCTTGGCGGACGCTGGTGGCGTCATCATATATCCGTAAACGTTGCCTTCATAAGCGTCTTCCCGTTGAAAATTCCATTCCTCATAGCCATAGCCCTGCTCTGCCGGGAATCCTTTTTCGTCCGTATTTCCGCTGGGCATCACCCACCCACGCGTATTCCAAACCATCCTTTGAAAAACCGTCTTCATGGTCATCTCCGCTAACGACAGCCTTTCGAGAAGACTGTTTTCCGGAGGAATGGTCAAGGCCGGCACATGGCTACGCAATCGGAATACTTCCGGACTTGGTTCGCGGCGGGCTCGCGATCGCAGAGCAGCAGACCGTGCGCGCGGGGCGGCGGTTGATCGCCGTCAACTGAACGACGATTACCGACGCCGGGCGGCAGCGCTTGCCCTGTAAGCCCACCAGTGCAGGTGCAGCCGAGTGAAAGGGTCACGGGAGGAGCGAGCTCTGACTACGCTTGCGCAATTTGCTGGCACCCCACGATTGAGCGGCTTAACGTCACTTCGAGCGTATTGCGCGGAGGTTAAAGCGGCTGGGAGGTCGAAGATATGGGTATCAAATTTAGGCATACGGCAGGCTTTGGCCGCCGCATGGAGTATTGGCTGATTGGCCGGATGTTGCGGGAGGGTCTGGATGTCTACGTCCCTCTGGTCGATGACTTCGGCATCGACGCAGTAATTCGCAAGGGTGATGATGAGTTCATCGAAGTGCAGATCAAAGCACGGTCGAAAGACGTGATTGAAGGCGATGCTGCTCTTTTTGCGGCGATTGTACATGAGAAGCCCCGCAAAAATTATTATTTCGTATTCTACTCTGAGCGTCTCGACAAAATGTGGATCATGTCATCGGAGCAATTCATCGCCGAGGCCGTTCAAAACAAGTCCGGCAAGAATGTTGGTAAACGCTCGATATGGTTCAATGGGAACAAGATCGATTCGGCCACTAACAAAAAGCGTGAATATGCCAAGGACCGCTTCGACAAATACACAGCGCGTGATTTTTCCATCTTTCAGAAAATCACGGGTTTGGTTGCCTTACCGGCATCAGGCGATGAAGGCGACGATCAGTGAGGCCGCCGGGGCGGCTGGTCTTTCTATCCATCAACCGCCTCCGCGATCGCCGCGCCGACCGGCGGACGGGCTGCACGCGCAAACCTTTGCCAGGCCTCTTGCAGCATCATCCCGAGCAGCATGGCGACGACAAAGAGGATGACGGGCGCAGACAGCGTCGCGAGATTTTCTATCGCCGGCCCTGGGCATAATCCGACCAGGCCCCATCCGATGCCGAACAGAATCGAGCCGGCGACCAGGGATGCGTCGATACTTTTGCGAGCCGGCCACAGACACTGCGATGCCAAGACCGGCGCGCCGCGATGTTTCGCGAAGGCAAATCCGGCGGAGGATACGGCAAGCGCCCCGACCATGACGAAAGCGAGAGTGGGGTCCCAGGGCCCGAGCACGTCGAGAAACCCCAAGACCTTCACCGGATCGGTCATGCCGGAGATCAGCAGGCCAAAGCCGAAGATGAGACCGCACACCAAGCTTGCAATCGCTGTCGACACGACTCAGCCTCCGATACCATGGCGCATGATGGCGACGACGATCACGGCGCTGATCATGAAGATCATCGTCGCTGCAATCGAACGCGTCGACAGGCGAGCAATTCCGCACACCCCATGACCCGACGTGCAGCCGCCGCCTAGCCTCGTTCCAAAGCCCGTCAACAGGCCGGCAACAGCAATCAGCATCCAACTCGTCGGCATTTGTGGGGGCAGCACGTGAAACCCGGCGGCGCTGCCGATCAATGGCGGGGCGATGAGACCGATGATAAAGGCGATCCGCCAGCCCTTGTCGCGCCCGACGCCATCGAAGCATCCGGCCACGATGCCGCTGATTCCCGCGATGCGGCCCAGCAGCAGCATCAGCAGCGCCGAAGCCAATCCAATCAGCGCCCCGCCGAGTAAAGCCGAAGTCGGATCAAAGTGGGCCATCTGCCTCTCCAAGGGACTGCCTGCGCGTACCACGATCGTTTCGATTGTTGGCGGACGAGTACAGCGTTTCCGAAGTTCGAATCATATCGATATCAACAATCGACCTCGTCCTGAGGAGCGCGCACCGAAGTCGGGCCTGCCCGACTTCGGCATCCATTGGTGTCGAAATCGGCAACAGCCGATTTCGATGCGCGCGTCTCGAAGGACGGCCACAGGCGAGATCGTGCCAGTGTCCATCCTTCGAGACGCCGTGCTGCGCACGGCTCCTCAGAGCTTGTGAATCTTTCGATTTTGGCGATTTTGACATGAGTTAAATCAAGCACTTACGCCCTGCAAAATCGCAGAAATCGAATAAATTCACAAACTCTCAGGATGAGGTCCATCCGTCTCGATTCCATCCGGTCTGATCCGATCGGTTTCATGGAATCGATCCACGAGCCCCTAACCCGCCGACAGCCCCGATGGCGTCGTCGGGGCCTTGCTCAAGTCGCCGCCGGAAAGCGCGGCGTCCTGGCTGAACACGGTCGGCGGCAGGTCAATGGCGATTTCGCGCTGGTCCCGCCGCGGCGCGATGGCGGGATGTACCTTGAGATAGCGCCGCAGCGCCTGGTGGATGGTGAGCGGCAGCACCCTCGCGTCGTTGGTGCCGGGATGTCGGCAGATCATGTCGAGCGGCTCGCCGTCGCGCTCGCAGCCCGCGATGGTGTAGCGCTGCCCATCCTCGACGTCGCGGCCGTTCACCTTCACCGACACCAGTCGCCGGCCGGGCTCCGCCGACGCCTTGAACACCATCGTCATTCCGGAGGCGCGAACACCCCAGCCGCCGTTGAGCTTCCACGGGTCTTTGGAGAACACCAGTTCCAGTTCCCGCTCCAGATAGGCCATCAGCTCCCGGCCGGTGATCCACCCGGTCTTCATCCGGGCGTCCATGGGCAGCAGGTTCCAAAGGTCGGCCTCGGTGATGCCGGCGGGTGGGATCGGCACGCCAAACCGGAAGCCGTTGGAGAATCCGATGTCGGCATCGGCGATTTCGCGCACGGCGTCGGTAATGAAGGCATCGGCCGTGGTTTCCAGAACGTCATAGCGCATCAGCAGCGTCTCGGTCGTGCCCGCTGGTTCGGCCATGCGCGCGCGGTGGGGGGCGAGCGACTTGTCGACCAGCGCTTTCATCTTCGCGTCTTCGTCGTAGCGGCTCGCCAGAACCGGGATCAGGCGGAACGTGTGGCCGGCGACGCCGCCCGGCGCGAGGACGAGGTCGATGCGGCCGAGGAACGAGCCGAAACAGCCAGGCTCGACCACGATGACGTTGCCCTCCATGATTTCGCGCGCCGTTCGCTCGTGCGAATGTGCCGAGAGGATGACGTCGAATTCCGGAATCTCGCGTGCGGTCTGGCGCGAGATCGTCAGCCCGGTATGACTGATCGGCGACGACGAGGTCGGGCCGCTCCCGGGCGCGCAGGTCCTTGACGAAGTCGCGCAGGCCCGCAACGCGCGCGGTGTCCATGCCGCGGAAGTGGGTCGGCGGCTGGCGCCGGCTCGCCCCGATATCGGTGATGCCGACGAACGCCACTTTGACGCCGTGGCGCTCCAGGATCAGCGACGGCCTGAACACCCGTTCGCCGCTGGCCTCGTCGTGGAGGTTATAGCAGATCACCGGGCAGCTCAGGCGTGCCATGGTCTGCTTGAACCGCTCCGGGCCGTACGACGCTTCCCAGTTGCCCGGCACGAAGGCATCGCTGCCGAAGGCGTTGAGCGGATCGAGAATAACTTCGCCTTCGGACCACGTCGCGGGCCCGGTGCCCTGGAATTCGTCGCCGCCGTCGAGGAGGAAGCAGGCGCCGTCGCAGTTCGCACGCTCCTGCTCGATCGCGGTCTTGAGGCGGGCAAAACCGCCCATGATCTGGATTTCGGGGCTCGCGCCCGGAACATATTCCGGATGGCTTTCGAGCTGCGCATGGATGTCGGTGAAATAAAGGAGCGTGACGCGCTTGCCGTCCCGATCGGGCGCAGCCGGCTGGCTGGCTGCCGGGCCGGGCATCAGCGAGCCGAGGCCGATCGACCACGCGCCGGCGCCGGCGAGCAACGGAATCGCCGCAACCGACAGCATCAGGGATCTGCGGGTCGAAGAAATTGTCACGAGCCCTCCATTGGTTTCGCTTTGTCTTTAACAGAACAGGTGGAGCATCTCTACGCCGCCGGAGGAGTTTTGTCGCGACACCGAGGGCTTCGGTGGCCTGATCGTCCTAGTGGGTCGATGCTATGAAACACGGACCTCATCCTGAGGAGCCGTGCGTAGCACGGCGTCTCGAAGGATGGACGCTGTGGCACGGCCTTGCCTGCGACCGTCCTTCGAGACGCGCGCCAGAGCGCGCTCCTCAGGAGGAGGTTGATTGATAATGTCGATATGATTCGAACTCCGGAAAACGGTGGACTACCCGCTCTTTTTGCATTTTGCGACAGCGGGCGAACGCTCAGCGAGACGCCGGCTCAAAACCCTGCGCCTTGAACAGCGCGACCGCGGCCGGCGATGTGAGCAAGGTCAACAGGGTCCGCGCGGCATCGGCCTCGCTTGCCGCAACGCCGATGTTAGCGGTGAAGACGATGTAGCTCTGCAATTCCGGCGGCAGCCAGCCGACCAGTTCGACACCGGGCACATCGAGGATGGGAGAGACGCCGATCACGACGATTTCCGCCTCCCCGCGCGCGACCGCGGCGACGGCACCGCCCGCAGGATAGGGCCGCAGCTTTTGTTTCATGGCCTCGGCAATCCCGAGCCGCGCCAGTATGTCATGGACGTGCACGCCGCTTGCCCCGCCGTCGGCGTAGGCGACCGTCGGTGCCGCGAGGAGCGCCCGCCGGAACGCATCGACAGTTCCGATATCGGGCTTCGGCGCACCGCTGCGCACCGCGACGCCCATGCCGGTGCGGCCGAGGCCGACGCGCGACCCGGCGGCGAGCTTGCCGCTCCGCACCAAGTCGTCTGCCATGTCCGGCGGCAGAACCGCGACATCGAACGGGCCGCCGGCTTCGATCCGACGCTTGAGATCGGCGGCAAACGCGTAGTCGATCACAAGCCGGTGGCCGGTCGTGCGTTCGAAATCGGGGGCCAGCTCTCTGAAAATTACGCGCGGCGCCGCGCTGCTGAAAACCTTGATCTCGGCGGACCACGCGGCGCCGCCTTGCTGCGTCAAAGTCAACAAGACAACGGTTGCGGCGGTCGCCGCGGCCGTGGTTGCGGCCCGGATACGGTTCCACATTGCGCGCTTCCCAATGCCCATCGTGTTCACGGTGAGGGCGTTCACTTTATCGCGTTCGTAGCCTGCTCGCGACTGTTCACACAATGTCTCTCATTGACCCACAGGATCCAGAAGGTGCTTGAGGGATGGAAGCGGTTCAGATAACCAGCACCCATGCTGGGCACTTCGCACGATGTCGCGACCCTCTCTATCGTATTTGTGGGGGCCTTGGTGGCTGGCTTCACCTCGGGGTTCGCCGGATTCGGCACCGCACTCGTTGCGTCGGGCCTCTGGTTCCAGGCCCTGCCGGCGGCAATGGTGCCTCCGCTGGTGGTCCTGTCTTCTGTAGCGGCTCAGATAACCGGCCTCATTACAATTCGAAAGGCGTTCGACTGGTCGCAGATCATGCCGTACCTGATAGGCGGCGCGGTCGGCGTTCCAATCGGCGTTGCTGCATTGGCAGCAGCGTCGCCGTTTCTGCTCAGATCATCCATTGGTGCATTTCTCGTCGCGTATCCGGCCTTTGTGCTCTTTCAGCGACGCAATCGAGAGATTGGAGCGTGGGGCGGCAGAACTGCCGATGGCATGATCGGCATTGGCGCCGGCTTTCTCGGCGGGTTTGCAGGTTTGTCCGGTCCCCTTCCCCTGATCTGGCTCCAACTCCGAGGTGGAGAGGCCGATGGGCAGCGGGCCATTTATCAGCCTTTCAATTTGCTCGTGCTTGCGCTTGCCAGCATTGGGATGTCGATCAGCGGGCAGGTCACGCCGCAAGTGCTTTGGATCGCGTTTTTTTGTCTGCCCCCCACCCTCTTTGGTGCCTGGATCGGCGCACGGGTTTATGTCGGCGTGTCGGCGCAGACTTTCCAACGCGTCGTTCTGTGTCTCTTGTTCGTGTCAGGCTGCATCTTGATTGGACAGTCCTTGGCCTCATGAGCGAGGACCCGTTTCGGCCCGTTTCGCCCCCCGCTTGGCATGCATCGTGCTTGACATTTTTGCTCAGGTCGGCCCAGGACTTGCGATCCATGGAACCGACATGTTCCCGAGGGCATTCGAGATTGGGGCCAAAAGAACCAAGGAGTGCATGATGGCGGAGATAGGTGAGCCGGAGAGGCGACGCGTGCTCGTGCCCGTTGAAGAGCCGGCCTCGCCAAGAGTGCCCTCGGAGCCTTCGAGGCCGCCTAATCTGCCGCCGGTCAGGCATCCGGAGCGGGAGCCTGCATGAATTTCCTCGACCTGAAGCCCGGAGATTCCATCGAGGTGGGCACCCAAAAGGCCTACCGCTTTTGGCGTTATGTCTTCCCTAGATATGATGCGCCTGTTCGCCTGCTATCCTGGGTCTTCGACCAGCGCTGGCATCCACTTCAAAAAGTCGAAGGGACGACCCCGGACATGGGCGAGCAAGGCATCCACGGCTTCAAGACGATGGACGGCATGATGGCTTCGCTTCATGAACCCGAGCGCATGGTGATCAGAAGTCGAGTGTCCGGATGTGATGGCGTTGTCCTTGGGACGGTGTCGATGTGGGGCGTCATCTGGGATCACGCGCTCGGTTATCGGGCGCAGTTTGCGAGGCCCATGTCCTTCATTTCGAGTTATGGAAATCGCAGCGAGGACGCGCTGGCCGAGCTTCGCGCCTTGTTTTTTAGATGAGCTCAGCGGTCGGGATGAAGTGATCCCCGCCCTTTTGGGGCGGGGATGGCGAAATTCACCGGGGACGAAGGGCCGAAAAGCGAAACGCCCGCGTTTCCGGAGTTGGGCGTTGGCCGGGATTTAGCTGTTGAGTTTCGTCCACGTGATGGGTCCGACTTCGCCGTCTACGGCGATGCCCGCAAACGTCTGAAACGCCTTGACCGCAGTTTCGGTGTGAGGACCAAAGTCGCCGTCGATGGGCCCTGGATCAAAAGCGGGTCCCATGTTCTTGAGAATGCTCTGCAGAAGCCTGACGTGGGCGCCCTTGGCGCCCTTTTTGATCAAAGGCGGGTCCAACCTGCCCCAGGTGAATTGGCCGACGATGCCGTCGACATGCAGCGGCCAGGTGAACGCCCAGGGATGGGGCGGGGGAGGAGGATCGGCGGTGCGGAACGTCTGGTAAGCCAGCACCGCAGCATGCGTCTTGGGGCCAAAGATGCCGTCCACGGGCCCGGGATCGTAACCGCGATCCTTGAGATGTTGCTGGGCCACCTTAACATCTTGACCTTTGTCGCCCAGCGATATTTGGGAATGAGCCATCTTCGTACTCCTCACATGTTGGTTAGAACAAGTGCGGCGCGGTCGAGGAGAGAATATGCAATGACTTCCCTTCAGCCAGCCGCAATCACCATAGTCTTGCGAGTCGACCGCGTTGCATATGAAGCCGCTCACACTCCCATGACGCTTCCGGTGGCGACCGCAGGCGGGTGAGGCGGCTGCTGCGCCGGCGGTATTCTGCGATGAGGGGCACAGGTTCGATTCTTGTAACCGGCACGCAGAAATCGACGGCTCGCCATGCGTTGATCTCCCACACATCGGCCGTGCCGGGCCCATGAAAAGATCGAGCTGAATTCAGGCGCGATTCCTATTGTGCATCGCAGCAAAAAATTGTCATATATTCGACTCTGGAGAGTTGCGGCGACTCGTAAAGGACCAGCGGCTTTGCCTAGCCTCGGGAACACGATTGCCAACCTGGCCAAGTATCGCCGGCAGTGGGAAATGCTCGTCCAGGCGGGACGCGGCGCCCGGTCGCCGGCGCCGGACCTCGATCCCGCATTCAGCCGCCTCACCGAGGTGCATGGATTCGGGTCGAATCCGGGTGCACTGCGCATGTTCAAATATGTTCCGGCGCGGCCGGAGCCCGCGCTGGTGGTGGTGCTGCATGGCTGTACGCAAACCGCGGCGAGCTATGACCTGGGGGCGGGCTGGTCGACGCTCGCGGATCGTTACGGCTTCGTGCTCCTGCTGCCGCAGCAGCAGCCCGCAAACAATCCGAACAAGTGCTTCAACTGGTTTCTCGCCGACCACATCGAGCGCGACAAAGGCGAGGCGCTGTCGATCCGGCAGATGGTCGAGGCGATGATCGGCGCTCACGGCATCGATCGCCGCCGCGTATTCGTCACCGGCCTCTCCGCCGGCGGCGCGATGACCTCCGTCATGCTCGCCACCTACCCCGAGACGTTCGCGGCCGGCGCGGTGATCGCCGGGCTGCCGTACCGCACGGCGACGAACCTCCATGAGGCGTTCGAGAGCATGTTCAAGGTGCGTGCGCGCGCGGCGCGCGAATGGGGCGATTTCGTGCGGGCGGCATCGCCGCATGGCGGGCCGTGGCCGCGCATATCGGTATGGCACGGCGGCGCCGACCCGCTGGTAAAGCGCGAGAATGCCGACCAGATCGTGAAGCAGTGGACCGACGTGCACGGCCTTGGCGACCAGCCGACGCTGACCGAAACCGTCGACGGATATCCACGCCAGGTCTGGCGCGATGGCAGCGGCTTCGACCTCGTCGAATCCTACACGATCCCGACGATGGCCCATGGCACGCCGCTGGCCACAGGCGACTCCCACGACCGGTGCGGGGTTCCCGGCGCCTTCCTGCTCGAAGTGGGAATTTCGTCGTCCTATCACATCGCAAAATTCTGGGGCCTGACCGGGCATCCGCGCCGGGCCGCGGCCCAACCGAACGGCGCGGGGAAGCCGGTGCCGTTGCCTCGCCCCCCACGCCAGGAAACCGCGGCGACCGCGGCGCGCAAGCCGGCCGCCGGGGCACACGAGCCGACCGAGCCCGCTTATGTGCGCGCGGTCGACGTCCAAGCCGTCATCGCCAAGGCGCTCAAAGCCGCCGGCCTGTGGAAAACGCCGTAGCCGCGCCACTGCCGACTCGCAGTCACTGCTCTTTTCCGTATGCCGCCATAAAGGCCTTCACGGCAATTCCGACGACGTATTCGATCCGCTCCAGCGAAGGCGGCGGCGCGGCGTTGAACAGCAGCGGCTTGAACAACGTGGCGTGGCTGGAGTCCATGAGTTGCGCCGCCGCGACCTCGCAATCGGGAATCACCAGGACGGCCGGCCGCCACCTGCGCCGCGAGATAGGCACCCATCTTGGCAATGCCGACGGCCGGGCCGGCTTCATAGAACATCCGGCCGACAATCGGCATGCGGTCGGCAATGGCGATGACCGCGCGGAACGGCGACTGGCGATCCGGCGCGCACAGCGCCTGCACAAAGGCGTTGCATACGCGGGTCAGCATGCCCTCGACATCCGGGTCGGCCACATCGAACGCAAAAATGCCCTCCGCCTGGATGAGGCACTCCTTCGCGACGATCGCCTTGAACAGTTCGTCCTTGTCCTTGAAGTAGACATAAAGGGTGCCCTTCGAGACGCCGGCGGCCTTGGCGATCTCGCCCATGCTGGCGGCATCGAACCCGTTGGCCAGGAACACGGCGCGGGCCCCCTCGACGATCTGGCGCCGCTTGGCGGTGTCATCAGTATCGCCGGCGGGACGGTCCAGGACGAGGGGCGCGGTCATGGCGGCAAAGCTCCTTATATCGGCCAGTCTTGCGCGCGGCGTCGTCTCGAATCAAGTCGACAAACGCTCTCAACCCTTTGATTTTTATCACGATAATTCCGGTAAACCCGCAACTCCCAGAGACCCGTAATCGAAACCTTCGGACCCGCAATCGACATATGGACCATCTCCAACACATTTTCAATGACCGAACCGTTCGGTTCTATTGACACGAGGGCAGGCCTGGCATATCTCAGTGTGACTGAACGGTTCGGTCAATGGAGCAAGCCATGGCGCAGCCCGCGAAGATCGCAGATGCCGCCCGCCTCACGGTCGTCCAGAAAAGCGAAGGCGCCGCGGCGGCGGCAGCCAAGGTGGCCGAGCCGGCGCCGGCCGGCGCCGATCAAATCGAAAGCCGAAGCGCCCCGCCCCGACAGCCCGGTGCCCGGCACCGACAAAGGGAGCGGCGGTCGGTGCGTTCAAAGTGAACCGCAAGCGCATCGCGATGGGCGCGGCGGCCGCGTTGATGTTGGCGGCCGGCTGGTTCGGCTGGGGCTATGCGACGACCGGCCGTTTCATGGTTTCGACCGACGACGCCTATGTCCGTGCCAACAACACGACATTGGGCGCGAAGGTGTCGGGCTATGTCTCGGAGTTCCTGGTCGAGGACAATTCCCACGTCCGCGCCGGCGATGTGATCGCCCGCATCGACGACGGCGACTATCGCCTGGCTGCCGACACGGCGCGCGACAAGGTCGCGACCCAGGAGGCGACGATCGAGCGCTTCGACCGGCAGGTCGACGCGCAGCGCGCCGCGGTCGAGCAGGCGCAGGCCCAGTTGGCGTCGGCGCAATGCGGCGCAGCGCGCGGATGCAATCTCGAACTCGAGCGCCAGCAGGCGCTGGCCGGCAAGGAGTTCGCCACCAAGCAGACGCTCGAGCAATCCATCGCCAACCGCGACCAGGCCAATGCCTCCGTGCAGAGCGCGCGGGCCGCGCTCGACAGCGCCGTTGCCAATGTCGGCGTGCTTCAGGCGCAGACAGAAGGAAGCCGTGCGCACCCTCGAAGAGCTCAAGGCCGCGCTCGCCAAGGCCGAGCGCGATCTGTCGTTCACCGAGATCCGCGCGCCGTTCGACGGCGTCATCGGCAACCGTGCGGCCCAGGTCGGCGACTTCGTGCAGACCGGGCAGCGCATCGCCGCGCTGGTGCCGCTGTCCGACGTCTTCATCGACGCGAACTTCAAGGAGACCCAGCTCGCCCGCCTGAAGCCCGGACAGCCGGTGTCGATCACGGTCGACGCGCTTGCCCGGCGAGACGATTCGACGGCAGTCGTGGCGAGCTTCTCGCCGGCTTCCGGGCTCGGTGTTCACGCTGCTGCCGCCCGACAACGCGACCGGCAACTTCACCAAGATCATCCAGCGCCTCGGCGTGCGCATCCGCGTTCCCGCCGAGGTCGCCGAACGCGGCGCGCTGCGGCCGGGAATGTCGGTGGTCGTCGACGGTCAACACCAAGCCCGGTGCGGCCGCGTCGCGGCGCCTCGCCGCGCGCTACGCGAACGGCCACCAACTAGAGCGGAGGCAGTGCCATGGACGCCCCGCCGCCAGCCGCTGCAGACCGCATCGATCCGCGCCGGCTGGTCGCCTTCATGGCGATGTGCTTCGGCATGTTCATGGCGCTTCTCGACATCCAGATCGTGTCGGCGTCGCTCAACGAGATCCAGGCCGGCCTCGCGGCGTCGGGCGACGAGATTCCGTGGGTGCAGACCGCCTACCTGATCGCCGAGGTGGTCGCGATCCCGCTCTCCGGCTTCCTGTCGCGCGCGCTCGGCACGCGCATGCTGTTCGCGGTCTCGTGCGCGCGGCTTCACCTTCGCGAGCTTCATGTGCGGACTGAGCTCGTCGATCGGCACCATGATCGTCTGGCGCGCGGTGCAGGGCTTCATCGGCGGCGGCATGATCCCCACCGTGTTCGCCGCCGCCTACACGATCTTTCCGAAGTCGCGCCAAGCCATGGTGACGCCGCTGATCGGCCTGATCGCGACGCTCGCGCCCACGATCGGCCCGACCGTCGGCGGCTATCTCACCGACGCGCTGTCCTGGCATTGGCTGTTCTTCATCAACGTCGTTCCCGGCGTCGCTCGTCACCGCTGCGGCGCTGGCGCTGATCGACTTCGACAAGCCGGATTATTCGCTGCTCGATCATTTCGACTGGTGGGGCCTGATCGCGATGGCCGGCTTCCTCGGCGCCCTCGAATACGTGCTGGAAGAAGGCCCGCGCAATTACTGGCTGGAGGACGAGACGATCGGCTACGCGGCGCTCGTCTCGGCGGTCTCGGCGGCTGGCGTTCTTCTATCGCGTCTTCACCGCGCGAGCGCCGATCGTCGATCTGCGCGCATTCGCCAACCGCAATTTCGCGATCGGCAGCATGTTCTCGTTCGTGCTCGGCATCGGGCTGTATGGGCTGACCTATCTCTATCCGGTCTATCTCGGCGCAGGTGCGCGGCTACAATTCGCTGATGATCGGCGAAACCATGTTCGTCTCGGGGCTCGCGATGTTCGTCACCGCGCCGGTTGTCGGGCGGCTCTCGACGAAGTTCGACCCGCGCTATCGTGCTGATCGGCGGCTTCCTGCTCGTTCGCGCTCGGCACCTTCGAAATGCACTATCTGACCAAGGACTGGGATTTCTGGGAGCTGTTCTGGCCGCAGATCTTCCGCGGCGTCGGCCTGATGTGCCGCGATCGTGCCGGTCACCAATGCCGCGCTCGGCACGCTGCCGCCCGAACGGGTGAAGAACGCTTCCGGCCTGTTCAACCTGATGCGCAACCTGGGCGGAGCCATCGGCCTCGCCGCGCTCAATACCGTCCTCAACGACCGCATGGACCTGCATCTCGCACGCGGCTGCACGACGCCGCGAACTGGTCGCGCGGCCCGGCGACCGAAATGCTCGCGACCCTCACCGCGCGATTTCAGGACTTCGGCAGCAACGCCCCGGTCATGGCGCTCAAGCAGATGTCGCTGCATGGCGCGGCGCGAGGCGACGGTGATGAGCTTCTCCGACGTATTCCTGATGCTGACGATCCTGTTCGTCGCCCTCGCCGCGCTCGGTCTCGTGATGAAGCGCCCGGCTGCGCCGGCAGGCGCCGGCGGCGGGCATTAGCGGACCGATTCCGTGAAATCAATCATATCGGAAGGGATGGAATTTGATCCCACAGACCTCATCCTGAGGAGCCGTGCACAGCACGGCGTCTCGAAGGATGGACACCGGCACGATCTCGCCTGCGGCCGTCCTTCGAGACGCGCGCAAGAGCGCGCTCCTCAGGACGAGGTCGAACGGTGATATCGATATGATTCAAACTTCGGAAACGAAGCACTAGCTAGCGCATGTCTCGACCGACGTCATCGCCGGGCTTGTTCC
The DNA here is from genome assembly GCA_963762435.1 of uncultured Alphaproteobacteria bacterium. Lineage (GTDB taxonomy): Bacteria > Pseudomonadota > Alphaproteobacteria > ATCC43930 > CGMCC-115725 > JAXDMU01. Next base: position 355,539 of record CAVXLN010000022.1, on the reverse strand, counting down.
GGCGATGACGAATTAAGCGACTTCACTTGAAATCGGCCACCAGGGTGGTGTTCGCGCCGAGCGTGAACGTGTAGCTCTCCGACGTGCTGACCACCTTCCCGCTCTGTGTCCAATGGACAAAAGTGTGAGTGCCGTTGGGCGTGGCGGTCACCGTTTGCGAACTGCCTCCCAAGAATGCGCCGCCGCCGCTGACCGTGCCGTCGGCGCTGGGCGAGGCGCTGACTGCGACGGTGTATTGCTTGGGCGCGACGGTCAGCGTCGCGACGCGGGTCGTATTCCCCTGGCTGTTGGTCGTGTTGTTGAAATTGATGCTGCCGACATAGGTGGTGGCCGCGAGTTTGTCCGCCGCAGTGGTACCGATCTTGAAGGTGACGGTGGTCGCCTTCGTCGTCAGGGTTCCTGACGCCGGCGAGACGGTGAGCCAGCTCGGCAGGTTGGTGATCGAGTATTTCAGGCTTCCGCCGGTGGCGCTAAGCGAATAGCTGAACGATGTCGGCGAGAACGGGCCACCCTGCTGCCCCGAAGCGGTGATGCCGGTGGCCGGGGTGACTTGCAGCGCCGGCGGATTGACGGTGAGCGTCGCGGTCCGCTGGACGCTCTGGCCGCTGCCCGACATGAACGTGATCGTGGCGCTATACGTGTTGGCGGCCAGGCTGTTTGCACTTGTATTTACCGTGAACGTCACGGTGGTTCCGGAAGACGCGGTGCCCGAGGTCGCAGAAGCGGTGAGCCAGGTCGGAACGCCTGATATCGAATAGCCGACGCTCCCGCTCGCGGCGCTGAGCGTGTAGCCAAACGACGCAGGCGAGAACGGCCCGCCCTGCGGCCCCGCAGCAATGATGTTGGTCGCGGGAGCGACCTGCACCGCCGGCACCGGCCCGGCACCGTTCCAGTTCATGACCAGGTTGTAGACGTTGACGGAGCCGATCCCGGTAGCGAAGTCCCAGCCGGTCGTCGCGCCGTAAGCCGGCGCATAGGAATTGTTCGAGGTCGAGAGCACGCCGTTGGCGCCGGACGGGGTGTAGCAATTGTGGCTTCCGGTGCAATTGGCATCGATGTCGCCGAGAGTCACGTCGTAGAAAATGCACGAGCCTCCCACCGTATTGCCGTTGCTCGAATTGCAGGAGCTGTTGCCGCTCGCGCCGTATTGGCTCGCGGCGAGCTGGTAGTAGTGGTAATTCGGGTTGCCCTGCCGCCCGCCCGCATTCTGGTTCACCAACGCCTGGATGCCGGCCATGATCGGCGTCGCAAAGGAGGTTCCGCCGGCGGCGCTCCAGCCGCTGGGAGCGCCCGTTGCAGGGCGCTCCCCCGCAGCCGGACTTGGGGTCGGAATAGCAGAAGACGTAGTAGTGGCCCCACAGGCCGTTGGCGGCGAACAGCGACACGTCGGGAAGATCGCGCACGCCGTCATTGCGGGATTGCCGACCACCCCGGCCTGCCAGGACGGCTTGGCGTATCCGGCACACGTGCCGCCGACCACCCCGGCGGTCGAAGGCGACCCGGTCGCACAGCCGCTCGGGCCGCCGCTGCCGCCGACTTTGGTGAGGAAGAGGCCTCACCCGAGTTGCTGTTGCAGAAGCCGGACGCGCCATAGGTGGTGGCGATAGCCCCTAGAAAGTCGCAAGCAGCTGGCCGGCGCAGGAGTCGTTCCACGGCGATCTCCGGGATGTAGGATGTGGCCGAGCCATCGGCGCGGACTGTTGCTGGAATTCCAATAAGTGGTGTTGGTGCCGGAATAAGTGTCGCTGAAATCGGTGCCGCCGACGGCGACGTTGTAGGGCGTGGAGGCAAAGCCACTCACGCCGATGCCGTGGGTCGCGGCCGTCCCGCTGATCGCATCCGGCCGCGTCTTCGTCCCCCGAGGCCACGAAGATCGAGGTCCCCTCCGCGACGCCCTGTTGAAAGATCGCATTGAAGGCCGCATTGCCGGAAGCGCCGATGACGCCTCGCACTCTCCGTAGCTCAGGCTGATGATGGCGGGCGGGTTTGCCCCGTTGATCAGGTTCTGTATCGCGATCAACCCGCCGAAGGTGGTGATGCTGCTCTTGCAGGTGGCCATGACGATCGCGGCGCTGGGCGCGGCGGCACTCGCATATTCGGCATCCAGGATCGCTTCGCCATCGTCGGCATTCACCCCGGGAGCCGTGCAATTGTTCTTGCCCGACGCCGGTGCCGGGTGGACCGTGCTCAACGAGCCGCCGGTGTAGCCCGACAGGCCGAAGGTCGAGCGGAACGTCGTCCAGTCGCTGGTCGAGTAGAGATCGCTGTCCTCGATCAGGTATATGGTTTGGTTCTGGCCCGACATGCCGGCATTGAACAGCGGGTTGAAGTTGTAGATCGTCGCGAGATCGGCAGGCGTCACCGGGTAATTGCCGCCGCCCGACGCTGTAATCGGCCTTCGGTTTCCGCACCACGGCCCGCGGCATGAAATCGTTCAGCGACACGACGCCGGCGACTGCGGACGCCAGCGCCGCCGGAATCTGCGGGTCGCTCATATTGGCGAAATGGGTCGCGCCCCTGGCCGAGAGGTAATGGATCTCGGTATGGAACGCGGCGGACACTTGGCCCGCAGTGCCGGAAAAATCGATCGTCATGCCGCTCGGATAGACCACATTGACGCTGAATCCGCGCCGCTGCAGCCAGCCGGTGACCTGCTGGATGTCCGATGCCGCCGGGCCGAACTGGGCGCCGAACTGAGCAGGCGAGAGCCAGCGGTGAAAGTTGGGCGAGGCCGGATCGTGCAATTGGTCGATCAACTGGCCGAGGGCCTGCTCCTGCGCCGGCGGACGCTTGAGCTGGAGGAGCAGGTGCTCCATCGAGAAGCCATCGGGCACCCGGCCGCGATCGTTGGCGGCAATGGCTTCGGGACGGACATTGCCGAACAACCGCACCAAATTGGCCTCGTTGATCGACTGCGTAATCATCGGCCGTGCCGGGGATGTCTGCGCACGGGCTGAAGGCCCGAACGCAATGCCGACGGCCACAGCCACGACCACGACCATCATCGCGATCAGCGCCGGTCCAAACTTGCTTGCCTTCGAAATCGGTATGCGCATCGTTCGCTCCCGGCAGGAAATCATTCACAACACGGATCGAACGCGATGGAAGCTTCGCGGGCACGCACTATTCGAAATCTATAGGAGAACGACCGACCCGCCCGCACACCGCAACCCCGCATCCCCGACTGCTGCGAATCCCGAGACCACGAATCATATTCGCAGCGGCATGTCAGCACACATTTTTCACAACGCACGAAAGCGCGCATATGCGACCGGAAAGCGGCAGGATCGAGACCGGGCGGTGCCGACGCCCCGCCCGCCCGTCACGGCGCCCCGGTCACCCGGCGCAGCGTCAGGTTGATCCGCCCACCCTCCGCGAGCAGCGTCGAGGTCCCCGGGATGATGCGGTCGACGCCGTGGAAGGCGAGCCGGGCCTCCCCGCCCAGCACCAGCGCATCGCCCGAGGCGAGCCGGATCGAGCGGGTCGGGCCCGTGCGCTCGGTGCCGCCGATCCGGAACAGGCAGGTGTCTCCCAGCGACAGCGAGACGACCGGGGCGGCGAAGTCTTCCTCGTCGCGGTCCTGATGCAGGCCCATGCGGGCGTCGGCGCCGTAGAAGTTCACCAGACAGGCTTGCGGCGGACGCGGATAGCCCGCCAGTTCCGTCCACGCCCGCAGCAGGCAGCCCGGGATCGGCGGCCACGGCGCGCCGGTCTCCGGATGGGTCGGCTGATAGCGGTAGCCGCGCGCGTCGGTCATCCAGCCGAGGGCGCCGCAATTGGTCATGCGCACCGACATCGGCTTGCCGCTCCGGGGCATTCGCGGGGTGTAGAGCGGGGCGCGGGCGATCACCTCGCGGACTGCGGCCAGCACGGCTTCCTGGCCCCCGCGATCGAGATAGCCCGGCAACCACCCGCAGCCCGGACAGCGCTGCCGGACGGCCCGTCACTGCTCCATCGGCGAGGTCCGTCCGGTTGTGAGGCATCCGCATCTCGACCCGAACAAAGCCCTTCCAAACCGGCTGCCGCCACGATAGTATCCGCCAAAATAAGAACTCATCCTCGGCTGGAAAGGGCGCCCCTCATGAACAAGATGCATTCTCAGTGCACTTGCGTTGTCGGTTGCTGCCGTCGGATTCGCTGGCGGCGCGCAGGCGCAGCAGGCCAAGAAGTTGTTCTTCGAAGGCGATATCGTTCGCCATGCGCTCGCCGATCAGGCCGGGCCCGTTCTGCGTGCTCAACAATCAGTACAAGCGCAACGAAGCGGTGGCGTGGCGCATCCGCGTGATTCAGCCGAACGGTGAAGTGGCCGACGACAAGGTGCTCAAGAGCGTCGTCGTCGAACTGGGCAATGGCCAGAAGCTTCCGGCCGGATTCAAGCCGCACGGCACGCCGGCCACCGACCACTTCTGGTCGCTGTTCTGGACCATCCCGGGCGACTTCCCGACGGGCTCTCTCGGCTACAAGGTCATTGCCACCATGAATGACGGTTCCACGGTGGAGTGGGTGCCCTTCATCCGGCCGACGACCCAGCTCATGGTCGTCGCCGGCGACCCGATACCGGCAAAGCCGAAGTAATCAACTCGACCCAAGGGGTATGTCCATGCGGAACATGCAGCGGCCGGCTGGCCGGTTTGGCGTGCGCGCTGTTGGCGCTATCGCTGATGTCGCCGGAGCGGTCGATGGCCGCTGCTGCCGCATCCTCTCTCGGTCCGCAAGTCGGGGTGAGCAAGCCCCGCGATGGCTATGTCGGCCGCATGGACGTCTCGCCGGATCATGGTCCGGCGGGAACGCCGGTCACGGTGACGGCCGAGGGGCTGCCCGCCGGCCAGGAATTCCAGGTCGTATGGGTCACCTATAACGGGGAATGGAAGGTCGCGGACGCCGAATATCACGGCCGCGACTTCACCCAGGCCGGCTATGAGATCGCCAAGGTGAAGGCCGATCAGTCCGGGCGGCTGAACGCGAAATTCATCGCGCCGGATGATTTCGGCTTCCTCCACGACATCGTCCTGCAGCAGGGCGATCGTCTCTTCACCCAGGTGGGCTATTCCCTCGACATGACGGTCGAGATCTCGCCGAAGAGCGGGCCGGTGGGCACGCCGATCCATGTCGAGGTCAAGGGCATCGGCTTCCGGTCGCTCTACAATTCCTGGGATGTCATCTACGACAACAATTTCACCGGATGGATGTCGTCCGTCACCACGCACGGCTCGGCGAGCTTCACGATTCCCGCGACCGGCGGTCCCGGCGTCCACATCCTCGAAGTGCTGCATGGGGAACTGACCTTCCCGTATCGCAACCCCGAGCAGAACCCCGCGCAGGGGCGTCCGCGCTTCGAATTGGCGTTCACGATCACCGACGGTCCGCCGGTGCTCCCGCCGGCGCCGGAGCAGCAGGCGCAGAGCAACGTGCGCAGGCTGCCGCCGCCGGGCGAACTGGTGGCGACGCCGCAATTCGCCGGCGTCGGCGAGCCGGCGGTGGTGCGCAGCGAAGGCCTGGAGCCGGGCAAGAGCTATCAGCTCAACTGGACCCGCGTCGTCGGCAACCGCATGACCGGACAGGGCTGGGAGCAGATCTCGAAGGTGATCGCCGAAGCCAAGGCCGACACCGCCGGCCGCGCCGAATTTCGCTTCAGCACGCCCGACGATCTCGGCGGCACCCACGGGCTGTGGATCCAGGTCGGATCGGAAAAGAAGACCGGGGCGTTTTGGATCAAGCCCACCGCGCTGCCGATGGACGTGAAGCGTGGCCCGGCGGGCACGACCTTCACGATTCATCTCAAGGGCGTCGGCTGGACCGAGACCGCGAACATCTACCACATGGTGTACGACAATAATTACACCGGCTATGTCTGCGCCTTCAACAGCCAGGGCGACGTGGAGATCTTCATCAAGGCCACCGGCGCGCCGGGCTGGCACTACATCGATCTCTATCCCGGCATCTACAAGGGCGCGGAGACGCGGCCCAACAATTTCCGCATCCCGCAGCTCACCTACGATCAGGACCATCCCGGCGAGGACTTGCCGGGATTCCATTTCGCCTTCGAGGTGACGCCGGGCGCCTCGCGCGCTTCGCTGGCGGAATAGTCCAGTTCGGAGCAGGACACCGGCCGCATGCTCCGGCGTGCGGCCGTCGTTTTTGGCGCGGCTGTCGCGGTCACGACCCGCAGGTGAGCGAGCGATCGAACAGCCGGCAACGGTTGATCGGCCGGCCATCGACATCGAACAGCGTGCCGGTCCACACCGCGCCGAGGCGGTCCCATACCATATAGGCAAAGCCCGCATAGGTGACGGAGTTGACGACCTTGAGGCCGTTGATGTCGGCACCGACCATGCTGACCGGCGGCACCACCGACAGATTGTCGCCGCCGGTGCCGACGACGAGTTGCGGCGGACGGGCGGCGCCGAAGTCGACCGCCTGGAAGAAATGGAGGTGGCCGGCGACCGCCATCCTGACGCCGCTCGGCATGACGCGCGCCGAATGCGAGCTCCTGCACCCGGTTGTCGACCTCGTCTCGCGCCGAGGTCGCGCAAGTCGATGCGCATGGAATTGAACGGGCGGTGGCTGGTGATCCATGCCTCCGTCGGCACCTTCGCGAGCAATCTCGATGAACTGGTCGCGCAACAGCTTCACCATCGCCGACGCATCGCCCCTGGGGTCGTCGGCCTTCGCGCCGTCGACCACGACGATGCCGAATTCGCCGAGGCGTGCGACGAAGGTCGCCGGTGAGATCGCGGCAGGTCCGCTCCATCGGCAACCGGTCGAGGAAACGGAACCAGCCCTCGCCGGCGCGGACGCAGTCCTCGTGGTTGCCCCGGACCATGATCCACGGCGCGGCGGCCAGAAGCGGCGCCGCCGGCGCGAAGAAATCCGCATCCCAGGCGTCCCAGCCGTAGCCGAAGGGACTGCCGGCGCAGCCCCGGTTGTCGACCGGGCATGCCGTTTCACGGTAATGATAATCGCCGACATGGATCACGAGATCGGGGCGCGCGGTCGCCGCCATCGCGGCGATTTTGGGAAACGGCCATGCCACGGGATCATTGCAGTCCTGGGTCGGATTGCCCGGCGCCAGCCGGCACCCGGTGTCGCCGAATATCAGGATGCGCTGCGGGTTCGGCCGCGCCAGCGGCAGCGGCTTGCCGTCCACGACCGCGGCGATCGCCCCCGGCGGCACCGCGACCTCGCAGCCCCACACCGGGAAGACGGCGGGTTTGACATTCTCGAACGTCCGGTCCGGCTCCGAACGCACCGCCATGGGCGTCGGGGCGCCGTCGAACAGCACGGACGGACAGGCATCGTCCGCGATCGCCCGCACGCTCGACGCGCCGTCCGGGCCGAGTTCGACCCATTGCGACAGCACCCGGGCCTGCGTACTCCCGATCGCAAGCAGGCCCAAAACGGCAACGGCAGCCGCGGCGTAGAGCCGGTTGCGGCACTCGATCTTCATGGCAGGCCTTTCACGCTGGATTTTTAAAGCGAAACGAATGTCCGCTCGCAATGATGATAGAATCATTATGTATCCGGCGGCCATGATCGTCGAGAGACCGGCGTTTGCAGTGCCGGTATTGCCGCTCTGGCCTTGGCACTCCATGTCGGCACCCTTGGCATTTCTCTTGCTTGGGTGGATAGCGCGTGGCGCCGATCGCTGGCGTCGGGAGCGGAATTGCAAGGCGGATCAGACCTTTCGCATGGACCTGAACACCATCACGGAAATCGCGAGGCCGCAACACGACACGAGATGCCGGCCTGGAGTTCGGGTGATGCCTGGCTCGCCGGCGGCACCTGGCTGTTCTCCGAGCCGCAGCCCGCGCTTGTCGCGGCTGATCGATCTCGCCGGTTTGGGCTGGCCGCCGCTGTCGCGTCGACGCGGACGGGCTGCGCGATCGCCGCGACCTGCACGCTCGCCGACGCTCGCCGCGCTGGCGCTGCCGCCGGACTGGGCGGCGGCGCCGCTGTTCGGTCAGTGCTGCCGCGCGTTTCTCGGCTCGTTCAAGATCTGGAACATGGCGACGGTCGGCGGCAACCTCTGCATGGCGCTGCCGGCCGGGCCGATGATCTCGCTCTGCCGCCGCGCTCGACGGCGTCTGCACCATCTGGACGCCGGACGGCGGCGAGCGCCGCGTCGCCGTCGCTCGACTTCGTCCTCGGCCCGCAGCGCACCGCGCTGCGGCCGGGCGAATTGCTGCGCGCGATCGAGCTGCCGGCGACGGCGCTGACGCGACGCACCGCCTTCCGCCAAGATCTCGCTGACGCCGCTCGGCCGCTCCGGCGGCGCTGCTGATCGGCACGCTCGCGCCGCGACGGCGGCTTCGCCCTGACCGTCACCGCCGTCGACGCGCGCGCCCGGTCCGGCTGCGCTTCGCCGCGCCTGCCGACGGCCGCGAGCTTGCGCGACGCGCTCGACGCGAGCATTCCCGACGCGCTGTATTACGACGACATGCACGGCGCGCCCGGACTGGCGCCGGCACATGACGCTTGCAACTCGCCGAGGAGATCCGCGCGCGAACTGCGCCGGGGCGACGCGCATGAGCTTTCTCGTCAACGGCAAGCCGCATGTCGGCGACGCCGCGCCCGGGCCAGTGCCTGCGCACCTTCCTGCGCGAGCTCGGCTGGTTCGGCGTCAAGAAGGGCTGCGACGCCGGCGACTGCGGCGCCTGCACCGTGCTGCTCGACGGCGAGCCGGTGCATAGCTGCCTGATTCCCGCCTTCCGCGCCGACGGCCGCGAGGTCACCACCATCGAGGGGCTGGCGACGCGACGGCGACCTGCATCCGATGCAGCAGCGCCTTCCTCGAGGCGCAGGGGTTCCAGTGCGGCTTCTGCACGCGCCGGCATGATCATGACCGCCTCGAGCCTCGACCAGGCGCAGCGCAGCGACCTGCCGCGGCGCTCAAGGGCAACCTGTGCCGCTGCACCGGCTACCGCGCGATCGAGGACGCGATCGGCGGCGTCCGCCACGTCGACGACGACCGAGCCGGCGAGCGCCGTGCGGCCGCAACGCTGCCGGCGCCGGCCGGGCCCGGCCGTCGTGACCGGGCAGGCGCGCTACACGCTCGACATCGGCGATCGACGGGCCTGCTGCACCTGAAGCTGCTGCGCTCGCCGCACGCCCATGCCCGCATCGTGTCGATCGACACGACGCGGCGCGCTGGCGCGTGCCCGGCGTCGTCGCGGTGCTGACCCACGAGGACGCGCCGCCGCGGCACTTCTCCACCGCGCGCCACGAGCACCACGACTGACGATCCCGACGACACGCGCGTGCTCGACGACGTGGTGCGCTTCGTCGGCCAGCGCGTCGCCGCCGTGGTCGCCGACAGCGAGGCCGCGGCCGAGGCAGGCTGCCGGCGGCTCGTCGGTCGATTACGAGGTGCTGCCGGCGGTGTTCGATCCCGAGGCAGGCGATGCGGCCGGGCGCGCCGCTGCATCCACGACAAGGGACCGCAAGCGCGCATCCACGATCCCGCGCCGCAACATCGTCGCCGAGCTCCACGGCCATATCGGCGACGTCGAGGCAGGGCTTCGCCGAAGCCGACTGTCGTCCACGAGGCGACCTATCGTCACCCAGCGCGTCCAGCACGCCGCATCTCGAGACCCATGGCGCGATCGGCTGGCTCGACGACGACGGGCGCCTCAATCTGCGCACGCAGCACGCAGACGCCGTTCCTGACCCGCCGACGCGCTCTGCGACCTGTTCGACCTGCCGATCGCGACGAGGTGCGCGTGTTCTGCGAGCGGGTCGGCGGCGGCTTCGGCGGCAAGCAGGAGATGCTGACCGAGGACATCGTCGCGCTGGCGGTGCTGCGGACCGGCCGGCCGGTGCAAGCTCGAATTCACCCGCGAGGAGCAGTTCATCGGCGCCGACCACCCGCCATCCGATGCGGATCGCACGTGAAGGCTCGGCGCCAGGCGCGACGGCACGCTGACCGCGCTCGCGCATGCGCGTCGTCTCCAACACCGGCGCCTACGGCAATCACGGCGCCGGCGTGCTGTACCACGGCTGCGGCGAGTCGATCGGCGTCTACCGCTGCCCCAACAAGAAGGTCGACGGCTATGCGGTCTACACCAACACGCTGCCGAGCGGCGCCTTCCGCGGCTACGGGCTGAGCCAGACGATCTTCGCCGTGGAATCGGCGATGGACGAGCTGGCGCGCGGCATCGGCATCGACCCGTTCGAGTTGCGCCGGCGCAACGTCGTGCGCCCGGCGACCCGATGATCTCGACCGGCCACGCGCCGCACGACGTCGAGTATCGGCAGCTACGGGCTCGACCAATGCCTGGACCTGGTCGAGGCGGCGCTGGCCGAGCGGCGGCGGCTGGCGCCGCCCGGACGCCGTCCTGGCTGGTCGGCGAGGGCATGGCGCTCGGCATGATCGACACCATCCCGCCGCGCGGCCATCACGCCGAGGCCGCGGATCGCTTGCGCGACGACGGCGGCTACGAGCTCACCGTCGGCACCGCCGAGTTCGGCAACGGCACCACGACCGTGCACGCGCAGATCGCGGCGACCGTGCTCGGCACCACGGTCGGCCGCGTGTCCGCATCCGGCAGTCCGACACCGATCATGTCGGCCACGACACCGGCGCCTTCGGCAGCACCGGCACGGTGGTGGCGGGGCTGGCGACCCAGCGCGCGGCCGAGCCGCTGCGCGACGCAGATCTCGGCCTTTGCCGCCGACGCAGGCCGGCGGCGACCGCGTCGATGTGGCGCTGCAGGCCGACGCCGTCGTCGGCGGCGGCGACGCATCGGCCTTGCCGCGCTTGCGGCGCCGCCGAGGCCGCGCGGCGCGAGCTTGCCGCGACCGGCGGCCAGCGACGGCACGCCGCGCTCGGTCGCGTTCAACGTGCAGGGCTTCCGCGTCGCCGTGCACCGGCGCACCGGCGAGATCCGCATCCTGCACAGCGTGCAGGCGGCCGATGCCGGCGCCGTGATCAACCCGATGCAGTGCCGCGGCCAGGTCGAAGGCGGCGTCGCCCAGGCGCTCGGCGCGGCGCTGTACGAGGAAGCCGATCGATCGCGCCGGACGGACGGGTCGCAAACCCGACGTTCCGCGGCTATCACATCCCGGCCTTCGCCGACCTGCCGCGCACCGAGGTGCTTTTCGCCCACACCTCCGACCGGCTCGGTCCGTTCGGCGCGAAGTCGATGAGCGAAAGCCCCTTCAATCCGGTCGCCGCCGCGCTGGCCAACGCGGTGGCGGACGCCACCGGCATCCGGTTTACCGTCTTGCCGTTGAAGGCCGACCGCATCTTCCCGGCGTTGTGGGAAAAATTCGGCGGCGCCGCCACGAGCAGCGACGGCCACCGCGCCGATCAAGGCGCCGCCGCCCCCATCGCGCCATAGCGGCCGATGATCGGAATCACCGTGACCCCGCCATCGCCATCCACCGCATAATAGGCGGCATGGAGATTGACCGTGGGATCGCAATGGGTGGCGCCGATCAGGACGCGCGCGCCGACGGCAGGACGCGGCGATCCCGGCGGCAGCTTGATGGCGCCGTGCTCGTCGCCGGAGAAGCTGTAGCTCGCGCCCGCCGGCAGGCCGATGAACCACGCCGGCGCCGGCCCGTTGACCGCGAGTGCCTTGGTGCCGGCATCGACCGTCACCTGGTCGTCGCGATTGGCCGACACCACCGTCGCCAGCACATAGAGCGCGGGCGCGAACGGAAGCGGCGAGCCGTCATCCTGGCGGACCCGGCCGTAATCGGCATCCATGAAGACGTAGGAGCCGACCTGAAGCTCGGTATAGGGCCCGTCCATGTCATAGGCATGGGCGCCGGTGCCGCTGCCGGAAATGACCGGGCAGGCGATGCCTTCGGCCTGCAGGAGCGCCGCCAGACTGCGCAGCGCCTCCACCGATCTCGACCGCGGCCGCGCGACGCTCCGCCGGGTCGAAAACATGCTGGATGTGGCCCGCATAGCCCTGCAGGCCTCGGAAGTCGAACCGTCGGTCGGCCGCGGCCATGCGCGCGAGGGCATGGCCGTCCTGCAGGGTGGTGACGCCGGTACGGCCCTGCCCGACATCCACGTCGACCAGGACGCCGAGCGGCGGATCGCCGTCCGCGAGCGCGGCACGCAAGCCATCGAGCTGGTCGCGATGGTCGACCACCACCACCACCGGCGACACCCGGTTGAGCCGCGCCAGCCGCGCCGCCTTGCCGGCCCCCACCACCGGCGAGGTCACCAGCAGGCCGGTGACGCCGGCCTCGGCGAGCGCCTGCGCTTCCAGGAGCGTGGCGCAGGCAATGCCGATGGCACCGGCCTTCAACTGTCGCAGCGCGATCGCGGCCGATTTGTGGGTCTTGGCATGGGGACGCAGCGCGGTCTTGCGGGCGGAAGCGGTCGCCGCCATGCGCTCGATGTTCGATTGCATCGCGACCTCATCGATGATCAGGGCGGGCGTTTCGATCCGCGCCAGTGCCGGCAGGTCGGGATGAAGGCGGGTCATGGGAGATCACCTGTCATGGGAAATCACCTGGTTCGTCAATTCCTTCGGAATCGATCATACGTTTGCACAATACGTTTGCGAGGTCGCGTCGGGCAGCGGGTTCGGGTAATATCATGATCAGCATGAGGAGTCCTCGATGATTACAGAGCATCCGCGCATCGTGCTCGACCTGACAATTCTCGCCGGCAAACCTGTCATCCGCGGAACGCGGCTCTCGGTCGAATTCGTAATCGGGCTGATGGCCGAGGGATGGAAAGAAACCGACATCATGAGGAATTATCCGGGTATCGTTCACGAGGACGTCATCGCCTGTCTCGCCTATGCGCGGGACGCGCTGAGTTCCGAGAAGGTCTTCCCTAGCGTCAGCCTGAAAATGCGCTTCCTTGCGAACGAAGATTTTCCCGATGAAGCCGTCACGGCGCTGCGGTCGGCGGGGCACGACGTCGTGTGGGTGAGAACCGAGGCCCCGGGAATGGGCGATCCGGATGTGCTCGCGTTGGCGGCACGCGACGGAACGGATCCTGCTGACCTTCGACAAAGACCTCGCCGAACTCGCCAAGATCTGTATTACCCACCACCTGCGGCGTCGTGCTGCTTCGCGTTCCCATGCCAAAGCCCGGCGATGTCGGACATCGTCTCGCCGGCCTGATCACGTCGCGAGAAGATTGGGCCGGCCATTTCTCCGTCATCGAACCCGGCCGCGTTCGCATGCGACCTCTCCAATAGCGAATCAACGTTCGGATCAGATCCACTGGCCGGCAAATTCGAACAAGGAGCGACGGTGATGACAACGCTCAGCAATGCTGCGCCCGCCGGCGCGGGCCGTTCCGGTCAAATGCCGGCCGACGATCGCGGCGAAGGCACGCTTGCGCGTCTCGGGCTCCGGTTCACGAACTGGGCCGAACGCTGGTTCCCGGATGCCTACGTCTTCGTCGCCCTCGCCGTTGCCGTGGTCGCGGCGGCGGCCTTGATCAACGGCGCATCTGCGGCGGCCGTCGCGACATCGTTCGGCGACGGCTTCTGGAGCCTTATCACCTTCACGATGCAGATGGTGATGGTGGTCATCAGCGGCTATGTCGTGGCGAGTTCGCCTCCCGCCGCCAAGCTCATCGACGCACTGGCCGGATTGCCGCGCAGCGGCCGCGGCGCGGTGCCATTCGTGGCCGCCATCAGCATGCTGACCTCGTTGCTCAACTGGGGCATGAGCCTGGTCTTCAGCGGCCTGCTGGTACGCGCCCTGGCCCGGCGCACCGATCTCCAGATGGATTATCGCGCCGCCGGCGCTGCGGCCTATCTCGGCCTCGGCGCAACCTGGGCGCTCGGGCTCAGTTCGTCGGCCGCGCAGCTTCAGGCGAACGCGGCAAGCCTGCCGAAGCCGCTGCTGCAGATCACCGGCGTCATCCCGTTTTCGCAGACGATCTTCCTGTGGCAATCGATGACGATCGCCGTCGTCCTGATCGTCGTTTCGATGCTGTTGTCGCTGTGGTCCGCTCCCTCGGGCAAGAATGCGGTCACGGCGCAGATGATGGCGGTGAGCGTCGACCCGTCGCATTCGCTACTCCACAAGCCCGAACGTCCCGGCGAGTGGCTCGAATACAGCCCGCTGATCACGTTGATCGTCGTTGCCCTCGGCGGCGGCTGGCTGGTGCTCGAATTCACCTCGAAGGACCCCATCATCGCGATCTCGAATCTCAATACCTACAATCTATTGTTCCTGATGCTCGGCGCGCTGCTGCATTGGCGGCCGCGCAACTTCCTCAATGCGGTCGCCAAGGCGGTACCCGCGACGACAGGCGTCCTCATCCAGTTCCCGCTCTATGGCGGCATCGCCACCATGATGACCACCGCGAAGGGCGCCGGCGGGCTCACGGTTGCCGACCAGGTGGCACATGCCTTCGTCAGCCTGACCACCCACAGCACGTTTCCCGTGGCCATGGGTATCTACTCGGCAGTGCTCGGTTTCTTCATCCCGTCCGGCGGCGGCAAGTGGATCATCGAAGCGCCCTATGTGATGCAGGCGGCCAATGACCTGAAGGTGCACCTCGGTTGGGCGGTGCAGGTCTACAACACCGCCGAAGCGCTGCCGAACCTCATCAATCCGTTCTGGATGCTGCCCCTGCTCGGCGTGCTCGGATTGAAGGCGCGCGACATCGTCGGGTTCACGTTCCTGCAGCTCATGGCGCATCTTCCGATCGTGCTCTTCCTGTTGTGGCTCCTGGCCGGAACGCTGACGTACATGCCGCCGGTCATCCCGCAATAGGCGCCGTTACCCGATCATTGCCTTGTTCGTCACCATAACTTCCACCTAAGTCAGGTAATATCTGCTTCAAAACGCATGAACAAACAAAAGACAACTTCGAAATTATCACTTAAACAGGCAGGCATTGTTTGTCTCGAGTTCGTACCAATAGGTGATGATATACCGGTTTATATAGGTCAGTTGATAACTCATGGTTATTCGTCATTTCTACCGTATTATGACTTCGAGCGATCCTTTTGCACAACCGATGAAGATTTATTTATTCATATAAAATGCATGATCGAAGAAGCCAAGTTGATGCTGGGAAGGCCGTGGCCACTGAGTTTATGGACCGCCCCTGAGGATAGGAAAAACATTTTTACGTCTGAATTTATCGAAGAGCTCTGCAAGAAACGTGATATTGAAAACGGGATGTCAGTACCTCAATTGCCGCTGGCATATCCGGGAGAACTTTGGAGAACGGAAATTGATCCGTGCAAATTTAATATGGCGCTCGCACGAATACGGAACAAAAAGGCCTTTGATGAACAATGGGCCGCCGTGCGCAACGAGCAAAGAAGGCGGTTGGAGAACGAGGTTAAGCGCCATTCAACTGGGCTCGCTGGCAGATATGAACTTGGTAGAAGGGAAGATCGATATAAATTTTTTGAAGTCGTTATGGAACGCAATGCATCTTCGCTTGGGTTTGAATACGATAAAGTAAAATCCGTTAAATGCTGGGCAATCTTTACGAAGAAAATAAGCGATACGTGGGATCTATGTTGGGCGATTGAGGAGGCGCGCCAATTTTACTTTAGTCCGATGAAGGGAAATTTTCAATTGAGCCTTGAGCTTCGTGGTAGGCACGTAAACGGGAGCCTGGAGACGGCAGAGCCCGGGACATTTCTGATAATCAGATTTCAGAATATCATACCTGGATTTTTAAGGTCATACTGGGAGTTTTTTGACTTCGACCAACTTGAGGTGATCATAAAGGCTCACCTTTATTTATACAGCCTTGTCTCACCTATGATCGAATCAGGCCTTCACAAGACGCTTGGAAATAATTCGTGGACACGCTAACGGCCGCCACCCACGGCATCTTCGGGATTCATCAGCATCAGCAGCACTTCGAGCCTGACCAATCACTCGCGATTGTGCGATGGTCGTGATCTCGTCGTAGAGGATATTGGGATTGGCCGAGGCGTACCGTCGGATTTTCGCGCGCCAAGTAAGAAAGACCAGTCAGTCAGAGATTTCCGGTGCGCGCTTCGGTGCAACATGCCCTCGGTCGTCCCGCAATGATCGTCGGTGCAATTACGAGCAAATGCGATTGCGCGCTCACGCGATCGAAACGTCAGTCGAATTTTTCGCGAGCAAAGTAACGATGGGTTAAGCCTGCGCACAGGCTTTGCGGTGACCGCGGGTCGCCGCTCCGGCTTCGTTGAGCGCTTTGCGTCATGATCCGGCCGCACCCACGGGGAGCCGCACGCAGATCATGGACAGACGCAAGCTCCTGCAATGGTCCGGCGCCGCTTCGGCGCTCGGCGCCGCCGCGGCGATACCCGAGCGCGCCGCGGCCGCACCGGCGTCGGCATCGGCGTCGGCATCGGCAACCGCATCGTCTCTCGGCCTCGACGCCGCGCAGATGGGGGTGCGGGCCGGCAGCGCGGATGACCAGAGCGCGGCGCTGCAGCGCGCCATCGATCGCGCCGCCGCGGCGCGGGTCCCGCTGGTGCTGCCGCCCGGCGTCTATCGCGCCGGCGCGTTGAAACTGCCGGCCGGCACCCAGCTCGTCGGCATGCGCGGGGCGACCCGCCTGGTGTACGGCGGCGGGCCGTCGCTCATCGGCGCGGAACATGCCGACAATATATCGCTCGCCGGCCTGATCCTCGACGGCAGCGGACGCAAATTGCCGCCGCACGAGGGGCTCCTGCACATCGAAGCGTGCCGCGGGGTGCGGATCGTCGATTGCGCGATCGTCGGCGCCGGCGGCCACGGCATCCTGTTCGCCACCGTCGCGGGCGAGGTGACCGGCACGACCATCGCGGATGCGGCCGACGTTGCGCTGTTCTCATACGACGCGCTGGGCCTGATCATTTCGCGCAACACCATCGCGAATGCGGGAAACAACGGCATCCAGATGATCCGCTCGGCACCGGGCCATGACGGCACCATCGTGCTCGACAACCGGATCGAGAACACCAACAACCGCGCCGGCGGCTCCGGGGAGTACGGCAACGCCATCAATGCCCACCGCGCCGGCGACGTGATCGTGCGCGGAAACATCATCCGCCAATGCGCGTTCTCCGCCATTCGCGGCAATTCGGCGTCGAACATCCAGATCACCGGCAACACCGTGCATCAGGCGGGCGAGGTCGCGCTCTATTCGGAGTTCGGATTCGAGGGCGCGATCATCGCCCAGAACCTGGTCGACGGCGCCCAGACCGGCATCTCCGTCGCGAACTTCAACGAGGGCGGCCGCCTCGCCGTGGTGCAGGGAAACATCCTGCGCAATCTCAAGCCGAA
The DNA here is from genome assembly GCA_963762435.1 of uncultured Alphaproteobacteria bacterium. Lineage (GTDB taxonomy): Bacteria > Pseudomonadota > Alphaproteobacteria > ATCC43930 > CGMCC-115725 > JAXDMU01. The sequence continues at coordinate 338,328 of CAVXLN010000022.1, read as the reverse complement.
AGACCCCAACCCGCCGCCGGGCGATCTCTGGGGCGTCGGCATCTATGTGGAGGCGGACACCACGGTGAGCGGCAACGTGGTCGAGAATGCGCGCGATGCCGGCATTGCGATCGGCTGGGGCAGCTTCCTGCGCGACGTCGCAGTGACCGGCAATGTGGTGCGCCAGGCGCCGATCGGGATCGCCGTGTCGGTCGTGCCGGGCGCCGGATCGGCGCTGATCTCGGCCAATGTGGTGACGGGCTTTCGGCGCGGCGCGATCGTCGGGATGGATCACGCGCGCCCGATCACCGGCGAACTCGCCAAGGATGGCGCGCAGCCACATGCCCATCTTTCCATCGCCGGCAACCGGATCGGCTGATTTGCTGCACTGCAGTGGCTGAAAAACTTTCACTGAACATTCATTCAGTGGCCTTGTTCGTGCCCGATAACAGCGGTAGCCTCATGTCAAGGAGGGTGGGGAGAGCCAGGGAGTACAGAGACATGAAGTCCCCTGCGACGTCACCGACGTTCTCTGCCCACGCGGACAAGCTTGTCCGTTCCTTCTGCCCGCGCTGCGACGATCTGATGGTCGCGCCGGCACGCTCCCAGCATGTGAAACACGATCTGGTCCGCCATTGGTGGAGTTGCGAGAGCTGCGGCCACGAGTTCCGTACCTCCGTGCGGCTGCCGGCGCTGCCCGCCGAGGCGCTCCAGCAGGCGATGGCCTGATTCGTCGCTTCACACGTCGACGAGCACGTCGTCGCCCTCGATGCGGCAAGGGAACGTCTTGATCGGGTCATAGGCGGGCGGCGCGACGACCTCGCCGGTCTTCACGTTGAACAGCGCCTGGTGGATCGGACATTCGATGCAATCGCCCTCCAGGAAGCCCTCCGACAGGCGGGCGAAGGCGTGGGTGCAGATATTGTGGGTGGCGTAGACGGCATCGTCGACCCAGTAGAGCGCGATGTCCTCGCCGCCGATCTCGGCATCCATCACGCCACGCTCCTTGACCTCGGCCACCCCGGCCGCCCTTATCCAAGCCATTTGCCCCTGCGCTCCCCGCGCTTTGCGTCTCGCCGGACAGCCACCATGCCGCCGTTGTGCGGTGGGGGAGAATAAACCAGGCTTCGTGGTTGGCAATCCGCCACATTCCTCCGGATTCAGTGTGGAACCATCGCGGCTGAGCCACGATATGGGCGACAAATCAGTGGGGAATGCTTAGGCTCGCCTGCAGCCCGGCCTAGCCGAAAGTTACCCGCCTAGCTCCGGCACCATGACGCGGAACCATTGATGTCTTCCAGCCTGCTGACCACAAGACGCTTCGCACCCCTGTTCTGGTGCCAGTTCTTCAGCGCCTTCAACGACAATTTCCTGAAGAACTCGCTGGTTTTCCTGATTCTCTTCAAGATGGCGGGGCAGGGTTCCGAGGCCCTGATCACGCTTGCCGGCGCGATCTTCATCTTCCCGTTCTTCATCCTGTCGGCGATCGGCGGCGAAATCGCCGACCGCTACGACAAGGCGTTCGTGGCCCAGCGCCTCAAGTTCGTCGAGATCGCGGTGGCCGCGATCGCGGTGGCTCGGCTTCTGGCTCCATTCGGTGCCGGTGCTGTTCGCGGCGCTGTTCCTGTTCGGCGTGATCTCGGCGCTGTTCGGGCCGATCAAATACGGCATCCTTCCCGACCATCTCGCCGAAAACGAGCTGCCGGCGGGCAACGCGCTGGTCGAGGGCGCCACCTTCATCGCCATTCTGATCGGCACCATCGTCGGCGGCCTCGCTTCCAAGGGCGGCGGCGACCCGGCCTCCTTCGCCGGCATGATGATGGCGTTCGCGCTGGCGTGCTGGATCGCCGCGCTGTTCATTCCGGCCACCGGCGAAGGGGCGCCGAACCTCGTCATCGACTTCAACATCGCCCGCTCGACCGTCGTCGTGCTGCGCGATCTCTACCGCCAGAAGCGGCTGTGGTGGGGCGCCCTGGTGGTGAGTTGGTTCTGGCTCGTCGGCGCCGTCGTGCTGTCCCTGCTGCCGCCGCTGGTCAAGAACGCGCTGGGCGGATCGAGGAGGTCGTCACCGCCTATCTCGCCATCTTCTCGATCGCCATCGCGATCGGCTCGGGCCTTGCCGCCTGGCTCGCCAGCGGGCGCATCGTCCTCATCCCCACGGTCTTCGGCGGCGTGCTGCTCGGCCTGTTCGCGCTCCATCTCGGCTGGATCACCCTGGGGCTGACGGCACCCGAGCAAGGGCGCGGCGTCGCGCGAGGTGCTCGGCGCGAGCCCCGGCCTCCTGATCGGGATCGACCTCGCCGGCCTCGCCGTCGCCGGCGGCCTTTTCATCGTGCCGTCCTTTTCGGCCGTGCAGGCCTGGGCCGGCGCGGACCGGCGCGCCCGCGTGGTCGCCGCCGTGAACGTGCTCAACGCCGCCTTCATGACCGGCGGCGCGGGCTCGGCGTCGCGATGCTGCAGACATACGGCGTCACCTTGAGCGCGCTGTTCGTCGCCATCGGGGTCGGCCAACCTCATGGTCGCGGTCGTGATCCTGCGCACCATGCCGACGAGCCCGATGCGCGACCTGCTCTCGGTGATCTTCCGCGCTTTCTACCGGCATCGAGATCAGCGGCCTCGACAACGTCGCCAAGGCCGGCCCCAACGCCATCATCGCGCTCAATCATGTGAGCTTCCTCGACGCCGCGCGTGGCGCTGTCGTTCCTCGAACGCGAGCCGGTGTTCGCGATCGACAGCACGATCGCGCAAGCGCTGGTGGGTCAAGCCGTTCCTGCGGTTCACCCGCGCGATGCCGCTCGATCCGACCAAGCCGCTGGCGACCCGCACCCTGATCCATGCCGTCAGGGCGGGCAATCCGCTGATCATCTTTCCGGAAGGCCGGATCACGGTGACCGGCAGCCTGATGAAGGTCTATGACGGCGCCGCCATGATCGCCGACAAGTCCGAGGCGATGCTGGTGCCGGTCCGCATCAAGGGCCTGGAGCAGACGCCGTTCTCCCGGCTCGGCCGCAGCCAGGTGCGGCGCAGCCTGTTTCCCAAGGTCACCGTCACCATCCTCGAGCCGCGTCCGGCTCAGCGTCGATCCGGCGCTGCGGGGCAAACGGCGGCGCATGGCGGCGGGCGCCGCTGCTCTACGACGATGATGTCGGACCTGATCTTCCGCACCACCTCGACCGACCGCACCATCATCGAGGCGGTGATCGCGGCCGCCGCGGACCACGGCGCCGAGCCGCGTCGCGGTCGAGGATCCGCTCGGCGGGTCGCCTCACCTACAAGCGCCTGCTGATCGGCGCCGCGATCCTCGGAGCGCAAGCTGATGCCGCTCGCCGCGACCGGCAAGGCGGTCGGCGTGATGCTGCCGAACGCCAACGGCGCGGTGGTGGCGATCTTCGCGCTGATGTCGGCGGGCCGCGTGCCGGCCATGATCAACTTCACCTCCGGCCTGATGAACCTGCGCGCCGCCTGCAAGGCCGCCGACATCCGCGCCGATCGTGACCTCGCGCGCCTTCATCGAGAAGGCGCATCTCGAAAAGCTGGTCGAGGGGCTCACGCCCGAGGTCGCCTTCACCTATCTCGAGGACGTGCGGGCGCAGGTGAGCTTCGTCGACAAGCTGCGCGGGCTGCGCGAGGCGAAGCGGCCGCTGGTGCGGCGCATGCCCGACGATCCCGGCCGCGATCCTGTTCACCTCCGGCTCGGAGGGCACGCCGAAGGGCGTCGTGCTGTCCAACCGCAACATGCTCGCCAATGCGGCGCAGGCCGAGGCGCGCATCGACTTCGGCCGCGCCGACAAGGTGTTCAACGTGCTGCCGCTGTTCCATTCGTTCGGCCTCACGGTCGGGCTCGTGCTGCCGCTGGTGTCCGGCGTGCGGCGTCTATCTCTATCCCTCGCCGCTGCATTACCGGATCATTCCGGAGATGATCTACGGGACCAACGCCACCATCCTGTTCGGCACCGACACGTTCCTCGCCGGCTATGCCCGCGCGGCGCACTCCTACGACTTCCGCTCGCTGCGCTACATCCTCGCCGGCGCCGAGCCGGTGAAGGAGACGACGCGCCGCGCCTACATGGAAAAGTTCGGGCTGCGCATCCTCGAAGGCTACGGCGTCACCGAGACCGCGCCGGCGCTCGCGCTCAACACGCCGATGTTCAACAAGTTCGGCACGCGTCGGCCGGCTGCTGCCGGGCATGGAGGCGCGGCTCGAGCCGGTTCCCGGCGTCGAGGCGGGCGGCCGCCTGTTCGTGCGCGGCCCCAACGTCATGCTCGGCTATCTGCGCGCCGAGAATCCCGGCGTGCTGGAGCCGCCCCGAGGACGGCTGGCACGACACCGGCGACATCGTCGCGATCGACGACGACGGCTTCATCACCATCAAGGGCCGCGCCAAGCGCTTCGCCAAGATCGGCGGCGAGATGATCTCGCTCGCCGCGGTCGAGGCGCTCGCCGCCGAGCTGTGGCCCGACGCGATGTCCGGCGCCGCCACCGTGCCGGATGCCGCGCAAGGGCGAGCGGCTCATCCTCGTCACCACCAAGAGCGATCCCAAGCGCTCGGATTTTCTCGCCTTCGCCCGCTCCCGCGGGGCGTCCGAGATGATGGTGCCGACCGAGGTGCTGATACTCGAAAAGCTGCCGTTGCTCGGCTCCGGCAAGATCGACAATATCGCGCTGACGAATTTCGTGCGCGAGCGCGCCAACGTCGAGACCCCGGCTTTGAGTGCCGTCGTCTCGGGATGATGCTGGAGTATTAAATATGAAACTTCCACGCCGTCGATTTCTGCATCTGGCCGGGGCCGCTGCCGCGCTTCCGGCACTTCCGCGCGTTGCGCAGTGCGCATCGACTTATCCGACGCGGCCGGTGCGCATGATCGTCGGCTTCGCGGCCGGCGGCGCGAGCCGACATCGTCGCGCGCGCTGATCGGCCAGTGGCTGTCGGAGCGGCTCGGGCAGCAATTCATCGTCGAGAACCGGCCGGGCGCCGGGAACCAATATCGGCACCGAAATGGTCGTGCGCGCGCCCGCCGGACGGCTACACGCTGCTGCTGGTCAATTTCGCCGAACGCGATCAATGCGACGCTCTACGAAAAGCTCAACTTCAATTTCATCCGCGACATCGCGCCGGTCGCCGGCATCATCGCGCGTGCCCAACGTCATGGAGGTCAATCCGTCGGTCCCGGCCAAGACCGTTCCCGAGTTCATCGCCTATGCCAAGGCCAATCCGGGCAAGATCAACATGGCGCTCGGCCGGCAACGGAAGCTCGCCGCACATGTGCCGGCGAACTGTTCAAGATGATGGCCGGCGTCGAACCTGGTCCACGTGCCGTATCGCGGCAGGGCGCCGGCGCTGACCGACCTGCTCGGCGGGCAGGTGCAGGTGATGTTCGCCACCATGCCGGCGTCGATCGAGTACATCAGGACCGGCAAGCTGCGCGCCGCTGGCGGTCACGACGGCGACGCGCTCAGAGGCGCTGCCCGACGTTCCGACCGTGGCGGATTTCCTGCCGGGCTACGAGGCGAGCCACATGGTACGGCATCGGCGCGCCCAAGAACACGCCGGCCGAGATCGTCGACAGGCTCAACCAGGAGATCAATGCCGCGCTCGCCGATCCCAAGATGAAGGCGCGGCTCGCCGAACTCGGCGGCACCGTGCTGCCCGGCTCGCCCGCCGACTTCGGCAAGCTCATCGCCGAGGAAACCGAGAAATGGGCCAAGGTCGTCAAGTTCTCCGGCGCGAGGCCGGAATGATCGCGGACGCCGGCGACATTTTCCAACGTCCCGCTCTGCGAATATTGACGGAAGACCGGTAGCCGCGGAGCCGGTTGCGTGACACATCGAGACAGATACGCCGCTATTTCTCCGCAACGGCCGCCATGTCGACGATGACTTTGGGCGTGGCGAGGATGGCGGCGCTGATCCTCTGGATCTCGATGCCCGGCGTCGGGTCGAGTTCGAGGCCGGTGCGGTCTGCCTGCTTGATGAATTCGGGGTCTTTCACCACCTGATCGAACGCCGCGCGAAGGGCTGCGATGCGCTCGCTCGGCGCGGCGCCGTGAACCAGGAGCGCGCGGCCGACGGCGGAGCCGCTCGAGAGAAACTCCACCACCTGCTTTTGCCTGGGTTCATCCAGCAGTTCCTGCATCAGGGGAATATCCGGCAACTCCTTGTGCCTGACGAGGCCGGCCTGGATGACCGGCCGCAGCGTGCCGTCCGCCACATCCGACCGCAGACGCCATGCATTCCAGGAACTCGATATCAGGTCCACCTCGCCGCGGGCGAGCACCATCGGGAATTCCATGGAGCCGGGATAGCCGCAGACGATGCGGAACTTGAAGCCGCCATAGGCCTTGAGAATCGACGGATTGAGATAGCCCTGCGACAGCCGGCTGCTGCACCCGATCTTGGTCTCGATACGCCGCAGTTCGTCGATGGTCTTGGCGGGCGAATCCTTGCGCATCATGAAGACGGCATTCACGTTCGCAAACGAGCCGAGATAGGCGAGCTCCTGCACCTTCCACTTGCCGATCTCGGGCTGGGTCAGTTGGGTCAGCGCGATGGTCTCGGGGAACAGGCCGAGCAGCGTGCCGTCTTTCGGCCCGTAGCCGTAGAGGAACTGCACCGCCCCGGCGCCGGCGCCGCCCTGCTTGGACTGCACCAGGACCTGCGGATGCCCGGGGATGTATTTCCCCATATGGGCCGCCGCGAGCCGCGCATACAGATCGTAGGACCCGCCCGCGGGATGGCCGATCAGGATGGTCACGGTCTTGCCGCGATAGAAGTCCTCGACGGAATTCTGCGCCGACGCGAACGAAACGGTGAGCACTGCAAAGAGCGCAAGCGCCGCTCCTCCCGCCGCCCGTGGCCAGCGCGCCAATCCTGCGCGCATCGTCGACTTCGGCACGGTCTCCATGGAAGTCCCTCATCAATTCGCCGGGATACAAGCCTGTCGGCCTCGCGCGTGCGGGCGAGGGCTGCCGCTTTGAAAGCTGCGACGCCCATAGTCGCACGCGCTCATTGTACCGGCCATGGCAGGCACTCGGCGATACCTCGTCCCATGATCCATTCGATATCGTCCGACGACAGGAATTTCATTTCCTCGGTAAACAGCGTGACCGCCTGCCGATAGGTGCAGGCGGTGCGCGACAGCATCGCCGACAGGTCGGTTCCCCAGAACGACCGCTTCGGCCCGAACGCCTCGATGACGCGCCGGACGTAAGGCTGGGTCGTTTGCTAGGGATAGGGCGGCGACGAGCACTCCGGGATCTGAGTGAGCTTGACGAAGACGTTCTGGCATTTCGCCAGGGCAATCGTCTGGTCGATGGCGGGAGCGAGGGTCTCGTCGCGCATGCCGCGCACGCGGCCCATGTGGTCGAGGATGATGCGCAGGCCCGGATGGCGCGACGCAACCGCGGAGATCTCGGCCTGCAGCGTCGGCGCGTTGAGCATGACCGGGATGCCCAGCCGCTCCGCCGCCGGCCAGAACCAGTCGGCGGTTCCGTCCGTCATCCATGGCCGGTCCCATTCGTGGTGAAAGGTCAGCCGGACGCCCAACATGCCCGGCTGGTCCTTCCAGGTTTCGAGCATCCGGCGCGCCTGCGGCTTGTCGATGGGGATGCGCCCCATGACGGCAAAGCGCTGCGGGTATCTGGCTGCGGCCTCCAGAGAATAGTCGATGCGGTCGCCCTCCCAGGACGGCGGCACCAGGATCGCACGATCGACGCCGGCCAGCGCCATCATCGCGCTCAGCTCCTGGTAACCGATCGGGGTCTCCAGATGCGCCTTGCGTCCCGCCTGCCACGGCCGACCAGGACCGGCGGCGCGCCAGATGTGTACGCCGGAATCCGTGACGATCATGGAGCGCTTCCAGTGGCACCTGGGCTACCTGCCGGCGTCGACTCTCGATTTTTCGGCCAATGCCGTCAAGGCGGGCAACCATCCAGAGCGCTGATTCTCTGCCCGCGGTTTGACGACTGCGGATATCAAGTCACTAGGCGTCGTGGTCACATTCGCCAGACCGCGGGGACGAAGCCTGCTATTGTGGCAATTCATCCGTTTTCGACAGACGAGCACGCCAGCGCGGTGCCGATTTCCTTGTTCGACGCGAAATACCACAAACGGAGCCCGTCATCATGAGTGCTGCCGATCCTTCGAAGCCCTCGCCGTGGTTCTCGGTGTGGTGGCATCCCCGCGACACGATCGAACGGATCGTGGCCACGAATCCAAAGCACCAAGTATTGCTCCTGGCGGCCCTCAGCGGTATGTCGACCATGCTGGCGGAGTGGATCTACGCAGGTTTCACCGCCGAATTGTTCGATTGGCGCCTGCTGACGATCGGCGCGATCGGCGGCGCGATATACGGCATCATCGCCATCTATGTTTCTGCGGTGCTGCTCAGCTGGGGCGGTAATATGCTGGGCGGCCGGGCGTGGCACGCTGTGATGCGCGCGGTCGTGGCCTGGGGTTGAGCGCAGCTGATCGTCGGCATGGCGCTCTGCCTGATCGCGCTTCGTCCTGCTGGCGCCGACCGTACGTGCTGTCGATCATCGCGGCAGCGGTCAGCCTGTGGGAACTGATCGCGATCATGCTGATGTTTGGCCGCATGCATCGGTTTCCATTTTGGCGGACTATCGGCGGTTTTGCGCTCGCCTATTTGTTCGCTGTCGTGCTGCTCGCCTTGCCGATAAGGACATTTCTGTTCCAGCCATTCAGCACTCCGGCGGGCTCGATGAAGCCGACCTTGCTGGTGGGCGACTACTTCTTCGTTTCCAAGTACAGCTATGGCTACAGCCACTACTCGCTGCCGATGTCACTGCCGTTGTTCTCCGGACGCATTTTCGCCGCCGAACCGCGGCGCGGCGATGTCGTCGTGTTCCGGCTGCCGAAAGACGATTCGACCGACTACGTCAAGCGCATCATCGGGTTGCCCAGCGATCGCATTCAGATGATCGACGGGCAGTTGCACATCAACGGCCTGCCGGTCAAGCGCGAGCGGCTCGACGACTTCGTCGACACCGAGAACGGCGCCCCCACACAGGCCAGACGCTGGCGCCTGACGTTGCCAAATGGAGTGAGCTATGAAGCGCTCGATCTCATGGATTACGGGTTCTTGGACAATACGCCGGTCTATAATGTTCCGCCGCGCCACTATTTCATGTTGGGCGACAACCTCGACAATTCCACCGACAGCAGGGTGTTGTCGCAAGTCGGTTACGTGCCGTTCGAAAACCTGATCGGCCGGGCCGAGATCATCTATCTGTCGGTTGACCGAAGTTCTCCAGGCCGGCCGTCTTTGCGCTCAGACCGCATGGGGAAGGTCGTGCGTTAGACCAGCCCTACGCATTCTCCGCAGCTTGCATTGGCGGAAACGACGCCGGTCAATGGCCGCCGTTACCTCGCGCCTGGCGTTGAAGCGGAACTACGCGGTCTTTTCCTTCGCCTTGTGGAAGGCGCCGCGCGTGACGATCTCGGCGAGGGTGCCGTCCGGGGCACGGAATTTCAGCGCATTGGCTTCGGGTTTCGACAGCACCTTGCCGCCGTGCCTGGCGATGGTTTCCGCGTAGGCGGCGCGATCGTCGACCTCGAGGCCCCAATGGTGAATGCACGGGCCGGGCCCGGCGAGGAGGGCTTCGGCAGCATCCTCGCCGTCATAGATCATCAGCGCCAGATCGGTTTCGCCATCGGTCATGTGCCGGGAAATATGCTGATGGTTGCGCGACGTGCTGACCTGGCGGAACCCGAACACGTTCTCGTAGAACTTGGTCGCCGTTTCCAGGTCCTGCACCTTGATGGCGACATGCGCGATCCGCGACTTGTCGCTCATCTGCTTTTTCTTGTAGCGGCCGATGCCGACGATCTCGGCCATGGTGCCGTCCGGAGAGCGGAACTTGAGCGCGCCCTCCTCCCGGTCCGAGAAGATGGTGCCGCCATTGTCGGTGATCTTCTTCACCGTCGCTTCGCGGTCCTCGACCTCGATGCCGATGTGATGGATGCACGGGCCGGCGCCGGCGAGCTTGCGCCTCCGGCTCGTTCTCGCTGTCATAGACCATCAGGGCGAGATCGATATTGCCGTCCGTCATGTGCCGCGAGGTGTGGCCGCGGGCATGGCCGGTCTTGGTCTGGTAGATGCCGAACACGTCCTCGTAGAACTTCGTCGCCGTTTCCAGTTCTTCGACCTTGAGCGCGATGTGCACGATGCGAGCCATGGGGGTCTCCTCGAAGGTTCGGTGGTAGTGAACTTGGGCGTCGGCCGGTGTCAAGAGGTGGCCGGTGCGGCAGGCGGCCCGCCGCGGGCAAGCGTCGCTGCGGCTTTGCGCTTTGCCCAGAACGACAGCCCGATCATGACGGCGGCGAGCGCCAGCAGGCCGGCCGCAAGCGGGCTGCCCACCAGGATGCGCGGATCGCCGCCCGAAATGGTCAGCGCCTGGCGGAACGACTGCTCGATGCGGCCGCCGAGGATGACGCCGAAGATCAGCGGGGCCTTGGGGATGTCGAGCTTGCGGAACACATAGCCCGACGACCCCGAACAGCAGGGCGATATAGAGATTGAACTCGCTTCCTTCGAACGAATAGACGCCGACCGAAGCGATGCCGAGGATGATCACCAGGAGAATGCCGGGCGGCACATAGAGGATGCGGGCGAACAGGCCGACCAGCGGCAGGTTGAGCACGAGCAGCATCAGGTTGCCCACATACATGCTGGCGATCAGGCCCCAGACGAGATCGGGATGGGTCTGGAACAGCATGGGGCCGGGCTGGATGCCGTACATGATGAAGGCGCCCATGATCACGGCGGTCGAGCCCGAGGCCGGGATGCCGAGCGCGAGCAGATGGACGAAGGCGCCGCAGGTGTCGGCATTGACGGCCGCCTCGGGCGCGGCGACGCCCTCGATCGCTCCGTTGCCGAATTGCTCGGGATGCCGCGATACCCGCTTCTCGGTGACATAGGCGAGCATGGCCGAGATGGTGCCGCCGAGCCCGGGCGCGGCGCCGCAGAAGAAGCCGACGCCGGTGCCGCGCAGGATCGCCGGGAAAGCGCGCCGCCACTCTTCGCGGGTGAACCAGATGCGGCCCTGGACCCGCACGATCTGCAGGGTGCCGCGCAGCGTGTCCTCGACCATGCGGCCGACCTCGGCGAGCGCGAACAGCCCGACCACGACGACCAGGAACGTCACGCCCTGCTGCAGTTCCGGCACGCCCATGGTGAAGCGCGGCCGCCCGCTCTGCAGGTCGATGCCGATGGTGGAGATCAGCAGGCCGAGGAAGACCGAGATCAGCCCCTTGGCGAGGGAATCGCCGGTGAGCGCGCTCACGGTCGTCAGCGCGAACAGCATCAGGGCGAAATACTCGGGCGGCCCGAATTTCAGCGCGAATTCGGCGAGCGGCATGGCGACGAAGGTGAGCGCGGTGACGCCGAGCGTGCCGGCGATGAACGAGCTCACGGCCGCGATGGCGAGCGCCGCGCCGGCGCGGCCCTTGCGCGCCATCGGATAGCCGTCGAGCACCGTCATGACGGCGGCGGCGTCGCCCGGCGTGTTGATGAGGATCGCGGTGACGGCGCCGCCATACATGCAGCCGTAATAGATGCCGGCCAGCATCATCAGGGCGATGGTCGGGTCCATCCCGAAGGTGACCGGCAGCAGGAGCGCGATCCCGGCCGACGGACCGATCCCCGGCAGGTGGCTGATCATGGTGCCGATGAACACGCCGGCGAGGGTGTAGAGGAGGCTCGCCGGCAGCAACGCGATGCCGAGCCCGTGCAGGATGCCTTGCCAGCTTGCGAGCATGTTCCGCGGTCCCGTCAGAAATCCAGGATGCCGCGCGGCAGCACGACCTGCAGGAACGAGGTGAACAGCAGGTAGGCGGCGAGCGTGAAGCCGGCGGCGCTGGCCGCATTCACCCACCAGCGGCCGCGGTTGAAGAAGGCCAGCAGCGCGAACATGTAGACGGCGGTCGCGACCAGGTAACCGGCGCGCTCGAAGGCGAAGTAATAGAGCGCGGTCCAGGCCGTCATGGCCGCGAGGATGCGCCGGCTCCGCCGCTCGACCGGGTCGGCTGGGACCGCTGCGGCGACGCCGGCGGCGCGGCGCCGGCGCCAGAGTCTCACCCAGCAGCAGCAGCCCCGAAGCCAGGAGCCCGATGCCGACCAGCGCCGGGAACGCCTGCGGCCCCATCGGGCCGCCGTTCTGGAGCACCGGCAGATTGGCATCGGCATAAAGATAGACCGCGGCGCCTATGATGACGCCGACGCCCAACAGCACGTCGCCCACCCTCTCCTCCCTGGCCCTGGTCATCGTGGACAGGACACATACCACCAAACCGGCTAGTGGATCGATTCCATGAAACCGATCGGATCGCATAACGTCGAATTTAATCCCACGGACCTCATCCTGAGGAGCCATGCGAAGCATGGCGTCTCGAAGGATGGACGCCGGCACTGTCTTGCCCGTGGCCGTCCTTCGAGACGCGCGCATCGAAATCGGCTGTTGCCGATTTCGACACCAATGGATGCCGAAGTCGGGCAGGCCCGACTTCGGTGCGCGCTCCTCAGGACGAGGTTGATTGATGATATCGATATGATTCGAACTTCGGAAACGGTGTACTCTGTCTGGACAAGAACCTTTGCACGCAAGAATCTTTGCAAGAACGTCGGCGAGCGCTTGGGAACGACGTTCGGCAGGAACAGGTTCGGGAGGAACAGGATGTCGACGACTTGGCGTTGCGCGTTCGGCATGGCCGCATGGGCCCTCGCATGGCTCGGGCCGGCGTCGCCCGCCGCCGCGCAAGCCCCCTGGAAGCCCGACCGTACGGTCGAGATCATCGTCGGCACCGATCCCGGCAGCGGTAATGACCGCAGCGCGCGGACGCTGCAAAAGATTTGGCGCAGCAACAAGCTGGTCGACGTTCCCGTGACCGTGATCAACCGGCCCGGCGGTTTCGGAGCGGTCGCCTGGAGCTACCTCAACACCCATCCGCGCAGCGGCACCTATCTGGCGACGATGTCGACGCTGATGCTCACCAACGAGATTTCCGGCAACAGCCCGCTGAGCTACCGCGATTTCACGCCCCTCGCGGTCCTCCTCAACGAGGAGATCGCGATCGGGGTCTATGGGGGATCGTCGATCAAGACCGGCCGCGACCTGCTCGCACGGCTCAAGCAGGATGCCGGCTCGGTGTCCTTCGCCGTGTCCGGCATCGGCGGCCAGAACCACATCGCATTGGGCCTCGTCGCTTCGCCTGCCGGCGTCGACGTCGCCAAGCTGAAGATGATCGGCTTTGCCGGCTCGGCCGACAGCATCACGGCGGTGATCGGCGGCCACGTCGAAGGCACCGCGGCGCCGGCTTCCCTGATCGCGGCCCAAGTCGCCACCGGGCGGCTGCGCGCCCTCGGGGTCGGCGCGGAGCACCGCATGTCCGGCCCGCTCGCCGATGTGCCGACCTGGCGCGAGCAGGGCGTCGACGCCGTCGTTTCCAACTGGCGCGGCATCGTCGGCCCCAAGGACATGACGGCCGCCCAGATCGCCTATTGGGACGACGTGTTCGCCAAGACGGTGGCGACGGCGGAATGGAAGCAGGAGCTCGAGCGCACCCAGCTCGAGCAGCACTATCTCGATTCCAAGAGCGCACGCGGCTTTCTCGATGCCGAGTACGCCAGGATCGCCGACATCATGAAGAAGATTTCGCTCGCGAACCAGCAGCCCGGGACGAAATAGGCGCGACTTCTCTCCACTTGCGGGCTGCCCGCGCGCTTCGCAGCACCGGATGTGGGTGCGACCTCTCCCCCGCGCGCGCGTAGCCCGGGCGAGCGCAGCGACCCCGGGGCGGTCTCGCAAGCACGCACCACTGCTCCCGGGTCGCTGCGCTCGCCCGGGCTACGCACTGTTGCAACCAAATATCCAACTCGTCGCCGATCCGTGCTATGGCGCCGGCGCAATGAACTTGGAATTCGAGCGGCGGCGCCACATCCCATGCTGCAGTCGGCCCGTCGCCGCAGCGGCGGCCGGCGGGCGCCTGCGGGATCGACTTCGGCACCTCGAACTCGGCGGCGGCGATCGTCGATCGGCGACCGCGCGCACGTCCTCGCCTTGCAGGACGGGCGGCAGTCGATCCCGACGGCGGTGTTCTTCAGCTTCGAGGACGACAGCATCGCCCATGGCCGCGAGGCGATGCGGCGCCATCTCGCGCACGATCCGGGCCGCCTGATGCGATCCCTCAAAAGCATCCTCGGCACGACGCTGTTCGAGGAAAGGACCCAGGTCCGGATGCGGCGGTACCTGTTCGCGGAGATCGTCGCGGGATTCCTGCGCTTCCTGCGGCAAGCCTGCGCGCCCGGCATGGGCGGCGAGCCAGGCCGCGTGGTCCTCGGCCGCCCCGCCTTCTTCGTCGATGACGACCCGGAAGCGGACATGCGGGCGCAGCGGCAATTGGAATCCGCGGCCGCGAGCGCGGGCTTCACCGAGATCGCGTTCCAGTTCGAGCCGATCGCCGCGGCGCTGCATTACGAGCGCAGCGTCACCCGCGAAGAGATCGCTCTGGTCGCCGACATCGGCGGCGGCACGTCGGATTTTTCGGTGGTGCGGGTGTCGCCGCAGCGCAGCCTCGCGGCCGACCGCAAGGCGGATATCCTGTCGTGCAGCGGCATCCACATCGGCGGCACCGATTTCGACCGCCTGCTGAGCCTCGCCAGGCTCATGCCCCTGCTCGGCTTCCGCAGCAAGATGAAAACCAAGAACATGGAGGTGCCGTCCTGGTACTACCATGATCTCTCCACTTGGCACCGGGTCAACGCGCTCTACGACCACAAGGTCGCTGCCCGACATGCGCCGGGTGCGGCGCGAGGCGGTGGAGCCGGACAAGATCGACCGCCTGCTCGACGTGATCAAACTCCGCAAGGGTCATGAACTGCTCGGCCGCATCGAAGACGCCAAGATCGCGTTGTCCACGACGGATCGCACCGAGATCGCGCTCGCGGAATTATCGGACCGCTTGTCGCTCGACATCGCCGTCGCGCAATTCGAGCAGGCGATCGGCCCGGCGATCGGAAAGGTCGTCGCCAAGGCGCGCGAGGCGGTGCAGCTCGCGGGCCTTGCGGCCGGCGACATCGACACGGTGTTCCTCACCGGCGGCTCCAGCGGTATCCCGAGCTTCAAGGCGGCGCTCGCCGCCGCGGTTCCCGACGCCCGCGTGGTTGAAGGCGACGCCTTCGGCAGCGTCGCGGCAGGCCTCGCACTCGATGCCGAGCGCAAGTTCGGCAGGACATGCTGACCTCAAATCGCAGCACCCAGCCCCGCCTGACCTGATGAAATATTATGCAGCGGGGCGCGGGCGCCTTCGCGCCGGCCACTGCGTCCCACCCATTCTGCGAGACCGCGGCTTTATCCCAATGATTTGATCGGTTTCCGTGCCTCGTTCGAGTGGCACATCGCTTGCTACGAGCGCCGCATAGCGCTGCGGCGGATGAAATTATGACCGGATCGAGCCTCGAACTTGCCGCCCTGACGAAGCTCTACGGAACCACCGTGGCGGTGGATGCGATCGACCTCAAGATTCCCGCCGGCAGCTATTGCTGCCTGCTCGGACCCTCCGGCTGCGGCAAGACCTCGACGCTGCGGCATGATCGCCGGCCACGAGGACGGCGATCGACGGGCGACATCATCATCGGCGCCGAGAACGTCACCGACCTGCCGCCGGCGGCGCGCGGCACGGCGATGATGTTCCAGAGCTACGCGCTGTTTCCGCATCTCGACTGCGCCGACAACGTCGCGTTCAGCCTGAAGATGCGCGGCGTCGCCAAGGCCGAGCGGCGCGCGCAAGGCGCTGGAGATGCTGAAGCTCGTGCACATGGACGACGATACGCCGAGCGCCTGCCGGCGCAGCTCTCCGGCGGCCAGCAGCAGCGCGTCGCGCTGGCCCGCGCGCTGATCACCGAGCCGCAGGTGCTGCTGCTCGACGAGCCGCTGTCGGCGCTCGACCCGTTCCTGCGCATCAAGATGCGCGAGGAGCTGAAGCGGCTGCAGACGCGAGCTCGGCATCACCTTCATCCATGTGACCCACAGCCAGGACGAGGCGATGGCGCTGGCCGATCTCGTGGTGGTGATGAATGGCGGCCAGATCGAGCAGGCCGGCACGCCGCGCGAGGTGTTCAACGCGCCGCGCACCGCGTTCGTCGCCCAGTTCATCGGCGGCCACAACGTGATTGCGACCGATCGCGCGGCAAGATCGCCGTGCGGGCCGACCGGCTGAAGCTCTACCGGAGCGGCGAGGCGCGGTGCGCGGCTGTCCGGGGTCGTGCGCTGGCATCGAATATCAGGGCACGCATGTGCAGGTCACGCTCGACGCCGACGGCGCCGGCGAACTCACGGCGACCTTGAACGAGGCCGAATTCGACGCCTTCACGGTGCATCCGGAACAGCAGGTCGCAATCGATTGGAACGACCACGACGTTCATCGTTTGTCTGACGCCGCGTGAGCGGCCATGCCACATCGCCGCGGGGAGCGGCAAAGCCACACCGCCGCGTGAGCGCGGCAAGGCCGAGCGCCGCGTCGAGCGGCAGCCCAGCACGAGGAGAGCGACATGGCGAAGACATCGACGACGGCGGGCCGCTTCTCGCGGCGGTCCATGCTCAAGACGGCCGCCTCCATCGCGGGCCTAGCGGCAGGCTCGCGGGCGATCACCGGATTTCCGGCCGTTCATGCGCCAGGAACCAGAAATGTGCTGCGCTATCTCGGCACCGCCGTGAACCAGTCGTCAACGACGATCGCCGAGAAGGTCAAGGAGGACACTCGGCATCACCATCCAATACATTGCGGTCGAGCACCGACGACGTGACCAAGCGCGTCATCACCCAGCCCAACTCGTTCGACATCGTCGACATCGAATACTTCTCGCTCAAGAAGATCTCCCGTCCGGCAATCTGCTAGGCGATGGACGCCAAGCAGCATCAAGTACGCCGACAAGATCACGCCGATCTTCACCACGGGCAAGCTGCCGCCCGGCAAGAAGATCGGCGACCAGGGCACCGCGCCGAAGAAGGTGGTCTACCTGGAGGCGAGAACGCCAAGACCTTCTCGCCAAGTCGCCGACCCAGTGGATCACGCTGATCCCCACCATCTACAACGCCGACACGCTGGGCATCCGGCCCGACCTGATCGGCGGCCGATCGACAGCTGGAAGGACCTGCTCGAACCCGGAGTTCAAGGGCAAGACCTCGATCCTGAACATTCCCGTCGATCGGCATCATGGATGCCGCGATGGTGGTGCGAGGCGCGCGGCGAGCATCAAATACGGCGACAAGGGCAACATGACCAAGGACGAGATCGACAAGACCATCGAAGATCCTGATCGAGGCCAAGAAGGCCGGCCAGTTCCGCGCCTTCTGGAAGAACTTCGACGAGTCGGTCAACCTGATGGCCTCGGGCGAAGTGGTGATCCAGTCGATGTGGTCGCCGGCGGTCGACCGCGGTGCGCTCCAAGGGCATCGCCTGCACCTATCCAGCCGCTCAAGGAAGGCTATCGCGCCTGGGCCGGCGGGCTTCGGCGCTGCCGAAGCACCTGACGGGCACGAAGCTCGACGCGCGCCTACGAATACATCAACTGGTTCCTGTCCGGCTGGGCCGGCGCCTATCTCAACCGCCAGGGCTACTACTCGCGCCGTGCTCGAGACCGCGAAGGCCAAGATGGAGCCCTACGAGTGGGGCTTCTGGATGGAAGGCAAGCCGGCCGCGAAGGACATCAAGAGCCCGACGGCGACCTGATGGAGAAGGCCGGCGCCGTGCGCGACGGCGGCTCCTCGAGCAGCGCATGGGCTCGGTCGCCTGCTGGAACGCGGTGATGGACGAGGACCGCTACATGGTCCAGAAGTGGAACGAGTTCGTCGCGGCGTGACGATACGAAGCGGGCGAGGCGCACGCACGGCAGGACGGATCTAGCCGAGGCAGAAGCCGAACCGGTGGCGGACCTCGCGCTCGCGACTGCCAGCCGCACCCGTCGCCGCCGCACCCGCTGATCGCGTCGCGCCGGCGAGCACCCGCTGGCGAGCGTGTCCGGCTCGCGCATGGCTGCAGGTCGCGCCGCTTGCGGCTCGTGTTCCTGGTCTTCTTCGTCATTCCGCTCGGCTCACGATCGCGGTGGTGAGCTTCTGGGACTACAACGAATATCAGATCCTGCCGGCTTCACCGTGCGCAACTATCTCGAAATCTTCGAAGGCTGCGTCGACCGGCTCCCCGATCTCTGCGTCACCTTCAAGACCTATCTGTCGACCCTCGAGTTCTGCCTCACCGTCTGGGCTCTCACCCTGGTGCATCGGCTTCTTCGTCGCCTATTTCCTGGCGTTCCACGTCCGCTCGCGCGACCTGGCAGATCGTGCTGTTCCTGGTCTGCACGATCCCGTTCTGGACCTCCAACGTGATCCGCATGATCTCGTGGATCCCGCTCCTCGGACGCAACGGCCTCGTCAACGCGACGCTGATGCAGCTCGGGCATGATCCACGCAGCCGCTCGAGTTCCTGCTGTTCTCCGATCTTCGCGGTCGTGCTGGCCTTCGTGCACCTGTACACGCTGTTCATGGTCGTGCCGATCTTCAACTCGATGATGCGCATCGACCGCTGCCTGCTCGAGGCCGCGCGCGATGCCGGCGCCACGGGCTGGCAGACGCTGTGGAACGTGATCTGCCGCTGTCGCAAGCCCGGCATCGCCATCGGCTCGATCTTCGTCGTCACCATCGTGATGGGCGACTTCGTCACCGTGCGGCATGATGGGCGGCCAGCAGATCGCCTCGGTCGGCAGATGATCCAACGCAGATGTCGCTGCTGCAGTATCCCGCCGGCCGCCGCCAATGCGGTCGTCCTGCTGATCGTGGTGCTGCTGATCGTCGCGGCGCATGATGCGGGTGGTCGACATCCGCAAGGAGCTGTGAGCGATGCGCGGCAAGCGCGGCCGTCGGCGTTCTACTGGCTCGCGGCCTTCTTCGCGCTGTTCGTGCTGTTCCTCTACGGGCCGATGATCACCATCCTCGATCCTGTCGTTCCAGGGACCGAAGGCGGCCTGACCTTCCCGATGAGCGGCGTGTCGCTGCACTGGTTCGCCAAGCTGTTCGAAGAGCCGCGGCGTCGGCGACATCGGGGCTGCGCTTCGCCGCTCGCTGGTGCTCGGCGTGGTGGTGATGGTGCTCACCGTGGTGCTGTCGCTGCTGGCCGGGCTCGCCTTCCGCACGCGCTTCCGCGGCTCGACCGTCGCTGTTCTATCTCGCGATCGCCAGCCTGATCATGCCCTCGATCCTGGTCGTCCTCGGCATCGGGCTGCATGTTCCGACGATGCCATCAAGGCGATGGCCGAGCTCCGGCCTGGTGCGAGCTACACGTCGCGGGTTCACCTCGGCTCGGCGCGCAGCTCACCTGGACGCTGCCGTTCGGGCTGCTGATCATGTTCGCCGTCTTCAACCGCTTCGACCGCCGCTACGAGGAGGCCGCGCGCGACCTGGGCGCGACGCCCGTGGCAGACGCTTCGCCATGTGGTGCTGCCGATCATCGCTGCCCAGCGTCGATCGGCGTCGGCCTGTTCGGCTTCACGCTGTCCTAGGACGAGTTCGCCGCGTTCCAGCCAGGCGATCGGGCGACCTCAACACGCTGCCGCTCGAGATCTAGGGCGCTGACCACCAACGTCACCACGCCGGTGCTCTATGCGCTGGGCACGGTGACCACCGGCGTGTCGTTCGTCGTCATCTTCGCGGCCCTTGCATTGATCCAGGCGATGCGGCGCTGAGGGCGCCGCGCGGGTGCAGCACGCGCGGCCGTTTCCCGGGCCGGCGGCTGGGCACGCCATCGGCTTACCGATGACGGCAATCAGCCATGCGGCAGCGAAGACAAAGACGACCACGTATCCGAGCGTGTTCATGTCGACATCGGACAGGCCGGCCGGGACCGCGCCGCCGGTCTTATCGTCATGGCGGGCGAGCAGGCCCGCCACCCCGATGCCCGCAATCAACAGGGCGACGAATACCGACAGCGCGGTGATGATGATGTTGTAGACGAGCCGCCGCTTCGGGCGCGACAGCGCCCAGCCGTAGACGCCGATCATCATCGCCCCGTCCGCCGCATCCAGGAGCGACATGCCGGCTGCGAACAGCGCCGGAAACGCCAGGATCAACCACGGCGACAGGCCATTCATCATTTCAGACGCCGAAAGGCCGAGGAGGCCGATCTCGGAGGCGGTCTCGAAGCTGAGGCCGAACAGCAACCCCACGAACAACATGTGCCAGCCGCGCGTCACGCAGCGTGTCAGGGGCGCCAGCAGGCGCGCCATCAACCCGCCGGCCGCCATCTCATGGACATGTCCCCCATGCTCGCCACCTCCCCTTTCGCCACCTCCCCTTTCGCCACCTGCCCTTTCGCCACCTGCCCTTTCGCGCAGCAGCGCCCGCACGAGGGATACGAGGGTCATCACATTTGCGGCAGCGATCGCGACCAGGAACAGCAACGACAGTCCGGTGCCGACGACCGATGCGAACGCCCGGACCGGCTCGATCAGCGAAGCGAATGTCGCGGTCGTGGCGGCGACCGCGAATGTCAGGGCGAATACGACGGCCGAGTGCCCGAGCGAAAAGAACATTCCGAGCGTCACCGGGCGCCGGCCGGCCTCCATCATCTTGCGGGTCGCGTTGTCGATCGCGGCGATATGGTCCGCGTCGACCGCGTGGCGCAGGCCGAGGCCGTATGCCAACACGGCGGTGCCCACCAGGGCCGGACGGCCGTCGAAGACGACCCAGACCCCGAGCCAGACCAGCGCATTCGCCGCCGCCAGCAGTATCATCATCACGACGGCCCGGCCACGCACGGAAAGCGGATTCGATGCGGCCGCGCGATGGAAGGAATGCGTCAAGGTCGGCTACCCGCGTGCAACACGTGGAAGAGGAGCGATGTGCGAGCCAGTCTACAGCAACACTACACTAAGGGGCGAGCCCCGGCCGTGTCGATGGGGTGCCCAGCGCGTCGGTCAGTTTTGCGGTCGCGAGCCCGAGCAGCGCGCCGATGAACATCGAGATCGGCAGCGCGATGAGGGCATTGTCGAACGACAATGAGAACAGGGCCTTCGTGGTCAGCCGGTCCGGGGTCTGCACGAGGTATGCGAAGGTTGCGGCGGCACCATAGAAGCTCGCCGGCACGACCCGGATGGTCAGTCCGAGCCGGACCGCAAGCTGGTGCCCGATGAAGACCATCACGAAGGTCAGGAGCCCGACGACCACCCCGGCCCAGACAGGCGGCCGGCACCGAGACGGGATTGAGCGTGAGAAAAATGCCGGCGGTCCACGCCGTGAGGATACCCAGGAAATTGCCCACGACGGCGATGCGCACGGCGTTGTTGTCGCCGCCGCAGTGGAAGAAGCAGCCCCAGGCAATGACGGCGAGCCCATACCAGGACACCGCCGACGGACAGGAAGGCCCAGACCGCGAGCCCACCCAGGAAGGCATTGCTGAACGAGGATGACAGCATCATTCTCATGACGATCTCCGCTGGTATCGGTTTGATTGGCGTCGGGGTGAGATTTCCGTTTCCGAAGTTCGAATCATATCGATGCCATCGGACCTGTAGGGTGGGCAAAGCGAAGCGTGCCCACCATCGTCGTATCCGAGTGGGCACGGCGCGAAGAGCGCGCCTTTGCCCACCCTACTGATTGGTTTCATGGAATCGATCCACTAGTAGACCTCTTGCCGGACGCCGGTTTGAAACTCGTGCTCGCGCGCGGCGAGTTCGGTCTCGCGCAGGAGACCGGTCTCGACCAGGAGGCGCGAGAAGGCTTGAACCCACTGGTAGTAGTATTCAGACGCATCGGTCGGGACATCCGCCGGACGCCCGGCGCCGATTTCCTGGATCAATCGTTCCTTGAACTCGTCCCAGGGGAACCGGCCGGACTTGTGCAGGTCGACGACCATTCCGAATGCCCGGCTTTGCCAGGGCGCCGCGAATACGGGCTCGCCGTTGCTGCGGGGATAGGCCAGCGCGCCGTCCATTTGCGGGATGGCGGTCGCGTTCGTCTCGGACATCGTCATGCCGCGCCTCCCGCCGGTGCGGGCGTCAGCGCAAGCCCGACGCCGATCATCGAATCGCGGGTGACGAGGCCTGCCAGCGCCTCCTCGGTCATTCCCTCGGTTCCGGCCGGCCGCTGCGGCACCACCAGGTAGCGCTGCTCCGCGCTGGTGTCCCAGACATGGACCTTGACGCTGTCCGGCAGGACCAGCCCGAACTCCTCGAGCACGCTGCGGGGATGGCTGACGACCTTGGCGCGAAACGGCGCAGACTTGAACCAGACCGGCGGAATGCCGAGGAGGGTCCAAGGGAAGCAGGAGCAAAGCGTGCACACCCAGACGTGATGATCGGTGTTCGAATTGAACAGCGCCTTCACGTGCTCGGTCTGCAGTCCGCGATAGCCCAGTTCGGCGATGGCGCTGGTGCCGTCCTCGGCGAGGCGCTTGCGATAGGCGGGATCGGTCCAGGCCTTGGCGATGACCTTGGCGCCGTGCATCGGGCCGAGATCGTTCTCGAAGGCCGCGACCAGGGTATCGATCGAATCGTGGGTCGTCACGCCCTTCTCGACCAGAAGGGACTCGAGCGCACGCACCCTCGCCTCGATTTTGGAAGGCTCGTTCCAGGTATGGTGGCCGTGGGCGTCGGAATGGCTGTGGGGTTCGAACATCGGATCATTCTCCTTTTGGATTGCGCGCGTCGATCACCGCGCTGGGGCGAGATAATCCTCGAACAGGTCGACATAGACGGCGTCGTCCGGCCGCTCGGCATCGGCGCCCCAGAGATCCTTGGCGAGGAACTTCACCGCGTAGAGATGTTCCGGCACCTCGCCGCGGCCATCGGCGAGGGCTTCGTGGTGACAATGCGCGCCATGATAAGTGTCGATGATGCCGGGCTTGCCCTTCACAAAGCCGGGCAGGCGCGAATGCGTCGTCGGATGGAGGTTTTTTGCCATCACTGCATCGCCTGGCTTGAACGCCGGCGGCCGCGCCAGCGGGCGGTCGTGGGGCGTGCCGCCATAGATCACTGCGATTCATGACCTTCGCCGCGTCGCTCGGGGCGGCCGGCATCGCAGGGTGTTCGGTGATCGCAGGCGCGGAGTTCGCCGCGACCCGGCGCTCGATCTCAGCCGCGCTCACCACCCCCTTCGCCTCGAGGATCTTCTCGTAGCAGTAGAGCCATTTTTCGTAATAGCTCGTCGTCAAGTACATCCAATGCGGCATGTTCTCGATGGTCGAGCGCTGCTCGGGCGTGGTGTTCACGCCATGGACCTGGCACGCGACCGCGATGCCGTGCATGCGTCCCTCCCACGGCGCGTGAAACGGCGGCTCGTCGGCCTCTGTGACGACCGGACCCAGTCCGTGCTTGCCGCCGACATCGTGAATGCTATCCATGGCATGTTCTCCTTCGCGATCGAGACCGCCGCCGGCGCGTTCAAGCGCGCCGGCGTCCGGGGAAAAGATGTTTCTTGATGATCGCGTGCACGCCCAAGTTTCCGTCCACCACTTGCGTGACGCCGAAGTCTGCAGCCACCGAGATCAACGAGATCGCGGCGTCCTCGGTCAGGCCATGCACCTGCATCAGGAAACGCCGCAGCTTCTTGAACGCGTCGAGCATGGCGGCATCGAGCGTCGCGAGGCGGGCAACTTCCCGTTGGGCGCTCGGGACCGATCTGGTGCAGGTAGTTGGGAAAGCTGAAGCCGTAAATGACCCACTCGTTGCCGGTCTCCAGCATCGGATGGTCCAGCCCCTCGAGCGGGGTGTCTGCGAGATTCTCCTGCCGATGCAGGATGAACTGGAAGACCCCTGTCAAGGACATCTCGATGGCGGTTCCGCAGAGTTCGGAATCTCCCTGCGCGGCGTGGGGATCGCCGACCGAAAACAGCGCGCCTTCGACGGCCACCGGGTAATACATCGTCGCACCCTTTCCGATCCGCCAGTCGTCGATATTGCCGCCGGTGTAGCTCGGCGGGATCGAACTGACGAAGTCCTCCTCGCGGGGAGCAATTCCCATGGTCCCGAAATGCAAGCGCGCCGGGATGCGAATGCCTTCGAGCTCCGAGATGCGCTTGGCGACCGTCGTGTGGTCGACGATGACGCCGGGATAATCCACCTTTTGGTGAACCACTCCGTCGGGATCCGTCTGCGGCGTCAGCACGTAGCTGTAGAGCGCCGTCGCCCAATCCTCGCGGCCGGTCGCGTCCAGTTCGAATACCGTGACGACCTCGCGCGGCTTGGGCGGTTCGATGAGATGCCTGTAGTGCAAGCCCCACCATGCCGCCAGGTTGACGCCGAAGGCGCGGCCCTTGTGGTCCGGATGCATGGTAGGACGCGGCCTCACGTCCAGGATTCGCACCTCGAGCACGTCGCCGGGGCGCGCGCCCTCGATATGGACGGGCCCCGTCAGCAAGTGAACCCCGAGGCCTTCGCCGGCACCGCATGCCGCGCCGGTCACGCTTCCAGCGCCCCGGCGCGCTACGTTCTTGCGCGACGGAGTCCAGCCGTAGACCGACTCCGCGCCGGGATCGCCCTTGATCATCAGGTCATAGTCGTCGCCGGCGTGATGGGTCAGCGTCTCGATCGTGGCGAAATCACCGGACGCGATCCGCACAACCGGCGCGACGGTTTTCGAAAAATAACCCCAATGCACCGTGTCCGGATTTGCCGGTATGAAGCAGTGCTTGATCAAGAGTTCATTCCCATAGCTTTGTCCTGCTGAGCGCCGCATTGCGACAGGTGCAGAATGCTTGGACGGCGGCAAAGCGTCTTGCCTGGGCACGCCCAAAAACTTGCCGGCCCAAACGTGCTTCCGGTCCTGGATGCTTGTGATCTGAGCAGGTCTGATGCAATTCTGAGCGTGCCCCTCAAACCGCACCCCCAAGCCGCACCCCGTGGCCGGGAACCACGGCCCGCAGGGCATGAACTCTCTGCTTGAATTGCATGAGCCTGCCGCGCGACCGCGCACGTGATGGCGCACGATGATGGCGAGCCCGGCGCGGCGCCCTGTAAGCAGAAAGCCTGCCAGCGGAAAGGTCGAGCCGATGTCGCCGGAGCGATGGGCATTTCGTCCCGAGACTTATGCGGTCGCAGCGCGCCGGGACGCGTGGTCGAACGCGCTGGCACGGCTTTCGATGAAATGGGAAGCGACAATTGGCGATGACGTGGCCGGCACGCTGACGGTCCGCCGATTTGCCGGCAGCTTCACCGCTGCGCGCCTCGCCGCACCGCCCCAGATCATCCTGACGACCCCGGCGCAGAAGCCCGCGATGCGTTGGCTCGCGATGCCGCTGGAAGGCGACATGCATCTCGCCCAGAACGATCGGCGCTCCAAGCTCGCGCCGGACGATGTCGTCTTCGGAGACCCGTCTGCGTTCACCCCGCTCGTGATCCACACCCATTCCCAGTTGCTGTTCCTCGGCCTTCCCGACGCGGCGCTGCGGACTTGCATGCTCGATTCCGTCTCGCCGCGTCATGCGCGGCTGCCGCCGAATGCGGTCGGGACGCGCGTGCTGGCGGGATTGCTGCGGACGGTGGCCGAGACCATGGACGACATGCAGGAGGAAATGGCGCGGCCTCTCGAGACGACCTTGCTCGACATGCTGGCGCAGATGCTGACGGCGGCGAACGATGCAACGCCGGACGGGGCGGCAGGCGGCGCGCTATGCCAGGGCACGGCACGGACCCTGCAAAGGATTCGCGGCGCCATCGAGCAGCGCCTCGGCGATCCCACATTCACGATCGCCGACGTGGCGGCGGCGGAAGGCACCTCGGTGCGCTACGTGCAGAAACTGTTCGAGCGCAACGGCGAAAATTTTTTGCACTTTCTGCGCATGCGCCGGCTGGAGCGTGCCCGCGAGGATCTGACGGATCCGGCGCATTCCCATTTGTCGATTTCGGATATCTGCTTCCGGTGGGGCTTCAACGACGCCGCGCATTTCAGCCGGGCATTTCACGACGCATTCGGCGTTTCGCCGCGCAACTTCCGCCGCGCCGCCACCGCCGAGATGGCGGATCGCATTCTGCAATACGCCAATCGCGGCTGGCCCGAAGCCCCGCGCTCATTGCGGAGCAAGAAGGCCCTCATGGAAGACGCGGCCGCCGCGACGACGGGCGAGTTGCATCCCGATAACCCCTCCCCGGCGACGGCGGACCAAGACCGCCGCTGCGCGCGCACGTCCGCCCGACCGCGCCACCACCATCTTGCGGCGACCGAGACGACGATTCACTGAGGCTATTTCAGTCGCGACATTCCTCCGGTGCTCGAAATCGACAGCGGCGATCTCGTCACCGTCGAAACGCTGTCGCAACACGCATACGACGATTACGACCGGATGGTCCGCGGGGATTCCGGGGCCGAAGGCGTGTTCCACTGGACGCCCGAGCGCAAAGCGGTCGACCGCCGCGGCGCCGGTCCGATGGACGCCACGGTGTGCGGGCGTGGTGCCGGCGAGGGTTTCGGCGTGCATATTTGCACGGGACCGATCGCCGTGCGCGGGGCGCGGCCGAACGACCTGATCGAATTGCAAATCGTGGACATCAAGCCGCGCCTGAGCGCCAACCCTGCATATCGCGACAAGGCCTTCGGCAGCAACGCAGCGACCTGGTGGGGGTTCCAGTACGGCGAACTCGCGTCCGGCACGCGGCCGCGGGAGGTGATCACGATCTATGAGGTCGAAAGCACCGACGACTGGTCGTCGGCGAAAGCCGTCTACAGCTACAACTGGACGCCGCAGACGGATCCATTCGGGGTGATCCATCACCTGATGGATTATCCCGGCGTTCCCGTCGACCGCGCAGCGATCGAGCCGCATTACGGCGTGCTGTCCAATGTCCGCATTCCCGTGCGTCCCCACTTCGGCGTCATGGCGGTTGCGCCTCGGGAGCCGGGCCTGATCGATTCCGTTCCGCCCGGCTATTTCGGCGGCAACATCGACAATTGGCGCGCCGGCAAGGGAACCCGCGTCTACCTGCCGGTGAACGTGCCCGGTGCGCTGCTCTCGGTCGGCGATCCGCATCTGTCCCAGGGCGACGGAGAGGTCTCCGGGACCGCCATCGAATGCTCGCTCACGGGCGTGTTCCGCGTCGTGCTGCACAAACGGCAGGATCTGACATCGTCCGTGCTGCGCCGACGTGACCTATCCGCTGATCGAGACCGCAGGACGCCTGGATCGTTCACGGCTTTAGCTATTCCAACTACCTGGTCGAGTTGGGCGAGGCAGCCCAGAGCGATATCTACAAGAAGAGCTCTCTCGATCTCGCGATGCGCGACGCGTTCCGCAAGGCGCGCCGCTTCCTGATGACGGCGAAAGGATTGTCGGAGGACGAGGCGATCTCGTTGATGTCCGCAGCCGTGGATTTCGGCATCACCCAGGTGGCGGACGGCAACTGGGGCGTCCATGCGTTGATCCGCAAGGCGCTGTTCCGGGAGGCCCCTCGAGTCGTCTCTGGTGCCGATATCGCCGCTGCAGCGCTGATCTCTCCAGCATTCCTTTTCCCCGGCGCCCCCGCATTCCCTTCCCGCCATCCCCGGTATAGTGGAATTGCGCGTCGCCGAACGGTTCGGCGCATGTCTGTGATACCCGAAGGCGAAACTTGCGCGTCCTGGTGATCAACCCGAACACGTCGGCGGCAGTGACCGATCTGGTCGCGGCGCGGGTGCGCGCCATCGCCGGAGACGGTGCGACGATTGTCGCCGTCACCGGCCGGTTCGGGGCGCGCTACATCGCCAGCCGCGCCGCCGCCGCGATCGCCGGCCACGCCGCGCTCGATGCCCTGGCGGAACACCTCGGGGGCCGCGACGCGGCATGCGATGCGGTTTATCTCGCCTGCTTCGGCGACCCCGGGCTGGCGGCACTCCAAGAGATTTCTCCGGTGCCGGTCGTGGGCATGGCGGAAGCCTCCTGCCGGGCCGCCTGCAGCCGTGGCGCGCGCTTCGCCATCGTTACCGGCGGCGCGCGGTGGGAGCCGATGCTGCGCGAGTTCGTGTCGGCGCTCGGCCTGTCCGAGCGCCTTGCGGCCATTCGCACCATCGCTCCGGCCGGCGACGAGATCGCGCGCGACCCCGAAGCGGCGCTCGCCCACCTCGCCGCGGCATGCACGGCGTGCGCCACCCAGGATGGCGCCGACGCGGTGATCCTCGGCGGTGCCGCGCTGGCCGGCCTCGCCGCCCGCATCCAGCCCGCGGTTCTGGTTCCGGTGCTTTGCTCCGTCGAAGCCGGCGCACACGCGGTCCTGGCCGCCGGCAAGGCCGGCCGGTGCGCCGAAGCCGCCCCTGCCGCGGATACCACCGGCCTCGCCCCGGCGCTTGCAAAACTGCTGGGCAAGGCCTGATCCCGCACGACGCCGGCGCCATCCGGGCCCTGACATGAAACTGTCATGGCCGCGTGATCGATGCAGGCCGCGGCATCGCTCCCGATGCCGAAGGGACCGACGTCTTGAATTCTTTGGCGACCGGCGCACCGACGCTCGACCATCTCCGCGAGATCATCGTGCGTCCCTCCACCGAGGACGATGTCGCGGCCATGCTCGCGATCTATGCCCACCACATCCAGCGCGGCCTCGGCGCCTTCGACGTCGAGCCGCTGCATGGCGACGACATCAAGCGCCGGCGCAAGAACATGCTCAAGCGCCGGCTGCCGCATCTGGCCGCCGAACAGGCCGGCATCGTGGTCGGCTACGCCTATGCCGTGCCGTTCCGAAAACGCCCGGCGTATCGCTACGCGGTCAAGCACTCGATCTACGTGCACCCGGACCACCTGCATTCCGGCGTCGGCCGACGTCTCCTGCCGGCGCTCATCGACGCCTGCGCCACCGCCGGGTTTCGGCAGATCATCGCCTATATCGACGCCACCAACGAGCCCTCGCAGCGCCTGCATGAGGCGTTCGGCTTCGAGCGCGCCGGCCTGCTCAAGGGCGTCGGCTTCAAATATGGGCGCTGGACCGACAGCATCCTCATGCAGCGCGCCCTCGGGCCGGGCGACACCGCGCCGCCGGGCGCCGGCGACGGAAAGCCGATTCCGCAGGGCGGGGTATAGCCGCTACGTCCGTTTCCGCGGCCGGCCCCGGAATAACGATTTGAGTTCAGTGTGTCGTTCGACCAATCCGACATCGGCAACGTCGATTATTCCCGCACCACATAGGTGTAGAAGCGGACCGTGCCGTCCTTCTCCGTCTCCCGGTAAACCCCTTGGATCTCGGCCTCGAAGCCCGGAAACAAGTTCGCGCTGCGCTCGAACATCTTGAGATAGTCCAGCATCGGGCGCGCGCGCTCGTCGAGACGCTCGCCCGGCACGATGGTGGCGATGCCGGGCGGATAGACCACGAACATGGTGGTGGCGATCCGGCCGAACGCCTGGTCGACCGGCACATAATCGACATTGTTGCGCACCATCTGGCGCACCGCTTCGTGCGGCGCCATGGCGAGGGTCGGCAGGTGCTCGGGCGCGAACTGGGCACGCTGCAGCATGCTGGTCGCGCTGTCGCGGAACAATCAGCCGCGAGCATTGCTCGAACAGGGCCTCGTAGAAGGCACGGCTGGTTTCGCTGCGGATCTCGCGCAGATCATGGCCGGCGCAAAAGGCGGGACCGGATCCAGCAACGACGATGACGGCGATCGCCGGATCCTCGGCGACAGCGTCGAGGGCCGTTTCGAGCTCGGTCATGAGCGCCCGCGACAGCGCGTTGCGCGCGGACGGCCGATTGAGCGTCAGCCACGCAACCTTGCCGCGGTCATGGCGCAGAAGGATCGGCTCAATCGGGTTCGACTGCACGGCCATGGCGATCCCATCGGTGGGAAGTTTCCCATCCATATTCCCGCATCGGCGCGCGCGCGCCAAGAGGTCTGCACACGCGATAGGCAGGGCTGCGCCGGCTGCGCTTGACCGGCACGGACGGCGCCTGTCTCCTCCATCTCCCTGTCGTGACGGAGTTCCTCGATGACCGAGGCCGCCCGCATCAGCATCGCCCGGTTCGACGAGATCCTCGAAGCGAGCCTCCCCATCGCCGTCGCCTGGGGCATGGAGACGGTCGAGATCGGCCATGGCCACGCGGTCATGCGCATTCCCTATGATCACGGCTTCCTTCGGCCCGGCGGCACGATCGGCGGCCCGGTGCTGATGGCGCTGGCCGATGTCGCCATGTATGCGGCCGTGCTGGGGGCGATCGGGCCGGAGCCGCTGGCTGTGACCTCGAGCCTCTCGATCAACTTCCTCGCCAAGCCGGCGCCGGCGGCACTCCGGGCGGTGGCCAGGCTGCTCAGGCTGGGCAAGCGCTTGGCCGTCGGCGAGGTCGAGCTCTTCAGCGAGGGGGCCGACGACATGGTGGCGCATGTCGTGGCCACCTATGCCCTGCCGTCGAGTTCCGCGGCGTGACGGCCTCGACCGTGACGGAGGTCGAGACCGGGTTGCGCGGGCGGGGCCTGCTGCTGGCCGGCGTGCTGCTGGTCGCGATCAATCTCCGCGCCGCACTCGCCAGCGTCTCGCCGATCCTGAGCGAGATCATGGCGTCCCTGCCGCTGTCGCCGGCCGGTGCGCGCTGGCTGACCACGCTGCCGGTTCTGTGTTTCGGTGTGGCGAGCGCCTCGGCGCCCTGGCTGGCGCGGCGCTGGGGTGGCGAGCGCGCGATCGGCGCCATGATGGTGCTGCTGGCGCTCGGCATGAGCCTTCGGGTCACCGGCTCCGGTGCCGCACTGTTCCTCGGCACGATCCTGGGCACCTCGGCGATCGGCATCACCAACGTGCTGCTGCCGGCGCTGTTCAAGCGCGAGTTCCCGCATCATATCGGCCTGGTCACCGGCCTCTACACCATGGTCATGGCGATCGGCGCCTCGGCCGCGGCGGGGTTCACCGTGCCGCTCGAGCATTGGCTCGGCGGCGACTGGCGGATCGGCCTCGGCCTCTGGGCGCTGCTGCCGCTGCCGGCCTTGTGCCTGTGGCTGCCGCAGCTGAGGACCCGGACGGAGATCGTCGCGCGTGCCGCACCGCGCGGGCTCCGGCGCAATGGGCTCGCCTGGGCCGTGACCGGCTTCATGGGGCTGCAATCGGGCATGTTCTATGCCGTGCTGTCCTGGCTGCCGGAGATCCTGCAGCAGCGCGGCATGACCAGGATCGACAGCGGCTTCGTGCTGTCGCTGTCGGTCGTGATGCAGATCGCGGCGTCGCTGATCGTGCCGATGCTGGCCGGGCGCCGGCCGGGGCAGCGCCCGCTCGCGGTGGCGCTCGTGCTGATGACGCTGGCGGGGTTTCTCGGCTGCCTCTATGGACCGCTGCTGCTGGTCTGGCCGGCCTCGATCCTGCTCGGCATCGGCCAGGGCGGGCTCTTTGGCCTGGCGCTGATGCTGATCGTGCTGCGCTCGCCCGATGTCGCGATCGCCTCTTCCTTGAGCGGCATGTCGCAGAGCGTGGGATACTGTCTTGCCAGCCTCGGCCCGTTCGCGGCCGGGGCCATGCGCGACTGGTCGGGCAGCTGGGACGGCACGGCGCTGCTCTTCACCGCTGCGGCCGTGGCGACGCTGGCGCTGGGCTGGCGGGCGGCTGCCCCCCGTCTTATCCAGCTTTAGGCTTCGACCTCTTCGGACAGCTCCTCACGGGTACGCATCTGGCGCTGGGTGAGGCTCGAACTCGACCTGCTTATGGAAGGCAGGCGGGATGCGCGGCAGCAGCTCGTCCTGCAGCTTGTGGATTGCCAGCCATTCTTCGCGCAGCGTGTTGTTCGACAGGCGCTGGCGGCCGGCGAGGCTGCGATTGAGCCGGTCCCAGAGCGCGTCGCGCGTCTTGACCAGGCTTCCGGCGTCGATCGCGGCCGCGAGGGCGGCCGTGAGCTCGGGCGCGCCGTTGACGGCGGGCACCTTGCCGTCGGCGAGATCGACGAGGGCGATCATGGCGGCCGTCAGGTCCGGCTGGCGGCCCAAGAGCTCGCGCACGACATCCTGGTGATCGATCAGCGAGGCCGCGACCTCGTCGATGAGATCGGCCGCCTGGTCGCTGATGCCCGGCTGGAGCAGCGGCATCAGCCGTTCGAGCTTCGAGACATAGTTGGTGTCGGGGGATGTGAGCACCGACAGGCCGCGCAGCGACCAGAAGCGCCAATCCTGCCGCGGTATCTTGGCGATTACCCGGCCGAGGAAGGCGTCGATGCCGTCCTCGCCGAGCTTGGGCGGATTGGCGAGCTCGTTGGCGGCGCGCACGCGGTTGCGGATCTGCTCGGCCAGCTTCTCGATCTCGTTGATGCGGGCGCGCACCGGCACGCCCATCTCCTCGGCCTGCAGGCGGGCGGCCGCGGTGATGGCACCGGCGACCGCGTTCTCGGCGCGCTTGACGCCGGACGCCACGGCCTTGAGCGTCACGAGCTCGGTCGGCGACATGCCGAGCTTGTCGAGCAGCGGCCGCATGATCATGCCGACCACGCGCAGCGCCGGCCGGCTGAGGATGTCCTCGGCATTGGCGCAGACCGGCACGGCGCCCGAATAGTTCGCGACTTGGCGTTCGACCGCCTTCATCACCGGCGCCGTCTCGTTCAGGATCTCCTGCTCGGACTGGAACCCGTCCGACCGCATCCTTTCCCGGATGAGGCGCACGGCCTTGATGCCGTTGACGCCCAACAGCGCGCGCGCCTTGTGGCAGGCGCTCGCCTCGAGCGCCTCGTAATCGTTGCGCTCGAAGCCGCGGCTCATCTGTTCGCGCTCGTCATCGATGACGGCGACCAGCTGCCAGCGATCCTCGATCAGCGCCAGGATCTGGTAGCGCAGCTTGCGGCCTTGGAAGAACTCGGTCATGCCCGTGATCAAGCCCCCGGATGTCTGCAACGCAGCATCGTCCGAATTGGTTACGACCTTATAAATACCCGATATATCAGCCGGTTGAGCTCGTCCTACCATAATACCGCGCGCTAAATCATTTGCCTGTCGACGCTTTTTCGGTTGACTCGATGCGGGTGATTGCCTAGTACCTTCGCCTCCGCTCGAGCCTCCGGGTTTTTCGAGCGTTTTCTGGCGAGTTCGAGAGCGATGAAAACCTACAATGCGAAGCCGTCCGATCTGGACAAGCGTTGGACCCTAATCGATGCCGAGGGTGTGGTGCTGGGCCGTCTCGCCTCCATCATCGCCATGCATCTGCGCGGCAAGCACAAGCCGACCTTCACCCCGCATATGGATTGCGGCGACCACATCGTCGTGATCAATGCCGAGAAGGTCCATCTGACCGGCAACAAGCGCAAGAACAGCATGTTCTACTGGCACACGGGCTATGCCGGCGGCATCAAGAGCCGCTCCAAGGGCCAGATCCTCGACGGCAAGCATCCCGAGCGTGTGATCGAAAAGGCGGTCGAGCGCATGGTGCCGCGCGGCCCGCTCGGCCGGCTGGTCATGAGCCATCTCCGCGTCTATGCCGGCACCGAGCATCCGCACGAGGCGCAGCAGCCGGTCCCGCTCGATGTCGCCGCTCTCAATCCGAAGAACAAGCGAGTTGCCTGATATGTCCGATTTGCAGTCACTCGGCACGCTGAAGTCCGCCCTCGTTCACGCCCAGGCGCAGCCCTCGGGCGCCGTGCCGGTCGATGAGCCGAGCCCGGCAGAGCCCAAGATCGACAAGCTCGGCCGCGCCTACGCCACCGGCAAGCGCAAGGATGCGGTCGCCCGCGTCTGGATCAAGCGCGGCACCGGCAAGTTCACGGTCAATGGCCGCGACTCGATCGTCTATTTCGCCCGGCCCGTGCTGCGCATGCTCCTGGCCCAGCCCTTCGGGATCTGCGATCGGGTCAACCAGTTCGACGTGATCTGCACCGTCGCCGGCGGCGGCCTTTCGGGCCAGGCCGGTGCCGTCCGCCATGGCATCTCGAAGGCGCTGACCTATTTCGAGCCGGGCCTGCGCCCGGTGCTGAAGGCCCAGGGCTTCCTCACCCGCGACAGCCGCGTGGTCGAGCGCAAGAAGTACGGCAAGGCGAAGGCGCGCCGCAGCTTCCAGTTCTCGAAGCGCTAAAGCGTCTTTCTTTCCTTCACAACGAGGCCGGATCGGGACACCCTGGTTCGGCCTTTGTTGTATGTGCGGAGGTGCCGCCCGATGACCAAGCTGATCCTGCCTTATCGCGGCGTACGGCCCGCCATCGCGGCCGACGCCTTCATCGCCCCCAACGCCACCATCATCGGCGATACGGTGATCGGCCCCGGCACCGGCATCTGGTTCGGCTGCGTGCTGCGCGGCGACGTGCATCAGATCCGCGTGGGATCCCGCGTCAACATCCAGGACGGCACGATCGTCCATGTCTCCGGTGGCCGGTCGCCCACCTTCATCGGCGACGACGTCTCGATCGGCCATATGGCGCTCATCCATGGCTGCACCCTCGAGCATGAAGCCTTCGTCGGCATGGGCGCCATCGTGATGGACGAGGTCGTGGTCGAGACCGGCGCCATGGTCGCGGCCGGTGCGCTCGTGACACCAGGCAAGCGGGTCCGGGCCGGCGAGCTCTGGGCCGGCCGCCCGGCCAAGCTGATGCGCGCGCTGACCGAGGAGGATTACAAGATCACGCGCGGCACGGCCGAGAACTACGCCAAGCTGGCGCAGCAATATCGCAGCGAGATCGGCGCGGGCTAGCGAGACAAGCTGCCGATCATTTTCCGCTCTTGCCGAACAATCCTTCCGGAATTGTCGGGATTATGACGCGAAACGATCGGGACCACATCGAGGGTATCGAAATCCTCACGGAGGTTCCCATCATGAACAGGCTCAAGAACAAGCGGGCCCTTATCACCGGCGGCACCAGCGGCATCGGGCTCGAGACGGCCAAGCTCTTCCTCGAGGAAGGGGCGCAAGTGATCGTCACCGGCTCGAACCCGGCCAATATCGAGGCCGCCGCGGCCGAGCTCGGTGCTGCCGTGACCGTCATCAAGGCCGATGCCGGCAACGTGGCGGAGCAGGCGAAGATCGCGGAGGCGGTCAAGGCCAAGTTCGGTCAGCTCGACATCCTCTTCGTCAATGCCGGCATCGCCGATTTCCGTCCCGTGGCGGACTGGGACGAGGCGGGCTTCGACCGCTCCTTCGCGGTCAATATCAAAGGCCCGTTCTTCCTGGTCCAGGCGCTGCTGCCGGTCTTCGCGAAGCCGGCCTCGATCGTCTTCAACACCTCGATCAATGCCCGGATCGGCATGCCGGCCTCCAGCATCTATGCCGCCACCAAGGCGGGCCTGATCTCGCTCGCGCGCACGCTCTCGGGCGAGCTCGTCGGGCGCGGCATCCGGGTCAATGCGGTCAGCCCCGGCCCGGTGGCGACGCCGCTCCATGACAAGCTCGGCATTACCGGCGAGACGCTCGACGGGCTGGTCGGCCAGATCCCGTTGGGCCGCCGCGGCACCGCGCGCGAGATCGCCCTGGCCGCGCTCTATCTGGCCTCGGACGAGTCCGCCTTCACGGTCGGCAGCGAGCTCGTCATCGATGGCGGCATGAGCAACCTCTGACTGGATCGCATTTGAATTGGGGCGTCGGAAAGCCGATGCTGACGGCAATCTCAACGAACCGACGCCGCCCTTGACCGAGACTCGTCCGGAAGATCCCCCCACCCTGCCCGATCGCGGCCCCGTGCCACGGCCATTGACGGCGATCGCGTCCTGGCTCGAGCGGATCGATCCGGGTGCGCATCGGCGCATCAAGGGGCTTCGGCTCGTCACGGCCTATGGCATCGCCGCCATGCTCGGCACCATGGCCGATATCGAGCGCGGCCTGCCGGATGCGCCGGCGCTGAGCTCGCTCGCCGGCGGCATCGCCCTCTGGGCCAGCGTCTCGGAGGGGCGCGGCGGCAGGACCAAGTCGAGCCGCGATCTGCTGGCGCTGTCGGCGGCGGCCGTGATCGGCGCCTTGAGCTATGTGCTGCTGGCGCCGCTGTTGCGATCCCTCGGCCCGGCCGGACCTGAGCTGGCGCTGGCGCTCGGCGCCTTTCTCGTGGGTTATCTCAGGCGGTTCGGCCTCACCGGCACGGGCATCGGCTCGCAGATCTTCATCGGCCAGCTGCTGGCCTATGGCGCGGGGCTCGATCTTCGGGACATCCCAACCATCCTCATCGCCGGGCTGCTGGCGGCGGTGGCGGCGATCGTGCCGCGGCTCTTGAGCGGTCCGGCCGAGCAGCCGCCGGCGGTGCCCATCCCCGCCGTTCCCGTGCCGGGCGCGCTCCGGCCCGAGTTGATCATGGGCCTGCAGGCGGCGGCGGCGGCACTCGCCATCGTGGCGCTCAACGCCGCGGTCGGGCTGCCCGAATCGGCCTGGGCGATCACGGCCTGCACCTATGTCGTGGCGAGCTCGCCGACCGCCACGATCGACCGGGTGAAGCGCCGCATCCTCGGCACCGCGATCGGCGTGCCGATCGGCCTCGCCTGCCTGCCGCTGGCTGCGGCAGCGCCGCTCCTGCTGTGGGCCGCGGCGGCACTGGCGATGGTGATCTATGCGATGGCGCTGCCGGCACGCTACGACATCGCCTGCGGCGCTTATGCCTTCGTGCTCATCGTCACGCTGGCGGCGACCGGCGAGCATTCCTTCATGCTGCTCGGCGCCCGCGCGTGGGAGACCATGCTGGGCGGTGCCGTCGGGCTTGCCGCGGCCTTGCTCATCCATCCGCTGCTCGCCGGCACGAGGGCGCCGCGCGTGAGCCGGGTTGACTTGACCCGGCCCACAAGACGAGATTGACCGGAACCACTGCCAGGTCACGACCATGCCGCCGTCCTACAAGGTCTCGTCCGGCCATTCCCGTTACGGCCATTCGCTGACGGTCCGGCCGTTCGACGATTGGGACATCGGCTTTCCCGATATCGGCATCGATCATTCCTGGATCCTGCGGCGGAACCTGTTCGACGATGCCGCGATGATGAGTATGCGGCGGCTGCTCATCCGGTCGTCGCGCTCGATCCTCTCGGTCGATCAGCTGAGCGACGACGAGGTCATCCGCCTGCTGCTGCAGCAGATCGAAAGCCGCAAGCTCGCCATCGTCCGCCCGGCGACGGGGGCAGGGGATGCGGACCGCCTCAGTGGCGCCAAATGGTGGCATGCCAATCAGGCGAAGTTTCCGAACAGCTCGAAAATCGAGGATCTCGACTCCTCGTTCCGCTCCAAGGTGGAGAAGTTCCTGGCCGCCCTCGACGATGCCGGCGCCAATGTCAGGGTCTCGGCCACGCTGCGCAATGCCAAGCGCGCCTTCCTCATGCATTACAGCTGGGCCGTGGCGCACGGCCAGGTCGCCCCCTCCGCCGTGCCGGCCGAGCCTGGCGTCGACATCGTCTGGGACCACAAGAATCTCAAGAAGTCCCGAGCCGCGGCGCAGGAGATGGTCGATCTCTTCCACATGGCCTATATCGCGTCGCTGACCTCGCTCCATATCAAGGGGCTCGCCATCGACATGGACATCTCCTGGTCGGGCACGCTCGAGATCGAGAATGCCCGGGGCAAGAAGATCGAGATCGGCAGCCCGCGCGACGGTGCCCGCAACGACGATCTGCACGATGTCGGCGCCACCTATGGCGTGATCAAGCTCCTCAGCGATCCGCCGCATTGGTCGTCGACCGGGCATTGACGATGCGCGCCCTTCTGCTCGCGACGCTGCTGCTCGGTTTCACGGCACTCCCGGCGCGTGCCCAGGATGCCGGCACGCCGCCGGCGCCGGCCGATGTCCAGGCCTTCCTCGACCAGCGCGATAAATGCGCCCATTTCGCCGACGAGGATGCGTATGACGCGGCACGGCAGAAATTCCTGGCCGACCAGATCAAGCGCTATTGCACCGATATCGACCAGAAGCAGGCCAAGCTGCAGAAGAAATACAAGGACAATCCGGGCGTGCTGGCGCTCATCCAAGCGTCGCCGGATGATTGAAGGTTAAGACAAGCGGAATCAGCCCTCGCCCGCTGGGCAGGAGAGGGCGACGAGCGCCAGCGAGTGGGTGAGGGTGAGCGCGAGGTAGTGGGCGAGGACACACCCTCACCCTCCCGCTGACGCGGGCCCCTCCCTCTCCCGCCAGGCGGGCGAGGGGACTCTTCGGCCAAACGGCGGCTCCGGCGGTTCCCTGCCCTCGTTGATGAACCAGCCCTTGTCCTGCCAGACCGAGAGCTCGACCGGGATCCCGAGTTCGTCGCACAGGCCGATGATGACGTCGCCCACCCGGATGGTGAGGAGCTCATCCTCGATATCCGGATCCATCAGACGCTCATGGAGATCGGTCAGCAGATTCTCCGATTCCGCACAGGCTTCCACCATCAGGGCGACATCGCGGGCGACCTGGTGCTTCTTGGCGCGGAGCCGTGACGTTCTCGATCGCCTGCTCACGATCCTTCGTCTGGCGCTTTTCGGCACTCTTCGCCTTCAGATCGGCAAGCTTCGCCTTGAAGGCCAGAGTCTGGCGGATCGAGCGGCTGACGCGGGTGAAGGCGAGGCTCAAGCGATCGGCGCAGTCGGCATCGCTGGCGGTCTCGATCTGCGCCTTGAGCGCAGCCGCGACCTCCATGCCGTACTCGGCCAATTGCTCGAGGATCTCGCGATCCCGCTCCGTCTCCACCGCTGCACCTCCTCGTTCCATGACTATGAACGAATAAGGAACATATCGGCGGATAGCCGGTCAAGAGGTCGTGCAATCGGTCTGTGGATAAGTCTCAGCTCAGCCGCAGCTTCACATAGCTTCCCGGCGCCGGCTCGATCGGCTTCAGCTTGCCGTCGCCCGGCTGGCGGGACGGGACGTTGCCGCCGGCGAACTTGCCGACCCATTTGTCCCATTCGGGCCACCAGGAGCCTTCGGTCTCTTTGGCGCCTTTGAACCAGAGCTTCCGGATTCTTCGGCAGCTTGGGGTTGGTCCAATAGGCGTATTTCTTGGCGGCCGGCGGATTGACCACGCCGGCGACATGGCCCGAGCCCGAGAGGCAGAATTTGACCGGGCCCTTATAGAGCTGGGTCGCGGCATAGGAGGATTTCCAGGGTGCGATATGGTCTTCCTTGGTCGCCAGGATGAAGGTCGGAGTCTCGATCCTGGTGAGATCGATCGGCACGTTGCGTAAGCTGATGCCGCCCGGCCGGGCCAGCCGGTTCTCCTGATACATGTTGCGTAAATAGAAGCTGTGCATGGCGGAGGGCATGCGGGTCGCGTCCGAATTCCAGTACAGCAGGTCGAACGGGAAGGGCTCCTTGCCCAAGAGGTAGTTGTTGACGACGAAGGACCAGATCAGGTCGTTGGCGCGCAGCATGTTGAAGGTCGTCGCCATTTCCGAGCCTTCGAGATAGCCGCGCTCGGCCATCTTGCTTTCCAGCACCTGGATCTGCTCCTCGTCGATGAAGACCGAGAGCTCGCCCGATTCCGTGAAATCGACCATGGTCGTGAAGTAGGTGGCGCTCGCGATGCGCTTGTCGTTGCGCGCCGCCATATAGCCCAGCGTCGCGGCGAGCAGCGTGCCGCCGATGCAGTAGCCGATGGCGTTGGCCTCGGTCTCGCCGGTGGCGTCCGCGATCGCGTCGAGGGCCGCCAAGGGGCCGAGATCCATATAATCCTCGAAGCCCCGCTGGGATTGATGCGCGTCGGGATTGACCCAGGACACGACGAACACGGTCTGGCCTTGCTCAACCGCCCATTTGATGAAGGAATTCTGCGGCTTGAGGTCGAGAATATAATATTTGTTGATCCAGGGCGGCACGATCAGCAGCGGCCGGCGCCGGGCCGTCTCGGTGGTCGGATTGAATTGCAGGAGCTGCATCAGCTCGTTCTGATAGACGACCTGGCCCGGCGTCACCGCGATATTCTCGCCGAGCGTGAAGGCATCGAGATCGGTCATCTTGACCGACAGCTGGCCTTTGCCGCGCTCGAGATCGTCGAGCATGTTGTTGAGGCCCTTGATCAAATTCTCGCCGCGGCTGTCGATGGTGGCGCGCAGCACCTGGGGATTGGTCAGCACGAAGTTGGACGGCGCCATCGCATCGACGAATTGGCGCGTATAGAAATCGACCTTGCGCGCGGTCTTGTCGTCGAGCCCGTCGACCTCCTTCACCGTCTCCTGCATGAAGCGGGCGGAGAGCAGATAGGATTGCTTGATGAAGTCGAAGAGCGTGTTCTCCTGCCAGGCCGGGTCCTTGAAGCGCTTGTCGCCCTTGTTGGGCGCGATCACCGGCTGGGTTTCCTTGCCGTTGAAGAAGCGCTCGGCCGTGCGCTGCCAGAGCTGCATGTAATCGTTCCAGAGCGAGACCTGGGCCTGGACCAGGCGGCCTGGCTCGACCATCAGCTTGGCCGTCATCTCGAAGAAGGCGCCGGCGATGTTGAGCGGGTCGGCCATGCCGGCGTTGGCGGCCGGCGCCTCGCCCTTGGCCTGGCGCGCCAGGAAATCGGCGACCATGCGCTGGCTGCGCTCGGCGATGCCGGCGACGGCGTGGGCCAGCTCCACTGGATCGGGATGCTCCTCGTGCGGCGCGGACGAGTCGGTCATGACGGCTCCCTCAGCTTTTCTTGTCGTCGGCCTGCCTGTCGGCGAGGACAATTGGGACGCTCGCGCGGTCGGCCGAGCTTGAGGCGGATCGGCACCCATTCCCTCGATACGCGAAACCAGCCCGTTATGCCATAAACATAGGCCGCGGGAAGTCGGCTTCAAAGCGCCGAGACGCGCGGCGTGCTTGATCGCGGCGCGGTCAGCCTCTAAGACGAAGGCCGGTCGGCGGTGCGCCTGGCCGCAGCGTTCCCGAGCGCACCTATCCCCGAGGGGTCGTTAATGTTGGCAGGCAGTATCGGTGTCCGGAAGCACATCAGGCGGAGCACTGGCCGCCGGGCCGTGGCGGTGGCCATGCTGTTCACGCTTTGCGGGTGCAGCACGCTCGACGACCTCAATCCGATCAATCTCTATCGCGACATCTCGGGCAAGTCCAAGGACGATCCCGGTCCCGACGAGGCGAATACCGCCAATCTCGAGGAAGGCTCGAAGGAGCCCTATCCCAATCTCAGCTCCGTGCCGGAGACCCCGACGCGCGGCCTGACCAAGGAACAGCGCGAGAAGCTGGCCGACGGCCTGGTCGCCGACCGCGACAATGCGCGCTACATCGACAGCCAAGTGACCGCTGGCAATGCCGCCGCGCTCACGCCGCCGCAAGTGACGGTGCCGGTGGAGCAGACGCCCTATACGCCGCCGGTCAATGACGCGCCGCCGCCGCCGC
Organism: uncultured Alphaproteobacteria bacterium; assembly: GCA_963762435.1. Classification (GTDB taxonomy): domain Bacteria; phylum Pseudomonadota; class Alphaproteobacteria; order ATCC43930; family CGMCC-115725; genus JAXDMU01. The sequence continues at coordinate 297,199 of CAVXLN010000022.1, read as the reverse complement.
AGACCCAGACCCAGCGCTCTCAAAGCCGGCTCGTCGCCGGCGGCGCCTTGGGCGTGGTGCCGGTCGCGGTCGATCGGGAATCCAGTTTGCAGACGCCGACGCCGCGCGGCAACCCGCCGGCCGAGACGCCGCGCCAGGCCCCGCCGCCGCCGCAGCTGGCACCCTTGCCGCCGCCCGGGCCGGAGCAGCCGCTGCCGGGGGCACCCGCCACGCATCCCACCGATCAGCCGACCGAAGTCGCCGGCATCCCCGTGCCGCCGGCCCCGCCGGTCCGCGCTCAGCCGGTACCGGGCGCACCCAATCTGTCGGCCTCGCCCAATGTGGCGCCGGCCGTGGCGACGCCGCCCGGCAAGCGGACCAAATCGGCCCAGGTGGCCGAGGTCGATTTCACTGTCGGCTCGAACGCGCTCAACAGCGAGGCACCGGCGAAGCTCGTCAATATCCCCGCACTCCATCAGCAATATGGCGGCGTCGTCCGGGTCGTGGGTTATGCCGCCTTGCCGGAAAGCGGCGCCGATCCGGCCGGGCAGCAGCTGGCGGCATATCAGGCAGCACTCGAACGCGCCAATGCCGTGAAGCAGGCGCTGGTGGCGGAAGGCGTGCCCGCCGCGGAGATCGTGACCGAGGCATCGCCGATCCACGGCACGGGGACGGGGGCCGACCGCGCCGATCTCTATGTCGAGTATTAGCGGGTGAACGGGGCGCCGGCCCTCCGCATCGGCCTCGCCGGGCTCGGCACGGTCGGCGCCGGGACCTTGCGGCTGTTGCGGGGGAATGCGGCACTCATCGCGGCCGCGTCCGGCCGGCCGGTCGAGGTCACGGCGGTGAGCGCCCGGCGGCGCACGCTCGATCGCGGCGTGGCGCTCGACGGGCTCCGCTGGCATGACGACGCGGTCGAGTTGGCGCGCGATCCCGATGTCGATCTCGTGGTCGAGCTGATCGGCGGGGCCGAGGGCACGGCACTCGCCGTGGTCGAAGCGGCACTCGAGCTCGGCAAGCCGGTCGTCACGGCCAACAAGGCGCTGCTCGCCCGCCATGGTGCCAAGCTGGGGGCGCTCGCCTGGCAGCGCGGCACGGCGCTGGCCTTCGAGGCGTCGGTCGCGGGCGGGATACCCATCATCAAGGCCTTGCGCGAAGGGCTGGCCGCCAACCGCATCGCCCGCGTCTCCGGCATCCTCAACGGCACCTGCAATTTCGTGCTGAGCCAGATGCGCGAGACCGGGCGGGCCTTCGACGAGGTGCTGCGCGAGGCGCAGGAACTGGGCTATGCCGAGGCCGATCCGACACTCGATATCGACGGTCACGATACGGCGCACAAGCTGGCCGTGCTCGCCTCCATCGCGTTCGGCATCCCGGTCGATCTCGGCAGCGTCTATGTCGAGGGCATCCGCCATATTTCGCCGCTCGACATCGAATATGCCGAGGATCTGGGCTACCGCATCAAGCTGCTGGGCACGGCGGTCCGGACCGAGCGCGGCATCGAGCAGCGCGTGCACCCGACCATGGTGCCCGCAACAGATCCGGTGGCGCTGGTCGACGGCGTGCACAATGCCGTGGTCATCGAAGGCGATGCGGTCGGCCGCATCGTGCTGCAAGGCCGCGGCGCCGGGGCCGAGCCGACCGCGTCCGCCGTCGTGGCCGACATCGTCGATCTGGCGCAGGGGCGGCGGCTGCCGAGCTTCCTGCCGCCCGCGAGCAGCCTCAAGGCAGTGCCGATCGCCGAGCATGCCGGGCCCTGCTATGTCAGGCTCATGGTGCTGGATCAGCCCGGCGTCATCGCCGACGTCACGGCCGAGCTCAGGACCGAGCGCGTCTCGGTCGAGGCGATGATCCAGCGCCGGCACCATCCGGGCCGCGCCGTGCCCGTCGTGCTGACCACGCATCCGAGCCAGGAGGCGGCCCTCATGCGCGCCGTCACACGGATCGCGAGCCTGGGCTCGGTCGTCGAGCCGCCACGGCTCATCCGCATCGAAACCTGAGAACCAGGCGCCCGCGAGCGGCGCTTGAGACCACCGAAAGGAACCCCGATGAGCGAAGCTAGGATGGACCGCAATCTGGCGCTCGAAGCCGTTCGCGTGACCGAGGAAGCGGCGCTGGCGGCCGCGCGCCTGATGGGCCGCGGCGACGAGAAGGCGGCCGACCAGGCCGCGGTCGATGCCATGCGGACGGCGCTCAACAGCCTGGCCATCGAGGGCACGGTCGTGATCGGCGAGGGCGAGCGCGACGAGGCGCCGATGCTCTATATCGGCGAGAAGGTCGGCACCGGGCACGGGCCGAAGATCGACATCGCGCTCGACCCGCTCGAAGGCACCACCATCACCGCCAAGGGCGGCATGAATGCGCTCGCCGTCATCGCCATGGCCGATCATGGCGGGTTCCTGAACGCGCCCGATGTCTATATGGACAAGATCGCGGTCGGCGGCGGGCTGCCGGACGGTGTCGTCGATCTCGATGCGACGCCGGCCGAAAACCTCCGGAACCTGGCGCAGGCGAAGAAGGTCGATCTGCAGGATCTGGTCGTCTGCGTGCTGGACCGGCCGCGCCATACCGAGCTGATCGCGGCGATCCGTGACGCTGGTGCGCGCATCATGCTGATCTCCGACGGCGACGTGTCGGGCGTGATCGCGACGAGCCGGCCCAATGCCGGCGTCGATATCTATATCGGCTCGGGCGGTGCGCCCGAAGGCGTGCTGGCGGCGGCCGCACTGCGGTGCATCGGCGGCCAGATGCAGGGCAGGCTGCTGTTCCGCAATAATGACGAGAAGGCGCGGGCGGGGCGCTGGGGCATCACGGATCTCGACCGGAAATACGGGCTGCTCGACCTCGCCCATGGCAATGTCATGTTCGCGGCGACCGGCGTCACCAATGGCAGCATGCTGAACGGCGTGCGCCGCGTGGCTGGCGGGGCGTCGACGCAATCGATCGTGATGCGCTCCAAGACCGGCACGGTGCGCGTGATCGAGGCCATGCATAATTTCGAGCGCAAGACGGAATGGAGCGCCTACGGAAAATGATCCGGCGGTGATGGCAGCGGGCGACGCCTTCCTCGGCGTCGAGCGCTCGCTCGGCGGCAAGCGCTGGCGGGCGCGGACAAGCGACGAGCGGCTTGGCCGTGCCATCGCCCAGCGCCTCAATTTGCCCGAGGTGGTGGGCCGGATCCTGGCCGCGCGCGGCATCGAGGCCGAGGCGGTCGAACGCCACCTCGCCCCGACACTCCGGGATTTCCTGCCGGATCCCAGCCGGTTCAAGGATATGGATCGCGCGGTCGAGCGGCTGGCGCGCGCCCTAGCGGCCGGCGAGCGCATCGCGGTGTTCGGCGATTACGATGTCGACGGCGCCGCGTCGACGGCCTTGCTGCAACGCTTCCTCGAGGCGGCCGGCGCCACGGTGCGCTGCTATATCCCCGACCGGCGGCGCGAAGGCTATGGGCCGAACAGTGCCGCCCTTGCAGCCCTCAAGGACGAGGGCGCCTCGCTCGTCGTGACCGTCGATTGCGGCACCACGGCGCATGGGCCGCTGGGCGACGCGGCGGCGATGGGGCTCGATGTCATCGTCATCGATCATCACGCGGCCGAGCCGTCGCTGCCGCCGGCCGTGGCGATCGTCAATCCCAACCGGCTCGATGACGAGAGCGGCTGCGGCATGCTGGCGGCGGTGGGTGTGACCTTCCTGGTCGCGATCGGGCTCAACCGCGCGCTGCGCCAGGCCGGCTGGTATGGCGCAGGGCGGGCGGAGCCGGATCTCCTGGGCTTGCTCGATCTCGTGGCACTCGGCACGGTCTGCGATGTGGTGCCGCTCATCGGCCTCAACCGCGCCTTCGTGGCGCAGGGGCTGAAGGTGATGGCCGCACGGCGCAATCCGGGGCTGGCCGCACTGGCCGACAGCGGTGCGGTCGCCGAGCGGCTCGAGGCTTATCATCTAGGCTATGTGCTGGGGCCGCGCGTCAATGCCGGCGGGCGGGTCGGCCGCGCCGACCTCGGCTGCAGGATTCTCGCCACAGATGATGCGGACGAGGCGCGGCGGCTCGCGGCCCAGCTCGAAGCCTTCAATGCCGAGCGGCGCGCGATCGAATCCGAGATGGCGGCGGCCGCACTGGCACAGATCGAGGCCAGCCTTACGGAGATCGGCCCGGTGCTGATCGCGCATGGCAGCGACTGGCATCCGGGTGTCATCGGCATCGTCGCCGGGCGGCTCAAGGAGCGGTTCAACCGCCCGGCCTGCGTCATCGCGTGGGAGGGCGGCATCGGCAAAGGCTCGGGCCGCTCCGTGCCGGGGATCGATTTGGGAGCGGCGATCCTGGCCGCGCGCCAGGCCGGGCTGCTGCTCTCGGGCGGCGGCCATCCGATGGCGGCCGGCTTCGCGCTCAACGAGGCGGGCTTTGGCGAGTTCGCCGCGTTCCTCACGCATCGGATCGGTGCCGCTTCGGCGGGGACCGATCTCACGCCGGAGCTCGGCATCGACGGCATGCTGCAGCTCCAGGCCGCGACGCCCGAGCTCTGCGCGATGCTGGCGGGTCTCGGGCCGTTCGGCTCCGGCAATGCCGAGCCGCGCTTCGTGCTGCCGCATTGCCGGGTGGTCAAGGCCGATCCGGTCGGCACCAACCATGTCCGCTGCGTGCTGGCGGCGGGTGCGGGGCCCGAGCGGCTGAAGGCGATCGCCTTTCGAGCACTGGATGGCGCCCTCGGCCCGGCGCTGCTGCAATCGGGCGGTGCCGCCCTTCATGTCGCCGGCCATCTGAAGCCCGACACCTGGCAAGGCCGCAACGGCGTCCAGCTCACCATCGAGGACGCGGCTTTCGCCCATGGCTGACGGGCTGCGGAAGTGCCTTGCCTTATCGGGGCCGGCCCTGTATTTCCTCGACGCCCGCCGGCTTCGTCCCCATCGTCTAGAGGCCCAGGACACCGCCCTTTCACGGCGGTAACACGAGTTCGAATCTCGTTGGGGACGCCAAAACTTTTCAATGAGATAGAGCCGCCTTCGGGCGGCTTTTTCATTGCCGTACGGAATTTTTACGGAAAACCTGATGCGGGGCTGCGAGGATCCGCGTGCATGCCGGCAGGTTAGTGTGCCAAACGTTCCTGTTATGTGCTCAACAGTAATTTGGGTATAAGAGTTGAACCTCGGAGCGGCCCTGCCAGGTTGGCGGCACGGCGGAAGCCTCGAAACCGGAGATGGTTCGATGCAGGAAATGAGCGATGCTGAGGTAGCGCTGGAAGCGACGGCTGATGAGGTCGCCGAGGCAAGCGGAGAGCGGCAAAGCGTTTTCGACAAGGCGGTGGACCTCGTCGAGTACCTCTGCCAATGGGTCGATTGGACAAGGCCTGACGAGGTCCGCACCAAGCCGGTCGCCTCCGCTCTTAGCTGGCTGGAGACGACGGACTTTGGAGGATTGGCCGATGATTTGAAGAAGGTGCTATTTGAGGAGTTGATTCGGAAGGACGCCGAGACGAATTACCCTAGCGTCGTCGAGAACATCACGTCTCACATCGAGCGTCGCAGGGTAGATCTCACCGCTTTCATCAAGGAGAACGTCGAAAATGTCGATCTTCTAAGGTAAAATCTCGATAATTGGCATTGGTATCGCATATTATCAGCGACTGTACTTTTCATCATCCATTGCAAACCCTGCTGTCAGTTGCGCGTTGCGGAGGATTTACTCCCGCATGTTGCTGTCGGGCGGCCGGCAATCAACCTGATTGCATATGCTGCCTGTTACACGGCAGAACTGATGAATGATCCGGTGCATCCATGGACGCCGGAATGTATCCCGGTCGGAAACGGCTGGTTTCACCGGCTGGGCATCTACCTGATGAATTGCTGCTTGGTGCAGGAGGTACCGCCACCGCACTATCTGACGCGATTGCTGTGCCACGCGTCGATCCCGTCGTCTTCCCACTGGAAATTTGGCAAACCTGTCCGAATGCTCGACTTCATGGAGCGGTCGCCGTATCCGGCCTATCTTCATGAAGCCCCACCCGGCAAGGTAATTGGCCACCTGCTGGCTCTCGAGCTAAGCGGGGAGGTGAAGCCGAATTGGCAGGAGCAGTACTACCGGCGGATCGAGCGGGCCACAACCTTCTACGCGGTCTCCCTGCTCAAGGGCGACCACAACCCATCGATCAAGGCGATGCAGATCGCGTCGGACCTGTCCTGGTCGGATACGAAGGACCTGACGACCCGATCTTTTTTCTCGCAACTCGTCTTCGAGCAGCAATGCCGATATCTGATCGCATCGGGAAGCAGCCACGATTGTCCTGAATGCAATCGACTGCGCGCCCGGTTGCCCGTTGGACTTGTAAGCCGAAAGATGCCTCGAACGGAGTTGTAGTTTGAGCAGCTTGAGCCAGAGGCAGCCCAGCCTACGCATATTTCCGTAGAGCCTAACCGGATAACGCGAGTGCGCCGCGTGCTTTAGACATGTAGCTACCTTCCTTGGTCGGGAATTCGATGCCGATCCAATCCGCTCGGACGCAGACCGAGATGATGGTGCTGTCCATGGTCCGATCCGTCCGCCCGAAGAAGCTCATTGCGCTCGATGCCGTGAACAACTGACGCGAATAGCCCCGCCGAGCGCCCGGGCGCGCCACGATCCGAGGTCAACCGATGGCCAAGACACTCGTTGCCCCTGATGGGCCCGCCTCGCGTCTCTACGATGAGATACTGACGCTGCTTCGAGACACGAAACAGTACTTCGATAGCGGAGGACGGGCCGCCGAAACTGGCTCCGGCCGAGTTTTTGCCCAAGAAAGCGTGAATTTGACCGCGCGTCTCGCCGACATGGCTGGCTGGGTCGTTGTTCGCATAGAGGCCGAACAGATCGGAGCGGGGCCAGTCCTACACTCGCGCCGCTTTGCACTTCGGGCGGATCCCCACTGCTTGGAGCCGTTGAAGGCCGATACCGAGCGCCGCCTCCCACCGCAAATGGTCTCACTTCTCGCCCGCAGCTTGAGCCTGTATCGACGCGTCGAGCGGCTCGACCAGGCGGGGCCATTGCCGGCGGGCGAGCAGAATCCGTGGCAAGATCGTGCCACCGCTCAACGGGCGCTCCGTATATTCCCTTAGAGACTAACCCAATAACGCAATCGCGCCGCGTGCTCTAAACATCGAGCCACGTTCCCTGGCCGAGAGTGCGATGTCGGTTCGACCGCCCGCGCGCCCGACCAGCTGCCAAGTGCGCCCTCCCGCCAGTGTCGTGAGCGAGATCCGGTGGCGCGACCGCCTAATGCCCGTATCCGTTGCGGCGCCGGGGCCGTGACATCGAGACCTGGAGAACCTTATGCTGTCGAATCTTCGAATCCTACCCCGCCTTCTGATTGGCTTTGGCGTCCTCATCCTGCTGGTCGTGGGATTAAGTGGCTTCGCGATCTATTCGGGCCAGTCCTCGCGGACCCTGTTCGAGGCAGTGGACCGTCTCAAGGGGGCTGAAGTCGTTGATCAGCGTGTCGAAAAGCGGATGGCCGACGGGCGCGTCCATGTTTGGATGGCACTCGCGACGGATGATCAGGAGCAATGGCAGAAGGCGGCGGCGGAGTTCGAGATCGCCCAACAAAAGCTGACCGAGCTTGCCGGGTTGACGCGCGATCCCGGGCGGCTGGCCGCAGTCAAGCAGCTGCAGGATGCGATTGAGACCTATCAATCGAAGGTCGTGCACGAGAAGGAGCTGAGGGGCAAGAATACGGCGCTGGATACGCCGGAAGGCAAGGCCGCGGTCGCGGATGCATCGGCAGCCGCTGCAAAGGTCGCCGCCCTCGCAGAGCCGCTCGCCGATGGCTATTCCAAGGCAGCCGCCGGCGCCAATACCGATGCCTCGGACGAGATCTCCCAGACCATCACGGTCGCCATCATCGGCGGGATCGCCAGCGTCGTGATCGGCACCGGGTTCGGCCTCCTCATCGGCCTCGGCGTCGCGACGCCGATCAAGGCGATGACCGGCGCCATGCGGTCGCTGGCCGGACGCGATATGAGCGTCGAGATCGTCGGCATCGGTCGGAAGGACGAGATCGGCGAGATGGCCGCGGCGGTCCAAATCTTCAAGGACAACATGATCGAAGCCGATCGTCTTCGCGCCGAGCAGGAAGAGCTGAAGCGCCGTTCGGAGGTGGAGAAGAAGACGGCGCTCGACAGGATGGCCGACGGTTTCGAGTCGAGCGTCAAGGGGATTGTTGAGGCCGTGTCCGCCTCTTCGACCGAGCTCCAGAGCTCGGCTCATGCGATGTCGTCGACCGCAGAGGAAACGTCCCGGCAATCGACGGCGGTCGCGGCGGCATCCGAACAGGCCTCGACCAATGTCCAGACAGTTGCGGCTGCGACGGAAGAGCTTTCCAATTCGGTCGCCGAAATCACCCGTCAAGTTGCTGAGTCGACCAGGATCTGCTCCGCGGCAGTCACGGAATCTGCCCTGACCCAGAAGGCGATGCAGAGCATGGCCGAAACGGCGCAGAAGATCGGCGCCGTTGTGAAGCTGATCAGCGACATCGCCAGCCAAACGAATTTGCTGGCGCTCAATGCCACGATCGAAGCGGCGCGCGCCGGGGAGGCCGGCAAGGGTTTTGCCGTGGTCGCTTCGGAGGTGAAGTCGCTGGCGAACCAGACCGCGAAGGCGACAGAAGAGATCGGGGCGCAGGTCGACGCGATACAGGCCGCGAGCGCCGAATCGGTGAAGGCGATCGAAGGGATCTCGTCAACCATCGGCAAGGTCAATGAGATTGCCACGACGATCGCCGCGGCGGTCGAGCAGCAAGGGGCGGCAACCGCCGAGATCGCCCGCAATGTCGAGCAGGCTGCGGCGGGAACCAATGAGGTCTCCTCCAACATTGCCGGCGTCTCGCAGGCCGCGGCGGAGACCGGCTCGGCCGCCGGGCAGGTTCTCGATGCCGCATCCGAGCTCTCGCAGCAATCGGAAATGCTGCGTGCCCAAGTCGACCGGTTCCTCGCGACCATCCGGGCCGCGTAGCTCTTAGATGCGCTCGAGAGTCCTCAACCCGAGATCGGTGGCCGCCGCCCTGACCGCCAGCATTATTGCGGCGGGCTGCGCGCTCTACGCGGCGGACCTGACCGATCCCAGCCCGCTCAGCACCGGCGGACACCTATCGGCAGCGGGGACCGTTGAGCTGAGGAATGAACCAATCCAACCCGTGCCGGACACGCTTGCTCTGGATCGGCGCAAAGTCGAGCTCGGGGCGAGCCTCTTCAATGATAAGCGTCTGTCGGGCCGGGGCGACATGTCTTGCGCATCCTGCCACCGAACCGATCATGGTGGCGCCGACGATGCTCCGGTGACCGCGCTTGAGGGTCATTCGACCAAGGTGAATGTGCCCACCATCTGGAACAGCCGCTTCAGTGTCGCTCAATTCTGGGATGGGCGGGCAGCGACGCTCGAGGACCAGATCGACCAGCCGCTCCAGAATCCCGACGAGATGGCGGCGACCTGGCCGGGCGTCATTGCGCGCCTGAGCGCCGATCGAGGTGTCGCCGATCACGTTCGGGCGATCTATGGCACCCCGCTCTCGCCGGAGGTCGTTAAGGACGCCATTGCGACCTATGAGCGGTCCCTGATCTCGCTGAATTCGCGCTTCGACAAATTCCTGCGCGGCGACGAGGCCGCGATCACGCCCGACGAAAAGCGGGGCTATCGGCTGTTCAAGGATTATGGCTGCACCGCGTGTCATCAAGGCATTGCCGTCGGTGGCAACATGTATCAGCGGATGGGGCTGTTCGGCGACTATTTCGGCGATCGAAAGACCCCCGAGGCGAAGGCGGATCTCGGCCGGTTCAACGTCACGGGCAACGAGGCCGATCGACATGTCTTCAAAGTGCCCTCGCTGCGCACCGCGGTCCTGACGGCCCCCTATTTTCATGACGGCTCCGCCGCCACGCTCGATGTGGCGATCGCGGTCATGGGCCACTACCAGTTGGGCCGGGAGATTCCGCCCGACGATGTGGGGTCGATCAAGGCGTTTCTCGGTACGCTCACCGGAGAGCCGGAAGGTGCGGCGCAATGAACCGCCAATTGGTGCGCCAGAAAGTCCTCGCGGTCACGGCGATCGTGCTGCTGAGCGTGCTGTTCGCGCTGAGCCGATCAACGGACCCTAGCGCCCACGCTCGCCTCGTCGACTTGCTGCGTGGAGCTCGCGAGAGCGAGGAGATGCTGGGGCGAGTGGTGCTCGAGATCAGCACCAGGCGACTGCTCACCTATGATCCAATCCTGACGGCGGAGCAGGGACTGGAGCAATCCGTGGCTGAAATCCAGAGCGATCCGGCGATGCGGGTCGAGCCGGAGGCAGGTTTGCTGGAACGCAATGCCATGGTCGTGAAGGATCGGCGTGCGCTCATCGAGCATTTCAAGACGACCGATGCGGTTTACCACAATTCGAGCCTTTCCCAGCCGTTGCTCATGCACAAGGTCACCGGGCGGTTTCGCGCCGCCGGACAATTTGCGATCGCCGATGCCATCGAGGATTGGGATCAAATCTTGTTCTTGCGCCTGCATGAGCGCGTCACCGAAGCGGAGTTCAACGCCGCGACCTCGCGTCTGCGCGCGTTGAGCGGGAATGCGCCGGAGGTTTCGCACGATATCGAGTTGCTGGTGAGCCATGCCCAGGTGCTGGTAGGGGGACAGGAAGCGACCGGCGAGCTGGTCGGCCAGATTCTGGATGCGTCGGGCGGTGAGCTTCTGTCCGAGATCTATCGTACCTATATGGAGGGGCACGTTGCCGCGGACCGCCGGGCGGGTTGGGTGCTCTACGCGCTCTATGCCAGCGCCTTCCTGTGCGTCGTCAGCCTGGTCGCGCTATCGGCCCGGGTCGATCGGATCTTCAAACGGCTCACCTCGACGAACCGGCTTCTGAAAGAACGAGGCGCCGAGCTCCGGCGGCTCTCGGCCGAGCTCACGGAGGAGATCCACCAGCGCGAGGCTGTGCAGCAAGCCCTTAAATGTCACCGCGACAACCTCGAGTGCCAGGTCGCCGAGCGAACCGCCGACCTGGTCGCGAGCAAGGCCTATCTCGTCGACGCGATCGAGACGCTGCCGGAAGCCTTTGTCCTGTTCGATCCAGATGATCGGCTCCTGGTCTGCAACACTGCCTATCGCTCGTTGTTCCGCGCACTCGATCTGGAGCTCACGCCCGGTCTCGGCTACGAGGAGATCGTGAGGCTGGCATTCGAGCGCAAGCTGTTCGAGATCAAGAGCGACGATCCCGAGCGCTGCCTGCTGGATCGCTTCTCCTCCCATCGGGCGGTCGGCAGCGAAACCGTGCGCAGCGATTTTCGTCTCTCGGATGGGCGCTGGATCGAGATGCTCGACCGCCGTACGCGGGATGGCGGCTTCGTAAGCTTGCTGATCGATGTGACCGAGGCGCGCCGGCGCGACGAGATGATGGCACAGCGCAGCAAGCAGGCGGCGTTGGGGCAGCTCGCCGGCGGCGTGGCGCACGAAATCAACAATCTGCTGCAGCCGGCGCTGACATTTCCCGAGCTGGTGCGGGATCGGCTGCCGCCGGAAGATATCGAGTCCCGCGAGGACCTCGACATGGTCCTCGACAGCGTGCGCAAAGCGCGCGAGGTGGTCCGCAACATCCTGCTCTTCTCGCGCAAGCAGGAGCCGACCTTGGAGATCGTGGATCTTGCCGCCGAGACCCAAAAGGCGTTGAAATTCGTCCGCGACCTGCTGCCGCCCGGCATCTCATTGCACCACGTCATCGTCGATCCCGGGGTCACCGCCGCGATCAACCGGACGCAGCTGACGCAAGTCCTGACCAACCTCGTGATCAATGCCGCGCACGCCTCGAGCGATCATGGCATGATCGCGGTCACGCTCGGCCGGGCGCAGCCATCGGCCGAGCAGGCCGAGCATCTGGGCATCGATGCCGGCTCCACCTACGCGACCTTGGCGGTGGCCGACAACGGGACGGGCATGGACGCCGCAACCATGGCGCACATCTTCGAGCCATTCTTCACCACCAAGCCGCAAGGCGAAGGCACCGGCCTCGGACTGTCGGTCGTCTTCGGCATCCTGAAAAGCTGGAAGGGCGCGATCGCCGTCGACAGCACGCTCGGAAGCGGCACGGTGTTCACCCTCTACATCCCGATGGTCGTCCGCGATCGGGCGGCAGAGACCGCGCCATCGATCGCCGCTTGAGCGCCGCCTTGGTCCGCTGACAACGGTCGTCATGCGGGCGTACTCAGCTTCCGGCCACACGCTATCGGTGAGGATAGCATATGCAAGCGGGAGTCACAGATTTCTCGCGTCTAAATATCGGCTGGAATCAATAGACTCATCAACTTTAGGCCGAAACTGTCTCCTGCAAAAATTCCCACGGATCGGCAATCGACCTGCGCCAAGAATACAGTATTTACCCTAAGTAAAAATACGCGTTAAGCAATATTAGACGATCTGTTCATTATTTTCACGGATTATGTTGCCGCTAAAGCGATGCTACGGCCGCCGATTGTTGGGCAAGACTCGACCCGAGCCGTATACCCGGGGGATCAAATGGGCCTCAACAAGTTGAAGATTAATATCCGGCTCTATGTCGGGTTTGGTGTGCTCATCCTGATCGGGAGCGCCGTGGCCGGCCTGGGCAGCTGGCAGCTGACGAGTGTCGACCGACAGGTCGAGAGAATGAGCGCCGTGGCGGACAACTCGGTACGCGTTCTACAGGCGGATGCGATGATCGAGTCCGGGCGTCTTGCTCGCGTCCATCTTGCCCGGGACGGCGACGAAAGCGCGGCAACGACGTTCAGGGACCTCCAGGCGGCCATCGCGGAAAAAATGAAAATCTCCGCCGAAAAGACGGTCTCCACTGAGCGGCGCGCCATCTACAACGAAATATTGAGTGCGCTCGTCGATCACACGGCAAAATTCGACACGCTGGCACAAACCCTCAAACAGCAAGCCGACGAGCGCGCCAAGCTATTCACTGGCGGCGACGCCTTGACAGCCGCCGTCAACAAGGTGCTGGACGCTCTGAAGGATACTCCGGATCCAGCTGTTTCCCAGGCGGCGGCGGTCTTCGAACGATCGGTCCTGCTTACGCGAATAGCGAATTGGCGCTTTCTCGCAACCAGCGACCCCAAGGGAGTCGAGGTCTTCAACACCAACAGCGGAGCGGCGGCATCAGCCATTGGGGTTCTGGAAAAGCTGGCACCACAGACGGTGCGGCCGCTCATCGCCGTCGCGAGAACCGCTCTCGACGGTTATGTCGGCAGCTTCGAGACGCATTCTGCACTCCTGCTGAAAAGCACCGAGCTCTCGAAGGTCATGTACAAGCAAGCGCAGGAAGTGCAGAAGCAGCTTAGCGTCGCCCGGGATTCGCTCAACAGTGACTTCGCCCTTGCTAGAACGAGCACGGCCGAGACCGTCGCCAGCACAGTCATCTGGCAGGCCGCGATGGCCGCACTCGCCGCACTGCTCGGTGGCGGCTGCGCCTTCCTGATCAGCCGCAGCATCGTCCGGCCGATTTCCGGCATGACGGCAGCGATGAAGCTGCTGGCGGGCGGCAACAACAGTGTTGAGATCCCGGGCCATGACCAGGGCGGCGAGATCGGCGGCATGGCTGCTGCCGTCGAGGTGTTCAAGCAGAACGCGATCGAGAAGCACGCGCTCGAAGCCCGCGAGATCGAGCATCAGGCGATCAGGACGCGCCGGCAGGAAGAGATCGATCAGCTGGTCGGATTCTTCGGCCGCAGCATCGGCGGCGTGTTCAGCGCGGTGTCGCACGCCTCCTCCGAGATGTCGGCGACCTCGATGTCGCTGCAGGCGCTGTCAAGCGAGACCGGCGACCAGGCCAGACTTGTGCTGGCGGAGATCGAACAGACCGCCATGACGGTGCAGACGGTGGCCGCGGCGTCCCAGGAACTCTCGGCCTCGATCGAGGAGATCGGGCGGCAGGCGAGCGATGCCTCGCAAGTCACGTCCACGGCACTCAAGCAGTCCGAGGAGGTGACGAACAGGGTGAAGCAGCTCAATGCCACGGCCGAGCAGATCGGCAATGTGATCGAGCTCATCAACAATATCGCCGGCCAGACCAATCTGCTGGCCCTCAACGCGACCATCGAGGCCGCGCGTGCGGGTGAAGCCGGCAAGGGGTTTGCCGTGGTGGCGTCCGAGGTGAAGTCGCTTGCCAACCAGACGGCAAGGGCGACCGAGGAAGTCGGCACGCAGATCACTGCGATCCAATCAGCGACCGCAGCCGTCGCCAACTCGATCCAGGATATCATCAACACCGTCCGCGGCGTCAGCGAAAGTGCGACCGCCATAGCCTCGGCGGTGGTCGAGCAAAGTGCCGCCACGCAGGAGATCGCCCGCAGCGTCGAAAGCGTCTCGGTCAGCACGGCCAATGTCACCAAGAGCATGGAACAGGTCCATGACGCGGTCGGACAGAACAGCGCCCGCGCCGGCGAGGTGAGGAGCACGGCCGCCGGCCTGTCGACCGAAGCCGAGACGCTGAGCGCCGAGGTCAAGGATTTCCTCGACTTGCTGAAGAGCCTCGGCGAGGGGCCGCAATTGCGCAGCCTCGAGCTCAATGTCGCGGCAACCGCGGCGATCGACGGCCGCGGCAGCATCCAGGGGCGCGTCCTCAAGCTGTCGCCCGGTTTCGCGCTGTTCGCCGGCGCGCTTACGGCACCGGCGGGCACGCCCGTGGATCTCAGGATCGACGGCATCGATCGCCCCTTGGCGGCGCGCTTAGCCGAAGTCGGCGATGGCGGCGTCTACCTGCAGCTGCCGCTCAACCACGAGCATCTGACGCATATGGGCCAGGTGCTGAACCGGCTGGGGATGGGCAAGGCCGCCTAAATCGGCCGCCCTGCGCGAATACAATCGAACACGAAGGACACGAACATGGCTGAAATACTCTTGATCGACGATATGGCCGGCGTGCGCCGCGCGGTCATCTCCATGCTGAAGCAGGCGGGACACAGCATCAGCGCTGCCGAGAACGGCAGGGAGGGGCTGGAGCGCCTGAAAGCGGGCCGCTTCGATCTGGTCATCACCGATATGATGATGCCCGAGCTCGACGGCGGCGAAGTGCTGCGTCATCTGACCGGCCTGCCCAACCGACCCAAGGTGATCGCGATCTCAGGCGGTGGTGCCGGGCTGTCCGCCGATATGGCACTCAAGACGGCGCGTGTCATCGCCGACGCCTATCTCGAAAAGCCGTTCGACAAGAGCGACCTCATTGCCGTCGTCGATCGTCTGCTCGGCAAGGCCGGGTGAAGATCGGGACTCGGCCCGACCGGTCAATGCCACCGCCGTTCGCTCGAAAGCCCTTTCGAAAGAGGCTCTCGAGCGGAAGCGATTTCGAACCTGTCCCTATTCGGGCTCTTCATCAAGCTCATCCTCAAACCGCTGCTTGATGGTGTCATAGCATTCGCAAGCGATCTCTTTGAGTGACGCTACGTCGATAACCCTTATGTTTCCACGACTGTAGTGGATCGTTTGGGATTCTTGCATCTTGCCCGCCACTTCACTGACGGAGCTGCGGCGCACACCCAGTATCTCTGAGAGAAGTTCCTGGGTCAGCGGGAAACTGTCGTCGTCCGTCCGATCCCTCATTTGCAAGATCCAACGTGCCATCCGCGAATGAAGCGGGTGGAGTGCATTACAGGCCGCGGAAATCTGCAATTGCCCAAAGAGTGCATGGTTGTAGCGGGCGATCAGATCACGAAACGTATTGCTGAATTCAATCGCCTTCCGAAATTGCGCAGTCGTGATTTGGGATGCCACAAGGGATACCTGCACAACATTTCGCGTAAGCGTGACTTGCTGGCCGAGACCGGCAATGGTTCCCACAGCGCCTTCGCGCCCGATGTTTACCGTTTCGATGGTTCTGCCGTCCCGCATGACTGCCAGCAACGAGACCACGCCCGTGTGAGGAAAATAGATTTTCTCAATACCGTCTCCCGGCTCGCTCAGCACCTGTCCTTGTTCGAGCGTCACGACCTTGAGAAGCGGGCCGAGATAGGTCGCGTCCGCAGAAGACAGGCGTGCGAGGAGACGATTGCCTCTAGGGTTGGTAACAACCATAGCCACTAAGGCTCCTTCGGCCGAGAGGCTGGCGCGGACGCTCGCAGATTAGTCGTTCCGGGCCCGAAAAGGATCGTTTCATATTCAACCATATATTGTCATTCGGCACTGGCACTGTCGATAATATTTTACGGTTTCCCGACTGAATCTTAGGCTATCGAGGAGGACATTAAGGGGGCTGGAAATATTGGTCGACGGCTGCCTTGCCAAATCAAAGTTGCCAGTCTCAAATCGTCTACGGAGCGGCATCCGTATATATCTGATTTGGCCTTGATATTGGCTTATTTATGCATAGCGCCGAGAGGTTGAGACATCCGTTGGTCAAGGTTCCTGAAATCCGGGATCCGCAAAGAGCGCTATATTTAGCGGGATAGCGCGGGGGTGAGCCGGCGATAGCCGCTGAGGCCGATCCGGCATGTTGTCGAAGAGCGCAATGAGCTTCGAGCCGACTTCGCAGAATCGGGGTCGACCGATCGAACCTCGTCCTGTCACACCGCCAAGGGTCAGGAATTGAAGGGGGCCGCCATCATGCGCTCCTTCGGCAGCCGGATGCGGACTGTCGTTCCCTGACCGGGCTGGCTTTTGATATCCAAAGTGCCGCCATGGAGCTCGACCAGCATCTTGGCGATCGGCAGACCGAGGCCGGTACCTTCATGGTGGTGAACCAGCTGCTCCTCGAGCTGGCGGAACGGCGTCATCGCGATCGGAATATCCTGCGGCCGCATGCCGACGCCGGTGTCGGCGACGGATATCACGATGCCCTCTTCCGCCGATTGTTGCGCACAGATCCGGACAAGCCCCCCGGGCGGCGTGAATTTCACCGCGTTGGCCAGCAGATTCAGCAAGACCTGGCTCAGCCGCAAATGGTCGGCCACGATCGGCTGCAGCCCTTCCGGCCGGTCGAGCTCGAGGGTGACCGACGCGGCCTTGGCCCGCGCGAGGAGCAATTTGCGGCAGGAGGCCATCAGCTGGTTCAGATCGATCCCTTCCTCCTGCAACTCCATCCGACCGGCTTCGATCTTCGAGAGGTCGAGTATGTCCTCGACGATTCGAAGCAGATGCCGTCCGGCCAGATAGATATCCTTCGCGTACGCCTGGTAGCGGGTATCGAGCGGACCCACGAGCGCTTCGCTGATGATTTCCGCGAAGCCGAGGATGGCATTGAGCGGTGTTCGCAGCTCGTGGCTCATATTGGCCAGAAACTGCGACTTGACCTCGTTGGCCGATACTGCGGCTTCCTTGGCCAGATTCAGCGCGCGTTCGGCCAATAGCTGCCGCGTGATATCCTGTCCGGTGCCGCGATAGCCGCGAAACACCCCTTCAGCATCGATGATCGCGTTGCCGCTGACGCTTAGATAGTGGACCTGTCCACGTTCGTCCAACTGCTCGAAGCGAAAATCTTCAAACGGCAGGCACCGTTCGAGCAGCGACCGATGTTCGGACCACTGCGTGTCCGAGACACCGCGGCGGATGATCTCCCAGCGTGGTTTGCCAGGCTCAAAGGCCTCGACCATATGGTCATCCGGTGAGAAGGACTTCGAGATCCATTCGAGGCGATGGTAAATGTCCAGCTCCCAAAGCCAGCCCGAAGCGGCCCAGGAATAGTCCCTGAAGCGATTGCCCTTCGCGTGCCGCGACACGCGCTTGACGCGACGGTCGAGCCCAATTCGGGCGAATTCACTTGCCTGCCGGTTCGATAAAGAGCTCAAGATCATGCCTCCCCTTGATCCGGTGCGCGCCTGTTCCCGTGCCGCTCAGCCCGAACCCACGGCAAAAGGCCCGCTCAATTCACCCTGGATGCGCCCGCGCCCGGTGTTGCAGTAGGTCGATACGCTAGCGGTTGTACTGATGAGCCATTGCCCGGTTGCTCGGCCGATCGAGAATGGTACGCCCCGCAACATGGCATTTCGTCCCCGAACAGCATTCTCCACCGACAGAGAGCGATCCTCTTCTGCCCAATCGTGGTCCCTTACAAATTCCTTACAATAATGTTCCCGCTCCACAGCGGAAATTTCGGCGCCTTAAGCTCACTCGTCTGTCCACCTATCGGTAAAAAACGCCACGGGCCGACACGGTCTCCTACTTTTACTGGGAGGTGGGACAAAATTCTGGCATAAATCAACCCTAGATTTTCACACTGTACCAATCCTGTCTGTTCGGTACCCGGCACTAAGGACGGCATTTCACTCGCGGCGGCGATCCGGACCTCAGAAGATCTCGGCAGAGCGCGCCTTCAAGGGAAGGTCTAACGCCGTGGCGCACCGGTGGCCCGATCGGCCGAATGGTCGATCGAGGTTTGCAGCAAAATTGCCCCCAGGTTGAAAGGAGGCTCATCCTTCGCGTCCAACAGTGATATTATCTGCGCTCGGTTGCCGAACGTTCGCGGCATCTTGGTCGGGTAGAAACTCGCTATCAAAACGGGGGGAAACCCCTGAACGGCGGAACAAAATGGCCTCGTCAAGGCTTGATTCGTTACAAAGCGGCTCGCACCTTCTCAATTTGCTTGTTGAAGGCGTCGTCGACTATGCGCTCTACATGCTCGGCCCGACTGGTGAGGTGGTCACCTGGAATCCAGGGGCCCAGCGCATAAAGGGCTATACGGCCGAAGAGATTCTCGGCCGAAACTTTTCGCTGTTCTACACCGAGGAGGATCGACTGGCCGGGGCGCCGCACGCAGCCCTCGAGCGAGCCTTGGAGCAGGGGCGCTACGCCGAGGAGGTGCAGCGCGTTCGGAAGGACGGCAGCGTCTTCTGGGCCGATGTGGTCATCGATCCGGTTCGAGACGAAACCGGCAGCCTCATCGGCTTCGCCAAGATCACGAGAGACATCACTGACCGTAGGCGTGCCGAGCAGGCCGTCGTCGAAAGCGAGCAGTCGCTTCGGCTTCTGATCGACGGTGTCACGGACCATGGTCTCTGCCTCCTGAGCCCCGACGGAATCGTCAAGACCTGGAACGAAGGATCCCGTCGCCTGCGCGGCTATGAGGCCGGCGAGATCATCGGGCAGCATTACGAGGTCTTCTATCTTCCGGAAATGAGAGCACAAGGGGCGCCGATGCGCGCTCTGGCCGAAGCGCTGGCGCTCGGCCGATTCGAGGAGCAGGGCTTGCAATGCCGGAAGGATGGCTCGGCCTTTTGGGCACATGTCATCATCGAGCCGGTTCGGGACCACCGCGGGGTATTGGCCGGGTACGCGCTCCTCGCGCGGGATGTGTCGCGGCAAAAGCAGATCGAGGATGCTCGGGCCATACTTGCCGCCGCCTTCGAGGGCGGTCCCAACGCCATGGTCATTCTGGACACGGCATTGCGCATTCGCCAATTGAACGGCTATCTCGCGAACCTGCATGGCTATCCGGCGACCGAGTCGCTGGTCGGCAAGCCTCTTGCCGTGCTGTTGCCCGAACGCTATCGCGCGACTGTTCTCGGCCACCTCGAGCGATTGATCACGGACCAGGGCATGCGCCAGTTCCGCTTGGGGACGGAGCTCGCCGGAGCGCGGCGGGACGGCACGGAATTTCCGCTCGAGATCGTTGCCAGGGTATTGCGCCGGCCGGATGAAACGCTCGTCATCGCTATCTTCCGCGATATCAGCGAGTTGCTGGCGGAAGAGGCCGCCGCTGCGGAGCAGCGGCGCCTGCAGGCGGTAATGGCGGAGCGCGCGAGGAGCGCCGAGGAATTGTACAGGTTGAGCCAGACCCTCACCAAGATCATCGAGGCCTCGCCCCTCGGCATCGTCGGCCAAGTGCAGGGCGAGGTCGCGATCTGGAATACCGCGGCAAGGCTCATGTTCGGTCTTGAGGACGTTACGCCCGCCGACGCGGTTCGCGTCATCGACACAGTGCTCACGCCGGAGGGAGAGTTATCCGGGGATGAGATCCGCGCCATGATTCGGGAGCGAGGTGCCATCCGCAACATCGAGATCAAGCGGCGTCACGTCAGCAGCCGGCTTATCGATCTGAATATTTCAGGTGCCCTGTTGACGGACGAGCAGGGCAAGCCTGACGGCTATGTTTATGTTCTCGACGACATCACGCGCCGCAAGCAGCTCGACGAGCAGCTTCGGCAGTCGCAGAAGATGGAGGCGATCGGCCAGCTGACCGGCGGTGTCGCCCACGATTTCAACAATCTTCTTGCGATCATCGTAGGCAATCTCGAGCTCATGGGAGAGGAGTTGCCCGGCGACTCCGAACTCCGCGAGCTCCTCGATGATGCTTTGGCAGCTGCCATTCGCGGGGCGAGCTTGACGCATCGGCTCCTGGCTTATTCGCGGCAGCAGGCGCTCGAGCCCACCCAGGTCGAGCTGGACCAGTTGATCCCCAACTTGCTGAGCGTCCTGCACAGGGTGCTGGAGGAGTCCATTCAGATCAGGACAACGATCGCGCCGGATCTCGGCAAGGTGCGCATTGATGCACATCAGCTGGAAAATGCCGTCTTAAACCTGGCGGTGAACGCGCGGGATGCCATGCCCGATGGCGGCGTCCTTACCGTCTCGGTAGAAAACGCCGTCCTCGACGAAGGCTACGCCCAGGAAAACGTCGATGTAACCGCCGGCCGCTATGTCATGGTGAGCGTTTCCGATACCGGAACGGGGATGTCGAGCGAGGTCGCTGCGCGCGCACTCGAGCCGTTCTTCACGACAAAGCCAGTCGGACAAGGTACCGGCCTCGGCCTTAGCATGGTCTACGGCTTCGTCAAGCAATCAGGCGGGCATCTGAAGATCTATAGCGAGATCGGATACGGCACGACGATCAAGATGTATCTCCCGCGCGTCGAGTCCGAGAATGCCCCCGTTGACGAGCCGTCAGCGACCGACGCTCTGCCGGTTTCCGGCGAAAAGCTCGTGCTCGTTGTCGAGGATGAAACACCCGTTCGGCGTCTTCTTCTTCGCTTTCTGGCCTCGTTCGGCCATCGGACACTCGAAGCGGCCGATGGTCCCTCCGCCCTTGAGCTCCTCAAGCAGAACCCGGCGATAGATCTGCTTCTGACCGATGTCGTTATGCCGGGGGGCCTCGGCGGCCCGGCGCTCTATCGCGAAGCGAGCCGCCTCTATCCGAATATCGGGGTCGTGTTCATGTCCGGCTACGCGCCACAGGCGGTCATCAAGGAAGACGAGCTGCAAGGGCATCCGATCCTGTCAAAGCCCTTTACGCGGGCGGCTCTGGCAGAGGCCCTTGAACGGATTTCTGCGCTGGCCGAGCAACGTGACCTTTACGATGAGGGATCAAAATGAGCACCCGTCGCCTTCTTATCGTCGATGACGAGCCGGATTTCACTAAGATCGTCGCAAATGTGGGGACCGGCTTGGGTTATGCCGTCGAAGTGACTAATACGGCGGCTGAGTTTCAGGCCGCGTTCCTGCGCGCGCAGCCCGACCTGATCTGCCTCGACCTCGTCATGCCAGATATGGACGGCGTCCAGCTCATTCAATGGCTTGTGAAGCAGGACTATCGACAGAAGGTGATCATCATCAGCGGCTTCAATCCCGAATATATGAGGATGGCAAAACTTCTTGCCGAGGTGCGAGGGCACTTCGAAACCGTAACGCTACGCAAGCCCGCGCTGATTGCGGAGCTGAGGCAGGCATTGACATAGGCGACGGACGTGCCGCAAGGCTATAGAGCCCGATGCGATCAGGTCGAACCGGCCTGATCGCTGAATTGGTCTCTAATCTATGGAATTTAGAGCAGATATCTCTCGCTGGAACAGATCAGTCGGTTTCGGCGAGCAATGGTCCATCCGACGCGGCCAATTCGTACAGTCGGCGGCGTCGGTTCAACAGTTTTGACCGGGTTGGGACGCGTTGTAGCCGCTCCCGTGCCGAGCAACCGCAAGCCTAGATCTATACCGTGCGAGCGGCGGACGCACGCCCTTGAAGATCAGCGAAGCCGTAGCCCTCTCGGAGCACGGTGACCAGCTTGGGCGTGAACTGCTCGACGAAGCTGAGGGCGCGCGTTCTTGCGGTCATTTTTCGAGCTCAAGCCTGGCCAATGGCCTCAGCCTTTGGTTGGTCGGTTCTGCTGCAAGGGATCAACAATCAAGCGAAAGCGGTATGGCGAGCCTATTTCTCCCGCGATGATTTGGTTTTCGCCGATGACCAGATCGACAACGGATTCTGCGGAATACCGTGAAAGCACCGTGCCGTTGACGATCGTGCCGGTTCGGTGGCTCAAGTCGCGCACCACGAAATTGCCGCCCCGTCGCAGGATTTCGAAATGGGGGGCTGAAAGACCGGGCTCCGTGGCGGCCGGAATGCAATAGCTCCTGTTCGACGAGATCGGCGACGTCTCTCCGCCGTACCGGTTGCCGACAAGGAACGGAAAGTTGCCGATGTCAACCGTCTCCGGGCCGACAAGGCGGAGGAGCCGCTCGCTATCCGGGATCAAGTGGAGCCGGGTCGGCGGCGGGGCGGCGGCCAGTTCGTCACCGGCCTCCTGCATCGTAAAGGTGCCGAGCTCGGCTTGTGCAAGGGTTGCCTGGCGGGTCGTGTTTCGAAGTCGGCGGCAGAGCAGCTTGAGCAGCGAGAGCGCACGATCATTGTCGACGCCGAACGCATGGAGAAATACGCCCGCCTCGGTTTCGAGTAGCGTGGTCGGAACGAGCGCCACGGCGGAAGCACTGCGGGTGCGGCCCTCCAGCACACCGGACTCACCGAAGAGGTCGCCGTCATGCAGATGGACAACATCGATCGCCGCATCCCCTTCGCCGCTGCGGATCGCTATCTCGCCATGCTCGATGATATAGACAGCGGAACTCGGATCGCCGGCCCGGAACACGACGTCGCCAGCATTCAGCTTGAGCGTGTGCATTAGCGGATACTCCTGCCGGGTTCGGTGGCATTCAAATTCGGCGGATGGAAGAGAACTGGTTCAAATTGAGCACAGGGGTAGAGTGTCGCCCTCAGAAGCCGGGAACCGTTGAGTGCGCGCGGGCTGCGCCAAACACTTAAGTTGCCCGGGCAATCCAGCCGCTACTCCCGATCTGGGTCTTCCGGCTGGATCGTTTTCAGGGTGAGGCTGAATATCGTTCCGCCGCCGGGCCGCGGCTCTGCCCACAAGCGCCCGCCATGGGCTTCGACGATGGTGCGGGAGATCGAAAGGCCGACGCCCATGCCCTGCCTCTTTGTCGTGACGAAGGGCTGGAACAGCTGATTGGCGATCTCCTCCGCAATCCCTGACCCCGTGTCGGCGACATCGATCCGCACCGTCTCGTGGTCGATCTGGCTGGTCGAGATCGACAGGTGTCGTGCGGGCATGTCCTGCATCGCCTCAATGGCGTTGCGCACCAGATTCAGCAAGACTTGCTGGATCTGGATCCGGTCAGCCAACACGAGCTTGGCGCGCGGGCAGAAATCGAAGGTGACCCTGACCCCGGCCTCCTTCGCACCCACGAGCGCCAGCGCGCTCGCCTCCTCGATCAGCTTCGGCAGGTTCTCGATGTGGCGTTCGCTGTCGCCCCGCGCCACGAAATCGCGCAGGCGACGAATGATCTGGCCGGCCCGCAACACCTGCTCGGCAGATCGCTCGATGGCGTCCCGCGCCGTCGCGATGCCATCCGCTTTGGCATCTGCCAACAGGCGTCGGGCCCCTTTGAGGTAGTTGGCGGTGGCCGTCAGCGGCTGATTGAGCTCATGCGCAAGGGCGGAAGCCATCTCGCCGAGAGCCGTGAACCGCGACATGTGCACGAGCTCGGCCTGCACCTCCTGAAGTCGCTGTTGGGTCTCGTGGCGCTCCGTCAGATCGCGCACGAAGCCGGTAAAATACTGGCGGTCGCTCGAGCGCATTTCGCCGACGGCTAGTTCCATCGGGAAGGTCGAGCCATCACGGCGGAGCCCGACGACCAGCCGGCCGATGCCGATGATCCGGCGCTCGCCGGTCTCGCGATAACGACCGAGATATCCGTCATGCTGCTGGCTGTAAGGCTGCGGCATCAGGATCTTGACGTTCTGGCCGATCGCCTCCTCGGCGGAATAACCGAAGAGCCGCTCCGCCGCAGCGCTGAATGATTGGATGATCCCGCACGCATCGATCACGATCATCGCGTCGGGAATGGTGTCGAGGATCGATTGGAGATGCGCCTCGCGCTCTGCCAGCACCAGTTGCGCGCGCTTGGCGGAGGTGATGTCGCGAGCCACTTTGGAGGCGCCGACCAGAACGTCCGGCCTGATCCCAGACGGGCGATACGGTGATCGAGACATCGATGATCTCGCCATCCTTGCGCCGGCGCTTCGTCTCGAAATGATCGATCCGTTCGCCTTGCCCGATCCGCTTCAGGATCGCCTCGTTCTCGTCCTCGCAGCCGGGTACAGCGAGCAGGGTAATCGGCTGCCCGACGATCTCCTCGGCGCGATAGCCGAAGATCTGCTCGGCCCCCCGATTCCAGTCGGTGACGATGCCGTCCAGCGTCTTGCCGACGATTGCATCGTCCGACGAGGTCACGATCGCGGCGAGACGGCTCATCGCTTCCTCCGTCGATCTGGCCTGCGGAACACCGCCGATGACGCCGCTCACAGCACCGGCTGGGGTGAGGCTGCCAAGCATCCGCAGCCATCGTCCGCGACCGCTCGGCGACAGCGTATGGAATGTCAGATCGAGTGCCTCGCCGGCTCGCGCCCGCTCGAGGGATAGTCCCAGCAGCGCGCGCTCAGTGGGTCGGACCCGCGCCAGCAAGCCAGGCTCGTCGCAATGTTGGCGGGTCAGCTCTAGCAACGTCCGCGCGCGCGGCGACAGCAGGAAGGAGCGGATTCCGGGCCGCCAGCACCAAGTACCGATGCCGGCCGCCGCGACAGCGGCACCGTCATCGAGCTCGGCCTCGGTATTCTCCGGCAGGTCGGTCATCGCATGAACCGCAATTCGATCAGCGCGATTCCCGCACTGTAACCCGGGCGGCGATAGAGTGGGCTAAGATTCGCGCTTCACGCTAGAGACGGATTCACGCATTGGCGGGTCTCCAGCCAATGCGACCATGCTCTAGCATCGGCCCAGCCTCACCAGCCGCATGGCACCATCTGGCAAGCTCGACTGCGGCTTGCCATAGAGCCACCCCTGCCCGAAGGACACGCCCATTACGGCGGCGGCTTCTGCCTCTGCCTCGGTCTCGATCATCTCGCCGATCACATCCGTACCGAGGTCCTGGCACAGACGGCAGATCGAGGTGACAAGTGCTGCGTCGCGCGGGCGGTCGACCGCGGCACGCAGAAACGGCCCGTCTATCTTGACGAAATCGACTTCGAAATGACGGAGATAGCTATAGGCGGCCGCCCCCGCGCCGAAATCATCAAGACAAACGAGATGCCTACCCGCACGCAGCCAGCGCAGGAACGCGGCGGCCTCGTCGACCTTGTCGACGGCACTCGAATTCAGTGAGCTCGAAGATCAGTCTCGGCCGGAGGCTGCCGAGCGGCGTCAAAAGCGCTGACAGGGCTTCGCGGAACAGCGTGCTCTGAATCGATCGGCCGGAAATATTGACTGCGACCTTGGACCCGGTAGTGTGCGAGAGCGCCTCGATCGCCTTGCGGCAGACTGCCAGATCGAGCAGTTCGACGAGCCCGACCTCTTCGCTGAACACGACCTGCTCATAGGGCGACGCGCCATTCTCGAAGCGGCAAAGCGCCTCGTAATGATGCACCTGCCGGTCAGTGAGCCCGACGATTGGCTGGAATGCCAGGCTGAACCGGCCCTCCTCGATCAGCAGGCGAAAGTCGCTGAAGCGCGCGATCGTGGTTTCGACTTCGACGGCCAAGCTTTCGCGCAGCGAGGAAAGCGTGAATTCCTCGCCGCGCGTCTCGCCGAACCGCTTCACCGCATAGGCGAGCGCGCGCGCCGCCTCCTTCTCGTCGAGCCCCTCCGCGGCAAGATCGATCGAGCCAAACCGCGCGGTTATCAAGCCATCGACGAGCCCGGCGGTGCGCGCGGCCTGAGTGATCTCGCGCTCGATCGCATCGGTATCATCGAGTGCGCCATTCGGGCCGGCGACCAGGCCGAACGCGTCGGCGCCGAGGCGCCCGGCGAGATCGCCGCCGGCCGAGCGCAGGCGAAGAGTGGCACCGATCTCGGCGAGCAGCGCCTGGGCCTGGGGCTGCGGCAGCTGATCGAGCCTTTGGGAGAGATTCTCGAACTGGATAAGCGTCAGCTTCGCATCGGCCGGTGCGGCAAGCGCAGCCGAGATCAGCGCATCCTTGTCGAGCAGCCCGGAAGCCTCGTCGCGCGGCATCGCCTTGGCGGCGGCGGCCAGCGCTGCTGGCATGAGCGTTATGGTGAGGAAGATACGGTCGCCCAGCGTCGGCAACGCGCAGCCGCCGACCAGCGCCAGCGGCGTACTGCCCGATCGTTGCGCGACATGCAGGGCGACCGGGTCGAGCCGGCCCACGCTCTGCAAGCTCGCCAGAATACGGCGCAAGAGCGGGCGATCCTCGGCCGGCACCAGATCGAGCACGTTCTGGCGCAACAGTTCCCGGTCGTCGCAGCCGAAGACGTTATGCGCAGCGCCCTTGACGTTGAGCATCCGACCCGTCCGATCGAGCTCGATCAAGAGATCGGCCGCTGCGAAGGCGAAGGCGACATATCGGTCGCGATCGGACCGGGCCCGCTGGGCTTTGGCGATCATCGGGCTCACAATGCCGGGCTCCAGGCGAACCGGATGCGCGCTGCGGCGTTCGGTGTATCGGCGAAAGGAAAGGTGCGATGCATGACGGGCTCGATCTTGATGAGCCGCCACGATAGCCAGACTTGAGACCCTCGACTTTGATCGAGATCAAATCCTGTGCCGGTCGCGACGGCTAGAAATGTGCCGAACCGAAGGGAGCACAGATAAATGACCGGCTTCGAGGCGCGCGAGCGCGCGTATGAAACCCGCTTCGCGCTTAAGGAAGAGCTGAGATTCAAGATCCGGGCGCGACGCAACCGGCTCGTCGGCCTGTGGGCGGCAGAGCAGCTCGGCATCTGTGGCATGGCTGCCGACGCCTATGCCCATCAGCTGGTCGAGCTGATGTTCGATGCCCAAGGAACGGATGCAGTTCCCGAGCATCTCGTCAAGGATTTCGCCTCGGCCGGCAAGCCGCTGACGATCGAGCGAGCGAGGCTGGAGCTCGAGCGGTGCGAGCGCGACGCCAGACAGCAGATCCTGGGTCAATGAACGGCGGCGGACACGGCCCTACAGCATAAGCTTTGCAGCGGCGCCAAGGCGCCGGCAGGCAGATCGTCGAGCGCCCGGTTCGCCACCCCAGCACCCGAATCCGAACCTCACCCGGATCCGGCTGCTGGTCTGGTAATTCAGTGCGACAGCAGCGTGCAGCGCGGCGGATATTCGAGTAGGCTGCGCGTGACGCCGCCGAACACCCACTCGCTCAGGCGGCTATGGCCATAGGCGCCGGCGACGATCAGGTCGACGTGCTTCGCCGAAGCTAGCTCGGCCAGCTCCAGCATATCGTTGCCGGAGGAGGACAACGCGAAAGCGCCGGCGCGGACCCCATGCCCCTCGAGCCATTTGGTGACGTCCGTGACATGGGTCCGTGCCTCCGCCAGCTCGTGCTCCGCCGCGATCTCGACCACGGTGACCATGCCCGCCTTTTTCAAGAGCGGCAGCGCGTCCCGGATCGCGCGCCTTGTCTCGCGCGTATCCTTCCAGCCGATCAGCACATTGCCGAGCTCGCGTGGTGCCGTTTCCGGTACGATCAGGACGGGACGCCCGGCCCGCATTACCAGATCGCCGACGCTCGCCTGGCGCGACGGCTCGAAGATGGGCGCCCGGCCCGCAGAGGCGCTGAGGATGAGGTCAGCGCGGCGCCCTTCCTCGGCGACATAATTTGCCATCAGCGTATAGGCGATGGCGGAGCGCCATTCGAGCGATCGTGCCCGACCGCTGAGTGCGGTGCGAAAGGCCGCTTCAGCTGCCTTCATCTCGCTCTGGATCTCCGCGAAATCCGCATTAATCACCTCGGCCGAGACATAACCATTTGCATCGGCCACTGCCGCCGGCTGGCAGCCGGCAATGCCGATTACCTCGGCCTCGAACCGCTCGGCCAGGCCAGCGGCAACCTCCAATACTGCAGCATTCGTGGCTCCCAGTGTCAGATGAACCAGTAAAGATGAGTAGGTCATGGGGATCTATTGAAATGATATTCGGAATAAATTCTGTATCCGTATGGAACAATTTTGTTTGATCGAAATCAAATGTGGAAGATTGGTACCAAAATTTTGTGTAGAGCAGCACTTTGTCGATCAAAATAGAAGATCGGCAGATCGGGGTGTCGTCAAGATAGTGCTAATACCGGCGGGAAGCCCGTCCGCTGCGCCGAACGGCATCACCAATATTGCTGGCTCCATCATGCGGCTGGGAGACGACCCATCCGGCCTAGGTTGCGCGGCGGGCGGCGAGACGGAATAGCTGACGACCGGCACCATGCAGGCCATGCGGCCACAGGCAGCAGCGACCTCCACATGCACGCCGAACGAGGTGCGGGTTTCGGACTCGGCGGCCGGAGCCCAGAGCAGGACTGCAAGTGCCACGACGCTCGCTCTCACGCGGCTGCGGCCCATTTTTACCCGGTCCTTGCCGATGGCACCCCGCCGCTCAGGCGTTCATGTTCCGAAGCGCTGTCAGATCCTTGAGCCGGATCTGGCGCAATGCCGGCAACTCGATCATGCCGTCGCGTTCGAGCTGAGAGAGCGTGCGTGAGACGGTCTCGATGGTCAGCCCCAAATAGTCGGCGATGTCCTGGCGTGTCATAGCCAATGTTGCCATCAGACCGTCGGAGGATTGCCGCGCCCAATCAATCAGGAATGCCGCGACCTTCTCGACGGCGCTGCGCCGGCCCAGCAGCAGCGAATGCCCTCGCGCCCGCGCTAAGCTCTGCATCGTATGACCGAAGATCTGGCGCGTCACCGTCTCGTCCTTGGTCAGCTGCGCGTCGATGCCGCGCCTACGGTAGGGCAATAGCGAGCAGTCCGAGACCGCCTCAGCCGTGACGCTGTACTCGGTGCCTGCCTCGAACCCGACCAGATCGCCGGGAACATGGAAGGCTTCGATCTGACGCCGTCCGTCGCTCAGGAACTTGCAGGTGCGGACCACGCCAGCCACGACTTCGAAGAAGAATTCGGCGTCCTCGCAATCGCCGAAGATTTGCTGATCCTGTGCGAAATGTTGGGCGGGACCCGCAGCAAGCAGGCCGCTCGGCGGTTTCTTTGCTCCCTCGCCGGCCAGAGCCCAATCGGTGGTTGCGGAGGCGACTGCAGGCCGCGCCTGCGCCGAGGGGGCAAATTGAACCGACATCGGGCTCTCCGTCACTGAAGTCGGCCTCTATGTACAAGTCGCTGCGCAGGAAGGTTATTCGGTTAGGCTCTAAGGATATCTACGTAGGCATTGGCGACAAGCGTCATTCCAACCCCTGGCACTACATTGAGGCACCGCAGCCTGATCCGTGCGATCACCGGCCGGCCAAGACATCCTGGATGCCTTCGAGCAAAGCACTGTCCATGAGCGGCTTCTCGAGCAGATGGCGAATGCCGGCGCGCTTCGCTCGGCGAGCGAGCGCCGGGCCGACCTGGGCTGCGATCATGATGGTCGGCAGCTCGAAGCCCTTTTCAGCCAAGCGCTCGAGCAACTCGAAGCCGTCCATGCCTGGCATTTGGTAGTCGAGGACGAGGCAACTTGCATGGGCCAGGTCGTTACGCTCCAACACCGCGCGTCCGCCGGCACAGGCTTGTACTTGCAGCCCCTCGATCTCCAGAACGAATTTCAGCGCTTCGCGAACCGCCTCGTCGTCATCCACGACCAGGATGAAGTCAAGGCCGTCAATGATATTTCCTGGGTTCGCGAGCATGGCGCGCCGCTTCCGCCTCTTCGGGAAGCGTCATATTACGCTCGTGCGGCCGCGCCGCTTTGATCCAGCTCAAATTTTGGATCAGCCCTCGTCAGTACGCGATAGCGCCTGGGCCTGGAGCGCCATGCGTACGAGATCGGACAGGCTGGATGCCGCCATCTTGGTCATGACGTGGGCGCGATGGACTTCCACGGTGCGCGGGCTGAGGCCCAAATCGTAAGCGATGGTCTTGTTGGGATAACCGGCTAGAAGACCGTCCAGCACCTGCCGCTCCCGAGCCGACAACGTATCGAGGCGCTTGCGCAGCTCGGCACTTTCGAGCCCCTCGCGACCAGCGTCCTCTTGGCGGTTGAGCGCTACTCGGATGGCCGACAGTAGCACCTCGTCGTCAAACGGTTTCTCGATGAAATCGATCGCTCCGGCCTTCATCGCCTCGACGGCCAGCGGCACGTCGGCATGCCCGGTCATTATGATGATCGGCAAAGTCACGCCCAGCTCGCTGAGCTGGCGTTGCAACTCGAGCCCGCTGAGGCCCGGCATGCGCACGTCGCTCACGATGCAGCCCGGCTGAAGCGAACCTAAAGAATCCAAAAATGCGATGCCCAATTCATAGGCACGCACTGGCATTCCCACCGTCGCCAGCAAGAACACAAGCGAATGCCGAACCGCCTCATCATCCTCGATCAGATGAACGACGCCGCTCGTTCCCATCGACATTCTCCACCGCAATCGCTGCGCAGATGGTCATATGGTCTAAGTCGCGAGTCCGCCCTCGCGCGCGTATCGCATCCAATCAGCGATATTCGGCCATTCTAGACCGATCTGCGGTTGGAGGCATCCGTAATATTCCTCATGCGGGATGCCGCACTTAAGCCTCGGTGAGCGGATAAGCCCCCGCCCGCCGGCGCTGATGCCGCAAAGTTTGCCACTGCGGTGGCCGTGCGGATCATAGAGGGCCTTACCATCCGAGCCGGAGACACACCCGATCTCACGCCTTCGCACCGACTTCGCTGAGCGTGGGCCTCTCCAAGGTTAGTGAACCTTGGAGACTCCGCACGACTGTCGAACGTCCGTATCTCCTCGTCATCTCATCTATGGAGACTATGGGATGCATACGGACGCACAAGGAGGCGATCGCCTCGCCTACAGCATTGCCCACGCTCTGGCGATCGTGCCGGTTGGACGGTCGCTGCTTTACGAGGAGATCCGTGCCGGACGGCTGCGGACCTTCAAGATCGGTAGCCGCACGCTGATAGCGGACGAGGATCTACCCGCTTGGCTATCCCACTATCGGCGGCTATCGCAGGCTGTTGGCACCGAACCTCGGCGCGCTCCGTCGGCGAGAAGGACGACCCGGTGAGGCGAGGCAGGCCCGTCGGGACGCCACCCTTCGCCCTCGCGGGCTTCGGGTGGCAGGCCACTCGGAGATCATCCGAGTGGCCCTAGAGGAAGCAGGCGTCAGCCTTCCTCGGCCTCTTCATCGTCTTCGTCCAGCATCCGGCGCCAGCTCTCCGCCGTCAGCTGCTCGAGCGCGCTGTTGAAAGTCTCTTCGGATGGCTCGGCGGCGCTTTCGCCGCGCATCACGCTCACGATCTCATCGGACAGAACCGTGCCGACCGCGTGGATCGCCTCATGCCGGGTCAGGCCCTCGCCCATCAGCCGTTCGACCGTGCGGCGCGTCGGCGTTTCGTCACCGAGGGCTACTTGATTTTCGACGACGAGATGGAACGCGGCGTGGATCTCGGGATGCTCTGTCGGGAAATCGGCATGGCGATGATAGGCTTCGATCTGCATGATTCGCTCGTCCTCGTCGAGGCTCTGCCAGGTCTCGGAATCCGGTGCCACCTCGGGGTCGTAGCCGCCGGCATCCTCATCCCATTCCAAATCATCCTCGTCCTCATCGAGCAGGTCGAGCTCATCCGCTTCGATGACGTCGAACCCATCCTCGCCAAGCGACCGGCGCAGCGCCTCTATCCGCCGCCGAATTTGCGTCGGCGATTCGTCTGGTCCAGGAACGTAGACAGGCCGGCCGGCGACACCGAACTCGAACGTGGCGGCGCCCGCATCGGCGGCAACGTCGCCGAACAGCAGCTCCGCCGCGGCGTAGTCGGCGTGCGGCTCGATCCCGAGCGAGCGCGCATAGGCGACAGTGTCATGCAGCAGCTTGCGGGCATATGAGGGTTCGACCGCCTCGAGCGGTGCCGTCCCGCCGGCTGCCTCGAGCATCATCGTGATCTCCGCCTCGTCGCCTTGACGAAACATCGCGTCCTTGACGCCGAGGCAGAAAGTGTCGAGCAGGAACATGGCGCAGGCGAGGCTCCCAGCGCCCGTGCGGCGGGTCAGGATGACGATGCCGTTGCCACGCTCCACCCACCCATTCTGGACGAAGCAACGCTCGATCGGTGCTGACGCTGCGCGGCGGATCTCCGCGGCGTGGCCGCCTCCGATCTCGGCCCCCGCCGCCTTGCGCCGCTGTGCCAGCAATTTCTTCCGGCGTTGAGCCTTGGCTTGCGCCCGCTGAAGCTTTCCTGACGGCATGATCGGCTGATGTCCCTTCTGGAGCGATAATCTCTCGCTTCTCTTATCGCGACCGAGGTCATCGATCGACTATTCGTTTGGGCAGACAGGCGTATACTGCGATCAGCCGCCCCGTCTCTCCCGGCACGCTCAGACCCGTTGCGGCGACCCATCGAGATTCATCGTCCCCGAATCTCGATCCGCCGCAGAACGCATCGAAGCGCAAGAACCTGTGCATGGCGGAAAAAGCCGGAGGGTTCATTCATGCGCATCGGGCTCTTCGTTCCGTGTTTCATCGATGCCTTCGTGCCTGTTCTGGGCGCCGGCGGCGCGCGCCAGGCGCTCGCTGGACATAACCGCCACTCAGATGGAGACATCGTGATGACCGACGTCAAAATCGAGACCGACAGTTTGGGCCAGGTCGAGGTCCCGGCGGACAAGCTTTGGGGCGCCCAGACCCAGCGTTCGCTCGAGCATTTCAGCATCGGCCGCGATCTCATCCCGCGCGAGATGATCGACGCTTACGCGACGCTGAAGAAAGCGGCCGCGATCGCCAACCATTCAGGCCGGCGGCTCGACGATATGCGCCACGGGCTGATCGTCAGGGTCTGCGACGAGATCCTGGCCGGCGAGCACCGCGACATGTTCCCGCTCCATGTCTGGATGACCGGCAGCGGCACGCAGTTCAACATGAATGTCAACGAGGTGATCTCCAACCGCTGCGCCCAACTCGCCGGCACGGCGCTCGGCAGCCACGCGCCGGTTCATCCCAATGATCATGTCAATATGGCGCAATCGTCCAACGACTCGTTCCCCTCGGCCATGTGCATCGCGGCGGCGGTCAACGTCAAACAGCGCCTTATGCCGGCGGTCACGGCGCTGCGCGATGCGATCGACGAGAAGGCCCGCGCCTGGGACGGCATCGTCAAGATCGGGCGCACTCATATGCAGGATGCGACCCCGCTGACGCTCGGCCAGGAATGGTCGGGCTATGCCGCCATGCTGTCGGATGATCTGGAGCGGCTCGACGCGGCCTTGGGCGGCGTCTACCGACTGGCGCTCGGCGGCACGGCGGTCGGGACCGGCATCAATTCAGCACCTGGCTTCGCCGAGGCGGCCGCGGCCGAGATCGCCCGGCTGACCGGCCTCGATTTCGTCACGGCGCCCAATAAATTCGCCGTGCAAGGCGCCCATGATGCACTGGTCCAGCTGTCGGGCACGCTCAGGACGCTGGCCGTCTCGCTCTACAAGATCGCCAACGATATCCGACTCATGTCCTGCGGGCCGCGCGCCGGCTTTGCCGAGCTCGAGATCCCCGAGAACGAACCCGGCTCCTCGATCATGCCCGGCAAGGTCAATCCGACCCAGTGCGAGGCGCTCGCCATGCTCGCGGTCCAGGTCATGGCCAATGACGTGGCCGTCGGCTTCGGCGGGGCGGGCGGCTATCTCGAGATGAATGTCTACAAGCCGCTGATGATCTTCAATATTACCCACTCGATCACGATCATGACCGACGGCTGCACCAATTTCCGCAAATTCCTGATCGAGGGCACCAAGCCCAATCTCAAGAAGATCAAGGAGTTCGTCGACCGCTCCCTTATGCTGGTGACGGCGCTGGCGCCGGTCATCGGCTATGACAAGGCCTCCAGGATGGCGCATTACGCGATGGACAATGACCTCACGCTCAAGGAGGCGGCGCTGAAGCTCGGCTTCGTCAGCGAGGCCGAGTTCGATCAGATCGTCGATCCCAGGAAGATGGTCAGGCCTTATGTGGCGACGGCAGAAGGTTAGCTGTTGGTTTGACGAGCATCTTCACCCGTTTCGATGTTCCCATCGAAACGGGATCTGCTCTAATCCTGCTCGCCGATCGTTTGGGCATAGGTCTTCCCATAGGGATAGAAGAGCTCCTTGCGGCCTTGCTGCCAGGCTGCTTTGAGCTCGGGCGTCGTGATGTCCCAGTCCGGCCGGCATTTCCGGGTCACGGCACGCAGATCTTGCCGGAGCTCTTCCATCGTGGGGCGGCCGAAGAACCAGTAGCCGTTATAGATCTTGTGCACGACCAGGCCGGGCTCGAGGACGATCACGTGCGGGATCATCGGATCGTGCAGAGCGTCGGTGTACTCGGCGATGTCGAGATCCTTTTGCACGATCCGCCGCATGTCGGAGAGGAACGGCCAATGGGCGCCGACGCCGCTGCGATATTCGTTGGTCTCGGTCAGATTGTCGGTGCTGATCGTGACGAGCCGGCAATAGCCGACTTCGAGCTCACGATGGAGCTGAACCAGCCCTTCGGCCTGCCGGCGGTCCTTGGGGCAGAAGCCGCCGCGGCTGAGGACGAGAACCATCGGATGCGGGCCTTGCAGCGCCGAGAGCTTCCGGCGTGTCGCGGTATGGTCGGAAAGCTCATAGTCGGGGAAAACAGCCCCTGGAATGATATCGGATCGCACCGGAATCCCCCATTTGAGTTAGTCCCGCTTGCGCGGATCGTTGGCCGGATCGAGATAGTCGAGGCCGAGCGGTCCGATTGCGGATACTTGCGTAATATACTCGCCGGTCTTGGCCCAGTGGAAATGCTGCATGTCTCCAGGCAGCACGATGACGCTGCCGGGCGGATAGGCCCTTAATTTTTCGGCGTCGAACTGGTCGCCGAGGCCGATATAGAAGATGCCCGAGATGACGGTGTAGATCCTGTCTTCCGGGTGGCTATGCGGCATGAGCTTGACACCGGCCGGCACTTTGACCCGGACCAGGTAGGGGCCTGGCTCCAAGGGATGTCCAACCATCACGGCCAGACGCGCATTGGGCGGAAATGCGGCGAAGGGCTGCCAATCGATCTCGTCCGGCAATATCGCCTTGAACATTGTCTGATCCGGCTGGTGCGTGCGGGTCATATCGGCCTCTCCTGTCCAGGGCTGGAAATAAGGCCGGCAGACGGGCGGGGGCATTGGACGATGGTATCGACGATGCCTTGGTATCAGCATCGCTGCGCCGATACCAAAGTATCTGAGACACCTAGGTCCAATAGATCCGAAGTAGGGCAGCTGGGAATATCAGGTGCACCCGTTCAGCGGCCAAGCAGACTGCGGTCGCGATCGGGTATAGTGCCACTCTGGTCAACGGAGTTCGGACATGGAAGCGAACCGGGCCTATGCACGCTCAGCCGACAATCTCTCGCGGTACGCTTGTGCCGCGAGCGGATACCCAATACTGAGCGCCGATGTCGAACAGGCGCTGTGCGTCCGGTGGCGCGACCAACAGGATGTCGCCGCCGTCCATGAGCTGGTCGCCAGCCATCTGCGCCTCGTCATCAAGCTCGCCCGGGCCTATCGCGGCTACGGCCTTCCCATGGAAGACCTCGTCGGTGAGGGCCAATTGGGCCTGATGCGCGCCGTTGCCAAGTTCGATCTGGACCATGGCGTGCGCTTCGCGACATACGCCGTCTGGTGGATCCGTTCGGAGATGCAGGCCTATATCCTGCGGAACTGGTCGCTGGTGAAGCTCGGCACGACGACCTCGCAGAAAAAGCTGTTCTTCAACCTCCGGCGGACCTGCCACGCCATGCAGATTTCGACCGTCGAGGGCCTCAAATCCGAGCACGCGGCCAGGATTGCGGTGGCGCTCCAGGTGTCGGAGGACGAGGTCATGCAGATGGACCAGCGCATGTCCTTCCCCGATCTGAGCCTGAACGTCCGGATCGACGCGGACGATCAGCGCGACTGGCAGAGCCAGCTGGTCGATGACCGCGAGGGACAGGAAGACATTCTTTCGGCAACCGAAGAAATCGGACAGCGCCGAGCGCTGCTTCGCTCCGCCCTCGGCAAGCTGTCGCCGCGGGAGCAGCATATCATCACCGCACGCCACCTGCAGGAAACCCCGGCGAGCTTGGCGGAGCTGTCGCAACACCATCACATTTCCAGAGAACGTGTGCGCCAGATCGAAAACCGCGCCATAGCGAAGCTGGAGCAATCCGTTCAAAGCTCCGTTGCCAAGCGCGGCGACGCGTAGAGCCAAGGGCCGGCCGGCCCGTGTTATACCGGTTCCTCTAAGGATTGACCTTTTCGGCCCAGGATGAAGCCGCGAGGGTCTGGATACGGCCTGCTTCGGCGATGAGCTTGTTCCAGGCCTCGCAGCAGGCGTCGATGATTTCATCTGCGTCAGCAAAGACGCAGTGGGAGAGGTAGCGCTCTTTGAGGTAGAGCCAGATGCGCTCGATGCCGTTGAGTTCAGGGCTGTAGGGCGGCAGGTGGATCGGCGAGACGTTGTCCGGCCATTTGAGGCGCTTGGCGGTGTGCCATCCGGCCTTGTCGAGGACGAGGATGGCATGGGCGTCCGGGGCGACTGCCTGGCTCAGCTCGGATAGCAGGAGCTGCATTGCTTCTGTGGTCGCCACGGGCAGGACGAGGGCGACGCCGGTATCGCGCGCCGGACAGACGGCGCCGAAGATCCAGGCCGCCTGGTGGCGCATGTCCCGCCTGCCGCGGGGCCGGATGCCTCGCTCGAACCAGAGCCTCCCGGTTCGTCCGACCTGGCCGACGCGGGTTTCGTCCTGGAACCAGATTTCGAGCCTTTTCCCTGGCGCCTTGCGGCGGGCTATGCGCCTCACCCGCGACCCGAACTTTTTTTGAATGTCCGCTGAGCGCGCGGATCGACTTGGGGATGGACCGGACGGGTCTTCTGATAGGACAGGTTCATCGCCTGCATGATCCGGTGCGTCCGCGAGACGCTGTAGCGCACCCCTGTGCGCTTCTCGATCATCTCGGCCACATCGACGATCCGGTAGAGCGGCTGTCCGCTTCCAGCCCCGGCCGCAGCACTCAGAATTTTCGCCTTCACCGCGGCAAGTTCCGCCTCGCTCACCGCCGCCGGTCGGCCAGGACCCCAGCGATCGCGCAGCCCTTCCAGACCGCCTTCATTGTAGCGCACGACCCAGTCACGCAGCGCCTGTCGATCCATGCCCGCGAGCCGCGCCGACATTTCCCGGCTCATCCCGTCCAGCGCATTGGCGATCGCCAGCAGTCTGCGCGCCACCCGGGGATTCTTCTCTCGCTTCGCATGTTGCCGAAGATCGGCGGCACTCAAGTCAGTCCGGATCGCCAAGGCGGGCATGGCTCGCTCCACAAAACCATGCCGCTCTATGAATCACGATTTGACGTGGCGGGGAATCCCCCGCGCGAGTCAGTCGTTCAGCGAACCGGTATTACTCGTCCGTGGGGCGGGCATCCTGCCCGCCGGCGGGCGAGACGCCCGCCCCACTTTTCGGTCGGTGTCTGGGGCAGTTGGTATTACAGCCGTAACAAATCCATCGTCGCTCGACATCGCGCGGTAGCCGAATTCGTCCAGCCTCCGCGCGATCATCGGAGTGGGGGTAGATGAATTCGGATACGGCGTCGTTCCGCGCGGCGGCAGCACCGCTCGAGCTCATGGAGCGCGAAGCCTGGTTCAACTCCTATCTGGTCGAGGAGACCGAGGCGATCGCGCCGCTCAAGCTCAGGGCCGAGCGGCTGGGGCAGGTCACGGCAATCGGCATGCAGCTGCCGGTCGGCATCTGCAATCGGGCGATCGGGCTGGGCATCGATACGCCCGTGACCGAGGCCGAGCTCGATGCCGTCATCGGCTGGATGAACCGCAATGCCTGTCGGCCTTGGGCGCTGACGATCGCCCCCCTGGCGCTCGATGCGCGGCTCGAAGGCTGGCTCGCCGCGCGCGGCTTCACACGCGGCGCCGGCCAGTCGCGGCTGGTGCACCGGCTCGGGCGCATCGAGCCCGATCCACGGTCGACCAACCTCGTGGTGCTGGAGGTGCTGCCTGAGCGGGCCATCGATTTCGGCACGGTGATGGTGCAAGGCTTCGGCCTGCCGCCGGCCCAGATCCCTTGGGTTTCCCTGCTGGTCGGACGGCCCGGCTGGCGGGCCTATCTGGCCTATGATGGCAACGTCCCGGTGGCTACGGGCGCCCTCTATATCCGCGGCGATCAGGCTTGGCTCGGTTATGATGCGACGCTGGCACCCTATCGCGGACGCGGCGCGCAATCTTCCTTGGCGCGGCACCGCCTCGCCGACTGCCAGCGGCTGGGCGTCACCCTCGTCACGGCCGAGACCATGCATCCGCCGCCGGGCGAGGAAGCCGCTTATATCTCTCACCGCAATCTCCGCCGAGCCGGCTTCGAGCTCGCCTATGTGCGGTACAATTATCTTCCGCCCAAGGCGGCGTGATCGGCCACTGCCGCAATGGTCGGAGTGGGGCGGGACGCCCGCCCCACTTCCCCTCAGCCGGCCGCGCGCGCGATATGGACCGGGACGGATTTGTAGGAGGGCGTGCCGCTCAGCGGATCGTGATAGTCGAGCGGCACCAGGCAGTTGGCCTCGGGATAATAGGCTGCGACCGAGCCCGGTGCGATGTCGTAGGCGATGACCGTGAGGCCGAGCCGGCGCGGGCGAGGGGCGGGGAGTGCCGTCTCGATATCGATCCGGTCGCCATGGACGAGGCCCAGCGCATCGAGATCGAGCTGGTTCATGAACAGCACGTCGCGGCGGCCGAACACGCCGCGATAGCGGTCGTCGAGGCCGTAGATCGTCGTGTTGTATTGGTCGTGGCTGCGGATCGTGGTGAGCTTCAGCACGGCCTTGCCGGTGGTCACCGCATCCTCCTCGACCCCTTCGAAGCGGATGAACTCGGCCTTGCCGGACTGGGTGTGCCAGATGCGCTCGGTCGGCCCGAGCGGCAGGCGGAAGCCGCCCGGCTTGCGGATGCGCGCGTTGAAATCCTGGAACTCGGGGAAGACCGCCTCGATCTTGTCGCGGATCCGGTCGTAATCGGCGATGAGGGCACGCCAATCGACCTTGCTTGCGGGCAGGGTCGCCATCGCCAGGCCGGCGACGATCGCGGGCTCCGAGCGCAGCTGATCCGAGGCGGGGGTAAGCTTGCCGCGCGAGGCATGGACCATCGACATGGAATCCTCGACGGTCACGGATTGCGGCCCCGCTTCCTGCATATCCTGCTCGGTGCGGCCGAGACAGGGTAGGATGAAGGCTGCCTTGCCCACCAGCAGATGCGAGCGGTTGAGCTTGGTCGCGATATGGACGGCGAGATCGAGCTTGCGCATCGCTGGCAGGCAGGCGTCGGAATCGGGCAACGCCAGCGGGAGGTTGCCGCCGAGGCAGATGAGCGCCTTCGAGTTGCCCGCGATGATGGCGCGCATGGCGGCGACCGCGTCATGCCCATGCTCCTTCGGCGGCACGAAGCCGAACGCGCTTTCGATATTCTTGAGGAACGCCGGCGACGGTTTCTCGGTGATGCCGACCGTGCGGTCGCCCTGAACGTTGGAATGGCCGCGCAAGGGGCAGATGCCGGCGCCCGCCTTGCCGAAATTGCCGCGCATCAGCAACAGATTGGCGATCTGCTGCACGTTGCCGGTGCCGTGCGCATGCTGGGTGACGCCCATGCCGTAGCTGACGATGGTGGCGTTCGAGCGGGCATATGCCGCTGCCACCGACGACAGCTCGGCGCGGCCGATACCGCTGATCGTCTCGATCTCTTCCCATTGTGTCGCCTGGAGATCGGCAGCCACGGCCTCGAACCCGCGCGTATGCTCGGCGATGAAGGCATGGTCGAGCAGCTTGGCATCGGCAGGTGCCGCATCGTCGAGCGCCAAGAGCGCCTTCATGACGCCCTTGAGGGCGGCGGCATCGCCGCCGACCTTGACCTGATAATAGGTCGACGCGATCGGGGTCGACCCGAATGTCCCCATCTCGATCGGGTTCTGCGGATCGGCGAAGCGTTCGAGCGCCCGCTCCTTCAACGGGTTGAACACGATGATCGGCACCCCGCGGCGGGCGCATTCATGCAGCGTGCCCATCATGCGCGGATGATTGGTGCCGGGATTGTGGCCCATCGCGATGATGAGCTCGCAATGATCGAAATCCTCGAGCGACACGGTGCCCTTGCCGATGCCGATCGATTTCGGCAGGCCGACGCTGGTCGCCTCATGGCACATGTTCGAGCAGTCGGGAAAATTGTTGGTGCCGAATTCGCGGGCGAAGATCTGATAGAGAAAGGCCGCCTCGTTGGACGCGCGTCCGGAGGTGTAGAACTCCGCTTGGTGCGGGCTGTCGAGGCCGCGCAGAATGGCGCCGATGCGGGCGAGTGCCTCGTCCCACTCGATCGGCAGATAGCGGTCGGACGCGGGGTCGTATTCCATCGGATGGGTGATGCGCCCCTGATCCTCGAGCGCGTAGTCGGTCCAGCCCAGGAGCTCGGACACGGTATGGGCGGCGAAGAAGTCGGGCCGGACGCGCTTGCTGGTCGCCTCCCAGGTCACCGCCTTGGCGCCGTTCTCGCAGAATTGGAAGGTCGAGGTGTGCTCCTTGTCGGGCCAGGCGCAGCCGGGGCAGTCGAACCCGTCGGGCTTGTTGGCGCGCAGCAGCAGCAGCGAGGCCTCGGCCACCTCCATCTGCTCGCGGATGGCGTTCGCCGTCGCCCGCAAAGCACCCCAGCCGCCGGCCGGGTTCTTGTAATTCTTGATGCCGGGTATGTCGGGCCTCTTCGCCATGGCGAACCTCCCTCTGTCGATGAAAATGATTCAACGCCCCGAACGGGCTTGGCGCAAGAGATGGCGGCGTTGGCGAAGGCGGGATCCATCCCTTGCGCCCCGCATCGGCCTGCCCTTATCCTTGGGGTTGGATCTTGCTGCGCGGTTTGTTGCATCCATCCGCATGTCTAGTCCGTAATTCGACGTGTAGGGCCGCTCGTTTAGGGCGGTCGTGACGCAAATGGGGCCGGCATGGTTTTGGAAGAGGATGACACCTTGGAAGCGTTGCTTGGCGCCTGCGCCATAGGCGACCGGCGTGCGTTCAGGCAGCTTTACGATCAGGAATCGCCACAGCTTTACGGGCTGGCGCTTCGGATCCTGAGGCAGCAGAGTGCCGCCGCCGATGCGGTGCAGGACGCGTTCCTGCAAGTCTGGCAGAAAGCCGCCACCTTCGATCCGAAGCGCGGCAGCGCCAAGGCGTGGCTTGCCAGTATCGTACGCTATCGCGCGCTCGATTCCGTGAAGCGCTACTCGAAGGAGACGCTTTACGACACGCCGCCCGAACCGGAGGCGACGGAGGATTTCGATCCGCTGTCGGCACTGGAAGCACGGCGCGACGGTGCGCGGCTCCATGCCTGTCTCGAAGCGCTCGAAGAACCGAAGCGGCGGGCGATCCTGCTCGCCTTCGCCGAGGGGCTCTCGCATAGCGAGGTCGCCGAGCGCGTTGTCGCCCCGCTGGGTACGGTGAAAGCCTGGATCCGGCGCGGCATGCTTGCCCTAAAGACGTGTCTCGAACTCATGATCCCCGAAGATCCCACGGAGCGCGACGCGCTTGCCGGCGAATATGTGCTGGGTGTGCTGGACCTTGCCTCCAGTGCCGCCATGGCCGCCGCTCTCGAATTCGATACCGATCTGCGCCGCCGGGTCGAGGAATGGCAGGAACGGCTGCAGCCGCTGGCCGATTCCGTGCCGCCGGCCCGGCCGCCCGCCGATCTCTGGAGCCGCATCGAGGCGGCGTTGCCGACCGAAAGCAATGTCGTCCAATTCCCGGCGAAGCGGGCCGAGCGATGGAACAGCGCCGGCTTCTGGCGGGCGTCATCCGGCGTCATGGGCGCGCTGGCCGCGTCCCTGGCCCTTTTGCTCGTGATCCGCAATCCGGCGCCGGCGCCGAGCGAGATCGCCGTGCTGACCGCACCCCAGGCGCTCGAGGCGAGCTTCATCGTCGAGAACAGGCCGCAGAGCGGGTTGGTGCTGACCTCGCTCAGCCAGTCGAGCCCTGCGGCCGGCCGAGCCTATGAGCTGTGGGCGCTGCCGCCCGGCGCGACCAAGCCGGTCTCGCTCGGCGTGATCCCGCGCGGCGGTCGTTTCGCGATCGATACGAACCGCGTGCGGCCGACCATCGGCACGGCACTGATGATCAGTGTGGAACCGGAGACGGGCTCGCCGACCGGCCTGCCGACCGGTCCGGTGGTGTTCCAAGGGCAGCTCATCGCGCGGCCATGAGATGAGCGGCTCCAACGCCGGCAAGCTGCAGTCCTATGCGGGGCATATCCAGGACTATATCGACGGCACCTCGACCAAGGTCGAGGGCGGCCTGAAGAGCTGGCTCGACGCGGCCTTGGCCGGGTTTTCGGCCGAGGCGCGGATCGTCGAGCTCGGCAGCGCCTTCGGCCGCGACGCCGCCTATGTCCTGTCCCAGGGCTTCAGGATCGAGTGCACCGACGCCGTCTCGGGCTTCGTGCAGGCGCTCGAGGCCAAGGGATTTGCCGCCCGGCTCTTCAACGCCCTCACCGACGATCTGCCGGGGCCGTACGATCTGATCCTGGCCAATGCCGTCATGCTGCATTTCACGCGCGACGAACTCGCACTGGTACTCGGCAAGATGCGGCGGGCGCTCGGGCCGGGCGGCCGTTTCGCCTTCAGCCTCAAACGCGGGCAGGGCGAGGCCTGGTCGAGCGAGAAGATCGGGGCACCGCGCTTCTTCTGCTATTGGGAGCAGGATCGGCTGGTCCCGGTGCTCAGCGATGCGGGATTCTCGGCCTGGACCATCGATGCGGCCTCGATGCAACGCGCGCATGCCGAATGGCTATTCGTCATCGCCTCGGCTTGAGCGCCCGAGAGCCCGGTTGCGGCGGACGGGAATTTTTTCGGCTCGATCACTGTCTTTTAGGAGGCAGATGAGGCAGGCATGAAGCTGATCGCGGAGAAGAAGGTCAATCTCTCGACCGTCGCCATCACCCTCCTGGGGCTGATCGCGATCGGCCTGCTTCTGTCGGCACCGACGATCGCCCGTGCCGGCCATTCAGCGTCGATCGCGAGCGCGCGCAGCCTGCCGCGTTAACAGACTATTACCAAGCAAACACAAGAGCGTGAGAGACGCGGTCGGTTGCATCCGATCGCGTGTCTGCGCCGTAAGGCCCCCGTGAGCGTTGGGGCGCCAGCTTTCTGCCCCCTGGTTCATGTCGCAACGATAGGGGGATTGCGCAGTTATGGTCGAATTATGGAAGTGGCTGATTCCGGCCGTGGTCGGGTTGGCCGCAACACCCGCTTTTGCCGATTCGCCCTCGGGGACGGGCTTCTTCGGTGAAGGCGGAAAGTTGCTGGCGACCGGGGGCGTGTCGCAGGTCGAGGGTGCTGCCGGCGGCGGCTTGGTGCCCTGGGCGGTGATCGGGGGCTATGAATCGCGCGATTCGATCGGCGTCACGGTGCATGAGACGATCGTGCCGCTGCGCGATTTCACGCTCAACGCACCGGGCATCGCGGTCGGATTCTACGACCGGGTCGAACTCTCCTACGCCGCCAATTTGTTCTCGATCGACAACAACAATCTGTCGCCGGGCGGGCTCAATCGCGGCTTCACGCTGCATCAGGACATTTTCGGCGCCAAGGTGCGCGTCATCGGCGACGCCGTCTATGACCAGGATTCGTGGCTGCCGCAGGTCGCGGTCGGGCTGCAATACAAGCACAGCAACGACGCGGCGGTCGATCACGCGGTCGGCGCCAAGGACACGGACGGCGTCGATTTCTATTTCGCGGCGACCAAGCTGTTCCTGAATTACAGCCTGCTGGTCGACACCACGGTCCGCTTCACCAAGGCCAACCAGTTCGGCCTGCTGGGCTTCGGCGGTCCGGCCAACGACGATTACCAGCCGGAATTCGAAGGCTCGGTCGCCTATCTCTTCTCGCGCAAATTCGCGGTCGGCGCCGAATATCGGATGAAGCCCAGCAACATCAATAAATTCGCGGGCGCGCTGCCGATCAACAGCGAGGGCGACTCCTTCGACATCTTCGCCGCCTATTTCCCGATCAAGAACCTGTCGTTCACTGTCGCCTTTGTCGATCTCGGTCGGATCGCGGATGTCAGCACAGTGCCGCTTGGGATACCCGGCTCGCTCGAGCCGCATGAGCAGACCGGCTCGTATTTCTCGCTGCAATTGGCGTTCTGAGCCGTCAGCACTCTTTTTGAGGAGAATGGAATGATTCGCAATTCGCTGGCGGCCTTGGCTCTGTGCCTGGCGCTGCCGCTCGCAGCATCGGCAGACGAGCCGAAGAACGACCTCTACAAGGGCGGCTTTCAGTACCACGACATGGGGGCGACGCCGAACAAGGACGACGGCCTCTATCAAGCCTTGGGCGGCAAGGACAAGATCCATGCCTTCACCAAGGAGTTCGTCGGCCTGATCGCCAAGGACGACCGCATCGGCCACTATTTCG
Source organism: uncultured Alphaproteobacteria bacterium (assembly GCA_963762435.1). Taxonomy (GTDB): domain Bacteria; phylum Pseudomonadota; class Alphaproteobacteria; order ATCC43930; family CGMCC-115725; genus JAXDMU01. Next base: position 252,602 of record CAVXLN010000022.1, on the reverse strand, counting down.
TCAATGTCGATCTCGACCATCTGACCGACATGCTGAGCGACCAGTTCATCGAGCTGGGCGGCGGGCCGGTGAAGTATGAAGGCCGCGACATGGTCGAGGTGCACAGCTCGCTCGGCATCTCCAATGCCGACTTCAACCGCCTGGCCGAGGATCTGCAGGTGGCGATGGATCATGCCGGCGTGTCGTTCCCGACCCAGAACCGGCTGGTGGCGCTGCTCGCCTCCATGCAGCGCGCCGTCGTCACGAAATGAGAGCCGCGTCACCGTGCCGGGCCGCCCTCGTCATCGCCCTGGCGCTGCTGGCGCCAGGGCGGGGACTGGCCGACCCCGGAGACGCCGAGAAGGGCGCCAAGATCTATATGCGCTGCATGAGCTGCCATTCGCCGGATGCCAATAAATACGGCCCGGCGCATCGCGGTGTGTTCGGCCGCGCGGCCGGCAGCGTGCCCGACTACAATTATACCGACGCGTTGAAGAAATCCGGCCTGACCTGGGACCAAGCCACGCTCGATAAGTGGCTGACCGAGCCCAAGGCGCTGGTGCCGGGCACCAAGATGACGTTCAAACTCAACGATCCGCAGGAGCGGGCCGACGTCATCGCCTATCTCAAGACATTGAAGTAGCGAGGCGGCGGGCGAGGTCCTGGTAGGGGGCTCGCCCGAGCTTCGGTAGCGTCACTGGGCGACGACCGGATGGCAGGCGCGTGCGTGCTGCGATGCTCGCGCAGCGGCGGAATCGCCAGAAGAAGGCCGACGAGCACCAGCATGATGATGTAGATCATGGGTGATCTCCTGAGCTTTCACAATATTCATCTGGAACACTCGCGAGCTCCCCGACCGGATGCTGCACCTGCGAAGAAAATTGCCTTCCCTTGGGCAGAGGCCGACCGACCCGCGCGGCGAATTCGGCGGCTGCGACCGCTGGAGCTTGTCGCGCGACTTCCGCGCCCTCTTCGGCACCAGTCCTTACCGCTACCTGGTCCTGAGACGGCTGGACGCGGCCAAGGCGGCCATCCGCGCCGGCCAGCCTTTCGTAGACGCGGCACTCGACGCCGGGTTCTCGGATCAGAGCCATATGACGCGGCAGTTCAAGGCGGCCTTCGGCCTGCCGCCGTCACGCTGGCTGCGGCTTCAGCAAGCCTGACCCGATCGGTCTTGCACGATCGTGCAAGACGCGGCCGACCGCTGCCGGCTAAGCGGTGTCCGCACTGCCCGACGTTCGAATTCCCTTGAACCGGACCCTGGGTCATAGCCCAGGAAGCGGCCAAGGGAATTCCTGCCGCGAGGCTGTAGCTTGGAGAGGGCGCATGCTGTCTATCGTCGATTTGGTCCACACATATCCCAATGGCGTCCGCGCGCTCGATGGGGTCAGCCTCGAGATCGGCCGCGGCATGTTCGGACTGCTCGGGCCGAACGGCGCCGGCAAGTCGACCTTGATGCGCTCGGTCGCAGCACTGCAGACGCCGACCGGCGGGTCGATCCGCTTCGACGGCATCGACGTCGTCGCCGAGCCGGATGCGCTGCGCCGGCGCCTGGGCTACCTGCCGCAGGATTTCGGGGTCTACCCGCGCGTCTCGGCCTACGACATGCTCGACCACATGGCGGTCCTGAAAGGCATCGCGCGCTCGGCCGAACGGCGCGAGACGGTCGAAGGGCTGCTGCGCCAGGTCAATCTCTGGGAGGTCCGGCGCAAGGCCCTGTCGGGCTTCTCCGGCGGCATGCGCCAGCGCTTCGGCATTGCCCAGGCGCTGATCGGCCGGCCGCAGCTCATCATCGTCGACGAGCCGACCGCCGGTCTCGATCCCGAGGAGCGCAACCGCTTCCTCAACCTCCTGGCCGAGATCGGTGAGCAGGTCGTGGTCATCCTGTCGACCCATATCGTCGAGGATGTGAGCGATCTCTGCCCCAGCATGGCGATCATCGGCAAGGGCCGGATCATCGGCCAGGGCGTGCCGGCCGAACTGATCCGCTCGCTCGACGGCAGGGTGTGGACCAAGACGGTCGGTGCCGACGAGGTGGCAGCACATCAGAAAGAGTTCGACGTGATCTCGACCCGGATGTTCGCCGGCCGCACCATCCTCCATGTGCTGGCCGATACGGCGCCGGGCGAGGGGTTCGAGCCGGTCTCGGGCGATCTCGAAGATGTCTATTTCTCGACCCTCGCCGCCACGCGCAAGGCCGCCTGACGGCACCGGGAGAACCATGATGGGCGCCAAAATCGCGGCTTTCGAGTTCCGCTACCAGCTGCGCAACCCGGTCTTCTGGGTGGCTTTCGCCGCCTTCTTCCTGGTGAGTTTCGGCCTCGTGACCTCGGGCCAGATCCAGACTGGCCTCGGCTCCGGCATTCACACCAATTCGCCGATCGTGATCGCCCGGATGACCGGCGCCACCAGCATTTTCGCCATATTCCTTCTGGTCGCGTTCATCGCGACGGCGATCGTGCGCGACGATGAATCAGGATTCGGCCCGATCCTGCGCGCGACCGGCGTGGCGAAGCGCGATTACCTGTTCGGCCGGTTTTTAGGCGCGCTCCTGATCTCGATCCTGGCCTATTGCGGCGCTCCCTTGGGCATGCTCGTCGGCGCCTCGATGCCTTGGCTCGACCCGGAGACAGTGGGGCCCATCAGGGTCGTCGACTATGCCTTCGCCCTCTTCGTCGTCGCCGTTCCGACCTTGTTCATCATCGGGTCGGGATTGTTCGCGCTCGCCACGGCGACACGGTCGATGATGGCCAGCTATGTCGGCGCGGTCGCTTTCCTTGCCCTCTATGCCCTTGTCGTCATCTCCGCCGCAAAGCCCGAATACCAGCAGGCGGCAGCATTGAGCGATCCGTTCGCCGTGACTGCCATCTCAGCCACGACCAAATACTGGACCGCAGCCGAGTTCAACACGACGCGGCTGCCCGTTGAGGGCTTGTTCCTGTGGAACCGCCTGATCTGGTTCGGCGTGGCGCTGGTCATGCTGGCCATCGCCTATGCCGTCTTCCGCTTCGAAGCCCGGGGCGTTGGCGCTGCCAAACCGGCGCCGGCTGAGGCGGCGGTGCCGATGCCCCTTCTCGCCTCCGTCGCAATGGCAGTACCGCGCTTCGATCGCGGCCAGCGCCTGCAGTTGCTCTGGGCACGGGTCCGCCTGGATGTCGGCGGCGTCTTGCGAAGTCCCGCTTTCCTCGTGCTGCTCCTGATCGGGCTCGTCCTCGCATTCGGCTGGTTCTGGCTCGGGCGGCTGCAATATGGCAACCCGTCCTACCCGGTGACGCGCTACGCCATCGAGGCGCTCTACAATGCGCTCGGCGACATCTCGACGATCGTGGCGATCTATTACGGCGGCGAGCTGGTGTGGCGCGATCGGGACCGGCGGATCCACGAGATCATCGATGCGAGCCCGATCCCCGACTGGGCATTCCTGCTGCCGAAGATCCTGGCCATCGCCATCGTGCTGGTAGCGCTGGATGGTGCGGCAATCCTGGGCGCGCTGGCGCTCCAGGTGGCTCGAGGGTATTTCGATTCCGAGCTCGGCCACTATTTGATGTGGTTTCTGCTGCCTCATGCGATCGGTCTGGTCCAGCTGGCCGTGCTGACGATTTTCGTCCAGACGCTGTCGCCCGGCAAATTCATCGGCTTCGGCGTGATGGCGCTTTTCGTCGTGGCGCGGCTGACGCTGCCGAGCCTCGGTTTCGAGCATCATCTTTATCTCTTCGGGACCCCGACGACGATCCCGCTGTCCGACATGAACGGGCAAGGGAAATTCTGGGTCAGCCGTGCCTGGTTCGAAGCCTATTGGACCGTCTTTTGCGCCGTGCTGGCGATGCTCAGCTTCGGGCTGTGGCGACGCGGGACGGAGACGCGGCTCCGGCCTCGCCTGCGCCGGCTGCCGCGGCGTCTGGCCGGCCCCGCCGGTGCCATCATGGCCGCTTCACTGGTCGCCTGGGTCGGGCTCGGCGGTTTCATTTTCTATAACACCAATATCCTGAACCCCTACGAGACCGCCCTCGATGGTGACCGCTGGGCGGCCGACTACGAGAAGGCGCTGCTGCCCTTCGCGGCACTGCCGCAACCAACCGTCACGGACGTGCATCTGGCCGTCGATATCGAGCCGCATGTGCCGCAGGCGATCACGACCGGCGACTACGCCATCGTGAACAATACGGGGGCGCCCTTGCCGGCAGTGCATCTCTCGTGGAACCGCGATCTCCGCGATGTCGTCCTCACGGTCGACGGCGCCAGGATCGACCAGGATTTCCCGCACCTCGCCTACCGGATCTATGCGTTCGATCCGCCGATGGCGCCGGGAGAAACGCGGCACATTCACTTCACCACACGCTGGGCGCGGCCGGGCTTTCGCAACGAAGACCCGTTGGGCTTGACCGCGAACCGGGTCGTGGACAATGGCACCTTCATCAATAACTTCAGGATCGCCCCCTTCATGGGCGTGAACCGCCTGAACCTGCTCACGGACCAGGTGAAGCGGCGCAAATATGGCTTGGCCCCCGAATTGCCGATGCCGAAGCTCGAGGATGATTCGGCGCGTGCCGTAAACATACTCCGTGCCGATTGGGTCTCGGCCGACATCACCGTGACCACTGCTGCCGACCAGACGCCGCTGGCGCCGGGCTACAAACTCTCGGATGAAACCCGTGACGGCCGCCGCACCGCCCGATTCAAGACCGAAGCGCCGATCGTGCATTACTTCTCGATCCAGTCGGCCGCCTATGAGACGCACACCGATAAGCTCGGCGATATCGACCTCACCGTCTTCAGCGACCCGTCGCACCGTTACAATGTTCCAACGATGCTGACGGCGATGAAGACCTCGCTCGAGCTCTATTCCAGGATTTTCAGCCCCTACCAGTTTCACCAGGCGCGCATTGCCGAGGTGCCGTATGGCGAGTTCGCCCAAAGCTTCGCCAACACGATCCCTTTCGCCGAGAATATCGGTTTTCTGGTCGATCACACCGACCCGGAAAAGGTCGACATCGTGACCTATGTGACGGCGCATGAGATCGGCCATCAATGGTGGGGGCACCAGATCTGGCCGGCCGATATGCAGGGCGGCGCCATGCTGACCGAGACTTTCGCGCAATATTCGGCACTGCTGACCATGGAGAAGCTTTATGGCAAGGCGCAGATCCGGAAATTTCTGAAGTATGAGCTGGACCGCTATCTGCGCGACCGGAGCCGCGACGCAGCATCGGAGCAGCCTCTGCTCCGGGTCGAGAATCAGCCCTATATCTTTTACCGCAAGGGTGCTGTGGTCATGTATTTCCTCAAGGAGGAGTTGGGCGAAGACACGGTCGACCGGGCCTTGCGCCGCCTGCTCGCCGACTACGCCTTCAAGCCGGCCCCCTATCCCAGCAGCAAGGATTTCGTCCGCTATCTGCGCGAGGAGGCCGGCCCCACCCACGACCAGTTGATCACCGATCTGTTCGAACGCATCACGCTTTACGACATCAAGACCGGCACATGCCGGGCCACGCCTCGGCCGGACGGCAAGTTCGACGTCACGATCGAGGTCGAGGCGCATAAATACTATGCCGATGGAAGGGGCCAGGAGACCGAGGTGCGGCTGGCCGAGGATTTCGACATCGGCCTGTTCGACATCGAGCCGGGCAAGGCGGGTTTCGGCGACCAGGCGATCGTGCTCGCGACCCGCCTCCCGGTGGTCTCGGGTAAGCAGGTTCTGAGCCTCGTCGCCGATCGCGCGCCGAAATTCGCCGGCGTCGATCCCTACAACGAACGGATCACGCGGAACTCGGACACGGTCATCGGCAAGGTCGAGGCGAGGGCCGAATGACCGCCGGCGGTGCAGGCGTTAGCGCCCGATGCGATCAGGTCGAACCGGCCTGATCGCGATCTGCTCTACGCGAACACCAGCGCCACGCCGGCGAGCGAGACGCCGACGCCGATCCAGCGGACCAGCGCGTCGGCCCGGAAATGCGTCATCGCCTTGGCGAGCGCGATGCCGATCAGGTGCAAGAGCCCGGTCGCCAGCACGAAGCCCAGCGCATAGAAGGGGCCGAGGGCGCCCACCGTCATCTCGACGCCATGGGCATGGCCATGGAAAAGCGCGAAGGCGCCGACCGCGGCGGCGCCGATCCAGGGGCGCGGCGTCACGGCGCCGGCGATGAGGCAGCCGAACAGGATGATGGACGCAATGATGCCGCCCTCGACCAGCGGGAAGCCGAAGCCGAGCATGCCCCAGGCGCCGCCGACGGCCATCATGGTCATGAAGCCCATAGGGGCGGTCCAGATCATGCGCCCGCCGATCTGGCCCGACCAGAGGCCGACCGCGATCATCGCCAGCTGATGGTCGATGCCGGTCAGCGGATGGGTGAAGCCGGCATTGAAGCTCGACAGGAAATCGGCGGTCATTTGCGTGCTCCTGCGAGGCTGCGGGGGGCGGCGCCGGCGCGCCGGCGGCCGAGCCAGCCGGCGGCCACGACATTGCCGACCAGGCTCAGCGCCACCAGCCAATCCGGAAAGGCATGGCGTGGCGCTTCGATATGGCTGCCGTTCGAGGTGACGAGTGCCCGGGCGACATGGCCGTCCTCGTCATGCACCTCGACCTGCCAAGTGCCGGCGCGGTCGGGGAAGAAGCTGTATCTGCCGTCGCGATCGGTCCGGCCAGTGGCGGCCGCCTCGCCGCCGCCGGGTGCCGAGACGGTCGCTTCCGCGAAGGCGAGCGGTGTGCCGTCGGCGAAGTGAAACTCGACCGTGGCCGCCCCCGTATCGATGATCCGCGTCTCGACGCCATGTGCCAAGGCCGGGCCGGAGGCGAGCAGAAGGGTCGCGATGAGCAGTATCGAGCGTTTCATGGAATCCCCGCGATGGCGGCGTAGCGGCCGATGAACCAGAGGCCGGCCAGGAGTGCGATGCCGAGCGAACCCAGATGAATGAGCCGGCCTGCGGCCGGGACCGGAACGATAGAACGGAACAGGTATCGCGCCGGCAGCGCCAAGCCGAAGGCGATGCTTGCGAGCGCCAATTGCACGAGCTCGATGCCGCTGTTGAAACCGATCAGGGCGGCCGCCAGCGACCAGCCGTCGAGCGCCAAGGGGCCGAGCGCGCTCGCGAAGCCCAGGCCATGGATGAGGCCGAAGCCGAACGCGATGATGCCGCGCCGCTCGCCCATGATCGGCCAGACATTGTCGATGGCCGTGACGACGATCGAGGCCGCGATCGCCGCTTCGCTGATCGAGGCCGGCACTTGCAGCACGCCTTCGACGGCGAGCGTCACGGTGACGGCATGAGCGATGGTGAAGAGGCTCATGAGGCCTGCCACCTCGCCGAGCGTCCGGCGGATGCGCCCGGGCTCGAGCCGGACCAGCGCCGGCAGCAGCAGGACTGCCAAGAAGAGAAGATGGTCGCGCCCGCCCAGGATATGCTGAGCACCGAGCTGGACGAATTCCCAGAAGCCGCTGGTGGCGCCGCCAGCGAGGTTGATCGCGAGGAAGGAACGCTCGGGCCCGAGCACGCCGGTATGAACCGAGGTGCCGTCGCTCACGGTGACGAGGCCGCGATGCTCGGGATCGAGATCGAAGAGCAGCCGGTATTGAATGCCGACACTGTGCGGCACGGCCGGGCACGTGGCGGCGAAGTCGAGCACCACATAGGCGCCGTCGCTATGCCGGTCGATCCGATGCGCGACCGGCCCGGCCGGGCAGGGCTTGCCGTCGCCAGTCAAGGCCAGGCGCGAGAGCGCATAGGCGTCGATCGCCGGGAAATGCTGCTTGAGCGCACCCCAAATGATCCGGCCCTCCTCGTCGGGATCGAGGCCGATGGCGATGTCGAGATCGCGCAGTGCGATGTCCCAACGCACGGTGAGCTGGCTCTCGGCTGCCGTGACCGAGAGATAGGCGTCGCTCGATTTATGCGCCCAGGCCGGCGAGGCGATAAGCCCGCTTATGGCGAGACAGAGTAGGGCCAGACGCCGGATCATGATGCGGTGTCCAGCGCCTGGACGAGATTGGCCAATTGCCGATCGTCATTGTGATGGGCGGCCAGCCAGTCGCGCACGGGGGCGGCCGCGTGCGGCTTGTGCGCGGCGAGGGCCGCTTCCAGCACCAGGCGCGCATCCCAGGGCTCGCGCTGCATATCCCAATTCGCGAGCGCCAGCGTAAGCGCGGCGGCAGGGTCGCCTTTGAGATGGAGCACGAAGCGGGCTTCCTCGCGGCGATGCGAGGTGTCGCTGCGCAGCTTGGCCTCGGCGAACCGCTCTTCCTGGATGCGGCTGAGCTCGGCGGCATCGGCATCGCCCTCGGCGCGGGCGGCGAGTGCTGAGCGCAGCAGGATCGCGTCGATGCGCGTGTCGGTGCCGAGCAGCGCGCGCGCCTCCTTGTTGCGGCCGGCATCCAGCAGGAAATCAGAATATGAGGAGACGAGGGCCAGATCCTGGCCGTCGATCGCGAGCGCCTCGCGATAATGCTTCTCGGCCTTGTCGGGCTCGCCATGGCGGGCGGCCATCTCGGCGGCCAGCGTGAGCGACCACAGGCGAATGGCAGGCGGGGCCGGCAGCGCCAGCGCGATCTCGAGGCTCCGGCGCGCCGGAGCCGACCGGCCATCCGCTTCGAGGGCGGCGGTGCTACAGGTGGCGGCGACGATGAAATCGGTGCGGCCGGCAAGCTCGGCGCAATCGGCTGAGGCACCAGCGATGTCGCCGGTCACCTGGCGCACCGTGGCGCGGACGAGGCGGATCTCGACATTGCCGGACTCGGTCGCAAGCAGCGCGTCGAGCGTCGTCGAGGCGCCGGTGAAATCATGGCGATATTGATGCAGCACGGCGTCCATGAAAGCAGCGGCGGGCGGCACCTGATCGCCGCTCACCCAGGGGCGCATGGCGGCTTCGGCATAGCCCGCAAAGCGGGGATCGCCGTTGCGGCGGGCGAATTCGATGGCGCGGCGGGCATAGGCGATCGCGGGGGCAAGCTCGCCGGGATTGGTCCGGGCCGTGGCCGCGAGGGCCCGCATTTCCTTCAGTGCCGGATCGCCCGGCGGGGTCAGCGTCTCGATGACTGCGTCATCGCTCGAGGGGAGGAAGGGGGAGGCCAGACCTGGTCGCGCGAACGCGACCAGGCCCAGGCTCAGCAGAGCGGCGGCGTGCCGGGGCCAGGCCGCACCGCCCCTCTGCCGGGACATCAGCTGCCGCCGCCAGCGAGATTGCCGGCGAAAGGCGTGTTCAAGTACGGGAAGGTTGTACCGAAGGCCGTCGCCGTTTCGGCGGAACCGACGGTGAAATCAACGAGCCCCACGGGTGCCTGGGTCGCCTGGCCGAAGAGGCCGAGGCTGATCAAGCGGCCTTCGGCGACGCGGAGGGTGATGTCGACGACATCGTCGCCCGGGCGGCGGCCGTTGGGATAGCCTGCGACATCGCCGCCGATGACACCGAGACGGCTCTGCTGCAACTGCGAAGTGACCGGCGTCGAGGTGTTGAGGCGCATCATCTCGGAAGGATGGACCTTTTTCGGCGTGTTGCTGACGACACCGGGAATGTTGATGCCGGTCAGGAACGTGGCCACAAGATCGCTCCGCGGCAGCAGCGTCGGGGCGACGAGGCCGAGCGGGGCGACCGAGCCGTTCGGGCCAAACAGGGCCTCGACGACGGCCGGCACCGACGGGTTGGTGACGTATTTAAGGAACTGCGCATCATTGAACGGTGCGCTGGAATTGAACTTGTCCTTATCCGGCAGGCCGATAACCAGCTCATTGACGAGCGGCATCGCGAGGCGCGAGACCTGCACTTCGTCGCCTTCGAAAACTGCACCGTCGACCAGATCCTTCGGCATCACCGGCAGCACTTCGAGCGCCGGCAGGCTTGCCGTCGTCCAAGCGCCGATGACCGGATCGCCGCCCTTGGTCAGGCAGCTGATCGGCAGCTCGAGCTCGATGGACGAGATGTTCTTGTTGCGGATGGTGTTCTGACCCGCATTCTTGTTGGCCTCGCCGGCCGGAATGAACGGTGTCGCGACATTCTGGGTGACGAGGGCGGTATCGAGCGTCGTGGCCGGGATCGTGACCGTCGAGGTGTTCAACAGATCGAAGAACTGGCCGAGATTGATGAAGAACGGCTCAGCCCGCTGACCGACGAACAGCTTGCCCGGCGTCGAGCAGCCCGGGACGTTGATGCTGTAGATGTGGTCGTTGGCGTAGGCGGCATAATTCGGCATCGAGCGCTGGCCGGTATAGTCAACCGGCTTCTTGAACACCGAGGTGCCGTCTTGAGCATTGGTCACCGTCTGCGACAGGCCGAACTGGACCGGACCGCGGACCATGTCGACCGTGAAGGTCTCTTGGACATTGAGGTTGGCGATGTCGTTCTTGCTGCCGCTGGCGCCGACCGGACCGATATTGTTGAACGGCACGGCAATGGACTGGTTGCCGACCTGAAGCGAGAGTCCGCGGTCATTGTTGGTGAACTTGAACCGGAAGGTCATATCTTCAATGCCGTCGCCGTCATTGTCGATATGGATCTCGTAGAGCGCGGTCGGGTCGAACTTGAAGTAGTTGGGGCCGCCAGTCGGGTCCTGCAGCGGGATATAGTCCGCGATCAGGGTGACGAAACCGTCGCGACCGGGCTCGTAGCTGCGGAACATGTAGAAATCAGTGCCGTCCACTTGCGGATGTCCGGCAATAAAAGGTGCCTCGCGATGGCTGGACGCCAGGGCAGGGCCGGCCAAAAGCGCAGATACGGCAACGCCGATCGACGCCAAGGCTGAGGTTTTCTTCAAATTCATATCAAATCCTCGGTCTATTGGTGCGAGCCGCCCGACTGAAGCCCCGGCAGTCATGGTCAAGCCACGTCGCCATTACGGCCGGTTCCGAAGACCGGATGCAGGACCGCGACCGATATTTAGAATTTTCGGAATCGGAAAATTAGTTGACTAGGAAACATTCCCGATTTAGTTTCCTTGTCAACCAATGGATCGGACGATGCGGAAGCAGCGAACCACCTCAATCAGCGCGCTCGATGCGCATCTGGGTTACTGGCTGCGGCTGGTCTCGAACCATGTCTCCCATGCCTTCAGCCAAAAGGTCGCGGAGCACGGCGTGACGGTCGCGGAATGGGTCGTGCTGCGCCGGCTCCTCGATCACGAGAGTGCCGCCCCCAGCCGGATCGCGGCCGAGCTGCGGATGACAAGGGGAGCGATCTCGAAGCTGGTCGACCGGTTGGCCGCGAAGCGGCTCGTCACCCGGGCCAAGGGCGAGGGGGAGGATCGGCGCTTCCAGGAGGTGGCGCTGAGCGAGGCGGGCCGGGCGCTGGTGCCCGCGCTTGCGGCCCTCGCCGACGCCAATGACGCGGAATTCTTCGGCTGCCTCACTGCCGAGGAGCAGGCCGCCCTCGATGCGCTGCTGAAAGCCATCGTCCGGCGACGGAACATGATTGATGTGCCGATCGACTAGCGCAGGATGATTTCAGGTCGAATCGACCTAAAATCTGAATCCTTCGCTGATTCAAATGATTAGAGACCGATTCGGCGATCGGGTCGGCCCGACCCGATCGCATCGGGCTCTAGCGGCCGGCCTGCAACAGCGATACGGAGATGGAAATGGATGCGACGCTGATCGACCTGCTCGACACCTGCACGAGCCTGTCCTATGGCGCCACCGGCGTGTTCCCGGAGATCGTGGCGCGACTGACCGCGGCCGGGGTGGAGCAGTATCACGCCGATCTCAGGCGCGCCGAGAAGACCTATTACCTGCCGGGCGGAGAGAGCCACGTCTCGGCGGCCGAGCCGGTGCCGGGGCCGTTCGCGGACGCGTTCGATCCGGCCGCGGTCGCCGCTGCCGTCAGGGCAAGCCAGGCGGGGACGATCAGCTATCCGCAATTCCTGGCGCGGATCGCGGCCGCCGGCTGCACCAGCTATATCGTGTCGATCACGGGTCGCCGCGCGCTCTATCTCGGCCGGCGGGCGGATTACTGTGTCGAGTATTTTCCGCCGCGGGCGTGATGCTCAGAAGGTTAGCGTAATCGTGAATCGCGCCGACAGCGGCTCCAAGGGGTGGACCTGGAAGTCGCTGACACCGGTCGTGCCGAATTTCGCCACCTCTTGCGGCGTGATGTCGGTGGCATAGAAGAATTCCGACGAATAAGCCTTCTGGTCGAACAGGTTGAAGATCGCGACCTGGGCCTTGAGGTGATCCGTGATCTTGTAGCCGACATCGAGATTGGTCTCGGCATAGCCGCGGCCGCGCGGGCTGCTCGGCCCGTTGGTGAGCGGGTAGGAGCCCAGGATGCGCTCTTCGAAGCCGCCGTACCAGGGGCCGAGATTGTCGACGAGCGCGCCGAAGGAGGCGGTGTATTCCGGTGCGTTCTCGATATAGGTGCCGCCCGTGATCTGATAGAAATCCTGCAGCTTCTGCTGGTTCAGGAAATAGCGGGCGTGGCTCATCGCGAGGTCGGTGTTGAGCTCGAGCCAGGAAAAGGGATGGTACTGGGCCGAGAATTCGACGCCCTCGCGCCGGGTCGGCGCCGTCGCCTGGTCGAGGCCGATATCCTGATCGTAGATCTCCTCCGAGCCGAAATCCTGGCGGAAGAGAGCGAGCTGGATCTGCAGATCCTGGATCGTATTGTTGCGGATGCCGATCTCCTCGCCATAGGTGCGTGCCAAGAGCGGCACCTTGCCGATGGCGAGCGGCACGCCCTGCGCCGGCACGGTGCCCAGCACGCCGCGTAGGTCGTCGGAATGGAAGCCCTTGCCGGCGCTGATATAGAGCTCGGTGTCCTGCCAGGGGCCGAAAGTGATGTTGCCCTTGGGCTGGAACAGGAACTGCTGGGCCGAGCCGGAGAAGCCGGTCAGCTCGGCATGGTCCGTCCCGGTCTCATATTCCTCGCGCACGCCGACCGTCGTCCTGAGCCAGCTCAGCCAATGGGTCGTGTTCGAGATATAGGGGGCGAGATCGTTGAGCTGGATGAGATCGGCCGTGCAGGCATGGAGGCCGACCGAGAAATCGCCGTCGCCGTCATTGCAATAATCGAGCACGACGCGCTCCTTGGTATGCCGGCGGTCGACATACTCATCGTCGAAGCGCTCCTGCACGCCGATGGTCGTGTCTGAATCGATGCCGAAGATGCGCGCATAGCGCTTGTACGAGGCCTCGCCGCCGAAGGTGTTGCGCGTCTCGTCCTGCTGCTCCTGATCGCCATTGATCGGGTCGTTCAGGAAGTGGGTGAAATTGTTCCACAGCACCTGGGTGCTATGGATCGCATAAGCGTCAAGCTTGAGATCCGAGTTATCGTCGCGCACGCCGTAATGGCCGGAGAGGCTCCAGCGCTCGGATTGCGCGCCGTCGGTCGGGTCGAGCGTGCCGTAGCGGCCGATCAGCCCGTCGGTGATCGCGCGCAGCGGCTGGTCGGTCGAGAAGCGGCCCTGACCCTTGTAATACATGCCGGTGAGGCTATAGCCGTCATCGTCGGTGCCCATGCTGTAGCGGCTCGCCAGTGCCACCTTGCGGAAATTGTCCGGATGCGTATAGGGGCCGTCGAGATGGCTGATGTCGGCCGCGCCCAACAGCTTGGCACCATTGTCGAAATGGAGCGTGCCGCCGCCGAACACCTCCTGGTCGCCGAGCGTGCCGAAGCTGGTCGAGATCTGGTCCGGCAGGTCGTCGAGCAGGTGCAGATGCTCGGATCCCACTGCGCCGAAATCGCCGATCTCGGCATAATAAGGTCCTTTGGTGTAGTCGAGGCCGCCCAGGATCTGCGGAATCAGGAAATTGAGATCCGAATAGCCTTGGCCGTGGGCGTTGCTGGGCCGGTTGACCGGCATGTCGTCGACGAAATTGGCCAGATCGATGCCATGGTCGAGATTCACGCCGCGCAGCAGATACTGGTAGGCCTTGGCCTCGCCCGAATGGACGGTCACCTGCAGGCCCGGAATGCTTTCGAGCAGCTGCCCGGCGCGATAGACCGGACGAAGATCCAGCTCCTCCTGCGTCACCGAGCCTTGGCTCGCCGTCTCGGCCACGCCGATGAGGTTGAGGCGCGAGGCGGTGACCGTGATGTTCTCGGTCTGGGGCGGGACGGCAGGCTGAGTCGAGTCGCTCGTTTGCGGGGCGGGAGCGGGAACGGCCGGCGCCGGCGGCGTTTGGGCATGGGCCGCGACGCCGACAAAAAAGAGCCCGGCAAGGAGCGCTATCTTGCCGAGCCGAAAATTCTGCCGATCCCCTGATACCCCGTAGCGCACTGCCGCCTCCTGCGTCGAGGCGCCAGCCGCGCACTCCTCGCTCTTACGGTCTTTTGACCAGTATGGACGCAGGTGCGTCACCAGGGATATGACTTTTTGTGATTAAATTCATACCAACTTGTATTGGCCGATCGCGCTATCCGCTTGTGGTTGAAGCGAAATTCCGATCTGGGTCATCGCTGCGCAACTGCCGCTCCCCATTGAGTTGAGTCTGGACATCATACATTTCCAAATAATAGTATGATCAGGATTGAGGATAGAGCGGCCATGCTAGGGTGGAGGATCGGCGGCAGCGGGGCGGCAGGCGGTGCGATGCGCCGTCGGATAGCGCTGCTCTATGCCGGCCTCATCGCTGCCAATGCCGCCGCCTGGGCCGCGGCCCTCCTCGTTCTCGGCGCCCATCCGGCACTCCTCGGCAGCGCCTTTCTGGCCTATGCCTTCGGGCTCCGCCATGCCGTCGATGCCGACCACATCGCGGCGATCGACAATGTCACCCGCAAGCTGATGCAGGAGGGGCGGCGTCCGATCGGCGTGGGATTCTATTTCTCGCTCGGCCATTCCTCCATCGTGGTACTGGCCTCGGTCGCGATCGCGGCGACCGCGTCCGCCTTCAAGGATCAGCTGGCATGGCTCGCCAGCATTGGCGGGGTTGTCGGCACGCTCATCTCCGCCGGGTTCCTACTCGTCATCGCGGCGATCAACCTCGTGATCCTGCGCGCGGTCTGGCTGAGCTGGCGGCGGGTCAAGGCCGGTGGGGCCTATGAAGCCGAGGATGTCGATCGCCTCATCGCCGGCGGCGGGCTGCTCAACCGGCTGCTGCGTCCGCTTTTCGCGCTCGTCCGCCGTGACTGGCACATCTATCTGCTGGGCTTCCTGTTCGGCCTGGGCTTCGACACCGCGACCGAGGTGGGCCTGCTCGGCATGTCCGCGACGCAGGCGGCGCAAGGCTTGCCCGCCTGGTCGATCCTGGTCTTCCCGGCCCTCTTCACGGCCGGCATGTCGCTCGCCGACACGACCGAGGGCCTGCTGATGCTGGGTGCCTATGGCTGGGCCTTCACCACGCCGACCCGTAAGCTCGCCTACAATATGGCGGTGACGTCGCTGTCGGTGCTGGTGGCGCTGCTGGTCGGCACCGTCGAGGTGCTGGGGCTGGCCCAGGATACGCTCGACCTCCAAGGCGGATTCTGGCGCGGCATCGGAGCGCTGGCCGGCCGGCTCGGCACGGCGGGCATGCTGATCATCGGCCTCTTCCTCATATGCTGGTGTGCTGCGATGCTGATGCCGGAGCTGCGCCGGCGGCTCGGCGACCGGCGGCGGACGGGCACCGCGGCGGGCCGCTCAATCCTCCCCTCGAAATAGCGCCCATCGGGCGAAAAGCCCCGCGCCGCCGGCATGGGCGGCATGAACGGTGCGTCCGATCGGAAGCACCGCCGAAACGCATCCGACCTCGGCGCGTCGCCCGTAAGGCCGGTCTCGATGGTTAACGAGACAGGTAGGGTGTAAGATGGATGATGATGACGAGATACTGGCGAGCCTGATCGAGGCCAGCGCCGGCGGCGATCGGCGCGCTTTCAAGCGGCTCTATGATCGCGAGGCGCAGCGTTTCTATCGGGTGGCATTTCGGGCCGTGCGGCAGCCGAGCGCCGCCGCCGACATCGTGCAGGAGGCGTTCCTGCAGATCTGGCAGCATGCCGCACGTTTCGACCGGTCGCGCGGCACGGCGCGCGCCTGGCTCATCAGCATCGTGCGCTATCGGGCGCTTGACGCGCTGCGGCGCTTGTCGCGCGACGCGCTGGTCTATGACCCGATCGCTTTTGACCCAAGCTCGGTCGATATAGTAGACGAATTCGATCCGCTGGCGGCCCTCGCCCAGCGGCGTGACGGCGCCCGCCTGCGCGCCTGCCTCGAGGCGCTCGAGCAGCCCAAGCGGCGCGCGATCCTGCTCGTCTTCTCGGGCCTGTCCCACAGCGAGATCGCCGCGCGCGTCACGGCGCCGCTCGGCACCGTCAAGGCCTGGATCCGGCGCGGCATGGTCAGCCTCAAAGCGTGTCTCGAAGCATGATCCCCGACGATCCCCAGGAGCGCGATGCGCTCGCCGGCGAGTATGTGCTGGGAGCACTCGACCATGCCTCTTATGCCGCGATGACCTTGGCGCTCGATTTCGATGCCGATCTCGGCGGCCGTGTCGAGCGCTGGCAACGCTGGCTCGATCCGCTCGACGCGGTCATGCGGACGCCGACGCTGTCCACCGATCTCTGGCCGCGCATCGATGCGAGTGTGGTGCTGAAGCCGCAGAGCAAGCCATGGCAAAGTGCCGGTTTCTGGCAGCTTTCCTCGGCCGCCCTGGGCGCGCTGGCGGCGGGACTGGGGGCCTTGCTCCTGACGCACTGATCTTCTAGAGCGGATCCCGCTTCGATGGAATCATCGACGCGGGTGAAGATGCTCGTCAAACCAACAGCTTATACCGGT
Organism: uncultured Alphaproteobacteria bacterium; assembly: GCA_963762435.1. Taxonomy (GTDB): domain Bacteria; phylum Pseudomonadota; class Alphaproteobacteria; order ATCC43930; family CGMCC-115725; genus JAXDMU01. The sequence goes on along the minus strand of CAVXLN010000022.1, from coordinate 235,959 downwards.
TCCTCTAAGGATTGACCTTTTCGGCCCAGGATGAAGCCGCGAGGGTCTGGATACGGCCTGCTTCGGCGATGAGCTTGTTCCAGGCCTCGCAGCAGGCGTCGATGATTTCATCTGCGTCAGCAAAGACGCAGTGGGAGAGGTAGCGCTCTTTGAGGTAGAGCCAGATGCGCTCGATGCCGTTGAGTTCAGGGCTGTAGGGCGGCAGGTGGATCGGCGAGACGTTGTCCGGCCATTTGAGGCGCTTGGCGGTGTGCCATCCGGCCTTGTCGAGGACGAGGATGGCATGGGCGTCCGGGGCGACTGCCTGGCTCAGCTCGGATAGCAGGAGCTGCATTGCTTCTGTGGTCGCCACGGGCAGGACGAGGGCGACGCCGGTATCGCGCGCCGGACAGACGGCGCCGAAGATCCAGGCCGCCTGGTGGCGCATGTCCCGCCTGCCGCGGGGCCGGATGCCTCGCTCGAACCAGAGCCTCCCGGTTCGTCCGACCTGGCCGACGCGGGTTTCGTCCTGGAACCAGATTTCGAGCCTTTTCCCTGGCGCCTTGCGGCGGGCTGTGCGCCTCACCCGCGACCCGAACTTTTTTTGAATGTCCGCTGAGCGCGCGGATCGACTTGGGGATGGACCGGACGGGTCTTCTGATAGGACAGGTTCATCGCCTGCATGATCCGGTGCGTCCGCGAGACGCTGTAGCGCACCCCTGTGCGCTTCTCGATCATCTCGGCCACATCGACGATCCGGTAGAGCGGCTGTCCGCTTCCAGCCCCGGCCGCAGCACTCAGAATTTTCGCCTTCACCGCGGCAAGTTCCGCCTCGCTCACCGCCGCCGGTCGGCCAGGACCCCAGCGATCGCGCAGCCCTTCCAGACCGCCTTCATTGTAGCGCACGACCCAGTCACGCAGCGCCTGTCGATCCATGCCCGCGAGCCGCGCCGACATTTCCCGGCTCATCCCGTCCAGCGCATTGGCGATCGCCAGCAGTCTGCGCGCCACCCGGGGATTCTTCTCTCGCTTCGCATGTTGCCGAAGATCGGCGGCACTCAAGTCAGTCCGGATCGCCAAGGCGGGCATGGCTCGCTCCACAAAACCATGCCGCTCTATGAATCACGATTTGACGTGGCGGGGAATCCCCCGCGCGAGTCAGTCGTTCAGCGAACCGGTATTAGAGCGTCGGCCGTGAGCGTGCGCGAACGGAAAACGCTCTAATCAGCCACCGGCCTTCACCTTGAGATGGCTGTGCCGGTGGCTGGATTCGCCGTCATGGGAATGGCTGTCCGTCTCGATATCGACCGGGACCAGCACCAGCTTGCCGTGGCGCACGCCGCGCTCGGCGATGACCGTGTCGGCGAAATGGCGGATCTCGTGGCCATGGCCCTTCAGCACGGCGACCTCGAGGCAGCTCTCATGGCCGAGATGGACATGGAGGGACGCGATCGAGAGGTCGTGATGCTGATGGAAGCCGCGTGCCAGCCGCTTCGCCAGCTCGCGCGCCTCATGGTCATAGACATAGACGAGCGCGCCCAGGAACTCACCGTCCTCGCCGTCATCCTGTGCGGCCTGCCTGAGGCCGGCGCGGGCCAGATCGCGGATCGCCTCGGACCGGCCCTGATAGCCGCGCAGGGTGACGATCCGGTCGAGCTCGGCCAGGAGATCGTCCTCGATGGTGATGGTCACGCGCTGCATCTCTGCTCTCCCTCTCCCCATTCCCACGGACAAGAGGCAAGCGCAAGGGGACGGGCCGGGTCAAGCCGGATGGCGCGATCGAGTGTCGTTCCCTTATTGTTCTTTGCTGCAACTTATGCGACAGTGCCGCCACCTTCCTGCAGGCGGCCGCCACGCTCGAGGCTCAGTAGAATTTTCAGGAGAAGATCATGTTTCTGCTGTCGTGGCGCCAGCCCTTTTGGGCCGCCGGTCTCGCTTGCCTGCTCACCCTGTCGCTCCCCGCGGCCGCCACGCGCGGCATTCCGACCGATCCCGAAGGCTATACTGAGTTCGCTGCCGACCGGTTCCAGGCAGCGCAGCCGGATGCCAAGATCCGCATCGCCGGACCGCTGAAGCTCGTGATCGTTCCGCCTGGCGGCGGCGACAACGACATCGATCTCAGCACACCTTATAGGGCCTGCCTCGATAATCACCGCCAGTGTCGCAAGGCGACGGATCTCTTCGCGCAGCAGATGGTCGCCGGCTTCGCCACGATCGATGCGCCGGCCAAGCGCGAGGATTTGCGCGTCGTGGTCCGGCCGGTCGCTTATGTCGAGAAGATGCGCGAAGTGCTGGCTGGCCGCGGCGAGCCGGTGGCGCGGCCGCTCGTCGGCGATCTCTGGCTCATCGGCGTCATCGACCAGCCGACCACGTTCAAGATGCTCGACACACGGGCGATCGCGCCGCTGTCGCTGTCGTCCGACCAGGCGCTCGAACTCGGCCGGGAGAATATGCTGAAGACGGTCCGGGCGCAGCTGAAGTGGGCGCCGAAGGAATTTGATACCTCGACGGGTTTCGGCGTGCTGGCGCGCGGTCCCGCTCAGGCCAGCCTGCTCGCCTTTCCAGAGCTGTGGGCGCCTGTTGCCGAGACGGTGGGCGGCAATCTGCTCGTCGCCGTGCCCTCGCCGGATATCGTGGTCTTTACCGATGGCAGCAAGCCGGACGCAGCACGCCTGCTGGCGGCCGGGACAGAGCGTCTTCTTGCCCGTGTCGCCAAGCCCTTCTCCGACGCGGTCTATCGCTGGAGCCCAGACGGCTGGCATCCGGTGCATCTCGACGGAGCCAAATAGGCAGAAGGCATGCGTGACGATCCTATGATCGTCACGCATGCCGATCTAAGGTCCCCAATGCGTTACAGCGAGGGGAAGGGGATTCATGCTCACGCTTTATGCAGTGGCGCCGGGCCGCCGGGACATCGTGACGGAGCCGGAAACGGCTTCCTTGCCGCCGGACACGATCTGGATCGATCTCGACAACCCGACGCCGGCCGAACGCGCCTTCGTCGAGCGGGCCACCGGCATTGAGCTGCCGACCCGCGACGATCTGGTCGAGATCGAGGCGTCAAGCCGGCTCGCGATCGAGAATGACGTGCTGTTCCTAAGCTCGACGGCACTGGTGGGCGTCCAGGCCGGCGATCCGCGCACCACGCCGGTCGGGTTCGTGCTGCGGCATGATCTTCTGATCACGATCCGGTTCGCGACCCTGCCGGCGCTGGCCGCCTTCGCCGACATCGTCCTCGCCGGGAAGCGCCAGATTCCGTGCTCGGCGGCACTCTTCGCAGGATTGCTCGATGCGATCGTCGACCGTGTCGCCGACACGCTCGAGAGATTGGGGGCGGAGCTCGATGCCGTGTCGCATCGCGTGTTCCATGCCCGCCCGGCAAGCTCCGATGCGATCGTCAAGGCGCGGCCGGAGGAGGAGAATCTGCGCGAGACGCTGCGCCAGGTCGGGCGGGCGGGCGATCTCACCTCGAAGATCCGGGAGGGGCTCTTGAGCCTCGGCCGCATCGTGCCCTATGTCGAGACCCATGGCGCCCCGTGGGTTCCGGCCGAGACCAAACCGCATCTGGTCTCGCTGCGCCACGATATCGCCTCGCTCAACGACTACGACGCGTATCTCTCGAATCAGGTGCAGTTCCTGCTCGATGCCACGCTCGGCCTCATCAATATCCAGCAGAACAACATCATCAAGGTGCTGACCGTGGTCTCGGTCGTGGGCGTGCCGCCGACCTTCCTTGCCAGCCTCTATGGCATGAATTTCAAGAACATACCGGAATATGACTGGAGCTGGGGCTATCCCTACGCGCTCACGCTGATGGTGATCAGCGCCATCGGCCCCTATCTCTGGTTCAAGCTGCGCGGCTGGCTGTGAGCCGGTCGCGACGGACGGACGCTTAAGCGGCGTCCGTCTTCAGGCGCAGATGGCTCCAGATCGCCGTGAGCGACTGGACCAGATGCTCGATATCCGCCGGCGTGTGGCTGGGATTGGGCGTGATCCGGAGGCGCTCGGTGCCGCGCGGCACGGTCGGATAGTTGATCGGCTGGACGTAGATCGCGAACTCGCTCAGCAGGATGTCGCTGATGCGCTTGCACAGCACCGGATCGCCGACCATCACCGGCACGATATGGCTGGGATTGTCGAGATGCCGGATGCCCGCTTCGTCGAGCGCCTGACGCACGGCGGCCACGGCCGCCTGATGCCGCTCGCGCTCGACCGTGCTCGATTTCAGATGCCGGATGCTGGCGCAGGCGCCCGCCGCGATGCTGGGCGGCAGCGCCGTCGTGAAGATGAAGCCCGAGGCGAAGCTGCGCACGAAATCGCACATCGCGGCCGATCCCGCGATATAGCCGCCAACCACGCCGAAGCCCTTGGCCAGCGTGCCCTCGATCACGGTCAGGCGATGGCTCACGCCCTCCCGGTCGGCGATGCCGCCGCCGCGCGGACCGTAGAGGCCGACCGCATGAACCTCGTCAAGATAGGTCATGGCGCCGAACTCGTCGGCGACATCGCACAGCTCGGCGATGGGGGCGATATCGCCATCCATCGAATAGACGGATTCGAAGGCGACCAGCTTCGGCGTCTCGAGCGGCAGGGCCGAGAGCTTACGGCGCAGATCCTCGGGATCATTGTGCGCGAAAATGCGCTTTTCGGCGCGGCTGTGCCGGATGCCCTCGATCATCGAGGCGTGATTGAAAGCGTCGGAGAAGACGACGCAGCCCGGCAGGCGTGTTGCCAACGTGCTCAGCGCCGCCCAGTTCGAGACATAGCCCGAGGTGAAGAGGAGGGCCGATTCCTTGCCGTGCAGATCGGCGAGCTCGCGCTCCAGCAGAACATGATGATGATTGGTGCCGGCGATGTTGCGCGTGCCGCCGGCGCCGGCGCCGCAGCGATCGAGCGCCTCATGCATCGCGGCCAGCACGTCCGGATGCTGCCCCATGCCGAGATAATCGTTGGTGCACCAGACGGTGACCTGCTGCTTGCCGCGATCGCCGTGATGCGTGGCGCGCGGAAACGCGCCGGCCTCGCGCTCGAGATCGCAGAACACGCGGTACTCGCCTTCGCGATGCAGCGCATGCAGCTGCTGCTGGAAGGCGCCTTCGTAATTGAGCCGCCCGTCGGCATGATGGAGCGGCGCCGGCTCCGCGCGCATGAAGGTCGGCGCCAGGCCGCGCACTGAATGATCCACCGGGCATTTCGCCGGATCGAGCGTGTAAGCCGGATCGAGCGAGACCGATTTCGGTTCGAGCGGATTGGCCGGCGCCTGTCCGGACATAGCTTGCTCCTCGTCGGCCGCTGTGAAGCTCCTCGTCATGTCCACACCTTTGCCCCTATGACGCCCGCTTGCAACTATTCTTTCGAGGGATGCGACGGATTGTCGAACCTCGGCCGGCGGCCCGACAGCCCCGCATCCGCGCAGCTTATCCAACAGTCATTACAGCTACATGGTATCGACGGATGCGGCGAGCCAAGAGAGAGAATCGCTGGAGCCGCCGATGATCGGCATGGCCACGATCTCCGGCACCGCATAGAGGTGCAGCTTCTTGATGAGGACCTCGACCGCGGGCAGCAGGGCCGCACGGGTCTTGGCCTGCAGCTGGAATTCGGGCTCGCGGCAGAGTTCGCCTTCCCAGCGATAATGGCTTTCGATCGGCAGCACCTGGACGCAGGCCGCGAGCCGCGCCTCGACCAGCGCCGCGGCGATCTGGTGTGCGGTTTCCGCATTGCCGGTCGTGGCGAAGACGATGATGAAATCGGCCATGGTGCTGCGGGTCTTGCCACGGCCGGACGGGATCCTTCAAGGCAGAAGATCGGTGCCATGCTGCTCCGGCGCCTCGACGGCCAAGGCGGTCTGATCGATCGCCGGCGGCGTGATGATCGAGGCGACGAGCGCCACCAAGCCCGGCCCCGCCCAAGCCAGCAACGCGATCGCCAGCAGCTTGGCCATGGGCCGGCCGGCAAAGGGATTGATCCGCGACATGATGAGCCTCATCGGAAAGAGAAGCCGATGAGGCGATCATCCGCCGGGGCGGAGTCCTTGTCCTTAAGCCGGGCCTGAAGAGTTCTTAAATGAGCGAATAGAGGGTCTCGGCAGTTACTGAATTTATCTTGTTCCCGTATTGTTCCAAGAACAAATTCCTGCTAATGTTGCATTCATTGACCTGTACAATGAGCAACTTCCATGGGCTTTGATATTTTCCTCTCCGTCGTTACTGAAGACGAGGCCGACCAATTCGATCGCAGCATCGTCGAGCGGGCCTTCAGGCCGATAGTCGTCGATCTGGAGGGCGACGTGTGGGAGCTCCGCTGGCCGAACGGCGCGCTCTCGCATGCGGAAGTCGCCGTCGGAACGACGCCGACGCTCGATGGTATCCACGTCAGCCGGCCGCCGGGCATGCCGGCGTTCTGGCAGGCCATCTACGAGATATTGCGCCAGACACGCACCGTGCTGCTCTGGCCAGGCGATCCCTGCTCTTGCGTTGCCAATCCGGACCTCGCCGCCAACATGCCGGCCGACTACGTCGAAGACCGCGGCCAGCCCGTCTTCGTGACCTCGGGGCAAGAGATCGTCGACGCGATCAGCCGCAGCGATTAGGGCCGGCCGCATAAAGCGACCGGCCTCTCAATGGATCAGCTGAAGCCGTAAAGCTTCGCCGGATTGGTCACCAGGATGCGCTTCTGCATCGCGTGATCGGGTGCCGCCTGGCCCAGGCAATCGAGCAGCAGCGCATCGTCGGGCTTGTCGTCCGCCTTCTCGGTCGGGTGCGGCCAATCCGTGCCCCAGACCAGCTGATGCGGTGCCGCCGCGATATAGGCCTTGGCGACGGCGATGCTGTCGGGATAGGGCGGGCCGGCCTTGGAATCGATATAGAAGCCGCTGAGCTTGACCCAGCCCTTGCCCTTCTTGGCGAGTGCCGTGATGACGGCGAAGGCTGGGTGCTTAATGCCGTCGGGCTCGGGCAGATGGCCCAGATGATCGAACACGGAGGGGCAGGGAATGCTGTCCCAAAGGGCGGCATTCTGGGCGATCTGATCGGCCGTCATGTTGAGCTGGATGTGCCAGCCGCGCGGCCCGATCCGCTTCGCCAGCGGCTCGATCATCTCGACCGAGGTGGCGCCGCCTGGATTGGCGAGGTTGAAGCGGATGCCGCGCACGCCGGATGCCTGGAGCTTGTCGAGCTCGGCATCGGTGACCTCGGTATTGACCACGGCGACGCCGCGCGTCGTCTTCACGCCGAACTGGCCCAGCACCTCGACGAGACCGGTATTGTCAACGCCATAGGCGGAAGGCTGGACCACGACATGCCGCGTGGTGCCAAGCCGCTTCTGCAGCAGCCGATACTGGTCGACCGTGGCGTCCGGCGCATGGACGACGGAATGCGGGTCGAGCGGCCAGCGACTATCATAGATATGGTGATGGCAGTCGGCCGCATCGGCCGGCACCTTCAGCTTGGGCTTCTCCGTGCCGCGTGACCAGGGTACCGCCTCCTGCGCCAGGCCGGGCTCGACTCCCAGGGCGCCCGCTGCCGCCGTGCCGGCCATCATCGCCAGGACCGATCGCCGCCGAAACTCCATGCTCGCCATGCCGTCCTCCCCTGTTGTTTTTTTAATCCGCGTCCGGCGGAATCACATTGGTCATAAGGCCTTCGCACAGCACGTCGCGCATGGTCTCGACTCCCTTGAGGCGGATGTCGTCCCAGGCTTGCGGCGAGCGATAGGCCACATGCGGCGTCACGATCAGCCGGCCCTGGAGCCAGGGCTCGCGGGCGCGATAGGCCTGGATGAGCGGCGGCTCCGGCGTGGGGATCGGCTCGACCGGCATGACATCGAGGCCGGCGCCGGCGAGGTGATTGTCGCGCAGACAGGCTTCGAGTGCGGCGAGATCGAGCACCGGGCCGCGCGCGGTGTTGACGACGACCGCGTCGCGCGGCAGCTGCCGAAGCTCCGCCTCGCCGATCATGCCGCGCGTCTCGCGCGACAGCGGCGTATGGAGCGACAGCACGTCGGCCCGTTTCAAGAGCTCGGGCAGGCGCCGCGCCCGCTCGATGCCGAGCGCCCGATCGACGCCGTTCGGCAGCTTGGGATCGTAGAAAACGACCTTGAAGCCCAGCGCCTTGGCCCGGAGTGCTACGGCCGTGCCAATGCGGCCCAATCCGACGATGCCGAAGACCTGGTCCGACAGGCGGCGCACGAGCGGCGTCTCGATCGGCGTCCAGGGGGCGGGCGGATCGGCGCGCTGGACATCGTGATGCAGCAGCAAGCCGCGCCTGAGTGCCAGCGCCAGGGCGATCGCGTGATCGGCCACTTCGGTCGTGCCGTAGTCCGGCAGGTTGCAGACCAGGATGCCGCGCTCGGCGCAAGCGGCGCGGTCGAGCCGGTCATAGCCCACGCCGAGGCGGACCACGACTTTGACCTTGGTGAAACGGGCGAGATCGGCGCGCGTCAGCCAGTTGCGGAAGACGAAGAGCCCGTCGGCCTGGGCGCAGGCCTCATCGCTGAGGCCACCCAACCCGGCCTCGCCGCCGCTGCGGATGAGCTCGACGCCGGGGCCGAGGATCGAGCTTTCGAGCTCGGTCCCGTCATAGAGATTCTCCGGTTCCAGAACGGTCAGCTGCGCCACGCGGTGCCCTCCCGGCGATTCTCTTGTTCAGGGCATCATGGCGGAAGGCGCGGTGCTGAACCTATACGCCGATCGCAGCCTTGACCCGCGCGGGCGACAGAGGCGGGTTCGTTGGAACCACGGCAGCCAATGCGGAGTTAAGTCCAATGGTCCTCCCATGGGCCTCACTCCATCCGGAGTTCCTTCATGCCGGACAGTGCAGAGCATTCCGAGATCGAAAAGCGGGACGAGCACAGCGAGGCGGGCAAGGACGAGAAGCCTAAGCAGCGCTCGCGCTGGCCGCTCGTCATCCTGATCATTGCCATCGTCATCGCCATCATCGCCGGCACGATCTACTGGTTCCTGACCAAGGATGAGGCGAGCACCGACGACGCCTTCATCGATGGCCGCGCCATCATGGTGGCGCCGCAAGTGTCGGGGCCGGTGATGCAGCTGGCCGTGAACGACAATCAATTCGTGCATCGGGGCGATGTGCTGATCGAGATCGATCCGCGGCCGTTCCAGGCCTCATACGATCAAGCGCAGGGCCAGGTGGCGGCGACCGAGGCGCAGCTCGCCAATGCCAAGGTGGCGCTCGAGAAGGCGCGCGTGACGGCCCCCGCCGCCCTGCTGCAGGCGCAAGGTCAGCTGGCGCAGGCCGAGGGGCAGATGTTCCAGGCCAAGGCCGAATATGAACGTCAGCACAAGGTCGAGCGCGCGGCGACGACCCAGCAGGATGTCGATCGCGCCACGGCCGGGCTGCGCCAGGCTGAGGGCGGGGTGCAGCAGGCCCAGGCCCAGGTCGATCAAGCCAGCCTCGTGCAACAGAATATCCAGCAGGCCGAGGCCGAGACGCGTCAGCTCGAAGGGCAGCTGAAGCAATCGCGCGCGAGCTTGGCTCAGGCGGCGCTCAATCTCGGCTATGCGCGCGTGGCGGCGCCGCAGGATGGCTGGGTGACGCGGCGCAATGTCGAGGTCGGCGATGTCGTCCAGACCGGCTCGCCGATCCTGGCGCTCGTTTCGCCCGAAGTGTGGATCACCGCCAACTACAAGGAAAGCCAGCTCGACCGGATGCGGCAGGGCCAGAAGGTTGACATCTCGGTCGATGCCTATCCATCACTCAAGCTCAAAGGCCATGTCGACAGCATTCAGCTGGGCTCGGGTTCGCGCTTCTCGGCATTCCCGGCGGAGAATGCGACAGGCAATTTCGTCAAGATCGTGCAGCGCATGCCGGTCAAGATCGTCATCGACAGCGGGCTCGACCCCAACCTGCCGCTGCCGCTCGGCGCCTCGGTCGAGCCCACTGTGACGCTGAAATGAGCGAAGGGGCAACGCCGCGGAGGGAAGGCAGCGATTGGAAGCCGAAGAGCAACCCGTGGCTCATCGCCCTCATCGTCACACTCGCCGCCTTCATGGAGATCCTCGACACCACCATCGTCAATGTGGCGCTGCCACATATCGCCGGCAGCATGTCGGTCTCGAGCGACGACGCGACCTGGACGCTCACCTCCTATCTCGTCGCCAACGGCATCGTGCTCACCATCTCGGGCTGGCTCGGCCAGATGCTCGGGCGGAAGCGCTATTTCCTCATCTGCATCGGCATGTTCACGCTGTGCAGCCTGCTCTGCGGCCTCTCGACCAGCCTGTGGCAGCTGATCCTGTTCCGCCTGGCGCAAGGCTTCTTCGGCGGCGGGCTGCAGCCGAACCAACAGGCGATCATCCTCGACACTTTCCCGCCCTCCGGCCGGGGCGCCGCCTTTGCCGTCACTGCCTTTGCCACTGTGGTGGCGCCGGTGCTGGGCCCGTCGCTCGGCGGCATCATCACCGACAATTACAGCTGGCGCTGGATCTTCTTCATCAACATACCGGTGGGGGCACTCGCCCTCTTCGGCGTGATGCACGCGGTCGAGGATCCGCCCTGGGCCAAGGGCAAGCGGCCCGATCATCTCGACGGCATCGGCTTGGCCCTCATCGCCCTCGGCCTCGGCTGCCTGCAGATCGTGATCGATCGCGGCGAGGACGAGGATTGGTTCGGCTCGAACTTCATCGTGATCTTCGCCTGCCTCGCCACGGTCGGCATCCTGGGTGCCATCGCCTGGCTGCTCTATACCGACAAGCCGATCGTCAATCTGCGCGTGCTGAAGGACCGCAACCTCGCGATCGGCTCGATCCTGATCGCCTGCATGGCGATGGTGCTCTATGGCAGCGCCGTCATCCTGCCGCAGCTGGCGCAGCAGGTGTTGGGCTATACCGCGACTCTGGCCGGCCTGATCCTGTCGCCCGGTGCGCTCCTGATCTGCTTCCTCATCCCCTTCGCGAATATCATTCAAAGGGTGGTGCCGACCAAATACGTCATCATGTTCGGCTTCTTCTGCATCGGCATGGCCATGGTCTATTCGCATAGCCTCACGCCCGACATCGATTTCGCCACACTGGCCCTGATGCGCATGGCGCAAGCCGCCGGCCTCGCCTTCATCTTTGCACCCCTCTCGACCGTCACCTTCTCGACCACCAAGAAGGAGAACAATGGCGATGCGACGGCGCTCTTCACCATGTTCCGCAATGTCGCGGGCTCGATCGGCATCTCGCTCTCGACCGCGATGACGACCCAGCGGACGCAGGTGCGGCTGGCCTATCTCCAGCCCCATATGACGCCGCTCGATCCGGGCTATCAGAGTCTGCTCGCCCAAGTGCAGCATGGCATCACCCAGTTCGGCTCGGGCGGGCAGACCAGTGCCGTGGGCGTGATCTACCAGACCTTCCGGCAGCAAGGTGCGGTGCTGGCTTACAGCGATATCTTCGCCTACTGCGCGATCATCGCCTTCTGCGTGACGCCGCTGGCGTTCTTCTTCAGCAGTGCCAAGGGAGGCGGCAGTGCGAAGCCGGCTTAGCGCGCTCCTGCTCACCGGCGCGCTGCTGTCGGGCTGCACGCTGGGTCCCGATTTCGCCAAGCCGTCGAGCTGGCTGCCGGATGGCTGGTTCTCCTCGCCGGAATCGGTATCGGCCGCGAAGCCCAACGAGCCCGTGCCCTTGAGCCTGCCGGTGGCCGAGCCGATCCGGGCCGATTGGTGGGCCAGCTTCAACGATCCCGAGCTGGCAACGCTCGAGGAGCGCGCCGCCAAAGCCAATTTCGATGTGCGGGCATCGCTGCTGCGCCTCGCCGAAAGCCGCGCCCAGCGCCGCATCACCGCGGCCGACGAGTTCCCCCAGGTCAATGGCGATGCCAGCTATCAACGGCTCAAGCCCAGCCCCAAGGGGGAGTTCAGCCTGATCGGTGCCGGTGCCAGTGGGGGAGGATCGGGCGGTGGTGCGGGCGGGGGCGCCGGTATTCCGAGCCCGGCGCCGCTGCAGCCCTTCAACCTTTATCAATATGGCTTCGATGCGACCTGGGAGCTCGATCTTTGGGGCCGGGTGCGCCGCTCGGTCGAAGCGGCGGATGCGACGATCGAGGCGTCGGAGGAGGCGCGGCGCGACACGCTGCTTTCCACCTTGGCCGAGGTCGCGCGCGACTATATTCAGCTGCGCGGCATCCAGGCACAGCTGCGCATCGCCGTGGAAAACCGCGACATTTCCGAGGAAAGCCTGCGGCTCACCAGCGACCGGGCGAAACAAGGCCTGACCTCGGAGCTCGATGTCCGCAATGCCGACGCCCAGATGCTCAGCGTCGAGGCGACGATCCCACAGCTCCGGCAGCGCGAGGCCGCGACGATCAACCAGCTGGGCTTCCTCTTGGGCGAGCCGCCGCGGGCGCTCGAGGCCGAGCTCACGACAGCGCATCCGATCCCACCGGTGCCGCCCAAGGTGCCGATCGGCCTGCCCGCTGAGCTGGCGCGGCGCCGGCCCGATATCCGCGAGGCGGAAGCGAAGCTCCATGCCGAGACGGCCCAGATCGGCGTGGCCGAGGCGGCCTTCTATCCGCAGGTGACGCTCAATGGCAGCCTCGACATCCAGGCGGTCAAGTTCCAGGACCTTGCCAACTGGAATGCGCGCACCTACACGCTCGGCCCCAGCATCAGCATCCCGATCTTCGAAGGCGGCCGGCTCAAAGGCAATCTCGAGCTGACCAAGACCGAGCAGCAAGAGGCGGCCGTAGCGTTCGAGCAAGCCGTGCTGAATGCTTGGGCCGAGGTCGACAATGCGCTGACATCCTATGACGAGGAGCAGCGCCGCGCGGTCAGCCTGACCCAGCAGCTGGACCAGACCAGGCAGGCGCTCGATCTCGCGCGACAGCAATATCGTTCCGGGATAGCGACGTTCCTGCAGGTGCTCGATGCCCAGCGCCAGATGCTGGCGGCCGAGCAGCAGCAGGCGGACAGTATGACGACCGTTTCGACCAACCTCGTGTCGCTTTACAAGGCGCTGGGCGGCGGCTGGGCGGACGCGGACGGCGCGGCGCCGCCGGAGACGGCCAAGCTGGTCGCCGCCGGGCCGAGCTGATTTCGGCTCCCATGACAGTTTCGAGAACGGCTTGAAGATCGGCATGCGCCGGCCCAAGCTCATCCCGATATCGGCCGTCTGACCTTCGGGCATGCCATGACGGAAGCGATCCTCCCGCTCAATGCCGGCTCGTCGAGCCTCAAATTCGCGCTGTTCGAGATTGGCGCCCCCGCCCTGAGTAGTTTCCGAAGCTGGCCAGCCTCGGCATCGGTCCCGGCATCTTTGTCGACCGGCCGCTTGCAGAGCGAGGAGGGCACATGCCGCATGTCTCGATAACGCGCCTGCGGGTGAGGTCGTGGAAATACCTGCCGGCATTCTTCGTTGCGACGCTCCGGTCGGCGCTACAGGCGCGAGGCGCCAAGGGCAATCTCGCCATCGGCATTTTGCGCGATGCCCGCAACACCTTCTGGACACGCACGCTCTGGATCGACGAGGCGGCCATGACGGCGTTCATAATGTCCGGCGCGCACCGTACGGTCATGCCGCGACTGCTCGAGTGGTGCGACGAGGCGTCCGTAGCGCGCTGGACTCAAGACTCCGCGCAGGAGCCGGCATGGGAGGAGGCGCACCGGCGCATGCAGTGCTATGGCCGGGCCTCCAAGGTCAATCATCCCTCCGAGGCTCACCGCCGGTTCGATCTCCCGGCACCCAAGGTGCGACGCAGCGGAGAGCTGCGCTTGAGGTAACGCGCGGCCTCACATCCGCGCCTGAAGGCGCGATCTCCGACTGCGTCAGGCGGGCGGGGCTATCCTTCGGACGCTCGCACGGCCGTGGCGGGTATCATCGTTCGACCAGCTCTCGGGCCGGAAAGATCCGAAAGTAGCAGCACATGTTGCCTTTGATGTATGCGACCGGCCGGAAATTTCCGACCCTCGTGGAAATAAAAATTCATCCAGCTTGAAATTATTGTGCAAACAGCGCATATACACCTCACCGGTAAATAGTCAGGAAAGCTGGATGTTGCCGATAAAAATTCTTGGCTGCGCAGCTAGTTATTTCTGAAAAGCTGTTTCGAATGCTCCGTATCTAGGTGCGTGATCAGCTTTATGTTAGGGAATAGAGTTCCCACGACTACGGGAACGACAAAATCATTTAGCACGCAAAAGGTTTCTGGTTTATCGCGCCGGACGATGGTGCCAGCGATGCTTTCGTCCCTATCAGCGCGGTGGAGCCTGCCGCCCGTTTCGCCCCGCGCATCCCGGATGCGGCGGGCTGCTTCCTTGTCCGCGATACCCGCTCAACGCGGGACATGGGAGGCGGTAGAGGCAAGAGGCGGGTGCGCAGCAAAGAAGCCAAAGAAGAAGCACACAGCCGCGGCGCCCACGGTCCTCAAGGGATCGCCCGCGCCGGACGCGCCGCCAGAAAAGAACGGCGAGCCCGGCCGCATGGTGCCGCGGTCCCGAACAACATAGAACAACGATCGGAGACGAAGGATGGCCGCCAAGGAAGTCAGGTTCAACGGCGACGCGCGCGCTCGCATGCAGCGCGGCATCGATCTCCTTGCGAACGCGGTGAAGGTGACGCTCGGGCCCAAGGGTCGCAACGTCGTCATCGACAAATCGTTCGGCGCCCCGCGCATCACCAAGGACGGCGTCACCGTCGCCAAGGAAATCGAGCTCTCCGACCGCTTCGAGAACATGGGCGCGCAGATGGTGAAGGAAGTCGCCTCGCGGACCAGCCACCTCGCCGGCGACGGCACGACCACGGCGACCGTGCTGGCCCAGGCGATCGTCCGGGAGGGCCTGAAGGCGGTTGCCGCCGGCCTGAACCCGATGGATCTGAAGCGCGGCATCGACCTGGCGGTCGGCGCGGTGGTCAAGAACATCGAGAAGCGGGCGAAGAAGGTCTCGACCAACGCCGAGATCGCCCAGATCGGCACCACCTCCGCCAACGACGACCGCGAGATCGGCGAGATGATCGCCCGCGCGATGGCGAAGGTCGGCAACGAGGGCGTCATCACGGTCGAGGAGGCGACGGGCTTCGAGACCGAGCTCGACATCGTCGAAGGCATGCAGTTCGACCGCGGCTATATCTCGCCCTATTTCGTGACCAACGCCGAGAAGATGTTCGCGCAGCTGGAGGATCCCTTCATCCTGCTGCATGAGAAGAAGCTGCCCGGCGTGCCGGCGCTGCTGCCGCTGCTCGAAGCGGTGGTCCAGTCGGGCAAGCCCTTGCTGATCGTCGCCGAGGACATCGAGGGCGACGCGCTCGCGACGCTGGTCGTCAATCGGCTGCGCGGCAGTCTTCAGGTGGCGGCCGTCAAGGCGCCGGGCTTCGGTGATCGCCGCAAGGCGATGCTGGAGGACCTCGCCATCCTGACCGGTGGCCAGGTCATCTCCGAGGATCTCGGCATCAAGATCGAAAAGGTCACGCTCGACATGCTGGGCAAGGCCAAGAAGATCGTCATCACCAAGGAAGACACCACGATCGTCGATGGCGCAGGCGCCAAGAAGGCGATCGAGGGCCGCATCGCCCAGATCCGTGCCCAGATCGAAGAGACCACGTCCGACTACGACAAGGAGAAGCTGCAGGAGCGGCTGGCCAAGCTCGCGGGCGGGGTCGCAATCATCCGCGTCGGCGGCTCGACCGAAATCGAGGTGAAGGAGCGCAAGGATCGCGTCGAGGACGCGATGCATGCCACCCGCGCCGCGGTCGAGGAAGGCGTCGTCGCCGGTGGCGGCGTGACACTCCTCTACGCCAGCCAGGAGCTCGACGGGCTCAATCCCGAGAACAACGACCAGAAGGTCGGCATCGACATCGTGCGCAAGGCACTGCACGCGCCGGCAAGGCAGATCTTCGCCAATGCCGGGGCGGATGGGGCGATCATCGTCGGCAGGCTGCTCGATAAGAACGAGGCGACGCATGGCTACGACGCCCAGACCGGCAGCTACGTCAACATGATCAAAGCCGGCATCATCGATCCGGCCAAGGTGGTGCGGCTGGCATTGCAAGGAGCCGCCTCGATCGCCGGCCTGCTCATCACCACGGAAGCGATGGTGGCGGAAAAGGTCGATGCCGACATGTCGGGCTCATCGGGCGGCGGAATGGAAGGCCCCGGCTACTGACGAAGGGCTCGAGGGCCATGACCGAACGGACGACCAAGGAGACTGTCACGTTCCGGCATCCGTTCAGGCCGGCGGCGGTCGATGATCTGCAGCCGGCCGGAAGCTACCTCGTCGAGACGCAGGAGGAGCTGATCCAGGGACTTTCATTCCCGGCCTATCGAAGACTCTCGACGCTCCTCCACCTTGCCGGCCGTCCGGCCGACGGCAGCGAATTGACCCGCCTCGTCGATATCGATCCCGATGAGCTGGCGGCGCTCAGGTCTGCCGACGCCGCAATGCAGTACTAGCTAACGAGCCTTGGCGCAGGGATAGACAGCGTCGCGCGCCTGGCGCCGCTTGAGGTCGCTCACGAGCTCCGACAGGAAGCGGCGCTCGACCCGGTCGCGCTGCATGAGGGCGAGTACGATCGGATCGGACAGGAGCTCGTCCAGGGCCGGTTCGCCATAACGCCAATCCATGGGTTTCTCCCGACAATGCGGTTCATTGATTGGCCGCTTCAGTACCGCCGAGTTTGGCGGCAAGGGAGTAAAAACCCGTTAAGAATGGTGAAATCTGCGAAACCCTCGGTTACCGCCACAAATTCGTCTTGGCGAGATCGATGATTTCGTCGGTCTTGCCGCTCATGACTGCCTTCATCATGTAAAGCGAGAAGCCTTTGGCCATCTCGACCGTGACGGCGGGCGGCATGGCGAGCTCGGTCCGATTGACGACGGCGTCGACGAGCACCGGCCCGTCATGGCGGAGTGCCGCCGCGATCCCCTCCTCGACATCCTCCGGCCGTTCGAGCCGGATGCCCTTGATGCCGACGGCTTCGGCCATGGCGGCGAAATTGGGGTTGTCGAGCTCGGTGCCGGTCGGGATGAAGCCCGTGGATTTCTGTTCGAGCTCGATGAAGCCCAAGGCGCCATTGTTGAACACGACCACCTTCACCGGCAGGCCGAGCTGCTTCAGGCTGAGGAAATCGCCCATCAGCATGGTGAAGCCGCCATCGCCCGACAGCGAGATCACCTGGCGCTTGGGAAAGGCCGCCTGGGCACCGATCGACTGCGCCATGGCATTGGCCATGGAGCCGTGCCAGAAGGAGCCGACCAGCCGGCGCTTGCCGTTCATCTTGAGGTAGCGCGCGGACCAGACGGTCGGCAATCCGACATCGCAGGTGAAGATCGCATCCTCGGACGCGTGGTCGCTCAAGGCCTTGGCGATCTGCTGCGGATGGATGAGCTTGCCGCCCGACTTGGCGG
This sequence comes from uncultured Alphaproteobacteria bacterium, assembly GCA_963762435.1. GTDB lineage: Bacteria > Pseudomonadota > Alphaproteobacteria > ATCC43930 > CGMCC-115725 > JAXDMU01. Next base: position 218,641 of record CAVXLN010000022.1, on the reverse strand, counting down.
TCGCGAGTTCGTCCAGCCCCTTGCGCGTCCGCGCATAATGCTCCTGGGCGCGCACCAGATGAGCGCCGTCGGGCTTGTCGTCGAGCAGCGGCAGCAGCGCCTCGAGCGTCGTCCTGACATCGCCCACGACGCCCAGATCGACCGCGGCCCGGCGCCCGATCTGCTCGGCGCGGATGTCGATCTGGGCGATCTTGACACCAGCCCCCTTGGGATAGAATTGGCGATAGGGGAAGTCGGTGCCGAGCATCAACAGCGCGTCGCAATCGAGCATGGCGTAATAGCCCGACGCGAAGCCGATCAGGCCGGTCATGCCGACATCATAGGGATTGTCCCACTCGACATGCTCCTTGCCGCGCAGCGCATGCACCATGGGCGCTTTGAGCTTGGCGCCGAGCGCCAGCAGCGCGTCATGGGCACCGGCGCAGCCCGAGCCGCACAGGATCGTGACGCGGCCGCAGCCATTCAAAAGTGCTGCCAGCCTGTTCAGATCGTCGGGCGCCGGCGTTACGACCGGCGGCTTCGGCAGCAGGCCGTCGGGCTTGGCCGGCGTCGCCTCCGGTGCCGGCTGAAGCGCCACATCGCCCGGGATGACCACGACCGAGACGCCGCGCCGGCCGACCGCCGTGCGGATCGCCACCTCCAGCGTGCGCGGCATCTGGTTCGCGGACGAAACCAGCTCGGTGTAGTGGCTGCACTCGGCGAACAGAGTCTGCGGATGGGTCTCCTGGAAATAGCCGGAGCCGATCTCGGGCGAGGGGATTTGCGCCGCGATCGCCAGCACCGGCACGCGCGAGCGGTGGCAGTCGAAGAGCCCGTTGATGAGATGCAGATTGCCCGGCCCGCAGCTGCCGGCGCACACGGCGAGCTCGCCGGTGAGATGCGCCTCGGCGCCGGCGGCGAAGGCGCCGGCCTCCTCGTTCCGGACATGGACCCATTCGATCTTGCCCTGGCGGCGCAGCGAATCCGTGATGCCGTTGAGACTGTCGCCGACCACGCCATAGATGCGTTTCACGCCGATGGCGGCGAGGGTGGCGGCGAATTGGTCGGCGACGGTCTGGGCCATGATCGCGGTCTCCTGTCGGTCTCGGCGGGCCTCCGGTTTCAGCAGGGCTTGATCCGCTCATAGGGGGCATAGGTCGGGCTCCAGCTCTTGGCCTTGATCGCGGCCTTGAGCGCCTCTTCCGAGCTGGCTGCGGCCAGCCCCTCTTCCTGCGCCTGCCGGGCGGCGGCGAATGCCACCTGCTGCGAGATCGTCGGCAGATCGACCAGCGGCGCCAGCAGCGGGCCGGTCGGATCGCGCTTGGCCGGCGACAAATCCGCAAAGGCGCGGGCGGCGGCCAGGAACATGCCGTCGGAGACGCGGCGCGCCTTGGCCGCGATGGCACCCAGCCCGACACCCGGATAGACATAGGCGTTGTTGGTCTGGTCGACCTTGATCGAGCGGCCGCGATACTCGACCGGCGCGAACGGGCTGCCGGTGCCGATGAGCGCGCGGCCGTCGGTCCAGGCAAGCAGGTCCGCCGCCGTCGCCTCGCTGCGCGCGGTCGGGTTCGAGAGCGGGAAGATCACCGGCCGGTCGACATGCCGCGCCATCTCGCGGATCGCCGCCTCGGTGAAGGTGCCGGGCTGGCCCGAGGTGCCGATCAGCACGGTCGGATGGGCGTTGACCGCCACGTCGAGGAGGCCGATCTGCCCCGGCTTCTCAAGCGTCCATTGGGCGATACGGTCGCGCTTCTGGAGGAATGGTTCCTGGAAACTCTGGAGCCCCGCCATGCCCTCGACCAGCAGGCCGGGCCGGTCGATCAGATAGAAGCGGCTCTGCGCCTCCGCTTCCGAGAGGCCCGCCTCGATCAAGGCGCGCAGCAGCAGGGCCGAGATGCCGGAGCCCGCGGAGCCGGCGCCGACCACGGCGACGCGCTGATCCTTCAGCGGCAATCCGGTGACATTGATGGCGCTCAAGAGCGTGCCGACGGCGACGGCGGCGGTACCCTGGATATCGTCGTTGAAGGTGCAGAGCTTGTCGCGGTATCGCGCGAGCAGCCGGCCGGCATTGCCGATCGCGAAATCCTCCCAATGCAGCAGCACATGCGGCCAGCGCTCGGACACGGCATCGACGAAGGTGCTGACGAAATCGTCATAGGCCTGGCCGCGCACCCGCTCATGATGCCAGCCGATATAGAGCGGGTCGTCGAGCCGCTCCTGATTGTCGGTGCCGACATCCAAGAGGATCGGCAGCGTGGTCGAGGGATGAAGCCCGGCACAGGCCGTATAGAGCGACAGCTTGCCGATCGGGATGCCCATGCCGCCGGCACCCTGGTCGCCCAGGCCCAGGATGCGCTCGCCGTCGCTCACCACGATGACCTCGACCCCGTCGAAGCGCGGATGGCTGAGGATGCTGCGGATGCGGTCCTGGTGCGGCATGCTGAGGAAGAGGCCGCGCGGCTTGCGGAAGATGCGGCTGAATTGCTGGCAGCCGAGGCCGACCGTCGGCGTATAGACGACCGGCATCATCTCCTCGATATGCCGGGTCAAAAGCGCGTAGAACAGCGTCTCGTTCGTGTCCTGCAGCCCACGCAGGAAGGTGTATTGGTCGAGCGGGTCCTTGAGCGCCCGGAAGGCGTCGAGCCGGCGCTCGACCTGAAGATCGAGCTTGGCGACATCGGGCGGCAGCAGCCCGTGGAGATCGAAGAGATCGCGCTCGGCCTCGGTGAAGGCCGTGCCCTTGTTGAGCAGCGGGTCGTTGAGCAGCTCATACCCGCTCAATGCCGTACGGATGGTTTGCGACGCGTCTTCTGTCATGGCCCCGCCTCCCTATCGGTCGACAAGGCGAGTGTCGCCCATCCAGGCGCCGGCTTGAAGCGCCATTTGGGGGGTTTTGCGGGTTACTGCCGTGCCATTTCCGCAGCCCCCACGGCCTCGCCGTCGAGCGTCTGCTCAGGATCCATCGTCACGGTCACTTTCTTCAAGAGGCCGGTGAAGGCGAAGGGCGCCTCGTAATCGCCGACCGGGCTGCCGCGGTCGCGCCCGATATCGAGGCCGGACCAGGAAATGAAGTTATGGAAGCCGAGCTCGGTCTCGCCGGCACCCGCCGCTTCGCCGTCGATCAGCAGCGTGATCCGGCGCCTCGTATGCTCGCTCGCGACCGCGACCCCCAGGCGGCGATGGCCGGCGGGGATCGGGCGGTCGCTCACGGTCACCGCATGCCGGCCGCCGACATTCATGTCGTAGACGAGCCGTCCCCCGCGAATGAAGAGCGTGTAGCCGCAGGTCGCGTCGCCATGGGCGATCAGCACGCCCTGGTCGGCGGGCTCGAACCTCAGATGCGCCTCGATGACGAAGGCGCGTGAGCGGATGTCGGGCGCCACATCGGTCGGCAGATGGCCCATGCCGGCATGGAAGGTGAAATGTTTCCGCCGTCCCTGGAATCGGGCCGCATTCTCGGCGAAGCGCGCGCCGAACCGGTCATCGAGCGGCAGGACCTGGCAGCGCTCGGCCTGGCGCCACCATTCCTCGATGAGGCCGGCCAGCCGCTCGGGCTGGGATGCGGCCAGATCCTCGGTCTCCGAGAAATCCTGGTCGAGGTGATAAAGCTCCCAGCGATCCGCGTCGAAGGGCGAGCCGGGCGGATGATAGGCCACCGCCTTCCAGCCCGCTTGCCAAAGGCCGCGATGACCGAACATCTCGAAATATTGCGAGGCGCCGCGCGGCGGATCGGCCGCCCCGAAGCTCGCAGCGAAGGAGACGCCTTCGAGCGGGCGCTGCTCGATACCGGCGATCGTCTTCGGCGCCTCGACTCCCAGCAGGTCGAGCAGGGTCGGCACGATATCGGAAGCGTGGCGAAACTGATGCCGCAGCGCGCCCGGCGTCTTGATCCCGTTCGGCCAGGAGATCACCAGCGGGTCGCGGATGCCGCCGCCATGGGTGTTCTGCTTGTAGCGCTTCAACGGCGTGTTCGACGCCATCGCCCAACCCCAGGGGAAGTTCGCATGCGTGTCGGGGCCGCCGATATCGTCGATGCGGGCGAGCTTCTCCTCGATTGGCTCGGGCTTGAAATTATAGGGACCCATGGCATTGACCATACCGAACGGGCCGCCTTCCTGGCTGGCGCCATTGTCGCTCAGCACCAGGATCAGCGTGTCGTCCTTGAGACCGGCGCCGTCGAGGAAGGCCACCAGTCGCGCCAGATTGCGGTCGGCATGATCGAGCATGGCGGCGAAGGCGCCTTGGAGCCGCGCGAACAGGCGCTGTTCACCCGGTGCATGCTCGGCCCAGGGCTTCACATGGTCGTTACGCGGCGGCATGCGCGTCTCCGGCGGCACGATGCCGAGCGCTTTCTGGCGGGCGAGCCGCCGTTCGCGCTCGACATCCCAGCCCTCGCCGAAGATCCGGTCGTAATGCAGGATCAGGTCGCGCGGCGCCTGGTGCGGCGCGTGGCAGGCGCCATAGGCGAGCCAGGTCAGCCAGGGCCGCTCGGGATCGTTCGCCTGATGATCGGCGATGAAGCGGATCGCCTGGTCGGTCAGATCCTCGGTCAGGTGATAGCCCTGGCTGCCGGTCTTGGGCGCATCGATCGGCGTGTTGTCGCGCACCAGCTCCGGCGCGTACTGGTCGGTCTCGGCATCCATGAAGCCGTAATACCGGTCGAAGCCGCGGCCCAAGGGCCAGCCATCGAAGGGGCCGGTCGGGCCGGTCTCGGTCAGCGAGGTGACATGCCACTTGCCGACCATGTAGTTGCGATACCCGGCCGGGCGCAGCATCTCGGCCAGCGTCCCGGCCTCGGGGGCGATCTTGCCGCGATATCCGGGATATCCTGAATTGAAATTGGCGAGGCAGCCAACGCCGACCGAATGGTGATTGCGGCCGGTCAAGAGGGCGGCCCGCGTCGTCGAGCACATGGCGGTGGTGTGAAAGCCGGTGAAGCGCAGCCCGGTGGCGGCCAGCGCGTCGATCGTCGGCGTCGCGATCGGCGAGCCGTAGCAGCCGAAATCCGAGAATCCGACATCGTCGAAGAGAACGACCAGGATGTTGGGCGCGCCCTTGGGTGCTGATCGGCCTGGCGGCCAGAACGGCGTCGAGTCCGCGACGGTCTTGCCGATCCTGGCGCCCATCAGCCTCGCTCCGTCATCCGGTGGTTTGCAGCCGGCGGCGGGCCAGGCCCTGCTGCTCGAGCCGCCATTTGAACTGGCCGAACCGGTCCTGGCCGAAGAAGGGCTCGTCTTCGAAGACGAGCAGCGGCACGCCGTAATGGCCGGCCTTGCGCTGGTCGGCCTGGTTCTCGCGGATGAGCGCGTCGAGCCGTGCCCCTTCCCGTTCGACCGTGCGGGCGAGCTCGGCCGGATCGAGGCCGGCGCGGGCGGCGGCACGGGCGAGATGATCGCCCTCATGCCAATTATCGACGCTGCCGCTCCAGATCACATGGCTCGCCTCGTCGAGGAATTGGAGGCCGCACCCCCGCTCGACCGCGGCAGCACCCATCCGGGTCAGCCGATAGATATGGGGCTGCTCGGTCGGATAGGTCCCGCTCGCGCGATCCATCAGTACCGGATCGGGTCGCGGCCAGCGGAAGGGCAGGCCCAGGAACTCGGCCTCGCGCTGGATGTCGCGCATGAAATAGCCGAACCAGAGCGGGTCGCGCGTGGTGAAGAATTCGGGCGTGCGGACTGCCAGCGGATAGACCGGCCGGATCCGGCCGCGCACATCGTACTCGCGCTCGAGCTGCGTCAGCCGGCTCATCAGGAAATAGGAATAGGGCGAGCGGAAGGACCAGTAGAGATCGTAAGTGAGCGTCATGGCCGCCTAGAGCAGGTCGAGATTGGGTTTGGTGCGGATATTGAGCTGGCCTTCGAGCCCGGCCAGCCGATGCATTTCGATCGCCTGGTAGTCGGACGAGGTCGCCATCGCCCGGAAGGCGGCGTAGGAGGGGTACTCGGCCAGCGCCACCGCATCCCAGAGCGGGTCGCACATTCCGATCATGAGGTCGGTCACGTGCGCGCTGTAGCGCAGCTTGCCGCCATGCAGCTCGATCAGCTGGGCGACCGCCTCGCCATAGCGCTGATAGGCCTCCGCCCCGGTCAGCCCCGTCTCCCTGCCGTCGGGGTAGACCGCCTTCGGCTTGAATTTCAGGAGATTGACCATGACGAACGGGCCGTCCTCGACGGCGCCGAAGAAGCCCGCCATCTGCTCGGGGCTTGGGAAGACCGCGTTTTCGACCTGCATGGAAAGGATCTCGCTCTCTCTCAATGGGCGCCGATGAACCGATCGATCAGATCGGCGATCTCGCTCGGGCAATCCTCCTGGAGGAAATGGCCGCCCGGCAGCGTCACATGCGGCTGGCCGTTGCTGCCCGGCACGCGCTCCTGGAACACCCGCTCGCCGCCCTTCGTCACTGCATCGCTGTCGCTGAAGGCGGTGAGGAAAGGCTTGTTGAAGCCTTCGAGGATCTTCCAGGCCGCCTTGTTCTCGGCGACCGAAGGGTGCTCGGGCGTGATCGGCACCAGGGCCGGGAAGCGGCGCGCACCCGCCTTGTAGGTCTCGTCGGGGAAGGGCGCCTCATAGGCCGCGATCTCGGCCGCGGCAAGCTCGCGCTTGGTGCCCATATTGAGGATGCCGCCGATCGGCAGCACCGGGATGCTCTGGCTGAATTGCAGCCACTGATCGAACCCGGCCGAAGAGCCCTGGCCGATCGGCAGGCCGGTATTGGCCGCGATGACGCGCGCGAACCGGCCGGGAAATGCCGCCACCAGGCGCAGGCCGATGAGCCCGCCCCAATCCTGGCAGAACAGGGTGATGCCGTGGAGATCCTTCGCCTTGAGCCAGTCGCTCATCCAGGCGACATGGCGCTCGAAGCTGTAATTATCCTGGGTGCTGGGCTTGTCGGACCGGCCGAAACCGACGAGATCGGGCGCCACCACGCGATAGCCGCGTCCGACGAGTTTCGTGATGATCTTGCGATAGAGATAGGACCAGGACGGCTCGCCATGCATCAAGAGCACGGTGGGCGCGTCGCGCGGGCCCTCATCGACTGAATGGATGCGGAGCGGCGTGCCGTCCGCATCGATCACGGTCACATAGCTTGGCTCAAACGGATAATCGGTCAGATTGGTGAAGCGTTCATCCGGCGTTCTCAGCACATGCATGGCCGATCCCTGTATCACAGGCATTCGATATATTGGCACGCAAGGTGCCATTATCAACTGCCAGTGTCAAGTGGCTGCGGCTATTGGATGAGCGCGCTCACGGCCTTCTTCAGCGTGCGCTTGGCCGATTCGATATCGAGCGACTGATCGGTGCGCAACCGATGCCAGCTTTCGAAGCTGAGCAGCAGGTCGATGGCTTCGACCGTCGCGGCCTCGCGCGCAGCCTCGGCCGGCAGGAGATCGAGCATGATCTGCCGCGACAGCGCCACGAACCGGACATGGCCCGCCTTGAGGAAGGCGGAGCGATGCCGATGGACCTGGCTCGCGATCAGGAAGTTGTTGAGCTTCTCGAACACGCCGGCGCGGCGCTCGATCAGCTCCAACACGCGCCCGCGCCAATCCGCGGCGGTGAAAGGCTGCTGGACCACGGCATAGACCGCACTCGCCAGACTGTCGGACATCTGGTGATAGAGCGTGTCCATGTCCTTGAAATGGCGGAATACCGAACGAAGCCCGACCTTGGCCGCCTCGGCGATCTGCTCGGCGCTGGGCTCCAGATTGCCGGCCGCCACAAGCTCCAGCATGGCGGCCACGATGCGCCGCTGGCTGTCCTGCGAGCGCTGCTTGCGGCCGTCCGTTACCGGCACCATCGAGGCGGGTTCCATGAGGACGGCGGGCATGGGGGCGAAGGTATCCGGGCGTGTGATCATACGCTTCCTTATAGATCGGCCCTTTGCCGAGCAACAGCGAGTAGCAACCCCGGCCGCGTTGACGGTTCGCCGATATTATGGCACGCTGAGTGTCAAAATACGACAGTTGAGCGGGGAAATCGATCATGAAAATCACGCGCGGATGGATGGCACTCATCGTGCTGGTCGTCATCGCGATCGGTGGCTGGGCCGGATGGGAGCGCTATTGGTACTATCTGCCCGGCCTGATCGGCCAGTTCCGCGATCCGATCGGCCCGACCCAGCCGGTCGTCTGGGACAAGGGCCCGGCGGCCGCACCGGCCGGCACGCGCCCGCCCAATGTCGTGGTCATCCTGGCCGATGATCTCGGCTGGAACGATCTGAGCTTCAATGGCGGCGGCGTGGCGGGCGGAGCCGTGCCGACGCCGCGCATCAATTCGCTGGGCCAGGACGGCGTCACCTTCACCGAGGCCTATGCCGGCGACGCCACCTGTGCGCCGTCGCGGGCGGCGATCATGACCGGCCGCTACGCCACCCGTTTCGGTTTCGAGTTCACGCCGGCGCCGATCGCTTTCGCCAGGCTGGTGGGCTCCTTCCCGCCGCGCGACGGCAACCTGCCGCCGATCTACCATGCCGAGCTCGAGCGCGACGTGCCGACCAATGTCGCCGATCTCAGCGTGCCGGCCTCCGAGGTCATGATCAGCCAGGTCATGAAGACCAAGGGCTATCACACGATCATGCTGGGCAAATGGCATCTGGGCGGCACCCCTGGCACGCGGCCGGAGGATAAGGGCTTCGACGAGGCGCTGGCCTTCTATGACGGCGCCTCCAAATATCTGCCCGAAGGCGATGCCAGGGCGGAGGATTCGCACCAGGATTTCGATCCGATCGACAAGTTCCTCTGGCCCAATCTGCCCTTCGCGATCCGCTACAATGGCGGCAAGCGGTTCGAGCCCGACGCCTATATGACCGATTATCTGGGCCGGCAGGCGGTGGCGGCGATCGAGGCCAATCGCAACCGGCCCTTCTTCATGTATCTGGCCTTCAACGCGCCGCACACGCCGCTGCAGGCCTCGAAAGAGGATTACGACGCGCTGCCCGGGATCAAGGATCACGAGCTCCGCGTCTATGCCGCGATGATCCGGGCGCTCGACCGCAATGTCGGGCTGGTGCTCGACGCGCTGAAGCGCCAAGGGCTCGACGACAATACGCTCGTCATTTTCACGAGCGACAATGGCGGGGCGAACTATATCGGGCTGCCGGACATCAACAAGCCGTTCCGCGGCTGGAAGGCGACCTTCTTCGAAGGCGGCATCCATGTGCCCTTCTTCATGAGATGGCCGGACCGGCTGCCCAAGGGCGCCAAGTTCGAGAAGCCGGTCGGCCATGTCGATCTCTTCGGCACCGCGGCCGCGGCCGCGGGTGCCGACATGCCCAAGGACCGGCCGATGGATGGCGTCGATCTGGTGCCTTTCGCGGCCGGCCAGGCGCCGGGCGATCCGCATCAGAGCCTCTATTGGCGCGACGGCGCCTACAAGGTGCTGTTGGCCGGCGGCTGGAAGCTGCAAGTGGCGGAGCGGCCGAACAAGGCCTGGCTCTATAATCTCGCCGAGGATCCGACCGAGCATAATGATCTGGCATCGACGCAGCCCGACAAGGTGGCCGAGCTCAAGGCCGCCCTCGCCGCGATCGATGCCCAGCAGGTGAAGCCGATCTGGCCGTCGCTGATGGAAGTGCCGGTGCTGATCGACAAGCCGCTCGGCGTGCCGGCGGCACCCGGCGACGAGTATATCTATTGGGCCAACTGACCGGCCCCGGCCTGGCGCTCCGAGCGGCCCTCGGCACGCTGGCGCTGACGGCACTCTTCGGTGGCGGCTGGTTCGCCTATGCCGGCAGGGCGGCCCTGCCGGAGGCCTGCCTAGCAGTCGGCGACCGCGCGGCCGTCCCCGGCGACGGTATGGTCCGGATTCCCGAGACACGCTTTGCCATGGGGTCGGAGCGGTTCCGGGCCGAGGAGGCGCCAGTGCGGCAAATATCGGTCGCGGGCTTCTGGATCGATACGCATGATGTGACCAATGCCGAGTACGCCCGCTTCGTGCGCGAGACGGGCTATGTGACGGTGGCGGAGCGCGGCGCCAGGCCGGGCGCCTGGGTGTTCCGGCCACCCAGCGATGTCGAGGGGCTGCGCGACCTGGCGCAATGGTGGCGGATGATTCCGGGGGCCGATTGGCGGCATCCCGAGGGACCCGGCAGCGATCTTGCCGGCCGGGACAATCACCCGGTAGTTCAGGTCGCATTCGAGGATGCCGAGGCCTATGCGCGCTGGGCCGGACGGGTGCTTCCGACCGAGGCGCAGTGGGAGGCGGCGGCGCGCGGCGGCAGAGATGCCGAGTTCATCTGGGCCGATGGCGCCGATCGCGACGACACGCCTGCGGCCAATCATTGGCGGGGCGAATTCCCGACCGAGGATCGCGGCAGCAAAGGCTACCGTGGCACCTCGCCCGTGGGGTGCTTCCAGGCCAATGGCTACGGGCTTTACGACATGGCCGGGAATGTCTGGCAATGGACGCGCGATCCCTGGACCGCGGATCACGCCGACGGCACGGCGGCCGATGCCTCGGCCCATGTCATCAAGGGCGGCTCCTATCTCTGCGCCCCCAATTTCTGCATGCGCTACCGCCCGGCGGCACGCCAGGCCGGCGATGCCGCGAGCGGCACGTCGCATATCGGCTTCCGCACGGTCCTCAATGCTGCATCTGGAGGTTCATGAGCTCAGGCGACTGCATGAGGTTCTCGTTGAGATTCGCCATGATCCAGAGCGAGCCGCCCACGACCAGCAGCACGATCAGCACGCCGAAGGCCAACGCCAGCACGTTGTTGGTGTTGTCCGGTCCCGTCGTGATGTGCAGGAAGAAGGCGAGATGCACGCCCATCTGCGCCACCGCCAGCACGGCGAGGCCGATCGGCACGCCCGGTGCCCAGAGCAGATGCGTCGAGGCGGCCCAGAACGAGGTCGCGGTCAGCAGCAGCGCCAGGAACAGGCCGATCAGATAAGCCTGCAGATGGGTTATCGCCTCTTCGCGCCGTTCGCCGGGGCTGAGCTCGTCGCCGGGTGCCCGATCATGGGCCTGCGTCGTCATGATGCTGCTCCTCCCATTCCCATCAGATAGACGACCGTGAACAAGGCGACCCAGATGATGTCGAGCGCATGCCAGAACAGGCTGAAGCAGGCGAGCCGGCGCAGCACGTTGGGCTGAAAGCCCTTGGCCGCCACCTGCGCCATCATGATGACGAGCCACAGCAACCCGACCGTCACATGGGCGCCGTGGCAGCCGACCAGCGTGAAGAAGGACGAGAGGAAGGCGCTCCGTTCCGGGGTGGCGCCGTGGGCGATCATGTCGGCGAACTCGCGGAGCTCGAGGAACAGGAAGGCGGCCCCCAGCACGAAGGTCACGGCGGCACCCAGATAGGTCCCGAGCTTGTGATCGAGGCCGACGGCCATCGCCATCATGCCGCAGGCGAAGCTCGAGAGCAGCAGGCAGACGGTCTCGATCGCGACGTTGGTCGCGTTGAAGAGCTGGGCCCCGCTCGGCCCGCCGTCAGTCGCCCGGGACAGCACCGCATATGTCGCGAAGAGTGCTGAGAACATCACGATGTCGCTCAGCAGGAACAGCCAGAAGCCGTAGGCGACGACGATGCGCTTGGGGGCGGGGCCTTCGGCGCTGGCACTGGGCGGAACGCCGTGGCTCGTCGAACTCGACGGCGCTCATCGGGCGAGCTCCACGCGATGCTCGCGGTCGAAACGCGCGACCTCGTCCGCCGGGATCTCGATCTCCTCCACGTCGCGCCAGGAGAAGGCCAGAATCGTCAGGAAGGCACCGAGCAAGCCGATCCCGACCATCCACCAGATGTGCCAGATGAGCGCGAAGCCGGTGACCACGGCGAAGAAGGCGGTGATGAAGCCGGTCGGGCTGTTGACCGGCATCTCGATCGGCTCGTAGTCGCTCTCGGCGGCCGGCACTATCCGAGCTTTCTGCTTGAGGTGCCAAAAGGCATCCTCGCGCTCGACATGCGGCTGGATCGAGAAGTTCCAGTTGGGCGGCGGCGACGGCGTCGACCATTCGAGCGTGCGGGCGTTCCAGGGATCGCCGGTCCGATCCATATGGTTGGCACGGTCGCGGATCGAGACGATGAGCTGCACCACGGTGCAGCCGATGCCGCACATGATGACCACGGCACCGGCCGCCGCTGCGATCAGGAACGGCTGCCAGGATGGATCGTCATAGTGCTGCATGCGCCGCGTCATGCCCATGAGGCCGACCCAATAGAGCGGCATGAAGGCCAGATAGAAGCCGAAGAACCAGCACCAGAAGGAGGCCTTGCCCCAACCTTCGTGCAGCGTGAAGCCGAAGGCCTTGGGGAACCAGTAGGTGTATCCCGCCATGACGCCGAACACGACGCCGCCGATGATGACGTTATGGAAGTGCGCGATCAGGAACACGCTGTTGTGCAGCACGAAATCGGCCGGGGGCACGGCCAGCAGCACGCCGGTCATGCCGCCGATCACGAAGGTCACCATGAAGCCCAGCGACCAATGGATTGCGGCCGTGAAGCGCACGCGGCCGCCATACATGGTGAACAGCCAGTTGAAGACCTTCACGCCCGTCGGCACGGCGATGATCATGGTCATCACGCCGAAGAAGCCGTTCACGTCGGCGCCGGCGCCCATGGTGAAGAAATGGTGCAGCCAGACGAGGAAGGAGAGGATGCAGATCGCCATGGTGGCCGCGACCATGGAGCGGTAGCCGAACAGCGGCTTGCCCGAGAAGGTCGAGATCACCTCGGAAAACACGCCGAAACAGGGCAGCACCAGGATGTAGACCTCTGGATGGCCCCAGACCCAGATCAGATTGATATACATCATGGCGTTGCCGCCGCCGTCGGGCGTGAAGAAATGGAAGCCCAGATAGCGGTCGAGCAGCAGCATGGCGAATGTGGCGGTCAGCACCGGAAAGGCCGCGACGATCAGCAGATTGGCGGCCAGCGCCGTCCAGCAGAAGACCGGCATACGCATGTAATTCATGCCCGGCGCCCGCAGTTTGAGGATGGTCGTGACGAAATTGATCCCGGTCATGAGCGTGCCGGCGCCGGAGATCTGGAGCGCCCAGAGATAATAGTCGACGCCGACGCCGGGCGAGTATTTGAGCTCGCTCAAGGGCGGATAGGCGAGCCAGCCGGTGCGGGCGAACTCGCCGATCACGAGCGAGATGTTGGTCAGCAGCACGCCCGATGCGGTGAGCCACAGGCTGACGGAGTTCAAGGTCGGAAACGCCACGTCGCGCACGCCCAGCTGCAAAGGGACGGCGAAATTCATGAGCCCGATCACGAACGGCATCGCCATGAAGAAGATCATGATCGTGCCATGCGCGGAGAAGATTTGGTCGTAATGCTCGGGCGGCAGATAGCCTTGCGCACCGCCGGCCGCGATCGCCTGCTGCGAGCGCATCATGATCGCATCGGCGAAGCCGCGCAGCAGCATGACCAGTGCCAGCACGCAATACATGATGCCGATGCGCTTGTGATCGACCGAGGTCAGCCACTCGCGCCAGAGATAGGGCCAATAGCCCTTCATCGTGATCCAGGCCAGGATCGCAAGAATGCTCAAGACCATGATCACCGACACGACGATGTCGATCGGCTCGTGGAGCGGAAGGGCGTCCCAGCTGAGCTTGCCGAGCATGGTCAGTTCTCCCCCGGATGGGCGGAATGGCCGGCAGACATGCTCGGATGCACGATCTGCGCGAAAATATCCTGGCTCACGGTGCCGTAGGTCGACGGGGTGACATTCTCGCTCGGCTGCGCCAGAGCCTCGAAGCTCTTGAGATCGAGTGCCGATCCCTTGCCGCGGTTTGACGTTACCCATCGGGTAAAGTCGTCGGGCGAAACCGCATCGAGCGTGAAGTGCATGTCGGAGAAACCGTCGCCGCTGAATTGGGCGGAGAGGCCTTGATACTGCCCGGGCTTGTCCGCCACGAGCTGCAGCTTCGTCACCATGCCGGCCATGGCGTAGATCTGGCTGCCGAGCTGCGGCACGAAGAAGCTGTTCATGACGCCGTCGGACGTGATCTCGAAGGTGATCGGTGTTCCGGCCGGCACGACCAGGTGATTGACCGACGCGACGCCCAGATCGGGATAGATGAACAGCCATTTCCAATCGAGCGAGACGACTTGGATTTCGACGGGACTGGTCGTGGCGGCCAGCGGCCTCGGCGGATCGAGATCATGCGAGCCGACCCAGCCGATGCCGCCCAGCAGCAGCACGGTCATGGCCGGGATCGACCAGACGACCAGCTCGATCCGGCCCGAATACTCCCAGTCGGGCAGATGGAGGGCGCGATGGTTGGAGGCGCGGAACCACCAGGCGACACCCAGCGTGGCGAGGATCGTCGGAATGACGATCGCCAGCATGATGCCGAGCGAATTGACGAGGATCGTGAGTTCCTGGGACGCGATCGGTCCTTGAGGATCGAGCACGCCCTGGCAGCCGGCGAGGGTGATGGTGATGGTCGAGGCTAAGGCGGGGCCGTGCATCCTGGCGACAGGTGCTGCCATAGCGATCTCCCCCCGATCGACGATTGGATCAATTGGCGAATGAGCTAACTGAGATCGAGTGTCGGCTGAGACAATAGGCCTAACATCGCATTCAATGAAGATGATGCCAATGGGTTACGAGGGGGCCCCCCAAACCCTCGATCGGATCGGAATCGGGGAAGCCCAGTGTTGCGATCTTCCGCGCCATGGCAGGGGTGGGGGCCGTGCGGCAGAGATCGAAGCGTTGGCCCGGCGGGTAGGCGCCGACGACCAGGAAATCATCGCCGGCATCGACCAGGCAATGGCCGGTGCCGGCCGGCAGCAGCACGGCATCGCCGGCCCGTACCCGCACGGTCCGGCCGCCCGGCCCGCCCAGCATCAGCAGGGCGGTGCCGCGGGCGCAGCCCAGCACCTCATGCGCGGTCGAATGGTAATGATGGAAATCATAGACGCCGTCGCGCCATTGCGGCGGCCAGCCATTGCACTGAAAGATCGCCTCGCAGATGGCGGCAGTGCAACTCGTCATCTGGAGCGGGAAGGCGCCGGCATAGAGCAGGACCGGCAAGTGCGGATTGTTCGGGATCCAGCCGTTACGGTCGAGAATGAAGGCTTCGATAGTCGCTACAGGCATCGGGCATCTCCGGTCGCCTCGCTTCGCTGATGTGCTTGCCAGCAGCTCGCGGGGGTCCGCCCGCATGCTAGGGAGAAAACATGCGGGCGGTCCCGGGTGGCCTGAGCCGATCTTTTACTGATCGTAGGCCACGCGTGTCCCGGAGCCCGGCGGCACGCAGGTGAAGGTCACTTCCTGGCCGACCGTCGCGGCCAGTGCGCGCAGGCTGTGATCCGAAAGGGCCGTCCCGTTTGCCGCCACGAAGCTGCCGGTCGTGGTGTTGAACAGATAGCCTTGGATCACGCCGTTCTGAGCGACATTCGCGACAAGGTCGCACTCGGTGACGGTGCCGCCCAGGATCTTCGAGGTGAAGGAAGCCGCCGCACGCTGCTCCAGAAGCGTGACGCGGGCACTCACCGCACTCGCATTGGCGCTGGTGAGCGTGATCTGCTGACCGACGATCGGGGCGAGATCGGTGTCGAAGGCCAGAACGAACTGCTCGACATCCCGCCGCGTCTGATCCGGGTTGATCAGCGGGAAGCCGCTATTCAGCAACGGGTTGAACACGGCTGCATGGAAGAAGTCGAACATCGTGTCGAGCGTGCCGTCATTGGTGAAGCCGAAGCCGCGGATCTGCGGGCCCATATTGCCGGTGTCGTTGTTGTCGAAGAACTGCACCGCCGGGAACCCGAACATGCCGATCTTGGTGTACATGTTCCGCAGTTGCGGGATCTTGAACTCCTGCGTGATGCCTTCGAAGCTGGCATTGGTGCTGGTGCCGAACTGACCCAGCGCCGGATTGTCCGCATGGCAGCCATTGCAGGTGAAGGCGCTGGTGCCGAGAATCAGGCCGAGGCCGGGCACGTTGAGCCCGTCGGACGGCCGATTGCCGAAGTAGAACGCCTTGCCGCGGGCCTGCGAGGCGGTCAGCGAATTATCGAGATTGCGCACCGGATTGGGCGGCAGTTGCACGGCCAGCTGGAAGTTGGTGAAGGACTGCATCTGCGCGGTCGTCGGCAGATTGACCGTGCCGAGCAACGACTGGAACGCCACGATGAAGTTGTTGAAGGACAGGTTCGTATCGGTCGCATTGATGCCGAAGAAGCCGTTCGAGCGGTCGCCGCGCCAATGCATGGCGCCGGAATTGGCCAGGCCGCGCAGCGTCTGCGTCGTCATCGGCCCCTTCATCGGGTGGAAGATGTTGCCCTGGCCGGTGCCGTTGAGCGGCGTGGTGACGCCGAACAAGGTCTCGCCCAAGGTCAGCTGTGCCGGATTGCCGAGATTGGCCGTGATCGGACTGGCTGTGACCTTGTTCTGCGGGCTGCCGAGATCCCAGGCGATCTCGTCCTTGTCGCCGAAGGTATGGCAGCTTGAGCAGGAGGCCTCGCCATTGCTGCCGAACGCGCGCGCGTCATAGAGCATCGGCCTTCCTTGCACGACGGAAGTGGGCTCGGGATTGACGAGGGCGATCGACTGCACCTCGCTCTTTGAGGCGAGGCTGACGAGCTTCACCCAATCATCGAAGCGGGTCAGCACATAGAGCTGCTGCCGCGTCTCGTCCAGCACGACGCCGCTCGGGCCGCCGCCCGACACGGTGATGTAGTTGGCGCTTTGGGCAACCGGATCGAAGCTGTTGTTCTCGAGTGTGGCCGTATTGAACACGCCGATCTTGCTCGAGCCGAAAGCGGCCAGATAAAGCGTGCCGCCGTCGGACGAGACGGCCATGCCGAGCGGCGTCGCGAGGCTATATTGCTGCTGGTTGACATTGAAGCCGGAATCGCCGGGCAGCAGGCTGTAATTGATATGCTTGTTGAGATGGATCGGCGTCACGGTGGAGCCCGAGATCACCGTCACATCCGCCTCGGCCAGATGGCCGGTCACGCTGTGACCGGCGGAGACGGTCGGGTCCTCGAACCGGACCTGGTTCTGAGAGTCCGTGTTCGTGACATAGAGATGCCCGGTCACCGGGTTGACCGCCATGTTGAAGAGCGTCGTGCCGACATGGGCGAATGAGGCGGTCTGGGTCAGCGTGTTGGCGTTGAGCGCGAAGACATCCGTGTCGGGCAGGCTGAAGCGGACCGACTTGTCCCAGACCCGGCCCAGCTCGTCCTCCCAATGGCCGGCGCTGTTGTTGAATTTGACGATCTCGCCGACCTTGGGCGCGTGTTCGCCTGAGGTATCGGTCGCGGGGCCGAGATTGCCGCCGGGGCTGGTCGAAAGGTCGCTGAGCAAGCAGGGCTGGCTCGTGTTGAAGCCGTCGCAGATGCGGCCGGCATCGACCGTCGTCGTCTGATTGCCGGTCTCGAGGCCTGCCACATAGACCGTGTTGCCGTCCGGGCTGACCGCCAGCGCCCGCGGCGTGTCGGTGAAGAAACTCAAGATCGTCTGGGGCGTGCCGCCCGGGGCCGAGCCCAGATGGTTGGGATCGAACACCCAGACATCGGCGCGGGGGATCCCGGGCGTGGTCAGCTGCGGATCGCCGGCGCCGGGCACGCTCGCGATCGAGGGATCGGTGCGCTGCTGGCCGCGATGGGCAGTGGTGATGAAGGCGTAGCCGTTCGTCCCGGCGAAGACGATGTCGCGCGGCTCGTCGCCGACCAGCAGCGTGCGCACGACATGGGGCGTGCCGGTGAGCGAGACGATGCTGATGCTGTCGGACAGGTGGTTGACGACCCACACCTCGCTGTTGGTGCGGGCCACGACGGCGACCGGCTCCATGCCAACGGGGATGTGGGCCGTCTGCACCAGCTGCCCGCCGCCGATCGTGAATACTTCGAGCGTGCCGTTGGGCGTGTCGACCGCGAAGAGCGTGCTGCCGTCGGGCGACATGGCGAGCGGCCGCACCTGGCCGCTTTCGAACTCGATGAAATTGGGGGCGGCGGCCTGGGTGGCGCCGGAGACGCCCAGGAGCATGAGTGCGCCCAGGGCGGTGGAGAGAGCCAGCGCGCGCCGCGGCCGCTTTGCGGCTGAGGGCGGGGGTTCGGCGTTGACCATAGAGTTCCTCCCTTATGCGCCGAGGAGCTTGGTCGAGGGTGATCGAACCGCCCCGCCCGGCGTTGGTTATCCGAATCAGGGGAAGGGGCTGTCGAGCGTGTCCGCACGGCGCGAGGCCACACGGGGGCAGGGGCCACCTGATTCGCTTGCCCTTATGGGTAGCACGGGTGACAACGCGGTTCAATGACCGTTCGTTCAAATAAGTGAGCGATCAGTCACCAAACGCGGTTCGTGCCCACAGCCCGTGGGAGAAGAGATCGATCACGAGCTCGATCGCCTCGTCGTCCGGCGCCCCCAGATGCTGATTGCCGCGCATCAGGCGCTCGATGACGAAGTAATTGAAAAAGAAGAAATAAATCGTGGCCAGCACGAAGGCGGGGTCGAGCCCGCACCAGCCGGGCCGGTCCTTGGCCCGGTCGAGTGCCGGTCCCAGCAGATGGCGAAAACGGGCCGGCAGGTCTCTAAATTGCTCCGCGAAATGCTGGTTCTTGAACTCGACCACGTCGATGAACATCAGCAGCACATATTCGGAATCGTCATAGACCATCGACCGGACGGCCCAGGCCAGCAGCCTGAGATTGTCGCGCGACAGCGGATCCTCGAGGGCCGTGATGATCCGGCGCGTGAAGCGGGCCATGCAGATCTGGTAGGAGCGGGCAAGCGATCCGAAGATCGCCTCCTTCTTGTCGAAGTAGGTGTAGATCGTGCCTTGCGACAGCCCGGCCTTGTCGGCGATGTCGCGGATGTGCGTGCCGTGGAAGCCCTGGGTCGTGAAGAGCTCCAGCGCCGCCGCCTCGATCTGCAGCTGGTTCTCGTCGGGCCGGTCGCGCGCCGGCTCGGGCAGGAACAGGATCGGCACGCGCGACTCAGGTTCGCCCGTGCTCTTGCCCGAGAGCTTGCTCAGAATCTCGGGCGGCGGGCTCCACAGCCTGCCGCACAGCAGCCGGATGAACTCGATCCGATCGCGCGCCGCCTGGTCGAGCAAGCGGCGCTGAGCATTGCCCCGGCGTGGCCGCGATTTGGCGGATGCCGACAGACCACCCGACAGAAGATCGACGAAGCGCCGGATCGCCTGCTCGTTCGAGATGCCGAGCGGCTTGTCGGCCTGCGCGTAATTCTCGATCAGGGCCGAATGGAAGAAGTAGTTGTAGATGGCGGCCAGCACGAAGGCCGGATCGTGCCCGCGCCAGTCGGGCCGCTTCGCCACCGCGTCCAGCGCCGGGCCCAAGAGCCGGCGCAGCTGGGCCGGCATATCGTGGAAGAAATCGGCGAAATGCTGATTCTTGAACTCGATCACATCGATCAGCACGAGCAGCAGATATTCGCGATCGGTCCGCATCTTCGACCACACGGCGGTCGCGAAAGCGCTCAGATCGCGCTTGGAGAACGGGTCCTTTAGGCGGCCGACGGTGGCCTCGAACCATTCGGTCAGCTTCACGCGGTGCTTCTGCACCAGATCGGTGAAGATCGCTTCCTTGCTGGAGTAATAAAGATAGATGGCGGCGGGCGAAATGCCGGCGCCGGCCGCGATCTCGCGATTATTGGTGCCGTTGAAGCCTTGCGTCGTGAACAGCGCCAAGGCGGCCGCCTCGACGCGGCGCTGATTCTCCGCAGCCCGGTCCTTGCCCGGTTTGGCCGGCGGCTCGGCAGAGCTGTCGGCGGGGAGAACGGGCGGATCACCGATCCGAGGCGAGCGTGGACGGGTCATACGCGCGAGTATCGGCAGGAGCTGCCGGCGCCTGCAAGCCGTTTGGCGATGCTTGATTGCCGAGAAGATGCTATCGAGGATTGGGTAGTCCATCTCTCGGGAAACCGCCGATGCGCAGCTTGATCCGGATCGCGCTCGCGATCGCCGTCCTCGCCGTGCCGGTCTCGGGCCATGCCGATCCCGTCGCCGTCGCTCCGCAATACGACACGACCCATGTCTATGTGGCATCGGCGGATTTCGACCGGTTCGTCACCAGCCTGATCGCCACCTTCGGCGGGACGACGACGAAAAAGGGCGTGTTCGATGTCACACCGACGCCGAGCCAGACCAACTCTCAGCTGGTGATGACGCCGGTGGGGTCCTTCTCGGTCTTCGGCTTCGAGACGCCGATCCCTTATCCCTTCGGGGCCGAGCGGACCGGCTATCTCGTGACCGACATGGATGCGGCGATCCGCCTCGCGCGCGGCAACGGCGCCGATGTGATCGTCGAGCCCTTCAACGATCCGATCGGCCGCGACGCGATCGTCCAATGGCCGGGCGGCGTCATGATGCAGCTCTATTGGCACACGACGGCGCCGTCATATGGGGCACTCGCGACCGAGCCGGAGAACCGGGTCTATGTCTCGCCCGACAAGGTGCGGGACTTCGTCCGCAGCTTCCTGGGCTTCGCGCACGGCAAGATCATGTCCGACGACGCGCGGGCGCCCGGCGTCGAAATCGGCCGTCCGGGTGGCTCCTATCACCGCATCCGCATCTCCTCCGCCTTCGGCCGGCTGACCGTGCTGGTGACGGACGGGCATCTGCCTTACCCCTATGGCCGCGAGGTCTCCGGATATGAGGTGACGAATTTGGCCGAGACGCTGGGCAAGGCCAAGGCGGCTGGCGCGACCGTGCTGGTCGAGCCCTATGCGGCGGACGGGCGCGATGCGGCGATGGTTCAGTTCCCCGGCGGCTATGTCGCCGAGATCCACGCCATTGCCAGAGCGCGATGACATTAGGTCAAGCCGACCTAATGTCTGAATCGCCCTCTGATTCAAAAGCTTAGAGACGGATTCAGCGATCAGGTCGATTCGACCTGATCGCATCCGGCTCTATGCCGCGTGGCTGAGGCCGCCGGCCCGCTCGATGAAGCTTTCGATCACCGGGACGCCGATACCAGTCTTCAGATTGGTGAAGACATAGGGGCGCTCGCCGCGCATGCGCTTCGTGTCGCGGTCCATGATCGCGAGATCGGCGCCGACGAAGGGGGCGAGGTCGATCTTGTTGATGACGAGCAGATCGGAACGCGTGATGCCCGGCCCGCCCTTGCGCGGGATCTTCTCGCCGCCCGACACGTCGATGACATAGATCGTGATGTCGGCGAGCTCGGGCGAGAAGGTGGCGGCGAGATTGTCGCCGCCCGATTCGATCAGCACCAAATCGAGCGTCGGGAAGCGCCGGCTCATCGTCTCGACCGCGGCGAGGTTCATCGAGCAATCCTCGCGGATCGCCGTGTGGGGGCAGCCGCCGGTCTCGACTCCCATGATCCGCTCGGCCGGCAAGGCGCCGGTGCGGGTCAGGATCTCGGCATCTTCCTTGGTGTAGATGTCGTTGGTAATCGCGCAGATGTCGTAGCGGCCCTGGAAGCGCCGGCACAGCGCCTCCATCAGTGCCGTCTTGCCCGAGCCGACCGGCCCGCCGACGCCGACGCGAAGCGGCCCGTGGGGCGAATGCGGCATGGTCTGGTCCTTCCTCATGAGCGAAATAAGCGCGAATATTGAGTCTCATGGCGCAGGCTGGCGAGGTCGGCGCGGAAGCAGCAGGAGCCGAGATCATCGAGCGTGCCCTGGCCGGCCAGCTTGGCGACCTCGCGGATCGCCGGCAGCAGAGCTGCCAGGATCGTCTGCCCGCCGGTCTGGCCGGTGACGCCGAGCTTGATCGCGGCCGAGACGAGATTGGACATGAAGCCCAAAAGGAACATTTCGAGGGTAGCGCTCAGGCCGATCTCGTGGCCCGCCGCCGCGACGGCGACCGCGACAGGATAGGCGATCTCGCCCGGCTCGATAAGCTCGAGCGTGGCGCAAGGCCAGGATTTGCGGATCGCGATGAGGAAGGCCTGACCTTGGGTCGCCGTCTCGAGCAGCCGCTCGCGGCTGGTCGCCAGCGCCAATACCAGCTCGCCGATCTCGCGGAGTTCGGCCCGATCGCCGGCGGCCGTCGCGCGATAGGCGGCCGCCAGCAGGATCGCGTCGTTCCTCGGGGCACCCGAAACCAAGAGCGTCGACAGCCAGTCGGAGAGTGCCGCCTCATCCGCGAGATCGCCCGCCTCGAACGCCCATTCGAGCCCATGCGAATAGGCGAAGCTGCCGACCGGGAACATCGGCGACATCCAGCTCGCAAGCGCCAGCGATCCGCTCATGATTCGTCGTGATGATGGTTGCCATGGCCGGCATAAGCGCCGGCCTCCGGCTGGAACGGCCGCTGGACCGGCCGGACAGTGCAGCCCAAGCCCACCACCATCTCGGCCAGCACGTGATCCTCGGTGATGAAGATCGCATGCTCGGTGATTTCGGCCGGCGTATGCCGGTTGCCGATATGCCAGGCGACCTGCATCAGATGGCGCGGGCTTTTGGCCGTGATCTCGATGAGCGGCTCCGGCGCTGCCTTGATCAGCAGGAGCTTGCCGCCTTCGAGGCTGAGCGCGTCGCCGTCGTGGATAGCTGTCGCCTTCTCGAGATCGACCAGGAAGCTTAAGCCCGCATCGCTCTCGATCACGCCGCGGCGGCGCTGGCGGGCGGCGTGATCGAGTGTCGCTCGATCGACCACCGCATCGGGCTCGACCGCGGCGCGGCGAATGACGGCGAGAGCGCGCTGCATCTCAGAACAGGAAATAGCGCTGCGCGAGCGGCAGCACCTTGGCCGGCTCGCACACGAGCAACGCGCCATCGGCCGTCACCGCATAAGTCTCGGGATCGACCTTGATGACCGGCGTGGCATCATTATGGATAAGCGAGGCTTTGCCGATGCCGCCGCGGGTATTCTCGACGGCGACGAGCGTCTTGGCGAGGCCGAGCTTCTCGCCCAGCCCTTTCTCGATCGCGGCCTTCGAGGTGAAGGTGACACTCGTCGCCGTGCGCGCCTTGCCGAAGGCGCCGAACATCGGCCGGTAATGCACTGGCTGCGGCGTCGGGATGGACGCGTTGGGATCGCCCATGGCGGCCGCCACGATCATGCCGCCCTTCAGGATCAAATCGGGCTTGACGCCGAAGGTGGCCGGCGACCAGAGCACGAGGTCGGCGAGCTTCCCCACTTCGACCGAGCCGATATGCTTCGACACGCCATGTGCTATCGCCGGATTGATCGTGTATTTCGCGATGTAGCGCTTGGCGCGGAAATTGTCGTTGTCGCCCTCGCCGGGCAGCCTGCCGCGCTGGATTTTCATCTTATGCGCGGTCTGCCAGGTACGAAGGATGACCTCGCCGATCCGCCCCATCGCCTGGCTGTCGGACGACATCATCGAGAGCGCGCCGATGTCGTGCAGGATGTCCTCGGCCGCGATCGTCTCCTTGCGGATGCGGCTCTCGGCGAACGCCAGATCCTCGGCGATCGAGGGGTCTAGATGATGGCACACCATCAGCATGTCGAGATGCTCGTCGAGCGTATTGACGGTGAAGGGCCGGGTCGGGTTGGTCGATGACGGCAGCACGTTCGGCAGGCCCGCCACCTTGATGATGTCGGGCGCATGGCCGCCGCCGGCCCCCTCGGTATGGAAGGCGTGGATGGTGCGGCCCTTGAAGGCCGCGATCGTGTCGTCGACGAACCCCGATTCATTGAGCGTGTCGGTGTGGATCATCACCTGGATGTCATGCTCATCGGCGACGCTGAGGCAGCAATCGATCGCGGCCGGCGTGGTGCCCCAATCCTCATGGAGCTTCAAGGCGCAGGCACCGGCCTCGATCTCCTCGACGAGCGCGCCGGGCAGCGAGGCATTGCCCTTGCCGGCGAACCCGATATTGACCGGGAAGGAATCGGCCGCCGCGATGATGCGATGAAGATGCCAGGGGCCGGGCGTGCAGGTGGTCGCGGCCGTGCCCGTCGCCGGGCCGGTGCCGCCGCCCATCAGTGTGGTGATGCCGGACATCAGCGCGTCATCGATCTGCTGCGGGCAGATGAAATGGATGTGGGAGTCGAAGCCGCCCGCCGTCAGGATCTTGCCTTCGCCGGCGATCACCTCGGTCCCCGGGCCGATCACGATGGTGACACCAGGCTGGATGTCGGGGTTGCCGGCCTTGCCGATGGCGGCGATGCGGCCGTCCTTGAGGCCGATATCGGCCTTCACGATGCCCCAATGGTCGAGGATCACGGCATTGGTGATGACGGTATCGACGGCACCCGCCGCGCGCGTCATCTGCGACTGGCCCATGCCGTCGCGGATGACCTTGCCGCCGCCGAACTTCACCTCCTCGCCATAGATCGCGAAGTCGCGCTCCACCTCGATGAAGAGCTCGGTATCGGCAAGGCGGATCTTGTCGCCCACGGTCGGGCCGAACATGTCGGCATAGAGGCGGCGGGAAAGCGTCACGGGCATGGCGTCATCTTCCTCAGAGCTTGCCCATCACATCCTGGCGGAAGCCATAGACCGCCCGGTCTCCGGCCAGCGGCACCAGCCTGACCTCGCGGCTTTGCCCCGGTTCGAAGCGCACGGAGGTGCCGGCCGCGATGTCGAGCCGCATGCCCCGCGTCTGCGCACGATCAAAGGCAAGTCCCGCATTGGTCTCGAAGAAATGATAGTGCGAACCGACCTGGATCGGCCGGTCGCCGGTATTGGCGACGGTCAGCGTCACGGTCGCGCGGCCTTCATTGAGGATGATGTCGCCTGCTCGCGTGATGATCTCGCCGGGCTGGACGCTGTCCTCCGCCCCGCGGATCGGGTCGTGCACGGTGACGAGCTTGGTGCCGTCGGGAAATGTGGCTTCGACCTGGACGTCGGGGATCATGGCGGCGATGCCAGGCATCACCTGGTCGGGCCGCAGCACCTTGGCGCCGTCATTCATAAGCTCGGCGACCGAGCGACCGTCGCGGGCACCCTCGACGATGAAATCGGTGATGAGCGCCACCGCTTCCGGATAGTTGAGCTTGACGCCGCGCTCGAGCCGCCGCCGGGCGACATTGGCCGCCATGGCGATGAGCAGCTTGTCCTTCTCATGCGGCGTCAGAAGCATCGTTTCTTCTCCTTCTTCACCATGACCGCGGGACCGGCGCGCCGCGCAGCCACTCGATCGCAGCCACGAGATCGTGGCGCAGCGCCTGCGCATCCTGCGCCACGAAACGCATCAGCAGCATACCGTCCCAGGCGCTCGCGCCGCTCTCGACCAAGCCCGATACCGGCAGCGCGCGCATGCCGTCGAGCCTCGCCTCGGCCTCGGGAGCAATATGCAGGATCGTTGCCAGGGCGCGGGCGCCGTTGCCCGACGCTTTGCGCTCGAGCAGCCGGGCTGGCGCGGCCGCGAGCCGGACCTCGTCGGCGAAGATCAGCCGGCCGTCGCGCCGGATGCGCCAGCGGTCGCGCAGATCGCCGGTCTCGACCGTTTCCTGCATGGCGGTGCGGCCGAAGACGAGCATTTCGGCGATGGTCAGCGTGGCATCGCCGGGGAGCTCGGCGGCGAGGCGGCGGTTCAAGCGGCTGCCGGAAAAGAGGATCGTCTCCTGCGGCAGCCAGGCGAGCCGGCTTCGAGATCCGAGCGTGAGGCCGACCTCGATCTCGGTCGCGGGACCTTGCGAGCGATAGATCTTCTCGGCCGCCTGGGTCGTGATGACGGCATCGGCGTCGGGGCCGGTCGTGGCGGTGAGCGCCAGCCGATCGCCGCCGGCCATGCCGCCGCCCGTATTGATCAGCACTGCCTCGCATGAGCCCGCATGCGGTCGCGGTGTCCGCACCAGATAGCCCCCGCCATCGGCGCGCTCGACCAGCCGTGTACCGCTACGTCCGGCCGCGAAACCCAGCGTCACGGCACCCGCTGCCCGGATATAGGCGGGGAGCAGCGTT
This sequence comes from uncultured Alphaproteobacteria bacterium, assembly GCA_963762435.1. Classification (GTDB taxonomy): domain Bacteria; phylum Pseudomonadota; class Alphaproteobacteria; order ATCC43930; family CGMCC-115725; genus JAXDMU01. The sequence goes on along the minus strand of CAVXLN010000022.1, from coordinate 192,888 downwards.
TCATGCGGTTGCGGCGGAGGTATGGCGCGGGCCGATCGAGGGCTCATGAGGCGCCACTCTAGCAGCTCGCATCAACCGTAGCGAGGCGACGCGGCACGGTCCGGAAGAGTGTGAATTGGGCAGAATCCTTAGATTTGCACAAAATTCGATCAATTCATCCACCCGCTTAAGGCGAGCCTCAACCCCGCCGTCGCTGGCATGGCCGTTGCACCGTGGGGACTCCGCTCATTGAGGGGAGGGCAGGACATGATTAACAGGCGTCAGCTTATGCAGGCGGCTGCGGCGACCGGGCTCAGCGCCGGGTTCCGCGCATTCCCCGCCTTCGCGGAAGAAACGATCAAGATCGGCATTCTCCATTCGCTGTCGGGCACGATGGCGATCTCGGAGACAACGCTCAAAGACGTCATGCTCATGCTGATCGAGGAGCAGAACAAGAAGGGCGGCGTACTCGGCAAGAAGCTCGAAGCGGTCGTCGTCGATCCCGCATCCAACTGGCCGCTCTTCGCCGAGAAGGCGCGCGAGCTCATCACGGCCGACAAGGTCTCGGTCGTGTTCGGCTGCTGGACCTCGGTGTCGCGCAAATCGGTCCTGCCGGTCTTCAAGGAGCTCGATTCGATCCTGTTCTATCCCGTCCAATATGAGGGCGAGGAGAGCGAGCGGAACGTCTTCTATACGGGCGCCGCCCCCAACCAGCAGGCGATCCCGGCCGTCGAGTACCTCATGTCCAAGGAAGGCGGCGAGGTGAAGCGCTGGGTGCTCGAAGGCACCGACTATGTCTATCCGCGCACGACCAACAAGATCCTCGAAGCCTTCCTCAAATCGAAGGGGGTCAAGGAAGAGGATATCCTGATCAACTACACGCCGTTCGGCTTCTCCGATTGGCAGACCGAGGTCGCCCGGATCAAGAAGTTCGGGGCCGAGGGCAAGAAGACGGCCGTGGTATCGACCATCAATGGCGACGCCAACGTGCCCTTCTACAAGGAGCTCGGCAATCAAGGCATCAAGGCGACCGACATTCCGGTCGTGGCCTTCTCGGTCGGCGAGGAAGAGCTGGCCGGCATCGATACCAAGCCGCTGGTCGGCCATCTCGCCGCCTGGAATTATTTCGAATCGATCAAGACGCCGGCGAACGAGGCCTTCATCAAGGAATGGCACGACTTCACCAAGAATCCGAAGCGCACGACCAACGACCCGATGGAGGCTCATTACATCGGCTTCAACATGTGGGTGAAGGCGGTCGAGAAGGCGGGCACGGTGGCCCCCGACAAGGTGATCGACACGCTGCCCGGCATCGAGCAGGCGAACCTGACTGGCGGCATCGCGAAGATGCTGCCGAACCATCACATCACCAAGCCGGTCTATATCGGCGAGATCAAGGCGGACGGCCAGTTCGACGTGGTCTGGAAGACCAAGACACTGGTCCCGGGCGATGCCTGGTCGAAATATCTCGAAGGCTCGAAGGACCTGGTCGGCGACTGGGTCGAAAAGAAATGCGGCAATTTCAATGTGAAGACCAACAAGTGCATGGGCGCCGGCTGAGCAGCCGGTCGAGTGAAAATCCTTCTCCGCCCTTTAGGGGGGAGAAGGATTGAGGATGAGGTGGGTCGCGGAGCCGCTCAAAATATTGGAATGGAATCACTTTTGAGCGTTCCCCGCCTCACCCCGGCCCTCTCCACCTCAATGGGGTAGAGAGGGAGTGCTGCTCCACCGCCCGCCCTTTTCCTGGAAGCTCGCATGCGCCTCGGACTCGTTCGGCTCTTCGTTGTTTTGGCCCTGCTGTTCACCGGCACGGCGTACGCGGCCGAGCTCGAAGCGGCCCTGCAGGGCTTCACCACGGACGATTATTCCGACACGGTCGATGCGATCGACCAGATCGTGGCGAGCGGCGACCCGCGTGCCGCTGACATCATCGCGGCACTACAGGCAGAGAAGCTTTTCTTCACGGCTGATCCGGCGAGCGTCTTCATCCAAACGCCGTCCGGCACCTTCGTCGATGCCGCGACCGGTGCGGCGGCAACACCGGCCGCGGAACCGCAGCCGGTGCGGCTCAACAACCGGGTCCGCTCGCTCGCCGAGGCGGTGATGGGCACGCTCACGCTCTTGTCGCCCGACCCGGCAAAGCGGCTCGCCGCCGCGCAATCGGTCTTCATGTCGCGCGACGCCTCCTCCTTGCCGGCACTCGACAAGGCGATCGCGGCTGAGAAGGACGCGACCATCGCGGCGGCGCTCAGGGACGCGCGCGCCGCCATCGTCATCGGCCAGAACGACGCGCCCGAGGATCAGCGCATCGCCGCCGCCGGCATTCTCGCCAAGCGCGGCGACCAGGATGCGCTGGGGGCGCTGCAGGGCGTCTCGAGCGACGGAATGTCGGCGCCGCTCAAGGCGGCGATTACGTCGGCCGTCGAGGGGGCGCAGCGGACTCAGGTATTCGCTGCCACGGTGCAGAACATCTGGTACGGCATCTCCCTGGGCTCGATCCTGCTGCTGGCCGCGATCGGCCTCGCCATCACCTTCGGCGTGATGGGCGTCATCAACATGGCGCATGGCGAGATGATCATGCTCGGCGCCTATGTGACCTTCGTAGTGCAGGAGATCATCCGCAATTCCGCACCCGGCCTCTTCGACTGGTCGCTGCCGATCGCGGTGCCGCTGGCCTTCCTGGTGACGGGATTCGTCGGCGTCGTCATCGAGCGCGGCATCATCCGTTTCCTCTATGGCCGCCCGCTCGAGACGCTGCTCGCCACCTGGGGTTTGAGCCTCATCCTGCAGCAGGCGATCCGCAGCTATTTCGGCCCGGATAATCGCGAGGTCGACGCGCCCTCTTACATGTCGGGCGCGTTCGAGGCGTTCGGGCTGCAGATCACTTATGGCCGGCTCTGGATCGTGCTGTTCGCGCTCGCAACCTTCGTCGGCTTGAACCTGTTGCTGCGCTTCACGCCGATGGGTCTCCAGATGCGGGCGGTGACGCAGAACCGGCGCATGGCCGCCTCGATGGGGATCGCGACACCGACCGTCGATGCGCTCACCTTCGGGCTCGGCTCCGGCATCGCCGGAATTGCCGGCGTGGCGCTGTCGCAGATCGACAATGTCAGCCCCAATCTCGGCCAGGGCTACATCATCGATTCCTTCATGGTCGTGGTGTTCGGCGGGGTCGGCAATCTCTGGGGCACGCTGGTCGGCGCCTTCACGCTCGGCATCGCCAACAAGTTCCTGGAGCCCTTCGCCGGCGCCGTGCTGGCCAAGATCGCGATCCTGGTCTTCCTCATCCTCTTCATGCAGCGGCGCCCGCGCGGCATGTTCGCGCTCAAGGGAAGGGCCGTCGAAGCATGAAGTCGGCCACGCTCGAGCCCTATCGCACGGAGGCCGGCGTGGTGGCCGTGCTGGTGCTGGTGGCGCTGGCGGCACCCGTGCTCAATCTCCTCGTTCCGGACGGTTCCTTCTTCCATATGCCGAGCTATTTCGTGCCGCTGCTCGGCAAGTATCTTTGCTACGGGCTGCTCGCCCTGGCGCTCGATCTCGTCTGGGGCTATTGCGGCATCCTGTCGCTCGGCCATGGGGCGTTCTTCGCGCTCGGCGGCTATGCCATGGGCATGTATCTCATGCGCCAGATCGGCACGCGCGGCGTCTATGGCGATCCGGTGCTGCCCGACTTCATGGTGTTCCTCAATTGGAAGGAGCTGCCGCTCGCCTGGTACGGCTTCCAGCACTTCCCCTATGCGCTCTTCATGGTGCTGGCCGTGCCGGGCCTGCTGGCGCTCGTCTTCGGCTGGTTCGCCTTCCGCTCCCGCGTCACCGGCGTCTATCTCTCGATCATCACCCAGGCGATGACCTATGCGCTGACGCTCACCTTCTTCCGCAATGATTTCGGCTTCGGTGGCAACAACGGCCTGACCGATTTCAAGGAGATACTCGGCTTCAACATCCAGGCGCCAGCGACTCGCGCCGTGCTGTGCGCGCTTTCGGCCCTGTCGCTGGCGGGTGCCTATGTGCTGGTCCGGCTGCTCGTGCGGTCGAACTACGGCAAGGTGCTGATCGCTGTGCGCGACGCCGAATCCCGCACGCGGTTCCTGGGTTACCGGCCGGAGAATTACAAGCTGTTCGCCTTCGTCGTCTCGGCCATGATCGCAGGATTTGCGGGTGCCCTCTATGTGCCGCAGATCGGCATCATCAACCCGTCGGAATTCGCCCCTGCCAATTCGATCGAGGTGGTGATCTGGGTCGCCGTCGGCGGCCGCGGCACGCTGGCCGGTGCCGCCTTGGGCGCCGTGCTCGTCAACTGGCTCAAGACCGAGTTTACCAGCGGCCCGCTGGCGCCTTACTGGCTCTTCGCGCTGGGCGCACTCTTCGTCGCGGTCACCCTGCTCCTGCCCAAGGGCATCGTCGGCACCGCTGCCGATTGGTTTGCCGGGCGCCGCCATGCGCGGACCCTGGTGCCGGATCTTGCTGCGGAAACGGCGGAGCGCTCCGAGCCATGATCAAGGCCGATCCCAGGCTCACTCAGACCATGCTCTATCTCGACAAGGTCAGCGTCTCGTTCGACGGCTTCAAGGCGCTGAATGCCCTCTCGCTGCTCTTGGAGCCGGGCGAGATGCGGGCGGTGATCGGCCCGAACGGGGCCGGCAAGACGACGATGATGGATGTCATCACCGGCAAGACCAGGCCGGACGAGGGCGATGTCTATTTCGACGGGTCGCATGATCTGACCCGGCTCGACGAGCCGGCCATCGCGACGCTCGGCATCGGCCGCAAATTCCAGAAGCCGACCGTGTTCGAAAGCCATCTGGTCGAGGATAATCTGCTGTTGGCGCTCGCCGGCGCCCGCAAGGTGTTCGCGCGCCTGTTCGAGAAAGCAAGTGGCGAGCAGGCGAGGCGCATCGACGAGATCCTCGAGATCACACGGCTCACTCCGCATCGCAAGCGCCTCGCCGCCGATCTCTCGCACGGCCAGAAGCAATGGCTCGAGATCGGCATGCTTTTGGCCCAGAATCCCAAGGTGCTGCTGGTTGACGAACCGGTCGCCGGCATGACCGACGCCGAGACGGCGCAGACCGCGACCTTGCTCCGCGACATCAACCGCGAGCACGCGGTGCTGGTGGTCGAGCACGACATGGATTTCGTGCGGGCACTCGGCGTCAAGGTGACGGTGCTGCATGAAGGCTCGGTGCTGGCCGAAGGCGCGCTCGATGCGGTCTCGGCCGACGAGCGCGTCGTCGAAGTCTATCTGGGGCGCTGACATGCTGACAGTCGACGGCATCGATGTCTTCTATGGCGCCGCACAGGCGCTGCGCAAAGTGTCGCTGACGGCGCGGCCGGGCGAGGTCACGACCGTGCTTGGCCGCAACGGCGTCGGCAAGACCACGCTCATGCGCGCCATCGCCGGCCAGCGCCCGATCGCGGCCGGCAAGCTCGGTTTCGATGGGCAGGAGATCAGCCGACTGTCGCCGCATCTCCGCGCCCGGCGCGGCATCGCGCTGGTGCCGCAAGGGCGCGAGGTGTTTCCGCTGCTGACGGTGAAGGAAAATCTGCTCACGGGCTTCGCGCCGCTGCCGCGCAAGCTGCGCTTCATCCCGCCCGAAGTGTTCGAACTCTTCCCGATCCTCAAGGATTTCCTCGGCCGGCGCGGCGGCGACCTGTCGGGCGGGCAGCAGCAGCAGCTCGCCATCGCGCGGGCCCTCGTCATGCGCCCGAAGCTCCTCATCCTCGACGAGCCGACCGAGGGCATCCAGCCATCGATCATCAAGGATATCGGCCGCGCCATCGATTATCTCCGGCGCCAGGGGACGATGGCGATCGTGCTGGTCGAGCAATATTTCGACTTCGCCAAGGAGCTGGCCGACCAGTATGTCGTGATGGATCGCGGCCAGGTCGTACTCGCCGGCAGCCGCGCCGAGATGCATGAAGCCGAGGTGCGCCGGCACCTGTCGGTCTGATCAGATGGTGATCCGCTCGAGATCGGACGCGATATGGGATGCCGCGAAGATTGCCTGCGCTTCGGCGAGGATCTCCTCGGTCGGATAACGGTCGGAAATATGTTTCAGGATCAGTCGCTTCACGCCGGTGCTCGCAGCCAGCCGGGCGCTTTCCGCCGCGGTCAGATGACCATGGCGGCGGGCGGTCTCGGCATCGCGCTCGAGGAAGGTCGCCTCGATCACCAGCGCGTCGGCTGCCTCGACGAAAGGCTCGAGGCCTGCTGTCGTCTCGGCGTCGCCGATCACGACCAGCTTGGTGCCCGGCGAGGCCGGCCCCAGCACATCTTCGGGATCGATTACCCTGCCGTCGGGCAGCGTCACCGGCTTTCCGGCTGCGAGATCCTTGCGGATCGGCCCGTCGGGCACGCCCAGCTCGGTAAGGCGCTCGCGCCGTACATGCCGCCGGGCACTGCTCTCGAAGACATAGCCGAAACTGTCGGTGCGGCGATGCTCGACCGGGAAGCAATCGATGGTGATGCCGTCGAGCTCGGCGACGCGGCCGGGCACAAGCGGCACCAGCTCGAGCGGGATGGGGGCACGGCCCTCGCCCCAGAGGGCGGCCAGCACATCGGCGACGAGCTTCAGCGTCTCCGGGCCGCCATTCACGATCATCGGATCCTGCCGCTCCTGCAGGCCGAGCGTCGACAGCAGGCCGGGAATCCCCAGCATATGGTCGAGATGGCCATGAGTCAGCAGCAGCCGGTCGAGCCGGCGGAACCCCGCGCCGGCCGTGAGCAGCTGCCGCTGCGTGCCCTCGCCGCAATCGATCAGGACGCGCCGGCCAGGCGTGGCGACGAGCAGCGCCGACTGGTTACGCGCGGGCGACGGCACGCTGGCCGAGGTGCCGAGGAAGAGGAGATCGAACATCGTCCGCCGACCCTGCCCGGCGGCGGACCGATCGGCAAGCCGATCGTGGTTGCTGGTGTAACCGACAGGGGACTAAAGTCCCCTGGGCGCTCAAGCCCCACGCGATGGCATGACGAAGGAGGCGCCGGCGCAGCCGATGCTTCATGACGCGACATGGGATGACGAAGAAGCCGTTTCCTTCGGTCCCTTTCGCCTGGTTCCGGCGCGGCGCCTGCTCGAGAAGGGCGGCGTGCCCGTTCCGCTTGGCGACCGTGCCTTCGACATCCTCCTCGTCCTGATCGAGCATGCCGGCGAGCTGGTCGGCAAACCGACGCTGATGACGCGGGTCTGGCCCGATGTCACGGTCGATGAGGGCAGCCTGCGTGTCCAGATGAACTCGCTCAGGCGCTCGCTCGGTGATGGGGAGGACGGTGTGCGCTATGTCGCGACCGTGCAGGGGCGCGGCTATCGCTTCACCGCACCGGTCGGCATCGCGAAGGCGGCGGCGTGGCCGAACCCGGAGCGGCCCTGGACCGCGGCCCGCTCCGCCTCCAACCTGCCGCAGCGCCTCGACGCGCTCATCGGCCGCGCCACCGAGCTCAACGATCTGCGCGACAGCCTGGCCGAGCATCGGCTCGTGACGCTGGTCGGCACGGGCGGCATCGGCAAGACCAGCCTGGCGCTCGAGCTCGGCGCGCGCGCCGCCGCCCAGTTTCCGGATGGGGTCTGGCTCGTCGATCTGGCGCCGCTCGGCGACCCGGACGTCGTCGCCAGCGCCGTCGCGACCGTGCTCGGCGTGGCGCTCCGCGACGGCACGGCACCGGTGGACGCGATCGCCGCCGCGATCGTGCGCCAGCGCGTGCTGCTCATCGTCGATAATTGCGAGCATGTGCTGGCCGCGGCGGGCCGGCTGATCGAGGGGCTGCTGGAGCGCGTGCCGGGCCTCACCGTGCTGGCGACCAGCCAGGAGATCCTGCATCTGCCGGCCGAGCAGATCTATCGCCTCGATCCGCTCGCCTTGCCGCCGCCGGAGGCAACTCAGATCGGCGGGTTCGGCGCGGTGGCGCTCTTCGTCGAGCGGGCCGTCGCGGCCGATCGGCACTTCGTGCTCGATGCCGGCAATGCGGCCGGCGTGGCCGAGATCTGCCGGCGCCTCGACGGTGTGCCGCTGGCGCTCGAGATGGCGGCAGCGCGCCTGCCGCTGCTCGGTATCGATGGGTTGAGCCGGCGCCTCGGCGAGCGGCTCCGCATGCTGACGACCGGACCCCAGACCGCCGAGGCGCGCCACAAGACGCTGCGCAACATGGTGGAATGGAGCTATGCCCTGCTTGACCCGGTCGACCAGCAGGTGTTCCGCCGGCTCGCTATCTTCTCGGGCAGCTTCTCGCTCGAGGCGGCAATCGCGATCGCGGGCGAGGAGGGCGATCAATGGGACGTGATCGATGCGCTCGGCCGTCTCGTCGACAAATCGCTCGTCGCCCGCGAGACGGGGGAGCAGCCGCGCTTCCGGCTCTTGGAGACGTTGCGGCTCTATGCGCTCGAGGCTCTCGGCGAGAGCGGGGAACGAGATCGCGTCGCCGAGCGCCATGCGCGTTATTTCATCAGCCTGTTCGATCGTTCCGACGCGCTCTGGGAAATCGTGCCGGAAACGCAATGGCTGCAGGTCTATCGGCCCGAGATCGACAATGTCCGCATCGCGATCGATTGGGCGCTCGGCGATCCCGCCCGGTCCGAGATCGCGGTGACGCTCACCGGTACCGCGTCGCTCCTCTGGCAAACGCTGGCGCTCTTCGCTGAAGGCCGCCGCTATGTCGAGGCGGCGCTGCCGCTCGCCGATCCGGAACGGCATCCCATGGAAGCGGCCCGGCTTTATCGCGGGGCGGGCGGGCTCTGGTACAATTCGGACCGGCAGCGCGCGCTGGCCTGGCAGGAGCAGTCGGTGGCGCTCTTCCGCGCCCAGGGTCAGCAGCTCGACCTGGCCACCGTGTTGAGCTCGATCGGCAGCCTCTATGCCTCGCTCGGCCGGAATGCCGAGGCGAAGGCGGCGCTGTCGGAGGCGGAGGCGATCCTCATATCGAGCGGCCGCAAGCGCTCGCTCTTCAATGTCATGAACAATCTCGGCACGCTTTCAGGATTGATGAGCGAGACCGACGCGGCGCGGCGCTATTTCCTGCGCGCGCTCGATTTCGCGCGCGAGGTCAAAGATCACGGCCGAGAATCCTACATCCTGATCAACCTCGCCGAGATCGAGTTCGTGCTGGGCTCGATCGATCGAGCGGCCGAGCGTGCCCGGGAGGCGGTCAAGGGCTTGCGGACGGCCGAACGTCGTTCCTTCCTGGTCATCGCCCTCATCAATCTGGGCTCCTATCTCATTTGCCAGGACAGTCTCGACGAGGCGCGCACGATCGCACGCGAAGCGCTCGGCCGGGCGAGCGAGGAGGGCGGCTTCGTCGTGCGCGTCTGCCTGCAGCAATGGGCGCTCCTCGCGGCACTCGACGGCCAGTATCGGAATGCGGCACGGCTCGCGGGATTCGTCGATGCCGGCTTTGCACGCGCCGGCGAGATCCGGCAGCCGAGCGTGCAGCGGCTTTACGAGCGGCTCATGACGCTGCTGACGGAACAGCTCTCGGCCGAGGATATCCGGCGCTCGGCCGAGGAAGGGGCGGCCTGGAACGAGGCCCGGGCCGTGGCCTTCGTGGCCGATGAAAGATCTAATACAATTTAATAACAGGTAACGAGCACTTCCCCTGCGGATCCGCCACGCTCGATTGCAGGATGATTGGATCGGTGGGGCAGATCCGGCCCCGGCCCGATCGAATCGATTGCAGTTGGGGGAATTGCCTTGAGACAAGAGACTACTCGGTCCCGATCGGTTCGCTCGGTGCTCGGCACCGCTTCACTGACGGCCTTGATGGCCATGGCCGGCACGGCACTCGCCGATACGCCGTCATCCCCGGCGCGCGCGCTCGCTGTCGATGCCGGTCCGGTCGCTTCGGCGACACCTATGACGGCGATGGTCTGGCTCAAGGGCCGGAACGACGCGCAGCTCGATGCCAGCGTGGCGAGCCGCTACGACGAAAGCTCGCCCTACTATCATCTCTGGATGAAGCCCGAGGACGTGGCCGCCCTCGGCCCGAACGCCAGCGACCTCCAGACACTCAAGAGCTCGCTCACGGCCCAGGGCCTGCAGATCGTCAGCGTCGCGGATGACGGCTCATCCATCAAGGTGTCCGGCACGGCCGCCAAGATCCAGGCGGCCTTCGGCACGGAGATCCGCGTCAAGCAGCTGGCGGGCAAGAGCTTCTTCGCCAATACCGCCGAGCCGAAATATCAGGGCGCCCATCCGGAGCTCGTGGCCGCGGTTTCGGGGCTCCATAATCTCGGCATGCAGCCCTATGTGGCGCGGCAGGTCGATTTCTCGACCGGCCAGCCGCGCGCGGGCGTGCCCGCCGCCAGCACCCCCAATCCGCTGTCGGTCTTCACCAACCAGTGCTTCGGTCCCAAGATCGAGGCGCATATGACCGGTATCCAGATCGGCGTCGGCGGCGTCGTCGGCGACTATACCGGCCCGCAATATATGCCGAATGTCGATACCATGGTGTGCGGCTACACGCCGGCGCAGATCGCCACGCATTATGGCCTTGACGCGGTCTATGCCAATGGCTGGACCGGCAAGGGCCAGACCATCGTCCTCGTCGATGCCTTCGGTGAATCCGACATCCTGAACGAAGCCAACATCTTCTCGCAGACGATGGGGCTGCCGCTCTTCAACAACAAGAATTTCTCGATCGTCTATCCGGACGGGGCGCCGACCGCGGCCACCTATACGGAAGGCCTCGAAAATGGCTGGGCCGTCGAGATCGCGCTCGATGTCGAGTGGGCGCATGCGCTGGCGCCGGATGCCAAGATCGTGCTGGTGGTGGCGCCGACCGATGATCCGGCCGAGCTGTCCTTCGCGCTCAACTACGCCGTGTCGCACCAGCTGGGCGACGTGATCTCCAACAGCTACGGCTATCCCGAGGTCGGTTTCGGTTACGGCCCGGCCGATGCGCAGCTGTTCAACAAGGTCATCAAGAAGGCGGCGGCACAGGGCATCGCGGTCAATGTCGCGACCGGCGACAGCGGCGATCTCGGTCTCGGCACGCCGGTGGGTGCGGCCTCGATCCCGGCGGACTCGCCCTTTGCCACGGCGGTCGGCGGCACCAGCCTCGACATTCCCTCGGACACGGGTGCGGTCGAAGCGGTCTGGGGCATCACGCTCACCGCGCTCGGTCAGATCGGCCGGCCGGAGAATCCGCCCTTCATGGAGGGTTTCGCCCAGGGCGGCGGCGGCGGCGAGAGCGTCTATCTCGAGAAGCCGTCCTATCAGAAGAGCTTGCCCGGCACCGGCCGCCAGCTGCCCGACGTCTCGGCCGTCGCCGATCCTCAGACCGGCGCCATCATCGTCGGCCCTGACTCGAACAACGACCCGGTCTATGGCGTGATCGGCGGCACCAGCCTGGCCACACCGGTCTTCTCCGCAATCTGGGCGCTGGCCAATCAGGCGGCCGGCGAGTCCTTGGGCCAGGCGGCACCGATCATCGCCAAGATGGACAGCAAGGCGGTCACCGACATCCTGCCGATCGTGGCCTTCAAGACGAAGGACAATACCCAGGGCTCCGTCACGACCGCGGGCGTGAATGTGACGACCTACGATCCGGCTCAGCTGCTGGGGCTCGACCAAACCCAGCCGGACGGCTTCGAGGGCACGATCGTCCATGATCTCTTGAGCTACGTCGATCTCGGCTTCGGCGCCAACTCCTCGCTCATGACCACCACGGGCTGGGACACCGCCACGGGCTGGGGTGTGCCGAACGGGCTCAAATTCATCAACGAGGCGAAGAAAGCTGCCAAAGGCAAGCTTGACTAACTAGGTTAGGGGTCGGGAAGGGGGGCCTCTCCGCTATTGCGCGGGGAGGCCTTCATCTTTTCCGGGTGGTCGGACCACCTATGGTAAGCGCTTGCCCCGACTGGCAATTTTAGATAGAGTCGAGGCCTCTCCCGAGAGGTAAGCGCACGGGGGTGCGCGCGCGGCAATGAGGGAGAGATGCGGGGGGACGCATGTTCCGCCTTTACGCCTCAGCGCTGGCGGGTTTTCTCGCGATGGCATCCGGCCTCGCGGCCGCGGCACCGCCGCCTGGCCTCGACAAGATCAACCACATCGTCGTGCTCTATTTGGAGAACAGGAGCTTCGACAATCTCTTCGGCCTGTTTCCGGGCGCCGACGGTGTCGCCGATGCCGGCCGGGCCGCGACCCAGGTTGATCTCGGCGGCGTGCCGTTCAAGACGCTGCCGCCGGTGCTGAAGGACGGCAAGCCGGATCCCGAATATCCCGCCAACCTGCCGAACGCGCCGTTCCGGGCCGACAAGTTCGTGCCGCTCGACCAGAAGCATGGCGATCTCGTCCATCGCTTCTATCAAGAGCAGCAGCAGATCGATGGCGGCTGGATGGACAAGTTCGCCGCCGTCTCGAATGCCGGCGGCCTGACCATGAGCTATTACGACGGCTCGTCGCTCGAGCTTTGGCAATATGCCAAGCGCTACACGCTGGCCGATCATTTCTTCCATGCGGCGTTCGGCGGCTCCTTTCTCAACCATTTCTGGCTGATCTGCGCCTGTACGCCGAAATGGGACGACGCGGCACCCGAGCTGCGCGCCGAGCTCGATGCAAGCGGCAATCTCGTCAAGGACGGGCAGGTAACGCCCGACGGCTTTGCCGTGAACACGACGGAATTGGTCTATCAGCCGCATTCGGAAGGCGCCGATCCCAAGAAGCTGCTGCCGCCGCAGACCATGCCGACGATCGGCGACCGGCTCGACGAGAAGGGCATCGGCTGGGCCTGGTATGCCGGCGGCTATCAGGCGGTGATGACCGGGCATGCCGATCCGAAGGCGCTCTTCATGACGCACCACCAGCCCTTCGTCTATTTCAAGAGCTATGCCGACGGCACGGCGGCCAAGGGGGCGCATCTCAAGGACGAGGCCGATTTCCTCGACGCCATCGACAAGGGCACGCTGCCGGCCGTTTCGTTCTGGAAGCCGGACGGGCGCGATGACGAACATCCGGGCTATGCGACGGTCGCCGAGGGCGATCGCCATGCTGCCCTGATCCTGCGCAAGATCGAGGCGAGTCCCAATTGGAAGGACACCGTCGTCATCGTCACCTCGGACGAGAATGGCGGCCTCTGGGACCATGTGGCGCCGCCCAAGAAGGATCGCTGGGGTCCGGGCTCGCGCGTCGCCACCATCATCGTGTCGCCCTTCGCCAAGCAGGGCTATATCGACCATACCAGCTACGATACCACCTCGATCCTGGCACTGATCGAGGCGCGCTTCGAGCTGAAGCCGCTGACGGACCGGGACGCCAAGGCGGACCCGATGCTCAACGCGTTCGATTTCGGCGCGAAGGGCTGGCCGCTCAAAGGCTCGATCACGGCGCTGTTCTGGGTCATCGAGATCCTGGTGATGCTGCTCCTCTTCTACCCGCTCTGGCATTTCTTCGACGAAGGCTGGGGCGAGCGGTGCCAGGAATTCAGCAACAGCATCGGGCAGAAGGATCTGGGCATCTATTTGAAGCGCTTCTGGCCGGCGAGTGAGCGCGAATCCTGGATCGATGCCGATGAGGCCGCGCGCGCCACCTTCTTCCAGAACAAGATTTACGTCACGCTGATCGGCAAGCGCCGCTATATCGGGCCGGGCCTGCTGCTCTTCGCGATCGCCTTCGTCTCGACGGCCCTCGCCGTGATCATGGCGATGCGCAGCGGGTACGAGCATTACTTCGTCTTCTATCACGATTGGCAGACGCAGGAAGCGACCACGCTCGTGGCGGCGCACATGCCGCTCACCGAGCTCGACGGCACGTTCTGGCCGTTCCCGATCGTGACGCTCAGCCTCGAGACGATGGCGGCGATCGCGGGCGCCTATCTCTTCGTCGTCAGCGTCATCATCCAGGGAACCCGGGCGCGGACGCTGGTCACGGCCGACCTGCTCTGGGCGAGCGCGCGCTTCGTGATCGCGATCCCGATGGGCCTCAGCCTGGCGCAGATCGCCAACGCCTCGCTCGGCGCCTTCGTCGCCTTCGGGCTCGGCGCCTTCCCGATGGATTCGCTGCTGAAGCTGATCCGCCGCATCACCGGCATCACGCTCAATAAATCGGAGCAGGAGGACGCGTCCGACCAGCTGGTGAAGCTGATGGGTGTCACGCCCGATATCTCCGCCTGCCTCGGCGGCGAAGGCATCAGCGCCGTGCAGCAGCTGGCCGATGTCGATCCGGTCGCACTCGCCATCCGGTCAGGCCTCGCCTTCGATTACGTCATCTTCCTCGTCTGTCAGGCGCAGGCCTGGTGCTTCATCGGCGATGTCATGCAGAAGCTGGCGCCATTGGGCCTGGGCGATGCGCGCGCGATCCTCGAGCTCTCTCGCCGGCTCGATGTCGATCCGAACGCGCGGACAGTGCTGGAGGCGGCGGCGATCGTGGCCTATGGCAGCGCCAAGAGCAGCAGCGACGCTGCACCTAAGCCGAGCGGCGGTGCCGCCAAGACGGGCGATGCGGCATCTGCCGCGGCACCCGCGGCCTCGGCCGATGCCGATGCACGCAAGCAATGGACGGCGATGCTGGAAAATGCGTTCCGCGACATTGCGAATGACGAATATACCGAGTTTCTGGCGCAATTCGCCGTGCGAAGCGGCGGCGCCGGCGTGCCGGCAGCTCCGCTCGGCGCCCTCGAGGCCGAGCGCGTGCAGCTGGCGATCGATCGGGATGTCGCCGCCCTGGTACAGCTGCGGGCCGCGGCGACGCCGGATAATCAGGTCGTGCGCCAGGCGCATCTCGATCACGCGACGGCGCTCCAGGGCGAGGCGCGCGCCCTCTTCGACGCCATCCTGGTCCAGGAGAATGCGCGTGAGGCGCATGGCGGCGGGCCGCCCACACCCGAGGAGACGGCCAATCTCGCCCAGCTGAGGCAGCAGGCCGACGCTGTCGCACAGCTGCGCCGCGAGATCGAGACGGCGGAGGGGTGAATGGCGCTCGGTGATGCCTTTCTCGTCAATACCGCCGGCCTCAATCTGCGCCAGGCCGCGAACGCCGCCGGCGTGGTGGTCGCGGTACTGCCAAAGGGCGCCCGTGTCGTGCAGCTCGAGGACGCGCCGGCGGCCGCAGCCTGGTTGCATGTGCAAAGCGAGATGGGCTCGGGGTTCGTCTCATCGGGACTGCTCTCGCCAGCGCCGCCCATCGCGGTGAGTACCACCGGGCTCGGCGATGTCGACGCGCTACGCGCGAGCCGGGACCTCACCCTGCTCCACCCGACCTTCCGGGCGGCGGTGCAGGCCGTGTTGGCACAGCTCGAGGCCGAGGCCATCCCGCTCCAGATCGTCGAGGCGTTCCGCTCGCCCGAACGCCAGCAGGCGCTGTATGCCCAGGGCCGGACGGCGCCGGGTTTCATGGTGACGAAGTTCGCCGCCTGGCACTCCTACCATCAATATGGGCTCGCCGCCGATTTCGCCGCACGCGAGGGCGCGCACTGGTCCTGGGACATGAGCGGCGACCGGCGGGCCTGGTGGGACCGGCTCCACGAAATCGGGCGAGAGCATGGGCTGGAACCGCTCGATCTCGAGCCGCCGCATCTGCAGCTCCAAGGCCTGAGCCAAAACCTTCTGCTCGCCGGTCGCTATCCCGCCAATGGCGATGATCGCTGGCGCAAGAATCTCGAAGCGGCCATTGCCCGCTGGCACGGCGCGACGCCGGCACCGCCGCTGCCGTCGGGCCGCCCGGCGCTCTATGGCTAGGGCGCTGCCGGCGCCACGGTGACATCGCCTCGGCCGCTGTCGGCGAGCGCCTCAGCGACGAAGCCCGACGCTTTCGTCGTCTCGATGAAGTCACGCACGAAGCGATATCCGGCCGGCCGGCCCTTCGGCACGCACATGGCCTGCTCGATCTCCATGAAACGGCCTTCGACGAGGCGCGCTTCCGGATGAGCGCGGACATAGGCCTGGAGCGGCTGCTTCACGCCGGCGAGCGCGTCGGCCTGGCCCTGCTCGAACAGCGCTATGGAGGCGGCGGTGTTGGCGCCGCGCACGATCTCGGCCTGCTTGAGCGTGCGGGTCAGATAGAGATCGTAGGCGCTGTCCTTGGCGACGCCGACCCGCACGCCCGTCCGGTCGATTTCCGCAGCATTGCGCAGCGGCGAAGCCGTCGGCACGGCGTAGGTGCCCTCGATGATGACATAAGAGGCGGTGAAATCGATCGCGGCACCGCGCACCGGGTCGATCGCGAGGAACGCCACATCCCAGCCATCGCGCGTGGCGGCGTCGGCGACCTGGCCTGCTTCGGTGAAGGGCACCAGATCGGCCGGCACGCCCAGCTGACGGCCCAGCTCGCGCGCGAGCGCCACCGAGACGCCCTTGGCCTCGCCGGTCGCCGGGTCCTTCTGCGCCAGCACCGGGTTGCCGAAATTGATCGCCGCGCGCAGCCGGCCCGACGGGGCGAGCTCCTTGACGGCATCGGGCGAGGCGGCGTTGGCAGGCATGGACATGGCGGCGAGCATCCCGATGAGCAGAAGGGCGAGCTTGGGCACCTAGACTTCGACCTGGTAATTCAGCCCGATCTCGTCGCCGGGCAGGCCGCGAATGCCCCAATGATGGCGCGGCGTCTCGAACAGCGTGATCTCGATATCCTGCGGCACGATCCCGGTCGCGGCCGGGATGCGGTCGTAGAGTGCCTTGATGAGCGCCTTCTTGGCCTCGATCGACCGGCCCTCGAACAGGCTGATCTCGATGATGATGTAACGGTCGGACCGATCGGACGGGTAGATGAAGTCGCCTTCATCAAGGGCCAAGAAGCGATGGAAGCGCTTTTCCGCCGGATAGGCGAGAGCCGCCATGATTGCGGCATGTATGGCGTCCGAGAGGGCTGCGCGCACGGGCGTCAGCGTGCGGCGGAGGCCGAAGATCTTGATCTGAGCCATGATGCGGCCTCCTCGACGGGGCTGAGCGGACCCGGATCAATAGCCGGTGGCGATGCCTCAGTCACCCCTCAACGATGGTTGCATAGTCGTCATGGAGATTCGTATTCTGGCGCGGGGCCGTTCACCACCGATATGAGGGCCGCATGATCTCCTCCTCGATGCTTTACCGTTCAACACTGACCGTGCTCCTGGCGCTGGGCACGATCCCGGCCGATGCGCAAACGAAGCCGGCGCCAGACCAAAAGCCCGTCTTCAAGCCGAGTGCGTCCTCGAGCGGCTGGGTCGATTTCATCCTCAAACCGAACGCGTTCATCCTGGTGCCGATCAAGATCAAGGGCCAGGACGCCGCCGCGATGCTGTGGGGCGGCCCCTCGGTGATCGACCAGGGCTATGCCGGCTCGATCGGGCTCAGCCCCAATGCCGGCAGTCCGGCGCCGCTGGCCGGGCTCGATGTCCAGGTCGGCGATCTGACCTTGCAAGATATGAGCGTCCAGGCCGCCGGCATCGCGTCCCCCGCCTATGCGAAGATCGCGGGCCGCCCGACCAATCTCGCCCTTGGCATGGGCGTGTTCGAGCAGCTGATCGTCGATATCGATTTCGCGCATCACCGGGTGGCATTCGAGGATCCGAAAGGCTGGACCAAGCCGGCCGGCGCCGTCGAGCTCCCGCTACTGCTCAAGGGCGACGACACGGAGAAGCAATGGGTGGTTCCGCTCTCGGTCGATGGCGCACCGGCAGACTGGTTCGAGGTCGAGCTCGGCAACGTCATCGGGCCTTTGATGGTGACCCGGTCCTATGCCGAGACGCACAAGCTCTTCGACGGTCACCCGACCTCGGAGCGCCTGTCCGGCCGCTATCACGAGACGGTGGTCAGCCTCGATCGTCTGGGCTTTGCCGGCGTCGATTTCGCCAAGCCGTCGATCGCCATCATTCCCGATACCGAATTGCCGCCGGAGGGTGTGACGGGCGGCGTCGGCCTGCCGCTGCTCGAGCACTTCCATCTGATGTTCGACTATCCGCATAACCGGCTCTTCGCGACGCCGAATCCCGATGCCGGCGCCACGCCGATCGACCGGGATCGGATCGGCCTGACCTTCACCAGCGGCAGCACGGATTTCACCGTCGCCTTCGTCGCTCCCAAAAGCCCCGCGGCCGAGGCCGGGTTCCAGGCCGGCGATCGGATGACGCTGATCGACGGCAAGCCGTTCGATGCCTGGGCGCTCGCGGATTTGCTGGCGATCCCGCTCGCGGCCCCCGGCGCCAAGCATAGCTTCACCATGGCGGACGGCACGGTGCGCGAGGTGACGGCACGGGACTTCTTTTAAGGGTACGTGCTGCCGCGAAAATCGATCGCGGCAGCACTCGCCTTTGCTCGATCCTTGCCGGCAAGATGGACGCGCTTTCCGATCGCTGGAAGAGTGCGCCGATGACGACCGCCCATCGCCTGCTGCATCCCCTCATGGCCCTTTTCTGGGACGAGCGCGACGGCCCCTTGCCGATCCTGCTGCATCTGCTGACGATCGTGACCGGGTTGGTTGACGCGCTCAGCTTTCTTGGGCTCGGCGAGGTTTTCGTCGCCAATATGACCGGCAATATCGTCTTTCTGGGCTTCGCGCTCGCCGGCCGGCAGGAATTCTCGGTGGCGCTCCATGGGACCGCACTTGCCGCGTTCCTGTTGGGCGCCGCCGGTGGGGGGCGGCTCGGTCGGCACTTCAAGGCCAATCGGCCGCGCCTGCTGGCGATCGGCGCCGTCGTCAAGATCACCTTCGGTGCCACAGCACTGCTGCTCGCGGCCGGGCTGTCGGGTTGGGACCAGGATCGCGTCCACTTCGTCATCGTCGTGTTGATGGCGGTTTCGATGGGGCTGCAGAATGCCGTGATCCGCGGCCTCGGCGTGGCGGATATGACGACCACGGTCTACACCGGCATCTTGACGGCCTTCGCGGCTGAATTGGCTTTGGCCGGCGGCACCAATCCACGCGTTCTGCGCCGATTGACGGCGCCCTGCTTCCTGGCGCTGGGCGCGGCTTTGGGCGCCTTTCTGCTCGGCATGGGCGGCATCGCGGCCGTGCTGTCGGCAGCCCTCGGCCTGCTGGCGCTCGTCGGGCTCATCGCCTTCAGCCTGCGCCGGTCGGATGCCGCGTGGGTGTCGGCGGCAAGCCGGTAGGTTGCAACTGTAATGAGACAATCAGCGCTCGAAACCATCGCGTAGCGCGGCCCCGCTATCCCACCGGCGTCAATCGACATGACACAAGGGGAATAGCATGGGCCTGCCCGCACGCCGCGCGCGATCAAATCGGGTCGCAGCCGGCATTTTGAGCTTGGCGCTGTCGCTGCATGCCAATGCGGCACTGGCGCAGATGCACCATCATCATGGCGACGAGGCGGGTGAAGCCGACAGCACTGCCGAACGGCTCGGCAGCGTCCATATGCCGATCTCCTGCGCCGTCGCGGTCCAGGCGCCGTTCGAGCGCGGCGTCGCCATGCTGCATTCCTTCTGGTACGAGGAGGCGGCCAAGCAGTTCAAATCGGTGGCCGATGCCGATCCCGGCTGCGCGATGGCGCATTGGGGCTTGGCCATGACGGAGTGGCGTCCCTTCTGGGACGGGCTGCCGGACGACCGCCGCAAGGCCGGCGTCACGGAGATCGAGGCGGCCCAGGCGCTCGGGCCCAAGACCGACCGGGAGCGCCGCTATATCGAAGCGCTGTCGGTCTATCTCCATGCCGACCCGGCCCGGAAAGACCAGGCGACCGCCGCTTACGACAGCGCGATGCGGACGCTCGCCAAGGCCGACCCGAACGATGTCGAGGCGCAGGCCTTCCTGGGGCTCGGCCTTGCCGCCGCGATCGGCACCAAGGACCCCGTCGGCGATGCCCGCAAGGCGCTTGCGGTGCTCGAGCCCGGCTTCAAGGCGCATCCCGACCATCCGGGTTTCGCGCACTACATCATCCATACCTGCGACAGCCCGCAGCTGGCCCGCGAGGCTCTGCCGGCGGCCGAGCGGTATGCTGCCATAGCACCCGCCTCGGCCCATGCGCTGCACATGCCCGGCCATATCTTCGCGCGGCTCGGCATGTGGCAGCAGGATATCGCGTCCAACCTGGCATCGGTCGAGGCGTCCAAATATGCCGAGACGCATGGTCTGGGCGGAGTTGGCCATCAGATGCATGCGCAGGAGTTCCTGCTCTATGCCTATCTGCAGCAGGGCGACGCGGCCGCGGCCAAGCGCGTGCGCGACCTGATCGATCCGCTGGTGGCGCATCTGCAATCGCTGCCCGACATCGCCAGCGACGACATGGCGGGTTTCGCCGGCTATTTTCAGGTCGAGTTTCCATCGATCTATGGGCTTGAGATGTCGGACTGGCAGGCCGTGCTGGCCGTGCCCGAGACGCCGAGCCCGCTCGGCTCGGTCGGCTATTATCGGGCCTGGGCCCATGCCATCGCTGCCGGCCATCTCCGGGATCCCGAGGCGGCGGACGAAGCGGCCGACCGGGCCAAGCTGCTGCGCGACCAGACGGCCACCGAAGGCAGCCCGATCGGGATCGAGATCAAGGCGGCCGACGCCACGATCGAGGCCTGGCAGCATTTCGCGCGTTTCGAGGATGCGCTGGCGCTCGAGAAGATCGGCGAGGCGGCCGATATCCAGGACCGTGTCGGTCAGGCGGAGGTCGACATCCCAGCGCGGGAGATGATGGGCGACATGCTGCTGATCGACGACCGTCCGGCCGAAGCGCTCATGCAATATCGCCTGTCGCTCAAGCTCAGCCCCAATCGCTTCAACGGGCTCTACCATGCCGGGCGGGCGGCCGAGGCGGCGGGAAAGCCGGCTGAGGCGCTGGGTTTCTACAAACAGCTCCTGACGCTCACGGACGGCTTTTCCGGATCCCAGCGGCCGGAACTGGCATATAGCCGCGAATTCGTCCGGCAGGCCGACCAGAGGAGCGCCGATTTGAGGCCATAGCCGCGGCCGGCCGTGCCCCCGCGGCGTTCGGGCCCGTCACAACGTCATCAATCCGCGCTATCCTGCCCGCCGCATTATCATGCACGACAGGGGGATGACATGACCGAGCCCGTGAGCGCCGCCGCCGCCGGCCAGTTCTCGATCGGCGGCGAGGTCCGGGTCAATCGCCTGGGCTTCGGCGCCATGCGGATTACCGGGCGCGGCATCTGGGGCGAGCCCGCCGATCGGGCGGCGGCGCTCAAGACGCTGCGCCGGCTGCCGGATCTGGGCGTCAATTTCATCGATACGGCCGACAGCTACGGCCCCGATGTCAGCGAGGTGCTGATCGCCGAGGCGCTCGCCCCCTATGACGGGCTGCTGGTGGCGACGAAGGGCGGCCTCACCCGCCACGGCCCCGATGTCTGGCGGCCGCTCGGCCGGCCCGAATATCTCCGGCAATGCGTGCTGATGAGCCTGCGCCGGCTCAAGCAGGAGCAGATCGGCCTGTGGCAGCTCCATCGCATCGATCCGAAGACGCCACAGGACGAGCAGTTCGGAATCATCGCCGACATGATCAAGGAAGGGCTGATCCGGCATGCCGGCTTGAGCGAGGTCGGCGTGGCGGAGATCGAGGCGGCGCGCAAAATCTTCCCGGTCGCGACCGTCCAGAACCGCTACAATCTGGTCGACCGGTCGAGCGAGGATGTCGTCGATTACTGTACAGCACACGGCATCGGCTTCATTCCCTGGTACCCGCTCGCGGCCGGCAACCTGGCCAAGTCGGGCACGCCCTTCGACCAGATCGCGCACAAGGTCGGCGCCACGCCGACGCAGCTGGCGCTCGCCTGGGCGCTCCGGCGCAGCCCCGTGATCCTGCCGATTCCAGGCACCGGCAATCTCGCCCATCTCGAAGACAACGTCGGCGCCGCCGGCATCACGCTCTCGGACGCGGATTTCCTGGCGCTCGACGCAGCCGGCCGAGCCGCGCGGTAAAGGCCGCGCATCGTGCAAAGTCCCGTCCGATCCGCGATGAGCAAGGTTCCGGCGGTGACGCTTGCCTTCTGGATCATCAAGATCGCCGCCACCACCTTGGGTGAGACTGGCGGCGATACGGTCACGATGACGCTCGATTGGGGCTATCTCGCCGGCACGGCGCTGTTCCTGGGCATCCTCCTGGTGCTGGTGACAGCCCAGATTGCCGCGTCGCGGTTCCGGCCTTTCCTCTACTGGGCCACGATCGTGGCCTCGACCACCTTCGGCACCACGATGGCCGATTTCGCCGATCGCTCGCTCGGCATCGGCTATACCGGCGGCTCGCTCCTGCTGCTGGGTTGCCTCGCTGCCGTGCTGGGCGCCTGGTACCGGTCCGAGGGCACGATCTCGGTGAATTCGGTGACCCGGCCCAAGGCGGAGGGTTTCTACTGGGCCGCCATCACTTTTTCCCAGACGCTCGGCACCGCACTCGGCGATTGGATGGCGGATACGGGCGGTGTCGGCTACGAGGGCGGTGCGCTCGTCTTCGCGGCATGCCTCGCCGTGATCGTGGCGCTGTATTTCTGGACCGGCACCTCGCGCGTGCTGCTATTCTGGAGCGCCTTCATCCTGACCCGGCCGCTCGGCGCCACGGTCGGCGACTATATCGACAAGCCGGTCGCCGATGGCGGCCTGGATCTGAGCCGCCCGCTCGCCTCGCTCGTGATCCTGGGTTTCATCCTGCTGTGCCTGCTGACGCTGCCGCAGCGGGCGGGGCAGCATCCGGACTCCCCGGCCTAGACGGGAGCTGAAGACGTGGCGCGCGACGAAGGTCTCGAAGAGCTGCTGAGCGAAGATCTGGGGTCCTGGCCGGGCCGCTCGCCTTTGGCGACGATGCGCTGCGCCGACGGTTGATCGAGGCGGCGCTCGCCTTCGTCCGGTCCCTGCCGGCGAAATAGGGCTGCTCGGCCTCGGCCGTGCCGGAACGCTCTCACGGGTCATCGGTTAGTTTTTGACCATCCACCCGACGGAGGGGCAAATGAGCGAGCCGCAGGAAGCGCCCAAGGGGCCGGACCTTGTCGCCGGCGTGCCGAGTGCGAATGTCCCCGAAGGCGGGATGCTCGCCGGCCGGGTCGGCGAGGAGGAGGTGCTGGTGGCGCGGGTCGGCGGCGCGCTTTTTGCCGTCGGCGCGCGATGCACCCATTATCAGGGGCCGCTGGCCGAAGGCTTGATCGTCGACGGTGCCGTGCGATGCCCCTGGCACCATGCGCGCTTCTGCCTGCGGACCGGCGAGGCCCTGGCCGCTCCCGCGATCGATCCGCTCAAGCGTTGGGCCGTCGAGGAGTCGGACGGTGTCATTCGGGTCGGCCCCGAGGTGACCGAAGCTCCCGCGAAACCGGCTGGTACTTCGAAGCAGGGGCCGCGGCGTGTCGTCATCGTCGGCGGCGGGGCCGCTGGATTTGCCGCAGCGGAGCTGCTGCGGCGGCAAGGCTTCGATGGCGGGCTCACACTCCTCAGTGCCGACACCGCGGCACCTTACGACCGGCCCAATTGCTCGAAGGACTATCTCGCGGGTCAAGCGCCGGCCGAATGGATGCCGCTGCGCGGCGAGTTCTTGGTACGCCGATCATGATATCGACCTGCGGTTGAACGCTGCAGCATCCAGCCTCGATGCCAAGGCCAGGACGCTGTCGCTGCCGGACGGGCAATCCCTGCCTTACGATGCGCTGCTGATCGCGACCGGGGCCGAGCCGGTCAGGCTGCCGATCGAGGGCTTCGCCCGTCCCGACGTGCAGGTCCTGCGCAGCCTCAGCGATGCCGACGCGATCATTGCGGCCGCCGAGCGGGCGAGCCGCGTCGTCATCGTCGGGGCGAGCTTCATCGGCCTCGAAGCGGCCGCGGCACTACGCAGCCGCGGGCTCGAGGTTCATGTGGCAGCCCCGGAGGCCGTGCCCTTGGCGCGCGTGATGGGCGACGCGATCGGAAGCTGGGTGCGCGAGCTGCACGAGCAGGCAGGCATCGTCTTCCATCTCGGCCGTGCCGTACGG
This sequence comes from uncultured Alphaproteobacteria bacterium, assembly GCA_963762435.1. Classification (GTDB taxonomy): domain Bacteria; phylum Pseudomonadota; class Alphaproteobacteria; order ATCC43930; family CGMCC-115725; genus JAXDMU01. The sequence continues at coordinate 169,111 of CAVXLN010000022.1, read as the reverse complement.
GGCTGGTCCAGCGGCCGTCTGACACTGGAGGGCGGAGAGGCGATCGAGGCCGACTTCCTGATCGTCGGCACTGGTGTGCGGCCGCGCACGGAGCTCGCCGAAGCGGCCGGTCTCGCCGTCGAGCACGGGATCCTGGTCGACCAGCGCTTGCGGACAAACGCGCCCGGAATCTATGCGGCAGGCGATGTCGCGCGCTTCCCCGACCCACAGAGCGGCCAGACTATTCGCATCGAGCATTGGGTCCATGCCGGGCGGCAGGGACAGCATGTCGCCCGGATGATCCTGGGCGACGAGGCGCCCTTCACCGATACGCCGTTCTTCTGGAGTGCCCACCAGGACGCGACCATCCGCTATGTCGGCCACGCCGAGGCGTTCGACCCGCCGACCATCGATGGCTCGCTGGCGCGTCGGGACGCCGAGGTGGCGTTCCTGACCGCGGGCCACCTGGCGGCATTGGCGACGGTCGGCCGCGATCGCCGCTCTCTTGAGATCGGCGCCAAGCTGGAACGCCGCGGCTAGGCCGCTTGCTCGGCGATGGCCCGAAGCCAGATCGAGACCGCGACGGCGCCGCCATCCGGCGTGCCGATCGCGCGGTCGCCGAGATAGCTTGCCCGTCCCAGACGAGGCTTCATCGATTGAGTCTCTCTGGCCCCGGCCTCCGCGGCGTCGGACGCCATCCTCCAGGCCATAGAAGGCGCCAGCTGGCGTCGAGCCGCGTCATCCAAGGCCTGTGCCGCTGGCAGAAGCGCATCCAGCATGGTCCGGTCACCGGCACGCGCCCCGCCGAGCTCCGCGATCGCCAAGACACCCTGCTCGAACGCTTCGGCCCAGTCCGCGAGCCCGTGGCTGGGGCCTTGTGCCAGCCGGCGCGCCGCACGCAATAGACCAACCGCGTAGAACGGCCCGGAGCTGCCACCGATCGCCCGGCGCAATTCGCCTGCGAGCAGGGCCAGGACAGCCGCGGCACTGGACGAGGTGTCCGCGGCCACAGCGGAGCTGATCGCCGCCGCGGCGCGGCTCATGCTGATCCCCAAATCGCCGTCGCCCGTCAGGCTGTCCAGCTCGGTCAAGCGTGACTCGGCTGCCCTGAGGGCGTTCGCGGCGGCGAGTGCCGAGCGGCGAACGACCTCCGCCAGATTGTCCTCTGACATAACCATGTCGTCCGTCGCGCCGGCTTCGCTGTCCGGGATTATGGAAATGGCAGCAGGGATGACGCCGGATCCGGGCCATCCCGGAGCGCCGGTCGTGTGATCGAGCAGCGTAAGAGTATGGTCATCCACTTTCATCACGGACAGCGAGCAGCCCGGCATATCGAGCGCGCTCAGCAGGGTGCCTGCCCAGGCTCGCTCGACGATCAACCCGCGCGCCCTGAGGGACGCGAGCGCATGCCGTGCCACGATGGCAAGCTCCATGTTGGTGGTTCCGCCGAGATTGTTGACGAGCAGCGCCACCCGTATGCCCGGCCCGAGGTCGGAGTTGGCGATGATCGTTTCCAGGATCCGGCCCGTGATCGCATCAGCGGGCGCGATCCTCTGTCGGGAAACGCCCGGCTCGCCATGGATGCCCAGGCCGAGCTCGATCTCGTCGTCACCGAGCGTGAACCCCGGTTTGCCCACGGCCGGAATCGTGCAGGGTCCCAGCGCCACGCCCATGGTGCCGAGACCGCTCGCCGCCGCCCGTCCCGCGGCCGCGACCCGCTCAAGCGGTTCGCCTCGCTCAGCGAGTGCCCCCACGATCTTGTGAACGAGAACAGTACCGGCGATGCCGCGCCGACGCTCGTTCGGCACGGTATCGCGCAAGGCCACGTCGTCAGCGACGACGACGATCTCGGTCGGGATGCCGCCGGCGCGCGCGATCTCGGCCGCCAGGCCGAAATTGAGCCGGTCGCCCGTATAGTTCTTGACGACGAGAAGCGCGCCCGACGGCCCTGCCACGGCACGGATGGCTGCCAACACGGCGTCGACCGAAGGCGAGGTGAAGACGTCGCCCGAGACGGCGGCGTGCAGCATGCCTTCTCCGACATAGCCCGCGTGCCCGGGCTCGTGTCCGGCTCCCCCGCCCGATATGACGGCAACGCTTCGCCGACCGGGTTCCGGAAGATTGCTGCGGATGACGACATCGTAGTCCGACAGGATCGCCAGGCCCGGATGGAGCGCCACCAGCCCTTCGAGCATCTCCCGCACGACACGGCGGGGGTCGTTGATGAGCTTCTTCACGATGTCCTCCAACGACGGTGGAGACGAAGCGCGCCTCCAGACCTGTGCAATAATCCTCAGGTCGCGCACTTCAATTCAATCGATCGGCGCCATGTCTTAGGTACGTTCCGTGACCTATGTGTCCGATACCGATAGATCCGGTCGGCCCTCCTTCGCCAAGGCTTCGGAGGGCATCCTGCTTCGCGGGTGAGGGCAGGACCCGTCCTGCGAAGCGCGTCAGCGCGAAGCAGGATGGCGGAGGGAGCGGGATTCGAACCCGCGATAGGGTCTCCCCTATACACACTTTCCAGGCGTGCGCCTTCAACCGCTCGGCCACCCCTCCTTGGAACGAGCGCGGAAGCTACTAAACCGGATCTTGCCTGGCAACAGTCTCGGTGCCGCGCCCAATTGCCGGCACCCTTCATGCGCGGCATACTCGGTTCCTACCACGCGCCAGAGGAGCTTCCCGCCCCGTGTCCAATCCCGCCTCGCCGATCGATCATATCCGCGGCTTCCATGATGAGCTGACCGCTATCCGGCGCGATATCCATGCGCATCCCGAGCTGGGCTTCGAGGAGCAGCGGACATCGGCGCTGGTGGCCGCTGAGCTCGAAAGCCTCGGCATCGAGGTCCATCGCGGCATCGGCCGGACCGGCGTGGTGGGCGTGCTCCGGTCCGGCAATGCGCCGGGCTCGATCGGGCTCCGGGCCGACATGGATGCGCTGCCGATGGATGAAGCGAACGGCTTCGCTCATCGCTCGACCCACGAGGGCCGCATGCATGGCTGCGGCCATGACGGCCACACCACCATGCTGCTGGGGGCGGCGCGATACCTGGCCGAGACGCGGAAATTCGACGGCACGGTCCATTTCATCTTCCAGCCGGCCGAGGAAGGGCTCGGCGGTGCCGACGCCATGATCAAGGATGGGCTGTTCCAGCGCTTTCCCTGCGACACCGTCTTCGGCATGCATAACCGGCCGGGCATGCCGGTCGGCGAGTATGCGATCCGGCCCGGTCCGATGATGGCGGGCGGCGCCTTCTTCGACATCAAGGTGACCGGCAAGGGCGCCCATGGCGCGCGGCCGGAAAGCAGCATCGATCCCGTGCTGGCCGCCTGTCACATCACGACGGCGCTGCAATCGATCGTGTCGCGCAATGTGGCGCCGTCGGATACGGCCGTGGTGAGCGTCACCCAGATCGTCGCCGGCAGCGCCTACAACGTCATTCCGCAGCATGCCATCATCAGCGGCACGGCGCGCACCTTCAGCCGCAGCACGATGGATCTCATCGCGGCCAATATGAAGCGCGTGGCCGAAGGGGTGGCATCGGGCTTCGGCGCCGTGGCGGAGGTCGATTTCCGCTTCCTCTTCGCCCCCCTCGTCAATAACCCGGCCGAGACCGACCTCATCGTCGATGTCGCGGCCGGTCTCGTGGGATCCGACAAGGTCGATCGCGACCGTTCGGCCGTGATGGGCTCGGAGGATTTCTCGGCCATGCTCGAGGCAGTGCCCGGCGCCTATATCCATATCGGCAACGGCACCGGCAGCGAGGGCGGCTGCGAGGTCCACAACCCGTCCTATGATTTCAACGATGCCGCACTGCCTTACGGCGCCGGCCTGCTGGCCGCCCTCGTCGAGCGCAAGCTCGCCCGGATGGAGCGCGCATGATCAAGCATCCCGCCGACATCATCGATTACCACGCGCATATCTATTTCGACGGGCCGGAGGCGCGGGCGAAGGCCGCGGCGCTGCGCGAGCATCTGGCCCAATCCTTCCCCGCGGCCCGGCTCGGCAGCTGGCACGACCGGCCGGTCGGGCCGCATTCGATGGCGATGTATCAGGTGGCGTTCCTGCCGGACCTGCTGCCGACCTTGCTGCCCTGGCTGATGCTGAACCGCGACGGTCTCTCGGTGCTGGTCCATCCCGAGACCGGCGACGATTACACCGACCATGCCGAGCATGCAGCCTGGCTCGGCACGGCGCTGCCGCTCCATCTCGACATCCTGCGCCGGTCGGATTGATCCGCTGGTCGGCGCTGCTGCTCGGGCTGCCGTTGCTGTCGCCGGCATGGGCCGCCGAGGCGCCGACCGGGCTTCAGACCGATGTCACTTTCTCGCTCGCGTCCGATCTCGCCGGCCGGAACGAGCTTTGGCACCGGCTGGCGACGCCGCTGGCCGCACTGCGCCTGGAGCAGCTGGCCCTCAAATCCGGCCAGCACCTGCCGGACCAGCCGATCGATCTCGCTGTCGAGCGTTTCACGCTCTATGTGCCGGAGACGGCGCCACCCAAAGGCTACGCGCTCCTCATCTTCGTCTCGCCCGCGGCGCGAAGTGCTCTACCCCGCCATTGGTCGCCCGTGCTCGATCGCCACGGCATGATCTTCGTCAGCGCCGGCAATGCCGGCAACGATGCCGATGTCATTGCGCGCCGCGCCCCTTTGGCGCTCCTTGCCGCCCGGAACGTGATGCAGCGCTACCGGGTCGATCCCGAGCGTGTCTATGTCGGCGGCTTTTCCGGCGGGTCGCGGGTCGCCGAGGAGCTGGCGCTGGGTTATCCCGATCTCTTCCGCGGAGCACTCCTGGAAGCGGGCAGCAATCCGCTCGGCGGCGAGATGGCGCTGCCGCCGGCCGATCTCTTCCATCGTTTCCAGGACCAGTCGCGGCTGGTCTATCTGACCGGTGGACGCGACAGCTTCCATCTCGAGGAGGATGCTCACAGCCGAAGTTCAATGGCGGATTATTGCGTGCTCGATATCGCTGTGGAGACGGCGCCGAATTTGGGGCACGAGCTGGCGGACGCTTCGAGTCTCGATGGCGCGCTGACGGCTCTCGAACAGCATCAGGGCGGCGATATCGCGGCTTGCCGGCAGCGCCTGGAGCGCGAGATGATTGCGGCACTCGACCAGGCGGCGGCACTGCTCGCAGCCGGCAAGACCGGCGACGCCAAGAAGCTGCTGGGCGAGACGGATGCGCGGTTCGGCGGCCTCGCGGCACCGCGCATCATCGAGCTCGCGGAACGGGCCCTGGGGGCGCCCGGTTAAGCTCAGCCAGGCTGAACGAGTGCCGCGGCGCTCGGCGACAGGATATGCGCCATGCCGGAATTGATGCCGGAGCCCGGGTCGCGCATGACCGCGGACGGCACGGCGAAGGAGGGCGGATAGACAACGTTCGGCACGGTCTCGACCGGCACGTCGAGGCTGACCCGCGCCACATCTTCCGGCGGCATCGCGGCATCGATCTGGACCGGCGCGGCACTGGCATCGAGCCGCGGGGTCGCGAAGGCGCCTTCGAGCGACATCGAGAAATCGATCAGCATGGCCGACAGCTGCGTCACGGCCGAGATGATGCGCCGCCCGCCGCAGGCGCCGAGCGCGAACCAGGGCTTGCCGTCGCGCGTCGCCACCAGCGGCGCCATGTTGCAGAGCGGCCGCTTGCCGGGTGCGAGCGAATTGGGCCGGCCCGGCGTCGGGTCGAACCAGTTGATGGCGTTGTTGAGGAGGATGCCGGTCTGGGGCAGCACGACTTTAGAGCCGAACCCCGCCAACAGCGTGTTGTTGAGGGCGACCATGTTGCCCTCGCGATCGACCACCGCGAGGAAGGTCGTGTTGCCGCTCGCCTTCTCGTCACCCAGCCCGGCGAGCCGGGCCGTGAAGGCCGAGCGCAGCGCCTTGGCATAGTGGGCGAAGATGGCGCCGTCGGGATAGCCCAGCGGCACGGTCGGCACCTTCGCGCCGATCTCTTTCAGTGCCGCGATGACGGTCGGCGCCCCGGTCAGCGGTCCCGGAAAGTTGAGGCGGATGCCGTGATAATCATAGGTCAGCGGCTCGACGAGCGATGCGAGGCTGCCGGCGAGATCCTCGGCACCGATGGCGCTGCCGCCGGACTTCAGATCCGCCAGCATCAGGCGCGCCGTCTCGCCCGTGTAGAAATCCATCGGCCCCGCCTCGGCGAGGCGGCGATATGTGGCGGCGAGTTCCGGCCGAGGCAGATAGGCGACACTGTTGCCCTCGATCGACGGCCGCGGCGGATATCCTGCGGGCAGGAAGTCGCGCGTGGCGCCGGCATCGCGCACGAGATCGGCGGCGTTCATGCCGATCGATAGGCTGCAATACCAATCGACCGGCAAGCCCGCCTCGGCGAGCCGGAGGGCGGGTGCCACCACCTCGGCGAAGCGCTTCCGGCCGAGAGTCTCGAGCGCCAGCGCGAAGCCCGCGACGGCGCTCGGCGTCACGGCCGATTCGTAGCCCAGCAAATGCCGGTCGCCCTCGGTCTTGGGCCAGCCGAAGCCGCCGGCGGGCGGTGCGTTATCCAAGATCCTGTATCGGCCGGGATCGAGCGCCTTGGGCGCCTGCGGGCCGTAATCCACGACCGAGATCTTGCCGGTCTTGGCATCGCCATGGACGAGATATCCCACGCCGCCGATGCCGCTCATCCAAGGCTCGACGATGCCGAGCGCCAGGGCCGTTGCGACCGCGGCATCGACGGCATTGCCGCCGGCCTCCAGGATCTCGATCCCGGCCGCCGAGGCCAGCGCGTGCTGCGACACGACGATGCCGCCGCGGCTCGTCCGCGCCGGCTTGGCGATGCGCCAGCTTTCTTGCATCCGGCTCATGCTGCTCTCCCGTCCCGGCGTTTTCCGTCTCGGCGGCGCTTTCCGCTAGCGTATTGAAACTATAGCATTGCATCCGCTCGCCGACAAAACGGACCGAAGGATGATCAGGCCGTTCCGACCGACATTGCAGCCATGCCGCTCCTGACGCCGACCGAGGCGCAGGCGCTGGAGCTGAGCCTGCGCGTAGGCATCGTTGCGGTCGCGTTCGGCCTGCCGGTCGCATTCGCGGCCGCCTATGCGCTGGCGCGCGGCCGGTTTCCCGGGCGCGGGCTTTTTGCGGCCCTCATCTATCTGCCGCTTGTGTTGCCGCCGGTTGTGACGGGCTATGTGCTGCTGCTCCTGTTCGGCCGCAACGGACCGATCGGAGCGTGGCTTTATGATTGGTTCGGCCTGGTCTTGGCATTTCGCTGGACCGGGGCGGCACTCGCGGCCGGCGTGATGGGTCTGCCGCTCATGGTGCGGACGATCCAGCTCTCGATCGAGGCGATCGATATCGGGCTCGAGCAGGCGGCATCGGGGCTGGGCGCACCCCGCTGGGCGGTGTTCCTGACCGTGACCCTGCCGCTCGCGGCCCCCGGTGTGCTGGCTGGAGCACTGGTGGGGTTCGCCAAGAGCCTGGGCGAATTCGGCGCCACCATCACCTTCGTCTCGAATATCCCTGGCGAAACCCAGACCGTGCCGACCGCGATCTATACGCTGCTGCAGATCCCGGGTGCGGATGCGGCGGTGCTGCGCCTGTCGCTCCTCTCGGCCGCCGTTTCGGTCGTGGCGGTGCTGGCCTCGGAGCTGTTGGGCCAGCGCCTCAAGAACCGGGCGCGGCGATGAGCCTCGAGATCGATCTCGCCTTCACCCATCCGGGCTTCTCGCTCGAAGCGCGCTTTACCAGCGAGGGCAAGGTGACGGCGCTCTTCGGCCGTTCGGGTGCGGGCAAGAGCACGCTCGCGGGCCTCATCAACGGCACGCTCCGGCCCGATCGCGGCCGGATTCGCCTGGGCGAGCTCGTCTGGTTCGATTCCGACCGGCGCATCGCCGTGCCATCGCACCGGCGCCGGATCGGCACGGTCTATCAGGACGGGCGGCTGTTCCCGCATCTGACCGTGCGGCAGAATCTACTTTACGGCACCTGGTTCGGGCGCGGCAGTGCCCGGCAGCTGGACGCCGTGCTCGATCTCCTCGGCATCGAGGCGCTGCTGCGGCGTTATCCCGCGACTCTCTCGGGCGGCGAGAAGAGCCGGGTCGCGATCGGCCGGGCGCTGCTCTCGGACCCCGCTCTGCTCGTGCTCGACGAGCCGCTGGCCGCTCTCGACGGCGCACGCAAGGAGGAGATCCTGCCCTATCTCGAAAGGCTGCGCGACGAGCGCGGGCTGCCGATGGTCTATGTCAGCCACGCGCTCGAAGAGGTGGTGCGGCTGGCCGATACGCTGGTCGTGCTCGACGCGGGCCGGGTCGCGGCCGCTGGCCCGATCGACGCGGTCATGAGCCGGCTCGATCTCGGTCCCGGCACCGGCCGGACCGAGGCGGGCGCGGTGATCGCGGCCAAGGTCGTCGCGATCGATGCCGCGAGTGGGCTGGCGACGCTTGATTTCCCGGGCGGCACACTGACCGTGCCAGCTGACGGGCTGGCGCCGGGCCGGATGATGCGGCTCCACATCCGTGCCCGCGATGTCGCGATCGCGACGGAGCCGCCTTCGGGCCTCAGCATCCTCAATGTCCTGCCGGCCGAGATCGTCGAGCTGACGGTGCTCGATCAGGCGGTCGAGCTCATGCTCATGGTTGGACCGACCCGGTTGACAGCCCGCATCACGCGCTTCTCGGCCGAGCGGCTTGGGCTTCAGCCAGGGCGCCGGGTCCATGCGCTCATCAAAAGCGTCGCCTTCGATCGCAGGCTCAGCTGACCGAGACGGCCAGCCAGTGGCCGAGCGCCACCGCGATCAGGCACAGCATGACCGACAGCACGATATTGAGCCCCGCTTCGAGCATCCTGCCGTCGCGGATGAGGTCCAGCGTCTGCAGGCTGAAGGAGGAGAAGGTGGTATAGCCGCCGCAGAGACCGACCATGACGAATTGCCTGGTGACGAGGTTCGCCGGCATCGGTCCTTGCGCGTCGGTGTAGGCGGCGAAGGCGCCGATGACGAAGCTGCCCAGGATGTTGATACCGATCGTGCCCCACGGGAAATCGACGCCCCAGATCCGGGCAGCAGCGACGCCGCAGAATTGCCGGGCCATGCCGCCGAGCGCGCTGCCGATCGCGATCACGAAATAGCTGAACATCCTGCCGCCCCCCGAATTCGAGATCAGCCAGCGATAGCGCAGGAAACCGACGGAATCGAGACCGTTAAGCGGGGATCGGGGTTGCGGCCAGATGGTTCAGCACGGCGCGCAGCTGGGACGGGCGTACCGGCTTGTGCAGCAGCGGCAGGCCGCGCCGACGCGCCTCGGCCAGAAGCTCGGGCGCCATGTCGCCGGTGATGAGGCAGGCGGCCGGCGGCGGGTTTTGGGCCCGGGCAATCGCTTCGATCGCGGCGATGCCGTTGTGCTGGCCGCGCAGGCGAAAATCGGCCAGCACGACCTGGTAGCGCCGCCCCGCGGCGACGAGAGCGAGCGCCTCATCCGCATCGGCGACGAGGTCGGCCTCGGCGCGCCAGTCAGCGAGCAGGTGCTGCAGGGCCTGGCGGATCGATAGCTCGTCATCGATGATGAGGATCTTGAGCCCTTCGATCCGATCGAGCGCGTCTTCGGACGGCAGGGCCGGCAGGGCCGCCGCCGCCTCGGTCAAAGGCAGCTCCAGGCGGAAGACGGAGCCGCGGCCGGGCCGGGATTCGAGCGTGATGGCGCTGCCGAGGAGGGCTGCCGTGCGCTGTGCTATGGCGAGCCCCAAGCCCAGCCCCTTGCGCCGGTCGCGCTCTGGATTGCCCAGCTGCACGAACTCCTCGAAGATCCGGGCCTGGGCATCGGGCGGAATGCCGATGCCGGTGTCCCAGACCTCGAGCCTCAGCCGGTCGGTACCATGCCGTCGGCAGGCGACCAGCACGCCGCCCGCTTCGGTATAGCGAATGGCATTGGCGATCAGATTGGCCAGGATGCGCTCGAGCAGGACCGGGTCGGCCAGGACGCAGCCATTGCGGGGTGCGAAACGCAGATCGAGCGATTTCTCCTGAGCCGGCGCCTCGAAATACTTGGCGAGCCGGCCGAAGAGATCTGAAATCGCGACACTTTCCGCACGCGCGCGCACCACGCCGGCATCGAGGCGCGATATGTCGAGCAGCGCGTCGAATAGGGTTTCGAGCGCCCCGATATTGTCATGGATGCGGGCCACGACCTCGCGGCCGTCTTCGTCGAGCTTGAGCGAGCGCAGCGTGGCCGAGAACAGGCCGAGCGCATGGAGCGGCTGGCGCAGATCATGGCTGGCGGCGGCCAGGAATTGCGATTTCGCCAGGCTCGCCTGCTCGGCCTTGTGCCGCTCCTCCTCGGCCGCGGTCTTCTGTGCCCGCAGCTCCTCGACCAGTGCCGCATTCTCGAACTGGATGCCGAAGCCGCGTACGAGGATGCGATATTGCACCCGGCAGAACGCGGCCATCATTAGCGCGAAGACGACCGAGGCGACGCCGAGCTCGAGATAGGGCAGCTCGCCGAGCATGATCATGCGCAGCATGACCGCACCGAAGATCGCGCCGACCAGGCGATAGATGCCAGGCGGATGATAGGCGTTGGCCGGCACCGATCCGCCGGCGATGGCATAGAGACCGCACATGGTGAGGGCCACGGTGATCGGCATGTCGCTTCTGAGGAACAGGAAGACCGAGCTGCCCCAGACCAGCCCGGCGACCAGCATGAACTCTCTGTGCCGGCGCGCCCAGATCGGCGCATTGGCGAGCGTCAGGCCTTCGACCCGATAGTGCCGATAGATCCAGAAACGATAGAGCTGCACGGCCGCCTGTGCTACGAGCCAGAGCAGAAGCGGCCGGAATGGCGCATAGGGGCCTGGGCCGACGAGCAGGAAGGCCGTGGCGCCCATTGCCGCATAAAAGCTGTTGGGCAGTTGCCGATAGAGCGTGCGCATACATTCGAGCGCGATGCGCGGATCTTCGGCCTCTGCCGTCACGTCACGATGCCGAGCTGCTGCGCCTGCAGCACCGCTTGGATGCGCGAGGCGACGCCGAGCGCATGAAAGAGCTCGGTCAGATGCGCGCGCACCGTCCGATCGGCAATGTCAAGCGTGCGCGCGATCTCCTTGTTGGATTTGCCTTGCGCCAGCAGGGTCAGCACCTCGACCTGCCGGAGCGACAGATCCTGGCAGCGCCGGTGGGCGTCGTTGGCGGCCGACGGCGTGGCCGGCAGGGGCTCGAAGCCGCTGGCGCCGGCGAGCACCTTCTCGATCACGCCCAGAAGCCGTTCGATCGGCCAGGATTTCGCCACGAAGCCCGAGGCGCCACTGCTGCTCGCGCGCCGCATCGTGGCTGCATCCTCGCGCCCGGAGATCAGCACGCGCGGCACATGTGGGCAGGCGCGGCCATAGCGGGCGACCGCGTCGAAGCCGTCCGTACCCGGCAGCACGATATCGATGAGCACTAGGTCGACATCCTGCCGCACTTCCAGGATGGCGAGGCCGGCCGCGGCGTCACCGGCGCTCAGCACGCGATAATGCGGCCGCAGCGCCTGCAGCACGCTGCGCAAGCCGGCGTGATAGAGCGGATGATCGTCGACCAGGAGCAGCGTCGACGCACAATCGGACTTCTCGTCAGCGGCCAAAGCCGCCGGCGCTATCTTTGTCATTTTACCGGCATAATGAGCTTCGCGACGTGTGAGTATTACTGAAAATTGCCTCTTTAGGCAATTGTCCTGGCTGAAACTCGTCGGTACTTCTGCGGGTACCGGTTGGGTTTCGAGGCCATAACGCGGTGGGCGACGCGGTGCCGGGTCCTTTGGGACCCGGCATTTCCTTTTGTGCCCAAAGGGTCCGACGATTCCGGCCCGCTCGCGAACCATGACGGCCTCCCGTGCGGGTTTGCGAAAAAATGACGCCAGTTTCACTTTCGATTGGAAGTTCGAATCGTCCCGTCGAGATTAAATTGAGGCGCACTCAATATTGACAAAATAGAGATGATGCCGGCATCGATCCAATCCATGATTTAGCGTGATGGAGGGGCGGATGCGCGTCGGTATCGCGGGCCTCGGGCGGATGGGGCGGGCCATCGCCGGCCGGCTCGGCGCCGCCGGGTTCGAGCTTGCTGGCTGGAACCGCTCGGCTGGCAAGAGAATCGGCCTTGCCGTGGAAGCGGCGCAGCCTCGTGCGCTGGCCGAAAGCGCCGTCATCATCCTGACGAGCCTGACCGACGATGCGGCGGTCGATTCCGTCTATGCCGGCCCTGACGGGCTGCTGGCGGGGCCAGTCGCGGGCAAGCTCTTCATCGAGACCAGCACGGTCCGGCCCGACACGATCCGGCGCCTGGCCGATCGGGTCACGGCGGCTGGCGCTGCCCTCGTTGATGCGCCTATCGCCGGTGGCCCCGCCGTGGTCGAGGCCGGGCAGAGCCTCGCCTTCGTCGGCGGCGAACCGGAAGCGATCGAACGGGTGCTACCGATCCTCATGGCCTATTGCCGGCGGATCGAAATCATGGGGCCGGTCGGTTCCGGCGCCGCCATGAAGCTCGCGGCCAATTTGCCGATCGGCGTCTATTTCCAGGCGCTGGCCGAGGCGATGGCGCTCGGCCAGCGGCATGGGCTCGATCTCAAGCATATGCTCGAGATCATGGTCGACAGCCCGGGCGCCATCCAGGTGCTGCCGCGCAAGGTGCCCGCCATTCTCGGCACGGCCGACGCGGTGCCGTTCGACATTGCCGGCGTACGCAAGGATCTGCTGACGATGACGGCCGCGGCCCAGCTCGCCGGCGTGCCGACGCCGGCCGCGAGCGGTGCGCTCTCGGCTTATGCGGCGGCAACAGCGTCCGGCTGGGGCGAGCGGGATTTTGCCGCGATCGTCCGGTTCTGGAGCGATAAGCTGTCGGGGAGCGAGTAGCGAAGCCAGCCGGCCGCATCGGCGCCGATGCGGCCTCCTGGTTGGGCTCGATCAGGACTTCGGCGCAACGCTCGGCGTGGCCGGGACGGCGGAAGACTGGGTCGGGGTCTTGACGGTTTCGACCTTCTGCGTATCGGGCTTCTTCACGTCGGTCTTGACCATGTCGCTCTTGGTCTCGGTCTTCTTGATCTCGGCCTTGGGCGCTTCGGTCTTGACCGAGGCCTGCTTGTCGACCGGCTTGAGCGCGGGAGCGGCCGGGGTTGCGGCCGGCGCCGGCGTGGCGCTCGGAACGGTGGCGGGAACGGCGGGAACAGGCTGGGTGTCGGCAAGGGCCAGCCACGGCGTCAGCGCCACCGCGCCGGTCAGGAAAACGGTCCGCAGTTTGGCAAAATTCGCAATCATGATAAGGGCTTCCATCCTTCTGTCGTCTCAAGGGTGAGACGCCAAGACAACGTGGGGCCGAAAGCCGATAGTCCGCGGCAGACTGAGGGTATTGTGATGGCGGAATTGCGGCGGAGCGGATGATGGCGACAGGGTTCGAACGCGCGGGGCGGCCCGTTGCCGAGGTGATGGCGGCGCTCGATGTCCTGCGATCCCAAGATCTCGATTGGCGCGGCGGCCGTGTACCGCTCTATGTCTTCAGCGGGCCGAGCGAGGTCTCGGCGCTCGGCCAGGCCGCCTTCGACGCCTTCTTCAGCGAGAACGCGCTTGGCGCCGCGCGCGCCTTTCCGAGCCTGCACCGTATGGAGTGCCAGGTGATCGAGATGGGGCTCGATCTCTTCTCGGCTCCAGAGGGCGCCGCCGGCAACATGACCTCGGGCGGGACGGAGAGCATCCTGATGGCGATCAAGGCCTGCCGCGACCGGAGCCGCGCGCAGCGGGGCCGGCCGGATTTCCGCGGCAATATCGTGCTGCCCTTTTCGGCTCATCCGGCCTTCGACAAGGCGGCAGCCCTGATGGATATCGACCTTCGGCGCGTCGGCGTGACGCCGGCACTGGTCGCCGATCCGGCCGCGATGGCCGATGCCGCCGATGCCGACACGATCATGCTGGTGGGGTCGGTGCCGTGCTTTTCCTACGGCACGATCGATCCGATCGAGGCGCTGTCGGATCTGGCGCTCGAGCGAGGCATCTGGCTCCATGTCGATGCGTGCGTCGGCGGCTGGCTCGCCCCGTTCGTGGCCGAGCTCGGCCGGCCGATCCCGTCCTTCGATTTCGCCCTGCCCGGCGTCTCGTCACTCTCGGCCGATCTCCATAAATTCGGCTTCTGCCCGAAACCGGCCTCGACCATCTTCTACCGGTCGGCAGCGCTCCGGCAGCATCAGGAATTCGCCTTCGATTCCTGGCCGAGCGGCCGGTTCGCCACGCACACGCTCGTCGGCACGCGGCCGGGCGGCGCCGTAGCAGCTGCCTGGGCCATTCTCAGCCATCTCGGCCGCGACGGTTATCGCGCCATCGCCGAGCAGCTGATGGGGCTGCGCGACGCTTATATGGAAGGCCTCATCCAAATCCCGGGGATGCGGTTGCGCGGCGCCCCGGCGCTCGCCAATCTCGCCTTCGGCTGCGACGACATTCCGATGAGCGCCGTGGCAGGCCGGCTGGCTGAGCGCGGCTGGCTGCCGGGGCAGGTGCGCGAGCCGCCGAGCCTGCACCTGATGCTGTCGCTGCATCATGCGGCGGCCCTGCCGGCCTATCTCAGCGACGTTCGGGGAATGCGTCGCCGCCGTGCGCGCCGAAGGCGGAGAGGGTGTCGAGATCCGCTACAGCTAGATGTGCGGTGCGGAGATGCGCTTGATCACGCCGGAATAGGTGTAGACCGGCTCGCCCTTGCGGCTGAGCGTACCGCGCACGAAGATCAGGCTGCGGCCGGCCTTGGTAATCTCGCCTGAGCCCTCGATCAAATCGCCCTCGAAGGCGGGGCCGACGAACTCGCCGCTCATCGAGATCGTGACGCCGCGGCCGCCCTGAAGCGCCGCCTCGGCGATGGCGAACAGGCTGTAATCCGCAAACGTCATGAAGCAGCCGCCATGCACGGCACCGCCGCCATTGATGTGATGAGGGCCCACGCGAAAGGCGGTACGGGTCGTGCCGTCCGCCTCGGTGCGGAAATAGAAGGGGCCGGTATGAACCTCGAACGCGTCGCCCGGCCAATAGCGCCAGCCGGCGAATTCGCCTTCGGTCATGAGGCGGGTGCGGGGTGTTTCGGGACCGTCTTCGGGCATGGCGGCTCGTCTCGTTTGATTGCGGGTCGGCCTTTACATAGACGAGATCGGGGTCGGGGAGCGAGGCGGTATATATAGCGCGGCGCAGTGCAAGTCTGACAGAAAGAGCCTGCGTGTTCGCGCCCGCGTCTCGCCGACCTCGCTCTATTGCGGTGCGCCTTGTCGGCGGGGATCCAGATCCTCCATCGGACAATCTTCTCCCTTCGCACACCGGCCATTGGCGAACAGGATGTCGAGATCGGTCGTCGGGGTGAAATTCTTGGCTGTCGCGACGAAGCTGTTGCCCTCACGCTTCAGTGTCAGGCCAGGAATGGCGCAAGTCGAGACGAGATCGGCATCGCCCTTGTCGATGACAAGCGTGAACTGGCCGATCGGCCCGGCCCAGTTCGCCCCCGTCTTCAGGACGTACCCGAGCCAGCGTCCCGTGAGATAGCTCTGCTCGAGGCCCTGCCATTCATAATAGCGTGGCAGCTTCTCGAAGGCCGATCCCAGTTCACCAAGGCACCAGCCCTCTCTTCCATCAGCCTGCGCACCGGTGCCGGGATAGCCGACAAGACCCCCGCCGACCGAAGGTTGGTAAAGGTGACGGATGTGAGTCTCTTGGCGGGCGCGGAAAATTTGCGGCCAATGGAAGGACATCTTGGTCGTCCAGTCCGGGACGATATCGGGTTCTTCACGATGTGCCCACCCGCGCTCGAGCCACTTTTCCCTCAGCTCGGTTGGCGCATTGTCTGCCATATCCGGATCATAGCTGTCGCGGGCGGCAATGATGTCCTTGCCATCGAGCTGATAGCGGACCTCAAGGAGTGGCCGCACCTCCGCGCCGTCCACCCAAGTCCTGAAGTCGAGGAAATTCGGGCCGGGGGCTGGGATTGCTATGTCGTGATGATAGGAATCCCCATCGTTCGTATCCGGCATCGGAAACGCGATCGTCGTGGAGATATCGGTGTTGCCGATGTTCTTGAAGACGTAATCGACCTCGACGAGCTTGGTCGAGATCTTGAGCCGCTCCGATTCCATTCTGATCTGGTCGGTATGCTCGAATATGAGCCCGCCCGCAGCGAGGGCCGCGGTGGTATCGTTCGCCAAGGCCGATTGTGCAAGGAAGGCAAACAAGGCCGCCACGGGAGTGACGAGTTGAAGCCTCGGCAACGAAGGGGTGGTCATCAGGCATCCCGGCATGTTTGGTAGAATCTGATCGTGCCATACAAAACCTGCGATCGTCATTCCCCCTGACAGGCTCGCTGTTGCGCGCTTGACACATCGCACTCGACCCTATATCCATCCGCTCCCTCAAACGGCGCGCCCTTAGGGCCGCTGTGCCAGTCCGCGAGTTTCGCGCACTGGCCTTTTTGTTTTGTGCGAGTGCGGGAAGCGGAGACGAGATGTTCGACGGCTTGACCCAAAGGCTCGGCGATGTGTTCGACCGGCTGCGCCGCCATGGCGCGCTGTCGGAGGCCGATGTCACGGCCGCACTGCGCGAAGTGCGGGTGGCGCTGCTCGAGGCCGATGTCGCCCTGCCGGTGGTCAAGGATTTCATCAACGCCGTGCGCGAGAAGGCGATCGGCCAAGATGTCGTCCGCTCGGTCACGCCGGCGCAGATGGTGGTCAAGATCGTCCACGACCATCTGGTCGAAATCTTGGGCTCGGATGCGGTCGAACTCGATTTCCGGGCGACGCCGCCGGTCGTCATGCTGATGGTGGGTCTGCAAGGCTCCGGCAAGACGACCTCGACCGCCAAGATCGCGCTCCGGCTCAAGAACCGGGAAAAGAAGAAGGTGCTGATGGCGTCGCTCGACGTGCAGCGCCCGGCGGCACAAGAGCAGCTCGCCATTCTCGGCCGCCAGACCCAAATCGACACGCTGCCGATCGTCAAGGGCGAGGGTCCGGTCGCGATCACCGAGCGGGCGCTCTCCAAGGGCCGGCTCGAAGGCTATGACGTGGTCATGCTCGACACCGCCGGCCGCCTCCATATCGACGAGGCGCTAATGCTCGAGGTCGCGGCCGTGCGCGACACGGCGAAGCCGCACGAAACCTTGTTCGTCGCCGACGCCATGACCGGCCAGGACGCGATCAACACCGCCAAGGCCTTCAACGACCGGCTCGGCATCACCGGCGTGGTGCTGACCCGTGTCGATGGCGATGCGCGCGGCGGTGCGGCACTGTCGATCCGGTCCATCACCGGCAAGCCGATCAAGCTCATCGGCGTCGGCGAGAAGCTCGACGCGCTCGAAACGTTCCATCCCGACCGCATCGCGGGCCGCATCCTGGGCATGGGCGACGTCGTCAGCCTGGTCGAGAAGGCGGCCGAGACGGTCGATCGCGACGAGGCCGAGAAGCTCGCCGCCAAGATGCAGAAGGGCAGCTTCGATCTCGACGATCTGGCGGCTCAGCTGCGGCAGCTCAGGAAGATGGGCGGCATGAACGGCATGCTCGGCATGCTGCCCGGCATCGGCAAGATCAAGAAGCAGATCGCCGAGGCCAATATCGACGACCGCGTGATCAAGCGCCAGGAAGCGATCATCTCGTCGATGACCAAGGAAGAGCGCAAGAATCCCAAGCTCATGAACGGCTCGCGCCGCCGCCGCATCGCGGTCGGCTCGGGCACGACCGTTCAGGATGTGAACAAGCTGCTGAAGCAGCACCAGGATATGGCGCAGATGATGAAGCAGGTTCAGAAGCTCGGGAAGAAGGGCTTCATGCGCCATGGCTTGTCCGGGCTGCTGCCCGGCGGGGGCGGCGGCAATCCGTTCGGCCGTCCATGATCCAGAAATTTTTTCACACCCCTCTCAGCTGCGTTCCCTCGCCCGCTTGGCGGGAGAGGGACAGGGTGAGGGTGGGTCAAGGCTCTCGCGTACACCCTCACCCTCCCGCTGTCGCGGGCCCTTCCCTCTCCCGCCAAGCGGGAGAGGGGAATCAGAACTTTCATTGAAGAAGGAAGCTCCATGTCTTTGAAGATCCGGCTCGCGCGCGGCGGCGCCAAGAAGCGGCCGTTCTACCAGATCGTCGTGGCCGATGCGCGCAGCCCGCGCGACGGCCGCTTCATCGAGCGGCTCGGCACCTACAATCCGATGGTCGAGAAGACCCATCCGGAGCGTCTGACGCTGAAGTCCGACCGCATCAAGCATTGGCTCTCCGTCGGCGCCTTGCCGACCGACCGCGTGGCACGCTTCCTCGGCGATGCCGAGCTCATCGCCAAGCCCGCGGTCGTCGAGTCGCCGAAGAAGTCGGCGCCCGGCGAGAAGTCGGTCGAGCGCGCCAAGGCACGAGCCGAGAAGGCCGCTGTCCCGGCGGCCGACTGATCCGGATCGGCAGCCAGGCTCGGCCCATGGCCACTCCCTCTTTCGACCAGGCGGCGAAGCGCCTCTGCCTCGGCATCATCACCGGCCCGCATGGGGTCCGGGGTGCCGTGCGCATCAAGAGCTTCACCGAGGACCCGGCGGCGATCGGCGATTACGGCCCGGTCTCCGACCAGGCCGGCATGCGCCGCTTCGTGCTGACGGTCGCCGGCCAGATGAAGGGCGTGGTGCTGGTCGAGATCGAGGGGGTCGAGGATCGCGATACGGCCGAGGCGCTGCGCGGGCTCCATCTCTATGTCGACCGGGCGCAGTTGCCGCCGGCCGAGGCGGAGGAGTTCTACCACGCCGACCTGATCGGGCTTCGAGCCGAGCTCGCCGACGGCACAGTGCTGGGCAAGGTCGCCGAGCTCCATGATTTCGGCGCGGGGCAGTCGGTCGAGATCGTGGGTGTCTCGGGCGAGGCGATCCTGGTGCCCTTCACCAAGGCGGCGGTTCCCGTGGTCGATCTCGCGGCGGGCCGGATCGTGATCGATCCGCCGGCCGGGCTCTTCGACAAGCCGGCACCGCCGGCGCCGATCCATGAGCAGGAACAGGTCGCGGCCGAGCTTCTGGAGTCTGCGTCGGCTGAGGGGGCCACGCCATGAGCTGGCAAGCCACCGTGCTGACGCTCTTCCCGGAGATGTTTCCGGGGCCGCTCGGCCTGTCGCTCGCCGGCAAGGCGCTTGCCGAGGGCATCTGGTCGCTGGAGGCACGCGACATCCGGTCCTTCGCGACCGATACCCATCGCACAGTCGACGATGCGCCGTTCGGCGGCGGTCCCGGCATGGTGCTCAGACCCGACATCGTCGATTCAGCATTGGCCTCGGTCACGGCACCCGGCCCGCGGATCTATCTTTCGCCGCGTGGCCGCGTGCTCGATCAGGAGCGGGTGCGCTCGCTCGCCGAAGGGCCGGGTGCGGTGCTGCTGTGCGGCCGGTTCGAAGGGCTCGACCAGCGCGTGATCGACGCCCACCTGCTCGAGGAAGTCAGCCTCGGCGATTTCGTGCTGTCGGGCGGCGAGCCCGCGGCGCTGGCGCTGCTCGACGCCGTCATCCGCCTGCTGCCGGGCGTGGTGGGGGCGGCCGAGACGCTCGCCGAGGAAAGCTTCGAGGCCGGCCTCCTCGAATATCCCCATTATACGCGGCCCCAGCTCTGGCAGGGCCGCGCGGTGCCGGACGTGCTGCTCTCCGGCAACCATGCGCGCATCAAGGCCTGGCGGCGGGCCGAAGCAGAGGCGGCGACCAGAACGCGCCGTCCGGATCTTTGGGACCGGTACCGGTCTCGTCACCCCATTGGAAATCTTATTGAACGCGCGACCGGTATCAAGGCCGGCGCCATCGAGGAAGAGGTGTAGAAATGAACATTCTGCAACAGCTCGAGCAGGAGCAGGTCGACAAGCTGGTCGCCGAACGGGCCGTACCGGACTTCCGTCCGGGCGACACGATCAAGGTCAGCGTCAAGGTCGTCGAAGGCGACCGCGAGCGCGTCCAGGCCTTCGAAGGCCTGTGCATCGCCCGCAAGAATGCCGGCATCAATTCCAACTTCACGCTGCGCAAGATCTCCTATGGCGAGGGCGTCGAGCGCGTCTTCCCGCTCTACTCGCCGCGGCTCACGGCGATCGAGGTCATCCGCCACGGCGCCGTCCGGCGCGCCAAGCTTTATTATCTGCGCGATCGCCGCGGCAAGTCGGCGCGCATCGCGGAGAAGACCCGGAGCACTACGCCCGCGGCCGAGAAAGAGTAGTACGATCGTAGGCGCGCTGGGGCGGAGTATCCCTTCGGGGCAACTCCGCCGCGACCTTGTCGTCGACTAAGCCTAAAGTAGTACCTGTGGAAAACCGCCTATTTCTGCGTCATCGGTATGCATTTGCTAACGGTCGCTGCACAATCTTCTGCCGTGGTTAAGAGTGGGCGGAGGGTTTGATGGCGGATCTGACGGAAAAGGCCGGTCTTCTGGTCGCCGATATCGCGACGGAGATCGGCAAGCTTGCCGTCGAGATGGCCGATGTCGCGGGCGATGTGCAGCGGGTCAGCACGTTGGTCGATGGGCAGGCGCGGCATTTCGGCGAGCTGCGCGAATCGACCGGCACGATCGTCACCAGCAATCAGCGCATCGCCGAAAAGGCTGCCGTGACGTTGACGAAAGCGGCGACGGCGCGGGCAGAGGTCGCGAGCTCGCGCGGTGAGGTCGAGACGGCGCTCGCCACGATCAACGGGCTCGTCGAATCGGTTCGCACGATCGGCGCCCAGCTCGCCGGCCTCGAGGCCGCGATGCAGCGCATCAGCAAGGTCGCCGGCAACATCAACGGCATTGCGCGGCAGACCAATCTCCTGGCCTTGAATGCTACGATCGAGGCAGCGCGCGCCGGCGACGCGGGCAGGGGGTTCGCTGTGGTGGCCGGCGAGGTCAAAGTGCTGGCCAATCAGACGAGCGAGGCCACGGCCGAGATCGATGCCACGCTGGCGACCTTGAGCGGCGAGCTCAAGCGCCTGCGTACCTTGAGCGGCGAGGGCCAGGCGCGGGCGGAAATCGTGGTGCGCAGCGCCACCTCGATCGGCCAGGCGATGCAGCTGGTCGGCGATGCGGTCGTCGAGGTGAACGAGAATGTCAGCCAGATCGCGGGCGAGACGCAGGATATCGCCGGGCGCTGCGACAGCTTCGCCGAGGCCGTGAGCAGCCTGGTCGGATCCGTCGAGGAATCGAACGCCGCCTTGCGGTCGGCGTCGCAGCGGACCGACAAGATCCTCGATCTCAGCGAAGGCATCATGGTGAAGACGGCGGCGTCCGGCTTCGAGACGATCGACTCCAAATTCATCCACAAGGCGGTCGAGGTCGCCAAGCAGATCGAGGCGCGCTTCGCCGCCGCGATCATCGCCGGCGAGGTCACGGTCGAGGATTTGTTCGACAAGACCCTCGTGCCGATCCCGAACACCAATCCGCAGCAATATAAAACCCGCTATATCGAGTTCCTGGATAAGGCACTGCCGGCGATCCATGATCCCGTGCTCCAGCTCGACGAGCGCATGGTGTTCTGCGCCTGCACGGATCACAATCTGCTGATCCCGAGCCATAATCCGCAGTTCCGCAAGCCGCATGGCAATGATCCAGTCTGGAACGCCGCCAATGGCCGCAATCGCCGGATCTACAAGGACAAGACGGCGGCGGCAGTGTCCAAGAACAGCCAGCCCTTCCTGCTCCAGACCTATCGGCGCGACATGGGCGGCGGCGTCTTCGCGCTGATGAAGGACGCCTCGGCCCCGATCATGGTGGCCGGCCGGCTCTGGGGCGGCCTGCGCGTCTGCTACCGGGCCTAACTCCCTATCGGCGGTCGCCCTGACCGCCGCGATCCGCCTGGGCGTGGGACGCCGGCGCCGGACGGCTCGGTGCCTGCGCATGTATCTGCGGCGGCCCTTGCCGGAAATTCGCCGGCGCACGCTCGACCGGCTGATTGCGCGCCGGCGGCTGCCAGCCCGGATGGAATTGCGCGCCGGGACCGCCGCTAAAGCGCTCTGCCGGCACGAAGCTGCGCTGCACAGACATTGGCGCCGGCGCCACCGGACGCATCGCCGTCACGGCTGCCTCCGGCCGCACGATTTGCGGTAGGGGTGCCGCCGGCCGGTCGAGGCCGCGGAACTCGCTGACCTGCATCGGCGTCGAGAGGCGGTTGGGCTGGAAGCGCGCCTGCAGCTGCGGCGTCGAATAGGCGACACCGCGCCGGTGCGACGGATCATGCTGCCAGATCGTGCCGCTGACGAAGGGATGGAAGGAGTTGAGCCGGTTGAAGCGGTCGCGGTCGATATGGATGTTGTGGTGGTGCCAGTCGATGCCGCCCCAGAAGAAGACGCCGCTCACGACCAGGACCGGCGGTCCCCAATAGATGCCGCTGTCGAGCCCGGCATAATCGTCATAGCCGGGATATCCGGGAGATCCATAGCCCTGCGGCCCGTACCCGGGCGGCACGAAGTAATCCGGCGGATAATCCGGATAGGGCCAGCTGCCATAGACGACCGACGGGTTGTAGGCCGGAACCGGGATGGCGTTGGGATCTGTCGGCTGGATCTCGAGAGCACCATTGTCGGCGACGACATTTTCCGACGCGCCGGAGGTGAGCTTGCCGTTCGCCTCGGCCTGCTGCCGCAGATGCTGCACCTCGTTCATGACATCGGCCTGCTGCGCGATGAAGGCGCTGCCCAGCTGCTGCGTCCAATCGAGCTGCTCGCTCATCATCTGAAGGATGGCCGGGAAGGGCACCAGCGACTTGACGCTCGGGTCCCAATTCTGGTCCTGGAGTGCCGCCGTCAATTGATCGCCGCTCAGACTGGCGTTGGAGGGCTGCGACACCCAGCGTTCGGCCTCGACCACTTCGAGCGGATAGGTTGCCGCGGTCAGGATGTCGGTCAGCAGCGTGTCGGGATATAGCGCCACCGGCGCCAGCATCTGGTCGAGCTGAGCGGGGGCATAGGCCGCCTGGGCCGGGGCGCCGATCTGCGGCACATCCTGAGCCAATGCCGGAACCGGCCCGGCGAGGGCCAGCAACGACACGGCCACGGCCGCAAGGCTGGTCGAGAAGGACGTTCTGATCGAGGGCTTCATGATGTGATCGCTCCTCCGCCCGTACTGGTCGTATACGCTGACCGCTCTACCCGTTAAATGGTCTTAACCATGAGCGGAGGCAAGTGTACCGAACGACACAGTACCGGACCGATGCTGAGACAACGGTATCAGCCCCGCCAAAATTCCGCTTGCCTCGCACTGCCAGGGGGCTTGAATCGCCCAGGGTCCCTTATGACGGGGTCCGAGCAGGAGGAATTCCGCCGTGGCCGCACCGCGTACGCTGTTCGACAAGATCTGGGAGGCTCACCTGGTCGACCGCCAGGCCGACGGGACATGCCTGATCTATATCGACCGCCATCTCGTCCACGAGGTGACCAGTCCGCAGGCCTTCGAAGGCCTGAAGCTCGCCGGCCGCAGGGTGCGCCGGCCGGATGCGACGCTTGCGGTCGCCGATCATAATGTGCCGACCACGGATCGCGCCGCCGGCATCACGGATCCGGAATCCCGCCTTCAGGTCGAGACCTTGGAGCGCAATGCAAAGGCGCATGGCATCACTTATTTCGGCATGGACGATATCCGCCAGGGCATCGTCCATATCGTCGGGCCCGAGCAGGGGCTGACGCTGCCGGGCACCACGGTCGTGTGCGGCGACAGCCACACCGCGACGCATGGCGCCTTCGGCTCGCTCGCCTTCGGCATCGGCACGTCCGAGGTCGAGCATGTGCTGGCGACCCAGACGCTGATCCAGCGGCCGGCCAAGAACATGCTGGTCGAGGTCGAGGGGGTGCTTGGGCCCGGCGTCACCGCCAAGGACATCGTGCTTGCCATCATCGGCAAGATCGGCACGGCCGGCGGTACCGGCCATGTCATTGAATATGCCGGCTCCGTCATCCGTGATCTCGACATGGCCGGACGCATGACCGTCTGCAACATGACGATCGAGGGCGGTGCGCGTGCCGGGCTCATCGCTCCCGACGAGACGACCTTTGCCTATCTCCAAGGCAAGCCGATGGCGCCCAAGGGGGCGGCGTGGGAGCAGGCCGAGGCCTATTGGCGCACGCTGCCGTCCGACCCCCATGCGAAGTACGACACGATCGTGCGGCTCGATGCCGCGGAGATCGCCCCGCAGGTGACTTGGGGCACCTCGCCCGAGGATGTGCTGCCGATCACCGGTTCGGTACCGGATCCGGCCGCCATCTCCGATGCCGCGCATCGCGCCTCGATGGAGCGCGCACTCGACTATATGGGCCTGACACCAGGCCAGCGCCTGACCGAGGTGCCGATCCAGCGCGTCTTCATCGGCTCCTGCACCAACGGCCGGATCGAGGATCTGCGCGCCGCCGCCGCCATTGCCGAAGGGCGCCACGTCGCACACGGCGTCAATGCGATGGTGGTACCCGGCTCGGGCCTGGTGAAGGAGCAGGCCGAGGTCGAAGGGCTCGACCGCATCTTCCTCGCCGCGGGATTCGAATGGCGCGAGCCCGGCTGCTCCATGTGTCTCGCCATGAATGCCGACAAGCTCTCGCCGGGCGAACGCTGTGCCTCCACCTCGAACCGCAATTTCGAGGGGCGTCAGGGCCGGGGCGGCCGCACCCATCTCATGAGCCCGGCCATGGCGGTGGCGGCGGCCATCACCGGCACGCTCGCCGATGTGCGGGCGCTGGCGCCGGGAAAAGGGGCCTGAGCGTGCGGCTGCGGCGCTGGTTGGCGGGGCTGGTGGCGGTGCCTTTGGTTCTGAGTGCCGCCTATGCTGGCCTGGGCTATGGGCTCGGCGCTTGGGCGGACGATGCTCCGCCGGCGGATGGGCCGGTCCTCCTCGCCATCCTCGCCAACCCCTATCACAGCGACCTTTTGATGCCGGCCGCCGATTGGCGTCCCTATCTCGATATTCCGGACGATGCCCGCTCGGTCGCGTTCGGTTGGGGCGACCGCACCTTCTATCTCGAGACGCCGACCATCGCCGATTTCAAGCTGGCGAACGCGCTCACGGCACTCCGCGGCTCTGACGAGGCGGTCATGCATGTCGGCTGGTTCAGCCTGCCGTTCAGCGGCCCCGACGTTCATGTCCTGCGCGTCACGGAGGAGCAGAAGGAAAAGCTCGAGACCTATCTGCGCGCAGCCTTTCTCGAGGGCGCCGACGGGCGGCCGCAGCGGCTCGACCATGCCGGCTATGGCGAGGACGATTCTTTCTACCGGGCGCGCGGCCACTGGTCTCCAATCGTCACCTGCAACGAGTTCCTGGCGCGCGGGCTTCGGGCGGCGGGCATCCGCACCGGAATCTGGGCGCCTTTCACCAACGGCCTTACCAGCCATCTGCCGACGGCCTGACCGGTATAGGAGGATCGCATCATCATGCAGAAATTCACCAGCCTGACCGGCGTCGCGGCCCCGCTGCCGATGATCAATATCGACACCGACAAGATCATCCCGAAACAGTACCTGAAGACGATCGAGCGCAGCGGCCTGGGCAAGGGCCTCTTCGACGAGATGCGCTATCGGCCGGACGGGTCGGAGAACCCGGATTTCGTGCTCAATCAGCCCGCCTGGCGTCAGGCCAAGATCCTGATCGCCGGCGAGAATTTCGGCTGCGGCTCGAGCCGCGAGCATGCGCCCTGGGCGCTCTTGGACTACGGCATCCGCTGCATCATCTCCGAGAGCTTCGCCGACATCTTCTACAATAACTGCTTCAAGAACGGCGTGCTGCCGATCAGGCTCGATGCCGAGACGATCGAGACGCTGATGGAAGAGGCGAAGAACGGCGCCAATGCCGTCTTCACCATCGATCTCGACAGCCAGACGATCAGCACGCCGGACGGCGAGACGGTCGCCTTCGAGCTCGATCCCTTCCGCAAGAAGTGCCTGCTCGAAGGGCTCGACGATATCGGGTTGACCCTCGAGAAGGGGCGTTCGATCGATTCCTATGAAGCACGGCAGCTTCTGAGCCAGCCCTGGCTCGCGGCCCGGTAAGGAGCAAACAAGAGATGAGTGCCAACAAGAAGCTGCTGATGCTGCCGGGCGACGGTATCGGACCCGAGGTGATGGGTGAGGTCGAGCGCGTGATCGGCTGGCTCGACGGCAAGCGCCGGGCGAGCTTCGCGGTCGAGCACGGCCTCGTCGGCGGGGCTGCCTATGACGCCGAAGGGGCACCCGTGAGCGATGCTACCGTGGGGAAGGCGATCGCGGCCGATGCCGTGCTGCTGGGGGCAGTC
Organism: uncultured Alphaproteobacteria bacterium; assembly: GCA_963762435.1. Taxonomy (GTDB): domain Bacteria; phylum Pseudomonadota; class Alphaproteobacteria; order ATCC43930; family CGMCC-115725; genus JAXDMU01. The sequence continues at coordinate 142,967 of CAVXLN010000022.1, read as the reverse complement.
GGCGGCGTCAAATGGGAGAGCCTGCCCTTCGCCGACCGGCCGGAGCGCGGGCTCTTGCGGCTTCGCAAGGATATGGAGCTCTTCGCCAATCTCCGCCCGGCGACCGTGTTCGACGCACTCGCCGATGCCTCGAGCCTCAAGCCCGAACTGGTGCGCGGCCTCGATATCCTGATCCTGCGCGAGCTTGTCGGCGGCGTCTATTTCGGCACGCCGCGCGGCATCGAGACGCTGCCCAATGGCGAGAAGCGCGGCTTCAATACGCAAAGCTACACGACCTCCGAGATCGAGCGGGTCGCCCGCGTGGGTTTCGAGCTCGCGCGCAAGCGGCGGAAGTCGCTCTGCTCGGTCGAGAAGGCCAACGTCATGGAATCGGGCGTGCTCTGGCGCGAGGTCGTGACCGAGCTCCATGCCCGCGACTATGAAGATGTCGAGCTCAGCCACATGTATGCCGATAATTGCGCCATGCAGCTGGTGCGCCGGCCGAAGCAGTTCGATGTGATCCTGACCGACAATCTCTTCGGCGATCTGTTGAGCGATTGCGCCGCCATGCTGACGGGCTCGCTCGGCATGCTGCCCTCGGCGTCGCTGGGTGCGGCCGATTCATCGGGCCGGCGCAAGGCGCTTTACGAGCCGGTCCATGGTTCCGCACCGGATATCGCCGGCAAGGGGCTGGCCAATCCGCTCGCCATGATCCTCAGCTTCGCGATGATGCTGCGCTATTCCTTCGACATGACGGAGGATGCCGACCTCATCGAGAAGGCGGTCGAGAAGCTGCTCGGCCGCGGCGTGCGCACGGCCGACATCGCGATCGCCGGCAGCGGCTCGGTTTCGACCTCCGAGATGGGCAAGGCGCTCGTCAAGGAGCTGGACGCGCTGGCCTAGCGGCCTGCTCCTTCGCCAGCTCCGCCTCGAAATCGGCACGCGCGTCTGCCGTAAGCCGCGCAAGCTCCTCGGGATCGATGAAGGCCGAGGCGTCGCCTGCGGCCCGGCGCGCCTCGCGTGACAGCACGCCGGCCACCTCGGGATGGCCGGTCAGCACCACATCGGCCTGCATGCGCGCCAGGCGGGCGAAGCTGCGGCGGAAATCGGCGACGATGCCGGGATAGGCCTGGTTGCCGACCAGCTTGTTGCCCGCGACCGTGATGCTGCACAGGAACAGCACCTCAAGCTTTCGTCCCGCTTCCTCGACCGGCAGCGACCAGCTGGTGCAGCCGCGCGTGTGGCCGGGAGTGATGTTCGCGGTGAGCCTCGTGCTGCCCAGGCGCAGGACGGCGCCGTCCTTAAAGGACTGGTCGACCGTCACGGCGGGAAAGGGGATCACGCCATAATCGGTGTCGCCGAAATTGCGGCCATTCTCGAGCGCCCAGCGATCGCCCTCGCTGGCCCATAGCGGAGCGCCCGTGTCGGTCTTGAGTCGCGCCAGCCCGCCGACATGGTCGGAATGGGCGTGGTTCTCGATGAGGAACTTCACGTCGTGCAGCTTGAAGCCGAGCTTTTCGATATTGCGCTCGATAAGCGGCGCGTTCTCTTCGAGCGTGGCGTCGAGCAGGACATGGCCCTCGGGCGAGGCGATCAGATAGGCGCCGAGCCCCTCCGTGCCGACATAATAGACGCTTCCGACGATCCGGAACGGCTCGACCGGATGGGTCCAGCTTGCCGGCGTCTCCGCCACGGCCGGCCAGGCGGCGACAAAAGCGCAGGCGGCGAGGCCGCTGCGGATGCGATGAAACACGCTTGGCATAGGGGCTCCGGTTCCTCAGATCGCGGCGGTGTAGCGGTCCATCGACTGGTCGAAGCTCAGGATCGGCGCGAGGATCGTTCCGTCCGGCCGGATCTCGCCAGCCAAGGGATCGACCGGCTCGATGACATAGCGCGGCTGGCCCGGATCGAGCCCATCCACGATCACGTCGAAGGTCACGGCCGTGGCGGTCTTCGGCGCGAACCAATGGATGTTGTCCTTGACCGTGGTCATGGCGGCGGCGTCGCCCACCCGTGCTACATGATCGCCGCTCGGGCGGATCAGCAGCGCGCCCTCCTGGTCCGCGATCCGATCGAAGGTCCGGATGCGCACCTGGCCGTCGATGACCATGTGGGCGCTGGCCATGTGGCGATGGGCGTGCGGGGTGATGACGTTCTCGCGGTCGAAGGAGAAGGTCGCGGCGGCATAGGCGAGCTGGCGCGGCCGGCCCTGCGCGTCGCGGAAATCGACATAGCGCTTGACCGGATCGCGCCGGAAAGGCTGGCCGGCGGCACCCTGGCCCGACTGGATCTCGGCGATCAGCTGTGCCGTGTCCACCTCGCGGGCCAGGCGCTCGATCTCGTCATGCCAGGAAAGTTGCGATACCTGGCCGGCCGCCAATCCCCGCGCCAGCGCGTCCTGCCGCTCGATCCAGCGCCGGGCGGACAGGCGGCGATCGCCGGGGGCGGCGGCTCGGGCCTCGCGCATCAGGGCATAGAGACAGAAGGCCGTGAGCGGCACGCCCCGCATCACGTCCCGACGCGAGGCGAGGGCTGGTTCTCTATGAGCTGAACTCATTTCAAAAGCTCCGTCAGGGATCGTGGCCGTGGAAATGCCCGTTCAAATTGCTTTGCGCAAAGGATATGATCTCGGTTCGATCATTAGAAAATTTAGGGGCTGAATGGCCAATTCACCGGTTGCGCTCAATGCGCTCCGTGCCTTCGAGGCGGCGGCGCGGCATCTGTCCTTCACCCGCGCCGCCGAGGAGCTGTGCGTTACCCAGGCGGCGATCAGCCATCAGGTGAAGGCGTTGGAGGCGCGGTTCGGCGTGAAGCTGTTCCGCCGCTCGAACCGCGGCCTGCAGTTGACCGACGAGGGGCTGGCCCTGGCGCCCACGCTCTTCAACGCCTTCGGCGCCATCGACCGGCTGCTGGAGCAGTTCGAACCGGGCGGCGTGCGTGAGGTGCTGAATGTGAGCGTGGTGGGCACTTTCGCCCTGGGTGTTCTGCTCGAGCGGCTGCCTTCCTTCAGGGCCAGCCATCCGCGCATCGATCTCCGGCTGCGCACCAACAACAACAAGGTCGATCTCGTCGCCGAGGGGCTGGATTATGCGATCCGCTTCGGCGACGGCGCCTGGCATGGCTGCGAGTCCGAGCCGATCCTGCGCGCGCCGCTATCGCCGCTCTGCGCGCCGGCGCTTGCGGCTCGGCTCGCCTTACCATCCGACCTCGTGCGCGCGCCGCTGCTCAGATCCTATCGTCCGCAGGATTGGCTTGCCTGGCTCGCGGCGGCAGGCCTGGAGACGACCAATGTCAGAGGGCCGCTCTTCGATTCGTCGCTGATCATGGTCCAGGCCGCCGTGCGGGGCGAAGGTGTCGCACTCGCCCCACCCGCCATGTTCCGGCGCGAGCTCGACGCCGGCCAGATCGTCCAGCCCTTCGCGATCGAGGTGGAGGTTGGGGCCTATTGGCTGACGCGGCTCAAATCCAAGGTGTCGACGCCGGGCATGGCGGCCTTCCGCACCTGGCTGAAATCGCAGTTCTAAGAGGCCAGGCTGCGGTCCAAATGCGGCTTGAGCCGACCGGTCGCCCACAGCCCGAACATGCGGAAATCGCTGAAGAGCGACCAGACGGGATAGGTGAATGTCGCGGGCCGGTTATGCTCGATGCGGAAATGGGCGAACCAGGCGAAGGCATAGCCCGCGACCGGCATGGCGACGAACCAGCGCCAATCGAGTGTGGCCAGTGCCGCAATAAGCGCTGCGATCGCCAGCGCGCTTCCCATATAATGGACCAGGCGAGTGCGCGGGTCGGCATGCTCTCGGAGGTAATAAGGCCAGAACTCCGCGTAATTGAGCGGCCGGTCTGCCATGCGAATCCCCCTTCTGCTTGGGCGCCCGTATCGCATTATATAGAGGCCGGTTCGAATCAGCGTAAGAGGAATGCCAGGATGGGGTATCGGGTCGCGGTGGTCGGCGCCACGGGAAATGTCGGGCGCGAGATACTGACCACGCTCGCCGAGCGTGAATTTCCGGTCGATGAAGTCGTGGCGCTGGCGTCGAACCGCTCGGTCGGCTCCGAGGTGTCGTTCGGCGAGGACAACGTCCTCAAGGTTCATGATCTCGACAGTTTCGACTTCAAGCACATCGACATCGCGCTCTTCTCGCCCGGCGCCAAGGTTTCGGCCGTTCACGCACCGCGCGCGGCCAAGGCCGGTGCGGTCGTGATCGACAATACCTCGCAGTTCCGCATGGACCCCGACGTGCCGCTGGTGGTGCCCGAGGTCAATCCGCAGGCGATCGCCCGTCATGAGAAGCGCGGCATCATCGCCAATCCCAATTGCTCGACCATCCAGATGGTGGTGGCGCTGAAGCCGCTGCACGACCTTGCCAAGGTGAAGCGTGTCGTGGTCGCGACCTACCAGTCGGTCTCGGGTGCCGGCAAAGAGGCGATGGACGAGCTCTTCAACCAGACCCGCGCGGTCTTCGTGAACGACGCGATCAAGCCCGAGCAATTCACCAAGCGGATCGCCTTCAACGTTATCCCGCATATCGACATCTTCATGGATGACGGCTCCACCAAGGAAGAGTGGAAGATGGTGGCCGAGACCAAGAAGATCCTTGATCCCGAGATCGCGGTCACCGCCACCTGCGTGCGCGTGCCGGTCTTCATCGGCCATGCCGAGGCGATCAATATCGAGTTCGAGCGGCCGATCTCGGTCGAGCAGGCCCGCGCGGCGCTCAAGGCCGCTCCCGGTGTCACGGTCATCGATCACCGCGTCGATGAAGGCTATGTGACACCGCAGGAGGTGGCCGGCGAGGATCCGGTCTTCGTCAGCCGCATCCGCAAGGATCCGACGGTGAAGTACGGGCTCAACCTCTGGGTCGTCGCCGACAATCTCAGGAAGGGGGCGGCACTCAACGCCGTCCAGATTGCGGAACTGCTGGTGCGCGATTACCTTCCCAACGCCGATCCGCGCCTCACGCGCCAATAAGGACCTCAGGCGACAATAAGAAACGGGGGCAAGAACATGCGGGTGCCTGACGCCAAGCTCGACGAGGTGCGCGCGCGCGGCTTTGCCGTGATCGAAGGCTTCGTCGATCCCGAGACGCTGGTGGCGGCGCAGGCGGCACTCTGGGAGCTGCATCCCCGGCCCGAAGCCTATTTCGCCGAGCCCGATCGCTATCCGCGCTACGGCAAGAGTCAGTTCTCAGGCATCCAGCTGTTTCCCTATGCCCAGCCGGCGCTCAACCGGCTGGCGATATATCCCGATCTCGTCGATGCGGCCGAGCGGTTCCTGGGCTCGACCGAGCTCGATCTCTACAAGATCGAGCTCTGGGCGAAATATTCGGGCGCCATCGACTACGACCAGCCGCATCATCGCGATTATGGCAACCATACGCTGGTGGTGCCGCGGCGCGATGGCCGGCATATGCAGATGACGACCTTCATCCTGCTGTCGGACGTGACCGAGCTCGACGGGCCGACGCGCCTGGTGCCGATCGAGCACAGCCATCACATTCCCTTCACGCCGCGCACGCTCGAGCCGGGCGCCTTCGCGGCCGAGGAGGTGGCGGCCACGGGGCCGGCCGGCAGCCTGATGATCTATCGGACCGATGTCTTCCATCGCGCGTCCAGTTTCGCCGCATCCAACCGCTCGCGCTTCGCCATGCTGATCGATTTCAAGGAGCGCGGCTGGCGCTGGCAGGGCAAGATCGCCTGGCCCGACCGGGGCAACTATCCGGGCATGGTCGAAGCGGTCGTCGCCATGACCCCGCGCCAGCGCGACCTGTTCGGCTGGCCGCCGCCCGGCAGCGATTATTGGAACGAGCAGACGCTTGCCGATGTCGCGGATCGCTATCCCGGCATCGATCTCGGACCCTATCGACCAACCCAGGCCTCGCTTCGGGGCGACATTTAAGAAAAGCTTTATTGGGGTGGAGGCACGATAGACGGGGCAACCGCTCGGTTGTCGGGGGCAGGGCATGCTGGTGACGCGGAAATTCAGCGCGCAACGCAAACCGGGTGTTGAGCCCGGAAAGCTTGAGCTTTGCCCGGATTCCTACCAGGCGCTGCTCGACAGCTGCCCCGACGCGGTCGCCATCGTGAGCGGCGATTGGCGCCTTACGCGCTGGAACCGGCGTTTCGGCGAGCTGTGGCGGCTGCCGGTGCAGAGATCGTCGCGCAAGCCCGCCCGGCTCTGGCGTCAGCTGCGCCGGATGACGAAGCATCCGGCCTCGCTGCTGCGCGCGTTCCGCGGCGCCGAGCAAGGCGATTTCTCGACGGTGATCGAGCTCTTCGATGGCCGCGTGATCGAGCTCAGGGGCAATCGCCTCAATGAGGCCGACGGCGAACGCGCCTGGTATTGCCGTGAGCTCACCCCGCGCGACCGGACCCTCAACACGCATCGCCAGCTGATCGAGGCGATCGAGGCGATCACCGACGGCTTCATGCTTTACGATTCGTCGGAACGGCTGGTCATGTGCAACGCGGCCTTCCGCGGGCTCATCGGCATCGAGGCGGTGGCACGGCCCGGCGTCACCATGCGCGAGGCGGTGCGCGCCGCCGTCGAGGGTGGCCTGTTCGATCTTCAGGGGGCGGAGCCCGAACGTTTTATCGAGACTGTGCTGGCCATCATGCGGCGTCGGCATCCGCGAGCTCAGGCTGGCGTCGGGCAAGTGGCTCCGGATCGAAGACCGCGCCACCTCCGATGGCGGCTATGTCGCGATCTTCTCCGACATCACGCCGCTCAAATGCCGCGAAGAGGATCTGACCTCGACGGCCCGCCGGGCCGAGGCGGCCGAGCAGCTGGCGGCCCGCGCCGAGGCGCGGCTGGTCGAGGCGCTGCAATCGCTGCCCGAAGTATTCATGCTGTTCGATCCCGAGGAGCGGCTCGTCTTCGCCAGCAATCGTCGGCTGGACATCAGCCCGTTCGAGGCCCCGCCGCGTCCCGGTATGAGTTTCGAGACGATGGTGCGCGAGAATATGGTCTGGTTCCTGCCGGACGCCTCGCCCGACGAGCTGGAGACCTTCGTGGCGGCCCGCCTCGCCGAGTTCCGCAAGGGGTACAGCGATGTTGAGCGGCGCTTTCACGACGGGCGCTGGCTCCGCCTGATCGACCGGCGCACGCCGTCCGGCGACACGGTCTCGCTCAGGATCGACATCACCGAGGCGAAGCGCCGCGAGGAGGAACTGGCCATCGCATCCCGCGCCTGGGCCGAGCGCGAGAACCAGCTGCGCCGGATCTATGCCAACATTCCCGGCATCGTCTATCAGCTCTGCATGGATGCCGCCGGCCATTTCTGGTGCGATTTCCTGAGCGATCGGGCGGAGGAGGTGTTCGGCGTCCCGCTCGATGACCTCATGCGCAACCCCGGGCTGTTCGCGGCCAGTCTCGAGCCCGAGGATCGGGCACCGGTGTGGGCGGCGATGCGCCGGTCGGCCGCCGATATCACGCCGGTGATCATCGAGTTCCGCGTGCGTCGCGACGGCAAGATGATCTGGCTCCGGGCCGATGCGCGGCCGACCGCGAAGCCCGAAGGCGGCATTCGCTGGGATGGCGTACTGATCGACGTTAGCGATCTCAAGCTGACCGAGGCGGAGCTGCGCTGTGCCAAGGATCGGGCCGAGGCCGCGGTCGCAGAGGCGCAGCGCGCGCGCCAGCAGCTCGAGGACGCGATCGAGAGCATCTCCGAGGGTTTTGCGCTCTACGACCCCGAGGGGCGGTTGGTGCTGACCAACTCGCGGCTGAAGGAGCTCTATGATACATCCGGCCTGAGTGTCGCGCTCGAGCCCGGCCGGACCTTCGAGGAGATGCTGCGGCGCAGCCTGGCCAGCTTCGCCGGCGAGCGGGCCGAAGCGATCATTCAAGCCCGCATCGAGGATTTCAAGAAGGGCAACAGCTCGTCCGAAGGTCAGCTGGCCGACGGCCGCTGGGTCCATGCCAGCGAACGGCGGATGCGCGACGGTGGCACGGTGGCGATCCGCCGCGACATCACGATCCTGAAGCGGCGCGAAGAGCAGCTGCGCGAGGCGCTGATCGACGCCACCGCCGCGAACAAGGCGAAATCCGAGTTTCTGGCCAATATGAGCCACGAGCTCAGGACACCGCTCAACGCCATCATCGGTTTCTCGGAAATGATGGCGACCGAGATCTTCGGCCCGCTCGGATCGGGGCGCTATCTGGGCTATGTCAACGACATCCACTCGAGCGGCCAGCATCTGCTCGGCATCATCAACACCGTGCTCGATCTGGCGCGCGTCGAGGCCGGCAAGATCATCCTCGAGGATGAGACGATCGCCGTGCCCGGCATCGTCGACAGCTGCATTTCCCTGTTGCAGGACCGGATGGCGCGCGGCGGCATCGAGTTCGCGGCCGTCTATGCGCCGGATCTGCCTCGCCTGCGTGCCGATCCGCTGCGTCTCAGGCAGGTGCTGTTGAACCTGCTCTCGAACGCGGTCAAATTCACCCAGGACGGCGGTTCCGTCGGGCTCGAGGCGAAGCTCGCCGCGGATGGCGGCTTTGCGATCGAGGTGCGCGATACCGGCATCGGCATGAAGCCGGAGGATATTCCCCAGGCGTTCGAGCCGTTCGGGCTGGTCAGCTCCGCGCATAGCCGAGCCCATGAGGGCACGGGCCTGGGATTGTCGCTCTCGCGGCTTTTGATCGAGGAGCATGGCGGGCGGCTCAGCCTCGCCAGCACGCTCGGCGTCGGCACCGTCGCCACCGTGATGCTGCCGCCGAGCCGCGTCGTCCCGGCCGGCGGGTAGACAGCACTCCCTCTCTACCCCATTGGGGTGGAGAGGGCCGGGGTGAGGCGGGGAACGCTCGACGTAGCACCATCCCAATATATTGAGCGGCGCCGCGACCCACCTCATCCTAAATCCTTCTCCCCCCCTGAAGGGCGGAGAAGGACTTTCCTATCCTTCCGGCTCAGCGCCGGCCACCCATGGCGGCACGGAGCCGCAGTTTAGGCGGCTCAAGCTCATCGACCGCCCTTTTAGCAGCGCGGACGCTTTTGAAGCTCTTGCCGTCGAGTTGGACATAGGCAGGTGCCGAGGCGAAGAAGCGCACGCCGCCATGCTCAATGACGACGATTCCCGCCGTCTCATCGGCGCTCTGAATTACGAAAGCATCAGCCATTTAAAAGATCTCTCGTCTCTCGATGAAACACTGACGACAACCGGCTGAAGACGGCCGGCAATCGAAAAAGTTTCAGCAGCGACAGAGTTGATCAGCTCGAATCATGAACGGGTCTCCTGGCCATCGAGGATGGGCCCACGGGATCGTCCCGTGGCGCTTTAGCAGTTGGTGACGCGGCGCAAGCTGCCCTTCAAATTCCCGCGGATCCCTAAAGATCAAACGAAGGCTAACCAAGCCGATCCCGCCCGTCAAGCCGGGTCCGGCGGTCCATATGTCGCGTTCACGAACGGGTGAAGCCGGGAACTAAAAAGCGGTCGGCCGAACGGCGGGGCGGCCCCTCAGCACCTTTCCGGAGAGCGTTCGATGGGCCGGAAAGCGTACCGTCACGCAAGTGCCGGAGCCAGGCTTGCTGTCGATCGACAGCTCGCCGCCATGCCGCTCGGCCAGTGCCCGCGCCAGCGGCACGCCCAGGCCGGTCCCTTGCTCGCCGCGCGTCAAAGCGCTGGCGACCTGGCCGAAGGGGGTGAGCGCCACGACGATGTCCTCGGCACTCATGCCGATGCCGGTGTCGCGGACGGCGATCGATGCCCGGTTTTCCGCATCGAGACCGGCCGTGATGGCGATCGTGCCCTCAATCGTGAATTTTGCCGCGTTGGACAGAAGGTTGAGCAGGATCTGCTGGAGCAGGCGGTCATCGGCCCAGAGCCGCGGCAGGTTGGCCGGCAATTCGAGCCCCAGCGCCACCCCGGTCTCGACGATGCGGGGCCGCAGCAGGCCGGCGACCGTCTCGATGCAGTGCTGGAGGTCGACCGCCTCCTCGTTCAGCTCATGCTTGCCGGCTTCGATTTTCGCCAGATCAAGAATGTCGTTGATGATCGACAGCAGCAGGGCGCCGCTCTTGTGGATGTCCCTGGCATAGCCCAGATATTTTTCGTTCTCGATCGGCCCCATCAGCTCCATGGCGATGGTTTCCGAGAAGCCCAGGATCGCGTTCAGCGGCGTTCTGAGCTCATGGCTCATATTGGCCAGGAACTCGCTCTTGGCATGGTTCGCCACCTCCGCCTCCTCCTTGGCGCGGGCGAGGTCGGAATAGGCTTCCTGGAGCACTCCGGCCACGCGGTTGATGGCCGAGACGACCTGATCGAGCTCGTCCTGCGAGCTGTGAACGGCGCGGCCGAGTTGCAGCGGCGGCGATGGCCGGCGCAGATCATAGTCGTTGATGTGATCGGCGATCGCGAACAGATGCCGCGTCACCAGCCGATGGACGATGAACAGGATGAAGGCGGAGACCAGGAAGGTCTTGATCGCCTGGCTGATCAGGATGGTGAGGAAGGACTGGCCGAGGCGGCTATAGACCCCGTCCAGCGTGACCTCGACATGAAGCGTGCCGATCGGCTGGAGATCGGCGGAATCTGGCCGCAGGATCGGGATGTCCCGACTGACGGTCGAGAGCTCGCGGTGCGCGCCGACCGACACCGTGAGGGGTGGGGCGGCGCCCGACGCCACTTCCTCGACCCGAAGTGCGGCGATGTCCGGCAGCCGCATCATGCCCTCGAGCTCGCGGTGAAGCTGGGCGACATCGAGGTTCCACAGGCTGCCGGCCAGGCTCTGGATATAGCTTTCCTTGACCTGGTCGAGCCGGAGGTCGATCTCGGCGATATCCCGGCGATAATCGAGATAGAGTTGCGCCGCGGTCGCCGCGAGGGTGACGATCGAGCTGAACAGCAGGATCAGGCCGAGGAGCCGCGAGGCGATTCCGATCCGGTGGCGGGTCAGCAGGCCGGGCCGGCCGTTGGCCTTGTCGGGGGCGGTTTTGAACGGGGCGGTGGTGAGCGGTGCGGCGAGGCGCCTCGCCAGCCGTGCCAGACGCAATGTTACGGCGACGGGTCCAGCGCGGCCGTGAGGCTTGGGGCGGAGCTCCGCCGAGCTCGTCACGGCCATCTGCTTGCCCGGGCTTGACCGCGGATGTGGAGACGAGGGCGGAAGCGAGTGCTGTGCAGCCTTACGCCGCGCACCCCGATCGCCTGGCCAGAGTTGGATTGTTCCCCCGATTTCATGATGTCTTGCCGCCGCTACCGATCTTGTGCCACCCACTCGCCGGCTGATTCACAATAAAAGCGAAAAAACGAGAAGTATTTTATCAATGGTTGTTTCCCGGCGGCGCAAACTCTGTCCCATATATGCCGCTCGGTCTTAAGGAGGTGATAGAATCCGACCGCTGTCCTCTAGCCAATCGCGAGACTGTGAGAAGCGATACGACGGCGTGCGGCGATTTGGATGTCGGGGAGAGACCCGATCGTGAAATAATTCTCGAGCAGCTGCAGTCGCGCTGCTCGGCATTTTTAGACTTGTTCTAAGATTGGTCGCCATAGCGCGCCATGATCTGCCTAATCGTCCCGTCCTCATGCATTTGGCCGATGACCTCGTTCAGGCTATCCATCGTGGCTTGGCTTTCCTGTCCTTTGGCGGAGGCAAGAAAATTCGGGTCTTCGAGGACCGGCACCGGCAGGATCGTGAATTGCAGGGGGTCGAGGCCGGCAGCATTCGCCGCAAGCTTGAGCCCCGCGGCGCCGGAGCTCAGCACCGCCGCGTCAAGCCGGCCGCGCAGCAGCAGGCCGAGCCGTGCGGCGGCGTTCGTATCCTCTTCCAGCGTGAAGTTCGGCAGGGCCGCACTCCAATCGCCGCCATAGGCGACGCCGCGCATGACGCCGACGGTCTTGTGCGACAGATCCCAGACGGTCGAGAAGGGGAATTCGTGGCCCTTGCTCACCACCACGACGATCCGGTCATAGACGAGCGGGACCGAGAAGTCGAAGAGCTGCTCGCGCTCCGGCGTCTTCGAGAAATGGGTGATGAAGCCGGCGCCCGCCTTGGCATCCTCGACGGCGCGGCGCCAGGGCTCCAGCTTGATCGTCACCTCGAAGCCGGTGCGGCGCAGCGCCTCGACCGCAGCATCGAGCGCATAGCCGCGCGGAGCGCCGTTATCGAGCCAGCATTTCGGCGGCAGATCGTCGGAGCCCAGCAGCGTGACGCTGGCACCCAGCGCCAGGCTCCCGAGCGGTATCGTCCCCCCGAACAGGATCGGCAGAAAGAGCAGAATGAGCCGACTATACGACATCCATAAATCTCTCCGCGCGGGCAGCCGGACTACGGCCTGCCACGAGCAAACCCGAGAGTTGCAAAAATACCGTTTAAAGCGTTACGCCGAGAGATATCGCGCCCGCGGTCTCGGCGTCCCGCCCAGGGTTGCAAAATCGTCAATATCTTAATGCTCGATTTGCATGGCGGCAAGGCCGGCGTCCACTGCATGGCACGTTTGCTAGCGTCCGGGTCCTGAAATCCGAGGCATCGAATTTCAGGTGAATCGGTACGCAACAGATTGAATTTATTGCGATTCGGCATGCAGAACTCACGGTGTGCAACAGCGCGAATTTCAGAACCATCACACGAGTGGCAACTTGTCCCAGAAAGTCAGGTCGCCTAAATTATGTGCTAGCTTGTCATATGTTGACTTTCGATGAGCGGCACATTGTTGGCCGCAGCGAGTGACCGAGCGGATGAGCAATACCGGGGAAACGACACTGGGATTTCTGCTCCCGGACGTGGCGCGCTTGATGCGCAAGCGATTCGAGCAGGTAGCGCGTGCCAAGCGGCTTGGCCTGACGCGATCTCAGGCGGCCGTGCTGGCACGGCTGGCCCAGCAGGAAGGCATCAACCAGGTGCGCCTGGCGCACCTGCTCGAGCTCGAGCCGATCACGCTCGTGCGGCTCCTCGACCGGCTGCAGGCGGCCGAGCTGATCGAGCGGCGTGCCGACCCGCAAGACAGGCGCGCTCGTGTGCTCTATCTCACGCCGCGCGCGCGGCCCTTGCTCGATCGCGTCTATGTGCTGGCTGAAGAGGTGCGGGCCGAGGCGATGGCCGGGCTGGCCCCGGCCGAGCGCGAGCTTCTCATCCAGGCGCTCGCCACCATGAAGATCAATATGATCGAGCGGTTGAGCGATGTGCCGGACGCGGATTTGCCGCCTGCCGCCGCCGCACCGGCTGAGATGGTGGAGGCTGTCCATGGCTGACGGCAGCACGCTGCACAGCCCCGCCGCACGGCCCACCGGCCTCACGCGCCGCGACCGGCGCCGGCTTCTGCGCCTGATCCTGCTGGTCTTGGGACCGGCGGCGCTGCTTGTCGGTTTGGCTTATTTCTATCTGACCGGCGGTCGCTATATGTCGACCGACAATGCCTATGTCCAGGCCGACATGTCGCAGATCTCGACCGAGGTCGCGGGCCTGGTGCAGAGCGTCGAGGTCACCGACAACGAGCATGTCGTGCCGGGTCAGGTGCTGTTCCGCCTTGACGACGCCCAGTTCCGCTATGCGGTCGACGAGGCGTCGGCGCGCCTCGCCATGGCGCGGGCCGAGATCGAGTCGATGAAGGCCAATTGGCGCGAGAAGCAGCAGGAGCTGAAGCTCGCCCAGATCAATATCGATTTCGCCGATCGCGACCAGAAGCGAAAGAACGAGCTGTTCGGCCAGCATGTCATCCCGCAGAGCCAGATGGATCAGGCACAGCAGATGCTCGATGCGGCACGCCAGCAATTGACCACCGACCAGCAGCAATCCGCCGCGATCGTGGCCAGCCTCGGCGGCAATGCCGAGATCGCGACCGATCAGCATCCGCGCGTGCTGGCGGCCAAGGCTCAGCTCGACAATGCGCTCCACAATCTCGACCGCACGGTGGTGAAGGCCCCCTTCGCCGGCATCGTCACCAACGTGCCGAGCCTCCAGCCCGGCATGTATCTGCGCGAGGCGACGGCGGCATTGAGCCTGGTCGCGTCCGATCATGTCTGGATCCAGGCCAATCCCAAGGAGACGGAGCTCACCTGGGTCCGGCCGGGGCAGCCCGTGACCATCACGGTCGACACCTATCCGGGGGTCACCTGGCAAGGCTCGATCGCCAGCCTCTCGCCCGCGAGCGGCGCGCAATTCGCGCTGCTGCCGGCGCAGAACACCTCGGGCAACTGGGTCAAGGTGGTGCAGCGCATTCCGCTGCGCATCAAGGTCGATGCCGATCCGGCGAAGCCCGTTTTGCGTGCCGGCATGAGTGTCGAAGTCGAGATCGATACGGGGCATAAACGCAGCTGGCGCAGCCTGTTGGCAAGCATCGTACCGGGCCTGGACCGGCATCCGGAATAGCGACCCGGCGCTTCCGGCGTAGGGAAGCCGCTTTGCCGCGCGGCCGAATGGCGTTAAAACGCGGCAGCAATTGCACACGAAACGAGCGGTGGGGAATGCGGGTCTGGCTTAGAGGCGTCATCGGCGCAGCGGCGCTGGTTGCAGTGCTGGCCGGATATCGTGCGCTCGATCGCTCGGCGCCGCCGTCCGCCGCCAAGGTGCTGCCCGACCGGCTGGTCTCGGTCGCGGTGGCGCAGCCCAAGGACATGCCCGTCACGGTGCGCGGCATCGGCACGGTCGATCCCTTCAATTCCGTCTCGATCAAAAGCCGCGTCGACGGCGCCATCGTCGCCATCCGTTTCGAGGAAGGGCAGATGGTGAAGCCCGGCGATCCGCTGTTCGAGATCGATCCCCGGCCCTATGCCGCACAGCTGGCCGAGGCCGAGGCGACGCTGCAGAAGGACCAGGCGCTGCTCGCCAACGCCAATGCCGATCTGCAGCGCTTCCAGGCGCTCTCGGCCAAGGATTTCGCCAGCCGCCAGTCGGTCGATACCCAGCATGCCATGGTCGCTCAGGCCCAGGCCCAAGGTGCCGCCGACCAGGCGCGCATCGACATGGCCAAGCTGCAGCTCAATTACGCGACGATCCGGGCGCCGATCGCCGGGCGCGTCGGCCGCCGCCAGGTCGATCTCGGCAATTTCATCCTGGCGTCCGACAGCAAGCCGCTGGTCACGCTGACCCAGATCCAGCCGATCGCCGTCACCTTCACCGTGCCGCAGACGGTGCTGCCGGAAATCCAGGCCGGCATGGCGCACACGACCTTGTCGGTCGAGGCGCGCGGGCCGGACGATCAGGCGCTGCTGGCGACGGGCCAGCTCAGCCTGATCGGCGACGCGATCGACAAATCGAGCGGGACGATCGCGCTCAAGGCCGTGTTCGACAATCCGGACATGCGGCTCTGGCCCGGCCAGTTCGTCAATGCGCGATTGGCGCTCAGAGTGATGCATGACGCCGTCACCGTGCCGGAAGCGGCGGTCGGCATCGGCCCGGCCGGGCCGATCGCCTGGGTCGTGAAGCAAGATTCGACGGTGACCATGCGCAACATCGTGACCGGCGTGAAAGCCGGCGGCATCGTCGCCGTGACCAAGGGCCTGGCGCTCGGCGAGACGGTCGTGACCGAAGGCCAGGACGCGGTCAGCGAAGGCAGTCACGTCACGGTCGGCGACGGGCCGGTCACGGCCTCGGCCACGCCCGGCCAGGGCGGGGCCTGAGCCGCGATGTTCCGCTTCTTCATCGATCGGCCGATCGCGACGGCGCTGCTCGCCGCCGGCCTCCTGATCTTCGGCACGATCGCCTTCGCGCTCCTGCCGGTGGCGGCACTGCCCGACATCGACTATCCGAACATCTCGGTCTCGGCCAATCTGCCAGGTGCCTCGGCCGAGGTCATGGCGGCGACGGTCGCAGCCCCGCTCGAGCATCAGCTGTCCGACACGCGCGGCATCATCTCGATGACCTCGGTCAGCACCAACGGCTCGACCCAGATCAACATGCTGTTCGAGCCGGGCCGCAACATGGACGGCGCCGGTCTCGAGGTGCAGACGGCGATCCAGAAGGCGGCTCCGGAGCTGCCGACCGATCTGCCGAACCCGCCGACCTGGCAGCAGGATAATCCGTCCGACTATTCGATCCTCGGCATAGCACTCACCTCGAGCTCGGTGCCGTTGCCGACCATCGATGCCGCGGCCGAGACGCTGATCGTCCGCCGCGCCTCGCTCATTCCGGGCGTGCGCCGCACCTTCGACTGGTCGCGCCAATCGCCGGCGGTGAAGGTCTATGTCAATCCGGGGGCGCTCACCGCGCGCGGCCTGTCGCTCGAGGATCTCAGGCTCGCCATCGCGGCCGCCAGCGTCGAGAAGGCGAAGGGCAGCCTCGATGCCGGCAAGTTCGGCGCCAGCGTCGACGCCAACGACCAGCTCTACGATTCGGCCAATTTCAGCAAGGTCGTCGTGGCTTGGCGCGATGGCGCGCCAGTGCGCCTCGGCGATGTCGCGACGATCGTCGACGGGCCCGAGAACGAGGACACGGCCGGCTGGTTCAACGGCAAGCATTCGATCGCCTTCGGCTACCGCCGCGTCGCCAGCGCCAACATCATCCAGGCGATCGATGCCATCAAGGCGAAGCTGCCGGAGATCCAGGCCCAGCTGCCGGCCGGCGTGAACATCAATATCGGCCTCGACCGCTCGATCAGCATCCGTGCTGCGATCGACGAGGTCGAGCTGACGCTTCTGTTCACGATCCTGCTCGTCGTGATCGTGATCTTCGCCTTCCTCAGAAGTGCGAGCGCCACCATCATTCCGGCCATCGCCATCCCGGTGGCGCTGCTCTCTTCCGCCATCGTCATGCGGGCCTTGGGCTACAGCCTCGACAATCTGTCGCTGATGGCGCTCACCATCTCGGTCGGATTCGTCGTCGATGACGCGATCGTCGTCATCGAGAATATCGTGCGCCATGTCGAGGAAGGCATGCCCGCGCGCGAGGCCGCCTATAAGGGCGTGCAGCAGGTCGGTTTCACCGTCATCTCGATCAGCCTGTCGCTCGTCGCGGTCTTCATTCCCGTGCTGCTGATGGGCGGCGTGATCGGGCGGCTCTTCCGCGAGTTCGGCGTCACCATCAGTGCCGCCATCATCATCTCGGCCGCCGTCTCGCTCTTCATCACGCCGATGATGTGCGCGCGCTTCCTCAAGGCCGCGAAGCCGCACAAGAGCGCCGACGGCAAGAAGGGCGGCAGCGCCCGCTTCGTCACGGTGCTGGTCGACGCTTATGCGCGCAGCCTCGATTGGGCGCTCATCCATCGGGGCTTCATCCTGCTGCTCTTCCTCGGCACGGTCGGGCTCACCTGCTATCTCTATGTCGTGGTGCCGAAAGGCTTCTTCCCGCCGCAGGATATCGGCCGGGTCGACGGCACGCTGGTCAGCCGGCCCGACCTGTCGCTGCGCGGCAGCCAGGCGATCGTGACCGGCGTCGATTCAGCCTTGAGGGCCGATCCCGATGTGCGGACGGTGCTGTTCTTCGGCAGCAATTTCGCGATCATGCAGCTGGTGCCGCCGGAGCGGCGCCATGGCACGCTCGACCAGATCGTCGAGCGGCTCAGGAAGGCGACCAATGCCGTGCCGGGTGCGACATTCTATTTGCAGCCCGAGCGTGAACTGGTCGTGGCCGGCGGCTTCGGCGGCCATGGCGAGTATCAATATACGCTGACGGACGCCAGTCGCGACGAGCTCAATCGCTGGGAGCCGAAGCTGCTGAAGGAGATGACCCAGCTGCCGGGGCTGCGCGACGTGGCGGCCGACGATGTTCTGGTCGGCACCGACATCAAGCTCAATATCGATCGCGATCTTGCCTCGCGCATGGGCATCAACATCGAAAGCGTCGACGACACTTTGTTCGACGCGTTCGGCCGGCGCCGCGTGCGCGAGATCTTCACCGATGCCCAGCAATATTACGTGACGCTGCAGGCGAGCGACGATTTCCGGCTCGACGAGCGCTCGCTCGACGATCTTTACGTCAAGAACCAGGATGGCGGGCTGACCCCGCTGAGCGCCTTCGCGACCGCGCGTCTGGTGCCCACACCGCTGACGGTCAAGCACAAGGGCGGCCTGCCGGTCATCGGCATCAGCTTCAACCTGGCGCCCGGCGTCTCGCTCGGCCAGGCGGTCGACCAGATCCATGCCGTCGAGCAGCGCTTGGGCAAGCCCGCCACGCTCTTGAGCGCGTTCGAGGGTACCGCCGGCGAGTTCGAGCGCTCGCTCGCCTCGCAGCCCTATCTCATCGGCGCCGCCTTGCTGGTCGTCTATATCGTGCTGGGCATGCTCTATGAGAGCCTGCTGCATCCCTTGACCATTCTCTCGACCCTGCCCTCGGCCGGCATCGGCGCCCTTCTGCTGCTGCGCGCGACCGGGAACGATCTCAGCATCATCGCCCTCATCGGGATTTTGCTGCTGATCGGCATCGTCAAGAAGAACGGCATCATGCTGGTCGATTTCGCGATTCAGGCCGAGCGCGAGACGGGCGCCACGCCCCTCATGGCGATCCGCGAGGCCTGCCTCATCCGGTTCCGCCCGATCCTGATGACCACGGTGGCCGCCCTCGTCGGCGCCCTGCCGCTGGCGTTGGGATGGGGCGCCGGATCCGAGATCCGCCGCCCGCTCGGCATCGCCATCGCCGGCGGTCTGGTGCTGAGCCAGATGCTGACGCTCTACACCACGCCGGTGATCTATCTGACGGTCGGCAATTTCGGCCGCTTCGTCGAGCGGCTGTTCCGCGGCCGGCAGCCGCAGGGTGTGCCGGCGGCGGGGGACGACTAGTGGATTACGACGGGTTGCTCTAGCACGGGCCGGCGCTCGGCCTCCGCGCCAACTCGTTCGACATGGGAATTTATCCCGATCATCACTGGTCTACCCTTGGCACGAGGGCGCCGAGGGGCTGCTCGCGTCTCCTGCTTCTTATTGGAAGAGCGCGGTGCCGGACATCACACTGCCATCCAGCGAACTGCAAACGCTGCAAACCCTGTCCGAGGTGACGACGCTCTTCAACACGACGCAGGAGCGCCTCAATACCGGCCTCAAGGTCAATTCCGCCTCGGATAATCCGGTCGCGTTCTTCCGGGCTCAGTCGCTGTCGGACCGCGCGTCCGACATCCTCAACCGCAAGAGCAACATCGATCAGTCGGTGCAGGCGGTTCAGGCCGCCCTTACCGCCACCTCGGCGGTGAACGGGCTGTTGGGCCAGCTCCAGGGCGTGCTCGACGGGGCCCGCGGCGCCTCGCTCAACCAGCGCATCGCGGCGACCCAGCAGTTCAAGAACATCGGTCAGCAGCTGGCGCAGCTGGTCAAGGACTCGACATTCCAGGGCCTCAATATCCTGGACTCGACCTCGGCGACGCTCGCAACCCAGTTCTCCGAGCGCACGGCTGCGACCTTCACGATCCAAGGCTACAATCTCGTGGCCACGGGAACGGCGAATGGGCGCACGCTCTTTACTCAGGCGGTCGGGTTCCTGCCCAACGGCGCGCTCATCTTCAGCAACATCGTCGGCAACGACAATCTGGGGATCGACGCGCTGGGCTTCTCACAGCTCGACACCAGCGGCTCGGCCGCCGGCCAGGGCGGCACCGTCCCGGCCTCGGTCGCCAACGCGATCTTTGCCGCGACCGACAACCGCATCTCGAACGCCATCAACCAGCTGCGCGGCATCACGGCGGCCTTGGGCACCAACGTCTCGATCCTGCAGGCCCGCTCGAACTTCAGCTCCAGCTACGCCAACACGCTGACGAGCGGCTCCAACGACCTGACCCAGGCCGATCTCAACACCGAAGCGGCCAATTCCCAGGCGCTCCAGCTCAGGCAGCAATTCGGCATCCAGTCGCTGGCCGGTTTCAGTAACCCGGCCATTCTGACCCTGCTGAAGGGTGGTTAAGCCTCGATCGCCCGTCTCCGAGCGCGCCAATAGATTAGAGCGTTGGTCGTGAGCATACGCGAACGGAAAACGCTCTAAGCTTCAGAGCACATCGGCCTGCTGCTCGGCCGGCGCCGTCTCGTCCGAGCTTGCCCGCGGGCAGGTGCGGTCGGGCGGGAAGATCAAGGTCACAACCGTCCCCCGCCCGAGCTCGCTCTCGATCGCGAGCTGCCCGCCATGCCGCTCCATCAGGGCGCGCGACAGCGGCAATCCCAGGCCCGTGCCCTGCTTCCCGCGCGTAAACGCGCTGGCGACCTGGCCGAAAGGCGTCACGGCGACCGCGATATTGCTCTCGGTCATGCCGATGCCGGTGTCGCTGACCGCGATCGAGAGCCGATCCTCCGGATCGAGCCGCACCGCGATCACGATCCTGCCGCGGAGCGTGAATTTGAGCGCGTTGGACAGCAAATTCAGCAGGATCTGCTGCAGCGAGCGATTATCCGCCCACAGCAGCGGCAGATCGCCCGGCAGATCGAGCTCGAGAGCGAGCCCCGCCTCGGCGATGCGCGGGCGCATCAGATTGGCGACGGCGCCGATGCTGGAAGCGAGATCGATCGCGTCCTCCGACAGCTCATGCTTGCCGGCCTCGATCTTGGACAGGTCGAGGATGTCGTTGATGATCGCCAGCAACAAGGTGCCGCTCGAATGGATATCCCCGACGTAGCTCCGGTATTTCTCGTTGGCGAGCGGCCCCATCAGCTCGAGCAGCATGGTCTCTGAAAAGCCCAGGATCGCGTTGAGCGGTGTTCTGAGCTCGTGGCTCATATTGGCCAGGAATTCGCTCTTGGCGCGGTTCGCCGCCTCGGCCTCCTCCTTGGCCCGGGCCAGCGCCTCGGTCGCACGATGCAGGCTGGCCACGAAGCTCGATTGCCGGAGCAGCAACAGCACCAATGCCGCGATCAGCGCCGTGGTCAGCGCCACCATCACGCCGAAGCGCAGCTGGAACTGGTCGAGCCGGTGCTTCTGGGATTGCAGCAGCGCGTCCGACGCCTCGTCGGCGCTTTTGACCAGCGGCCGGAGCCGGCTGCCGGTCTCGTCGATGCGCGCCTGGATGAGCTGCAGCAGCTGGGCCGATCGGGTCGCGTCGCTCGGCACCAGCTGGCCGGTCCAGCGGCGGATGTCGGCGATCGCCGGCGAGACGAGCGCATGGGCTGCCCCGATGCCGCCCGGATCGCTGAAGGGGTATCTGGCGCGCAAGGCCGCGAGCTGGGCTTCGACCGAGGCGAGCTTGGGCTCGAAGGCCTGGCGCGTATCGGCGGCCGGCTCGAACCGGGCCGTGCGGACCGCGATCGCCAGCTCGTCGATACTCTCGATCAGCATGGCGAGATCATGGTCCTGCTCCATGAATTCGAGCGGCAGGCCCTGGACCAGTGCCACGACCGCGTTGCGCACATAGAGCGTGACACCGGTGGCGACGCCGACTGTGATCAGGATCACCAGGATCACGCGCGGCGGGGACTGAAGCACGTCGCGGAGCGCCTGGATCAGCGGCCTGATCACTTGAGCGCACCGATCTCGCGATAAAAGCGCTCGGCCCCGTCATGCAGCGGGATGGCGGCACCGGCAAGAGCGCTGGCGAGCCGGATCGTGACGCCGCCGGGCGGGTTGTCGCGCAGCCGCGCCTGCCCGAGATCGCCCCAGAAGAGCTGCAGCAAGGCATGCACGACATCGTCCTCGAGGCGGCTCGTCGCGGCGAGCTGGGCCTGGACCCGCACGCTCGGCACTTCCGGCTGGCCGGCATAATAGATCGAGGGGATCGTGATGGCGCCGATCGCGGGATGGCTGTGCCCGATGAGTGCGGCATCCTCGCGGCTGATCGGCACGAGCCGCGCTTTGTAGCGGGACAGGAAATTCGCGACCACGGCGGACGGCACGGCATCGACCGCGATGAAACCATCCAGGCGCCCGGCGCTCATCCGCTCGGCAGCCACGTCGGGCTTCACATATTGCGGCTGGAAATCGCTTTCCTTGATGCCGAGCGCCATCAGCATCGTCCGCGTCAAATCGAGCGAGCCCGATCCGATCTCGTCGACGCCGATCCGCTGGCCCCGAATGTCTTCGATGCTGCGGATATTGCTCGTCTCCGCCACGACCAGATACACCGCCTCCTCGTAAAGTGTCGTGACGAACCGAAGCTCCGGGCACGGCCCGGCCTCGGCGAAGCTGGCAAGACCATGCCAGCAATTATAGAGCGTGTCGGACTGGGCTATCCCCGTATCGATCGAGCCGGCGCGCAGTGCCGTGCAATTGGCGACCGAGCCGCTCGACAGCTGAGCGACCGCGACGCGCCCGCTGAGCGCGCAGGGCTGGTCCGGGCAGCCCGTGTTGCCCCCGGCATCGCCATTCACCAGATCGGCAATCAGCGTGCCCACGGGAAAATACGTGCCGGCGACGCCGCCGGTGCCGATCCGGAAGAAGCGGGTGGCCGGCTTCTGCGCGCGCGTCGATTGCCATGCGCTCAGCAACGATGCCGCCCCGAGCATGCATAGGCCCCGCCTCGACAGTAGAGATCTCGCCTCCATCGGTCGCCCCCGCCGGCTGGAGCAGCTCGCCATGACTGATGTTATTCGCCTATCGACTTGAAATCAATGGGAGTGAGCGGGATGTCGGATTGGGTAAATCAGGTCGGAAACTTAAAATTCCAGGGATCAATATTGACGCGGGTCGGACGATATTCTTGGGCCGACTGAGCGCTATTACGGGATTTCGCGGCGGTGCTCACGCATCGAGCCGCGAGGCCGCCATCGTCGCGATCGGGGCTGAAAGGCCCGCCTGACGTTCCCGCGCTTCTGCCGCGGCCTGATCCAGGCTAGTGTGCGGCGCGCATCCGAACCGAGAAAGACCGTCCCCGATCATGTCCAGCCCGCCGAGCCTGCCCTTCGACGTCACCATCTGCGGGATCGACGAGCTGATCGATCACTCCACCGGGGGCGTCACCCATGTGCTGTCGATCCTCGATCCGGAGCGGGAAGAGCCCGATGCCTTCGGCTCCTTCGGCGAGCATGCCAAGCTCGAGCTGCGCTTCCACGACGTGCTGAACGAGCAGCCCGGTTACGACCCGCCGCAGCTCCAGCATATCGACGCGCTCCTCGCCTTCGGCCGGGATATGATGGCGAGCGGCGTGGCACGGCCGCATCTGCTCGTCCATTGCCATGCCGGCGTGTCGCGCTCGACCGCGGCGACGCTGCTGCTGCTGGCTCAGGCCTGCCCCGAGCTATCGGCCCAGACGCTGATGGACGAGGTCGGGCGGGTCCGTTCCAAGGCCTGGCCCAATCTGCGCATGACCGAGTTGGGCGACGCGCGGCTGGAGCGCAGCGGCACGCTGGTCGCTGCCGTCCGCGCCCGCTACCGCTTCATGGCCGAGCAGCGGCCGGAGCTCATCCGGTTCATGGCCAATCTCGGCCGCACGCGCGAGCTCGAAGGCATCCTGCCTGAGGACAAATAGGCATGCTTACCGTCTACGGCGACCTCGAATCGGGCAATTGCTACAAGGTCTACCTGCTCTTGAAGCTGCTGGGCCTGGCGCATCGCTGGGTCGCTGTCGACATTCTCCAAGGCGAGACGCGCAGGCCCGACTTCCTGGCCCTCAATCCGAACGGGCGCATCCCGCTGCTCACCATCGAGCCCGGCGTGCATCTCGCCGAGTCGAATGCGATCCTCTGTTATCTCGCCGACGGCACGCCCTATCTGCCGGCCGACCGGCTGCTGCGGGCGCGGGTCATGCAATGGATGTTCTTCGAGCAATATAGCCACGAGCCCTTCATCGCGACCTCGCGCTACTACCTCCATTTCCTCAAGGACCGTGCCACATACGCGGCCGAGCTCGAGAAGCGCCGCGCGCCGGGCCTGGCGGCGCTAGGCGTGATGGAGCAGCAGCTGGCCCACGCGCCCTATCTCGTCGGCGAGCGTTTCACGATCGCGGACATAGCGCTCTATGCCTACACGCATGTGGCACCCGAAGGCGATTTCGACCTCGCGCCGTTCCCGGCGATCCGGGCCTGGCTTGCGCGGGTTGCCGATCGCGACGGTTTCGCGCCGATGCGCTAAAAAGGACCGCGAAGCCGCCTGAATCCCGGCTCAATCGCGACACAATCGCCGGTTAGGGTTGCAGCATCGTCGAAGTGCCAGGGGGTACGCGATGCGGTCCGACAAATTCATCAGGATTTCCGAAGCGCTCGAGCGCGAGGTGCGGGATGCGCGGATCTGGCAGATCGCGGCGCTGAGCTTGCTCCTGAGCTGGAACCTCACCAGCCT
Organism: uncultured Alphaproteobacteria bacterium; assembly: GCA_963762435.1. Lineage (GTDB taxonomy): Bacteria > Pseudomonadota > Alphaproteobacteria > ATCC43930 > CGMCC-115725 > JAXDMU01. The sequence goes on along the minus strand of CAVXLN010000022.1, from coordinate 118,933 downwards.
CAGCCTCGGTGCGTCGCCGCTGCCCAGCCTGGTCGCGGTCGCAAGCGCGCTCATCACGCAGATCATTGCGACAAAGCTCCATAACCTCCGATCGGCCGACAAGAAGCCGCTCGATCTCAGATCGCCCTGGATCACCGGCCTGTCGCTGGCGCTGCTCATCCGCGGCGACGCTCTCTGGGTCCCGGCACTGGCGGCCGCGATCGGCATCGGCGGCAAGTTCCTCTTCCGCATCGAGGGCAAGCATCTCTGGAACCCGGCGGCCCTCGGCATCGTCGTGCTGCTCCAGACCGGCCATGCCTGGGTTTCGCCCGGTCAATGGGGCACCTCGGCCTTCATCGCGGCCCTCATCCTCTGCTCCGGCACGCTGGTGCTGAGCCGCGCCGCCCGGCTCGATACGGCGCTGGCCTTCCTCGGCGCGCATCTGGCCTTGCTGCTCCTGCGTGCCCACTGGCTCGGCGATCCCTGGGCGATCCCGCTGCATCAGATCCAGAATGGCGCGCTCCTGCTCTTCGCCTTCTTCATGATCACCGATCCGCGCACCACGCCGGACGCCCGGCCGGCCCGCATCCTTTTCGCCGTCGCGGTCGCGTGCCTTGCCCATTGGCTCGTCTTCTTCGAGCAGATGCGGCCCGGCCTCTATGTGGCGCTGGTGGGATTGGCACCGCTGGTGCCGGCCCTCGATCGCCTCTTCCCCGTTCAGGCATTCATCTGGCGGCCCGCCGGCTCGATCGCCTTCTCGCCGCGCCACGGCTTCTATCTCTCCTCCCGCCGACTTCTCGAAAGGTGACGCGCATGGCCTCGTTCCCCGCCCGCCGGACCGCAACGACCCTCGGCATCCTGGCCGCGCTCGCCGCCTCGGTTGCGCCGGCCTGGTCCTTCTGCGGCTTCTATGTGGCGCAGGCCGACGCCAAGCTGTTCAACCACGCCTCCAAGGTCGCGCTCGCCTGGGATGACGGCCAGGCGACCGTCACCATGGCGAGCGACTATGAGGGCGACCCCAAGGAATTCGCGCTTGTCGTCCCGGTGCCGACGGTCGTGGCCCAGGACGATATCCGCGTGGTCGAGAGCACGCTCATCGACAAGCTCGACGCCTATTCGGCCCCGCGTCTCACTGAATATTTCGATCCGAACCCCTGCCAGCCGCCGATCGCGATGATGAGCCGGATGGCGGGCGCCGCGGTCGGCGCTATGGCGATGCCGGCGCCGATGGCGAAGGCCGACGGCCTGGGCGTCACGATCGAGGCGCGCTACGAGGTCGGAATCTATGACATCCTGATCCTGTCGGCCAAGGAGAGCGGCGGGCTCGTCACCTGGCTGACCGAGAACAAGTATCGGATCCCGGCCGGCGCGGAGCGGGTGCTGGGCTCCTACATCAAGCAGAACATGCATTTCTTCGTCGCCAAGGTGAATCTCGCCCGCCAGGAAAAGGAAGGTCAGAAATTCCTGCGGCCGCTCCAGGTCAGCTACAAGACCAAGAAATTCATGCTGCCGATCCGGCTCGGCACGGTGAATGCCGACGGGCCGCAGGACATGATCATGTTCATGCTGACCCGCAAGGGCCGGGTCGAGACGGTCAATTACCAGACCGCGAAGATGACCTCGAACCTCGACGTGCCGCTCTTTACCAAGGGCGAGTTCGGGCCGATCTACAAGGCCGCCTTCGATACGCGCGTAGCGGTCGACGGCATGACCAAGATCTATGAGGAATATGGCTGGGACATGCATGGCTATATGCCGTGCGATCCCTGTTCCGCCCCGGTGCCGAACGCGGCCGATCTCTTCTCCTTGGGTGCGCGCTGGCATTACCCCCAATTCGCCCATGCCGGCATGGAAGAGCTGAAATCGGTCCAGTTCCCCCCGCTTCAGTCGGACGCGTATCTCACGCGCCTCCATGTCCGCTACGACGCCGAGAATTTCCCGGAGGATCTGGGCTTCACCGAGAACGTCCGATCGCGGTTCCTTCCAGGTCGTCTATCACCTGCACCATCCATGGCTGGGCGAGGCCTCCTGCGCCGCGGGCACGGCCTATCGCACCACGCTCTCCAACCGTTTCGAGCGCGAGGCCGACAATCTCGCCTACCTCACCGGCTGGAACCTCAGCGATGTGCGCAGCAAGATGCAGGCGAACGGCCAGCCCTTCGATCTAAAGTAAGCATCGGGAACCAAAAGGCGGGTTGGCGCCGCCCCCGAACTGCCTCTATCCTCTTGCCGGGTGCGAAAATTCAAGAAGCAGCCGGGAGGATCAAGCATGTTCGAGTGGTTTACCGAGCTCGATGCGGGCGAGAAGCGGACCTTCTGGGCCTGCTTCGGCGGCTGGGCGCTTGATGCGCTCGATGTCCAGATCTACACCTTCGTGGCACCGATCCTGGTCACGGTCTGGGGCGTCACCACGGCGGATATCGGCCAGGCGGCGTTCTGGGCGCTCTTCACCTCGGCTTTCGGCGGCTGGATCACCGGCCTCTTCTCCGATCGCGTCGGCCGCGTCCGCATGCTGCAGATCACGATCCTGTGGTTCGCCTTCTTCACGGCCTTGAGCGGCCTCACCCAGAACCTCACGCAGCTCATCATCGTGCGCGCCTGCCAGGGGCTGGGCTTCGGTGGCGAATGGGCGGCGGGGGCGGTACTGATGGGCGAGGTCATCGCGGCCCGGCATCGCGGCAAGGCGGTCGGCACGGTGCAGGCCGGCTGGGCGGTCGGCTGGGGGGCGGCCGCGATCTTCGCCACCATCATCACGACCAATCTGGCGCCCGAGCTCGCTTGGCGCGTGATGTTCCTGATCGGGCTCGTCCCGGCCCTCCTGGTCTTCTTCATCCGGCGCTTCGTCGAGGAGCCCAAAATCTTCATCGAGACGCGCAAGGCGGTGGAGCGAAAGGGCGGCGCCGGCATCCTCGCGATCTTCTCGCCCGAGATCATCGGCACCACGATCCTGACCTCGATCCTGGTGACCGGCGCCCAGGGCGGCTATTACGCGATCACGACCTACCTGCCGCTCTTCCTGCGGACCGAGCGGCATATCTCGGTGCTGGGCTCGGGCGCCTATCTCGCCATCATCATCACCGCCTCCTTCATCGGCTACGTCACCAGCGCCTATCTGGCGGATTCGCTCGGCCGACGGATGAATTTCCTGCTCTTCGCCATCTGCTCGGGCATCACGGTCGCGGTCTATATGCTGCTGCCGGTCAATGATTCGCTGATGTTCGTGCTGGGCGCACCCCTGGGCTTCTTCTCGGCCGGCATCTTCAGCGGCATGGGCCCGTTCCTGACCGAGATCTTCCCCAGCCGCATGCGCGGCTCGGGCCAGGGCTTCTGCTACAATGTCGGCCGCGCGGTCGGCGCCGTCTTCCCCTGGCTGGTCGGTTCCTTGCAGAAGGAGCTGGGCGGCCTCGGCGTCACCATCGGCGTGTTCGCGGTCGGCGCCTATGCGACCATGGCGGTCGCGGCCTGGCTCTTGCCCGAGACGCGCGGCAAGGTGCTGGCGGTCTACGAATAGTACGGTATCGCGACCAAGTGGAGCGGGCGTCCCGCCCGCTGGCGGGCAGGATGGCCGCCCTACTATCCTCTGAACTAGCCCCGTGCCAGGATCAGCTTGTCGAGCCGCTCGCGATAGCGGCGGCTCAGATTGACCTGGCTGCCGTCGCGCAGGATCAGGCGGAAATCGCCGCTGGCCCAGGGCTGGATCTCGCGGATCTCATCGAGCCGCACGATGCTCGAGCGATGGACGCGCACGAACTCGGCCGGGTCGAGCTCGCGTTCGAGCACGGTCAGGGTCGTGCGCACATCGTGCCGTCCGTCCGGCGTATGGAGGATGACGTAGTTCCCGGCCGCCTCGAACCGGGCGACATCCGAGACCGGCACCAGGATCTCGCGGCCATCCCGGCGCACGGCGAAGCGCTTGGGGTCACGCTCGGCCGGGGCGGCCGGTGGTGCCGGCTCGACTGCCGGCTGTTCCGGTACCGCGAGCGCGCGGCCGCCCCGCAGCAGATGGCGGATGAGATAGATGATCGCCAGGATGAGGATGTAGTTCAGCACATCCTTGCGCAGCTCGTAGCTCATCTGCTCGAACAGGCCGCGGGAATAGAAGGGGCGGTCGATCAGGCGTGAGATCACGAAGACGCCCAGCATCATGCCGATCGTATGCACAGCCGAATAGGGCATGCTCGCGATGAGATGGATCGCCAGGTTGCGGCGGCGTTCCAGCGGGGGGAAACGCCGGTCGAGCCAATAGATCGCCGGCAGCAGGGACGCCACGGTCAGATGGCTCGACAGCTCCCAGATGACGGGTGTCCAGCGCCAGCTGTGCGGGCCGAGATCGTCGAGCCCCAGCGAGACATGGGTCGCATAAGAGAAGGCCAGCACGACTAGCCAAAGGAGCATCGTCCAGAGCCGCCAATGGCGGATCGGCGTGTTGCCGCTGGTCGGCTTGCCGTCAAGTGCCGCGGTGTCGGTGGTCATCGATCGGAGACTGCTGGGGTTGGGCCGCCGCTCGTCACGATAGCATAGCCGTTCGTCACAGCCCTATGCCGCTCGTCACATTCCGGAAGAACGCGATGCCGCGGCCAAGCCTCATGAGCGCCGAAATCACCTGAGGCTGGAGACGGCAGATGAGCAGCACCGCGTTGGGGAACCCAAGCCCGGAACGGCGGTTCGATCTCGATTGGCTGAGGGTGCTGGCCTTCGCGCTCCTCATCCCGTTCCACTCCGGCATGCCGTTCACGAGCTGGGGCTGGCACATCAGGAATGCCGAGACCAGCATGGCGCTGCAGATCCCGATGGAGTTCATGCATCATTGGCGCCTGCCGCTGCTGTTCATGATATCGGGTGCGGCGGCACGGCTGGCGCTCGGTCGCCGCACCGGGCTTGCCTTCGCCCGCGAAAGACTGCGCCGGCTGGGGCTGCCGCTCGTCTTCGGCATTCTCGTGGTGGTCCCGCCTCAAATCTATTGCGAGCGGGTTCGATCAGGCGCCTTCACCGGCTCGTACCTCGATTTCTACCCGCATTTCTTCGACGGCATCTATCCCACCGGCAATTTCAGCTGGCACCATCTCTGGTACATCCTCTATGTGCTGATCTACTCGCTCCTGAGCCTGCCGCTGCTGCTGGCGCTCCGCGGACGCTGGCGCCCGGTGCTCGACGCGGTGACCGGGTTTCTGGCATTGCCCGGCGCCATCATTCTTCTTGCCTTGCCGGTCATGGCGGTCGAGCTGGTGCTGGACCGGGACTGGCCGGAGACGAACAACCTCATCGCCGACTGGAACAATCTCACGGTCTCGCTGATCCTGTTCCTCTATGGCTACGCGATCTATTCGAGCGCGACGCTGCTGGCATCGATCGAGCGCCAGCGCCTCCCGGCACTCATGGCGAGCCTGGCGCTCTATGCCGTCCATCTGTGGCTCACTTGGTCCGAGTGGCACTTTCCCTATGCGGCTTTCGCCGTGGTCGATGTCCTGTTCCCGATGCTGCTGCTGATGGCGATCGTGGGATATGCGGCGCGCTATCTCAGGCATGGCGGCCCGTTGCTCAGCTACGCGACCGAGGCGGTCTATCCCTTCTATATCCTGCACCAGACCGTGATCGTGGTGCTCGCCTTCTACGTCACGCGGTGGGATGTCGGCATCTGGCCGAAATATCTCACGATCGTCCCCGCCACCTTCGTCATCACCTGGGCCATCTATGAGGGGCTGGTGCGGCGCAGCGCGATCCTCCGGCCCTGCTTCGGCCTGAAGCCGGCGGCGCGGCCGTCACGCCCCGCCGACCTGCCCGCGACGGTGGCCGGCTGATCAGACCGGCCCGGCCTTGCTCATCGTGCCGCCCTCGAACTCGCAGCGATATTCGATCGGGTCGATCGCGTCGGGGGCGGTCGACTGCGCCTCGATCTGGATCGTGGTGATGTCGCCGGTGCGGGTCACGGTCGGCCCTTCATCGATCGTGACCGGCCTTTGGCCGAGCCAAGCCAAAAGCTTTGTCCGGCATTGGCCGACCAGCGGCTCGGCCGCGCGCAGCGTGTCCGACACTCCCGGATCGGGCCGGTGCGCCAGCGGCCAACCGGTCGCGTCGCAGCCCGCCAGGAGAGAGAGCACCGTCAGAGCGCTCAGCAAATTCCGCACGATTTTTCCTTTCGATCTCAAGATTCGACCCATCCTAACCGCGATAGAGTGATCTGTCCGGCCGGAACCTCAATCCCGTCCTGCCGTGACGAGCACGGGGCCATTGAATGTGCAGACATAATTTCGCGTGACCTCTTGACCCTGATCCAGCGTGGCCGTCAGCCTGACGGTTATGACCTGACCGACGGTCGACAAGCTGGGCTCGCCATAATCCGGTGCCGTTCCGTCGGGCAGCTGCCCGTCCAACGATTGGGCGAATCGCGTCCTGCATTCGGCGATCAGCGGCGCCGCAGCAACGGCGATCTGCTCACTCGTGCGCGGTGCCGGCGGATCATCCATGCCGCCACAGCCGGCCATCGCGAGCGGCGCCATCAGCAGCAGAAGCCGCGCGTCCTTCATGTCGCACTCTCTGAACGGTTCCATTCCGGCGAGCGTTCGTGGCCGGGAATCCTCCGCGATGAAAGGCGGAGCCGGTTCGATCGTCTAGTGACATCGGTGACGCGGGCCACAGTGAGCTCGGGAGCGGTGCGAGGGTAGGGGAACTGAGGCATGCCTGGAACATGCGAAGGAGCGCTGGGAAAGACACTGGCGCCGGACGCGATCGAAAGCGATCGAAAATCGCACAAGCTCATCATCGAGATCGAGCGTTTCGAGGACCAGGAAACGCGTGGCGGGTATCGCTATAGCGGCGAGCACCGTCACTTCACGCTCGACGGCCGCCGTGCGACGGCCCGGATCTATGATGTTGAGCCGCAAACGGCCTGCGTCGTCGCTTTCGACCGCCGGCCGAGCCTGCTCTTCCGGCTGGTGAAGCTTCTCATCCCCGAAGCGCTTCCCTATGGCGATCCGCTGCTGGCCGCGATGGCCGCCCATCTCGTCGCCGAGACGCCGGTGCAGCATATCCATATGCTGACCCGCGCCGGCTATGTCCCTCTCGATTTCGCCCGCGCCGTCGAATTTCGGTGACAGTGCACTAAACTCCGAATTTCGGTGACAGTGCACTAAACTCCGGCGCCAGCGCATCTCCACCGCCGCTCGGCCAGCCGCCAGCTCCTTCTCCCGCCCGGCGGGCCACGGCATTCACGCATCTTTTCCCATTTTTTTCAATGGCTTCCGCTTTTCGTTTGTCATGGCCGGGCTTGTCCCGGCCATCCACGTCGAGCCGCCGCCGCGTTTTTCTGCGGTAAGGCTGTGCTGCGGTACGACGTGGATCCCGGGACAAGCTCACCGAGACCTGTCCCTGATTTCCCTGTCTCATCGAAGGGGTGCAGCCCAGCACTGTCACCGAATTAGACGGTCCAAACAGGCGGGCGAGGGGACTTATCCACATCTCGAACTCACCCACCTTGACTGACCGGCCATCGCCGTGTTCTTTTTTCGTTCCTGAATAACGAACGGAGCGACGCAGCGATGACGATGGCAGACAATCCCGACCCCGCACGGGGAACGGGGGCGGAGTCTGCCCGCATCGAGGCGGCCGAGGACTCCGAGATGCTGCGCGAGCTGGCGCAGATCGGCATGCGGCTCGTGCGCCTGGTCGAGGCGAATGCCCAGGCCCGGGCGGCGCAGGACCCGGCTGCCGATCTCGGCCGGGTCGATCAGGCCTTCGCCAAGCTCTCGCGCTCGATCCGTCTGACGCTGGCGCTCAAGGCCAAGCTCGCCGACAGCGCGGCGAAGCGGGAGTCGACCGTCGAGGCCGACGCCTCGCGCCTTCGCTGGCAGAAGGTGAAGCTCAAATACGCCGTCGCCGAGACGCTCGAAGCCCTCGACGCCGAGCACCTGCTCGCCGATCTCCATGAGCGGCTCGAGGACCCCGACATCGCGGCCGATCTCGCCCTACGCACGATGGGCGAGATGGTGGCGAGCGTCTGCGACGATCTCGGCATCGGCATCAATCGCGATGTCTGGCGGCCCAAGGGCTGGTACCTGACCGAGAATTGGCGGGCCGTGGACATTGCAGCACCCGGTCAGCCGCTGCCGAAGCGGTCCTGGGAATCGCTCAGGGACGAGGCGCTCGCCATGATGGATGAGCGGACGCATGGCCCGCCGCCCGACTGAGCCGGCCCGTCAGCCCGTGCCGAATTCCCTCCGCCCATCGCAGGCGGAGCGCTTCAGCCTGCCTGCATGGCCGGCCGACGCGCGCCGGCTATGTCCCTCTCGGTTTGGCCCACGCCGTCGGTGTCGCCACCAGGGGATCCTCCGGCCAGGGGTGACGCGGGTAGCGGCCGCGCAGATCGGCGCGCACCGCCTTGTAGGAGCCGGTCCAGAACCCCGGCAGGTCGCTCGTCACCTGGATCGGCCGCTGTGCCGGGGACAGCAGATGCAGCACCAGCCGCACCTTGCCGTCCGCGATCGTGGGATGCGAGGCGAGGCCGAACAGCTCCTGCAGCTTGACGGCCAGCACCGGCGTCTCGCCGCCGTAATCGATCGCGATGCGCGAGCCCGACGGCACGGTGAGATGCGTGGGCGCGCGCTGCTCGAGGTCGCGGCGCTGGCGATGATCGAGCCGGGCGAGCAGCAGGGCCGAAAGATCGAGCCCGCCGAGCTCGTTGAGGCCGCGCTTGCCGAGGAGCGCCGGCTCCAGCCATTCGGAGCGTGCGGCCAGCAGGCCCGCCTCGCTGCAATCCGGCCATCCCGCATCCGGCCCGTCGAGCCGCGCCAGAAAGCTCGCGCGCTGGCGCAGTGCCGTCGCGGCCGGTGTCCAGGGCAGCACGCTCAGCCCTTCGCGGGCGATGCCGTCGAGAAGTGCCGCCGCGACGCGGGCGGGATCCGGCCGATCGATCGGCGCTTCGCCCAGCACCAGCGCTGCGAAACGGCGCCGCCGTCGCGCCTGGACCGACCGGGTCGCGGGCTCGTACCAGAGCTCTTCCGCCTCGGTCAGCCGGTCGGCAAAGAGCAGCGCCAGCTCGGCGGGGGCGAGCGGGGCCGCGAGCCAGATCCGGCTTTCCGGCATCTGGCCGTCGAGATCGGCCACCACCAGCATCGGCTCGGCGGCGAGCGGGTCGCCCTCGGGCAGATAGGCGCCCTGGCCGCCCGACATGAGGAAGCGCCCGGCCTGGGCGCGCCGCTGTGCGATCCGGTCCGGATATGCTGCCGCCAGCACAGTGCCGGCGCGGTTCGGTGCCACCTCGCCCCAGGCGATGCCGGCCTGGCGCGCGGTCCGGCGCGCGATCTCGCGGACGCGCCGCCCTTGCGCGGCGGCGACGGCGCGCTCGATCCGCGTGCGCAGATCGGTGTCGCGGCTGGCGCCGTCACGCTCGCTGAGGATTGCCGCGATGAGGCAGGCAAGCGGCCCGTCGCCGTCCTCGGCGGCGCGCAGCACCATATGGGCGAGCCGCGGCGCCAGGCCCAGCGTCGCCATGCGCGCGCCATGAGGCGTGATCCTGCCATCCGCACCCAATGCGGCGAATTCGGTCAGAAGCCGGCGCGCCGCGGCCAAGCCCGGTGCCGAAGGCGGGTCGAGCAGTGGGAGTGCCGCAGGATCGGCAACCCCCCAGGCGGCGAGCTCGAGCGCCAGCGGTGCCAAATCCGCCGTCGCGATTTCAGGCTGCGGGCGCGGCGCGAGGGCGGCGTGCGCCACCTCGGGCCAGAGCCGCCAGGCGATCCCCGGCTCGGTGCGGCCGGCGCGGCCGGCGCGCTGCTCGGCGGCCGCCTGGGTCACGCGCACAGTCTCGAGCCGCGTCAGGCCGGTGCGCGGATCGAAGCGGCTTTGCCGGGCGAGGCCGCAATCCACGACCTGGCGAATGCCGTCGATGGTGAGGCTGGTCTCGGCGATGCTGGTGGCGAGCACGATCTTGCGCCGGCCGGGCGGTGGCGGGGCGAGCGCCCGATCCTGCGCCGTCTGATCGAGATCGCCGAAGAGCGGCAACACGTCCGTGCCGGGCGGCAGGCGCTGGTCGCCCAGCCGCCGCTCGACCCGGCGGATCTCGCCGCCGCCGGGCAGGAAGACGAGGATGCCGCCGGGTTCTTCGACGGCGTCGAGAATCGTCTCGACCACGGCGTCGATCATCCGATCGGGCTGCGGCTGAGGCCGCCAGCGCCGCTCGACCGGGAAGGCGCGGCCCTCGGAAGTGACGATCGGCGCGGACAAGAGCTTCGCGACCGGCTCGGCGTCGAGCGTCGCCGACATGGCGACGAGCCTGAGCTCGGGCCGAAGGCCGGTCTGGGCATCGAGTGCGAGCGCCAAGCCAAGGTCGCTTTCGAGTCGCCTTTCATGAAACTCGTCGAAGAGCACGGCGCCGATGCCGGCGAGCGACGGATTCGCCTGGATCAGGCGCGTGAAGATGCCGTCGGTCACGACCTCGATCCGGGTCTTCGGCCCGACTTTGGTCTCGAGCCGGATGCGATAGCCGACCGTGGCACCGACCGGCTCGCCGAGGAGGAAGGCCATGCGCCGTGCCGCCGCGCGGGCGGCAAGCCGCCGCGGCTCCAGCATGATGATCTTGGCGCCGCCGAGCCAGGGCTGATCCAGGAGCGCCAGCGGCACGCCGGTGGTCTTGCCGGCGCCGGGTGGGGCCTGCAGTACGGCGTTGTTGCCCTCGGCGAGCCCCTTGAGCAGGCGCGGCAGCGCCTCGGCGATCGGCAGGTCGGTCAAGAGAAGGCGTTCCAGAGCTCGAGCAGCAGCGGGATGGTGATCGCCGTAATCAGCCCGTTAAGGCCGATGGCGAGCCCGCCGAAGGCACCGCCCGTCTCGCTCTGCTGCAGCACGCGGGCCGTCGCCATGGCATGGGCCGCGGTTCCGGCGGCAAGCCCATAGGCGCGCCAATCGCGGATGCGGGCGAGCTGCATCACGAGCGCCATCAGGCCCGTGCCGATCAGACCGGTCAAGAGCACGAAGCCCGCGGTGAGCGAAGGCTGGCCACCGATCCGCTCGGCCACACCCATGGCGATCGGCGTGGTGATGGATTTGGGCGCCAGCGACATCATGATCTCGCGCGAGCCGCCCAGCGCGCCCGCCACCGCGACGGCGCTGACCGAGGCCACGACCGAGCCGGCCAGGATCGCGAGCAGCACTGCGGGGGCGGCCCGGCGCATGCGCCGGAGGTTGGCATGCATCGGGATGGCGAGCGCGACGGTCGCCGGGCCGAGCAGGAAATGCACGAATTTGGCGCCTTCGAAATAGACGCTGTAGGGCGTGCCGGTGACGGTCAGCAGCGTGCCCAGCAGCACGATCGCAATCAGCACCGGATTGAGCACGGCGCGGTTGCCGAGCTTGTGCGAGAGCCAGAGCGCCAGCTGATACGCCAAGAGCGTGCTCGCGAGCCCGAGCAGCGGGGTCGTCTGCAGATAGACCCAGATCCGGGTGAAGCTTTCGGGATTCATCCGGGCTCGTCCATTTCCGCTTCCCGCTCCCGAGGCGCCAGCCACTGCATGACGAGGGCGGTCACCAGCAGCGTGAGCGTGGTCGAGACGAAGAGGGCGGCCACGATCGGCAGCCAGTCGCGCTTCAGCACATCGATCTGGGTGATGATGCCGACGCCGGCCGGCACGAACAGCAGGATGAGGTGCTGCAGCAGCCCGCGCGAGGTCGCTTCGAGCTCTCGATCCGGCCCGCCGGTGACCGCGAGGGCGACGAGCAGCAGCATCAGGCCGATCACCGGCCCGGGCAGCGGCAGGCCGCTCGCCTGGGCGATGACCTCGCCGATCAGCTGGCAAACCACGAGAATGGTGAGGGCTTTGATCATGACGCGCCGATCGGAGTGATAGCATCCGCACCCGATCGCCCGGGCATGCCGGATCAGCATAGCCGAGTCCGGCTGGAAAGATCAGCCGGCCTGCTTCCAGCGCCTGAGCTTCATGACGTAGCCGATGATCTCGGCCACTGCTTTGTAATGCTCGGGCGAGATCTCGTCATCGATCTCGACGGTGGCGTAGAGGGCGCGCGCCACCGGCGGATTCTCGATGATCGGCACCTCATTCGCCTCGGCGATCTCGCGGATGCGCTTCGCCATGAAATCGACGCCCTTGGCGACGACGCGCGGCGCGCCGGCTGCCCCTATCTCATACTGCAGCGCCACGGCGTAATGGGTCGGGTTGGTGATCACGACCGAGGCCTTCGGCACTGCCTGCAGCATCCGTTTCTTGGCCCGGGCGAGGCGGATCTGGCGCTGCCGGCCTTTGATGTGCGGGTCGCCGTCGGCGTTCTTGGTCTCGTCCTTGACTTCCTGCTTGGTCATCTTGAGCTGCTGGAGCGTCGACCATTTCTGATAGAAATAATCGAGCGAGGCGACCGCCGCGATCGACAGGATCACGGCGATCAGCAGCCTTTGGAACTCGGTCGTTATCGTCGTCAGGATCTGCGCCGGATCGAGCCCGATCATGACCGCCGCCTTGTCGAGATCCGGGCGTAGGACGAGATAGACGACCGTGCCGATGATCGCGACCTTGATCAGCCCGCGCGCGAACTCGATGAGACCGCGCCAGGCGAAGAGCCGTTTCACCCCGTTCAACGGATTAAGGAAATTGAAATTGAGCTTGAACTTGGCAGTCGCCCACAGGAAGCCGTCGGTCTGCCAGTAGGTGGCGCTGAGGCCCGCGGCGAGCAGCACGATGAAGGGGACCGCGAGCGACAGCGCCATGGTCGTGCTGACCGAGGCGAAGAGATTTTGCAGATCGGGCGCGTGATCAAGCCGGATCTCATTCGGCTGCGCAATGAAGCCGCGCATCATGCGGAAGAGCGGCTGCAGCGACCAGGGCAGCACGATCAGCACCACGACCGTGGCGGCGGTCAGCGAGATCGCCGTCGTGACATCGCGCGAGATCGCGACCTGACCCTGCTCGCGCGCCTGACCCAGCCGCTTGCCAGTCGGTTGCTCTGTCCTCGAATCTTGATCTTCAGCCATACCGGGCGCGGCACCGTCGCAATTCCAGCATTTGAGTAAAAGCCGTGGGGGTTAACAAATGCGTAACCGCGGAACCTCAACTCTCCCGGGCAGCGTTAACCATAGCTTCCGGTCTCGCGCATTTTATCTTTGTATTCGTACAAGATGGATCGCAATCAGATCGATCGATGTCTCAGTACTGAGCGGCCGATCCAGTGCAACTACTCTTCCATCCTTGGGTCATCCAAAGTTGACACCCGCTTGTCACTAATTTTTATCTTGACGCTTCGGATGGGTGATATAATATCCTGCGATCCGGAACGGAGTGTTGAGGAAATGGCAAGCATTTCCGTGCTTCATATACCGGGGACAGAACAGGTCGCGTCGGCAAAGACCGCACCAACGACAGGTTCGAAGGCCCCGCAATCCCAGGCTCAGGCGACGCCGTCTGTTGCCTCACCGACCTATCATAGTCCGCGAATCGAGATCGATCCGCAGCTTGATCGGGTCATCATCCAGTTTGTCAATTCTTCGAGCGGCCTGACCAATTATCAGGTGCCGACGAAGTCGCAGCTGGCGGCCTATGAGCAAAGCCAGGCGGCGCAAACTCAGGTCGTCCAGGCGAATACGGCTCAAGCGCAGACCGGTCAGGACCGAACCGTCCAAGCCGGGACGCAACAGACCGGCCAGCCGGCCGTCGGTCAGGCGCCGGCGCCACAAGCACCGGCACCGCAGCCGCCCCTGCCGCAGGCACCGATCCCGCAACCGGCGCCAACCGGTCAGTCGGCGGTAGCGCCTGCAAGCATACCGGCGACGGGCGGCAGCAAGGGCGCGACCTAACCGCGCTGAATTTGGTTCCGAGGACGGGGCCGCTTGCGCTCTTGGGAGTGGCATGCTCCTCTAACGTGCCTTTTTTCCGCGAGTTCGCCGACCACCTTATGCCGCAGCGCCTGTTGCTTCTGACCGGCTCCTTCGAGGCCGGCATGTTGATGCCGCACTTGGCGCGACAGGCTACGGATTGCGCCGTCCGCCATGTCGATACGCGCGAGGCGCTTGAGCTGGCCATCCTGGAAGGGCCGCAAACGACGCGCCTGCTCGCCTTCTGCTCGGCCGTGATCGTGCCAGTCCGGCTGCTCGATCTCCTGCCCGGCCCCTCCTACAACATCCATCCGGGGCCGCCGGGCTTTCCGGGGCGGCATCCGGAAAGCTGGGGCGCTTATGCCGGCGTCCGCCGCTTCGGTGCCACGCTGCACGAGATGGCGCCCAGGGTCGATGAAGGCGCCATCGTCGATGTCGTCTCGTTCGATGTGCCGGAGCGGGCGGGGCAGATCGAGTTCGGCATCGGTGCCTTCCGCGCCTCGTGCGAGCTGCTGCTGCGCTGGCTCGGGCATCTGACCGGCGACGATCAGCCCTTACCGCGCTCGGCCGAGCATCGCTGGAGCGGGCGCAAGACCACCCATGCGGAACTCGAAGCGATGTGCGTCGTGACGCCCGATATCGACGCCGAGGAATTCGAGCGCCGCCGCCGTTCCTTCGCCGAGCCGTCGGGCAGCCGGATGACGGTGATGCTCTATGGACGCGAATTTTCCTGGACGGTACCGGAAACAGCGCCGAAACCGTCCGCCTTGGCTTAGCCCTTCACCAGCGTCATCTGGGACTGCGTCTGGGCCGTCTTGCGGTCGCGCTCGGCGCGCTGCTCCGGTGTCAGATCCGTGCCGGCCAGGCCGGCCGCGATGTTGCGGTTGATATTGATCAGGACCTCGAGCTCGTTCTTGTCGGCACTGGCGAGCAGCGCGATCGAACGCTTGTCGATGAAGTTGGCGAGATTCAGCAGCCCTTCGCGGATATTGCGAGGATTGAGCGAATCGGGATCCGACTGTTCCGCCTGGATGATCGTCCAGAGCCGCCAATTGAGGCGCACTGCTTCCAGCACATCGTTGCGGGTCGAGTTGGGTGACCGCGCCTCCTGCATCTTGCGCGCCGTCGTCGTCAGGCCCCAGGCCAGAGTCTGCTGCGGATCGGCGTGCTCGAGTGCCATGGCCTGCTGCTTGGCGTAACCTGTCGTCATGCTTCTGCCTCTAACGTGCCAGCTTTATTATGGCTTCTACGCATTGATGCGGTCTTAAGACCGGGAACCTTCAAGATGCCGCCCGCGCCGGCAGGCGCAACAGCGCGCCGTGCAGTGTGGTCACGACTCGCCGGATATCGGCCGGGGTCATGCCGACGAACAGCGGCAGGGACAAGGCTCGGCGGTAATAATCCTCCGCCCCTCGGAGCACCAGGCCCGGTGCGCGGTCGCGATAATAAGGTTGGCGATGGACCGGGATGTAATGCACCTGGGTCCCGATGCCGCTCGATTTGAGCTCGGCCATGAGGTCGGCTCGGGCGACACCCAACGCCTCGAAATCGATCAGCACGACATAGAGATGCCAGGCCGGCAAACAGCCGCGGCTGCGTCGGATCGGTGCCGCGAGCCGGCCGAGCGGCGCCAGGATGTCGTCGTAGCGCTGGGCGAGCGACCGGCGCTCCTCGATGAAATGGTCGAGCTTCTGAAGCTGGCTCCCGGCAAGGGCCGCATGGATGTCGGAGAGGCGGTAGTTCCAGCCGATCTCCGCCATCTCATAGTACCAGGGGTTGGCGTCGCCATGCGCGTCGAAACCCAGGTCCCGATTGCGGAACTCGGCCGCATCGCGCGTCATGCCGTGGCTGCGGAACAGGGCCATGCGCTTCGCCAGCACGGGATCGTTGGTCGTGGCGGCACCGCCCTCGCCGCAGGCGATGGTCTTGACCGGATGGAAGGAGAAGACGGCGATATCGCTCAGCCGACAGGATCCCACCGGGGCGGCCGAGCCGTTCGGGCAGGCGTGATAGGTGCCGATCGCGTGGCAGGCATCCTCGACCACCGCAGCGCCGCGGGCGCGGGCGATCTCGGCGATCGCGGCCATGTCGGGGCATTGCCCGGCGAGATGCACCGGGAGGACCGCCTTGACCTTGAGACCGGCGGCATCGGCGCGCTCCAGTGCCGCCTCGAGGCTGGCCGGGGTCATTAGCCCGTTATCGGGATCGACATCGGCAAAGATCGCCTCGGCGCCAGTCATGCGCACGGCATTGGCGGTGGCGAGAAATGTCACCGACGGCACGATCGCGGCGTCGCCGGCGCGGAGCCCGAGCGCCAGGCATGCCAGATGAAGGCCGGCCGTCGCGGAATTGCAGCTGACTGCGAACTGTGCGCCGACCCGCTGGGCCAGCTGTGCCTCGAACCGCTCGACGGCGGGGCCCGTGGTCAGGAAGTCGCTGCGCAGCACGTCGGCGACGGCGTCGATATCCGCCTCGTCGATCTGCTGGCGCCCATAAGGCAGGAACGGTTCAGGCTTGGCGAGCCGCCGCATCAGGCCGGCTCCCGGAGCAGACCGGAGAGACGCTCGGTGTCGAGCCAGTCATTATTGGTGTCCGACGCGTAGCGGAACCCGTCGGAGACCGGCTTGGCGCCCGATTCGAGATAGGGTTCGCGTGCCCAGAAGCTGAAGGAGGGCTCGATCACATAGCGATCGTCGAGCTCCAGCGTCTGGCGCGAATCGTCCTCCGTCACCATGACCTCGTGCAGCTTTTCGCCGGGGCGGATACCGATCACCTTGATCGGCAGGTCGGGCGCCATGCTGTGGGCGAGATCGACGACACGCATGCTGGGGATCTTCGGCACGAAGATCTCGCCGCCGCGCATCATCGCGATCGAGGAGGCCACGAAATCGACGCCTTGCTGCAGCGTGATCCAGAAGCGGGTCATGCGCTCGTCGGTCACCGGCAGATGGTCGGCACCATCATCGACCTTCTTGCGGAAGAAGGGCACCACGCTGCCGCGCGAACCCACGACATTGCCGTAGCGCACGACCGCGAAGCGAGTCCCGACCGAGCCCGAGAGATTGTTGGCGGCGACGAAGATCTTGTCGGAGGCGAGCTTGGAGGCGCCATAAAGATTGATCGGGTTGGCCGCCTTGTCGGTCGACAGCGCCAGCACCTTGTCGACGCCGTTCTGGAGTGCTGCGTGCACGACATTCTCCGCACCGTTAACATTCGTGCGGATGCATTCGAAAGGATTGTATTCGGCGGCCGGCACGTGCTTCAGCGCGGCGGCGTGAATGACGATGTCGATTTCGCGCATGGCCAGCGTCAGGCGGCTCTGGTCGCGCACGTCGCCGATGAAGAAGCGGAGCGCGCCATTGTCCTTGTCGGCGAACTCGCCCTGCATCTCGTACTGCTTGAACTCGTCGCGCGAATAGATGACGACGCGACGGGCGCGCGAACGCGTCAGCAGGTTGCGCACGAAGCGCTTGCCGAAAGAGCCGGTGCCGCCGGTGATCAGGATCGACTTGTCGTCGAACTGGTCATAGGGCTTGGCCGATGGCTCGGCCAAGTCATCGAGGCGGACCGCGCCGGCTGCGACACCGGTCTTCAATGCGGATCGTCGCGCTTGCGCGGGCAGCCGCAGGGTCGGGACGGGCATATCGAGTATTCCTAAGGGGACCCGTTGTGAGCTCATCTCATCCTCGATCGTGACCGGTTAAATATTCCCTGCCGTCCAAACGTTAAAATTTCCGGTTATTTTATGAAGTTCAGCAGCGACAGGTTCAGGATGGTCGAGGTGACCTGGAACGTGCCCTGCAACTGGTTCTGCAAGGCGGTGATCTGGGTCGCGACCGTGGTGGGGTCGACCTGGGTAAGGTTGCCGAGCTGCGTTTGCAGATTGTTGATCGCCGTCTTCTGCGTCGTCTGCTCGGTCGTCACCGTTACTTGGTTCTCGGCGTTCGACTGCTGCAGCGACTGTATGCCCTGCTGCGCCTGGATGAGCGCCGAATTGGCGTTGGCCAGGAACTGAGCCTGCTGCGGCTGAGTCGCCGTCGATGCCGCCTGGGCCTGCTGCAGCGCATAGACCAGCGCCTGGATCGACGGGTCGTTCGAGGTGACGCCGTAATTCAACGTGGTCTGAGGCGACAGATTGACCGTCTGCGTCGCATAGGCCTGGTTATAGGGGTCGGTGCCGGGCGGCGTGCCCTGGCCCTGGGTGTCATAGTCCGGCAGCGGCGAGTTGGCCGGCACGCCCGCGGCGGGCGGCGTCGGCTGTGTCGGCAGCGCGGTGGGCGTCACCGCCGTGAAGGCGGTCGGCGTCGTCGGCGCCGGCAGCGTGGTGAGATCGACGACCGGCTGGGTCGTGTAGCGCGTGCCGGCATAGAGGTACCGGCCGCCGACCTGGGAATTGAGCGTCGCGGTCACGTCGACCTGAAGCCCTTTGACGAGATCGGCCAGATTTTGCTGGGAGGGCGGATCGTTGGCGCCCAGGCTGCCGATCGCGTTGCTGAGCTGTGTCGCGTCGCTCTGCAGCTCGGTCAGCGAGGAGTCATAGGCGCTGAGATATGTCCCGACCTGGGTCGTGTTGTTCACATAGGACTGGGTCTCGTTGATCGAGCTGTTGAGATTGAGCACGGTTGGCGCCGCCGTGCCGTAGCCCGCGAGCGAAGTCGATTTGGTCTGGCTGTTGAGCTGATTGGTGAGAAGCTGAAGCTCGTTCTCACCCTTGTCGATCAAGCCGGTGTTGTTGAGGAAGAAGCCGGTGGCTGTGATGCCGTTGCTCATGTCATTCTCCGATCACGCGCCTCAGCCGGTCGAGCCGTTAAGGCCCTGCAACAGCGTGAAAAGCTGGTCGACGACCGAGATCACCTTGGCGGACGCGCCGTAACTGTTCTGCAGCACGATCAGCTGGGCCAGCTGCTGGTCGACATTCACGCCGGTCGCGTTGGCATAGGTGGTCTGGGTCGTGGCGAGGGCCGTGGCAGATGTCTGCTGGTCGCTCTGCGCCTGCTGCGCCCGTGCCGTCTCATTGTTGGCGATCCCGTCGGTCACCGCGCTGACACTGACATTGCTCAGCGAGAGGCCGCCGGCGCTGAATGTCTGGTTGGTCGCCGTCAGCGCGTTCAGGAGCGGCGTCGCCGCCGATTCCTTGAGTGTATTCGTGCCGTTCAGCAGATTGGCGTTGACCTGCAGGCTGAAGCGCTCGGTCCCGGCCGTCAGCGGCGACGGCAGGGTGAAGAAGCTCGTCGGAAGCTCGCCTGTATTGACCGGCGTCGCATCGTCATAGGCCGATTGGATCGCGGTCGGCGTGCCGGTCGACACCGGATTGACGAAGAGATCGACGAGCGCGTTCAGCTGGTCGCGTATCTTCTGCAAGGGCGCTTGGCTCGGCGTCTGCGAGGCGACGCCGGCGGCACTCGTATCGAGCGTCGAGAGCTCGGCCGAGATCTGCCCCGTGTTGAAGGCGGTGTTGAGCGGGGTCTGCGCCGGATCGTTCGCGGAGTAGATCGTGTCGGTCGCCGAATTGAAGGCGAAGCTCGCCGATTGGAGCCCGACCAGCTGCACGCCGCTCGGCGTCGACAGCGAGATCGAGCCGTCGGCATTCTGCGTCAGCTGCACCGGCACCAGATTGGAGACCTGCTGGATCGCCGCGTCGCGCGTATCCTCGAGCGCTGCCGTCGGCTGACCGTCGGCCTTGGCCTCGACGATCTGCGTATTGAGCGAGGCGATGCTGCTGAGGGTCGTGTTGAGCGTGGACACGTCGCTCGAGGTCTGGCTTTGGACCTGCTGCGAGATCTGCTCAACGCCATCGGCGATGGTCTGGATCGAATTAGCGAAATTCTGGCCGGCCTGGATCACCTGCTGCTGCGCCGGCTGATCCTCAGGCGTCGCCTGGAACGCCTGCACGGCCGAGACGAAGCTCTGCAGTGCTGCGGACAGCGTCGGCGTGCCGCTCGACGAGCCGTCGAGCTGCTCGAGCTGGGTATAGATACCGTTGACGAAGGTCGATTGCGCGGAGGTGCTCGACTGATTGAGCACCTCCTGCTGCAGGGTCGTATTCACCGCCCGATTGACGACGATCTGATCGAAGCCATTGTCGGCGCTCGGATCCTCCTCGACCACCGTGGCGTTGCGCTGCGTGTAGTTCGGCGAGTTGGCGTTGCTGATATTGTTCGAGACCGTGTTGAGCTGGGTCTGAACATTGAGCAGCGACTGGGCCGCCGAATTGAGGATCGAGAGTAGCCCCATGGCTGGCTCCGTGCATCAGGCCGTTACTGGATCAGGCCGATGACGGTGGTCAGCAGCTGGTCGGCCGTCGTGATCACCTTGGAATTCGCCGAATAGACCTGCTGTGCCGTGATCAGCTTGGTGAATTCGGTGGCGATATCGACGTTCGATCCTTCGACCTCGCTCGGCGTGATCGTGCCGCCGCCGCTTTGGCCCGGCGGGTTGACCTGAGGCGAGCCGCTGTCGATGGTGGCGCCGTAGGCCGAACCCGACAGCCGCTGCAACTGGTCAGGCGCGTTAAACTGCACCACGGGGATCTGGTAGAAGGATTTGGTCTGACCGTTGGTATAGTTGATGTCGACAAAGCCGTTCTGGTCGATCGAGACGCTTTGGAACTCGCCGCGCGCGACGCCATCCTGCGTCTTTGTCTGGACCGTGACGCCGTTAGGGTCCGCGAAACCCGTCACGCCGCTCGCCTGCCCGAAATTCCCGAGGTTGAAGCTGATTGGCTGAGTGCCGCTGCCGAAATTGAGCGGCAGCGTGAAACCAGCCGCATCGCCGGTGGCTGGCGTGGCGGTGGACGGAGTCGTTGTCGGCGTTGGTGGCACCGTGACCGGTGTCGAGTCCGCGATGCTCAGCAGATCGCCGGCCGGCGGAATATCGGCCGCCGGGGCGGGGGCCGGGCTGCCGGGATATGGCGTGGTGCCGTCGCCGAACGTCAAGGTCACCTGGCTGGGCGTGGGCGGTATCGCATTGGGTGAAGAAATGTCGGCGGTCCAGGTGTTCGCCGCCGTGTGATTGAGCTGTATCGTGACGGTCTGCGCGTTGCCGCTCGCGTCGAAGATTTGCTCCGTGATCGGCGAGGGGGCCGTGTAACCCGGCGTGCCCGCGATGGCATATGAGGAGGGAAGATTCGCGGCAAGATTGAAGTTGGCCGTCGCCTGGGGCGAATCGACCAAGGCCGAGATCTGGATTGGCGACGTTGTCGAGGTGTTCACGACGTTGGTCTGCGGATTGACGCCGTAACCGGTCAGGTAGTCGCCGGCACTGTTCACCAGATACCCGTTCGAGTTGAGCTGGAAATCGCCGGCCTGGGTGTAGAGATTTTCCTGAGAGAAGGTGGGTGTCACACCTTGGGCGACCACCGGCGGCGGGGCTTTGACCTGGAAGAAGCCGTTGCCGACGATCGCCAGATTGGTGTTGACGCCGGTCGGCGTGAGATCGCCCGGCACATTGTTCTGATAGAGCGGTGTCGCGGTCACGCCGCCCGGCTGGTTGATCTGGGGCGTCGATTCGGAGACCAGGCTCTGGAAGCTTGTGCCGATATCCTTGAAACCGACGGTGCTGGCATTGGAGATATTGTCGGAAATGTTGCCGATCGCTTCCTGCTGGGCGTTTAGACCCGTGATCGCAGTGGTTAGGCTGGCAAAAAGACTCATGGGGCGTCTCCCGGGGACGAAACTGTCGCGTTACGCTTCGCAGAGTCCGTGCCAGTGAAGAATGTGTTTAAAATCAACACGTTATTTGAATGGCCCTGAGGGCTGGTCCGGGCGCCCGGCAGAATCTGCCGGCCGGATCAGGGAGTAGCGGGGCCATTCTTGCCTGCCGCCGCGGGTCGCCTTGGGTGGATAGAATTGGCGGAAGACCGGCCTTGCCTGCTAGAATCCCGTTAAATCGTCCGAATGAGGAACCTCTATGCCTCTATCCATTCCGTTGCCGGCTGGTGCCAAGGTCATCATCAACGGCGCCGTGATCGAGAATAGCGGCTCGGCCAATATCTCGCTGACGGTACACAACAAAGCGAACATTCTGCGCGACAAGGATGTGCTGACCCAGACCGAGGCCGACACGCCGGCCAAGGAGATCTATCACTCGGTCCAGAACGCCTATCTGTTCGAGGCCAACCGGCATGAATGGCTGGCCGTCGCGGCCGTGCTGATGGAGCAGTTCGAGGGGCTGCTGCCGGGCGCCAAGGACATTCTCGACCATGTGCGCGAGCTCATCATTGACGACAAGCTCTATAACGCGCTCAGAGCGTCCCGCCGGCTGATCGCGCTCGAGGCCGGCGAGCCGCTCGAGACGGTCGCCCATCCGGGCCAGGCACATCTCGAGGGCAGGGAGGCGCCGGGCCAGCGCCAGAAGGAGATCGGCCGCATCAAAGGCAAGATCGCGGAGCTGGAGCGCCGCATCGCCGCCATCGACCCGAACGTCTGATCCGCGCGCGCCATGAACGAGGCTGTCAACGCAGAATTGAGCGGTGCCAACACGCTCCGGCTATCGGTCGAGCCCGATCCCGCAGTCGCCGATATCGGCATCGTCGAGCGCGGGCTCTTCCAGTTCGAGCAGAATCGCCTGGGTTCGCCCGAGCACCAGCATTTCGCCGTCTTCCTGCGCGACGCCAACGGCCAGGTCCAAGGCGGGGTCGACGGCCACATCATGTGGAACCGGCTTTTCATCAAGACCGCCTGGGTGGCCGAGACGCTCCGAGGCCAAGGCATCGGCACCCGCCTAATGCTCGCCGCCGAGCATGAGGCGAGAAAGCGGAAATGCCGCTGCCTGTGGCTCACGGCCTTGGGCGGCCATGCCTGCCATTTCTACACGCGGCTCGACTACCGGATCTTCGGCGTGCTCGACGACTATGTCGACGGCCAGTCGCTCTACTCGCTGCAGAAGGATATCGAGTAGGGCGGCGTTTCTCCTCTCCGCTCCTGGGAGCTGATCGAGCTTATGGCCTTAATTCACCGACCGGCGCGAGCGATAGTTGCCGTCGCTGGTCTCGGTGAAATGCTCGTCGATATCGGGATGCTTTAACGGCTGCGCGGTTTCGTCGGGCAGCAGATTCTGCTCCGAGACATAGGCCGTGTAGTAGCTCTTGTCGGCGCTCTCGGCGAGCAGATGATACCAAGGCTGGTCCTTGCGCGGCCGGTTGGTGGCTATGCGCTCATACCATTCATCGCCGTTGCTATAGACCGGGTCGATATCGACCACCACGCCCCGGAACGGGTGCTTCCGGTGGCGCACGATCTGGCCGATGCCGAATTTTGCGCTGGTCGTATCCATGTTCTTGCCGTCCGCTTGCCTTGCTTCGAGATTAGCTCTCGGCGCACGCCGGTCAAGCCCCGCACCAATCACGGCAGGTGCGAGAGCCCGACCATGGCCGGGTTCGGGTGCGTGATCACCCAGGTCGGGATGGCGTCGAGATAGGCCTCGAAGCGGCCCTTATCGACGAAACGTTTCCGGAAGCCCGATTGGATGAATCGCTCGCCCAGGCGCGGCACGATGCCGCCGCCGATATAAACGCCGCCGATGGCGCCCAGCGTCAGCGCCAGATTGCCGGCGACCGTGCCGAGCATGGCGCAGAATTGGTCGACCGCTTCGCGGCAGAGCGGCTCGGCCGAGTTGGTCACCTCGGCCGGCTCGACCTTGACCTCGGCACTGCCATGGATCTGGGCCAGCGCATTGTGCAGATTGACCAGCCCCCGGCCCGACAGCACGCGTTCGGCCGAGACATGGTCGAAGCGCCGCCGGAGCTCCTCGATGATGCGGTCCTGCTCGGCATCGACCGGCGGCATGTCGGCATGGCCGCCTTCGCCGGAGAGCGGGATCCAACTGTCGCCTGGGCCGGGAATAAGTCCGCCCATGCCGAGGCCGGTGCCGGGGCCGACCACGCCCTTCGGCGATCGCGGGCGCGCCGTGCCGCCGCCGACCGCCACGAGATCGCCCGGCTCGAGATAGGGCAATGCCAAGGCCGCGGCCGAGAAATCATTGAAGGCATCGACCCGATCGAAGCCCAGCTCCTGGCCGAGTGCCCGAAGCGAGAAGCTCCATTCCTTGTGATTCGTGAAATCGATCCGGTCGCCTTCCACCGGGCCCGCGATCGAGAGCGCCGCCTCGAGCGGCCGGTCCGGGGCGGCCAGGCCGATCCGGCCGAAATACTCGGTGATCGCGGCGGCCAGGCTCGGATAATCCGCGGCCGTGAAGGTGAGGAACAGATCATAGATGCCATCCCGGGCGATGGCGAAGCGCGCGTTGGTGCCGCCGATATCGCCCACCAGCCTGGTCTTGCCCATGATTCCGCTCGTTCTTCGGTTTCGTCGGTCGGGATAGTCCGGGCTTGCGCCGTATTGTGCAAACGCTTTCGACGCTCAGAACCCGGCGACACCCATCATGCCCAGATTGCCGTCCCGATCGGCGGTCCAGAGCCGGATCTCGTCGTCTTCCATCGCACCATTCACCGTGAAAGGGCCGGTATCGAAGAGCGGCGCGTGGGCCCGATATTCGAAGCGGCGGATCGGGCGCTGCGGCGCCTCTGCGCGCAGCAGCTCCAGCAGCAGGAGCGCCTGGAGCGGGCCATGCACGACCAGCCCCGGATAGCCCTCGATCTCGGTCGCATAGGGCCGGTCGTAATGGATGCGATGTGCATTGAAGGTGAGTGCCGAGAAACGGAACAGGAAGGTCGGATCGGCCACGACCTCGCGCTGCCAATCCGCGCGCGCGGGCGCTGCCTGGGGCGCCGGGCGCTCGCCCGGTTGGGCCGGGGCGCGGAAGGCGATGATCTGCTCCTCGGCGAGCGCTAGCTCGCCCTTGGCGTGGCTCAGCTCGTGGCGCAGCGTGACGAAGGCGAGCGGGCCCTG
This sequence comes from uncultured Alphaproteobacteria bacterium, assembly GCA_963762435.1. Classification (GTDB taxonomy): domain Bacteria; phylum Pseudomonadota; class Alphaproteobacteria; order ATCC43930; family CGMCC-115725; genus JAXDMU01. The sequence continues at coordinate 94,303 of CAVXLN010000022.1, read as the reverse complement.
CCGGCCGACCTTCTCCTCGACGGACTTGATGGTCGAGACGCGGTCGGTCAGCGCGCCGATCCTGAGCGGGTGATGGAACTCGAAGCGGCCGCCGGCCCACATGCGCCGCGGCAGATCGATCGGCGGCAGGAAATCGCCGCGCCCCTCGGCGCCATCGGCGCCAAGGCTATGCTGCGGCGGTGTCGTCAGGAAGAACAGCCAGTGCCAGCCGGGCGGCAGCGGCAGGCTGGGAATATTGGGCAGCGGCGGCATGTCCAGCATGGCGGCGAGCGCCCGGACCGGCGTGAAGCTCACGATATCCTGAGCCTCACGCTGGCGGCCGACCCATCGGCCATAATCGGTGACATTTTCCTCTGCCATGGCGGCATCCCTTCGAACGGCATCAGCCCTCGAAGGGTAGCCACGCGGCCGGCGCTCGCGCAACAGCGCTGGCGCCGGCCTGGCACCGCCTTAGCGCCAATGGCCCTCGACCAGGAACCAACCATTGGGGTGATGCTCCCAACGCTCGGCAACCCATTCGCGGCCATGTTCGCGATGGTCCCAGAAGCCGGCGTGCCAGGCATATTCACGACCGTTCCAGCGCCAATGGCCCTGCTTCCAGACGAATTCCACGGCCGGGCCGGGCGCTGCCGGAATCACCTCGGCGATCGGCGCCGGCGGCTGCTGCTGAACATAGACGACCGGGCCGGGGGGCGGGCCGGGTTCGTAGACGACCGGGCGCGGCGGCGGGGGCGGCGGGGCGACGACGCAGCCCGCGAGCGGTGCGGCGAGCAGGATCGCGAGGGTCGGAACGATGAAACTCTGACGCAAGTTGATCTCTCCAAGACATGCCGCCCGGCGGCCGGGACGGCTGACGGGAGGAGAACGGGCGGCGGCGGCATTTCTTCACCGCCGCCGGCCTGTCACCCTCATGTTATTTTTACGCTGCGGTGAGACCGCTCATCCCCACAGCGAAACGCTGGGTGGATAGAGCATGCTGCCGTCGTAGCGCAGGCCCGGCTGGCGATCGCGCTTCAGGAGCAGCGGCGCGTCGAGATCGACCCAGTCGGCATCCTGGGCCAGCAGCACGGCCGGCGCCACGGCGAGCGAGGAGGCGACCATGCAGCCGATCATGATCTTGAAGCCCTTATCCCGTGCCGCTTCGCGGAGTGCGAGCGCCTCGGTCAGGCCGCCGGCCTTGTCGAGCTTGATATTGACGGCATCGTAGCGGCCGGCGAGGCGCTCGAGATCTTCGGCCGTATGGCAGGATTCATCGGCGCAGATCGGGATCGCATGCTTGATCCGGACAAGCGCCTCGTCGGCATCGGCCGGCAGCGGCTGCTCGACGAGCTCGATGCCGAGATCGGCCAGCTTCGGCAGATTGAGCTCGAGTTCGGCCGGGCTCCAGGCCTCGTTGGCATCGACGATGAGCCGCGCGCGGGGTACCGCTGCCCGCACGGCCGCGACCCGGTCGAGATCGCCCTCGCCGCCGAGCTTGAGCTTCAGGAGCGGGCGGTGCGATTCCTCGGCCGCGGCGGCGGCCATCGCGTCGGGCGTGTCGAGCGCGATGGTATAGGCGGTCATCACCCGGTGCGGCACGTCCAGCGCCGCGATCTGCCAGGCCGAGGAGGATGTCCGCTTGGCGTCGAAATCCCACAGCGCCAGATCGACGGCGTTGCGTGCCGCTCCGGCCGGCAATCGCTTCTGCAGCGACCGGCGCGTGACCATGCCGGTCTCGATGCCCGGAATCAGCTCCTCGATCGCCGCCAGCACGCTCTCGACCGTCTCGCCATAGCGCGCATAAGGCACGCATTCGCCTCGGCCGCGGCGCGTGCGGTCGAGAATCTCGACATAGACCGACTCGGCCTCCGCCTTGCTGCCGCGCGCGATGGTGAAGGCCTTGTCGAGCGGAAACACCTCGCGACGCGCCGTGACGCGCGGGCGATCGGGCGGATGCAGGATCGAGCCGCTCATGCTCCGTCACCTCCGTCTCGACAGTTGCGACGAGGCCCGCCTATCATCCGCAACGGCTTCATCGGTCCGGGAAACCCCTCATGACATCGTTCGGCCGCCTTCTGGCACTCGCCCCCGGCTTTGCCCTGATCCCGGCGCTGCTTCTCGCCACGCCGGTGCTGGCCGATGATCAGCCAGCCAAACCGTCCGCGCAAGCGAACGATAAGGACGGCCATCATGGCGGCGATAGCGACAAGGGTGACAAGGACAAGAATGGCAAGGACAAGCCCGAATCCGGCCTCTTGGCCTTGCTGCCCGCCGATTCGACGACCCAGCATACGCTGACGGCCGGCGGGCTGAAGCTGGCCTACACCGCGACCGCCGGGACGCTGCCACTGCGCGACGGCAAGGGCGAGCGGTCGGCCAGCGTGTTCTATGTGGCCTATACCGTACCGGGGGCCGATCCCAAGACGCGGCCGGTCACATTCTGCTTCAATGGCGGCCCGGGTGCCGGCATGGCCTATCTCCATCTCGGCGCCGCCGGACCGATCACGCTCCAGATGGGGACGCCGGAGACCGACGGCGCCCGCGCCAAGCTCGAGGAGAATCCGGACAGCTGGCTGTCCTTCACCGATCTCGTCTTCATCGATCCGGTCGGCACCGGCTACAGCCGGGCAGCCAAGCCGGACGAGGCGCAAAAGGAGTTCTGGGGCGTCAAGCAGGATGCGGCCGCCATGGCCAAGACCGTGTCGCTGTGGCTGACCCGGAACGGCCGCACCACCTCGCCGAAATTCCTCGCCGGCGAAAGCTATGGTGGCGTGCGCGCGATCAAGCTGGCGCGCGATCTCCAGCGCGAGCAGAGCACGATCGTCAACGGCATCGTCATGGTCTCGCCGCTGATCGAGGGTGCCTTCCTCAACGGTTCCGACGAGGCGATCCTGGGTCATGCGCTGCGGCTGCCCTCCTATGCCGGCGCCGCCCTCGAGCGGCGCCACGCCTTCGATCCGAAAGCGGTCGAGGAGGCCTACAAGTTCGCGCTCGGCGAGTATCTGACCACGCTGGCCGGCCCTTTGCCGGCGGGCGATGCCGGCAGGGAATTCTACGGGAAGCTTTCGGCCCTGACCGACATTCCGGTCGATGTGCTGGCGCGTCATGCCGGACGCCTGCCGTTCGGCGCCTCCGATTTCCGGCGGCGCGATGGCGAGATCCGCAGCCTCTATGATTATTCGCTCGGCATTCCCGATCCGCATCCGGAGGGCGATCACGAGATGGTCGATCCCGTGCTGAGCGGCTATGGCCGCGCCTATGGTGCCGCCTTCGAGGGCTATGTTGCCGATCAGCTGGGCTTCAAGACCGATCTCACCTACGAGCTGCTCTCCTTCGAGGTGAATCAGAAGTGGGACAATGCCAATGATGGCGGCCCGCCCATCACCAGCATCGAGGACCTGACCGAATCCCTGGCGCTCAACCCGTCGCTGCGTGTGCTGGTAGCGCATGGTTATTTCGACGTGATCACGCCCTGGGGCGTCAGCCAGTGGCTGCTTGATCATCTGCGGGTCGGGCGCGACCGGGCCGAGCTCAAGGTCTTTCCCGGCGGCCACATGCTCTATACGCGCCCGGCTTCGCGCGCCGGGCTCAAATCGGCGGTGGCGAGCCTGATCGCATCCGCAACGCCGAAATGATGGTGGCTAGTCGCCGCCGCCCGACGATTGATACCGCACCGTGCGCGACAGGGACTGGTTGATCACCAGCCGCTCGCGCTCGCCGGCGCGCCAAGGCAGCAGCAGCCGCTCATAGCGCGCCCAGCGCCGGCGGCCGTCGGGGAGCGTCAGCGTGGTCTCGACCAGCTCGAGCTTCGGCCGCTGCTCGCGATTGACCGCGATATAGCCCACCGCGGCGGCGATGCCATAGGCGCGGTTGGGCTGCTCTTCGACCGGCTTGCCGATCAGGTCGATGACCTCGCACGGCTTGAACAGCCGCACCGAGCGCGGCCAGGTGGCGATCACCGGTCGCTCCGGATGCTCGAAGCGGGTGACCAGCGCATGCTCCGTGATCGGTTTGCGCAAAAGCGTGCTCAGCTCCTGCGCCGACATCTGGCCCTGGGCGCGCTTCCAGCGCATATAGAAGCTCAGGAGCTGATGGCGCTTCGGATGGCGAAGCCGCTCCAGACCCAAGGATTCAAACAGGAAATGCGGGCGCGGATCCTCGCCGCTATTGTGATGTCTGAGCTCGTCGAGCCGGGCGACCGCGTCATTGAGATTGCCCAGGATCTCGATCGAGCCCGAGGCGGAATGTTCGATCACGATCCGGCTCGGCTCATACTCGATGAACAGCTCGGTCAGCTGCCGGACGCAAGCGCGCGACAGGAGTTCCCGCCGCACGATCAGCCGGGCATTGCCGTGATGCAGCCGAAATGTGGCAAATCCCAGATCCTTGAACAGATCGGGGCTGGTCATGAGATGATGGGCCGGAGGGCCGACATGCTTGATAAGGTCGGGGCTGCCTGGAAGCCACACGCGTCCGTCGGGACCCACGAGCAAATGGATGTTCATCAAAACTCTTCTCGCGAAAACGACGTCCAACAGGCCGTAACACCGACAATACGACCGACCTCCTAAGAAAGACGCAGCAGATGATCGGCCTATTCCAAAAAACTTGCAACGAGCTCAAAGAAAATTTACCTGCTATTGCAGTGAGTAGTACGGGTGTCGGATTTCTCATACCGCGTGTATTAACGAAGATTGTCGAACAACCGGGCAACTACACAATTATGGCGGAAAAGCCTGGGCGAGTTCAACTGCCGATGATAGGTCGGTTACAGGCGGCCCCGATCGCAGCTCTTGCCGTTGGCACCAATTCTCGCCCTTCTATGGCCGATCTCAGAGCGGAAGGCTGAAAATTGCTCAAGCATGTGCTTCATCCGATCCATCGGGACGGATGGAAATTCGTAGCGCTCTTCGTTTTGGGTACGGGTCTCCTGTTCTGGGCATGGCAGCCGCTGGGCTGGGCCGGCATGGTATTGACGCTCTGGTGCGTCTATTTCTTCCGCGACCCGCCGAGGGTTACGCCGATCCGCCCAGGTCTGGTGATCAGCCCGGCCGACGGGCTCGTCGTATCGATCGGCCAACGTCCGCCGCCCAAGGAGCTCGAGATGGGCGAGGCGCCGATGATGCGGATCGGCATCTTCCTCAATGTCTTCGACGTACATATCAATCGGATCCCCATGGCGGGAACGGTCGAGCGTACCCACTATCACAAGGGCAAGTTCTTGAATGCGAGCCTCGACAAGGCGTCGGACGTTAACGAACGGATGGCGGTTGGGATTCGAACGGCGCTCGGGCCCGAGATTGCGGTTGTGCAGATCGCCGGCCTCGTCGCGCGCCGGATCCTGTGCCATATCGTCGCAGGACGGACCGTCGAGACCGGCGAGCGGTTCGGTCTGATCCGGTTCGGCAGCCGGACCGACCTCTACATCCCGCTGGACTGGTCGGTGCAGGTGATCGAGGGTCAGAAGGTCCTGGGCGGCGAGACTGTGCTGGCCGATGCGAGTTCGGCCGAGCCGGCTCGGCAAGGAGCGATACGATGATGCGTACCAATGAGGAAGGGACGAAGCCGCGCCGGATCCGCCGGGTCCGGGTGCGGCCGATCAGCGGCCTCTCCTTCAACAAGATGATCCCGAACATCCTGACCTTGCTGGCGCTGTGCGCCGGCATGACGGCGATCCGCTTCGCCATCAGCGGGCGGTTCGAATCGGCGGTCATCGCCATCATCATTGCCGGCGTGCTGGACGGGCTCGACGGGCGCGTGGCGCGGCTTCTGAAGGCCAGCTCGAGCTTCGGCGCCCAGCTCGACAGCCTGAGCGATTTCGTCTGCTTCGGCGTGGCGCCGGGCTTGCTGCTCTATGTCTGGACCATGAGCACGATCGGCAGCGTCGGCTGGGTCGTGGCCCTCCTCTTCGGCGTCTGTTCAGCACTCCGCCTGGCGCGCTTCAACACCCAGCTCGGCATTCCCGATCCACCCTCCTACGCCTATAATTTCTTCACTGGCGTGCCGGCGCCGGCGGCCGCGGGCCTGGCGCTTTTACCGCTGTGCGGTGCCTTCGAGTTCGGCCCGACCTTTTTCCAGTCACCCTATCTCTGCGCCATCACCACGGTCGGCGTCGCCATCCTCATGGTCAGCCGCGTGCCCACATTCTCCGGCAAGCGCTTCCGCGTGCCGGCCGATTATGTGCTGCCGGTGATGATCGGCGTGGCGGCGCTCATGGCGTTCCTGACGACGGCGCCCTGGCCGACCTTCCTCGTCATCGGCTTGACCTACCTCGCCTCGATCCCGTTCAGCATTCGCTCGTTCCGGCGCTTGAAGAAAGCGGCCGAGGAACTGCGCGCCGCTGGCGCCGCGCGGGCGGAGGGGCCGGTGTTAAGAGCGGTCGATCACACGCATTGAGATTCGGAGGACCTTGCGATGACCCGCTTGCTTGAACAGGCCATTTAAACAGTGCGCGTCTTGCCGGATTCGATGCAGGACGAGCTCGCGCGCGTGCTCTTACAGCTCGCCGGCAGCGATCAGCCCCTAGTTCCGCTGACACCGGAGGAAGACGCGGCGTTGGACCAATCGCTAGCGGAGGCCGAGCGTGGGGAATTTGCGACGGATGCAGAAATCCGCGCCATTTGGGCCAAGCATGGTCTGTGAATATCCGGTACACGCGCCGCGCCGCCGCTGATCTCGACGCGGTTCTCACCGATATCGACCAGCGATCGTCGCAACGAGCCCATATCTCGTCTTCTACCGAGCGGCCGAGACCAAGATTGTCATTCACGGCATCCGCCACGCCGCCCGGCGTCCCACACGATAGAAGCTGGTACAGATCCTGGATATAGCCGACGGCGGCAATGTGTCCGGAAGGATATACGACGGTGTTCAGTGCTTCGCCACGAACCGCAGATCATACGCCTTCTTGAAATCGAGATCCTTCGGATAGAGCCCCGCCTCGGTCGTGAATTCGAAGAAGCCTTGCCAGCGCGCGTCGGTCATGGCGCCGATGCCGAGCGTCTGGGCGTCGCCCGATTCGACGATGCCATAATCCTTCATGCCTTGGATGGCGTGCGCGATGACGGCATCATTCATCTCGGGATTGTCCTTCTTGATGAGCGCGTTCGCGGCTGACGCATCACCATGGAGATAGCTCTTCCAGCCTTCCATCGTCGCCTCGACGAAGCGCTGGACGAGGTCGGGCTTGGTGTCGATCGTCTTGCGTGTGGTTGCGATCATCGCGGCGTAGCTCTGATAGCCCTGGTCGGCCAAGAGGATCACGGTCGGCTTCTCACCGGTCGCCAGCTCGATCGCATAGGGCTCGCTCGTGAGATAGCCCTGCTGGATCGCTTGGCGGTCGGCCAGGAACGGCCCCATATTGAAGGTATAGAGCCGGATCTGGCTGTCGCTGAAGCCGTAGCGGCTGGTCAGGAACCGCCAGAAATTCTCGCGTGACGCGGCCGAGATCAGGATCGGCTTGCCCTTCATGGCGGCCAGCGTGTCGTTGCCGGTACCCGGGTGTGCGATCAGCACCTGCGGGTCCTTCTGGAATGCCGCGGCGACTACCACGATCGGCACGCCCGAGCGGACGAAATTCAAGGGCTCGAAGCTGTTCGACTGGACCGAGAAATCATAGCGCCCCGCAGCCAGCAGCTGTGCCTGGTTGAGGTTCGGGCCGCCTTGGCGAATCTCGACATCGAGATGATGCTGCTTGTAGATGCCGGTCGCGAGCGCCTGATAGATGCCACCATGCTCGGCCTCGGCGCGCCAGTCGGTGCCGATCACGACCTTGTCGTCGGCCTTGGCCGCAGACGCGGCGAGGACCATGGCCGCCAGGGCCAGGCTCAAGGTGCGCATTGCTCGTTCCCCTCAATGATAGCCCATATCGGCCCGCACCTTGCCGCGGAAGATCCAATATGACCAGGCCGTGTAGCCCAGGATGACCGGCAGCAGGAACACGGTGCCGACCAGCAGGAAGATTTGCGTGCTTGGCGGAGATGCCGCCTGCCACAGCGTGTAGTGATGCGGCACTACCATCGGCCAAAGGCTGATGCCGATGCCGAGATAGGAGAGCGAGAAGAGCCCGATCGCGGCCAGGAAGGGCGTGATATGGCGATGCCCGCCCAGCTCGTGCCAGGCCACGATCGCCAGCGCCGTAGTCAGAAGCGGCACCGGCGCCAGCAAGGCGATATTGGGCCATGAGAACCAGCGATGGGCGATGTCCGGCTCCATGAGTGGCGTCCAGATGCTGACCGCTCCCACCGCCAGGATGACGCCCGCGAGGGCGGTGCGCCCGGCGTTGCGCGCCCAATGCTGCAGGGCGCCCTCGGTCTTGAGCACGAGCCAGCAGGCGCCCAGCAGGCAATAGCCCAGCATCAGCGCCACGCCGGTCAGGACCGAGAAGGGGGTGAGCCAGTCAAAAGTACCGCCGGTGAAATTGCGGCCTTCGACCTTGAAGCCCTGGACGAAGGCGCCCAGCACCGTGCCTTGCGCGAATGTCGCCACGGCCGATCCCAAGGTGAAGCCATTGTCCCAGAAACGCCGCATCCGAGGTCCCTTGAAGCGGAACTCGAAGGCGACGCCGCGGAAGACGAGCGCCAGCAGCATGAACAGGATCGGGAAATAAACCGCCGGCATGATGATCGCGAAGGCGAGCGGGAAGGCCGCGAGCAGCCCGACCGAGCCCAGGATCAGCCAGGTCTCGTTGCCGTCCCAGACCGGCGCCACCGTGTTCATGAAGATGCGGCGGGTGTCGGCCCCGGGCGCCAGGCCCGACAGCATGCCGACGCCGAGATCGAACCCGTCCAGCAGCACATAGAAGAACACGCCGATGCCCAGCACCATCGTCCAGATCGGCACCAGATCGATCTCGGTTCCTGGCATCACAGGCCTCCGGGTTCAGGCTGCGAGGTGCGGCGCGGATCGATGATCGGGGCACCCTCGATCGGCGCCTCCACCACCTCCGGCTCGGGCCCGCTGCGCGCGATGCCGAGCATATAGATGAAGCCGGCCGAGTACATGATGAGATAGACCAGCATGTAGAATCCCAGAGACACGCCCACATCGGTGCCTGTGAGCGCCGGCGAGACGGAATCGGCCGTGCGCATCAGCCCGTAGATCGTCCAGGGCTGGCGTCCGGTTTCGGTGACGACCCAGCCCGCGATGACTGCGATGAATCCCAGCGGTATCGTCAGCTGGCACAGCACCAGATACCAATTCTCGGCGAACAGCCTGCCGCGCCAGCGCTGGATCCAGCCCAGTGCCACCATGCCCAGCATGGCGAATCCGATGCCGACCATGATGCGGAAGCCGAAGAAGGGCGGGATCACCGGCGGTCGGTCCTCAGGCGGGAAATCCTTGAGGCCCTTGACCTCGCCGTTGAGGTCGTGGGTCAGGATCAGGCTGCCCAGCACCGGGATATCGATCGCCCAATGGTTGGTCTCGGCCTTCTCATCCGGGATGGCGAAGAGGGTCAGCGGCGCCGGCCGTGCGGTCTCCCAGCGCGCCTCGATCGCGGCGAGCTTGGCCGGCTGATATTCGAGCGTGTTGAGGCCATGCGCGTCGCCCAGCACGATTTGGAGCGGCACCAGGATGATGAGCAGGCCCAGCGCCATCATCATCATCTTCGCCCCTTCGCTGATGAAGCGGCGCTTCCTGACATGATAGGCGCCCACGCCCAGCACCACGAAGGCGGTCGTGATGTAGAAGGCCGTCACCGTATGGCAGAGCCGATAGGGGAAGGAGGGGTTGAAGATGATCTCCAGCCAATCCTTCGGAAAGAACCTGCCATCGACGATCTCGTAGCCCGCGGGCGTCTGCATCCAGCTGTTGGTGGACAAGATCCAGAAGGACGAGAAGAGCGTGCCGCCCGCCACCATCACAGCCGCAACGAAATGCGCCCAGGGCGGCACCAGCTTGCGGCCGAACAACAGGATGCCGAGGAACGTCGCCTCGAGGAAGAAGGCGGTAAGCCCCTCATAGGCCAGCAGCGGCGAGATGATGTTGGCCGCGGCGTCCGAGAAGCGGCTCCAATTCGTGCCGAACTGGAACGGCATGATGATGCCGGTGACGACGCCCATGCCGAAGGAGACGGCGAAAATCCGCGTCCAGAAGCGCGACAGCGTCAGCCAGACGGCGCGGCCCGTCGCGAAATGCAGCCCCTCCAGCACGGCGATATAGGCCGACAACCCGACCGTGAAGGCCGGCAGCAGGATATGCCAGGCAATCACCCAGGCGAATTGCAGCCGCGACAGCAGGACCGGATCCAGGCTCATGGGCTTCACTCCCCGGGGAAAGTGGCGCCAGTCTAACGACTTAGCGCCGATGCTCAAGCGTACTGGGTCAGCCGGGGCAATTTGGCCGCGTCCAACCGGGTGCCGCTTCATCCTCGGCGACGGACTTCGCCAGCTTTTGATAGGCGGGACGGGCATAGCAGCGCTCGAGCCAGGCTGCGACCTTGGGGTGTGCGTCGAAGCCGATCCGGGCCAAAGGCGCATAGATCAGCACGGAGGCGACGGCAAGATCGGCGAGCGTGAAGCTGTCGCTCAGGAGATAGGGCCGATCCGCCAGCACGCGTTCGAGCACCGGGAAGCTGCGCTGCTGCAGCCGATCCTCCGCCGTGTCCGCCGGCTTCATGTCGCCATCGGCCGGCGGCCGGATCGCGCGATATACCAAGGCCGTGATGAGCGGAATCTCGATATCGCTGGCCGCCCAGACCGACCATTGCAGGATGCCGGCCTCGCCGGCCGGGCCCGCCGGCATCAGAGCACCGCCGCCATGATGCCTGGCGAGATAGAGATTGATCGCCAGCGACTCGCTGATCGTGACATCGCCATCGATCAGCACAGGCACGCGCCCATTCGGATTGAGCGCCAGGAAATGCGGCTGCTTGTGCTCGCCTTCCATCAGATCGAGCGCCGGCTGCTCATAATCGAGCCCAAGCTCGTTCGCCAGCCACAGCACGCGATTGGCGCGGGTCCAGCCCGGTCCATAAATCTTCACGCTCGCCATCTTTCATCCTTCTCGAGTGGAGCCGGCCGGCAGGCCGAGCGCCGTCAGCACCTGGTTCAGCAGTGCGTCGCCGCCGATACGAAAGCTTGCGGCACTGGCCGCCCCGTCGCCCATCATCCGGTCATACAGTGACAAATAGGGCAGGGTCTCGCTCAGCGTGCGGATACCGCCGGCGGCCTTGAATCCCACCCAGCGCCGCTCTGCCCGCGCCGCCGCGATCGCGGCCTGCATGGCGCTCGCCGCTTCCAGGCTGGCGCCGGGCTCGACCATCCCGCTCGACGTCACCAGGAAATCGGCACCGCTCACGATCGCGGCGTCGGCGGCAGCGCGGATCGCCGCCGGGTCGCCGAGCCGGCCAGTCTCGAGCACGATCTTCAGCAGCGGCTTCCGGCCGATCGCGGCGCGCGTTTCTTCGATCGAGGCGCCCGGCAGCAGCTCGATCTCGTCGGCCCCGGCGGCGATGGCGGCCTCTGCCTCCGCCGCGGAGGCGACCAAGGCAGCAACGGCCACACCCGTGCCGCGCAGGGTTCGTTTCGATGGAGCAACGAGCTCGGGCAGCACAAGAACCGCGGCAACCGTGCCGGCCGGCGTGCTCGCCTCGCGGCAAAGCGCCAGCACGGCCTGCTCATCCGCATCGGCCGGTGCTGCGAGATCGATGAGCGGCAGCAGCCGCTGCGCCAGGCGCCGGAGGTTAGACATCGGCCGCAAACCGGGCCAGCAGCCGTTCGAGCGGCTCGACCGCGGCATCGGTCACGGAGAGCACTTCCTCATGGCTGAGCGGCGTGTCGCTCAGCCCCTCGGCCAGATTGGTCACGACCGAGAGGGCAGCGACCCGCAGCCCGACATGACGCGCCACGATGGTCTCGGGCACGGTCGACATGCCGACGAGATCGGCGCCCAACGTGCGGAAGGCGCGAATCTCCGCCGGCGTCTCGTAGCTCGGGCCCTGGCAGGCGAGATAGACGCCCTCGGCGAGCGGGATTTCCTCCGCCATGGCCGCGCGGGCGAGTGCTGCGCGCAGGCTCGGATCATAGGCGTCCCTGAGCGACAGGAAGCGCGGGCCGATCCGCGCGTCGTTCGGTCCGGCGAGCGGGTTGAAGCCCAGCATGTTGATGTGATCGGCGAGTGCCACCAGCCGGCCCGGCCCGATCTCCGGCCGGAGCGAGCCGGCGGCATTGGTCTGGACCAGGATCTCGCCGCCCAGCGTCTTGAGCGTCCGGACCATGGTGCGGATCGCGGGGCCGGGATCGCCGCCCTCATAGAGATGCACGCGGCCCTGGAAGCACAGGACCGGCGCGCCGGCGAGGTGCCCCGTGACAAGCACGCCCGCATGTCCCTCGGTGCTCGGCACCGGAAAGCCCGGCAGGTCGCGATAGGACAGCTCGATGGGATCCTCGATCCGCTGCGCCACGCGCGCGAGCCCCGAGCCGAGGATCAGGCCCAGGCGCGGCCGCCAGCCGGGGCGGGCTTGGGCGATGATGTCCGCGGCTTCATTCATGCCCGATCGCTCCGATCGAAACGCACGCCGAGTGCTGCCGGTGCCCGTGCTGAACCGACGAACCAGGCGAGCAGAATCAGCGTCACAATATAAGGCAGGGCCTCGACGAATTGCACCGGCACGATGCCGATCCCGGGCAGCGAGACGCCCTGGAGCCGCAGCTGCAGCGCATCGACTGCCGCGAAGATGAGGCAGGCCGCCGCCGTCGGTCCCGGCCGCCATTTGCCGGTGATGAGCGCTGCAAGCGCCATATAGCCGCGCCCGGCGGTCATGTCGCGCGTGAAGCCCGCCCCCTCCGCAATGGCGAGATCGGCGCCGGCCAGTCCTGCAAACGCGCCGCACAGCAGAAGGGCGGCATAGCGCAGCCGCGCCACCGACAGGCCGGCGCTCTCGACCGCGTGCGGATTTTCCCCGGCGGCCCGGAGCCTGAGCCCGAAGCGGCTGCGATAAAGCAGCCACCAGGCGAGCGGCAGCAATCCCAAGGTCAGATAGACGATGAGCGTCTGGCTGCCCAGCAGCACATGTGCCAGCGGCCCAAGTGCCGAGCCGCGATCGATCGGCATGAAGCGCTGGGCGGGGGCCAGCGCCGGCGTCCCGCCGCCCTCGCCGAACCAGGCGAGGCTGAGGCTGGGTGCCAGGCCCGCGGCCAGGATATTGAGCGCCATGCCGGACACGACCTGATCACCGCGCTGGCCGATCGTGACGACGCCGTGGATGAGTGCCACGAGCATCGATGCCGCGATCGCGGCCATGAGCCCGGCCCAGGGCGAGCCGGTGAGGGCGGCGGCACTGCCGGCCGCGAAGGATCCCGTCAGCATCATGCCTTCGAGCCCTAGCGCCACGATGCCGGCGCGCTCGGAAAAGAGCCCGCCGAGGCTGGCCAGGATGAGCGGCACGGCCAGCCTGAGCGTCGCGGCCAGCACCGAGGCGATGTCGAGCAGGCTCATGCCGGCGCCCGGCGAAACAGGCCGGTGGGCCGGCGCATCAAATGCTCGAGCCCGCCGCAGACCAGGATCACCAGCCCCTGGATCACGACCACGATATCGCGCGTGACATTGGGATAGTCGAAGGAGAGCTCGGTTCCGCCTTGATAGAGTGCCCCGAAGAGCAATGCAGCCAGCACGATGCCGATGGGATGGCTGCGCCCCATGAGCGCCACGGCGATGCCGACGAAGCCGGCACCGGCCGTGAAATTCATCACCAGCCGATGCTCGACGCCCATCGCCTCGTTGATCCCGATCAGGCCGGCACAGGCGCCGCCCAGGCACAATGCTGCGATCGCGACCCGACCCGTCGGAATGGCGGCATAGCGCGCCGCCTCGGGATTGAGGCCGGTCGCGCGCAGCTCATAGCCCCAGACCGAGCGTTTCAGCATCAGCCAGGCGAGACTGGCCAAGGCCAAGGCGAGGATGAAGCTGACATTGAGCGGCGTGCCGGGCCAGGATGGCAGCGTCATCGCGGCGTCGAAGGCGCGCGTCTCCGGGTTGGGATCGCCCGGCTCGCGCAGCGGTCCGACCAGCAGCCAAGTCAGCAGTGAGGCGGCGATGAAATTCATCAGGATCGTGGTGATGACGACATGGCTGCCGCGCCGAACCTGCAGCAGCGCCGGCAGGAATCCCCAGGCGGCCCCGCCGAGCATGCCGCCCAGCGCTGCCAGCGGCAGCACGACCCACCAGGGCCAGCCGGGCAGTGCCAGGCAAATGAGCGCCAGCGGGATGCCGCCCATCATCGCCTGGCCCTCGCCGCCGATATTGAACAGGCCGGCCTGCAGCGGGATGGCGACGGCCAGGCCGGCGAAGATGAAGCTCGTCGCGTAATAAAGCGTGTAGCCGATGCCGTCGCTGCTGCCCAAGGCGCCGTCGAGCATGGTCAGGAGCGCCGGTCCGGGCGCGATGCCGGAGATGGCCAGCACGATCGCGGCGGCGATGAATGCCACCGCCAGATTGGCGAGCGGCGGCAGCAAATGCCTCATGCGGCGGCGAGCCCGGCCATCAGCAACCCGATGCGCCGCTCGTCTGCGTCGGCGCGGTCGAGCGCGCCGGTGATCCTGCCATTCACCATCACCAGGATGCGGTCCGCGAGCGCCAGGATCTCGTCGAGCTCGGCCGAGACGAGCAGGATCGCCGTGCCGGCGGCAGCGAGGTCGCGCAGCCTCCGATGGATGAGCTCGATGGCGCCGATATCGATGCCGCGCGTCGGCTGTCCAGCCAGCAGCACCGGCGGCGCCGGATCACTCTCGCGCGCGGCCACCAGCTTCTGCTGATTGCCGCCGGAGAGGAATGCGGAGGCGAGGGCAGGATCGGCGGGGCGGACATCATAGGTGCCGAGCCGCCGCCTGGTCTCGACCAGGATCGGTGCCAGCCGCAGGAAACCGTGCCGGGCATTCGCCGGATCGCGCTGGCGGCCGAGGATCATATTCTCCCAGGCGCTGAAGCGGCCGATCAGCCCCATCCGCTGCCGGTCCTCGGGAATATGCGCGAGGCCGAGGCGGCGCAGCGCTCGCGCCCGATCGTGCTGCGGCACCGGCGTGCCGCGCCATGCGAGATCTCCCTCAGCCGGCAGCAGTCCGGCCAAGGCTGCCAGCAGCTCGCCCTGGCCGTTGCCCGCGACACCCGCGATGCCGGTGATCTCGCCGGCGCGAAGCTCGAGATCGATGCCGTCGAGGCGCTGGACGCCGCCCGGATCGCGGAACCTGAGGCCACGCGCCGCCAGCATGACCGGTCCGGCCGTCGCGGTCGAAGCTGAGGGCGGCGTGGCGAGCTTGCGCCCGACCATCAGCTCGGCCAGCGTCTCGGCATCGGTGGCATCCGTGGCGAGATCGGCCACAACCTCGCCCTGGCGCATCACCGTCACCCGGTCCGTCACCGCCATGATCTCGCGCAGCTTATGAGTGATCAGCAGCACAGTGCGGCCTTCGGGGCGGAGCTGCTTCAGGCTCTGGAACAGCTGGTCCGCCTCCGTGGGAGTCAGCACGGCGGTCGGCTCGTCCAGGATCAGGATCTCGGCGCGGCGATAGAGCGCCTTCAGGATCTCGACCCGCTGCCGCAACCCGACCGGCAGATCGCCCACCGTCGCCGCCAAGTCGAGGCCGAGCCCGTAATTGCCGATCAGCGTTTCGAGCGAAGCCCGGGCGCGGGCCAGCGCCGGCCGCAGCAGCAATCCGCCTTCGCTGCCCAGCACGATGTTCTCCAGCACGGTGAAGCGATCGATCAGCCGGAAATGCTGATGCACCATGCCAACGCCGCGCCGGATCGCGTCGTGCGAGGAGCGCAACGGGGCGTCGTCGCCGAAAATCCGGATGCGGCCGGAATCCGGCATGTCGAGCCCATAGGCGAGCCCCGCCAGCGTCGATTTGCCGGCGCCATTCTCGCCGACGATGCCGTGGATCGTGCCTTTGGCCACGACAAGGCTGACCGACCGGTTGGCCTCGATCGGGCCGAACCGCTTCGAGACCTTGTCGAACTCAAGCGCCGGGACAGGCAAGGGCGACCTCGCGAAAACCGATATCGCTCAATACACTGACCGGGCCGGCTCAGCCACTCTTGACGATGGTCACATGCAGCGCCGCCTCGGTCGAGACATGGCCAGTCGGCCGATAGCCCAGCTTCGGCAGATCGATGCCAGCCAACAGTGCCTCGCCCGCGCCGAGCAGGACCGGCGAAATCACCAGATGCATCTCGTCCACGAGCCCGGCCCGGAGATATTGGCGGATCGTGGCAGCACCACCGCCGACCCGGACATCCTTGCCGCCCGCGGCTTCGACGGCGCGCTCAAGGGCAGCCTCGATCCCGTCCGTGACGAAATAGAATGTCGTGCCGCCGGCCATCGCGATGGGCTCGCGCGGATGATGGGTCAGCACGAAGACCGGCGTGTGGTAGGGCGGGTCGTCGCCCCACCAACCCTTCCAGCGATCGTCGGGCCAGGGGCCGCGCACCGGCCCGAACATGTTCCGGCCCAGGATCCAGGCGCCGATATTGTCGAATCCCGCCACCGCGAACGCGTCATCCGTACCGGTCGAGCCACCCTCCTGGCCGAGCATCCGTTGAAAGGTGCGGGTCGAGAAGAACCATTCATGCAGCCCCCTGCCGCCGACGCCCAACGGATCGTCGAGGCTCTGGTCGGGGCCGGCGCCGAAACCGTCGAGCGAGACGCCGAAACTATGGACGCGTAGCTTGGACATAGCGGTTTCTCCGGCCGGAAAGGCTTTTTATCTCCTGTCGCATGATTACAGAATGTCATGGTATTTTCAGCCCTCTGCCGAGCTGTTGAGGGAGCACGGCCATGTTCGCGTCGCGTCAGGCAAGGATGCTGGCGGTGCCGTCGGTCGAGGCCCGCATTCCACGTCGTTCGGCGCCTGCCCTGCCGAGGCAGGCCGCTGGGCCGGCCTGGGATCTCGGCCGGATCGCGATTCTGCCGCCCAAACTTACCATCGGCGCCGTCAACGACCCGCTCGAGCTCGAGGCCGATCGGGCGGCCGATCGCGTCATGCGCCGGCAACGCGTCGAGCTGTCGAAGACGGGCGAGCAAATCCAGCGGCGCTGTGCCGACTGCGAGGAGGATGAGGCGAAGAAGGCGCACGCCAAAGGCGACAAGGATGACGAGCTGCTGAGCGAAGCCGCCAATCCGAAGCCGAAGGCGCTCGCGAAGAGCAGCGACGGGATCGTCCGCCGGCGGGGCAGCCCGGGTGCCGGTCCGGCTTCGGCACCCCCGATTGTCGATCGGGTCCTGCAACGGGGCGGGCAGCCCTTGGAGAAAGGGGCGCGATCCATGATGGAGCGCCATTTCAGCCATGATTTCAGCCGGGTCCGTATTCATCACGATTCGGAAGCCTCGGCGTCGGCCGAGGCGATCCGGGCGGAGGCTTACACGGTCGGTCCCGACATCGTGTTCCGCGCCGGGCGCTACGATCCGGCCTCGGCAGCGGGCCAGCATCTGCTCGCCCATGAGCTCGCCCATGTCGTGCAGCAGGGTCAGGCGGGGAGGGTCGCGCGGCGCGTACAGCGAAAGATCACGACCTCGATCGCCGACGATGGCAAAACGTCAGGCCCGCTCGATGGCTGCAATTGGGGCCTGACCATTCCGCGCAGTGTGGACGAGACCTGCGTTGCGGTGAAATCGGGTGGCACGTGGAAAGCCGATCCAACAGCACTTGTCGGGCACTACTCCCAGCAGGTGCGCCTGCTGAAGGATGTCCAGGAGGTGACCGGTCCGACCGGCAACTCCAAGTCAGACAATTATTGCGACCAGGTCGCCGAGCTGTCGCTCCTGGGCCTCTGCCCTGGCCATTGGTACATGCTGGCGGCTGTCAAGGCGCATGAGGATGTGCATGCGACCCGCTTCCTGCCGGGGCTGAATGATGTCGCCGGGGACATTCAAAAGGAATTCAACGGCGTCACCGTCCCCGACGCGAAGGACAAGACCGCAGAGAAGGCGCTCGCCGAGCTTCAGGCGCTGCCGGCCTATGCCACGGCGAAAGGCAAGATGTTCCCGGCCTGGATCCATCGCACCGGTGAGCTCATCAAGAACGACCATGATCCGGATGGGCCATGCGACAAGGCCGAGCACAAGGTCGTCGACCCGATGGTGAAGAGCCTGTGCAATCAGGCCAAGAAGGCGAAATGGCCGGCCTGCACCTCTTGTCCGTAAAAGCCTACCTCGCCGGCACGACCAGCTTGCCGGCGATGATGTCGGCCTTGGCCTGATCGACGCGCGCCTGCATCTCGGGTGTCACCAGCGTGCGGTTATTGTCGTCGAGCGCCCAGTCGAGCCCGCCTTCCTTGAGGCCGAGCGAAATCGTGCCGCCCGTCCAGCTGCCGTCATGGACCGCCATGAGCGACTGATATACGGCGACATCGACGCGCTTCATCATCGAAGTCAGCACCGAGCCCGGGTGCAGTCCGTTCTGGTTGCTGTCGACGCCGATCCCGAGCTTGCCGGCATCGGCCGTGGCCTGAAGGGCGCCCAGCCCCGTAGCACCCGCCGCCGCGAAGATGATGTCGGCACCGCGATCGAGCTGGCTCTTCGCCAGCTCCGCCCCGCGCGGCGGATCGCTCCAGGCGGCCGGCGTGGTGCCGGCCGTGGTCTCAATGAGATTGATCTTGGGATTGATGTATCTGGCACCGTCGGCATAGCCCGCGAAGACGCGCTGGATCAACGGAATGTCCATGCCGCCGACGAAGCCGATCGTGCCGGTCTTCGACACCATCGCGGCCAGCATGCCGACCAGGAAGCAGCCTTCCGGCTCCCGAAACACGATGGACTGCACATTGGGCAGATCGATCACGGTGTCGACGATGGCGAAGCGCCCTTGCGGATAGGCTTGCGCCACCCGCGTCATCGCCTGCTGATGGCCGAATCCGACGCCGATGACGAGGGCGGCCCCGCGCCGGGCGAAAGTCTGCAGCACCTGCTCGCGCTGGGTCTCGTTGACGATCTCGATGTCGCGGAACTCGACCCCGGTCTCGGTCTTGAAGCGCACGGCCCCGTTATAGGCCGCCTCGTTGAAGGATTTGTCCCATTTGCCGCCATAGTCATAGACGATGACGGGCTCGGTTTCCGCGGCCCGCGCGGGCCAGGCCAGCGACAGCGCGCCGGCTGTCGCCAGGCGCCCGAACGAACGTCGCGTCAGAGGATGGAAGATCATGCGCTCGGAAACTGACATAGGCGGAACCCGATCCTAAAACCAGGCTCCGCCTCTTGCACAGGCTTATTGCGCCGGCTTGTCGGCGGCCGGCTTGGCCTTCGGTGCCGGCTTGACGCCGCCACCGCCCTTGAGGACCTGCCCGCGCAGCTCGCCGCCGGGGAAGTTCGGCGTGTGGATGTTCCAGTACCACCGGCCGGCCAGCAGATCCTTGGCCTGGTCGTCGGTCAGCGTGGCCGAGCCGATCAGCGGGCTGGTCAGCCCGTCGGGTGCCTGCATGACGATTGTCGGCTTGGCCGACTCGCCGGGCTTGGCCGGCCCATGGAAATGCGCCGCTTTCGGATCGCCGCTCAGGCCCGACCAGCTGATCTTCCAGCGCAACTCCATCGTCTTGTCGTCATATGTGGCGTCGCCGTCGCCCTTGCCCGTGGAATCATTGGGTGGCGTCTCGGATTTGCCCGAAAGATGGAAATGCAGATGGTACTCATGCGCTTGCGCCGCCGGCGCCAGTGCCAAACCCACGAAGGCCGCCGCGGCCAGCAGGCCGGCCCGCCCGAACCCGATTGGATGGATCATCTCGTTCTCCCCAGGATGATGGATCACTCGGCCGGACGGGAGATCTTGAGCATCGGTTGCACGCCCGGCGGTTGCTCTCAACTTGCCACTCATACAACGGTGCCGGAGGAGGGTAAAATAGACTCTGCGAGTGCGGCGAATATTCCCGCTGGTGCGGCCTGGCCGCACTTGGTAGAAGCGCACCGATCATGAACATGCCGTCCGAAATCTCAGCGCCCCGGCGGACTTTCGCCATCATCTCCCATCCCGACGCCGGCAAGACCACGCTGACCGAGAAGCTGCTGCTGTTCGGCGGCGCCATTCAGATGGCGGGCGAGGTCAAGGCGCGCGGCGATCGGCGGCGCGTGCGGTCGGACTGGATGGCGGTCGAGCGCGAGCGCGGCATCTCGGTCAGTTCCGCGGTCATGACCTTCGATTATTCGGGCTTGACCTTCAATCTGCTCGACACGCCGGGCCACCAGGATTTCAGCGAGGACACCTATCGGACCCTGACCGCGGTCGACAGCGCCGTCATGGTGATCGATGCCGCCAAGGGCATCGAGGCGCAGACCTTGAAGCTGTTCGAGGTATGCCGGCTGCGGAACGTGCCGATCATCACCTTCGTCAACAAGATGGACCGCGAGGCGCGCGATCCGTTCGATCTCATGAGCGAGATAGAGCAGCAGCTGGCGCTCGATGTGACGCCGGCGACCTGGCCGATCGGCATGGGCCGCGATTTCCTCGGGACTTACGACATCCTGAACGACGCGCTTCTGCTGTTCGACCGCGGCGCCGGCGATCGCGTGACCGAGCCGGTGCGCTGCGACGGGCTCGACGATCCGAAACTCGAGACGCTCTTGCCGGCCCATGCGCTCCAGAAGCTCCGCGAGGAGGTCGAGATGGTGCGCGGCCTCTGCCCGCCCTTCGATCTCGATTCCTATCGCGCCGGCCATCTGACGCCGGTCTTCTTCGGCAGCGCCATCAATAATTTCGGTGTGCGCGAGCTGTTGCACGGGGTGGGCGAGCTCGCCCCGCCGCCGCGTCCGCAGCCGGCCGAGCCGCGCGAGATCGAACCCGACGAGGACAAGGTCTCGGGCTTCGTCTTCAAGATCCAGGCGAACATGGATCCGCAGCATCGCGACCGCATCGCCTTCGTACGCCTCTGCTCCGGCCGCTTCCTGCGCGGCATGAAGCTGAAGCATGTGCGCACCGGCCGCATGATGGCGGTCGGCAATCCCGTGCTGTTCCTGGCGCGCGACCGCAATCTCGCCGAGGAGGCGTTCCCGGGCGACATCATCGGCATTCCCAATCACGGCACGCTCCGCATCGGCGACACGCTGACCGAGGGCGAGGATCTCAAGGTCACCGGCATCCCGAGCTTCGCGCCGGAGATCCTGCGCCGCGTCCGCCTCGACGATCCGATGAAGTCGAAGCATCTGAAGCGCGCGCTCGAGCAGATGGCCGAGGAGGGCATCACCCGCGTGATCAAGCCGCTCATCGGCACCGACTGGATCGTCGGCGTGGTGGGTCCGCTCCAGATCGAGGTGCTGGCCGAGCGCATCCGCACGGAATACGACCTCAAGATGCACTTTGAGATGGCACCCTACGAGACCGCGCGGTGGGTGGCAGCTGCGGACAAGCAGGAGCTGAAGCGCTTCCTCGACCAGAATCGCGGCAATCTCGGCGAGGATCATGACGGCGCTCCCGTCTTCCTCGCCCGCAACAGCTGGGACCTCAACCGGACCATCAAGGATTGGCCGGAGATCCGCTTCCACGCCACGCGCGAGCAGGGCGACGCGGCGTGAGCGGGATCGAGGAGGACGCGGCCACACCCTGGTCGAGCCTCGGCGACGTTGCCTCGATCCGGGTCGAGCCGCTCGGACGGCCGATCATGGCCGACATGGCGGTACCGGGCAGCAAGAGCCTGTCGAACCGCGCGCTCATCCTGGCCGCCATGGCCGAAGGGCGGACGCGTCTTACGGGCCTGCTCAAAAGCGATGACACCTACTGGTGCTCGGACGCTCTGAAGCGTCTCGGCGCCGGCATCGACTGGACCGGCATGGAAGCCGTCATCGACGGCATCGGCCGGCGCCGGCCGAGCTCGGGGCCGCTGCATGTCGGATCGGGCGGCACGGTGGCACGCTTCCTGCCGCCCTTCCTGGTCGCAGGCGATGCCGGCGAATGGCGCGTGACGGCAAGCCGGCAGATGAGCCGGCGGCCGGTGGCACCGCTCTTCGATGCGCTCAAGGAAGGCGGGGCCGAGATCGCGTTCGAGGGCGGGCCCGGCTGTTTCCCGGCCCGCTTCCGCGGCGGCAGCTTCCTGGGCGGCGATCTCGCCATGTCCGGCAAGGTGTCGAGCCAGTTCATCAGCGGGCTGCTGCTGGGGGCCGCGCAAAGCCGCGACGGGGTCAATCTCACGATCGATGGCGGGATCGTGCAGAGCGACTATGTCCGCATCACGCTCGACGCGATGCGCCATTTCGGCGCCGAGATCGCCGCCGCCGACGATCTCGGCCAGATCCGCGTGGCGCCGACCGGCTATGTCGCGAAGGATCTCGAGGTCGAAGCCGATGCCTCGACTGCCACCTATTTCGCGGCCTTGGCCGCGGTCACGCGCGGCCGGGTCCGGCTCACCAACTTGAAGCCCGGCACGCGCCAGCCCGATTACGGCTTCCTCGAGGTGCTGGAGCGGATGGGCTGCACGGTCGAGCGCCGGACCGACGGTACGGTCGTCAGCGCCGCAGGTCCGCTCAAGGGCGGCTTCACGGTCGATATGCGGCCGCTCTCGGATGCGGCGCTCACGCTTGCCGTCCTGGCGCCCTTCGCCGACGCACCCATCGCCATCACCAATATCGAGCATATCCGCCATCATGAATGCGACCGGATCGACGCGATCTCGAAGTCGCTGACGGCGCTGGGCGTGCCGGTCGAGGAGCGGCGCGACGGGCTGACGGTGACGCCGGCCCGGCCGCGTTTCGCCGTGCTCGACACTTTCGAGGATCACCGGGTCGCGATGTCGCTCGCCGTGCTGGGCGTCGCGGGCGCGGGGGTCGAGCTCAGGGAGCCGGGTTGCGTGTCCAAGACCTGCCCCAGCTTCTTCGAGCTTCTGGCCGGGCTCGGCGTGCGCACCGAGGCGGTTCGCGTTATCTGATCCGGTTCAGAAACCGAGGCGCGCCGAGACCAGCCAGCCATGATCGAAGCTCGGCGTCAGCGGCTTCAACACCACTGGATCGGGCGACAGCGCGATCTGATAACCGACACCGACCGAGAATTTGGCACGCTCGCCCAACGGGAAGCGGCCGAGGATGATGCCGGGTGTGAAGAACAGCTGGTTCAGCCCATCGCGCAGGCCGCCGCTCCAATAAGTGTCGTTGAGTTCGAGCTCGGGCCAGAAATGTTCGCCCAGATGATATTGCGCCGTAGCGTTGCTGACGATCGCCGTGCCGATCGTGCTCTCATGGCTGAAGGGCAACTGGGCGCCGATGGTGGCCTGGATGTCGAAATCGCCCCAGCCCTTGCCCGCGGCCAAGGTCGGCGTAATGACCCAGGCGTCATTGGTGAAGGCCTCGCTGCCGGTCGGTGCCTGCAGCCCGAGGAAGGCGGTCACGATATAATTGCCATTCTCCTCATTGGCGCTCAGCAGCCGCTGCTTGATGGTCAGAAACGCCCAGTCGCCCCAGCCCGAGATCGGCGATTTCACCGAGCGTTCCTCGTAGGATGGCAAATTGATCAGGATCTCGTTGGTCTCGGTCGGGATCAGCTCCAGCCCTTTGCCGCCATCGATATTGTCGAGCGAGGCGCCGGTTGCCTGATGCTGCCAGAATTGATCGTAGCGAAACTCCTCCTCGAGCCGCGGGGTGACGGTGGCGAGCGGCGTCATCCAGTGCGGCTGCGACGCCTGAGCGTCATCGACGCGTGCGAACCACTGGTCGAAATAGGTCGAGATGGCGTCGTCCACTGGCGGATCGGCCAGCGCTGCGGTAGGCAAGGCGGCGGCGAGGCAAAGGGCGGCGGCAAGCCGGACGAGAGAGGACATGAGAGTCATCGCTATATTCTGTGAGCTATAGCGGCATGCATGCATCGTCAGGCGTCGTCCGGAACACTAAATAATGTTTTAGTCCAATAGCTTGAGAACGGGTTGATGGGTTTGATGGCCGACAAGGCGGCATTGCCGAGCGCGATCATGTTCGATCTCGACGACACGATTCTCTCGGCCTATGGCAGGCCCGACATCGCCTGGAACAAGGTTGCTTCCGTCTTTGCGACGGAGCTGGCGCCGTACAATCCGGCTTTGGTTGCGGCCGCGATCACAGCGTCGGCGCAACTTTTCTGGAGCGATGCCGGCCGCCACAAGGAATGGCGGCAGAAGCTGACCTCGGCGCGTATCGGGATCGTGGCAACGGCCTTCGCGACCCTCGTCGGGCCGGCGTTGCCGGCCTCTCTCGCCGAGCAGATGGCCGTTCGGTTCGCAACCCTCCGCGAAGAGGAGATGCACCTCTTCCCCGGCGCCGTCGACACGCTCACACGCCTCGGCGAGGCCGGCGTGCGGCTGGCGCTCATCACCAACGGCGCGTCCGCGATCCAGCGCGCCAAGATCCTGCGTTTCGAGCTCGAACGGCATTTCGTCCATATCCAGATCGAAGGCGAGCACGGCTTCGGCAAGCCGGAAGAACGCGCTTACACCCACGCCATGGCAACCCTCGGCGTCACCGCATCCCAGACCTGGATGGTCGGCGACAATCTCGAATGGGAGGTGGTCGCACCCCAGCGGCTCGGCATCCACGCGATCTGGCACGATCCGCATGGGATCGGCCTGCCCGAAGGCAGCGAGATCCGGCCGGACCGGGTGATTCGGTCGCTGACAGAGCTGCTATAGACCGCTCGCCTCGGTTGCGTCCGGCCCGTATGATTGCCGGCACCGACAACCGCCATGTCCGCCGGAGAACCCGCCATGCTCGAAACCACCCTCGCCGGCAGCCTGCCGAAGCCCGCCTGGCTCGCCGAGACGGAGAAGCTCTGGCCGCGCTGGCGGCTTGAAGGGGCGGCGCTCGAGGAGGCCAAGCGTGACGCCGCCCTTATCTGGCTCAAGGAGCAGGAGGATGCCGGCATCGACATCGTCACCGACGGCGAGCAGTTCCGGGTCCATTTCGTCCATGGCTTCCTCGAGAAGGTCGCGGGCATCGATTGGGATAAGAAGACGAAGATGGGCATCCGCGCCGATCGCTATTTCGTCGATGTGCCGACCGTCACCGGCCCCTTGTCGCGCACGGGCTCGGTCCATGGCGCCGACGCCGCCTTCACGCGCAGCCATACTCGGCACAAGCTCAAATTCACGCTGCCCGGGCCGATGACGATCTGCGACACGATCGCCGACGGGCATTACGGCCGCCGTGCCGACATGGCGATGGCGTTCGCCGCCCTTCTGAATGACGAAGCGCGGGAAGCTCGAAGCCCGGGGCGTCGATGTCATCCAGTTCGATGAGCCGGCCTTCAACGTGTTCATGGATGACGTCGCCGAGTGGAGCATCGCCGCCCTCCATCGCGCGATCGAGGGGCTGCGTTGCACTACCGCCGTCCATATCTGCTACGGCTACGGCATCGAGGCGAACATCGCCTGGAAGAAAACGCTGGGCGAAGAGTGGCGGCAATATGAGGCGATCTTCCCGCTGCTCAATCAAAGCCGGATCGACCAGATCTCGCTCGAATGCGCCAATTCCCATGTTCCGATCGAGCTCATCGGGCTCTTGAAGGACAAGGATATCCTGGTCGGTGCCATCGATGTCGCGAGCACCGATGTCGAGACGCCCGAGCAGGTGGCATCGACCATCCGGCATGCCATGCAGCATGCCGATCCGCACCGGCTCTTCCCCTGCACCAATTGCGGCATGGCCCCGCTCGCCCGGCCGGTCGCGGTCGGCAAGCTCAAGGCGCTGGCCGCTGGTGCGGCGCAGGTGCGCGCGAGCCTCTAAGACCTAGCGACGAAGCACGGCGACAAGGGCGCGATGCTCGACGCAGCCGGCAAGGCCGGGCAGTGTCACGAGATCGGCTTGTGCGGCACGGCCATCGGCGGTTCGAAGCGTCACCGGCTCGGCATGGAAGCCCGGATGATGGCCGCCCGCGGGCCGCAGCAGCGCATCGGCGCGTCCCTCGATCAGCGGGGTGAGATCGACCCCTTCGACGAGATCGGCAAGGCGCTTGGCGCCCTTGTGCTGGCCGAGCGATCGGACGGCCGGACAGGCCGCGAGTATGGGCCCCACCGCCAGCCGCAGCAGCCGGCCAGTGCGGGTGGGTGCTACCTCCCGCGTCGCGTTTGATATCTGGCGGAAGGCGGCGCTGAGCGCCGGCAGATAGGCCTCGCCAGCCTCGGTCAGCACCAGGCCGCGCGGCAGGCGGCGAAAGAGCTCGAGGCCTAGCGCCTCCTCGAGTGCGCGCACCTGCTGGCCGACAGCACCTGGCGTCACATGCAGCTCGCTTGCGGCATGTTTGAAGCTCAGATGGCGCGCCGCGGCCTCGAAGGCGCGCAAGCCGTTGAGCGGGGGCAGGTGGTAGCTCATGCCGACATGCTCACGAAATAGGTTTTCTGCGTCAAGGGCGGAGGATAAGTGGTTTGCTGGCGGCGGGCCGACCGTGACATGAGAGTGCTCTCTCGCAGCGCCAGGAGGCCGCCGATATGAACGAGCAGGAACCCCAGATCACGCATCTCGAGCGCCGCAAGATCGAGGGCCGTGTGCTGATCCCCTTCATCGAGGCTTGCCGCGAGCGGTTCGGCGAGGCGGCCACACGCGAGCTGGTCATGACCACGATCCGACGGATCGCCGAAGCCGATGGGGCCAAATGGGCGACAGCCCTCGGCGCCGGGCTGCCGGGCTTGAAGCGCGTCGCCGAGGAGATCTGGGCCGGCGGTGGCGGCATGGATATCGACATCATCACCGATACCTCGGACCGGCTCGAGTTCAACGTCACGCGCTGTGGCTACGCCGCCTTCTATCAGGAGCTCGGGCTCGCGGATCTCGGAGCACTCATCCTTTGCTGCCGCGATCAGGCCATGGTCGAAGGGTTCGACCGCGAGGTCGAGTTCGCCCGCTCCGGTACGCTGATGGAGGGCAAGTCGTGCTGCGACTTCCGCTTCCGCACGCGGGCGGACTGAGTTACTCGATCCCGAGCAGACGCCACCAGGCGAAATCGAGCGGCAAAAGCGCGACGACCGCGATCGCGGCCGAGGCGAGGTAGAGCTTCGTGGCATCCTTCATGCTGACCCCGCCCATCTGCATGCCGATGATCATCGGTGGCGACTGGTACGGCAGGAACACAGTCGAGAAGGCCGGCACCTGCAGCATCAGGACGGCGTAAAGCGACAAGCCGCTCGTCTCAGCGAACTCCTTCGCCAGCGGAGTCAGCACGGCCGGCAACCCCGGCAAGGTCGTCAGCAGCCCAGTGCCGGCATCGATGGCGCCCAAGCGCGGCAGATTGGCGAGCGGGTGCGCGGGCCTCACCTCGGCCAGCTGCAACAGCCGGTGGCCGGCCCATTCGCCGAGGCCGCTTTGCGCGATCACGGCGCTGATGAGACGAGCGCTAGAACGAGGCCGAGCAGGAGGAGCGGAATGCCGAGCCGGCGCAGGCCGATCGCCGCGACGGGACGCGCGGTCGTTGCACCGCCAAGGCTTGCCGGTTCCACAGATTTCGAAAGCTCGCCCATCGATCGGACCTGGATTGTTGATTACGGCCATTCTAGCGGGAAAGTTGGCACCGGCATGAGTGGGGCCAGCTCGCCTGTCCGCTGCGCGGCGGCCTGTGCGTGAGTGCGGCGGGAATGACTTGGGTCGTGCCGGTCTTTCGGGCGGTCTGGATCCCGCCGCGCATCGACCACCAGGTGGCGATGTTCGGGGCGGTCGAGTTTCATGCCGTCTACATCGATCCCTCGGCCTCGCCCCTGTCGCTCGCGGCCTGCGCGGTGGTCGAGGTCTCGTCGCTGATGCATGATCTGATCGAGGTTCTGGCGGGGCTCGACGAGCTGCAGGGCCGGCGCGGTCAGCTGATGATGGCGCTGGTGCTCGAAGAAATGCGCGAGGCACCGCACTTGTCCTTGGGCCTGCCGCTCCCGTCCGACCGGCGGCTCAAGGCGCTCTGCGACGCGATGATGGATGAGTTGAGTGCGGCACGCAGCCTCGGCGAATGGGCGCGGCGCGTCGGCGCCAGCGAGCGGACGCTGGCGCGCTTGTTCCAGACCGAGCTTCACACCAGCTTCGGCGCCTGGCGACGGCAGCTGCGCCTTGCACGCGCGATCGATCTCATCGGGCGCGGCGTGCCGCTGACCGAGGTGGCGCTCGAGCTCGGCTATGCCAATGCGTCGGCCTTCTCGGCCATGTTCAAGAGTGCCTTGGGCACGGCACCATCGCGCTTCGTGCCGCCGCGGCGCGATTGACCGTTTGGTGTCGGGGCGTCTCCGAAGACAATCCTATTGCGCGAATCAACTCTTTGATATTCTCCTTCTATAGAATACAATCACAGAGTGTTGCGCGAGATCGCTCATCGGAACGCGGGGCCGGGGTTTGCTCGAAGAGGAAATACGCAAGGCAACCGCCGGGCTCGCAGCCGCGCCTGGCGTTCCGGCCAATTGGCTGATGATGTTTCTATTGCTTGTTCGCAAGCGTGACGAAGCAAGTTTGGCGGAATTGATCATGGCGCGTGCGCGGAGCAACGGGGATCCGGTGAGCTTTCTCTTCTTCGGATTGCGCGAGTTGGTCGCGGCGCATGCCGATTCTGAAACAGCATGGCTCGCCGACTATTTCGGCAAAAATGCTGCACTTGGAGCGCTTGCCGAACGGGCGCGGGCCGGTCTGGCGTTGCGGCGGGGGCAGTGGCTAGAGGCCTTG
Source organism: uncultured Alphaproteobacteria bacterium (assembly GCA_963762435.1). Lineage (GTDB taxonomy): Bacteria > Pseudomonadota > Alphaproteobacteria > ATCC43930 > CGMCC-115725 > JAXDMU01. The sequence goes on along the minus strand of CAVXLN010000022.1, from coordinate 65,766 downwards.
TCGGCGACTCGCCGTGCAGCGGCGGGCTTATCGGTGGCGCTCGCATCGGTCCCGTCCGACCGCGTATTTCGAGATGAGATCGCTCCCCAGATGCGGGCTCAGGGAGAGATGTTGGAGCCCCCCGAGACCCTCGCTACGCTGCCGCGCCTAGAGGCCGAGCCGACGATGGAGTGGCTCGTGGAGCGGGAGCCTGAGCGGGAGGCGCGCGGCTGTCTCGTCGCCTGTGGCGACGCGCGATACATGGCGATGTTTGGGCCAGGTCTGGTCGAGAGCGTCCTGCGCCTGGGCGAGAAAGATATCTCGCTGCATTTGCATCTTGTCTCGGACGATGAGGCTGCGATTACCACACTTCGGAACTTGGCGTTGCCGAACACGCGGCTGGAAGCCACCGTGGAACGGAGCGTCCGGTTCAACACCTACTACGCTTGTTCGCGCTTCTTGGTGGCGCCAATGCTGCTTAAGCGCCATCGCTGCGCAGTCGTCACGCTGGATCTGGACATGGTCCTGGTCAGGCCGATGGGACCCGTTCTGGATCTGGTCAAGGGAGCGGATGTTGGGCGGCTTCGCTTTGCCGATCCGCCACTGCCAAGCATGGCTCTCTTAGCCGGCATGGTGGTGCTGAACCCCACAGCTGGCGCCGAAGAGTATCTGCAGCGTCTGAACGGCGTAATCCTGCAGAAGCTGGAACTGCCGCACAACTGGATGCTAGACCAAGCCGCGATGTTCAGTGTGGAACGCCTCAACGATCAAAGAAAGTTCTGCACTATCTGCGATCTCTCTCAGTATCTGCCGGGCCATGTCGGCGGTCTGGTGGAGTTGCCTGCCCACCCGGACAAGCTCGCTGCAAGGATGGCGAACATCTGATGGGGTCGAAATATGCCCGGCGCAACTGACCATTAACCATGCTGAGCGATCCTCGCCGAGGTTGGCAGAGTGAGTGATCGCAATGAGCGCAAAAAGTCTCCCGCCATTCGTCGGGGAGTTCGGGCAGGAGCAATTCGATGCGGCCTTCGATCACGTCGCGGCGCAAAGAGGGCTTTTTGTGCTCCAGATCGGCGCGATGGACGGTGTATCCTATGATCCCGTCCATGCCGCCATAAAGCGGCACCGCGCCGCCGCCTTGCTCGTCGAACCGCAACCTGAATTCGCCGAGCTCACGGCGGAAGCCTACAAGGATTGCCCTGAGGTCCGCGTCGCGTGCTGTGCCATCGCCGAACATGATGGCAGGGCAACCCTCTACCGTGTGCCGCCTGTTCACGTGTTGCACGGGCATGCACCACGCTGGGTCGGCGGCATCGCATCGCTTTATACCGACCGCAATGCGATCGGCGGCATTCGCGTCCCCGAAGATGTTGCCGGAGTCATTGCCGCTCATCGTCAGGCCCTCGATGTGCCTTGCTTCAAGCTTCCGACCCTGCTCCAGCAATACGACATTCAGAAAATCGACATCGTTGTCACGGATGTGGAGGGCGGCGACTGGATGGTTCTGCGTCAGCTCGATCTTCGGCGATATCGGCCGGCGATGATCCATTTCGAGTTCTTCAATCTGCCCGAGGAGGACAAATCCTCCTCCCTGCACTGGCTGGCCGGCCATGGCTATCGCCTGTTCGCCACGCCCGACCGGGGTAGTGTCCTTGCCGCGATCTGATCCTCGATATGAGCGGGGCTGACGGCCTTGCTGCCGGCATGTTCGCGCGGATCCGCGCGAACCCGCAGGATTTCGAAGCATGGTCGACCTTGTTCATGCTGATGGCGGCATCCCAGGACCATGCCGCCATCGAGAAGCTGATCATGACGCGCCAGCAATTGCTGGGTGATGGTCTGGGATTTTTCTATTACGTCATGCGCGATCTGCTGGCGATGGACCGTGACAGCGTGGCGCTCGCTGTGCTCGGGCCGATCGGTGCTGCGAATATCCTGCTGCCGGTCGCCCAATATATGCGCGGCCTGATCGCCTGCCGGCAGGAACGGTCGGACCAGGCGATCGCCGCGATCCGGCAGGCCGCAGCGCTTGCCGACCATCCGGCCATCCAAGCTTTCGCCGCACGCGATCAGCTCTTTCGCGAGCACGCGTCGCAGCACATCGCGGCACAGGCGGGCTTCCTCCTGACGGCGTTCGAATTGGGCGCGCTGGAACCGCCGGCGCTCGTGCCCGAGATCCAGTTCCTCGGCGATGCAGACCTCCCGGGTGCCACCGTGTTGCTGGCCGCTTGCGACAGGGGTTACTTCGCCCGCTTCGCGCCGAGCCTGATCGCGTCGGTGGCAGAGGTCGGCGCCGGTGCTCAGGGCCTGCATCTCCATGTGGTGGCGCCGGATGCGGCGACGCTGGCGGCCATCGAAGCGCTGCTGGCGCGATATCCCTATTTGCGTATCAGCACGGAGGCCGGCGCCCGGGACACGACATACTATGCGTGCAGCCGCTTCCTCGTGGCGCCGGCACTGATCGAGCGCTATCGGCGCCCCCTGGTCGCGATCGATGTCGATGCCGAGCTGAGACAGCCGGTCGGCGCGGCACTGGCGGCACTCGGCGATGCCGATCTGGGCTGGTTCGAAACCAAAGGCGGCATCCCCGTGCCCTCGCTCAAATGCGCCGCCTGCCTCGTGGCCCTGGCCGACACGGCGGGGAGCCGGCGCTTTCTCGATCTCTATGCGCGCTATGTGGCGCTGATGCTGGCGCGCGGTGCTCGCTGGATGGTGGACCAGGCCGGTCTCTGGTGCCTGTCGCGCAGCCGGATCGGCGGCTTCGCCACGACCGATCTCACCGCGGCACTCGGCCCTGGGTTCGGCGGCATCGTCCTGCCGGCCGACGCGAAGGACGACAAGCGTATGCTTCGCCAGGGGTCGGCCGGTACCTGACATTTCGTGTCAGCTTAGGTCTATAATGGTCCCACGATGCGCGCGAGCCGGCTGCTCTCGATCCTCACCACGCTGCAGGCCAAAGGCTTGGCGACGGCGCGCGATCTCGCCGAGGAATGCGAGGTGTCGCTGCGCACGATCTATCGCGACATCGATGCGCTCAGCACCGCGGGCGTGCCGGTCTATAGCGAGCGCGGGCCGGAAGGCGGCTATCGTCTGCTCGATGGCTATCGCACACGCCTCAACGGCCTCAACCGGGCCGAGGCGGAGGCCTTGTTTCTCGCCGGATTGCCCCAGCCGGCCGCGCTTTTGGGGCTGGGCTCGGTGCTGGCGAGAGCGGAGCTGAAGCTGCTTGCGGCTATGCCGGCGGATCTCCGGCGCAGTGCCGAGACGATGCGACAGCACTTCCATCTCGATGCGCCGGCCTGGTTCGGCGATCTCGAGCACCCGGCGGCCTTGCGCGATCTCGCTGCATCCGTGTGGAACCAGTCGCCGCTGCGGATGCGCTATCAGAGCTGGAAGGAGGAGGTCGAGCGCCGGATCGAGCCGCTCGGACTCGTGCTCAAGGGTGGCGCCTGGTATCTCGTCGGCCGCACGCAAGCGCAGATCCGGACATACCGCGTCTCGCGCATTCTCGATCTCACTGTGCTCGAAGGCCGCTTCACGCTGCCCGAGGATTTCGACCTGCCGGCCTATTGGCAGACCCAGGCGCAGCGTTTCGAGGACGGCCTCATGCGCGATCAGGCGATCGTCCGGCTGTCGCCGCGCGGGCTGGAGCTGCTGCCGGTCTTGGGCCGCACGCAAGTCAAGGCGGCCGAAGCGGCCGGACCGCCGGATGCTGCGGGCTGGCGCCAAGTGACATTGCCGATCGAATTGATCGAGGAGGGGGCAAGCTCGCTGTTGCGCCTCGGTGCCGAAGTCGAGATCCTGGCCCCGGCGGCGCTGCGCGCGGCCATGGCCGGGATCGTCACGGCGATGCGCCGGATCTACGCACCAGAAGATACTGCCACAGCGCCAGCAGAGGCGTGACCGCGAGCTCCATGGCGAGGCCGAACAGCATCGGGGCATCGGGCATGCCCATCGTCAGCAGCGACCAGAGCCGGCCGAGCCCACCCAATACCACCAGGGCCGTCAGCAGCCGAAACCGGCGACCTTGCCGCTCGATATCGGGGATCGTCGACCAGAAGCCCAGGCCGATCGCCAGCAGCAGGCCGGACAGATAGCGGAAGTGGCTGTCGAGCGGCATGGACCCGCCGCCGGCATCGCCGATCATGGCCGGCCCCATCAGAATGCCGGCAAGACCGGCGCCGACGGGTACCAGCCCGCCGGCCGCGACCGCCAGCTGCAGCAGGCGCTTTAAATCCGGCATGCGGCGGCGAATCAGCTCTTCGGCAGCTCGGCCAGATTGACCCGGTCGCCATCGGCCAGGAATCCGGCACCGCTGGTCACGACCTGCTCGCCTGCCGCGAGGCCGCTCTTGACCGCGATCATGCCATCCTGGCGCAGCCCGGTTTCGATCATGCGCTCGGTCACCTTGTTCGGCTCCGCCAGCACGAACACGGCCGGCGCGCCATCCTTGTAGACGAGTGCCGATTCCGGCACGGCCAGCGTGTCGATCTCGTCGAAGATCAGCTCGCCCGACACGAACATGCCGGCCTTCAGGCTTGGATCGATGGGAAAGCGGACATGGGCGATGCCGTTGCGGCTCGCCGGATCGACCAGCGGTGCGATCGCGCGCACCCTGCCGTAGATCGGCTTGTCGCCGGCCGAGACCGGCGCGAGCCGCACCTTCTGACCGGGCGAGACGCGCGACAGAAGCCGGTCCGGCACCTCGGCATCGAGCTCGAGGATGTCGTCGCGCACCATATGGAACAGCTCGTCCGAGCCGGCACCGATGACGACGCGGCCGATGCGCGCCGTGCGCTTGGAGACGGTGCCGTCGCTCGGTGCCCGGATCTCTGTCTGGGCCAGCCGCGCCGAGAGTTCGGCATGCTGCGCCTCGGCCAGCGCGAGGTCGGCCGCGGCTACCGAACGGCCCATGCGCGCCGACTGCACGCGCGCCGTGGCTGAGCCTGCCGTCGCTTCGCGCGCCTCCACGGTCTGAACCGCGATATTGCTGGTGCGCAGCAGCTCCTGGCCGCGCTTGAAATCATTCTGGGCGGAGTGGGCATTCGCCTCGGCCTCGGCGATCGCGGCCTCCTGCTGGCCGATCGCGGAGCGCGCGCGTTCGATCTGGGCCTCGTTCTCCTTGATCTGCGCCAGCAACACCGAATCATCGAGCTTGGCCATCAGTTGGCCGGCGGTCACGTGATCTCCTTCATCGACCAGCACCTGGGTGATGGTGAGGCCGACCGCCTCGGTGCTGATGGTGAGATCCTCCCACGCCACCAGCGAGCCCACGACCAGCAGATTCTCGGTCATCGTCTTCGGGGCGGCCGGTACCGCCGTGACTGTAAGTGCCGATTTGATCGGTCCCGTGGCCGGTGCCGCCGGCGCTGGCGTCTGGCCGGGGCGCAGTGCCACGACCAAGCCAAGGGCGAGCAGGACGGCAAGGCCGGCGCCGCCCCAAAGGAGCCGATTCTTGCGCAGGCGTCGCGCCGAAGCGACGCGAAACACCGGAGGGGCCGGCGCCTGGTCCGGCGTCAAGGAGGAGCCTTCGGGCATGCGGGTAAACCCTGATGGATCTTTGTTGCGGCGCACCTTACATGAAAACGGCACAACCAGGCGTGAAATACATTTAACGTTACTGAACCACCGAACCGGCTTAAGTATCGTTCGTGAAAGCGCGCGGGATTTCTCCGCAAGCGCGTGTGGGAGGGGTTACATGCGCGCGAACATATCGGCTTGGGCAATCAAAAGACCGATCCCCTCGATTGTCCTCTTCATTCTTCTGACGATTACGGGCGTCATCTCATTTCTGATCCTGCCGATCACGAATACGCCGAATCTCGACTTCCCGCTGGTCGATGTCGTCGTGACGCAATCGGGTGCGGCACCAGCCGAGCTCGAGACCCAGGTGACCCGCGTGGTCGAGGATTCGGTCGCCAGCCTCGGCGGCATCGACCATATGGTCTCGACCGTGACCGAAGGCGTGTCGCGCACGCAAATCCAGTTCCTGATCGGCACCAACACCGACCGGGCCGTCAACGATGTGCGCGACGCCGTCGCCAAGGCGCGCGAGAACCTGCCCCAGACGATCGACGAGCCGCAGGTCCAGCGCATCGATGTCAGCGGCGGCGAGGTGCTGGGCTACACCGTGTCCTCGCCGACCATGTCGGTCTCCGACCTCGGCTGGTTCGTCGATAACGACGTGTCGCGCCAGCTTCTGTCGGTGAGCGGGGTCGCCCAGGTCGACCGCTATGGCGGGGCCGACCGCGAGATCCGCGTCGATCTCAAGCCCGAAAGGCTGATCGCCCTCGGCCTCACGGTCGATGACGTCAACAAACAGATCCGCGCGGTCAACGCCAACATGCCGGGCGGCCGGGCCACGATCGGTGCCTCGGAACAATCGATCCGCGCCTTGGGCTCGGTCGAAAGCGTCGATCAGCTGCGCAACATGACGATCGCACTGCCCAACCATCGGACGGCGCGGCTCTCCGATCTCGGCAGTATCACCGACGGCTATGCCGAACAGCGCCATGCCGGCCTGCTCGACGGCAAGCCGGTCGTGGCCTTCTTCGTCAGCCGCTCGAACGGCTCCAGCGATGTGACCGTGGCCCATGCCGTGGTCAAGGAGATCGATGCCATTCAGGCGGCGCATCCGACGACCAAGTTTCAGCAGATCTTCTCGCTCGCCGAATTCGACGAGAACGCCTATCGCGCCTCGATGGAGGCACTCATCCTCGGTGCCGTGCTCGCGATCATCGTCGTGTTCGTGTTCCTGCGCGACTGGCGCGCCACCGTCATTGTCGGCTTTGCGCTCCCGCTTTCCGTGTTTCCGACGTTCTTTCCGATGGCAGCGGCGGGCTTCTCGCTCAATTTCATTTCGCTGCTGGCGCTGACGCTCGTCGTCGGCATCCTGGTCGATGACGCGATCGTCGAGATCGAGAACATCGTGCGCCACATGCGGATGGGAAAGCCCGCCTATCGTGCCGCACTCGAGGCGGCCGACGAGATCGGCCTCGCGGTCGTCGCCACGACCATGACCATCGTCGCAGTCTTCCTGCCGGTCAGCTTCATGGGCGGTATCGCCGGGCAATATTTCCGGCAGTTCGGTGTCACCGTTGCGGTGGCCGTGCTGTTCTCGCTGTTGGTGGCGCGCCTCATCACGCCGATGATGGCCGCATATTTCGGGCGCGATCACGGCCATGTCGAGCGCGAGCCGCCGCTGTGGCTGCGGCTCTATCTCCGGCTGCTCTCCTCAGCACTCGACCATCGCTGGATCTCGACCGGCTGCGCCGTCGCCTTCTTTGTCGGATCGGTGGCACTCGCGACCTTGCTGCCGACCGATTTCATCCCGCCCGAGGATGAGTCGCTGTCGAATCTCTCGCTCGAGCTGCCGCCCGGCTCGACGCTGGACGAGACGATCCGGGCCATGCAGCAAGTCTCGGCGGTTATCAGCAAAGAGCCTGAGGTCAAGAGCGTCTTCATCTCGATCGGCGGCGGCACCAACGGCGATGTGCGGCTGGCCCGCGGCACCATCTCGCTGGTGCCTCGCGCCGACCGCACCCGGCGCCAGCAGGAGGTCGAGAAGGATCTCAGCCTCAAGCTCAAGGCGGTGCCCGGCATTCGCTACAATTTCGGCAATGGCGGCGGGCAGGATCTGACCGTCGTGCTGACCGGCGACGATCCCAAGGTGCTGACCGCGGTGGGCGACGCGCTCACGCGCCAGATGGCGTCGATACCCAACCTTTCCAACATCAAGACCTCGGCCAGCCTGCTTCGTCCGGAGCTGCAGATCCGCCCGCTTTATGACCGCGCGTCGGAGCTCGGCGTCTCGGTCGCCGATATCGGCAATGTCGCCCGGCTCGCCACGCTGGGCGAGATCAACGCCAACCTCGCCAAGTTCAACCTGCCGGACCGCCAGATCCCGATCCGGGTCGAGATCGCGAACGATGCGCGCGGCGATATCAGCCAGATCCGCAATCTGCGCGTGGCGACCGCCATGGGCGGTACGGTGCCGCTCGATTCCGTGGCCGAGGTCTCGATCGGCAGCGGCACGTCCGAGGTCAAGCGCTACAACCGGGCGCGCGAGGTCCAGATCGGCGCCGATCTCTCGGGTGCCCCGCTCGGGCCCGCCAATGTCGCGGTCCATGCGCTGCCGATCCTTCAGCACCTGCCGCCGGGCATCAAGCTCGAAGCCTCGGGCCAGACCAAGGAAATGGAGGATGTGTTCGGCCAGTTCGGCTTGGCCTTCGCCGCCGGCATCTTGCTGGTGCTGGGCGTGCTGGTGCTGCTGTTCCAAAGCTTCCTGCAGCCGATCACGATCATGGGCGCCTTGCCGCTCTCGATCGGCGGCGCCATCGCGGGCCTGCTCTGCACCGGCGACAGCATGTCGCTCTCGGTGCTGATCGGGCTCATGATGCTGATGGGCATCGTCACCAAGAACTCGATCCTGTTCGTCGATTACGCCATCCTGGCAATCCGCGAGCACGGGCTGCCGCGGCGCGAAGCGCTCATCGAGGCCGGCAGCAAGCGTGCCCAACCGATCCTGATGACCACGATCGCGATGATCGCCGGCATGATGCCGATCGCGCTCCGGTTCGGCGAGGATGCGGATTTCCGGGCGCCGATGGCGATCACGGTGGCGGGCGGCCTTGCCACTTCGACGCTCTTGAGCCTCGTCTTCATCCCGGTCGCCTATACTTTCGTCGACGATATCCAGCGCTGGCTGGTTCGCCGTCTCGGCCATCTCGTGGGTTCTCCACCCTCGACCCATCAGCCGGCCGAATAGGGCGGGGGCGAATAAAAGCGAGCGATTCAAGCGGACAATGGTAGTATCCGTTCGGCCATCGTCTATGCCGTGCGGCCGGCCCGTGCTGCGGCATCCATAGATCATCGGTCCAGAGCACCTGAGCCTTGACGGAGCGGCTCGCCGCCCATTGGTCATCGAGGACGGATCACGGGTAGCGCCGCCATGAATTTGCTGCGGGAACCGCGGCACGACGAGGAGGAGCGCGGGCGTTTCGCCTCGCCGGAGTTTCGGCCGGCCCAGCCGCGCGGCCGATACACATTGGGTGTGGCCAGCCTGGCGCTGGCCGGCATCCTGCCGCTCGTCATCATGTCGACCGTGCTGGTCACGATCCTGGCGCGCGATCAGCGCGAGACGACGGAATCGATGTCGCGCCTGCGCGTTCAGGCCGTGCTGGGCGAGGTCGACCGCTCGCTGGCGCCCGAGCTCAAGCTGCTGCAATGGCTCGCCAGCTCCCCGGCGCTGCGCGCCGGCCCGGTCGATGCCGCCCGGCTCGCCTCATTCGAGGATGAGGCGCAGCGCGCGATCCTGGTCGCCAAGGATTGGAACAGCGTGGCGCTGGTCGAAGGCAGCACTGGCGGCATCCTGGCCGACACCTGGCCCGGCAAGCCCTCCTTCCTGCCGCAGATCAGCACCGGCATCGATCTCGGCGCGATCCTCTCGGCCAGGGCCCCCTCGGTCTCGGGCTATGTGGCGCCGGGCGTGGTGTCGCCGCGCGACGGCATCCTCCTGATCGCACCCGCACCGCAGGACGGGTCGAGCCTGCTGGTCGCCGCCCTCATCGCCCCGCCGGCGCTCGAGGCGATGTTGCAGGCGGCGGTGAATGCCGATCCGCTCGCGGCCGCGCAGATGCCGGCGGCGCGGCTGCAGCTCATCGATCGGAACGGCATCATCCTTGCCGATTCCGCCGATCCCGGTGCCGTCGGCCGCACCATCGGGCTGGCCGCGCGCCGCACATTCCTCGCCAGTGCCGAAGGCAGCATCGCCGAGACCGATGCCGCCGGCGCGCCGTTGAGCGGCCTCTATCGCAGCTCCGCGCTGAGCGGCTGGTCGGTACTGCTGCTGCCGGCGGCAGAGACGATCAGCGTCGTCAGCCGGCCAGTGCTGATCGCGGCCATCGGCGGCTTCGGCTCGGTCCTGCTGGCAGCACTGCTGGCGATCCTGGTGATCCGCGACCTCGGCTTGCGGCGCCGCACCGACGAGGCCCTGCAGCAATCGCAGAAGATGGAGCTGATCGGCCAGATGACCGGCGGCATCGCGCATGATTTCAACAATCTCTTGACCGTCGTCGCGGGCAATCTCGATCTCCTGGCGCCGGAGCTCGACGGCAATCCCAAGGCACTGCGCATGGTCCGCTCGGCCAGCCGCGCCGCCGAGCGCGGCTCGCGCCTCACGGCCCAGCTTCTGGCCTATGCCAGGCGCCAGCGGCTCCATCCGGTCACGGTCGACATCAACCGCATGATCGGCGAGATCGGCGAGCTGCTCGACCGTATCCGCGGGGAATCGGTGCCGCTGCGCTTGGCCCTCGGCGAGCGGCTCTGGCTCACGCGGATCGATCCGTTGCAGCTGCAATCGGCCATTCTCAATCTCGTGCTGAATGCCCGCGAGGCGATGCCGCGCGGCGGGACGCTCAAGCTCAGCACACGCAATGTCGAACCGGCCGAGGCGGGGCGCAGCGGGCTCTCCGACGGTGCCGTCGAGCTCGCGGTGGCCGATACCGGCACCGGCATGTCGCCGCAAGTGGCGGCCCGCGCCTTCGATCCCTTCTTCACCACCAAACCGGTCGGCGACGGCTCCGGCCTCGGCCTGTCGCAAGTGTTCGGCTTCGTGCAGCAATCGGGCGGCAAGATCACCATCGACAGCCGAGAAGGGGTCGGCACCATCGTGCGCATGCTGTTGCCGCGTGTGACCGAGCCCGACGATCCCGAGGAGCAGCCGCACCCGCTGGGCGCCCCGCTCTGATCAGCTCAACTAATACAACCCTCAGCCGTAGCCGAACCCCATGGCACCGCCCAGAAACATGTTGATGGTCCGGTTGTCCGGCGACAGCGGCAGGATCAGCCGCTCATAGTCCAGATGCCGCCCGTCATGCTTGGTGAAACTCCATGTGCGCGCGACGGGAGCGAGCGCGCGCTCGGCCTCTTCATATTCGCCGATATAGGCGGCGGTGATGTGATCGAGATCGACCTCGTCGATATACATCCCCATCAGCCTGGCGCCATAGACCTCGCGGAACGCCTCGCCGACCAGGCGATAGCGCAGGCGGGTCCCGACCTTCTCCATCAGGAAGACCCAGGGCAGCAGCTCGACGATCTCGCCCGGCTCGATATCGGCGCGGCTGGGAGCGATCCGATCGCCCTTCTTGCTCAGCCAATAGTCGTACAGCCGGCGTAGCCGCGAGTCCGAGATCGCGATGCCCGAAGCGCTCATGGCGAAAGCCCCCTGCAGTTCGGCTTCCATTCTAGGGTGAAGCGCCAAGGGCTTCTAGATCAAGATCCTGCCCGCGATTATTGCAGAAGCCGGAATAGTTTCGTGCGCAATACGACGGTTCAGTACGCATGGCGCAAGGACTACTCGTCCATCTCCGGGCGACGCTCCGCCCGGCTCGATCGAGATCGGAGAACCGTCAATGAAGCTTTACTACGACACGCCATCCGGCCATGCCCACCGCGCCCGCCTGTTCATCTCGCTTCTGAATCTGCCGGTGGAGATCGTCCATACGCCGTTGAAGCAAGGGGCGCACAAGACGCCGGAATTCCTCAAGCTCAACCGCTTCGGACAATTGCCCGTGCTCGAGGATGACGGCATCGCCATCCCCGATTCCAACGCGATCCTCGTCTATATCGCCAAGAAATTCGGCAAGACGGATTGGCTTCCGGACGATGCGCAAGGGTCGGCCGCTGTGCAGCGCTGGCTGTCGGTCTCCGCCGGACAGATCGCCTATGGCCCGGCCGCGGCGCGCCTGATCACGCTGTTCGGCGCCAAGCTCAACGCCGAGGAAGTGATCAATCGCGCCCATGCGATCCTGACGCTGATCGACGCCGAGCTTGAGGGGCGGCGCTTCATCGCTGCCGACCGGCCGACCATCGCCGATGTGGCGCTCTACAGCTACATCGCCGCCGCACCCGAAGGGAATGTCGAGCTTTCCAGCTACGGGAACGTCACGGCCTGGCTGGGGCGGATCGAAGCGCTGCCCGGTTTCTTCCCCTTCGCGCCGAACCCCGTCGGTCTTCGCGCGGCCGGCTAAAGCCCCTGCAGGAACTCGATCATCGCCGCGTTGACCTCGCGCGGCCGTTCCTGCTGGGTCCAGTGGCCGCAGCCCGGCAACATTATGGGACCGCGCAGGCGGGGAACGAACGTCGCCTGCTGTGCCACGAGTTGGTCCATGTTGCGGGAGGCCACGACCAGGTCGCGGTCGCCCGCGACATAAAGGGCCGGAATGGTCACCGGAGCGCCGGCATAGGGCGCCGTCAGCTCCCAATTGAGATCGATGTTGCGGTACCAGTTGAGGCCGCCGCGAAATCCCGTGTGGGCAAATTCCGCGGCGTAGAAACCGATATCCTCCTCGCCGAGCCAGGGCGGCAGGATTTCGGGCGTCAGCATGCGCGCGAGGAACCCGCCCTCGCGCGGCACCATGCCGACGCCCTGGCGTGGCGGCGAGTCACCGGAGGATGAGAAGAGCATGCGGCGAATGGCGAGGCCCGGGTCGCGCTCGAGCTCGGCCTCGGCAAGGCCCGGCGCTTGGAAGTAGAGCTGGTAGAACAGCGCGTCGTCGGTTTGCGGCATCACCGTGGTCGGTGCCACCGGACCGCGCGGGACGAACGGCACGCTCAGAGCGATCACCGCGCTAAACCGGTCGGGCCGCACGCCACACGACCGTGGCACCCCAATCATGGCCGGCCAGAACCGCGGTCTCGGCGCCGAGCGCATCGACGAGCCCCACCAGGTCGCCGACGAGATGGAAGACCGTGTATTTGTCGATCGCCTCCGGACGATCGGTCTGGCCATAGCCGCGCATGTCCGGGGCGACGGCGTGAAATCCGGCCTCGGCGAGCGCCTTCAGCTGATGACGCCAGGAATACCAGGATTCGGGAAAGCCGTGGCACAGGATGACGAGCGGGCCCGCCCCTTGCTCCGCCACATGCATGCGGATGCCGTTGGTCTCGACCAGGCGATGGGTCACGTCATTCGTCACGTGCGTTTCCCCCTGATAATGACAAGGAGGCCGAGCACAGCTTACGCGACGAGATCCTGAATGCCGCAACGCAAGCGCTTACCGATCCGGCGTCGAGCTAATCCATCGCCGGCGGGCGGTAGAAGGCGCGCAGCAGGCGAGGGCCGGCGAAGCGCGCGGCCAGCAGCAGCAGCACCGTCGTGCCGACATGCCAGGTCAGCACCATGATCGTGGTGCTGAGGCCATGCATCATCGACTGGCCGTTGGCGGCGAGCGCGGCAACCGAGAGCGTTGCCAGGATCGTCGTCGAGATCGGCCGGATCGGTGCGGTATAGCGCAGCAGGAACAAGAGGATCGCCGACAGCGGCACGGTCGTCATCGCGATGAAGCGCAGGCAGCCCCAGCTCATCCACACCGACAGCCCCGACGGTCCCATCTGCAGCCAGTCGCTGTAGCAGCCATAGCCCATGCTGCTGAGCCACAGCACCAACCCCGGCAGCGGCAGCAGCGCCCAGCTGAGCGAGCGTCCAGGCACGCTCAGATAAAAGGCGGCGAAGGCGGCGAGGAAGGCGGTCGTGAGCGAGCCGGCCCATTCCAACAGGAAGCTCGTCTCGTCGAAGCGCTCGGCGATGTCGTGGCGCATGCCGTTATCCATCACCAGCGCGTAGATGACGACGCTGGCAAAGACGAGCCACAGCAGCGCCCTGATGGCCGGGCCACGCAGCCGGCGGACGGGGGTGGCATCCTCGGCCAGTGCCGCGATGAGCGCGCCGGTATCCCTCATGGCTGGGTTCCCGTCCGGTCGAGCCGGCGGCGCAATGATTTGACGGCGCGATGGGCCGCGACCTTGAGGGCCGCGATCGACAGGCCGGAGGCGCTCGAGGCTTCTTTCAAGGACAGTTCCTTGAGCTTCAAAAGCTCGACCGCCTGGCGCTGCCCTTCCGGCAGCAGGCGGATGGCGGCATGAAGCTCTTCGAGATCGCCGAAATCGGGCTCGTCGCGCGTCGTCTCGGGCTCGACCAGCATTTCCTGCGCCAGGGCCAGCTTACGTCGCGCATGCTGAGCATTGACCCGGACGCGATCGACGATGCGGCGTTGCGCAATCGTCGCGAGCCAGGGCGTGAACGGCCGCTCCGGATCGTAGGTATGGCGGATCTGATGCAGCGTCAGCAGCACATCCTGCACCGCCTCCTCGCTGTCGCGCGGATCCTTGAGCGCGCGGCGCGCGAGCGCGCGCAGATAGGGGGTGATCCCGGTCAGCAGCGAAGCGTAGGCGCGCTGATCGCCCTGCTGCGCGCGCGCCATCAGCTCGGACCAGTCCTCTACCGGTTCCATCCGCTCAGATACCAACCTCAGATGTGTAGGCCGAGGCACCATATCAGATCCTTGGGGCGGGATACGCCGGTCGGCGCTCCCTTCACCGCACGTTTCGGTGAAGGATCGTGAAAGGTTACGGCGGATCCAACCGCACGGTGGCCGTGACCGACAGGCCCGGGCGCAGCCGCGCCAGCGCCGGCTGGCCGGCATCGAAGCGGATGCGCACCGGCACGCGCTGCACGATCTTGGTGAAATTGCCCGTCCCCGGCTCGAACGGCAGCAGCGAGAATTCCGAGCCCGAGCCGGGTGCGAAGCTTTCGACATGGCCGCTCAAACGCGTGCCGGGCAGCGCGTCGATATCGACCGTCGCCGGCTGGCCGGGCGCCATGCGCTCGGTCTGGGTTTCCTTGAAATTGGCGGTCACATAGACCGCATGGGTCGGCACCAGGGTCAGCAGACGGGTGCCCGGCTGGACATAGTCGCCTTCCTGGACTTGGCGATTGCCGACAACGCCGGTGATCGGCGCATAGATCACCGTGTGCATCTGGTCCTGGCGCGCGAGATCGAGGGCCGCCTGGGCGCGTGCGACGGCGGCCTTGGCCTGGCCCAGAGCCGCGTCCAGCCCCGGGCGCTTGGCGCGCGTCACCGCGGCCTGATCGCGGCTCACCAGCAGCATTGCCCGGCTGCGCTCGGCATCCGACTGGGCCGTGACAGCGGCCGCGCGAATCTGGTCGGCATCGCGCTGGCTGACGGTGCCGCTGCCGACCAGCGTGTCGTAGCGGCGATGATCGGCCGCGGCGCGGCTATTCTGCGCATCGGCCGACGCGATCATCGTCTGGGCTGCCTGGATGTTAGCATCGGCCAGCTGCTCCTCGGCATCAAGGCTGGTGAGCGCAGCCTTCGCCGCCAGGACCGAGGCTCGGGTGCTGGCGAGATCGGCCTCGGCGGCCGCGACGCGGGCATCGAATTCCTCGGGATCGATCTTGACCAAGGGCGCCCCGGCTTCGACCCGCTGATTGTCCTGAACCAGGATCTGGGCCACCAGCCCGTGCACCTTGGGCGCCACGGTCGTGCTGTCGGCATGGGTGTAGGCGTCGTCGGTGGAGGCGGTCGCCTTCGGCCACAGCACATAGGCCGTACCGGATCCTGCCACCGCCAGCGCCACGATGAGGGCCAGAAACGCGCGCGGCATGGCCTTGCGCTTTGGTTTCGCCTTCGGCTCGGCGGGCGCCTGGCGCTCGGCGATGACAGTATCGGTCATCGCGTCATCACCAGGAGCGTCGAGGTGGCCGATGCGTAGAGCGTGCCCTGGGCGTCGACCAGCTTCGCCTCGGCGAAGGCGGCGCGGCGGCCGAGCGTCACCACCTGGCCTTCGGCGCGGACCGGTCCCGTCTCCTTGGTCATCGCCTTGTGATAGGCCACTTTCAGCTCGAGCGTGGTGTAGCCCTGGCCCGGGCCGAGGCTGGCATGGACGGCGCAGCCGCACGCGGAATTGAGCAATGTCGCGGCATAACCGCCATGGACCGTGCCGATCGGATTATAGGCGTGAAGCCCGGGCGTGCCTTCGAACACGGCGCGGCCCGGCTCGATCTCGACCAGATGGAAATCCAGCGTCTGCCCGATGCCCGGCGGATGGCTGTCGCGCGCCTTCAGCGCCTGCAGCTGCTCGAGCCCGCTGAGGCCGGCGCCCATCTCGGCCACCGCGTTCATATGAGATCCTCCAGCCCCAGCCTTGCCTTGAGCGCCCGCTTGGAGCTCGCGAGGATCGCGTCCGAGTGATCGGGTTCCGTCACGGCGCGCGACAGCACCAGGGCGCCGATGAGCTCGGCCATCGCCGAGGCCGCGAGCAATTCCGGCTCAGGTCGCCCGAGCTCGGCGAGCCGGATGCGGAATTGCTCGGTAAAGCGGTTCACGCCTGCCGTATAGCGCTCGCGCGCGGCATCCGGCAGGCGCGGCAGGTCGGCCGAGAGGGTCGGCAGGGGGCAGCCGCTCGAGCGCGCGTCGCGATGCTCGGCCGAGAGATAGAAATCGATATATGTCGCCAGCGCCTCGGCCGGTGCCAGCTCGCCCGCGACCCGGTCGAACTTGCCGCCGGCCTGGCGGAACATCTCGCCGATCGCCTCGGCGATGAGATCGTCCTTGGAGGCGAAATGCGCATAGAAGCCGCCATGGGTCAGGCCGGCCTTGGCCATGATGGCGGCGACGCCGACACGGTCCGGCCCATCCTGCCGGATCGCCTTGGCCGCTTCCTTCACCACCCGGGTGCGCGTGCGCTCCTTCTGCTCGGCATCGTACCGCATCGAGCTTGCTCCGAATTATTATATGATGCATATAATATAAAGATCGACGCGACCGCAAGAGGCAACATGGCCGGCACGCCAGCCCCGCTCACCCCGCCCGGGCAGCTGCCCAATGCGCGGAAATTCCTGATTTTCGGCATCATGGCGTTTGGCCAGTTCATGGCGCTGATCGACATCCAGATCGTCGCGGCCTCGCTCAACGATGTCCAGGCCGGCCTGTCGGCCGGGCCGGACGAGATCAGCTGGGTCCAGACCGCCTATCTGATGGCCGAGCTGGTGATGATCCCATTCTCGGCCTTCCTGGCCCAGGCGCTGTCGACGCGCTGGCTGTTCGCGCTCTCGGCCGGGCTCTTCACCATTGCCAGCGCACTCTGCGGCTTGGCCTGGGACATCCAGTCGATGATCGCTGTTCCGGGCCTTCCAGGGCTTCGTCGGCGGCGCCATGGTGCCGACCGTGTTCGCCACCGGCTATACGCTCTTCTCCGGCCCGCAGCGCGCCATGATCCCGGCCATCCTCGGCATGGTCTCGACATTGGCGCCGACACTTGGCCCCACGGTCGGCGGCTGGATCACCGACGCGGTCGATTGGCACTGGATCTTCTACATCAACATCGTGCCGGGCTCGATCGTGACGCTGCTGGCGATCTTCTTCCTCCGGATCGACCATCCCAACCTCCCAATGCTGAAACGGATCGACTGGGTCCATCTGGGATCCATGGCGGTGTTCCTGGGCGGGCTCGAATATGTGCTGGAAGAGGGGCCGCGCTACGACTGGTTCGACGATCCCGACATCACCATCGCCGCCTGGCTTTCCTTCGTGGCGTTCCTGCTCTTCCTCGAACGCTCCTTCTTCTCGGCCTCGCCGATCGTCAAGCTGACGCCGTTCCGCAAGCCGACCTTCGCCTTTGCCTGCACTTTCAACCTGGTGATCGGCTTCGGCATGTATGCGGCGACATATCTGGTGCCGGTGTTCCTGGGTCGCGTCCGCGGCTATTCGAGCTTCGATATCGGCACGACGGTCTTCGTCTCGGGTCTCGCCATGGCGCTGGGGGCGCCGATCGCCGCCATCTTCTCGCAGCGCGCCGATCCCCGGATCATGATCACCTTCGGCCTCATCCTCTTCGCGGCCGGGCTCTGGCTCTTCTCCGACATGGCGTCGAATTGGGGTTACGGCGCCTTGTTCTGGCCGCAGGTGGTGCGCGGCTTCGCCATCATGCTGTGCATCGTGCCCAGCGTCGGTATGGCGCTCTCGGGCTTCGCGATGGTCGAGCTGCGCTACGCCTCGGGCCTCTTCAACCTGATGCGCAACCTCGGCGGCGCCATCGGCATTGCCGTCGTCAATACCTGGCTGCAGGACAATACCCGCATCCACGCGCTCCATATCGGCGAGGCGATGGGCCGCTCCGCCCGTGCCGCACCCGGTTTCGTCGCCGGCATGGCGGGGCGCATGACCGATGCCACGCCCGATCCGGCCCACGCCATGATGCTGGCGCGCGGCGAGATGGCCGGCCTCGTCGGCCGCGAGGCACTGACGCTCGCCTTCGACGATGTCTTCCGCCTCATGGCATGGCTCTTCATCGTGGCACTGATCATGGTGCCGCTATGCCGGCCACCGTCGCGGGCTGCGGCGGCGGCACCGGTCGAGGCGCATTGAGGCCTAGCCGCCTCGGCGCGGCTTGGTCGGTCTCGTCGGCAGCTCGGAGATGATGAAGCCGGCCGCGGCGAGCGCGCCCATCACCAGCAGCCAGAAGAATTGCTCATAGCTCATGAGACGAGGACGCCTTCGGAAGCGGATCGATCCATGACGGATTCGATATGGTAGGTCGCTCCCGATTGTCGAAGCGTTCGGTTAAGAAATCCTCGCCCAAAGGGCGTGCCGGCAGCGCGCCGGCTCTACTGTTCTTTCCCGCTGCTCAGAACGCCGCCTCCTCGAGCGCCATGATCGGCTTCGCCCCGGCCGAGATCGCGGCGGCATGGGCGGACGCGTGCGGCAGCAACCGGGTCACGAAGAAGCGCGCCGTGGCGAGCTTCGCTTTGTAGAAGCTGGATTCCTCGCCCTCCTGCTTTTCCAAGGCCACCTCGGCCATGCGGGTCCAGAGATAGCCGAGCGCCGTCAGCGCGAACATGCGCAGATAGTCGGCCGCGGCGGCACCCGCCTCCTCGGGATCGGCCATGCCCTTCTGGCCGATGAGGGCGGTCACCTGTTGCAGCCGGCCGAATGTCTTCAGCACCGGCTCGGCGAATTCCTTGAGGGCCGGCTTCGCCGCCGCCGCGGTCAGATACTCGCCGACCGGATGGAAGAACCGGCGCAGCAGCCGTCCCATGCCCATCGGCAGCTTGCGGCCGACCAGATCGAGCGCCTGGATGCCGTTGGTGCCTTCATAGATCTGCGTGATGCGGGCATCGCGGACGAGCTGCTCCATGCCCCATTCGCGGATATAGCCGTGCCCGCCGAACACCTGCTGGCCCAAGGTCGAGGCCTCGTATCCCACATCGGTCAGGAACGCCTTCACGATCGGGGTCAGCAGTGCCACCAGATCATCGGCCGCCTCGCGCACCTCGGCATCCGGATGCCGGTGCGAGATATCGAGCTCCTTGCCCATCCAGGCAGCGAGCGCGCGGCTGCCTTCGGTATAAGCGCGCATGGTCAAGAGCATGCGCCGCACATCGGGATGCACGATCAGCGGATCGGCCGGCTTGTCCGGATATTTGGTGCCGGAAAGCGAACGTCCTTGCAGCCGGTCGAGCGCATAGGCGCGGGCACTCTGGTAGGCCGTCTCGGCCAAGCCCAGCCCCTGGATGCCGACGCCGAGCCGGGCCGTGTTCATCATGGTGAACATGGCCCTGCAGCCCCTTATGCGCCTCGCCGCACAGCCAGCCGACAGCACCGTCGTAATTCATGACGCAGGTGGCCGACGCCTTGATGCCCATCTTGTGCTCGATCGAGCCGCAGGCGACGCCGTTGCGCGTCTTGGCGCCGGTCGCCTCGTCGATCAGATATTTCGGCACGACGAACAGGCTGATGCCGCGCACGCCCGGCGGCGCGTCGGGCAGCTTCGCCAGCACCAGATGGATGATGTTCTCGGTCATGTCGTGCTCGCCGGCCGAGATGAAGATCTTGGTGCCGGTGATGCGATATGTCCCGTCCGCGGCAGGCTCCGCCTTGGTGCGGATGAGGCCCAGATCCGTGCCGCAATGCGGCTCGGTCAAATTCATCGTACCCGACCATTCGCCGCTGATCATCTTCGGCAGGTAGGTGTCCTTGAGCGCGTCGCTGCCATGAGCGTAGATCGCGTTGATGGCGCCGCCGGTCAGGCCCGGATACATGCCGAACGCCATGTTGGTCGAGCAGATCATCTCCTCGACCAAGAGGCTCAGCGCGTGCGGCAACCCCTGGCCGCCATAGGCGGGATCGGATCCGAGCGCGGTCCAGCCGCCCTCGCAGAAAGCCTTATAGGCTTCAGGGAAGCCCTTGGGCGTGCGCACCACGCCATTCTCGAAGCTGCAGCCTTCCTCGTCGCCCGAGCGATTGAGTGGGAACAGCACCTCGCCGCAGAATTTCCCGGCCTCCTCGAGCACGGCGTCGAAGATCTCCGGCGTCGCATCCTCGTATCCCGGCAGCGTCGAGATCTCCTCCACGCCCAAAAGCTCGTGGAGGATGAATTTGTACTCGCGCAGCGGTGCGGTCCAGGTCGCCATCTTTTGGGTTCCCTCAGTTCCTGAGCGGCCGGTTGTTCTCGAGCATGTATTCGATGCGGGCCAGCGTCTTGGGCGTCTTGATCAACGCCATGAAGCCTTGCCGCTCGAGCTCGGTCAGCCGGTCTTCCTCGATTTCCTTGGTGATGTCGGTGTCGCCGCCCGAGAGCACGCGGCCGATCGCTTCCGCGACCGTCGCGTCATGGACGCTCGCCTTGCCCTGGCGCACCAGGTCCGAGACGACCAGGCGAAAGCCCGCCGCCGCGGTCGGGCCGGGCAGGCGGAACTTGACCGGCTCGGGCGGGGTATAGTGAGCCGCGAGCGCCAGCACCCGGGATTTGGCATCGGCCAAGAGCCGGTCGCGATTCATCGTGATGCCGTCGGTCGGCCGCAAGAACCCCAGCTCGCGCGCCTCCTCGGCCGAGCGCGAGACCTTCGCGGTCGAGATCGCCTCGAATGTGGCGGCCAAGGGCGGCATCGGCCCGTTCGGCTGGCCCTTGCGCGGTTGCTGCATGCGCAGCAGCAGCTCCTTGTTGCCGCCCCAGCCGGGCAGCAGCCCGACGCCGGCCTCGACCAGGCCCATATAGGTCTCGGCATGGGCCTGGATCGCCGACGCGTGGAGGCAGATCTCGCAACCACCGCCCAGCGCCATGCCGCCAGGGGCCGCGACTGACGGGAACTTGGCGTATTTCAGCGCCTTCATCGTCGCCTGGCCGGCGCCGACCATCATCTCGATCATCGGATAGAGGCCGATATTGGCGGCGAAGAGGGCGAGGCCCAGATTGGCGCCGACCGAGAAATTGTCGGTATTGCTGTAGAGCACCAGCCCTTTCATGCCCGAGCCCACGATGCCGATGCTCTTCTGCATCAGATCGAGAGTGTCCGGATCGAGCGCGTTGGCCTGGCTGTGGATCTCGAAGCAGGCGACGCCGTCGCCCAGATCCCACAGGCTGGCCGAGCCGTTCTTGGCCAGCGGCTTGCCGGCCCGCTTGATGTCGTCGAGCGAGATGACGCCTTCGGCCAACGTCAGCGGCGCATACGCGCCCTCGACGGTCAGATATTCACGCCGGCCGTTCTCGACCCGATAGAAGCTGCGCCCGGCCGCGAGCCGCAGCAGCGGCGGAACGCCCAGCCCGGCCTTGTCGCAACCCGCGATGAACGCCTCGACGCCGATCCGATCGATCAGCTCGAACGGCCCGTATTTCCAATTATAGCCGAGCCGCATCGCCTCATCGACGGCCGCGATCGTGTCGGCGATCTCGGGCACGAGCGAAGCGGCGTAGAGCAGCGTCGCCGTGATGGCCCGGCGGGCATAATCGCCGCCCTTGTCCGTTGCCGCCAGCGCTTGCGCCGGATGGCGGGCATTGCCGCTCTCGAGATCCGACTTCCGCTCCGGCCGGTACTCGCCGGTCGCCAGATCGATCGCCTCCTTGCGGCGCCCGGCCTCGCGGTTCAGGCGATAGAAGCCGCCCTTGCCTTTGCGCCCGGTATAGCCTTCCTCGATCATCCGCTTGAACAGCGGCGGCTCGCGATAGATCGCCTGATAGGGATCGCTTTCCGGCAAGGTGCGCCTGAGCGAGGCCGAGACATGCGGCATGAGGTCGAGCCCGACCAGGTCGATGAGGCCGAACACGCCGGTCTTCGGGATGCCGAACGGCCGGCCCATGACGGCGTCCGCCTCTTCGACCGTAAGGCCGAGATCCATCGCCGCATTGACCGCCGAGGTGATCCAATAGGTGCCGATCCGGTTGGCGATGAAGCCCGGCCGGTCCTTGCAGCGCACGACACCCTTGCCGAGCCGCCGGTCGCAGAAATCGGCCACGAGATCGACCGCGTCGGGCCGCGTCTTGGCGCCGCTCACGATCTCCAGCAGCCGCATATAGCGCGGCGGATTGAAGAAATGCGTGATCAGGAAATCGCGCGCGAACCGCTCCGGCAGCCCCTCGGTCAGGATCGCCAGCGGGATGGTGGAGGTGTTGGAGGAGACGATCGAGCCGTCCTTCCGCACCGCCTCGACCTTGGCATAGAGCGACTTCTTGACCGCGGGATCTTCCAGCACGGCCTCGATGATGAGGTCGCAATCCTTGAGGAGATCGAGATGATCCTCGAGATTGCCGGCCGTGACGAGCCGCGCATTACGCTGGCTCATGAAGGCAGCGGGCTCGGTCTTCAAGAGCTTCTGGACCGCACCCTCAGCGATCACATTCCGGTTCGCGGCCCCCTTGGGCACGATGTCGAGCAGCACGACCGGGATGCCGGCATTGGCGATATGGGCGGCGATGCCGCTGCCCATCACGCCGGCGCCGAGCACGGCAGCCTTGGCGATCGCCATGATCAGACCGCCTCGAGGATGGTGGCGATGCCTTGGCCGCCGCCGATGCACTGCGTGGCCAGTGCCAGGCTCTTGCCTTCGCGCTTCAGAAGCGACGCCGCCTTGCCGGTGATGCGTGCACCGGTGGCCCCCAGCGGATGACCGAGGGCGATGGCGCCGCCGTCGAGATTGACCTTGGCGGCGTCGATCTCGAGATCGCGGATGCAGGCGAGCGATTGCGACGCGAAGGCCTCGTTGAGCTCGATCACATCGATATCGCCGATCGCGACGCCGGCACGGGCGAGCGCCTTCTTGGTCGCCGCCACCGGGCCGATGCCCATGAGGGCCGGATCGCAGCCTGCCACCGCGATCGAGCGGATGCGCGCCAGCACGGGCAAGCCGTTCGCCTTGGCATAATCCTCGGTGCAGACGAAGACGGCGGACGCCCCGTCGGTCAAGGGCGAGGAGGTGCCGGCCGTGACCGTCCCCTCGGCATCGAAGGCGGGCTTGAGCCCGGCGAGGCCCTGGGCGCTCGTGTCGGCGCGGATGCAGCCATCCTGGGCCACCTGACCCTGCGGCGCCTTGATCGCGACGATCTCGTCGGCGAGCTTGCCGGCACTCTGCGCCGCCGCCGCCTTGCGATGGCTCTCGACCGCGAATGCCTCCTGCTCCGCCCGCGTGATCTGGTATTTGCGGGCGACATTCTCGGCCGTCTCGCCCATGCCCATGTAGGCGGCGGGATATTCGGCGGCCAGGCCCGGATGCGGCATCGGGTTGAAGCCCATCATCGGCACGCGCGTCATGGCTTCGAGCCCGGCACAGATGAACGCGTCGCCCGCCCCCATCTGGATGGCGCCCGCCGCCATATGAATCGATTGCATCGAGGAGCCGCAGAAGCGGTTGACCGTGGTGCCGGCGATCGTGTTCGGCAGCTTGGCGAGGAAGCCCACGAGCTTCGCCGCATTGAGGCCCTGCTCGCCCTCGGGAAAGGCGCAGCCGAGGATCAGGTCCTCGATCCCGTTCGGATCGGCCTTGACGCGCTCGAGCAGGCCGCTGACCACCTGGGCCGCCAGTTCGTCCGCGCGCACGCCGGCAAGCTCGCCCTTGCGTGCGAAATGGAAGGGCGACCGGGCATAGCCGGCAATGACGACGGGTTTCATGATGAAGGCTGCTCCTCCGAAGGATTTCTTTGCTTGATCGTGTCGATGATGAGCCGCTCCAGCGCGCGGAGCTCGGCCAAGGTCTCGTCGAGCGCCTGCCGCTGCTCCTCGAGCTCGGCAATGCGCGCGCGGCCCTTGGCCAGGGTCTGGCGCAGCTGCGTCAGATGGTTGCGGTCGGCGTCATAGAGATCCAACAGCTCGCCGATATCGCTGAGGCTGAAGCCCAGCCGCTTGCCGCGCAGGATGAGCTTGATCCGGGCGAGCTCGCGCGCGCCATAGACGCGGTTGCCGCCGGCCCGGAGTGGCGACAGCATGCCGCGATCCTCGTAAAAGCGGATGGCTCGCGCCGAGACGCCCAGCACGCGGACGAGATCGCCGATCGAATAGACGGGCTCTACTACCGCTGCCACCATTGGGTAGATACCTAACGTTTACGTCAACTAGGTAACTCATACGGCATTGATGCGGCCGGGTCAAGCCGGGCTGGATTTCGGCATCCTGATCATAATGTGCTGATTCTTAACAATGTTCGAAACTTGTTCGGGTTCGGCCGCGGCATCCTGCTCGCGCTGAGGTCGTAAAGAGGGGTTGGCCGAAGTGGCGGCGGCCCCCGCATACGGCGATAGGAGTTTGTCCCCTGCGTCTCGCGCATTGGTGCGGCATTTTAGCGACCCATCGGGTATCTTGCGGTTGGTCGAGGGCAACTCCACCATTAATGGTGTTTAAGGTATCGCGTAAACGAGTTGTTAACTCCTCAGTGTCTAGAATCCGACATGTTCGACGCATCGCACTACCGTAAGTTGGCGGATCAAGCCCGGCGCCTTGCCGAGGCTATGCATCAGCCCGATGTGATCGCGGTCCTGGAAACCGCGGCCCGCGAATATGATGCGCTGGCCGATCGCTGCGAGCGCGACCGGGAAGCGCGGGATCCCAGCTGCGCGGCGTAAGCCGAATCCCAAAACCACAGATAGCTCTCGAACCCCAGTCTCTTGCCTCCGGTGCTGACCCGCTGTTACGGTCCGCGCGCAGAGAATCTTGGGCAGGGGATTGACGATCATGACCGCCGGCAGGCCTTGGTATCGCGTTCTGTACATTCAGGTGCTGATCGCGATCGCGCTCGGCGTCGTGGTCGGACATTTCTATCCCGATGTCGGCAAGTCCGTGAAATGGCTGGGCGACGGCTTCATCGGGCTGATCAAGATGATGATCGCGCCGGCGATCTTCTGCACCGTCGTCCATGGCATCGCCTCTATCGGCGATATGACCAAGGTCGGCCGGGTCGGCGCCAAGACGCTCATCTATTTCGAGGCGGTCTCGACGCTGGCACTCGCGATCGGGCTTCTGGTCGGCGAGGTGCTGCAGCCGGGCGCTGGGTTCAATATCGATCCCTCGACGCTCGATCCGAAGGCGGTCGCGAGTTACGTCACGCGCGCCCACGAAGACAGCTTCATCGCCCATCTGCTCGGCATCATTCCCGGCTCCTATTTCGACTCGCTGGCCAAGGGCGATTTGCTGCAGGTGCTGCTGGTCGCGATCCTGAGCGGCTTCGCCATCGCCAATATGGGGGAGGTCGGCAAGCCGATCGCCCACGGCATCGATCTCGCCGGCAAGATGTTCTTCCGCATCATCGGCATGATCGTGCATGTGGCGCCGATCGGCGCGTTCGGCGCCATGGCGTTCACGATCGGCTCCTTCGGCCTGGGCTCGCTCGCCCATTTGGGCTTCCTCATCGTCACCTTCTACATCGCGTCCCTCCTGTTCGTGCTGGTGGTGCTGGGCGCCATCGCGGCCGCCTTCGGCTTCTCGATCCTGCGCTTCATCGCCTATATCAAGGACGAGCTCCTGATCGTGCTCGGCACCAGCTCGTCCGAGACGGTGCTGCCGCACATGCTCGCCAAGATGGAGGGGCTGGGGGCGTCGAAATCGGTCGTGGGCCTGGTCATCCCGACCGGCTACAGCTTCAATCTCGACGGCACCAACATCTATATGACGCTGGCGACCCTGTTCCTGGCCCAGGCGACCAACACGCATCTGACGATCGGGCAGGAGGCGACCGTGCTCGCCGTCGCCATGCTGACCTCCAAAGGCGCGTCGGGCGTCACCGGTGCGGGCTTCGTCACCTTGGCGGCGACGCTTTCGATCATCCCCGACATTCCGATCACGTCGCTCGCCATCATCCTCGGCATCGACAAATTCATGAGCGAATGCCGGGCCTTGACCAACCTCGTCGGCAACGGCGTCGCCACCGTCGTGATCAGCCGCTGGGAAGGCGAGCTCGACCGCGCCAAGCTCCACAAGGCGATGGCCCATCCGGTCGCCTTCGGCGAGGAGATGGAGCGGCTGCCGGTCTGAGTGGATCCCTTCACGGCGATCGAAGGCGGAGTCCGGCTCGCAGTCCGTGTGACGCCGCGCGCGGCGGAGAACAAGTTCGACGGGGTGATGGCGGGCGCCGACGGCAAGCCGGCGCTGCAGGTACGGCTCCGCGCCCCGCCGGTCGAGGGGGCAGCCAACAAGGCGCTGGCCGAATTCCTGAGCCTACGGCTCGGCCTTCGGAAGGCCGATATCCGGATCCGCTCGGGCGAGACCGGGCGGCTCAAGCTGCTGGAGATCATGGGCGACAGCGCCGACCTCCTGGCCCGCTTGCGGGCGATGATCGAGGCGGGGTAGTTTCTCGCTAGATGGTCGGAGTGCCGCCATGTTTCAGTTCATTCTCGGCGCCGGGCTGGCGGCCTTCATCCTGGGCGGCTTGAGCGAGCGGCCGCTGGATGTGCAGAATCCGCTGGTCGATCTCGGCGAAGCCGTGGCGCTCGGCCTCATCTTCGCGCTCGCCGCCGCGGCGCGGCGCTGGGCGATCCTGCCGCGCTTCGCGCTGGTGCTGCCAAGCTTCCTCGTCTTCCTCACCATCCTGACCGACCGGCGCCCGCCCATGCCGTTCTTCGTCTCCTTCATGGTGGCGGGTTTCTACGCGCTCTTCATCACCGCGTTCGCGACGGCGGTGGCGGAGCGGGGCGGCACACCGCCGAGTTCGCCGACGGAGTAGGTACGGCGTTCACACATCTTATGACCTCACGGTCATCACCGGGCTCGTATGGGGGTTTTGGTGTCAAGGGTAGATTTGGTCATAGGTTATCCCTTTGTTTGATCGTTGAGGCCGTCTCTTCGTCCCGACCGTGCGGTTTTGGGGCTGTCTGGTGGAGGATCGGTCAAGGATGGCCGCAGGCCACCGCGGAGCGGCGTCTTTGGCGTCCTTGAGGGATCTTCTGCCAGACAGGGGGCTTGGAGCTGGTCTGGGGGTTGCTGATCCTTTCCAACCAGGGCTGCCCCGCTTTGCTCAGACCGTGGTCGGCCTGCAAGCTCGTATCCGGTGGAGCGGAGGCTCCGAACCATGATGCCCTATTCGCTGGGCTGCTCGGGGCCAGGGGGGCAGGACCAATCTTGTCCGCGGCGTGTTTCAGCCATAGTCCGGCACGGCAACCTGCCCACCCTGGTTGGTTTCGGGTCTCAACCCCGATCTGGCGCCTCCTTCATCGGATCGTGTTGGCGTCTTTTATCGATTGTTCCGGTTGGATCAGGCGGCTGCGATAATCGCGCCGTCGAGCACGATGCCCTGGGTGACGTAGCGCCAGAGCGCCACCAGCAGCTTGCGGGCGAGTGCTACGGCCATGATCTTGCGGATCCGCCCCTTGGCGCCGCCGGTGCGTTCGGCAAACCAGCGGCTCAAGATGCTTTCTGGCTGGAAGCGCAGCCAGCGCCAGACCAATTGCATGATGATGCGCCGCACCCGCGGATTGCCGGTCTTGCCGATGCCCTGTTCGCGCTCGGTCTTGCCGCTCATGAAGGGGGTGCCGGCGAGGCCGGTGAAAGACGCGAGCGCCCGGCGGTCGCGGAAGGGGCGGCACAGGACTTCGCGCACCAGTGTCGTCGCCGTCTCGACGCCGAGCCCCAGGACCAGCGTCAGCAGCCGAATCATCCGCGTTTCGCGATCTGGATCGGGGGTGGCGACGAGCGCGTCACGCGCGGCCTCCAACTCGGCCAGTTGCTCGCTCATAAGGCGCTGGCGGCGCATCAGCCGCCGCAGCTCCTCCATCAACTGGGGCGGCAGCGGCGATCCGGACCAGTCGCGCAGCTCCTCCAAGCGCTCAACCGCCTTTTTCAGGCGCGGCTTGAAGCCCACGACACCGTGCAGGCAGAGCAGGTTCTCGATCCGGTTCTCCACCGCGATCCGCTCGCCGATCAGCGCCTCGCGTTCACGCCCCGGCCGCCGCGCATCCTCCTCCGCGACCGCCGGCACTCTAACCATCGAACAGACCCGCGGCTCACCCCGCAGCCAGGCCAGCAGCGTGCGAAGCAGCATGTCGAGATCGAGCCGGTCGGTCTTCGCGCGTCGGCCCTGCCGTTCCACCGGAATGCTCGCCGGGTGCATGACATGCACCTCGATCCCATGGCCCGCGAGAGCGCGCGCAATCCAGAACCCGTCGCGGCCAGCCTCATAAGCCAATACCACCCGCGCGATCTGCCGCCCGCCCGCGTGCGCCTCTGCCCGCCACCGGCTGATCGCTTGCAGCAACGCAGAAATATCCCGCGGTTCAATCCCGCGCTTCGGTCGACGCGCCACGCCGGGCACGACAGCGCCGACCTCCCAAGACTTGCCGCTCAATTCAAGAGCCAGCACCAACGTGCTATCGTGGTCAAAGGCGGCCGCGGAAGGCGGCGGATCTATCCTCGTCATCGAACTATCCTGCTCAGGTTTTGGCGAACCAACAGGATAATAACCGCGGCCGCCGACCCCCATAGCATCTTGTCCCGGTGATCCACGTCGGGCCGACGCCGATTTCGCTTGAAGACGATGTTCCCCACGTCCCGACGTGGCTGGCCGGGACAAGCCCGGCCATGACGAAAACTGATGTGTGAACGCTGTCGGGCGGAGTGGGAGGAATGAACTCTCGCCCGTTCGGTGTGTGAGGAAATAAAGGCTACCGGCACACCCCCGCCATGACGGAATCCCTCACCCCCTGCGGGATCGTCCGGTTCACCGCGATCGCATCGCACGCCGGTGGCCGGCCGCCGGTCTGGGCTTGCTCGCGTGGGCGATAATCCTGGACCAGCATGGTGATAAGCGGCTGATCTGCCTTGCCGACCGCGAAGGCGAGCGCGCTGTCGCCACCTGCCACCGTGCGTTCCGGCATCGGCATGCCCGACGGCCCGGCACCGGTCCAATCGACTGTCGTGGCCGAGGGATCGGCACCCCCCTGCAGCATGCGGTGCACGAGATCGGTTTCGCCCGCGCGCACGGCCGTCAGCAGCGGCGTGCGATGGGCCGCATCCGCCTCGCTCGGATCGGCGCCGGCCTGGAGGAGTGCGCGGATGAGCTCGGGATTGCCTTGCGCCGCCAGCAGCGAGGTTTCGCCATCGGCCCCGCGCGAATGAGGATGGCCGGGCTTCAGATACTCATACGCGATGAAATCCCGGATCACGTCGGGCGGCGCCTGGTTCAGCACGGCGCTGTGCAGGCTGGCGATCGGCCGGCCGGCCTCGAGATCGCCTTCCTGCGGTGCCACCGCGAAACGCGGCCGGTAATTGCCGAGCGTCGCCGGGTTCTCGGCCAGCACGGACGAACTGCCGGGATAGGTGCCGATCATCTCGGCCGTGAGCGCCATCAGCACGAGATCGGCCGCATCCTGAGCCTCGTCGGGCCGCAAGCCTTCCGTCTCGCGGAATGTCGCGATCAGTTCGTCGCGTGCGGGCCGCATCAGCGGGATCAGCTGGTGATAGAGCGCCTTGGTGCCGAGATCCCGCTCGGACCATTGGAAAAGCGCATCCAAGCTCGCATCGTGCCAGTGCCGGATCCAGCCGGCCCAGCCATCCTGCACCTCCTCGCCGACGCCGATGAGCGGCAGATTGAGCAGCGTCCAGGTGAGATCGTCATTGAGAAGATGCGCCTCGCGCCGGTCATTGGGCGCGAGATCGCCGGAAGGATTGCCGGCGAGTTGCGTGAGCTTCGCCTTGAGCGCATTCAAGCCCGCGAGCGCGTCGAAGGCGCCATGGGCCGGCGGCCGGGAATAGGTCTTGAAGAGGCAGAGCGGTTCCGTCCGTCCGCCGTTTTCGATCTCGTAGAGGGCAGCATAGGAGGATTCGCCGATCGAGGCGGGCGAGAAGAAGCCCCAGGGCTCGACCGCCAGCGCCAGCACGCGGCTCTGATACGAGAAGACATCGAGGCTGGCGAAATCCTTGGTGTCCGAGGTGGCGGTGAAGAAGCGCCCGCCGGAATTGGTCTGCTTCTTGATCCAGGCGCCGAGGATGGTCTGGTCGATCGCCGTCTCGCTGCCGACGCGCAGCGCGCGGGCTCGCAGCTGGAAGCTTTTGTCGGCATTGCCCTCATAGACCGCGACGGCGTAGTTGCGCGCGGCGGCAACGGTGCCGCTCGTCCCCGCGATCTCGGCGGCCCCTTCGATATGGGCCGGATCGAGATCGCCATAGCGCTGGATCGACGCTTCCAGCTTCTGCTGCAAGGCGCTGCACAGGCCTTGATCGCGGTAATCGCCGCCGCGGATCTCGACATAGGCCGCGATCGGGCGGTTGCCCGTGACGCGGTGCGGCGCCGAGGACGGCCACGCGGCCAGGACCGCACTGCGCTCCCGATAGAGCTGGCCGAGGCAGGCTTCGGCCGCTGGATCGGCGACCTGTTCCTTGCGCCGTTCATCCGGCAGGTTGCAGGCGGTGCGGCGATCGATCAGCCAGCGCGTCTGCAGGGCCACCAGCCGTTCGCGGCCGATCAGGTCCGATTGCCGGACCGCCCGGTGATAGGCATTCGCCATCGCGACATCGAGCTCGGACAGAAGCTTGCTGCCGCACACCTCGTCCTGGACGACCGAGGCGGCCTCGACGCAATCGAAGCTCGGATTGAACGGGCGCGCCACGAACACCAGCGGCTTCTCCACCGGGGCTTCATGCGGCACCTCGGTATTGCGTCCGAAGGTACAGGCGGCCAGCAGCGTCGGCAGCAGCATGGTCCCGAGAACCAAGCGGCAAAAGGCGGAAAGTTTCACTTGGCGGGCTTCCCCAGGGCTGGGTCGTAGTGAAAGACCTGGCTGCGATAGATCGTGTAGGTCGTGGCCCCCGTATCGGGCGGCGGCGGGTAGGGGGCGGCGGCCTTGATCCGCGCCTCGGCCGTGGCATTGACCAGCGCCGAGGTGCAGGGCTCGATCTTGTAGGACAGGAGATTGCCGCGCTTGTCGATCGTGATCTGATAATTGATCAGGCAATCCTGGTTGGTCTTGGGGCCGGACGCCGCCCCGGTGCCGGCGCCATTGACGCGCGCCGCGACCTGGTCGCCATAGTCCGACGGTGCCCGCGGCGCGTAGGCGCCGACGCCGCTCGACGCGGTCAACCCCTGCGGCGCGCTGCCGACGCCGGCGAAGAAATGCACGGGCGGCCCTTGGTCATTGCTCTTCCGCTCGGGCGGCTGCGCCGGGTTGTTGGCGTCGGGGATGGCGGGCGGCGCCACCACCGGGACCTGGATATCCGGCAGCACGACCTTGGGCGGCGGCGGCTCGACCAGGGTGGGTTTGGGCGGCGTCACCATCACCACCACCGTCTGCCGCTCGATGCCGCGGCGGGCCTGGTTCGTCCAGGTCAGGAAGAGGGCGATGAGCACCAGATGCACGGTGATCGCGACGCCGAGCCCGATGGCCGAGCGCGCGCGATCGCCGGTGTCGGAGCCATAGGCCAAGGTCAGAGTCCGATCGGTAAGCGCGTCACGAGGCTACCGCCTGCTTGGCGGCCTCCTCATCCTGCAGCGCCTTCTTCGACAGCTTGCCGATCGGCGTCTTCGGCAGCGAAGCGCGGAACTCGATCAGCTTCGGCATCTCGATCGCCGACAGCCGGTTCTTGAGGAAAGCGCACAACTCCGCCTCGTCGAGCGCCATGCCGGCGCGCAGCGACACGAAGGCCTTCACCGTCTGCCCGCGATAGGGGTCGGGCACGCCGATCACGACGCATTCGGCGACGGCCGGATGGGTATAGATCGCCTCCTCGACATTGCGCGGATAGACCTTGTAGCCCCCGGCGATGATCAGATCCTTGATCCGGTCGACCAGGAAAATGTACCCGTCCTCATCGACATAGCCGACATCGCCGGTCCTGAGCCTGCCACGCTCCAGCACCTTCGCGGTGGCGTCGGGATTGCGCCAATAGCCCAGCATCACCTGCGGCCCGCGCACGCACACCTCGCCGCGCTCGCCCGGCGGCAGGACCGCGTCCGAGCCGTCGAGTGCCAGGATCTCGACGATCGTGCCCGGCATCGGCAGCCCGATCGAGCCCGCCTTGTTGAGGCCGAGCGTCGGGTTGGCGCTTACCACCGGCGAGGTCTCGCTCAGGCCATAGCCTTCGGCGAGCTTGCAACCGGTGAGATTCTCGAACTCCGCCTTCACCTCGAGCGGCAGCGGCGCCCCGCCCGACAGGCAGTAGCGGACCGAGGAGAGATCGTACTTGCCGACATCCTTGGAATTATTGATCGCGGTATAAAGCGTCGGCACACCCGGGAACATGGTCGGCCGCTTGCGCTCGATCGCCTGCAGCAGCGGCACCATCTCGAAGCGCGGCAACAGGATGATCTCGAACCCGCCGGCAATGCCGACCATCTCGGCCACCGTCAGCGCGAAGACATGGAAGAAGGGCAGCACTGCCAGCACCTTCTCATGGCCCAGCTTCGCCTGCGGGAACCAGCGCAGGCATTGCTGGCAATTCGCCACGATATTCTGGTGCGACAGCATGGCACCCTTGGGCACGCCGGTCGTACCGCCGGTATATTGCAAGAGCGCCACGTCCCGGATCGGGTCGCAGGCGACGGGATCGGGCGCCTGGCGGTTCCGCGTCAGCTTGGCGAAGCTCACATGCCGTTCATCGGCCGGAATCGCGGCGATCTCGCTGCGCCGCGCCAGCGGGAACAGCAAATTCTTCGGAAACGGCAGGATCGTCGCCATCGGGCAGACGATGATCTTCTCGAGCCCGGTCGTGTCCAGCATGGCGCCGAGCTTCGGATATGTCGCCTTGAGGTCGAGTGTGGCCATGAAGCGCACGCCCGAATCCTCGATCTGGTGCCGCACCTCGTGCTCGGTATAGAGCGGATTGAAATTGACCGCCGTGCCGCCGGCCTTCAGCACGGCGAACAGCATGATCACCGCATAGGGGCAATTGGGCAGGAACAGCCCGACCCGGTCGCCCTTGGCGAGGCCCAGATCCTGCAGCCCGCGCGCGGCGCGATCGACCAGGCGGCCAATCTCGGCATAGGTGAATTTCCGGTCGAGGAAATCGAGGCAGAGATGCTGGCCATAGCGGGCGACGCTGCGGTCGAGCAAGGCCGAGACCGCAATCGCCTCGAACGGCTCGGACCACGAGACCGCCGCCGGATAAGCCGCCGGTGCCGATCCCATCCGCTCTGCCGTTCCCTCACCATGCGGGGTCATTCAGGCCAGCCCCGTGCGAACACCATGCTCGGTCGTCCCGATATGCCTCGCGATTGCAGATGACCTTAGTGGCTGTACTCGCGAAAGTCGAGTTCCGGGCAGTCGCGCGGGGAAGCGGTCACAAGCGCCGTTCGGCGGTCAGGCGATGGCGGATCTTTCGGATTTGCGCCTCGCCGGCCTGAAGCGCCGCAGCACTGGTGTGGACCGAATAATATCCCAGTACCAAGGGGTGGTTATGCGGCACGGCCGAGCCGAGGACGAACTCCGCGGAGCCGACAGCCTCGAAGGTGACCGCCTCGTTCCCCGGCGCGAAGACGACGATCTCGCCTTCGTCGAGGCGCCCGCCGGCCTCGACGGCGCCCTTGCCGATCGCGATCCACAGGATTTCGTGACCGGCCGGCGGCTGGAAGGTCCAGCGCTGTCCGGCCGACAGCGTGACCGCCAGATAGGTGATGTCGGACGGCGGCTCGATCGCGTTCGCCAGATCCTCATGACGACCCAGCAGAACCCGGGCCGGGCCGGCCTGCGGAATGTCTTCGGCCGCCTGGTAGAGGCTGAGGGGAGCTGCCAGCTCAAGCGCGGGCGGCAGCGCCAACCATAGCTGGAAGCCGCGCGTCCGCCCGTCCGGGCCGACCCCGCCGCCATGCCAGACGCCGGCGCCGGCGCGCATCCATTCGACGCCGCCAGCGTGCAGCAGGCCGGTGGCACCCGTGGTGTCCTCATAGGCGACACTGCCTTCGGCGACATAGGTCAAGGTCGCGATGCCCGAATGCGGGTGCAGCCCGATCGGGGCCGACAGGGCGCCGATGTCGAAGAGGTCGAGGAAGACGAACGGTTTCAGCAGCCTGCCCAGATCGCCGGGACTCATCAGGCGGGTGATCGGACCGTGCGTGGTGCCGCGGCCCCGGTGCAGGATCTGGCGGTTGGGTTTCAGGTCGGTGGCGAGAGCGCGCATGGCAATTGACCCCAAGGAGGGAAGGGAAATCAGCCGGCCAGGTCGGGCCGGTCAGGGACCGGGTCCGACGCTGGATCCGTCTTGGTCAAGCCGTCTGAGCCTGGGCAGCGACGGTCGTCTCGGTCTGCCGGCTGCGCCAGCCATCGATGCTGAAGCGCCCGCCGCCAAACGCCGCCACCTGAAGCAGGCCGCCGGCGATCGCGATGTTTTTCAGGAAGTGGATCATCTGGTTCTGGTCGGCGAAATTGGCGTGGAAGAAGATTGCCGTGGCCACCGTGAAGATGGCGACGGCCACGGCGACGCGCTTGGTCTGGAAGCCCAGCACCAAGGCCAGGCCGCCGCCGATCTCGATGGCGGTCGCGAGACCATATGCGGCGACCGGAAGGGGCAGGCCGACGGATGCGATGAAACCCTGTGTCGCCAACGGGGCGGCAAGCTTGCCGATGCCGCTCAAGAGGAACAGGACACCCATCAGCAGGCGGCCAAAGGCCGCCGAGGCATATGCGGTTTGAGACATGATAGAGATCCTTCGATACCGCCGAGGAGACGATTGGGATCGGGCATGGCGTCCCGGCGATCTCGCCACTGTCCGGTGGCAAGAAGTTAGGGCTTTGGAGTTTCCGAAAAAACTGGCAAATTGCCGGATATAACGTACAAGAATTTTGTAATGTCGAACCCCGGAACGCCCACGATCGACCAGTTGAGGGTGTTCGCTTCGGTGGTCGAGGCGGGCAGCTTCGCCGCGGCGGGGCGGCGCCTCGGCCGGGCCACCTCGGCGATCGCCTATACGATCGCCAATCTCGAGGCGCAGCTCGGCATCGCCCTCTTCGATCGCGAACGGACCCGCAAGCCGACGCTGACCGATGCCGGCAAGATCGTGCTGGGCAAGGCCCGCGCCGTCTCCGCCGGGGTCGATGATCTCAGAGCCAGCGTCAAAGGGCTGCTCGGCGGCCTCGAGCCGGAGCTCAGCCTCGTCGTCGACGTCCTCATGCCGGTCGAGTGGCTGGTGGGTGTGCTGCAGGCGTTCGAGGCGACATATCCCACGGTCAAGCTGCGCCTGCATGTCGAGGCGCTGGGCGCCGTCGCCCGGCTCGTGCAGGGCCACATGGCCAGCATCGGCATCGGCGGCGTGCTGCATACCAGCGAGGCCGGTCTCGAGCGCGTGCAGGTCGGCGAGGTCGAACTGATCCCGGTGGCCAGTCCGCAGCATCCTTTGGCCAGCGCCGGTCCCAATCCGCCGGGAGCGTCGCGCCGGCATCGGCAATTGGTCCTGACCGTGCGCTCGACCTTTCCCGAAGGACCGGATACGGGCGTGTTCGCCAGCGACGATTGGAGGCTCGCCGACCATGGCGCCAAGCACGCCCTGCTGCTCGCCGGGATGGGCTGGGGCAACATGCCGGAACCGACCGTGCGGGCGGATATCGCGGCCGGCAGGCTGGTGCGTCTCGATCTTCCGGAGGTGCGCTCCGCCCGCTATCCGCTGCAGGCGATCTACCGCACCGACACGCCGCCCGGCCCTGCGGGCAGCTGGATGATTAGGCAGTTTGCCGGGCGGTTCGTCCGACCGGTTTGAATCCCGTTTTACGAAACTGCTGCGCATTGACCGGAATTGTGCAAAACCTAGTGCCAGCGTGCGAGCCAGCCGGAGACGGCTTATGTCCCTCAGCGACAGTTACGGCCAGGCTTTCGGCAAGCGGTTGAACGCGCACGCGAATTCCTTCGTCGCCCGCGCTCTGCCCAAATCGACGATCGCGGTGACCGAGCTGCGCTATGAAAATCCGCAATTCATTCTGTCGACGCCGCCGATCGAGGAGGACGCCTTCGTCCTCGGCACCCATCTCAACTTGTTCGAACGCTACGAATATTGGGAGAATGGCCGGGCAGCACCGGTCTCGACTTTGCTGCCCGGTGAGACGATTATCTATCACATCAAACGCAAACCGACATTTCGCCTGAACAGCCCCTTCCATTCAGTCCATTTCTATCTGCCCGTCAGTGCCTTGCATGCCATCGCGGATGAGGCGGACGCGCCCCGTTTCGACGAGCTTCGGTACAAGCCGGCCGTCAGCCACGCGGACCCCTTCCTGCGCAACATAGCGGCAGCCCTGCTGCCGATCTTCCGGACGCCGCAGCAGGCCAATCAGATCTTCATGGATCACCTGATGCTCGCGGTCGGCCATCATGTCGCCATGACCTATGGCGGCATGATGGCCTTGACGAAGCCGGCGGTCGGCGGGCTGACGCTGTTGCAGGAGCGGCGTGCCAAGGAGCTCCTGGCCGCAAATCTCTCAGGTCATCGCCGGCTGGCCGATTTGGCCAAGGAATGCGGCCTGTCCGCCTCGCAATTCAGCCGGGCCTTCCGCAACAGCGTGGGCATGCCGCCCCATCGATGGATGCTGCAGCAACGGATCGAGCGGGCGAAGGCCCTGCTGCGCGACCCCGAAACATCCCTTGCCGAGATCGCCTTGGCGACCGGCTTTTGCGATCAGAGCCACTTTACCCGCAGCTTCTCAGCCTGGACGGGCATCAGCCCGGGGCTGTGGCGCCGATTCGTCTGCGAATAGGGGCGGCTTCGCTTGGGTTCGACGCTCGTCAGAGCGTCGCGCTGGCCGGTCATGCCCTGGCCGCTAGCGACACGGCAAAGCTGTCCTCCAGCATCTGGAACCGGTTGATCCGGTCGCCCGATATGGTGAGGACGATGGCAAAGGCGGTTTCGACGGTTTTGCCGGTCGTCTTTATCCGTGTGGCGAGCTCACCCAGGATGACCGCCCGCGCGTCGCTCGCCATGATATCCGCGACGGCGAATGTCAGCGGCTCGGTCATTGCCCGCGTGCCAGCGATGAAGTCGGCGACCGCACGACGACCGCTCCGATGCCCGATCCACGGGAGGATGCCATCGTCCCCGGGGATTTCGAACAGGGCGTCGTCAGCGAACATCGCGGCGATGTCATCGGGATGC
The DNA here is from genome assembly GCA_963762435.1 of uncultured Alphaproteobacteria bacterium. Classification (GTDB taxonomy): domain Bacteria; phylum Pseudomonadota; class Alphaproteobacteria; order ATCC43930; family CGMCC-115725; genus JAXDMU01. The sequence goes on along the minus strand of CAVXLN010000022.1, from coordinate 28,663 downwards.
CGGCCTTCGTGCAGGGCCGCAAGAAATTCCCGCGCAAGGCTGATGTTTTGAACCTGACTCATATCCCATTTCCCGATGAAACCGCCCCAGACGGCGTCAGCGTTCGGCGAGGTGTTTGTCGAGGAAGCGGTGAATGAGCGGCGCCATCACGTCGAGCTTGTCCTCGAGCGCGAAGTGGCCCGTATCGAGCAGATGCAACTCTGCGGTGGGCAGATCGCGCAGATAGGGCGTGGCCCCGTCGGCCGGGAAGATCTTGTCGTTCTTGCCCCAGACGATCAGCATCGGCGGCTTGTATTGGCGAAAGAACGCCTGAAATTTCGGATAGAGCGGGACGTTCGTGCCGTAATCATGGAATAGATCGAGCTGGATGTCGCGATTGCCGGGGCGATCGAGCAGCGCTTGATCATGCGACCAGTTGTCGGGATCGATGCGGGAGAGGTCACCCACGCCGTCGGTATATTGGAATTTGGTGGTCGCTGGTGCCACCAGCGAGTTTAGCGCGTCGCGGTGCGCTGCGGACCCGTCGGCCCAGTAGGCCTTGATCGGGTCCCAGAAGGCCTTCAGCCCCTCCTCATAAGCATTGCCATTCTGAACGACGATCGCGGTGACGCGCTCCGGGTGCTTGAGTGCCAGGCGGTATCCGACGGGGGCGCCATAGTCCATGACGTACATGGCATAGCGCTGCACCCCCAGCTTCTGGAGCAGGCCGTCCATGAGGTCGGCGTAATGGCCGAAACTATAATCGAACGCCGTGTGATCGGGTGCAGCACTTAGGCCGAACCCCGGATAATCGGGGGCGATGACGTGGTATTTGTCGGCCAGAAGCGGTATCAAGTTACGAAACATGTGGGACGACGTCGGGAAGCCGTGGAGCAGAACGACCGCCGGTCCGGTCGCGGGGCCTGCTTCGCGGTAGAAGATATCCACGCCGTCCACCGCCGCGGTTCGATAATGCGTGACCGATGCGGAGTTGGTCGCGCCTGTCGTGTGTTGAGTCGCGGCAAATGCCGTGATGGGGGCGCCGGCCGCCAGCAGGAGGGCGGTGAAGATAGCCAATGATCTCAATGGCGGCATCGCGCGGCATCCCTCTGACGTAGAACGATTTCGTTTCGGGCAAGCTTAGATCGTCGGCGACGAAGCCAGAATGCCCGACATACGACAGCCATGCTTTCGCGAGGCGGAACCATGATCGATCGGCTGGATGCCATGCGTGTCTTCGTGATGGCCCTGAACGAGGGGAGCCTGGCACGCGCGGGCCAAAAGCTAAGCCGGTCGCCCGCGGCCATCACGCGCGCTCTAGCGGCGCTGGAAAGCCATGTCGGCGCCCAGCTGCTGCACCGGACGTCTCGCCGGCTTCAGCTGACCGAGGCCGGCGAACGGTACGCGGCGGTGTGCCGCCATGTCCTGGCCGAGCTCGATCAAGCCGATCTATCTGTGGCGGGTGAGCGCGCCGCACCCCATGGCGTGCTGACGGTTACGGCGCCGGTCATGTTCGGCACAAGGATCCTGCGCCCGATTGTCGGCGAGTTCCTGAAGCTGCATTCGAGGGTGCAAATCCGCTATCTGCTGCTCAACCGCGTTACCAATCTCGTCGATGAGGGCATAGACGTGGCGCTGCGGATCGCGGCGCTCCAGGATTCGACCTTGATCGCGCTGCGGGTGGGCGAGGTGCGGCGGGTGCTCTGTGCCTCGCCGCGATATCTTGCAAACCGGGCGGCGCCCAAAACGATCGCGGATCTGGCCGATCACGATTGCATCGCCATCGAGCCGACCAATGCCGAGGATATCTGGAGCTTTCCCCCGCTTCCCGGGCGGAAAATGGCCCGCAGCGTAAAGATTCGGCCGCGCCTCATGGTGAATGCCGACGAGGCGGCGGTCAGCGCCGCGGTGGATGGAGAGGGCATCGTCCGGATCCTGAGCTACAAGATCCAGGAGGAGGTTCAAGACGGGAGCCTCGTCTTGCTGCTTCCCGACGATGAGCCGCCGGCCGTTCCGGTCCATCTGGTGGCCGCCGAACACCGTCTCGCGCTGACGAAGGTCCGCACATTCATGGACTTTGCCGGAGAAAGGCTGCGCGCCAGTTTCAAGGAAAGGTCGAGATTGTCTGCCGCCGACAGGCCGAGCATTAGAGAAAGTGCCGCGCGACCCGCCCGCTCTTGTTAGATGCCGGGCCGGCCAACCCGTCGCGCTGGCGTACCGTGCGGCGTGGGATTAAGGTGCCCAGCCAAGCAAATTCGGCAAAGCCCGTATCCATTTGGGACATAACAAGAATGAGCGCACATCCGATTCCGCCCGTGACGCTCGCCGTCTCGGAGCCTCATGATTCCGGTGCCGAGGCCAAGCGTCTGCTCGATCTGCAGCGCGCCGCGATCGCGCGCGACGGAGCGCCCGGCCTTCAAGCACGCCTGGCCCATCTCGATCGGCTGCAGAAGCAGGTCCGCAAATTCCGCACCCGCTTCGCCGAGGCGGTCTCGGCCGATTTCGGCAATCGCTCGGCCGCCGAAAGCGATCTGGCCGAAATCGTGACGCTGCTGGGCGGGATCCAATACACCAAGCATCATCTCGCCCGCTGGATGAAGCCCGAGCGCCGCAAGGTGGCGTGGACGTTCAAGCCCGGCCGTGCCCGCATCCATTACCAGCCGCTGGGCGTCGTCGGCGTCATCTCGCCTTGGAACTATCCGCTGCTCCTGAGCCTCGGCCCGCTCGCCGATGCGCTGGGTGCGGGCAATCGCGTGCTGATCAAGCCGTCGGAATTCACGCCGCGCACCTCCGAGCTCCTCAAGACCATGCTGGCCGAGATCTTCCCGGAGGATCAGGTGGCCGTGGTGCTGGGCGGCGCCGATGTCGCCGAGGCCTTCTCGCATCTGGTCCTCGATCACCTGATCTTCACCGGCTCGACCAGCGTCGGCCGGCATGTCATGCGGGCGGCGGCCGAGAACCTCACGCCCGTCACGCTCGAACTCGGCGGCAAATCGCCGGTCATCCTCTGCCGTGACTATCCCTTGAAGAAGGCCGCGCGCACCATCGCCATCGGCAAGTTCCTCAATGCCGGCCAGACCTGCATCGCGCCCGACTATGTGCTCGTCCCGGCCGATCTCGCCGAAAGCTTCGGCCAGGCGGTGATCGAGGAGACAAAGACCATGTATCCGGCGATCGCCGGCAATGGCGATTACAGCTCGATCGTCAGCGACCGGCACTATCGCCGCCTGCGCGGCCTGATCGATGCGGCGAAGGCGGCCGGCGCCCGCATCATCCAGCGCGAGGACAAGGCGGCCGAGACCGAGCGCAAGCTGCCGCCGACGGTCGTGCTGGGCGCCACCGACGAGATGCAGCTGATGCGCGAGGAGATCTTCGGGCCGATCCTGCCGATCATCCCCTATGCCGATCTCGACCAGGCGATCGCCAAGGTCAATGCCGGCCCGAAGCCGCTGGCACTTTATTGCTTCTCGCACGACCACACGGTCGTGGACGGCGTGCTGGCCCGCACCAGCTCGGGCGGCGTCACGGTCAATGGCACGCTCATGCATGTCGCCCAGGACGACCTGCCGTTCGGCGGCGTGGGTCCCTCCGGCATGGGCTCCTATCACGGCCGCGACGGTTTCCTGCGCTTCTCCCACGCCCGCAGCGTATTCGAGATCGGCCGGCTGAGCGCGCTCGACCGGTTGGGGCCGCCCTATGGCAAGTTCTTCAGGCTGGTGACGGGCCTGCTGCTGGGCAAATAGGAGCGGGCCTTCGTGGGCATCGGCGCCGGAGACTGGCTGGTTCAGGCACAAGGCGATATCGACCGGATCGAGGCCCGTTTCTCCGGCCTGGCCTACGCGCCGCACCGCCATGACACCTACGCGATCGGCATCACGCTCGAGGGCGTGCAGAGCTTCGATTACCGCGGCGCCGCCCGGCACTCCCTGCCGGGGCAGCTCGTCATCCTCCATCCCGACGAGCTCCATGATGGCCGCGCCGGCGACGGTGCCGCGTTCCGCTATCGCACGGCCTATATTCCGCCGTCCGACATTCAGAGCGTCCTCGGCGGCGCGCCGCTGCCCTTCGTCGCGGGCGCCATCTCCTCCGACCCTCGCCTCCGCCGGGCGATCGGGGCCTTGCTCGCAGATCTTGACCGGCCGTTGACCGGCCTCGCCTATCAGGATGCGCTCTACGATCTCGCCATGGCACTCGATGCGGTTTCGGGTGGCGGTCCCACGGCGAGGGTCGTCCATCGGGAAGCGGCCTGGCGCGCCCGGGATCTCATCGAGGACCGTCTCGACGGGCGTTTCTCGCTCGCGGAATTAGAGCAGGCTACCGGTCACGACCGATGGCAATTGTCGCGCGATTTTCGCGCGGTGTTCGGCACCAGCCCGTACCGTTATCTGATCCTGCGCCGGCTCGAAAAGGCGCGCGGCATGATGCTTGCCGGCGATACGGCCGCCGACGCCGCCTATGGCAGCGGTTTCGCCGATCAGAGCCATTTCGGCCGGCTGTTCAAGAAGGCGTTCGGCTTGACGCCGAATGCCTGGTTCGCCGCCGTCAGACGCGCACGATCGTTCTATACCGGGCACGCCCCCTTGAACTAACCAGGCGCATGCTTGGGAGCTCATCTGCAATCTATTCGGCCGAGCCGGCGAGGGGATGGCTACCCTGGGGTGCGCTGGCGCCCTTCATCGGCATCGCCCTCGTGGTGGCGCCATTGGCTGCCGTCTCGCTGGTGCTGGTGCATTTCCATCTGGTCGATACCCAGGACGATCCGATCGGCCCGATCGGCCTTTATGCGTTTCTGCTCCTGCCCTTTGCGGCCATGGGGTGCGTCATCGTCGCCTGGGTTCGCTTCGTCGAGCGACGCCCGCTCGCGACGATCGGCCTCACCGGGTTCCGTCCCGCGCGCATTTTTCTGCGCGGCCACCTCTTCGGCGCCGGGATGGTCTGCGCCATCGTCGCCGGGATCTGGATCGCCGGCGGGTTTGCGGCGGAGGGTGGCGGCGTAGCACTCCATTCAGTGCGCGCCCTGGCGAACATAACGCTGCTGGCGGCTTGCTTCGCCGTCCAGTCCAGCGTCGAAGAGATCGTCTTCCGCGGCTGGCTGCTATCGGTAATCGCGCGCAAGTTCCCGCTCTGGGTCGCGGTGCTGGTCTCCTCCATCCTCTTCACGCTGCTGCATTTCGACGGCCCGGATCAGCCCTGGCTCTTCACGCTCAATGTGTTGCTGTTCGCGATCTTTGCGTGCAGCTGGTCGCTCCGGAGCGGAAACATCTGGGGCGTCATGGGCTGGCATGCGGGCTGGAACTGGCTGTTCGGCACGGGTTTCGAACTGCGCGTCACCGGGCTCGACCTGCATGTGCCGGCCCTGCTGGTGAAGCTGGTGCCGCACGGCCCCGACGATCTGACCGGCGGGGCGCTCGGCCCCGAGGGCAGCGTCGTCTGCACCCTGCTGCTCCTGGGCGGCATCGTGTTCCTGGCGCGCCCCCGGACCGGATAACCGGGCTCAGATATCGACTCGCGCCATCTTCTCGGCCAGAAAGTCGATGAAGACCCGGGCGCGGACCGGCAATTGCCTGCCATAGGCGTGCAGGACATGCACCGGCATGGTCGGATGGTCGAGTGCCGGCAGGACCCGCACCAGCCGCCCGTCGGCGAGTGCCGCCGCGACGGCGTAATAGGGCAGGTAGCCAATCCCCGCGCCCGCGAGGACGGCCTCGCGCACCGCACCGCCATCATCGCTGTCGAACGGCCCGTCCGGTATCAGGCTGCGCCCGTCGGCGAAGGAGAACGGGTAGGGCCGGCCGCTCATCAGATATCGAACGCAGGCGTGCGCCGGGAGCTCCGTGACGGTCGCAGGCAGGCCTCGGCGTGCGATATAGGCGGGGGCTGCGCACATGACGGCCCTGAGCTCGGCGAGCTTGCGGCCGATCAGCTGCGTGTCGGCCAGGTCGCGCAGCCGGATCGCCAGATCGAAGCCTTCGCGGGCGAGATCGATATTGCGATCGGTCAGGCTCAGCTCGACCTTCACCGCGGGATGGCGCTCGGTGAAATCGCCGATCCAGGGCGCGACCAGGGTGCGCCCGAACTCGAGCGAGGCGCTGACGCGCAAGAGGCCGCCGGCATGGCCCGCCTGCTGCACAAGATCCTCGGCATCCTCGATGGCGCGCAGCAGCGGGGCCACGCGCTCGTAATAGGCAGCGCCCTCGCTGGTCAGGCCGAGCGTCCGGGTGGAGCGCTGCAGCAGCCGCACGCCCAGGCGGTGCTCGAGCCGCGCCACGCTTTTGGACACGGCCGACGGGGTCGATCCGATCGCCCGTGCCGCCTTGCTGAAGGAACCGGTGTCGACGGTTCGCACGAAAGCGGCGAGCCCCGCTGTCTGTTCCAGGATGGTCGTCATTCGCGACTTTCAGGCAAAAATCTTTGTCCGCCCCCGAGGATAGCTGTGCCGAAGCCTCGTGAATAGATAGGGCCGAGCCCGACGGATTCTCGAACAAGGCAAGGTTCATGAAGCGCGCACAGCTGATCAGCATCACCGTCTACGCGCTTTTGGCCTGGTGGTACGTCGCCCCTTATCTCAAGCGGCTTCGCCTCGCCCAGGCGCTGACCCTGCTGCTCTGGGTCCATGTCTTCCGCTATTGCGTGCTCTATCTCTATGCCGCCCAGCGCGAAGGCTACGCCATCTCCGACGCGGCCGCGTTCGAGCTGGTGGTCGGCGATCTCACCGGTGCCGCCCTTGCCGCGATAGCGATCCTGGCACTCCGGCTGCGTCTGCGCCTCGGCCTCGCCCTCAGTTGGCTGGTCATCGCTGCCACGGTCGCCGACACCCTGGCCGTCCTCCACCGCCGCTTCATCGAGGCGCCGCGCCCCGATGCCAACGGTGCCTGGTGGCTGATCTTCGTCTTCTTCGCGCCGGCGATCCTCGTGAGCTTGCCGCTGCTCGCTTGGCAGCTGGTGGCGAGACGCGCCGAGCCGCTGCGCACTCTTCCCGAAACACCTTGAAAGGAGGTGCCGTCATGAGCGCCGACATCATCATACCCGAAAGCTTCGACGGCATCGGCTACGCGCGGCCACGGGCCGGGCTCCCGCTCGAGGTGATCACCGTGCCGGTACCGCGCCCCGGGCCGGACCAGATCCTGATCCGCACCCTCTATTCCTCGCTCAATCCGCTCGACTACAAGCTCGCCGAGCTCAATTTCCTCGGCCGCACCCCGCCGGTCATCCTGGGCTTCGATCTCGCCGGGCATGTCGCGGCAGTCGGCGACCGGGTGACCGGCTTTGCCGTCGGCGATGCGGTGGTCGCGATGGCGGATGGCAATGGCGATGGCGGCTGGGCCGCGGGCGGACGCGGCGGCTATGCGCTCGCCCGCGACTACCTGACGGTCAAGAAGCCCGAAACGCTGCTGTTCGAGCAGGCCGCCGCCCTGCCGCTCGCCTTCATTGCCGCATATCTCGGTCTCCATGACCAGGTCCGCCCGGGCGACTTCGTCTATATACCGGGCGGCGGGGGCGCCGTCGGCCATCTCGCCATCCAGATCGCCAGCCGGATCCTGAATGCGGGTACCGTCATCAGCAGCGCCGGCACACAAGCCTCGAAGACGCTCGCCCGCGCCTCGGGCGCGGACTATGTCTTCGACTACCGGACCGACAATATCTGTGCGGAGATCGGCCGGCTGACCGGTCGCCGCGGCGTCGATGTCGTCTACGACATCACCTACAATGAAGAGAGCTACGTCAACACGGCCCGCCTGGTGCGCGAGCGCGGCCGCTGGGTCGTCCTCGGCGTCGGGCCAGGCAAGACGAGCCGCACCCGCGAGACCGAGAGCCCCGTGGCCGAGATCCTCGCGGCACGCGGGGCCCAGCTGATCAACGTCAATATGCTGCGCTACTTCCAGGAGCCGGCACTGCTCGACGAGACAGCGCGGACCAAGCTGCGGACAGCGCTCGGCCACGCCATGAGCTGGGCCGCGGAGTGGCGGGTGGTACCCCATATCGACAGGATCATCGACGGCACGCCGGACGCGATCAATGACGCCCTCGGCACGATGAAGGCAGGCCGGGCACCCGCCGACAAGATCGTGGTGCGGCTCGATCGGGAAATCTGACGATGATAAGTCACGGCACGGCAGAGATCGCGCTTTCGACCGCGACATTGCGGACAATCGCGCGGCACTCGTGCAGAATGGCACGCTCAGCCTGCCGGTGCTGGCCGTCGGTGGAGAGGCCAGCACGACCGGCCCCTTGAAGGTGGAGATGATGCGCGGGGTCGCCGAAACGATGGCCGAGCTGCGCATCCCCCATGCCGCACATTGGATCGCCGAGGAAAATCCGGATGCCTTCCTCGCGGGGCTCACCTCGTTCCTCGGCCCGCCATGATCTGACGCGTGCAACCAAACAGGGGGGAACATCATGATCGATCGCCGTCAGTTCTCGACGCTTCTCGCCGCCGGCACGGTCGCCTCATTGCTCGGCCGGGTGGGCCGCGCCGAGGCCGCCGCACCGCCCATGGCCAAGAATGTCGTGCTGGTCCATGGCCTCTTCGCCGACGGCTCCTGCTGGACCGAGATCATTCCGCGGCTCCAGGCGGCCGGTCTCAACGTGACCTCCGTGCAGAACCCGCTGACCACGCTCGAAGAAGCCGTCGCCGAGACGCAGCGTGTTTTGGCCCGGCAGGATGGCCCGACAGTGCTGGTCGGGCATTCCTTCTCCGGCATGATCGTGACCGAGGCGGGCGTGGCACCGAACGTCTCCGCCCTCGTCTATGTCGCGGCCCGCGCGCCCGATGCCGGCGAGGATTACGCAGCCCTCGCCAAGACCTATCCGACCCCGCCGGCGAGCGCCGGCATCGTCTTCGACGGCGATGAAGGGCGGTTGAGCGAGGCGGCCTTCCTCAAGGATTTCGCGGGCGACCTGCCGGAGGCGAAGGCGCGCGTGCTCTATGCGGTGCAGGAGCCCTTCCACAAGGCGCTCCTGACCGGCAAGGTGACTCACGCCGCCTGGCGCTCGAAACCCAGCTTCTATGCCGTTTCGACCGAGGACCGCACGATCAACCCCGATCTCGAACGCTTCATGGCGAAACGCATGGGCGCCACGACGATCGAGGTCAAGGCGAGCCACTTGTCGCTGATCTCGCAGCCCGAGGTGATCGCCAAGCTGATCCTGCAGGCGGCGGGTAGGACTTAGCTAAGGGACCCTTTCGAATTCGAAGACGGTGCCGCCGGGCTGATCGGCAGTTGCCGCGTTCGTTCCGTAAAGATTGCCAAATCGATCCATGATCAGCGTCGACAAGGGTGAATCCCCGTCGGTGCAGGAAGACTCCGTGCAGAAGCTATGGATGACCGTATGGGTCCAAACGGTTCGATCACGGTTGGGGGTCAATTCGAATATTGTGCCGCCGCCGCCATTATCGTTGTTCTCGCCACCGTTGGTGCCGCCGAAGGAGGTCGTGCCGAACAACCTTCCAAATCGGTCCCTAAGCAATGCGGCGGTTGGGCGATCACCATCGATGCAATCGGGCTGCGAGCAGAAGGTGTATAGAGTCCTCTCAGTCCAGCTGGTCCTGGTGGCATCGGGCGTCAATTCGAAGACGAGTCCGCCACCGATGTCGTTGCCGCCGCCTGCGGTCATGCCATAGAGGTTGCCCGATTCATCCGCGATGACACTGCCGAGCGAGCCCACCTCATGCTGGGGGCATGCCGGCTGCACGCAAAAACTGTACAATACTTTTTCGGTCCAGGCGCTTTCGGATCTGTCGTGCCTCAATTCGAACACCGTGCCGCTGGTCGCGGCACCGCCGGAAGTGGTGGTACTATAGAAATTTCCGAACCTGTCTTGAATGAGGCCGGCCTGAGGGCGCATCCCATCGGTGCAATTGGCCTCTGAGCAAAAGCTGTAGAGGACTTTCTCCGTCCAGGCGGTTCTCCTCGCATCGGATCTCAGCTCGAAGACAGTGCCGGCATCGTTTGTGCCGCCCTCGAGGGTTGTGCTGTAGAGAGCGCCGGACGAATCCATGAAGAGGCCCGCAGACGGGAAGGCGCCATCGACACAGCTGGCTTGCTGGCAAAAATTGTGGAGGACTTTCTCCGTCCAATTGGTTCTGGTGGCGTCGGGCGTCAACTCGAACACCGTGCCGCCACCACCTTCCATGCCTTGGCCGGTACCACCGGTCTCAGTGGTGCCGTACAGCCTGCCCCGGTCATCCATGATCAGCGCGTCCAGGGGCATTTGGCCATCCGCGCAATTGGCCTCAGTGCAAAAGCTGTAGAGGGTCTTTTGCGTCCAGCCGGTCCGCGCAGCATTGGGTGTCAACTCGAACACTGTGCCGCCGCCGGGCGTGCCGCCGCCGGCAGCACCGCCGCCGCCGCCTCCGCCCGTGCCGCCACCGACGGTCGTGCCGTAAAAGTTACCGCGCGCATCCCTGAGCAGGCCGGCGAAGGGAGTGGCACCCCCAGTGCAACCCGTTCCCGAGCAGAAGGTGGACAGGACGATCTCATGATAGGCGGCATCGGCACGGCCCGGCGCGAGCAGCATGGCGGAAAGCGCGCCCATACCGAGCAGAAGGACGCGAGCGGAGCTATGTCCGCGAGGGGCGATCTTCATCTACCTGCCTCCCATGACGATGTTTCCCCGGCGCAGCCGGAGCTTTTCATTCATGGTGCTTAGATCTGGCGCGCCCAGGTTCTAATTTAGGATCGACCTGTCACAGGACCCGATAGTCTTCCATTTTATGCGATTCGGCAGTTCGAAGCCATGTGTTTATTGGCGTTATATTGCCATTGTCTTTAAACTAATAGTTGAGCGCCCGCTTTCTCGGCCGCCATCGATCGGGATCTAGGGCCCTTGGCACTGCTCAATATGTTGTGTATAAGCAACAAATCGATATAGAGACACATGGCGCCGGAATGCACAACCGCATCGCGCTCTTTCGGGCGGAGCAGGGGATCAGCCGCCGCGACTTGGCGCGGGCGGTCGGCGTGAACAACCAGACCATCGGCTATCTGGAGCGCGGCGACTACAAGCCGAGCCTCGAGCTGGCGCTCAAGATCGCCCGGCATTTCGGGGTCAATGTCGAGACGATCTTCTCGCTGACGCCGTTCGGGCCGATCGCCGCGGCCCTCGAGCGTGAGAAAGGTGACAGCCATGAGCTATCCCGGACGGACGAGCCTGCAACGGATGGATCGCCGGGTGATCGGGGCCGCACGCTCGCGCTATCGTCGGCCTGAGCGCCGGCCGCGGCGGCTGCGCTGGTTCTCGCTCTTCGTCGTCGGCCTCGCCACGGCCAATCTGGCTGTCGGCATCACCGCGCCGGATCTCCTGATCTACACCGGCAGTGCTGAGGCCGTCGTCCTGGGCCTGGCCAGCTTGGCGGTGGTTTCGGGACCGGTCAAATCCGCGGCCGAGCTGATGGATGCCGATGAGCGCGAGATGGCCTGGCAGACGAATGCCAATCTCTTCGCCTATGGCTGCGTCAGCATCGTCGCGATGATCGGGACGATCTCGCTCGGCATGCTCGGCATTTTCACTCTCTCGCCGCGCGAGATTTTTGAGGCCGAGAGCGCTGCGCTGGGCTTCTATCTCATCGCCCTATTCATAACTCTGCCGACGCTGCATCTCAGCTGGAGCATGCCGGCGCCGATCGAGGATGACGCCGTCACGCCGCCGTGAACCCGCCATCGATCGGGATCTCGGCCCCGGTGATGAAGCCCGATTCGTCCGATGCCAGATAGACCGCCAGTGCCGCCACCTCTTCCGGCTCGCCGAAGCGCTTCATCGGCACGCTCTTCATGAGGCCGGCCTGCAGCTTCTCGTCCGACATGCCGGGCAGCGACATGCCGTGCAGCATCGGCGTGTTGAAGAACACCGGATGGATCGAGTTGCAGCGGATCTTGTCGCCGCGCCGGGCGAGGTCGATCGCGACCGACTTGGTCAAGAGCCGGACGGCCCCCTTGGTCGCGGCATAGCCCGCCATCGGGGGTGCGGCGACGAGGCCGGCCACCGACGAGATATTGACGATGGAGCCGCCGCCCGATGCCCGCAAATGCGGGATCCCGTATTTGCAGCCCAGGAACACGCCATCGACATTGACGCGGGTCATCGCCTGGAAATCCTCGAGGCTCATGCTCTCGACCGTGCCCATGAGCGCGATGCCGGCATTGTTGACCAGCACATCAAGCTTGCCCATTCGCACCGTGGCGGCGTTGAGCGTCGCCACCCATTCCGGTTCGCGCGTCACGTCGAGCGGCAGGAAGAAGGCGTTGGGGATGTCGGCGGCCGCCGCCTCGCCCTTGGCCTCGTCGAGATCACTCATGCAGACCACGGCGCCCTCGGCGCTGAACGCCTTCGCCATGGCGAGGCCCAGGCCCGAGGCGGCGCCCGTAATGAAGCAGGCCTTGCCCGCGAGCCGGTTCATGCTGTCGGCAGCCGGTAGGCCGCGAAGGTCTCGCGCAGCTTGGTCTTGAGGATCTTGCCGGTGGCCGTGTGCGGAATCTCGGCGATGGTGACGATGTCGTCCGGTAGCCACCATTTGGCGACACGCTCGGCCAGGAAATTCTGAAGCGCTTCCTTGTCGAACGCCTGGCCCGGCTTCGGTACCACGATCAAGAGCGGCCGCTCATCCCATTTCGGATGCCTGATCCCGATCACGGCGGCCTCCGCCACCCCCGGATGGCCCATCGCGGCATTCTCGAGCTCGATCGAGCTGATCCATTCGCCGCCCGACTTGATCACATCCTTGCTGCGGTCGGTGATGCGCATATAGCCGTCGGGATCGATCGTCGAGACATCGCCGGTCTTGAACCAGCCCTCGCCGTCGAAGGCGTCGGCACTCGCGGCCTCGTCCTTGAAATAGCCGCCGATGATGCAGGGGCCGCGGACATAGAGGTCGCCGAACGCCTTGCCGTCATGCGGCAGATGCTTGCCCTCGGCATCGACGATCTTGATATCGACCACCGGCGCCGGCCTGCCCTGGCTCTCGCGGACCGAGCGATGGGTCGCCTCGTCGGCCGTCTCATGCTTGTGCTTCGGCTGCGAGACCGTGCCGAGCGGGCTCATCTCGGTCATGCCCCAGGCATGGATGACCTGGACGCCATAACGTTCCGCGAAGATGTCGATCATGATCGGCGGGGCGGCCGAGCCGCCGATGACGAGCCGGGTCAGCTTGCCGAAATCGATCCCTTTCGCCTCGGCATGCTTGAGGGCGCCCAGCCAGACGGTCGGCACGCCCATCGAGACGGTGACGCCTTCCTGATGGAAGAGATCGCACACGCTCTCGCCATCGAGATTTTGCCCGGGCAGCACCAGCTTGCAGCCGACGAGGGCGGCCGAATAGGGCGTGCCCCAGGCATTGACATGGAACATCGGCACGATCGGGCAGACGCAATCCTTGGCCGAGAAGCCCAGCACATCGATGCCGGTCGTGGCCAGCGCATGAAGATATGTCGAGCGGTGGCTGTAGAGGGCGCCTTTGGGATTGCCGGTCGTGCCGGACGTGTAGCAGAGCGAGGAGGCGGTGCGCTCGTCGAACATCGGCCAGTCGAATTCCGGCGTCTCGGCCTCGATGAGATCCTCGTAGCAGAGCGCGTTCGGCAGGGTCGTCTGCGGCATCATCGAACGCGGCGCCAGGATGACGTAATGGCGGATCGTCGTGAGCTCCGGCACCAGCTTCTCGACCGTCGGCACGAAGCTCGTATCGAGGAACAGCACCTTGTCCTCGGCATGGTTCGTCATATAGCTGATCTGGTCATGGTAGAGCCGCGGATTGATCGTGTGCATGACCGCACCGATGCCGGAGATGCCGTAATAGAGCTCGAAATGCCGGTGCGTGTTCCAGCCCATGGTGGCGATCCGGTCGCCCTTCTCGACGCCGAGGCGGATCAGCGCCTTGGCCAGCTGCTTCGCGCGCCGCTGGGCGTCAAGATAGGTGTAGCGGTGGAAACTCCGATCGGGCTCGCGCGACACGATCTCGGTATCGCCGTGAAAGCGCGCTGCATGATCGATCAGAGACGAGATCATCAGCGGCCGATCCATCATCAGGCCCAACATCTTCGGCATCTCCCAAGGCGGAGCCATTTCGGGCTCTTGATCCCGGCACGGTGAGCGGCCGGGACATTGCTTTCAAATTCGATATCGGAATCGGCAGGGGGATTCAATGACGGGGGCGTCAGAAACCGCCGCCCGACGCCCCAACGAGGTGTCGATTGTGTTACTGCTGTAGTGAAACTCCACGGTTTGGGCTGCGTTCATCGATGGTGCAGGCCTTATCATCAGATCAAACCGGTCCCGCTTCTGGGGATGCGGATCTCGAACGCCAGGTCATCGAACGCTCGTCGGAACGCGGCACGATCTGGCAGGTCAGCCCGATGCTGCTTTCGGTCATCGACATGACCGACGGCCGCTTCTCGCGGGTGAATCCGGCCTGGACCGCGACGCTCGGCTGGGCCGAGGAGGAGCTCGCGGGTGCCCCCTATGTGGATTTCGTCCACCCCGACGATCTGGCACCCAGCTACGCCGCGTTCGAGGAGGTCCGGCGCGGGATCCCGGTGCTCCATTTCGAGAACCGCTACCGCGCCAAGGATGGCAGCTTCCATTGGCTGGCCTGGGTCGCCGTGCCGGAGAATGGCAAGCTCTATTCGACCACCCGCGACGTGACGCAGGAGAAGGAACAGGAACGGCTGCTGGCCGAACGCACCCGGGAGCGGGACCGCGCCTGGCGGCTGTCGCAGGACCTGCTGGTCGTGGTCGATACCGAAGGGCGCTTGGTCAGCATCAACGACGCCTGGACGCGGCTCCTGGGCTGGAGCGAAACCGAACTCGTGGGCTTCCTCGCCCAAGATCTCGTGCATCCCGACGATCTGGGCCCGACCTTGCAAACCTTTGCCGGCATCAGGAAGGCACCCCTCGTCAGCCCCTACGAATGTCGCGTTCGGCACCAGGATGGCGGCTATCGCTGGTTCGCCTGGACCGGCTCGTTCGAGGACGGGCAGGTTTTCGCGAGTGGCCGCTACACCTCGCCGGAGCATGAGCAGGCGGAAGCGCTGGCACGGGCCGAGGAGGCGTTGCGCCAATCGCAGAAGATGGAGGCCGTCGGCCAGCTCACGGGCGGCCTCGCCCATGATTTCAACAATATCCTGGCCGGATTGAGCGGCAGCCTGGAGATGCTTCAGACACGCATCGAGCAGGGCCGGTTCGACGCCGTCGATCGCTATGTCAACGCCGGGATGGGCGCCATCAAGCGCGCGGCCGCCCTCACGCATCGCTTGCTGGCCTTCTCCCGGCGCCAGACCTTGGATCCGAAGGCGATCGGCGTGAACCGCCTGGTAAGCGGCATGGAAGATCTGATCCGGCGCACGATGGGTCCCGGCATCGATGTGGAGGTCGTCGGTGCCGGCGGCCTGTGGAACACGCTGGTCGATCCGAACCAGCTCGAGAATGCGCTGCTCAACCTCTGCATCAATGCCCGCGACGCCATGCCGGACGGCGGCCGCCTCAGGATCGAGACGGCGAATGTCTCGCTGGACGCCCGGGAAGCGGCTGAATGGGAGCTGCCGCCCGGCCCCTATGTTTCGCTGTGCGTGACCGACAGCGGCACCGGCATGGCGCCCGATGTCATAGCCAAGGCGTTCGATCCGTTCTTCACGACCAAGCCGCTCGGCGAGGGCACGGGCCTCGGCCTCTCGATGATCTACGGCTTCGCGCGCCAATCCAACGGCCAGGTCAGGATCTCGTCGGCCGTGGGCCGGGGCACCGCCATCTACCTATATCTGCCGCGCCACGAGGGGCAGGCCGATGGCGAGAATGGCGCTGCGGCGGCTGCGGCGACGCATCCGTCGGGTGCCGGCGAAATCGTCCTCGTCATCGATGACGAGCCGATCATTCGCATGCTGATCGCCGACGTGCTGGCGGATCTGGGATATGTCGGGATCGAGGCGGCGGATGGCGCATCGGGGCTCCGGCTGCTGCAAACCCTGCCGCGCATCGATCTGCTGATCACCGATGTCGGGCTGCCGGGCGGGCTGAACGGGCGGCAGGTCGCCGATGCGGCCAGGACGACGCGGCCCGATCTCAAAGTGCTGTTCATCACCGGCTATGCCGAGAACGCGGCGGTCGGCAGCGGCCATCTCGAGCGCGGCATGCGGGTCGTGACGAAACCCTTCGGGATGGATGATCTCGCGAACAAGATCCGATCGATCATGGATCGGTGATGATGCCCATGATGCCTCTTGCCGGAACCGATCCGGTTCTCACCGGTTATCAGACTTCAATCTGGAATCTGATATGGCACAAGGTATACCACTTTGGAGAAAGTCAGTGACCGCCGCTCTTGTCGTAGACGATGAACCGCTCATCCGAATCCTGCTGCGTGACGCGCTCGAAGATCTCGGCCTGGAGGTTCATGAGGCGGCCAACGGGAAAAGCGGCTTGGCGACGCTGCTCTCCGATAGCTCGATCGGCTTGGTCGTGACCGACATCGCGATGCCGGGCATGGATGGCCTCACCATGCTGGCTCAGGCGCGAAAATACCGCCGTGACTTCGTGGCGCTCACCACCAGCGGCCATGCCGAAGCGCCGTCCGGCGAGGCGTTTCTGCGCAAGCCGTACCGGATCGCGGATCTCAAGGCCAAACTTACCAAGATGCTGATGCATTGAAGCGGCGCCGATGCCGAAATCGACACCAATGAGATTCCCGAGCTCGACCGCACCTATTTCCCGATGTCAATCCCACGCTGGTCGGCATCGGTATAGGGTATCGGTTCTAGGATCTAGAGCCCGATGCGGTCAGGTCGAAACGACCTGACCGCTGAATCGGTCTCTAATCTATTGAGTAAGAGCAAGATTCAGATTTTAGGTCGATTCGACCTAAAATCATCTTGCTCTGGCGGGAGGGCGATATGCGGCGGCATCTGGCGCAGGTGAATATCGGGCGGGTGCTGGGCGGCGCCGAAGATCCGCGTATGGCCGACTTTTTCGACAATCTGGCCCGCATCAACGCACTCGCCGAGCGCATGCCCGGCTTCGTCTGGCGGCTCAAGGACGAGACGGGCACCAGCGCCATGGCGTTGCACTGGCCGGGGGATCCGACCATGAACGTCAACATGTCGGTATGGGAGAACCCGGAAGCGCTTGGACGGTTCGTTTTCCAAACCGTCCACCGCACCCTCTATGCCCGCAAGCACGATTTCTTCGAGATGCCGGACCGGCCCATGTTCGTCCTGTGGTGGGTCGAGCCCGGGCACATCCCGACGCTGGACGAGGCCAAAGAGCGCTTCGACCATTATCGCGCGCACGGGCCCAGCGACCATGCCTTCGGCTGGGCCGACCTGCCGGAGGCCAAGGCTCTGATGAACCGTCGCTGTGCCTGACCAACAGCCTCACGGGCCTGACGGCAGCGGCGGCGGCATCTTGGGGAACGACGGCAGATCCGGCGGTACCGAATGCCAGTGCGGTGCCGACGAGACATAGATGTGCATCGCGGGCGAGAGGTCGGAATAATCGTCGAAGGCGCCCAGCTTGACTGGAATGAAGGGGGCGTCGACTGGAATGCTCCACAAGGGCGTCCCGCAGTCCGGGCAGAAGGCCCGGCTTACCTCACCACCGCCGTCCCTCTCGCTGCGATACAGCCTCGGTTGCCCCTGCGTTACGGCGAAGGCCGAGGCGGGTGCAAGGGCGACGTAGTTGGGCCCACCGCCCGCCGCCTTCTGGCAATCCGTGCAATGACAGGCGCCAACGGCCAGAAAGGGTGCCGTGACCGTGAACCTGACCGCCCCGCAAGAGCAGCCGCCATTCCGTTCCATGTTCCATGCCTCCATCAGGTTTGCCGTTTGGAGACAATAAGCTGGGGCTGCTGACAGCATCCTGTCAGCAGCCCGATTGCCGCGGGACGATTTGGAAATTCAGCGTGCTCTCGTATCGATGACGAGGTCGGCGATCGGCGCGCCGAGACCCGTGTCGGCCGGAAAAGACCTGCAGAATTCGAAGCAATGTCGATCGCGCGACGGGCGTGCCCGACCGCAGTCGCGCCAGCACCTTCGGGTCCGTCTCCAGCGCTCGGGCCGCCTCGGCATCGCTCGTATAGTGGCCTGAAACCAAGGCCGGCCATTGCGGGCAGATAAACCAGGCCCGATCCTTCTTCTTGCTCATGACAACCTACTCCTCACGCCGCGCGCGCGGCACACGGCTTGTCCTCGGGCGAGTGCTCCAGGATGCGGGCCGAGTAGCCCCATTCGCGCAGGTAATCGACCACGAGCTCGGCCTCGTCGCGCGGGATCTGGCGCACGCGCAGCCCCTTGATCACGCTGCGATGAACGATGAGCCCGATTTGCTCGGCAGCCGCGAGGGCTGCTGCGGGAATGGCAATGTCGACCAGATCGGCCATGCTGGCCTCCCCTTTCTCGGATGGCTTCAGATGTTCGGGCGCGCCTGCTCGATGCAGCGGCGCTCCCGAAGACCATATGAGGCGAGAAGGGCATAAAAATTCGAGAGCGATCGGCGAGTGGGGGTGTGAAACAATCGTCTAGAATTTAAAGTTTCGAAGAATGTGCCCTCAATTTCTCGTCCTTTGAAGCTATCTGATCCTTGAGGCCGGACCGGTAGAAATCTAGAGCACGCGAATCCTGTCACCGAAATACGCATCGGCTGCTTAGTTTGAGGCTTGGGCCAAGGCCAGCCATTCGACCTTTCCCAGTGTTTCCCATTTTGCCGTCTCAACGCTGTCATAGAGGCCGACATATGGCCCCGGAGGATCCCATCCAGGCTCTTCCTTGTAACCGTCTCGCCACACGAATTTGCCCGACCCGGTGTAGCTCGGGTCCGATCGCCACTGCTTCCGGAAAGAGAAACGTCCGTCCGGCCGCTGCACAATGTACAGGCGCTGCTGGGCGTCGGGCCGCTCAATCATCTCGATGATCCGGTCGACCATCTTTCGTCCCTTTCAAGCATTTCGTTCCCAAGCGCACCGGGCTCGCTGAGCTTCCGCTCTGGAATTGGAACCTGCAGACCGCCAAACTGACGATATAATTGCTACTTTGCGGGGAGCCATATGCGCCTTCTTCCTGTCGTGCTGATTGCCATCGGACTGCTGGCAGGGACCAATGCGAAGGCGGCGAGTCAATGCAGCCGCGAGGATGAGATCGACGCTGAGCAACAGGCCGGCCAATTGCGGGATGCAGCGGCCCTCTATACCTCATTCAAGCGCTTCGACCAGTGCGACGACGGGGCGATCGCGGAAGGTTACAGCGAGTCCTTGGCTCGTATGCTGGTGGATCACTGGGAAACGCTCGCCGAGCTTTACCGCTATACGCGAGCCGATCAAGGTTTCGAGGGTTTCATTGTTCGGCATATCGATGAAACGATAAATCTTCATGATGTTCGGATCATACATGAACGCGCCGCAAGCCGATGCCCTTCCGGCGCTCGACAATTATGTGCGCTCATCGAGGCGGCATCCACCTCGCGAAGCGACAAGTGAGCTGCGGCAGGGCCGGTTCCAAACCGCTCAAAGTCCCGGATCCGCGAGCAGATAGTAGAGCCCGCCGGCCACGGCGATCGTCACCGGCAAGGTGATGAGCCAGGCCACCACGATCCGATAAAGCATGCCGAACCGCAGCCCGGCGCCTGACGCGACCATGGTGCCGCCGATCCCCGAGGTCACGATGTGGGTCGTGCTGACCGGCAATCCGGTGAAGCCCGCAAGCCCGATGAGCGCCGTCGACACGATTTCCGTCGCCGCCCCTTGCGCCGGCGTCAGGTGGATCTTGCCCAGCCTTTCGCCCAGGGTCGTGACGATGCGGCGATATCCCACCATGGTTCCGACGCCGAGACAGAAGGCGCTCAGGATCCGGACCCACCAGGGCGCATATTCGACCGATTTGCCGAGATCCACTGCAGCCTGCTTGGCGCTCTTCCGGTCCGCTTTCGGTGCCTCGGAGGCCTCCTCGACACGCTTCAGCTGAGCGATGATCTGGTAGACATCGTCGCGCACGCTGCTCTTGCGCTGTGCCGCCTGCGATGATGGGCCGATGCCGCCGGGGTGATCTGTCACCACCGCTGAGCGGATCGGCAGGCCGGCCGACGACCCCGTCGCCAGCCCTTCCAGCTTGTTCATCGCCGCGATCGCCTGGTCCTTCTCGTCGTCGCCATAGCGCTGGATCAAGGGTTCGACCTGTTGGGCGACGGCGGGAAGGCGATCGAAGATCTCGGTCCCCTCAGGATTGAGCGCGAATGTCGCCGGCAGCAGGCCGATGATCACCAGCATGATGAGCCCGATGCTCTTCTGCCCGTCATTCGTGCCATGGGCCAGGCTGACGCCGCTGCAGGTGGCGATCAGAATGCCGCGCATCCACCAGATCGGCGGCTTGTCGCCGACCGGCTCATAGAGATGGCGGTCATGGATCGTCCGGCGCGTGACGAAATAGAGCGCACCGGCCAGCACGAAGCCCAGCACGGGCGAGAAGGCGAGCCCTTCCAGTACGGTCCGGAGCTCCGCCCAGCG
Source organism: uncultured Alphaproteobacteria bacterium (assembly GCA_963762435.1). Taxonomy (GTDB): domain Bacteria; phylum Pseudomonadota; class Alphaproteobacteria; order ATCC43930; family CGMCC-115725; genus JAXDMU01. The sequence continues at coordinate 8,211 of CAVXLN010000022.1, read as the reverse complement.
AACCCCGTCTGCCAGGCTGCGCGCATGGATGAAGGCATTGCCGACCGCGACACCGATAAGCGCCCCGATCAGGCAGTGCGAGCTCGAATTCGGCAGCGCGAACCACCAGGTCAGCAGGTTCCAGGACAATGCGGCCAAAAACAGCGACACCAGCATCGCCACGGCCGGCGCGCCATCCGGCGGCGACAGGACCTCCGGCGGAAGCAGCTCGACCAGCGCGTAAGCGACCGTGATCCCGCCGATCAGCACACCGACGAAGTTCATGATCCCCGACAGCAGCACGGCCTCAACCGGCGTCAGGGATTTGGTGTAGATCACGGTCGCAACCGCATTGGCCGCGTCATGGAAACCGTTCGTCGCCTCGAACGCGATGACCATGACGAGCGAGAAGATCAGCAGCCCGATGGCAAGCGCCGATGTGGGATCGAGATTGGTCAGCATGGCTGAAAGCTCCCCTAGATCCTGGCGTCAATGCAGTGGGGCGGCGGATGGTTGCCGGTGCAAGAAAAACTTCATCGGGTAGGTGTAGCGACGCGCAATGATGATCGCCCCGACGCGCAATCATCGCCCATTCCCGACGCACGCCAGTTGAGACTGGAGGGTGCTCTCAGCGCACGATATTTGAGACTGTGCGCACGCTCCATGAGACGGACGCGCAATCGTCCCGGTTCGGCGCACGATGTTTGAGACTCGCGTCGGGGCGTACCGTCCCCAACGTTTCTTCGATCCGCAGGTCCCCCGGACCACCCTTCTGCACGTTGGGGCGGCCCATTTCCGGCGCTGGGGTTGGCCAGCAGGGACCGGCGAGTTTCGGGCACGATGCTCGCGACGGCAGACGACCCGTTGCAGGCGTTCGGAGGGTCTGCCATGCTGCCAGAACCTGGCAGCATGAGTAGCTATCTTGGCTCTCGGGTGGAGCCGCCATGTCTCGCGCACAACGCCTGCTTGACCTGATCCAAGTGCTGCGCCGCCATCGGCGAGCGGTTCCGGGGGCGGTGCTGGCGGAAGAACTCGGGGTTTCAATACGCACTCTCTATCGCGACATCGACACGCTCAGGGCGCAAGGCGCGCACATCGATGGCGAAGCGGGCGTGGGCTACATACTCCGACCGGGTTTCATGCTGCCCCCGCTGATGTTCTCCGAGGAGGAGATCGAGGCCTTGGTGCTCGGCTCGCGGTGGGTATCCGAAAGAGCGGACGGGCTCTTGGGCAAGGCGGCTCGCAACGTGCTGGCAAAAATCGGCGCCGTCCTGCCCGACGATCTCAAGGACGGCATCGAGCGGTCGGGTCTGCTGATCGGTCCAGGCGAGCCCATCCCGGCGGGGGACAGTGAACTACCGGTGATCCGAGAGTCGATCCGGTCCGAGCGGAAGATCCGAATCGTCTATGCTGACGAGCAAGGGAATAGCACCCAGCGGACGATCTGGCCCGCCGCGCTCGCCTTTTATGACCGAGTCCGCGTGGTTGTGGCTTGGTGCGAGCTGCGCGAAGGGTACCGGCATTTTCGCACGGACCGAATTTTAGTGCTCGAGACCAAGACCGAGAGATACCCACGTCGTCGCGCCGCGCTGCTCAAGGAGTGGCGCACGCTTCGAGGCGTCCCCGAGCAGTGACTACTGCCAGAAACTGACAGTGCTGCTTCGTAGCCTTCGGTTCGCCGGCGCCGGACGGCCGCCGCCGAGCATGGAGCGCGAGGCACCAATGAAACATGCATTTGTCGATAATGTGGTCATGCTGGCGGAGTTAACGGTCAAGCCGGACAAGATCGAAGAGTTTCTTGATTACACGGTCGAGAACTTGAAGTTAAGCAGGTCATACCCAGGCAATATCGAGTTCGACATCCTAATCGACGAAACTCATCCTTATAATGTCATCTTTTACGAAGTCTGGGAGTTGCCGAAGGCGCAGCAGGATTACATGGCTTGGCGCGTCCGGGCTGGCGACCTGACGAAGCTGCTTTCACTTTTGGCTAGTGAGCCCAAGTTCACGGCCTTGCGCAGCATCGCCACATAGCTCGGTTTGAGTCGACATTCGGTCAGCATACCGCTCGCAATTGCGGTGGCCGAGAGTCTCCCCTCCTCATCAATTCGCCGTTGAGGAAGGCGACTCTCGCGCCAAGGCTGCCTGTGTCGCTCACCACCCGACTCGGAATCTGGCGATGTCCGCTTCGAGGCTGAGCGCGTGTCCGTCTGGGGTATACCCTAACTTTCGAACGCGATCTGGCACTTTGATATGAGCCCGTCCGACCTGAAGCACTTGAAGACTCCGGCGTGGCTGGACCCGGATCGGCACGGCGCGCCGACCTCAAGCGCTTGATCGAACTTGTCGCGGAGGGCGGAGGCCAGCTTTCGCTCGTACTGGTCGGACATCCGAAACTCAAGAACGATCTGCGGCGCCCGAAGATGGAGGAAATCGGCGACCGCACCACGGTGTTTGAGTTCGGCGGCTTGAGGGACCGCCAGCGCAACTACATTGACTGGGTGTTGAGGGCGTACCTTCGTCTATTGGTACGACGCGACGATCGATCCCGAGGAACCGGAACTGTGACCAGCCAGCAAAAGCTGCTCGATCTATTGCGCCCATACCTCGAAGAGCAGTTCGGCTGTCATACGGCCATTCTCTATGGCTCGCGGGCGCGCGGCGACTGGGACATCGCGAGTGACATCGATGTTATGGGTTTTCGCGATACGGGCGAGGCAGAGCATGCGGCCCATCGATGGCAAGAGCTCCATCTCGATCTTTTCCTCTATCCGACGGCAACGGAGCCTGACCAGGATTGGCTCAGGATCCATGGCGGCCGGGTCCTATTTCAGCGCAATCAGGTGGGTGACAAGGCGCTGGCGGCGGTCGATTCCCTGTACATGGCGGGACCCAAGAAACTGACGCCCAGTGATGCCGAGACGCGTCGTCTTTGGCTCCAGAAGATGTTGGCGCGCGCCGAGAAGGGCGATGCCGAGGGAGACTACCGGCGTCACTGGCTGCTCATGACCCTTCTTGAAGATTATTTTGCGTTCCGGGAGCAATGGTATCTCGGGCCGAAACGGAGCCTGACCTACCTCGAGCGCGAGAGGCCGGCGCATTTCGCTTTGTTTCGGGACGCACTCAAACCATCAGCCTCGCTCGAGGATATCCGGGCCGCCATAATGATGGCGATCGAGGTCTGATTGCTCGATTTCGGCGGAATACCACCGCTGGAGGCCACAGATCGATGGCAACTTGAGATGGGCTGCCAATGACACATCTTGGCATTTCGATGCCATCACAGAGGCCGTCCGCCCCATCTCTGAAATTCGTCACCCCAACTCGAAGAGTGCGTAGGCTGCTTCTATAATTTCGTCCACTCGACATATGTGCCATCAGCTTCAACAGCTCTTACGAAGCGCGCTCGTCGGATCACGGAACGCTCCGGCCGAAGCTTGAGTCTATCCCCTAAAGTAATTCCCAATTCATCGAAGCGTGCGCGATCCTCGGGTAGAGCGGGATGGCTATCGAGGGACGCGTTTCCAAGTTCGAATTCTCTCTTCCACCTGAGAAAGATGGTCCATTTCTCTTCCGCCAGCTTGAATAACTCCTGGTCTATCTCCATCAGCCAGAAAAGGTCTGTCCAATCGTCATCGGGTTCGCTGAACTGGCATTTGTAGATGTGTGGTTTTCCCCGAAAGTCCGCGATGCCTTCGCGCGGACCGTCGTAGTAGTCCCAAGTTGTATAGACACGTTCACAGCTTACGTCGGCCGGGGCTTCAAACTCGTCATTCATGCCGACAGCTTGCCAGCCTGTCGGTCACAATTCCAGGGCAGAAGCTGATCGCGCTCGGGCGCAACCGCACCGCCAACTAGGCCGCCCCTCACCCCGCCCGCATATCCGCCAGGAACCGGGTCGCCTCCTCGCCCAGCCGCGCGATCTCGCCATCGAGCCTGACCGCCGCCTCCGCCATCTCGGCTGCCGACTTCCCGGTCCCTTCCACGCCCAGCTTCAGATCCGTGACCGTGCGATTGACCTCGGTCGTGCCCCGCGCCGCCTCCTGGGTGCTGCGCGCGATCTCGTTCGTGGCGGCGCCCTGCTGCTTGATCGCGGCCGCGATCAGGGTTGCGATCTGATCGATCTCGGCGATGGTGGCACCAATACCGGTGATGGCGTCCACGGCCTCGCGCGTCGCATTCTGCATGCCGTCGACCTGGCTCGTGATGTCCTCGGTCGCCTGTGCGGTCTGGTTGGCGAGGTGCTTCACCTCGCTCGCCACCACGGCGAACCCCTTGCCGGCCTCGCCCGCGCGCGCCGCCTCGATCGTGGCGTTCAAGGCCAGGAGGTTGGTCTGGCTCGCGATATCCTTGATGAGGCCGACGATCTCGCCGATGCGCTGGGCCGCTTCCATCAGCCCATGCACGGTCTGGTCGGTCAGCTTGACCTGCTCGACGCCGTCGCCGGCGACCGAGGCGGCCTGGCCGATCTGCCGGCTGATCTCATGGATCGAGCTCGACAGCTCTTCGGCCGCACTCGCCACCGTCTCGACATTGGCCGCCGCCTCCTCGGTCGAAGCCGCGACGGCCATTGTCTCGGTCGTGCTGTGGGCGGCCGTGCCGGAGAGGCTCTGGGCCGAGCGGCGCATCTCGCTCGCGGCATCGGCGCACGCATCGAGCCCCATGACCAGGCTCGCCTCGAACTGGTCGACCAGCGATTGCACCGCTTCGCGGCGCAAAGCCGAGGCGCGCTCCTCCTGGTCGGCCTGGGACGCGCGCAGCCGCTCGATCTCGGCGAGGCGCTCCTTGAACACACGCACGGCGTCCGACATGCGGCCGATCTCGCCGCCGGCCTGGTAATCCGGGATCTCGACCGCGAGGTCGCCTTGGGTCAGCCGTGCCATCGCCAGCTCGAGTCGGTTCAAGGGGCGGAGCGCCCGCTTCAAGGCCCAGAACATGAGGAGCGAGGCCAACACCGCCACGCAAAAGCCGGACAAGGCCGCGCGATCCTGCAGCGTGTCGACGAGAGCGAAGAACTCGCGCTCCGGCACGCCCACATACCAGATGCCGATAACCTGGCCGTTGGGGTCGAGGATCGGGTCGTAGACGGTGAAGAAGCGGCGACCCAAGATGTCGACCTCGCCGCGGAAAGTCTTGTGGGCGACGAAGATGCTGTCATGCGCCGGGCCCGCCGCCAGCTTGGTGCCGACCGCGCGCGTGCCGTCGGGCTTCTGCACATTGGTCGTGACGCGGGTCTCGCCCATGAAGATCGTGGCCGTGCCGCCCGCGATCGCCTTGACCTTGTCGACCACCTCGAAATTGCCGTTCGCCGCCCAGTCGCCGAACATCAGCTTGTCGCCGTCGAGATGGGCCGGACCCTTCTGCTTCAGCAGCTCGAGCCCCAGCTTGAAATTGACATCGAGGCTCTGCTGCGCGCGGTTCGCCATCTCCTCGGCCACGATCGACGAGGTGCGGGCGACGACCAGCGTCAAGGCAAGCGCGATGACGATCGCGGCCAGCGCCGCCAGGCGGCTCGGCAGGGAAAGGCGCTTCCACAGGCGATACGGGGCCGCAAGCGCGGCGAGTGCAGCGGCCATCACGATCACTTTCTGCATAGTCACGTATGCGGCAAGTAGGCATTTGACCGCGAATTCATCTCTAAATTGTTAGGCTTGTAGCATTTGCCAAAAAGCTTCGATCCGCCCGGCACTTGCCGTAAGCTCGCGGCCTTATCCCGCTGCCGGAATACCCATGCCGCCCGAGCCCGTCTCCGCCGATCTCATCGCCGCCGCCGAACGCTTGCTCGGCATCGACTATACCGAGGCGGAGCGCACGCTCCTGACCGAAGGCTTCGAGGAGCAGATCGAATGGGCGCTCGCTCGGCGCGCCTCTTCCCTGCCGGAGGGGCTGGCGCCGGCGAGCCGGTTCGATCCGCGCCTGCCCGGCTGGCGCCCGCCCGTGCCGCGCCCGTTCCGGCCGAGCGAGACGGTGCCGCTGCCGCTGCCCGAGGATGAACGCGACATCGCCTTCGCCTCGGTGACGGATCTAGCGCACTGGCTGCGCACGCGGGCACTCACCTCCGTCCGCCTGACCGAGCTTTATCTCGACCGGATCGACCGGCTGGCGCCCGGGCTCGAGAACATCGCGACCGTGACCGCCGATCGGGCGCTCGACGAGGCGCGGCACGCCGATGCGCTCCTCGCCGACGGCACCTGGCTTGGGCCGCTTCATGGCATTCCCTGGGGTGCCAAGGACCTCTTCGACACGGCCGGCATCACGACCGGCTGGGGTGCGGAACCCTATCGCGACCGCGTGCCGGCCGCGGATGCCCATGTCGTCGCACGCCTCAAGGCGGCCGGCGCCGTGCTCATCGCCAAGACGGCGGTGGGCGCGCTCGCCTATGGCGCCGTCTGGTATGGCGGCATGTCGCGCAATCCCTGGAACCGGGATGAGGGATCGAGCGGGTCGAGTGCCGGCTCCGCCTCGGCCACGGCGGCGGGACTCATGGGCTTCAGCCTCGGCACCGAGACGCTGGGCTCGATCGTCTCGCCCTCGATGCGCTGCGGCACGGTGGGCTTGCGCCCGACCTTCGGCCGCGTCTCGCGCCGCGGCTGCATGCCGCTGTGCTGGAGCCTCGACAAGGTCGGTCCGATCTGCCGTTCAGTCGAGGATACGGCCCTGGTGCTGGCCGCGATCGAAGGCTTCGATGCCGCCGACCCAGGCTCGATCGCCGAGCCCTTCTCCTACGACGCAAGCTGGCCGGTCGCGCGCCGGCGCTTGGGATACTTCCCGGCCGATTTCGAGCTCGAGGGCATCGAGCCGCTCGATCGCAAGGCGCTCGAAGCGGCGCGGCGCAGCGGGCTCGAGCTCGTCCCGCTCGAACGGCCGGATCTGCCCTATGAATTGCTGAAATCGATCCTCTTCGCCGAAGCGGCGGCCGCCTTCGAGGAGCTGACGCTCTCTGGCCGCGACGATCTTCTGAAGCGCCAGGATGCCGACGCCTGGCCCAACCAGTTCCGCCGCGCCCGCTTCCTCTCGGCGGTCGACCATATCCAGCTCGACCGGCTGAGACGGCAGGTCATGATGGTGATGGAGGAATGTTTCTGCAGCGTCGATGCCATCATCGGGCCGAGCCTCGTCGGGCCGATGCTGACCATCACCAACTTCACCGGCCATCCCTGCCTGATGCTGCCTGTGGGATTGATCGAGGCCCCGACGCGCGAGCCCATCGCCGGCAGCCTCTTCCGCCGCAAGGCCCCCGCCAGCGATGCGCCGCGCCATGTGGTGCCGCACGGCATCTCGCTCTGGGGCCGCCTCTTCGACGAAGGCACCATCCTCGCGATCGGCCGGGCGCTCGAGGCCGAGTTCGATTTCGCCGCGAGACGGCCGCCGGAGTAGGGGCCCTCAGCCGCGCTTGCGCGCGATGATCTCCAAGACCAGCGGCGTCACCATGCGGATGCCGGGCCGGTTGAGGGCCGCGGCGAAATCGGCGCGCATGACATCGGCCCGATCAGGGGCGACGCGGCCGAGCGTCACCAGCCGCTCGAGGTTGCTCTCGAAGAATCCCGCCGGCCAATGCCAGACGAAATTATCGGGCCCGACGATATCGCCCAGCGGCTGGACCTGCTCGATCGCGCAGCCTTCCTCTTGAAGCCAGGCGATCACGTCGACGCCGATATTGGGTTCGCCGCCTTCGGCACGCCAGCTCGCCATCACGGCCGCGACGAACGCGTCGAAGGAAGCGACGCGTGGGCTGATCTGCCAGGTGGCGCAATCGAGATATTCATGGATCACCACGGCGCCGCCGGGGCGCACGCAATCGACCAGCCGCGCCACGGCGCGGCGCGGCGCGCTGAGGAAAGACAGAACCCAGCGGCACCAGGTCGCGTCGACCCTCTCGGCCGGCGGCTTGTCCTGGTCCAGATCGCGCTCATGTGCCTCAATCTGCCCAAGCCCGCGCGCCGCCGCCGTCCGCTGCAGATGTTGGAGAAACCGGGCGGACCGGTCGACCGCTATGATGCGGCCGCCTGGCCCTACGATGTCGGCGAGATCGAGGCTGGCATAACCCGGGCCCGACCCGAAATCGAGCACACGCTGATCGCGGCTGATCCCGGCGCGCCGCCAGGCGTCGAGCACGCGCGGGCGCCACACCGCGTGCTGCACGCCGAGGCGCGCGATCTCCTCGTCATGAGTGCCCAGAACGTAATCGCGATCGCTGTCCACCGGCATGGTCCTTCTCCGTCGCGGGAAGGC
>CAVXLN010000021.1:0-236525 GCA_963762435.1 uncultured Alphaproteobacteria bacterium | reverse complement strand
GAAGTGCAGCGCCAGGGAGGGTCTTCGGAAACGTGTTGAAGACGTAGGGGAGTTTGATGATGAAAACGAGTCGAATGGAGCAAAGAATGGGGTTGGGCGGGGTGGTGTGGGTAGGGGCGGCCAGCGATTTGTTTGTTGTGTTGCTGATGTGGTTGGGAGAGGGTTGGGTGGTGAGTGTTTGTTTGTTGTGGAGGTGTACTGTTGGTTGTGGGGGGGAGTGGCGCTGTGTGAGTTGTTACTGTTGTGGTGGGGGGCGGCGGCCGCCGGGGAGGGGCGGGCGCCTCTGGTGCGAAGGGGGGGGGTGGTGGGGCGCGCGCGAGCGTCGTCGTGGTGCGGGCGGCGGCGCGGTGGTGGGGCGTGCGTGCGCGCGTGCCGGCCGGCCGGGCTTGAGTTGAGATGACGGTGTCGGAGTGGGCCGGCAACAACTCCTTCCCAAGAGCAGACCCATGCCCCCGGGTTCGGGTCGGATAATTTGTGGCTCGACACCTCTTTTTGTGATTCCTGTCGCACCATTGGGCGGAACCGTTCTCCTATCCGTCAAATGATGAAGGATAGCTCCTCGCCTCGATGTCTCTTCCGAGCATCACGCGACGTCCGCCGGGTTGAGCTCATCCTTTTCGATTGCCGACTCGAGGAATCGGCCTCCGCCGCATTCTGTGCTAGGACAACTCCTTTGCCGCGCAGAAGCTGTTGGCCTTGATCACCAGTGGCGAAAAGTACCTGTTGAGCGCGGCGTACATTGGCTAAAATCGACGAGACGAGACATCGTCGCTGTCGGAATGGAGCAATACGTACTGTAGTCAAGCGGTTACAGTAGGGGGGGGGGGGGGTTACTGTAGAAATCATAACTATTAGTAATAACTACCCCATGCAATAGCCCTGCCAAATGCGTCACTTCTACAGTTGCTGATCGCTCTACCCTATTGAATGGTACATCTGACACAAGGAATAAGGCGTAAGAAATAAAGCTCCCACGTTCATCCATTCTGTTTTCACCACATTGTTAAAAACTCAGCAAGTAGTCGCTAAGGCTTTGATGAACTGAAGGTGGTTTGGAGCCGTTGAACGAAGTTGAACGGCGAAGAAGTGGTGCGGGGTCGCTTCGGGGTGGGTGCGGGGAGGCATCGGTTCCGTGATCAGCGCCGCATGGAACACGTCGACGGCTTCGTCCAACGCTCCAGCCGCTCCGGCGCGAAATTGCGTTAGGCAGTTGTCGACGACGCCCGCGGCCATCTGTCTACGAGATCGATCGGAATGCCGAGTTCCGCGGCGAGCCGCACGCACGCTTTGCGTTCGAGCCCGTTGTCGACGCCCAGCGTGTGATCGAAATCGAACCCGACCGCAATCTGCATCGCCGTCACCAGCAGAGCGCGCGCGACCGCGGTCTCGTCGATCAGCGCGCGCAGCGCGAGGTGTTCGGCGTCCGAGAGTTCCGGATCGCGCAGCACGATCGCGTCGGCCTCCGCCTTCGCCTGCATGTAGAGCGCGAAATCGTCGACGATGTTCCCGATCAGGCCGTCGGCGCCGCCGGCTTGCGCCGTGCCCGCGAGCTCGCCCGACCGGCGCAGCTGCAGGTCTTCTTCGGCGACCTCGAACCCGTCGTTCGTCTCGGCGAGAATGTCGAGGCGCGCCACCGCGCGGCGTCATCGGGGGCGACGAGCATGCAGTACGACTCGCCGCGCCGCGGCCGACGCGTCCGCGCAGCTGATGCAGCTGCGCGAGCCCGTAGCGCTGCGCGTCGAGGATCACCATGACGCTCGCATTCGGCACGTCGACGCCGACTTCGACGACGGTCGTCGCCACCAGCACGTCCACCTCGCCGCCCTTGAAGCGCGTCATCACCGCGTCCTCTCCTTCGCGCGGCATTCGCCCGTGGAGCAGCGCGACGCGCAGATCGGGAAGACATCGTTCTGCAGTCGCTCGGTCTTTCCGATCGGCCGACTGACGCTACTCGCTCCGACTCTCGATCGCCGGCGCCACGACGTAGGCTTGGTGTCCGCGCTCGACGTTCTTGCGCACGAAGTCGTAGACGCGCGCCTTGCGGCTTTCGCGCACGACGAACGTCTCGATCGGCGTGCGGCCCGGCGGCAGCTCGTCGATGATCGAGATGTCGAGGTCGGCGTACTTCGTCTGCGCGAGCGTGCGCGGGATCGGCGTCGCGGTGGCTCGACGACAGCGTGCGGGTACCGGTACGCCTTCTGTATTGTTCCATCCCCTATCCACCGACGAGAACTGCTCCGCGCTCAGCGCATCGTATAAAGTCGTGCTCGATATTCCCGCGTCGACCCGCGCGGTCGACGACCCCGACATCGGCTGCGGTAGCGAGCGGCGCTGGAAGGTGTAGAGCGAGCGGCGGCGATCGTCCTCAGGCTTCTCGTTTGGCTCCACCGCCATGGTCGGCGTGCGGAGTGGGGGCAAAGTTGGTGAGGTCAGCAATAAGTGGTGAACATGCTCGGGCCGCACCGCTTCAGGTTGAGATGTCCGGCCTATTGGACGAGGATGCTGTCGCGCACCTCTTCGCCTTCGGAGATGCTGCCGGCGGTACCGAGCGAGTTTGCTGCACAGCTTTTGTAATGTTTTTGTGGGCGTAGACGTGTTTGGTTGCCGAGGCAATTTGGCCGGCGTTGGACATTGCCCGTTGAGATTTTTGGGCTATTGTTTTTACGTTGTGGCGGCGACGGCGGCGGCGGCGGCGGCCATGGCGAAGAGTGCCGAGAAGGGCCATGCCAAGGAGCGCAATCAGGCGATCGAGAACGTCACGTCTGCGCGTCAAGAAGCACCAGGTCGCCCGCGATGTCGCCCAGATGGTCGAGGCTACATCGGAACCCGAGAGCCTGCTCGGCGATCTCCATGAGCGCCTGATGGACCCGGATATCGAGGACGAGCCCTCACCATCCGGGTCGGCAACGTCATCATCGGCCTCTGCGACGAGCTCGGGATTCCCGTCGAGCTCTCGGTCTGGCAGGACAAGGGCTGGTTCATCAACGAGGGCAGGGAAGCGCCGGAGCCGCCGCCGCGCCGGCCAAACTCCCTCTCTACCCCGACGGGGTGGAGAGGGCTGGGGTGAGGCGGGGCCCTTCAGCGTACTCGGCTCGCAGTTCGCCCGATCCGGCAGCCCCACCTCACCCGACCTCTCCGCCCCGCTGGCGGAGAGGAGCAAACTCGTGCCCATTGCATCAGCAATGGGAAGGTGCCCCCCACTGGGGCCGACCGAGCAATTCTTATTTCTCCGCCGCCTTCACCTCATCCCAAAGCCGGTCGAGCTTGATCAGATCCTGTCCCTCGACCGTCTCGCCGCGCGCGGCTAGCCTCGCTTCGATACCGTGGAAGCGGCGCTCGAACTTGGCGGTGGCCCGACGCAGCGCCAGCTCGGGATCGAGCTCGAGCCGGCGGGCGAGGTTGGTGACGGCGAAGAGCAAATCGCCGACCTCGTCCTCGAGCCGGTCGCGCGGTGCTGCCGCCTCGATCTCGGCGCGGACCTCGTCGAGCTCCTCGGCGATCTTGTCGAGGATCGGCGGCGCCGTCGTCCAATCGAAGCCCACCCGGGCGGCACGCGCCTGGATCTTGAGCGCTCTTGTGAGGGCAGGGAGGCCGATCGCCACCCCGTCGAGGGCGCTCTTGTTGGCGGACCCCTTGGCGGCCCGCTCGGCCGCCTTCATCGCCTCCCAGGCGACCGTCTGATCGGAGGCCGTCTTCACATCGTCGCGGTCGCCGAAGATATGCGGGTGCCGGCGCACCATCTTGTCGGCGCAACCGGCCGCGATCGCGTCGAAATCGAAGTATCCGGCCTCCTCGCCCATGCGGCCATGGAACACGACCTGGAACAGCAGGTCGCCCAGCTCGTCCTTGAGGGCGGCCATGTCCTGCTTCTCGATCGCGTCGGCGACCTCATAGGCCTCCTCGATCGTATAGGGCGCGATCGTGGCGAAGCTCTGCTCGATGTCCCAAGGGCAGCCGCCCTCAGGCGCGCGGAGCCGGGCCATGATGGCGAGAAGGCGGTCAATACCGCGCCCGGTCGGGGGCGGAAAGGGCATGGCGGCTCCTTGAACGTGTCGGGCGAGAGGGTCGGGCCGGCGATCTTCCCCGACCGGCACCTCGAGGTCAAAGCCCGATTGGGCCCGCCTCTCAATCATGCGATAACAACACCATGTCGATCGGCATAGCGATACCGGCCCGGGGGCTGGACGGGTTTTGGCACCGCTTCGAGCAGGCGCTGCCGCTCGATCGCCGGGCCTTCAGCCTCGCCGCCGGCATTCGCGCCGCCACCGCCTGCGCCATTCCGGTCCTGATCGCCGAGCTGACCGGCCGGCAGGAGCTCAGCTGGATCGCGATCGTCGCCTTCTGGGGCTGCCAGGCGGATCCGGGCGGCGCCTGGCGTGCCCGCTTCCTCGCCATGTCGAGCTTCACGCTGCTCGCCACGTTCGGCTGTTTCATTGCCCTCGCCGCCGAGCCGCGGCTCTGGCTGTCGGTCCCGCTCGTCTTCCTGTGGAGCTTCTGCGGCAGCTTCGCGCGCATCTTCGGCAACGCGGCCACGACGGTGGGCGTGCTGCTGACCGTCGATATCATCGTCTGCCTCGGCACGGCCTCGGGCAGCTTCAAGGAGGCCCTTGAGCGCACCGGCCTGACCTTCGGCGGCGGGATCTGGGCCATGCTGCTGGTGCTGGTGATCTGGCGGCTCTACCCCTACGGGCCGGCCCGGCGCGCCGTCGGCGATTGCTGGCGGACACTTGGCCATTACGCCCACACGCTGGCCGAGCTGCAGGCCGGCAAGGCCGATGAGGCGGCCTGGGCCAACGCCATGCGCGACCGGCGCGGCGCGGTGCGGAACGCGGTCGAGGCGGCCCGCAGCGTGCTGACCTATGACCGGCGGCGCCATACCGGCGAAAGCACCCGAGGCGAAGAGCTCGTGGTCCTCCTGGCGGATGCCGACCAGATCTTCGAGGCGCTCATCGCCTTGAGCGAAATGCTGGAGCAGCCGCATATGGCGATCTCGCCACGCGTCCGGCGCACGCTCAGGACAGCGCTCTTGCGCTTCGCCCGGCAGGCGGCGGCGCTGGGGCAGGGGCTCGAGAGGGGGGCGGCCCGGCGTCATCGGCCGCATGCGTCGCTGGCCCTCATGCGCCGGCGCCTCAACGAGCTCAAGACGGTCGAGACGGCGCTACCGGAATTGGTGCTGCTGCTCGAACGCATCACCCACTATCTCCAGATCGCGGCCGAGACGGCATCCGGCATCCGGCCGCAGCGCACGCTCAGCGAGGCCATGGCCGATGGGCCGCCCGGACCGCTTATCGATTGGGTCGCGGTCGGCACCTTGATCCGCGGCAATCTCGGCTGGAGCTCGCTCAGCCTGCGCCATGCGCTCAGGGTCGCAGTCACGGCCGCGATCGGCGAGACCATCATCCTCGAGAGCGATATCGAACGCGGCTATTGGCTCAGCATCACGGCCATCGTCATCCTGCAGCCCTTCATGGCGGCGACCTGGCGGCGCTCGATCGAGCGCGTCATCGGCAGCGTGCTGGGCGGCGTGATCGCGGCGGCGATCGGCGGACTTATCCACAGCCCGCTCCTGATCGCGGTCTTGATCTTCCCGCTCTCGGTCATCACCATGGCGATTAAGAGCGTCAACTACACGCTCTTCGTGCTGTGCCTGACACCGCAATTCGTGCTGATCGCGGAGCTGTTCCAAACCGGCCAGTTCGGCGGCTGGTCGCTCGCCGGATTGCGCTCGATCGACAGCACGATCGGCGGCGTGCTCGGGCTCGTCGCGGGATTCCTGTTCTGGCCGAGCTGGGAAGAGCCCCAGCTGAAGCCGCGCCTCGCCGACGCGCTCGCCGCCACGCGCACCTATCTCGCCGCCGTCTTCGCCCGCGGGCCCGAGGCCGAGCAGGAGACAAGCCAGGAAGCGCTCCAGACGGCCCGGCGCGCCGCCGGTCTCGCCAGCGCCAATGCCGAGGCGTCGCTGCAACGCGTCATCGCCGAACCGCGCCGCACCCAGCCGGAAACGGTCGAGGCGGGGATCACGCTGGTCACCTGCATGCGGCGGCTCGCCGGCGTCGCGGCGGCACTTTCGTTGCTGCCGGACATCATCGATCCCAAGGCGCGGGAGGCGTGGATCGATCAGTCGGTTCATTGGACGATCGCCACCTTCGACGGGCTGGCGGCCTCCCTCAAGAGCGGCGAGCCGCCCCCGCCCTTGGCGCCGATCCCGCCGATGCATCTGCTCGAGGCGACGGAAACCTCGCTGCTGCATCACGAAATGGCCCGCATGCGGCGCCAGACCGAGATTATCCAGGCCGCCGTCGAGCGGCTGAACGGGAGAGCGGATCTTGTTCACTAGGATGTCGGCCGCCCTGGGTTTGCTGCTGCTCTCCAGTGCCGTGGCAGCCGCCGCACCGCGCGATGAATCCTGCTTCGCCCGCGCGCTGCCGGCCGATATCCGCGCCTTCCGGCTCGATGATGCCAAGCTGCTGATCGGCTGGGTGTTCGATGCCGCCGCCGCCAACCGCATGCCGGCGCCGGGTACGGTGATCGACCATTATTCGAGCCTCGACCAGGTGCCGGGCTTCGCCCCGCCGACCGATCTCGGCGGCCTCAAAGGCCGCTACCGCCTGATGCGCGCACCCTTCGATGCGGGGCGCGGCTATTACGGCGTCGAGCTCGGCGCGCTCGATGCTGGCGACCATGCCACGAGCCTGTTCCTCGTCAACCGGCTGTTCCGCCTGCCGATCGTCACGCAATCCCCGCTCGGCGTGCTGACCGATGTCGCGACCAACGGCGCCATGGCCGGCGGCTGGAAGACCGACGCCATCACCGATGCCGAGGCGGCGGCAGCCGCCGCTTTCGCCGATGCCGAAGGGCAGGAGGGGGTGCCGCTCTTGACCTTGGGCCAGTCCCAGGCGGGCGGCGAGGCCCAGCTGCAGGCGGCATATCTCGCAGCCAAGTTCCCGCATCGCCAGATCGCGACCGGCTTCGTCTCGTTCAATGCCATTCCCATCGATGCCTCGCTCCGCCGGCTCGGCGTGGCGTCGGATGCCGTTTCGGGCATCAATTTCGTCAAGGATCTCGATCCCAGCTTCGGGCCGCACGGGCTGCTGCCGAACGATCTGGGGCTCCAGGTCTATATCCATCCCGACGGAACCGGCAGCGGGCGGCCCGGCCAGGAATCGACTTTTGCAGCGCTCGCTCATCCGGGCCAGCATCTGCTGGCCGAGTTCGAGGCCGTCTCGCTTACCAAGGCGCTGGCGGCCACACTCGATGCCGGGCCGGATCGCTGCGGGATCTAGATCAGCCGTGTAAAGCTGCGATGGCGCCAGAACAGCCGGAAATAGCCCGTCTGCAAGGCAAGGCCGGCGGCGAAGGCGATCGGGTAGGCGATCCAGATGCCGTCGATGCCGATCGAGCGTGACAAGAACCAGGCGCACGGCACCTCGACGCCCCAGATCGAGAAGATCGAGATCGCGGTAGGCCAGAATACCGTGCCGCTCGAGCGCATGATGCCCGATAGCACCGCGGTCATGCCGAAGAGGACATAGCTCCAGAGCGTGATCGCGAGCAGCTGGTAGGCCAGATCCAACGTCGAGGGCTCGGTGATGAACCAGCCCACGATATCGCGCGCGAAGAGATAGGCGATGGAGACCAGCCCCGTGCCGATGATGAGGTTGAGCGTCAAGGCCGTGCGCGTGATCTCGCCCAGCCGATGCTGGTCGCCGCGGCCGATCGCCTGAGCGCCGAAGATCGAGGCCGCGATGCCGATGCTGATCGCCGGGAACTGGACATAGCTCACCACCTGGTTGACGGCGCCATAGGCGGCCGTTGCCGCCGAGCCGAAACCGTTGACGAAGCTGATGACGGCGATCTCGGACAGCGACACCATCACCATCTGCGTCGCGGTCGGGATGCCGAGGCGGAAGATCACTTTCAGGATCTTCCAGTCGATCGCGAGATGGCCCAGCAGCGCCCGGTTGGGTGCCAGAACACTGCCTTGGAGCCGCAGCTGGATCGCGAGGAAGATGAGCGTCACGAAGTTCGCCAGGATCGAGGCATAGGCGCCGCTATTGACGCCGAGCCGGGGCAGGCCGGTCTCGACGCCGAACGAGGGCAGGGTCACGCCCAGGATCTCGACGCCGGGAAAGCCGATCCAGCCGGTGATCAGCACCGGCATGGTCGAGAGCGAGATCGCGGCATTGAGCAGCAGCGAATAGAAGGGGGTCGCCGAATCGCCCGTGCCGCGCAGGAAGGTCGTGTAGGCGAGATACACGAACAGGAGGGGCAGCGCGTAGAAGATGATCCGCGCGTATGAGGCGGCATAGGGCAGGATGTCAGGCGGCGTGTTGAGCGCATGAAGCACCCAGGGCGCGAAGAAGCCGCCCAGCAGCGCCAGCACGATCCCGACCAGGATGTTGAGCGTGATGGTAGTGCCCGCGATGCTGCGCACCCGCTCCACGTCGCCCGCCCCGAAGGCCTGGCCGATCAGGATCGTGCTGCCGTTCGAGAGCCCGAACAGGAAGCTGATCAGGAAGAACAGAAACGGGAAGAAGGACGAGACGGCGGCAAGCGCCGTCACCCCGATCAGCCGGCCCAGATAGATGTTGCCGATCGTGCCCGACGAGGCCTGGAGCA
This sequence comes from uncultured Alphaproteobacteria bacterium, assembly GCA_963762435.1. Taxonomy (GTDB): domain Bacteria; phylum Pseudomonadota; class Alphaproteobacteria; order ATCC43930; family CGMCC-115725; genus JAXDMU01. The sequence continues at coordinate 227,906 of CAVXLN010000021.1, read as the reverse complement.
GATTGCTCGCCATCAGCGGCAGCAGGAATTGCAGGATGTTGCGCCACAGCGGCCGGTCATCGCGCAGGAGGCTGGGGCGGGCCGCTGGCCGTTGCATGATCTCTTTCAGGACGTTGCCATGGCGGGGCGGCGGACAATGGGGGGCCTGCCTGGCTTTGGCAAGGACTATTCCGAGATCGGATCTATTGCCGGCATCGAGCGTGTTTCCGGCATCGCCAGCAGGAATGTCGCGAAGGCGAGAGCGGCCACCGCGGCGGATGTGAGGAACGCTGGGCTATAGCCCAGATGATCGACGATAAGGCCGGTGGAGAGGCCGCTTACGGCAGCGCCGGCGCCTTGTGCGGTCGCGACGGCGCCTAGCGCCAGATTGTAGCGGCCGGTGCCGCGCATGATGTCGGCGATGACCAGCGGCGTGAGCGCCCCGAAGATGCCGGCGCCGACTCCGTCAAGCAGCTGCACGCCGATGAGCCAGCCGCTATCGTCCGACAGCGTGTAGAGGGCGGCGCGGATCGGCAGGACCGCGAATCCCGCCAGGAACAGCGGCTTGCGCCCCCAGCGGTCGGCCGTGCGCCCGACCAGCACGGCGATCGGCAGCATCACCAGCTGGGCTGCCACGATGCAGGCCGACATCATGGCGGTCGCTTCCTTCGGGTGCGCCAGCGCCAGCTTTTGTCCGACCAGCGGCAAGAGCGGCGCATTGGCGAAGTGAAACAGGATCGTCGCCAGGCCGAAGATCACAAGCGGCCGCGATCGAAGGAGGATGACGTAACCGGCCGGCTCGTGAGCACCGTCTTGGTCCAGATTGCGGGCGCGGTCGAGATCGATCTTGTCCGCCGGAATCGACAGCACCGCACCGGCAGCGAGGACCGCGCAGACGGGCACCAGCAGGAAGACCGCCCGTTGCGAGAAGAGATAGCCGACACCGGCGGCCACGATCGCGATCGCAACATTGCCGGCATGGTCGAACGCGGCGTTGCGGCCCATCCGCCGAGCGAGGGCGTCGCGGGTATAAAGGCCGAGCGTGAGGGCTGCGATCGCCGGACCGAAGATGTCGCCGACCACGGCCGTCAGCGTGTTGGCGATCGTGACCGGCCAGAAGCGGGGTAGGGCGAAGATCACGCCGGCCGAGAGTGCCAGAACCACGAGGCCGCCGACGATCACGCCGCGCTTGGCACGGGTCTCGTCGATCGCGGCACCGATCGGCGTCTGGAAGACGAGACCGACGAGGCCTCCGATCATGGTCACCAGCCCGACCTCGGATTGGCTCCATTTCTGCTCGGTGATGAGGAAGACGTTGAGATAGGGCCCGAGCGCGCCGCGGACATCGGCCATCAGAAAGTTCGCGGCATCGAGCGAACCGTGGCGGTAGGCGCGGTTTCGGGTTATTTCTTCGTGATCTCCCGAACCAGCCCCAGGAGCGCGTTGCGCAAGGCGGGGCTGGCGCCGAGCGTCAAGCCGACGAGGAGGGATGCGGCGAAGGTCGTGCGCGGCGATTTGCGGGCCGCGTCGTTGATATGGCCGCCGATGAGATTGCCGAGCTCGCTTGCGATGAAGCCCGGGTCGGTGGCGGCCGCACTTCCAGCGGGTAGATGCGAGACGGGCTGGCTTCGCCGGCTCATGATGCTTCGCGCAATAAGCAGAAGCAGCACGGACACGACGAACGCTGCCACTCCCGTAAGGAGGGCCGCGACCGGGGTCGTGAAATTCTGCAACAGCGCCTCATAGAGCGCCACCGCCATCGCCGCCAGACCGATCGCCAGGCACAGCAAGGCGACGATCAGAACGGCGAAGGCGATCGAGAAGCGCTCGAAGAGTCGCTCCATCGAGGCTAGCTGCGACGGCCGAACAGAAGGGCACCAAGGACGAAGCCTACGCCCAGCGCCACGAGCGCGCTCGCCAGCGGCTTCTCATCGATCTCATTCGCCACGGTCGAGGCCGTGCTCTTCGCCTTGCTCCAGGCCGCATCGGCCGCGGCATTGGCCGACTGCCGAACCTCATGCGTCGTGTGGTCGACGAGGCCGCGCACGGTGTCGCCGAGCCGCGCGAAATCGGCGCGGAGCTGCTGCACTTCGTCCGACAAGGTCTGGGCATCCGCTTCGATCTTGGTGGCCATGGGGAAGTCTCCGGCTCATTTTGGATCACCGAACAACATGCCATGATCGCGATAGTTCCAAAAGAAACATTTTGAAATAGACAGTACGCTGTCGTATTAATCCCGCCATGACAGCGATCAGACCGCGCTATACGGCGGCCGAATTGGCGCGGCTCGGCGGCGTGTTCGAACGGACCGTGCGCTACTACGTGCAGGAGGGGCTGATCTCCCCGCCGCTCGGCCGCGGGCGCGGCGCCCATTTCGACGACCGCCATCTGGCCGAGCTGCGCAGCGTCAAGCAGTTGCAGGCGTCCGGCCTCGATCTGGCCGCGATCCGGCGGCATCGCGAGGATCTGGTCGCCGTACTGAAATCGCGCGGCTTCGATCCCGAGCGGGCGAGCGATACCTGGACCAGCTTCGCGTCGCAGGTCAGCATCATCGCCGCAGGGCAGGGGGCCGGGCGGGAACCGACGGTTTCCGCGCTCTCCGCCATTCATGTGGCGCCCGGGCTCGACCTCATGGTCGGAGCGCCGCACCGAATGCCGCCGCCGGTTCGGTTGGCCGAGCTCGTCCGGCTCATCCGGGTCATGTTCGGGCTGCCGGCCGAGCCAGGATCGGACGAGGAGGCGGCATAACGCGTGCGTGACGGTCGCTTCATCGCCGGTCTCGGGCTTGGCCAGATCGTCTCCTGGGGTGCGCTCTATTACAGCTTCCCGCTCTTCACCGGGCCGATGGGGCAATTGCTCGGCGTCGGCAAATCCCAGATCTACGGGGCGGCGACCTTCGGCCTGGCGATCGCAGGCTTCGCGGCCTATCCGATCGGCGCTCTCATCGATCGCGGGCATGGCCGGGCCATCATGGTCACGGGCTCGGTTCTGGGCGGCCTGCTGCTGATCGCCTGGTCCCGGATCGAGAGCCTTTGGATGCTTTATCCGCTGATGGCCGGCATCGGCCTGGCGCAGGCTATGACGCTTTATGAGCCGGCCTTCGCCGTCATCGTCCGGCGCTTGGGTCCCCGGTCACGCCAAGGCATCACCAGCCTGACGCTTTGGGGCGGCTTCGCCAGCACCATCTTCGTGCCCTTCATCCAGTTTCTGATCGATCATGCCGGCTGGCGCGGGGCACTCTTTCTGCTCGGCATCATCGTGCTCGCGTCCTGCGTGCCGCTGCATCTATTGGTGATCGGCGGGCCGGTGGCCGGCGCGCAACCGGCGCCAGCGGCCGGGGCGGGCGAGGGCGGTGCCGTGCGCCGGGCGATGCGGCGTCCCGTCTTCTGGGCGCTGGCCGGTAGCTTCACGCTCTATTACGGCATCTTTGCCGGCCTCACTTACCACCTCTATCCGATGCTCTTGGAGCGCGGCGAGGATACCGCCACGGTCGTCGGCGTGATCGCGATCATCGGTCCGGCCCAGGTGGCGAGCCGCGTCGTCATGTGGCTCGCCGGCGCCGAGCGCTCGATCCGGGCCGTCGGCGTGGTGACCGTGGCAGCGCCGCCACTCGCCATTCTCTGCCTCGAGTTCCTGCCGCCGGGACTTGCCGGCCTCGCACTCTTCGCGGTCCTGCTCGGCGGCGCCAACGGCATCATGACCATCCTGCGCGGCGTCGCCGTGCCGGAGCTGCTGACGCGCGAGGCCTACGGTGCCATCAACGGGGCAATGGCCGTACCGACGACGATCGCCCGAGCCTTGTCGCCCTTGGCTGGTGCGCTGCTGTGGAGTGCAACGGGTTCCTATGGCGCGGTGCTGACGGCCTCGCTCATCGGCTTCGCCGCAGCGGCGGCGTCATTCTGGTTTGCTGCGGCGCAGCGGCGGTAGCCGTCCAAACTCCAAATTACGACGTAGTAAAGGCCACCTTTCCAGGTAACTGTGGTATCTGCAGATCACGGTAAAGTTGCGCAATAGATCGCACTTCCAGATCGTATAAGACACCGTCAAATTCTCTTGTGTGTAGGTCAGGCCCTCGTCATCATCGTGACGCTGGCAAGACGGGAGGGAATGGACGATCAACACCGCACGCGGCACACCAGATCGACGGTCAGAGCCGTCTTCAGGAGATCAGGGCACAACCGATAAGGTTGACCCGACAGGCAATTCCGCAAATCCGGAAGGCCTGGGCAGTGAGACCTAGCCAACGGTGCCAGAACGGCGCGTCGGCTATGCCATTGTCATAACAAAAACAAATGGGAGGATCGTATGAGAGAGCAGTTGCGGCTTTTCCGGCTTGGCGTCATCGGCGCGTTGAGCGCCGCTTGCGTTCTGGCAACAACGCCGGCAGCGAAGGCGGTCGAACTGACGGCCCCCGTCGTCACCTCGACCGGCACCTATCAGGGCCTGGAGAACTTCCAGGAACAACCGGGCGATCCGGCGAGCGGGGTCAACGCCTTCTTCGGCATCCGCTACGGCCAGGCGCCGGAAGGCGTCTTGCGCTGGAAACCGCCTCAGGCGCCTAATCCTGGGCAGGGATCGATCGTGGCCGGAACCTTCGGCAACACCTGCCCGCAGGGGCGGGCAACCGATTCCGAGGATTGCCTGTTCCTCAACGTCTATGCGCCGTCCACCGCCACCAAGAAATCCAAGCTGCCGGTCTGGATCTGGATTCACGGCGGCGCGCTCACCAATGGCGCCGGGTCCGACTACGACCCGTCGGTAATGGTGGCCCAGAACAACATTATCGTCGTCACGATCAACTACCGCCTCAAGAGCTTGGGATTCCTCGCGGCCAGCGTGCTGGCGGCGACCGAGGCCAACGCGTTCCAGAATGTCGGCGACGCCGGCAATTACGGCCTCATGGACCAGCAATTCGCCATGGCCTGGGTCCAGCAGAACATCGCGGCTTTCGGCGGCGACTCGACGGCGGTGACGATCGGCGGCGAATCAGCCGGCGGCCTCAGCGTGTCGACGCAGCTCGCCTCCACGAACAGCTTCCACCATCTTACCGGCCGCGATCTGTTCCGGGGTGCCATCATCGAGAGCGGCGGGTACATGTATCATGACGTGCCTTCGCTCGCGACGTACCAGACGCTCAGCAACAGCTTTGTCCAGAAGGACGCCACTAGCTTCTGCGCCGGCGGCACCGTGACTCTGACCTGCCTTCAGGGACTGACCACAACGCAGCTCTTCGCGAATGAAAGCCTGTTCGGCGGCTTCGGCATCGCGCCGAATTTCAACACGAAAATCCTGCCGCTTGACCTTCACACGGCCTTCTCGACCGGGCAGTACAACCATGTCCCGGTGCTCCAAGGGACCAACGCTAACGAAGGCCGGCTGTTCGAGACGGACTTCTTTCCGAGCGTGGTCACCGAACCTTTCGGCACCGGCTCGACGATCGTCGCCGCCGGCGGCCCGGCCAGCTTCGATCTGCAGGTCCCGAACATTCTCTGCGCGTCACCGCAATTCACCGGGACGCCGAAGACGTGCTCCTACTTGCAGGAGATCGCGTTCTTCCTCGAGACCCTCGTGACGGCCGCACCGTCCACACAAAGCCTGACTTCGCCCTTCACCCAGGCGGTCCTCGCCGCTTCGACGACGGCGCAAAGCGAGTATCCGATCAGCAATTTCCACAATTTCGTTCCGCAGACAACGTCGTCGATCCCCGGCCTCAGCAACAACTTCGGCGGCGGTGACGCCGATGAGGCGCTGGCACAGATCTTCACCGATTTCGTGTTCGCCTGTAACGGCTTCGATTCCAACAGCGACCTGTCTCAGGGAACCCTGGTCTTCGCCTACGAGTTCAATGATCCGAATGCCCCGAGCACGGCCGGTGTCCCGGGTCCGGGTGCGAATGGCTCTGGCTTCACGACGGCTTCGCAGCATGCATCCGAGCTTCCGTACATCTTCAACCTCGGTGGCGACTTCACCCCCGCGCAAGCGACGCTGGCTGCCCAAATGAAGACCTACTGGGCCAATTTCGTGAAAACCGGCTTTCCGGACATCGGGAGCCCCAGCCTGCCGCCGATCTGGCTGCCCTTCAATTTCCTCGTCAGCAATCAGGTCCAGTTGCTCACACCACAGGGGCCGCATCCGTTCAGCACCTTCACGACCGAACATTTCTGCGGGACCTGGCAGCCGCTGCTCGCCATGGAACCGCAGCAACCCTGACCTAAGTTAGTTCCAATGGGCGATCGATCGCGCGAAGCGATCGATCGCTGGGGCTGACGACAGCAAACTGCTCGGAAGGGGAGGCTCTATCGGTCGCGGATGGAGTGGCCCGTGAAAACGACGATAGGAGCGCAATAACGGGGGGAACGGGGCATAGGATAAATCGCATAATATATATTATGGAAAATACCGCTTGCTGCTCGGCACGCTCGGTTCCTTTGTAGAACCTGGCATTTAGCCAATTTTTGTCACACAACCGGCGTGACGCAGAAGCGGCAACTCCGATTGTTCCACCCTGTGCTGGAGCCGACAAGGCTCTCCGCCAAGCAAGAGGAACAGGACGGGAGGAAATCTGTGCATAACCACTCACAAGGCCGGCGCACCGGCCGCTTTGCGTTAGCTGCGACGCTCTTGATGACCGCGATGCCGCTCGGCACTGCTGTGGCAGCCGAACCGACCGTCGTGACGACGACGGGAACCTTTCGCGCCGTGCAGTCGTCGAGCGTCGCCGGCGTGAACGCATTCCTCGGCATCCGTTATGCCGCCGCCCCTGAAGGCACCCTCCGCTGGACGCCGCCCCAGGCGCCGGTCCCGCCTAAAGGCGTCGTCGTCGCCTCGAGCTTCGGCAATGCCTGTCCGCAAGACCCGCAGGACACAAGCACGACGTTGCTGGCGCAATCCGAGGATTGCCTGTTCCTGAACGTCTATGCGCCCGCCGGTGCGACGCCGCAATCGAAGCTGCCGGTCTTTTATTGGATCCATGGCGGCGCATTCGTTTTCGGTACCGGCGCCTCCTATGACCCGTCGGCCATGGTCGCCCAGCACAATATCATCGTCGTCACCATCAATTACCGGCTGGGTGCGCTCGGCTGGCTGGTCGAGCCCGGCCTGCTCGCGGCATCGTCCAACGGTTTCCAGAATACCGGCGATGCCGGCAATTACGGGCTGATGGATCAGCAATTCGGCATGGCCTGGATACAAGCCAATATCAAAGGGTTCGGCGGCGATCCTGAGAAAGTGACGATCGGCGGCGAGTTCGCCGGCGGCCTCAGCGTCTCGAGCCATCTCGCTTCGACCAATCTTGCGCGTGGGCTCTTCCGCGGTGCCATCATCGAAAGCGGCGCATATGAGCTGCACGACCTGCCATCCGAGACCAGCTATGAGAGCGATTTCGGTGCGGCCTTCGATACGGCACTGGGCTGCACACAGCCGGTTGACGCCGCCTGCCTGCGCAGCCAGCCGGTAGCGAAGATCATGGCGGCCCAGGACGCCGTGTTCGGTGCAGACGGCATCTCACCCGATACCGGCACCAAGATCCTGCCGCAAGGGCTTGCGACCGCTTTCTCGACCGGGCAATTCATCCGCGTGCCCGTGCTGCAAGGCTCGAACGCCAATGAAGGCAGGCTGTTCGAGCCCGATGTCGTCCCCCTCGCCGCCAGTCTCGACACCGTGGCAGCGGCCGGCGGACCGGCCAATTACGATCTCAGCCATCCGAACAGCTTCTGCGCCTCGGCGCAGGGCCAACCGGCGACCTGCAACTATGTTCAGGAAATCAACAGCTTCCTAGGCGCTTTCGATCTGCCGTCGACGATCAATTCGACCGCCTTCGATGCCGCCATCGCGGCTGAATACCCGCTGGCTAATTTCCCGGATCCGTTCCTGCCCAACAATGCACCAAGCTCGGACGAGGCTTTGTCGCAGATCTTCACGGACCTCGTCTTCGCCTGCAACGTCTTCGATTCGAACACGGATTTGGCTTCGTTCGTGCCCGTCTTCGCATATGAGTTCAACGATCCGAACGCGCCACCCTCGCTCTCGAATAGCGTGATCAAGGGACCCAATGACCAATTCGGCTTCCCGACCGCGTCGGAGCATGCGGCCGAGCTGCAATTCCTGTTCGATCTCGGTCCCACCTTGCCGCTGAATGCCGGCGAACAGACTCTTGCGGCGGAGATGAAGAGCTATTGGGCGAATTTCGTGATCAGCGGCGATCCGAATATCGGCGGCCTACCGGGTGCCGCACCCTGGACGCAATTCAACGCGACCGGGCTTGTGCAGGCGCTCGTGCCGGGCCCGGCCGCGCCGCAGCCCTTCAGGACCTTTCCGGTCGAGCATTTCTGCGCCACCTGGGAGCCCTTGCTGCTCGCGGAGGAGCTCGCCCAGCCCTCGCCCTGAGCTCATGGCGGGTTTTCGAAGCGAATCGCGCGCGATGCACGATTTGTCGACGATTGCTAAAAGATACTCTTCCCGCACGTCGAGAGCGTTCGGATACAGTCCCTATCGTGGAACCGAAGAGTATCTTTTCCAATCTCCGCCGGATCTTCGAGCTGCAGGATCCGCAGCATGCCCGGCTGTTGCCGATGGAGGGGCTGCGCGGTTCCGCCGTGACCCTGGTGTTTCTGCAGCATTATTCGGTGCAGACCCAGCTGATCGGGCTGCCCACGGGACCGTCATCCGCATTCGCCGGCGTGTTCCGCACTTATGGCAATCTCGGCGTCGAGCTGTTCTTCGTCCTCAGCGGCTTTCTGATCTACGGCACTTTGGTGAAGAAGGCGCCGCCCTTCACCAGCTTCATGGCCCGGCGCTACCAGCGGATCTATCCGGCCTTTCTCGCCATCTTCGCCATTGCGCTGGCGATCACGATCCTCGTGCCGATCCCGGGAAAGATCCCCGAGGGTGCTGCAGCCGCGACGGCCTATCTGCTCGCCAACCTCGCCTTGCTGCCGGGGCTGTTTCCGATCGTCGGCATCGTCGATGTCGCCTGGTCCCTCAGCTACGAGATGTTCTTCTATTTCGCGACGGCGGCGCTGGTGCTGGGGTTTCGGCTGCATCGCATGACGCCAAACCACCGCATCGCGCTGATTCTGGCGCTCGGTGCGGCCTTCCTCCTGGCTTCCGCGGCTGATATTCCGCACTTTCCGGATCGGATGCTGCCCTTCTTCGCCGGTATGCTGCTGGCCGAGGGCGTTGGAGAGCGGGTGCCGGCCTGGGCGGGATGGAGCTTCCCGCTCGCCGCCTTCCTGGCGACGGCGTTCCATGTGATGCCGGGCCGGCTGGCCGAGCCGATCCACACGCTGGCCTTCTTCGCGCTTTGCGCCGTCTGTTTCCGCGATCGCGGGCTGGTTTCGCGGGTGATGATCTGGACACCGATCCGCTGGCTTGGAAATATGAGCTACAGCTACTATCTAGCGCACGGTTTCGCGGTCCGCATCGCCATGGTCATCCTGGCCCGGTTCCTGCCGCATGGCCTGTCGGAGCTGATGTTCTGGAGCCTGCTGCCGATCTTCTACGCCGCGACGCTGCTCGCCTCCTCCCTTTTGTTTGTCTGGGTGGAGAAACCGCAATCCCTGCGCCCTGCCCCCGTCAGCGCCATTCCCTCGCCGCTCTATCAAGGACGCGAAGGGTAAACGAACCCGACTCTTGTAAGCAATCGTTCAGCTAAGTACGAATTAGGCAAAGCGATATTCCATTAAATATTGATGCCAGTAATCAAGATTAGTTCATTTGCTCTTCCGCTAGAGATTTCCCATCCTCTGCACGCTTGCGAGAAAGGATCGTTGCCCGCGCGACGCTCCGTTACTGGCGCTCGGCCCGAGCAACGCTCACGCAACGCGCACATCTCGAACTCCCTCCGCTAGCGCTGCTATCGAGGGCCGGTCTTGCCGGCGCCCCGTGACGCAGCCGGCAGGCTTATCCGATCAACCTGCCGATCCGAGGAGGACGAGCATGATCCGTTCCTTATTGAAGACATTGCCCTTGGCCGCATTGGCGGCGTTGCCATGGCTCACGCCCGGTGCGGCGCTGGCCCAGCATTACACCCAGACCAATCTGGTCTCCGATCTCGCCAACCAGGGGGCTGTGACGGTCGACCCCAATCTGAAGAATCCCTGGGGCATCACGCGCAGTGCGACGAGCCCCTGGTGGATCAATAACGAAGGTACCGGCACGGCCAGCCTCTATAACGGCCAGGGCCAACCCATCGCCGCCCTGCCCTTCGTCACGGTTCCGACGCCGACCGGCACCGGCACCTCGACGCCGACCGGCACCTTCTTTAATGGCAGCCAGGATTTCGATCTCGTCGCCGGCAATCCGGCCACGGCATCGATCTTCCTGTTCGCGACCAAGGACGGGACCATCTCGGGCTGGAATCCCGCCGTAGAGCCGCGGACGGCCGTGATCAAGGTCAATGAATCCGCTCAGAAGGCGGTCTTCATGGGCCAGACCTGGGCCGTCATCGACGGTCAGCATTTCATCTTCGCGGCCAATTTCCACGATGCCGATGTCGAGATCTTCGATGCGAACTTCAATCGCGTCGGCCAGTTCGCCTTCAGCCCGATCTTCGGCTTCGCGCCCTATAATGTGCAGGCGGTCGGCGCCAATCTGGTCGTCACTTATGCCGAGCAGAACAGCACCAAGACGGCCGCGACCGACGGCACGGGCCTGGGCTTCGTGATCGTCTACGACCTTCACGGCCGAATCGTCAGCGTGCTCGAGAACGGCCCGTGGTTCGATGCGCCCTGGGGCGTCGCGCTGGCGCCGCAGGATTTCGGCACGTTCAGCCATGATCTGCTGATCGCCAATCGCGGCAGCGGTACCATTGCCGCCTTCAATGCCGAGAGCGGCAAGTTCCTCGGCAACATGCTCGATACTGCCGGCAACACGCTCGTCATTTCGGGGCTGTGGGGTATCGAGGTCGGCAATGGCGGCACGGCGGGCTCGCCGCTCAGCCTCTATTTCGCGGCCGGCATCAATGGCTATGCCGACGGCCTGTTCGGCACGCTGACGCCGATCGCCAGCGAGCTCGACACCGAGGACCATAACTGATCCACAAGATAGCGGCGGCCGGGAGACCAGTCGCCGCTAATCCGCCATGGCGCTCGCCGTCGCCTGCGCGCGCTCGGCCGGGCCCACGCTGGTCCGGAGCGGCAGCTCCTTGAGCGATAGCGACAGAAGGAACGACGCGAAGCTGATCGCCGCCCCGACCCGGAACATGTCATGGAAGGCTGCCGTCAGAGCGTCCGCGACGGCATCATGAAGTCCGGCCGGCGCCAGCTCGAGCGCGCGGGAGCCAGCATGCAATAGCTGCACACCGGGATCGGGGCCTAGCGCCTCATGCCCCGGGATGGCGGCGAGCCAGCCATTGAGGCTGCCGATTAGCACGGCACCGAAGAGCGCCACGCCGAAGGAGCCGCCCATCGAGCGGAAGAAGGAGATGGAGGCCGTGCCGGTGCCGAGATCCCGGAGCTCGATCGCATTTTGGATCGCCACCAGCATGACCGGCATGACCAGCCCGAGGCCGATGCCGGAGATGAACATGTAGCAGCCGGCGAGGACGAGCGGCGTATGCGCAGTCACGGTCGAGATCAGCAGCATGCCCACGACATTGCCGGCCAGGCCCAGGGTCGGATAAAGCTTGTAGCGGCCGGTTGCGGCCACGAGACGGCCGGCGCTGACGGCACCGATCGTGGTGGCGCCGCTCAGCGGGATCAGCATCAGGCCGGAATCGCCGGCATTCAGCTGATAAACCAGCTGCAGGAACAGCGGCATGAACACGATGCCGCCCAGCATGCTGAGCGACACCATCAGATTCATTGCGTTTGATGTGACGAAGATCGAGTTGCGGAAGAGCCGCGGCGGCAGGATCGGCTCGCTGGCATAGCGCTCCTGCGCCACGCACAGCACGAAGAGCAGGAGTGCTGCCCCGCTGAGCGCCCAGATGAGCGGCGAGTTCCACGGCACGTCGTTGCCGCCCATGGTCGTCACCAGCAGGACGCAGCAGACGGCAGACACGATGAGCACGGCCCCCGGATAGTCGATCTTGTGGCGCAGCCGCTTCGCCTTCAGGCGATAGAGCGTCTTCTGCGCCATGATGAGGGCCGCGATGCCGATCGGCAGATTGATCCAGAAGACCCAGCGCCAGGTGAGATAATCGACGAAGAGGCCGCCCAGCACAGGACCGATGATGCTGGAGACGGCGAAGACGCCGGCGAAATAGCCTTGATAGCGACCGCGCTCACGCGGCGAGATGACGTTGGCGATGGTCGCATGCGCCATGGCGAGGAGGCCGCCGCCGCCCAGCCCCTGCAAGGCCCGGAATACGATCAGCTGTCCCATCGTCTGCGCCAGCGCGCACAGGATAGAGGTCAGCAGGAACAGCACGATGGCCGTCTGCAGCATGAGTTTGCGGCCGTACAGATCCGACAGCTTGCCATAGATCGGCGTGGCCGCCGTCGAGGTGAGCAGATAGGCCGAGACCACCCAGCTCAGATGCTCGACGCCATGAAGATCGGACGCGATGCGCGGCAGCGCCGTGGCGACGATGGTCTGATCGAGTGCGGCCAGGAACATGCCCAGCAGCAGCCCGATGATGATGATGACCGTCTCGCGGTGGGTAAAGTTGGGCTGCACTGAGTCGGCGGGCACCTTTGGCGGATCCTGTGCAATGACCAGCCTATGAAAATCCTGTTGCACCGCGGCGAGAAGCAATGTTTTGCGACAGCTGGGTGCGCAACCCTGCATGGCCGCCGCTTGTCAGAGGATGAAGCTGAGCCCGTCCTGCCCCGGCTCGACGCCGGGCGGCAGCATTGCCGCGAGCGTCGCATAGTCGAGATTGCCGTCCATATGGGTCAGCACCGCGCGCTTGGGCTTCGCCCGCGCGATCCAATCGAGCGTGCGCGCAAGATGGCTGTGAGTCACATGCGGTTCGATCCGCACGCAATCGACGATCCAGAGATCAAGCCCGCCGAGCAGCTCGAAAGCGGCGTCCGACAGGGTCACCACATCGGTCGAATAAGCGAAATCGTCAATTCGGAAACCGGTTGAAGAACTGAAACCATGATCTTGAACAAACGGAATAATATCGAATCCGGCGACCTCGAACGGGCCGTCGAAAATGTTCGGTACCAGCGTGGGTCGGTAGAAGCTGCCCTGCGGCGGATCGACGGCATAGGCGAAACGGCGGCGGATATCGGCGATGGTCGTCTCGCTGCCCCAGATCGGGATCGGCTGCCCCATAGCGCGGTTGAAGGCCCGAAGATCGTCGATGCCATGGACATGGTCGGCATGGGCATGGGTATAGAGCACGGCGTCGAGCCGGCTCACGCCCGCATCGATCATCTGCTCGCGGAAATCGGGGGTCGTGTCGATCAGCAGGCGCTTGGCGTCAGGGCCGCCCTCGCCGTTTTCGATCAGCAGGCTGACCCGGCGCCGGCGATTGCGCGGATCCTTCGGGTCGCAATGGCCCCAATCCCCAGCGGCCGTCGGCACGCCCTGCGAGCCGCCGCAGCCGAGCATGGTGATCTTCATCCGGCCGCCCGCTTGGCCTTGGTGAAGAGGCGATGGAAATTATCGGTCGTCGTCTCGGCCAGCGCCTCGGCCGAGAGGCCTTTCAGGCCCGCGACGAAGGCCGCGGTGTGGGCAACGAAGGCCGGCTCGTTGCGCTTGCCGCGCTTCGGCACCGGGGCGAGATAGGGCGCGTCGGTTTCGACCAGCATGCGGTCGAGCGGCACCAGCCGTACGACCTCGCGCAGATCCTCGGCATTCTTGAAGGTGACGATGCCGGAGAAGGAGATGAAGAAGCCGAGATCGAGCGCCTTCACCGCGAGCTCGCGGCCCGAGGTGAAACAATGGAGCACGCCTGTGAGCGCACCGTCCCTGCCCTCCTCGGCCAGCAGGGTCGCCGTATCCTCATCGGCCTCGCGCGTATGGACGATGAGCGGCACCTTGGCGGCGATGGCGGCACGGGCATGAGTGCGGAACACCGATTGCTGCCGATCCCGCGGCGCATAGTCATAATGATAATCGAGCCCGCATTCGCCGATGCCGACGACCTTGTCGTGCTGCGCTAGCTCGACCAGCCGGTCGGCATCGGTATCCGGCTCGGCCGCCGCCTCATGCGGATGAATGCCGACCGAGCACCAGATCGCCGGATCGCTTTCGGCAATGGCGCGCACCGCCGGAAACTCCGAGATCTTGGTGCAGATCGTGACCATGGTCGCGACCCCGGCGGCGCGTGCCCGCTCGAGCACGGCGTCCCGCTCGACCGCGAGCTCAGGGAAGTCGAGATGGCAATGGCTGTCGACGAGCCTCATGCCGCCTTGATCTCATGCCGCGGGAAGAGGCCCTTGGGCGCCGGCAGCGCCGTGCCTGCCGGCACCGATCCCGTCTCGATCGCGGCGAAGCTGCGCGCGTCCGCCGACACGGCCAGCTGATCGAGCAAAGCCGATGCCGCGCGCGGCATGACCGGCTGGACCAGGATGCCGGCAATGCGCAGCACCTCGACGAGCACGGCCAGCACCGTCGCCATCCGCTTGGGATCGGTCTTCTTCAAGGCCCAAGGCGCCTCGGAATCGATATAACGGTTGGCGGCGTCGAGCACGGCCCAGATCTCGGCCAGGATGGTGTGAAGCTCGAGCCGCTCCATCGCCCCGCGCAGGGTCGGCAACAAGGCTTGGGCGGACGCGAGCAGCGTCTTGTCGGACTCCGACAAAGCATCGAGCGCCGGCGCCTTGGCGTCGAGATTGCGCTGCACCTGGCTCAGGCTGCGCTGCGCCAGATTGCCGAGATTGTTGGCGAGATCGGCATTGATGCGGTTGATCACCGTCTGGCGCGAGAAATCGCCATCCTGGCCGAACGGCATGCCGCGCAGCAGGGCGTAGCGGGTCTGATCGAGCCCATAGGTCTCGACCAACTCGACCGCGTCGATCGCATTGCCGAGCGATTTCGAGATCTTCTGGCCTTCCACCGTCCACCAGCCATGGCCGAACACGCCCTTGGGCGGCGGCAGATCGGCCGCCATCAGAAAGGCGGGCCAATAGACCGCGTGGAAGCGCACGATCTCCTTGCCGATCATGTGAAGATCGGGCGGCCAGAAAGTCCGGTAGAGCTCGCTCTCGGTATCAGGAAAGCCTGCCGCCGTGATGTAGTTGATGAGCGCATCGAACCAGACATACATGATGTGCTGCGGATCGTCCGGCACCGGCACACCCCAGGAGAAGCTGGTGCGTGAGATCGACAGATCCTTGAGGCCGGCCTTGATGAAGCTCAGCACCTCGTTGCGGCGCGAATCCGGCCGGATGAAGTTCGGATTGGCCTCATAGAAGGCCAGCAGCCTGTCGCCCCAGGCCGACAGCCGGAAGAAATAGCTGGGCTCTTCGACCCACTCGACGGGAGCGCCGCTCGGCGCATAGCGAATGCCGGCGCTATCGGGCTCGGTGAGGTCCGTCTCGGTATAGAAGGCTTCGTCGCGCACGGCATACCAGCCGGCATAGGATCCGAGATAGATCTCGCCGCGCTCAGCGAGGCGTCGCCATAGTGCCTGGCACGAACGGATATGGCGCGGCTCGGTCGTGCGGATAAAGTCGTCATTCGAGATGTCGAGCAGCCGCGTGAGCGCCCTGAAATTCTCCGACACCCGGTCGCAGAAAGCGATCGGCGAGACGCCTGCGGCCTCGGCCGACTTCTCAACCTTTTGGCCATGCTCGTCCGTGCCGGTCAGGAAGTGCACCGGCCGCCCGTCGAGGCGCATGAAGCGCGCGATCACGTCGCACGCCAGCGTCGTATAGGCGTGGCCGATATGCGGCTTGTCGTTGACGTAGTAGATCGGCGTCGTGATGTAGAAAGGCCGCCCGTCGGGCATTCCCTGTCTCCGCGTAAGGCTTTCCGCTTTCGGCGAGGGCGCCGGTTCTCCCATACCTCGGAGCTTCGATCAAGCTAACGTGCGGCCGCCTGGAGCGTAAAGAAGGTGTCGAGCACGACCTGCTTGCGGTCGAGATTGACCGCATCGGCGCGCCCGAACAGGGTTCGGAGCGTCTCCGCGACATCGATCCAGCGATCGAGCCTGCCGTCCCCGGCGAGCCGGCGCAGAAGATCGCCCTCTTCCGCGAGCACGGCGCGCGGCTTGCCCTCGGCCTGCCCGGCGACAAGGCGAGCCAGGAAATCAAGCAGCAGTTCCGTAAGGGTGCGATAGGCCGGTTCCGCCTCGGCACCGGCCAACCGGTCGGCGAAGCGGTGAAGCGCCGGCGCATCGAGGCGCGGCAGGTCGCGGAGCCGGTCGAGCAGTGCCCGATAGAGCTCGAGCCCGCCGGCATCGGCCAGCTCGAGCGCGCGGCCGATCGAGCCTTCGGCCAGGCGGGCGAGATCCAGCGCTTCCGCCGCGGCGATCTCCGGCCGATGCGTGCCGAGGAGGGCTGTGACCTCCTCCTCGGCCAGCGGCTGCAGCAGCAGCTTGCGGCAACGCGAGCGGAGGGTCGGCAGGAGCCGGCCCGGGGCGTGGCAGACCAACAGCAGGAGGGCGCGGCGCGGCGGCTCCTCCAACAGCTTCAGCAGCGCATTGGCGGCGTTGCGGTTCATCTCGTCCGCGCTGTCGACGATGACGATGCGCCAGCCATCTTCGGCCGGCGTCAAGCGCAGGAAATGGGTGACCTCGCGGACATCGTCGATGACGATCTCGCCGCGGAGCTTCTTGCGCTTCGGGTCCCAGCCGCGCTCGATCGACAAGAGGTCGGCATGGCCGCCAGCGGCGATCCGACGCGCCACGGGATGGGTTTCGTCGAGCGCCAGATTGTCGGGGGGCGGTTCAGCGCCGAAGAGCCCCTGCCCGGCCCCCTCGCCGCCGCTCGGGCGCGCGAGCAGCCAGCGGGCGAAGCGATAGGCCAGCGTCGCCTTGCCAATGCCCCGCGGGCCGCCGAGCAGCACTGCGTGGGGCAGCCTGCCATCGAGAACGGCTTGCAGCAGGGACGCTTCGGCTTGGCGATGACCGATCAGCGCAGGATTGCGGCGCGGCGCCAGTGCTTCGGTTTCGCCGTTGGTCTCGTCGCTCATCGGATGTGCCATTCCTCGACCCAGAAGCTGGTCGGGATCATATGCCCGGTCGGCTCGACGCCGGCGAGCCAGTTGGGCACGACGTAGGCATTTGTCATGAAGGAAAGCGGCAGTGCCGGCAGCTCCTCGGCATAGATCTGCTGGGCCTTCTGCCACAGGGTCAATCGCCGAGATGGATCCATCTCGCTCGTCAGAGCGGCGGCGATCTTGTTCATCTCGGGATTGTTGAGGCCTGGATAGTTGAGGCCGACGAAGTCGTTGCCCTGTCGGGGAATGCCCGACCCGGCATAGACCGGCTCGATCAGGAATTCGGGCGTGTTCCGCCACGCATAGTAGGCCATGTCAAATTCGCGATGCATCAGGGTGTCGAGAAACAGCCGATCGTCCGGCTTGATCTCGACGCCGGCAGCGGCCCACTGGCTCTTCAGCTCGGCGATCAGCGGATGATCGCTGGATCGGCTGAGCATCCGGAAGGAGAGGCGGTGACCGCTCCGATCGACCCGGATGCCATCAGGGCCGGGGCTGTAGCCGGCCTCTCTGAATAAAGCATCGGCCGCCTGCGGATCGTACCGAACTACCGTCAGGGTCGGGTCATAGTTCGGCGAGGTCGGCGGCAGGAAGCTGGCCGCGATCTCGCGTGTATCGGCACCTTCATTCGCGCCGAAAATCCTGAGGCGATCGACGCTCCACAGCAGCGCGTGTCGAACTCTCCGATCGGCCAGTGCGGGATTCTTGAGGTTGAAATCGATATGATCGTATTCGAGCTCGGTCTTGAAGATGAAATCGAAACGGGATTTCGTATCCTTCTGCTCGAGCGCGAAGGCGGCTTCGGTGCCGATGCCCAACTCGCCCGGGATCATATCGATGCGGCCGTTGACCAGCTCATCCTCAAGAGTGGAACCCGGAGGCACCCGCCGCAGCACGATCGTATCGAACGCAGGCTTCCGTCCAAACCACGCTTCGTTGCGCACAAGCACGACGTGTTCGGCATCGAAGTCCTTGATCCGGTAAGGCCCGTTATAGAGCCCTCGACGGCCCGGATCGACCTTGTAAGCCGAATGAGCCGCGTAGGCTTCCGGTGAATAGGCGCCGCCAAGGATCGCCTCTTCCAGATGAGCCGGGATCAGGTACAGATTATCGAAAGTATTGTAGTCGAAACGAACAGCATTGGTCCTGACGACAAAGTGGCGATCATCAAGCCCGTCGACGGCACGGATGTCGGACAGGTTCGCAGCACCCCGGCCAAATCGATGTGCCACGGCGACGCTGAAGACGACATCGGCGCTGGAGACCGGCACGCCGTCGTCCCAGCTGAGGCCCGGGGCAAGCTCGAAGGTCTCGTCGATGCCCTTCGAGCCGTCTGCGCGCTCGACGATCTTGGCCAGGCCGTTGTGAAGCGTCGGAAGGGTCACGCAAAGCTCGCAGATAACAGCCCATGAGCGATCATAGGCGGTAAGGCTCCGGCCAACGAAGCCCCGCAGATAAGTCATTGCGGACGAGGTCGTAGGCCCGACCGGTAAGGGCGTCGCCGGCAGCTCGGCGACGCCGATGACAAGCGATTCATGGGGAGGATCGGCCGCCAGGGATTGCTCATTCGCAACCCAAACATCGAGGAACGCCAAGGCAACCGCCCATATGGCCCGCTTGGCCGGAATCATCTGCCCGCCCTCAAGGAGATCAAGCCCACTTCGGCGCGCCACTCATCTTACGTGCCAATCCTCGACCCGGAAGCTGGTCGGGATCTCGTGCCCGGTCGGCACGACGCCGGCGAGCCAGTTTGGCACAACGAAGACGTTGGTCACGAAGGCAAGCGGAAGGGCAGGCAGCTTCTCGGCATAGATCTGCTGGGCTCGTTGCCAGAGGATCAAGCGCTGCGAGGGGTCCATCTCGGTCGTGATCGCCGCGGCGATATGGTTCATCTCACGGTCGTCGAGGCCTGGGAAGTTAAGGCCGGTATAGTCGTTTTGCGGGCTCGGAATACCCTTTGCCGAATATACCGGCTCAATGAGGAACTCGGGCGTATTGTGCCAAGCGTAATAGGCCATGTCGAATTCCCGGCGTGATAGAGTTTCCTGGAAGGGGCGATGGTCCAGAACGATCTCGATACCGGCCTTGGCCCACTGCTCCGTCAACGCCGCAACGACAGGACTATCGCCGGATGCGTTCATCAAGCGAAAAGATAGGCGGTGGCCTTGAGCATCTGTCCGGATGCCATCCTGTCCGGGGCGGTAACCCGCATCTTCGAAGAGCGCGTCAGCCGCTTGAAGATCATAGTGCACCAGCTTCAACGTCGGGTCATAATTGGGCGAAGTCGGCGGCAAGAAGCTCGCTGGAATTTCACGCGCATCAGCTGGCCGGTTCGGCGTAAACAGCTTGGACCGATCGAGGCTCATTAGCAGCCCCCGTCGGACACGCACGTCCGCCAGTGTAGGATTGCGCAAATTTAGGTCAACATGATCATATTCGAGATCGGTCTTGAAGATAAAATCGAAGCGCGAATTTTTGTCCGTTTTCTGTAATGAAAAGGCTGCTTCAGTGCCGATACCCAGTTCACCTGAGATCATATCAATACGGCCGTCGAGCAGATCCTGTGCGATGCTTTTGTCGCCGGAGGGGCAGCGAAGTATGATCTCGCCGAAAGCAGGAGCGTGTCCCGACCAATACTCGTTGCGCACAAGCACCACGCTCTGGGCGCCGAAATCTTTGACCCGGTAAGGGCCATCATAAAGCCCACGCCGCGTTGGATCTGTCTTGTACGCCGATCGCGCGAGGTAGGCTTCGGCTGAGCCGGCAGCACGAAAGATCGGCTCCTCGATATGAGCTGGAATTAGGATGAGACGTTGAAACCCGTTATAGTCGAAGCGCACACTGTTTGTACGAATTGTAAAGCGGCGGTTATCGAGAGCAATTACATCCTTGATATTCGGCAGATTTACTTCACCGCGTCCGATGCTTTGCACCACTTCAATGCTGAAGACGACGTCGGCGCTGGAAACCGGAACGCCGTCATCCCAGCTGAGCCCCTGAGCGAGCTCGAAGGTTTCGTCGATGCCTTTCGAGCCGTCGGCTCGTTCAACGATCTTGGCCTGACCGTTCTGCAAGGTCGGCAGCGTTGTGCAGAGCTCGCACACAACGGCCCAGGACGGATCATAGATGGTCAGGCTACGACCCACGAAGCCATGGAGATACAACATAGCGGTGGAGATCGGCGCACCGATCGGCAAGGGCGAGGGAGGCAATTCCTCCACCCCGATAACGAGCTGTTCTCGAGAATTATCCGAAGCAAGCGACTGGCCCGAAGTCGCCAGCAAGCAGATGGCCATGACGCTAACGAGGCAGCAAGCCGCTATGAGAGCGATAGGCCAAGTCGGCAAAATCCTGCACAAATTCAAGAAATCTGCTCCCGCTTCCAAGCCAATAAGCGAGCGCAAGGATACCGCCCTACCCATCAGCCTATCAGGGCAGATTTAAATTAGTCCCATTGGCATCACAAGCGACGTTACCGGAGTGGTAGCGATCGTGCCCGGAAGCCCTCGGCGCGAGCAAGTCCGGTCACTCGCGCCGATATCACAGCTTTAGCCGTTATAAGTCATCCCCACCATGCAACCTTCGCTCGGATCAGTCGTGCTCGTCAGCGGCGTTGATACGGTCGTCGGTGATGAACAGCTGAAGGTGAAGGAGATCACGGTATTACCCGGCGAACTCTTCAGGTCGGTTTCCATCTTGACACCGTCCTTGTCGATCGACCCGTTCCATTGGCCCGGCACCGTGATCTTGGTCACTTTGCTCTTGTAGTCGCTCGCGACGACAAGAGGCATGCCATAATAGACCTCGTCATCTCCTGAGAGCTTGGCCGATGCGGCTGCTGCATGCAGGGCATGCCACTGTATTGAGCTCATCTCACGTTCTCCCAAATCGTCGTTATCCCGTTGCGCGTTGACAGCTGAGCAAGCGCTCTCGTTTAACGTTTAACACGCAATAGTAGTATATTTCGGAAGTAGTTGAGAAAATGCTAATCAAAAGTTGACAAAGGGTCAACGGGATTTATTTGCGCGGGTAGTTCTCGTTACCAAATCGCGCTGCCACCGACTCTCGTATTGCGAGTGCCATCTCGTCGATCGAACGACTGGCATCGATGACGGCGCAGCGGAATGGCTCGGCCGCGGCGATCTCGAGAAAGGCGCTGCGCACCCGTTCGTGAAAACCGTCGTCGCGCGCCTCGAAACGGTCAGTGCCCTGATTTCGGCTGGCGGCGCGCGCCCGCCCGAGTGCAATGGGCAGATCGAGGATCAGCGTCAAATCGGGCTGCAGATCGCCGCGGACGAGCCGCCCCAGTGCCTCGAGATCCGACCGGGCGAGTCCGCCGCCACTCGCCTGATAAGCGAGTGAGGAATCCTCGAAACGGTCGCACAAAACCCACTGCCCCCGCTCGAGCGCCGGGCGGATCAGCCGTTCGACGTGGTCGCGCCGCGCCGCATGGAACAGCAGCGCTTCGGTGACCGTGTCCCAGCGCCCGACTCCGCCGCCCAGCACGAGCGTACGGATCTCCTCTGCCCCCGGCGAGCCGCCGGGCTCGCGCGTGGCGACGACCGCGTGGCCGTCGGCCTCGAGGCTCGCCCGAAGCAGCTTCAGCTGGGTCGATTTGCCGGCCCCCTCGCCACCCTCGAACGTGATGAAGCGTCCCCGCGGAACCGCCATGGCTCAGCCCTTGGCGCCCCAGATCATGTGCGAAAGTGCTGCACCCACCCGGCCCATCGGCCCAAGCGCGCCGACGCCGCCGCCGGTCATGATCGGCACGCTCTGATCGGGCATGTCGGGAACGGACACGACGAGCGACCCGACCTGCTGGCCGGCCGTCACCGGTGCCTTGATCGGCCCGTCATAGCTCACCGTCACCTTCATGTCCTTGCGCGAGGCGCGCGGCATGGTGACGACGAGATCGCCGGCGGCTACCAGCGGCACCTTGCTCTTGTCGCCAAGCCAGACCTGTGCCTGGTCGAGCTCGTCGCCCTGCTTCACGATCTGGAAGTTCTGGAACTCGCGAAAGGCATAATCGACGATCTTCTCGGCTTCCTGGCTGCGCCCCTTCATGCTGGTAAGGCCGGTCGCGACCATGATGATGCGGCGGTCGCCCCGCTTCACCGACGCCGTCAGGCCGAAGCCCGCCTCCTCGGTATGGCCGGTCTTGATGCCGTCGGCGCCGCTGCTCTTGTAGAGCAGCGGGTTGCGATTGCCCTGCTTGATGTTGTTGTAGGTGAAGTCGATCTCGGAAAAGTAATGATAATATTCCGGGAAATCGTGCTCCACATGCCAGCCCAGCATCGCCAAATCGTGCGGCGTCATATAGTGGTCGGGATCGGGCAGCCCGTCGACATTGGCGAAATGGCTGTCCTTGAGGCCGAGCTTGGGCGCCATCTCGTTCATCATCTTGACGAAGGCCTCTTCCGAACCGGCAATGCCCTCGGCCAGCACGACGCAAGCATCGTTGCCCGACTGCACGACCATGCCGCGGATGAGATCCTCCACCTTTACCTGGCCATTGATCGGCACGAACATCTTCGATCCGCCGGTGCGCCAGGCCTTCTCACTGACCGGCAGCTCGTCATCGAGCTTGAGCTTTCCCTGCTTGAGCTGATCGAAGACGACATAGGCCGTCATCATCTTGCTCATGGAGGCGGTCGGGATGCGCTCGTCGCCATTCTTGTTGACCAGCACCGTCTTGGTGTCGAAATCCATGATGAAGAGATGCTGCGCGTCAGTTTCGAAGGCGAAGGCGCGCACCGGCAGCAGCGCCAGTGCAAGCAGCAGGAGGAAGCGGCGGAAAAAGGCCAGGACAGGCATGGCGGCAACCATTTCAAGAACAGGTGGGACCAAAGTGCGGCTGCGCAAAGGAATGTATCGGCAAGAGGATTGAGGCTGGACCATCAGGATTGCGACGAGTCCACGACGATCTTGGCGTCGGTGGCGCCGATGCCGACGGCGCGGGTCAACAGATCGTCGGCCTCTTCGACGGTAGCCACGGGACCAAGGCGCACGCGATAGACATCGATGCCGTTGACGCGGGCGCCCGCGACGACGACTGGTCCGAGCGCCTCGAGCTTCGCCTTCATCTTGATCGCATTGATGCCGCTCGCATAGGAGCCGGCCTGGATATAGATGTGGCTCGGCATCACGGGGACGAGCTTGATCGTCTCCGGCAAAGGCTGCACCGCGATCGGTGCCGGCAAGGGAGCGGCGGCTGCCGTGGGCGGCGGTGGGGGTGGCGGGGACACGACCTGGGCCGGGGCCGGCGGTGCATTGCGGTTGCCGGGCGGCGGTAAAGCCTGGGTCACGACCGCCTCGCGCGGGGCCGCTTGCGGCGCATCGATCGAGGCGACAGCTTCCGCACCCGCCCCAGCCCGGGCCAGGCTCGCCGCCTGGATGCTCTCCGGAATCAGTACCCTGACGCGCACCTTGGCCGTGCCGGCCTGCTCGAACCCCAGAAGCTGGGCCGCGCGCCGCGACATATCGATGATCCGGGTGCCGACGAAGGGGCCGCGATCATTTACCCGCACCTCGATCGACCGGCCATTGTCGAGATTGGTCACCTGCACGATCGAGGGCAGCGGCAGCGTCTTGTGCGCGGCAGAGACCGCGTTCTGATCGAAGACCTCGCCATTGGCCGTGTTTTTCTCCTGGAAATTCGGCCCGTACCAGGAGGCGATGCCGGTCTCGTCATAATTCAGATCGTCCGACGGATAGTACCAGACGCCGTTGACCTGATAGGGCTGGCCGGTCTTGTAGGCGCCGGTCGCATGGGCCGTGGGCTGGCCCGAGGACGGGGCCGGCTGCCGTCCGGCGCAGCTGCTCAGCAACAGCGCGGCAGCGACGCAGGCGAGCGGGAAACACGGCCGAAGCCCAATCATCATTTAGTATCTCGAAACGCGTCGCTGGCAATATATGGTAGGAATTTACCTTATCAACTCCCGATCCGGTCAGCAAGGAAGGAGACCGCCGAAGCGAAATAAAGCGACCGATTCCACTTCATGATGACGCGATAATTGCCATAGGTCATGAGCGTCGGGCCGTCGGCACCGCCGGGCTGCACGAGGCCTGCCTCGGTATCGGCGCGCGGCAAAGCAGCACCGCCCGTCCCGGTCACGCCGAGCGAGCGCCAGGCGTCGACACTGCGCAGCTCATGGCCGCCCAGGAGGTGCGAATCGAAACCCGGCGGCAGGATCACCTCGCGGCCCCAGCCGATGCCGCCGTCCCAGCCCGAGGTCGAGAGGTAGTTGGCGATCGAGGCAAACACGTCGGCCCGGTCGGTCCAGATGTCCTGGCGCCCCTTGCCATCATAATCGACGGCGAATTTGAGGAAGCTCGAGGGCATGAACTGGGTCTGGCCCATAGCGCCGGCCCAGGAGCCTTTGAGCTCGGACGGCTTGAACCGGCCCTGGTCGAGAATGCGCAGCGCCGCGATCAGCTCGCCGCGGAAGAACTCGCCGCGCCGCCCGTCATAGGCGAGGGTGGCCAGCGCCGCGATCACCGAGAAATCGCCCGTGAAGGTGCCGAAACCGGTCTCGAGTTCCCAGAGCGCCAGGATGAAGCCCGGCTGGACATTGTAGCGTCGGGTGATCGCGGCCAGCAGCGGCCGGTTTTCCTCGAGATGCTTGCGCGCCGTGTCGACGCGCTTTTGGCCGATCGCCTGATCGATATATTGCTGGAAGGTGATGGTGCTTTCGGGCTGCTTACGGTCGAGCTCGAGCACCCGTTGCGACGGCTGGACGCCGATGAAGGCTATCTCGACGGTTTCGCGGCGGATGCCCTTGGCGAGCGCCTCCTGCTTGAACCCCGCGAGCCAGGTCGGAAAATCGAGATCGGCTGCGTTGGCACGGCCGAGGAAGGCGAAGCCGGCGCCGCCGATGAGCGCCAGCAGGTGACGACGATCCATGATCACTTCAATCCCCTACAAGGCATCTCTCCTGCCACAGCCGCCCTCATGGCGCAATCGCCGGCGGGGCGTCTTGGGGCCAACACGTCCCTGCTCCGCCCGCAGCGCTGGCCGTTCCGGAAATCCTCCGCTATCACTGCTCAAGCACCGCATCGCGCATCTCGTTCGCAGCGCGAGGAGACATACAACCTTGGGCAAGGCTGCTTGATGGCTCGACGACGGAAAAACGGGCGCACCGGCCGCGTTTGGCGCTCGGCGCTCATCGGCCTGCTGGCCGTGCTCGTCCTGCTCTTTGCCTATGTCGCCTGGGTGTTCGAGGGCAGTTTGCCGACGCTCGACGGGCAGGTGCCGATCGCCGGCCTCAAGGCGCCGGTCGAGATTTTGCGCGATGCGGCCGGCGTGCCGACGCTCGCCGCGGCGAATCGCCTCGACCTCGCGCGGGGACTCGGATTCCTGCATGGGCAGGAGCGCTTCTTCCAAATGGATCTGTTGCGGCGCGCCGGCGCCGGCGAGCTGAGTGCGCTGGTCGGCGACGGCGCCTTCAGCTTCGACTCGGCACGCCGCCGGCATCGTTTCCGCGCCCGGGCCGAAGCCATTCTGGCGCGCATGCCGGCCGAGCAGCGAGCGCTCCTCGACGCCTATACCGCCGGCGTCAATGCCGGCCTCCAGCGCCTCTCGCACGCGCCCTTCGAATACAGCCTGCTGCGGATGGCACCCGAACCGTGGCGGGCGGCCGATTCGCTGTTGGTCGTCTATGCCATGTATTTCGATCTCGAGGAAAGCGACGGCTGGAGCCAGGAGCGGCGCCGGCTGGCGATCGAGAAGCTGGGGCCGGCGCTCGCCGATCTCCTCTATCCGTACGGCACGCCGGCCGACGCGCCGCTCGATGGCAGCGTCCTGCCCGAGCCGCCCCTGCCGTCGAAGCTCGACCCCGCGCCCGGGACGGCCCAGCCAGGGCTGGTCGACCCGCCACCGCCGATCAAAGGCAGCAACGCCTTCGCGGTCGCCGGCCGCCTGACCGGGACCGGCAGTGCACTCGTCGCCAATGACGAGCATCTCGGCCTCATCGTGCCGAATCTGTGGTATCGCGCCCGCCTGCGGGTTGCCGTCGGCGCGTCGGTAAGCCTCGATCTCATCGGAACCACGCTACCAGGGGTGCCCTATCTCATCGCCGGCAGCAATTTCCACATCGCCTGGGGTTTCACCGACAGCTATATCGAGACCGGCGATGCCATCCAGCTCGATCTAGTCGAGGGCGACCCGACCCGCTATCGCACCCCGGACGGCCCGCAGCCCTTGCTTCAAGTGACCGAGACGATCTGCATCGCGCATGGCGAGTGCCGGCCGATCCCGATCGAGGAGACGGTCTGGGGGCCGGTCGTGGGGCGCGAGCCCGACGGCAGGCGGATCGTCTGGCGCTGGATCGCCCAGGACGCCAACGCCATAGCACTCGACGGCTTCGCGCAGCTCGAAACGGCGACCGATCTTCGGGCCGCCCTCGACGCTGCCCATCGTGCCGGGCTGCCCGACCAGAACATCATCGTCGGCGACAGTGCCGGGCACATCGCCTGGACGATCGCCGGCCAGATCCCGCGGCGGATCGGGCTCGACGACCGTCTGCCCCATTCCTGGGCCGATGGCACGCGCGGCTGGCAAGGCTATCTCGAGCCCTCGGAGATTCCGGAGATGGTCGATCCGCCCGACGGGCGGCTCTGGAGCGCCAATAACCGCATGGTCGGTGGCGAGGCGCTCGAGAAGCTGGGCGGGGCCGATTATGCCGAGGGCGACCGGGCGCGGCAGATCCGCGACGATCTTGCCGCACACGATCATTTCGCCGAAACCGATTTGCTGGCGATCCAACTCGACGATCGCGCGATCGCTCTGACACCCTGGCGCAATCGCCTGCTCAAGCTCCTGCGCGAGCATGAAGCCGACCCGCACTATGCCGAGATGCTGCCCTATGTGCAGGATTGGGGCGAGGCAGCGGCCATCGACTCGGTCGGCTACCGGTTGGTGCGCACCTTCCAGCAAGAAGCGGAGCGGCTCGTCTATTCGGGCTTCCTCGGCCCCGAATTGCCGCTGGCCGGCCGGAACGGCATGCTGGCCCAGCAATCGAATTGGCCGACCTTTCGGCTGCTGGCCGAGCGTCCCGCAGCGCTGGTGCCGAAGCCCTATGCCGACTGGGATGCCGTCGACACCGCACTCATCGACCGCGTTGCCGCCGCCGTCGCCGCGTCAGGCCGATCGCTCAAGGAATTCACCTGGGGTGCCGAGAATCATACCGGCATCCACCATCCCCTCGCCCGCTTCATTCCGCTATTGGGCAGGCTCACCGACCCGCCCGATCTGCCGCAATCGGGCGACACCATGATGCCACATGTGCTGAGGCCGGGCTTTGGCGCGTCGGAACGATTCGTGGTCAGCCCCGGCCATGAGGAAACCGGCATCTATGAGATGCCGACAAGCCAGGCCGGCAATCCCTTTGCAGCCTACTACGGTCTTGGCCATTCGGATTGGGCTGAGGGACGAGCCTCGCCGCTCTTGCCCGGCCAGCCCAAATGGCGCCTCGCTCTGGTTCCCGCGCCCTAATATACGATAGAGAATCGTCCTATTATTGGGTAATCCAGTGGAAGGGCGTTTTTCACGTGCATTCTCCGGATCGCCGCAGCAAGATCGCCGCCCAAAGCGAGATCGTCGATCGAGGAGAGATGTCATGTCGGTTCAATTGGGCCAGATCGCGCCGGATTTCAGTCAGGTTTCGACTGAAGGCGAGATCCATTTCCATGATTGGCTGGGCACCAGCTGGGGCGTGCTGTTCAGCCATCCCAAGGATTTCACGCCGGTCTGCACCACCGAGCTCGCCGAGGCGGCGCGTCTCAAGCCCGAATTCGAGAAACGCAACGTCAAGATCGTCGGTCTTTCGGTCGATCCGTCCGACAGACACGCCGGATGGGCCGCCGATATCGAAGAGACCCAGGGCCAGAAGCTGAATTTCCCCCTGATCGCCGATGCCGATCGCAGCGTCTCGAACCTCTACGGCATGATCCATCCCGAGGCCGATCCCGCGGTGACGGTGCGCTCCGTCTATGTCATCGATCCCAATAAGAAGGTTCGGCTCAGCATCACCTACCCGCCTTCGACGGGTCGGAACTTTTCCGAAATTCTCCGCGTTATAGACAGCCTGCAGTTGACGGACGCGCATAAAGTCGCAACGCCCGTGAATTGGCAGCCGGGCGACGATGTCATCATCGTGCCGTCGCTCAATGATGAAGAGGCGAAGAAGCGCTTTCCCGACGGATGGAAGACGTTGAAGCCCTATCTGCGCGTGGTGAAGCAGCCGCCCTTGCCGCACGATTGAGCCGGGAGGGGCTGGGTGTCAGATTGCCAAGGCGTCGTCAGGGCTGATAAAGAACTCGATATAACTATAACTTAACCGAGAGTCATCATGCGCCTGATCCCCCCAGCTCTCCTTTCCAGCGCGGTTCTTCTCTCGGCGATCGCCGCCGTGATGCCGGCCTCGGCCCAGAACGCCTTCATCACCAACGCGAGCGACAACACCGTCTCGGTCATCGACGTGCCGAGCGGCACTGTGATCGGCGCCGTTCCTGTCGGCTCGGAACCGCAAGGGGTGACCGTCGCCTCCGACGGCACGACGGCCTACGTCACCAGCCTCTTCGGCCCTTCGGTCTCGGTCATCAACGGCGCGGTCTTCCCGCAGACGGTGACGGCGACGATCCCGACCGGCGACTTCCCGCCCGGCGTGGCATTGTCGCCGGATGGCACCAAGGCCTATGTGACCAACGGCCTGACCATGACACCCGAGGTCTCGGTCATCAGCACCGCGACCAACACCGTAACGACGAGCATATCCCTGCCCGGTACGCCCGCGGGCGTCGCCGTGTCGCCCGACGGCTCGATGGTCTACGCCCTGAGCGGCACGACGACGGGGGCGCTTTCGGTCATCTCGACGGCAAGCAATACCATTGTCGCCACGATCCCGGTCAACCCGTTCCCCGATGGCATCGCGGTGGCACCCGGAGGTGCCAAGGCTTATGTCACCCATTTCCCGGCGAGCGGCACCGGCTCCGTCTCGGTCATCAACCTGACCAATAATACGGTCGCGAGCTCGATCACGGCGGTCAACGGCCCCATCGGCGTCGCCTTCACACCCGACGGCAAGACAGCGTTCGTCGCCAACAATGCCGGCAACAATGTCACCGTGATCGATGCCACGAGCGACACGGCGACCAATGGCATCAATGTCGGGCAAGGGCCGTTCGGTGTGTCCTTCACGACCGACGGCAAGACGGCCTATGTGGCCAACAAGACCGACAACACGGTCTCGCAGATCGATGTGGCGAGCCTCAGCGTGACCGGCACCATCAATGTCGGCGGCGCACCCGGTGCCTTCGGCAGCAATTTCGTGGGCAAGCCGCAGCCCGCCTCGGTGCTGCTGTCGGCACTCCTGCCGGGCGGCCGCTCGGTCGAGGTCGGCACGGTCGCGACCGTGTTCGCGACGATCCTCAATACCTCGCCCAACGCTCTCGCCAACTGCAAGATCGTGCTGCCGAGCTCGGCGCCCACGGGCGAGACGCTGACCTACCAGACCACCAACTCAGCCAACAACCAGCCCAATTCCGGCTCGAACCCGCTCGTCACCATTCCCGGCGCCACAGCCGCCGGGGCCGGCTCGCAATCCTTCCTCCTCGCCTTCAACGGCACGAGCGCCGCCCTCGATCCGTCGCAGCCGCTGCTCTTCGTGTGCGACGGCACGACCTATGCCCCGATCTTCGTCGGGCTCAACACGATCGATCTCCAATTCTCCGGGACGCCCGTGCCGGACGTGATTGCGGAATCCGCGACGGCCACCAATAACGGCATCGTCACCGTGCCGCTCACCAAGGCCGAGGAAGGCGCGTTCGCCGTCGCCACCACCAATGTCGGGGTCGACAGCACCATCACCGTCACGGCTGACACCGGCAACGCCACGCTGCCGCTCGGCACGCTCATCTGCGAGACCGTCACCGGCACTGGCCAGTGCATGGCGCCGCCGGCGCCCAGCGTCACGCTCGATTTCGCCGCCAATGCAACGCCGACCTTCTCGATCTTCATCGGCGCCTCCGCCCCGATCCCGCTCCTGCCCGCCACGAACCGGATCTATGTCCGCTTCGAGGACGGAAGCGGCGTGTCACACGGCTCGACCAGCGTTGCGGTCGAGACCAACTGAGCGCGCGGCAAGCGCGCTGAGGGCGGCGCGCACAGCGGGGTGATGCGCCAGCAGCGCCTCGAGCGCGGCTTTCGCCTCGGGCGGGACCCAGTCGCGCCCGCCCGGGCCGAGCACTGCGAAGGCCGCTTGAGCGGCGCCGTCGACATTGCTCATGAGCAGATGGGCCAGCACCTCGCGCTCCTTCATCTGGCAACACTCGGCTTCGGTGGCACCTGAGCCGGGTGCGCGCGCCAGCGCGAAGGCCCGCGCGAGCGGGTCGATCGCCGAGCCAGGCTGGGTTTCGAGCAAGGCCAGCAGCCCGATCCGGCTCAGAATCTGCCATTTGTCGCGATCCGCGAGCAGTGGCGCCAGGCGGCGCGCCTGTGCGGCATGGCCAAGATCGACGAGCCTGGTGAACAGCGTCTCGAGCAACCAGGGCTCGATCCCGCCCGCCTCGGCGCGGTCGACCACGAAATCCGGATCGAGCACGGTGCCGACCAGGAGCAGACCACGCGTCGCGGCCGCCTGCAGCGCATCGCCGCCCGCCAGGGCCTTGTCGAATTGCCCTTTCGCTGTCGCTGCCTGCCCCTCACGATGCAGGGCGATGAAACCGCGCGCGAGCGCTGCGGCGGCATCATCGCCGGTCTCGAGCGCCGTGCGTTCGGCCAGGTCGAAATGACCGAGATCGATGAAGCGGAGTATCAGGCGCCGCCGCAGCCCTGGCTCGACGGTGCCTTCGGCTTCGAGTTTTTGCAGGCGATCGAAGGATAGGGCCGGATCGACGAAGCTTTGCGCGAAGATCGCCGTTACCTTGGCTTCCCGCATCAGCATCGAGGTCTCGCCATCCTCGATGCCGACCGTCGCATAGGCGGTCCGGCAGGCGGCCGCGAGGCGCGCGCAGCCATCGAACCAGGCGATCGCGTCGGCATGCCGGCCTTCATGATTCATCGCCATCATGCCGCGGCAGAAATAGACGGGCGGCAGGCACCAGGGCACGCCGCCCTGCCCCGCCATCGGCGTCCGCTCGATCCTGGCCGCGAGCGCACTGGCGGCATTGATCGTTACGGCGATACCGTGGGTTTCCTGAACGAGGGCGGCAAAGCGATCGAAGGCTTGGGCGGCGGCATCGAAGTCGCCGGCATGAGAGCATTCCTTCAAGAGACGTCCCGAGAGCCCGATCCTGAGCGCGCTCGGCAGCTCGGGACGATCGAGCACTGCCTCGAGATAGGCGCGATAGAGCCGCCGATCGAGCGGCTGCAGCGGGTCGAAATCGAACGATCGGTTCGCCGCATAGGCGATGAGCCGAGGCCCGTCGGCGCGGACCGAGACGGTCGAGAAACCGGCCCGCTCCAGGGTTCGCTTGAGCCCGTGCGCGGAGAAGAGGATGAGATGGTGGCCGGGGCTCAAGGCCGGCAACAGCATGGCTGGGTCGGTATCCGGGCGGATGCAGGCGGCGTCGGGCGTGGTCAGCGCCAGGATGCCGTCCGGCGCCAGATGCGCCCGGCAGATGCGCAGGAAGCCATTGGGATCGGCGACATGCTCGATCACCTCGGAGCCATAGACGAGCCCGAACGCGCCGCCGAGGTCGGTATCGGCATCGGCATAGATCGGGTCGATCCGAATGCCCAGCGCCTTGCTGCCGGCGGCGGCCAGGGGCGACGGGTCGACGCCCAGCACCTCCCAGCCGAACAGGCGGTGCCCGGCATCGAGCGAAAAGCCGTAGCCGCAGCCGATCTCGAGCGTCCGCTTGATCGACTGGCCGGCGAGCCGGGCGACCGGTTCGATGAGCGCGTCGATGGCAGCGCCCTGCTCGACATAGAAGTCGATTGCCCAGGGATAGTCGGCGGGATCCTCGTAGGCCGGCGGGGCCAGATCATCCCAGAACAGGCAGTCGCAATCCGGGCAGGCGAACAAGGTGATGGGCCGCGACGCGACCAGGCTTGGCGTACGCAGAACGGCGCGTTTGCCGGCACCGTTGCCGCAGACCGGGCAGGGCACGGAACTGGGCGCGTGGTCCTGCAGCCAAACGATATCGTTTGCGGTGAACGCCAATCTCATATCTCCATGCCGAAGCTCGGCCGATTAGAATACCCGGTTGCGGCTCGCAACCTGCAGATATTCATCGATCATCTCGATCGGGTAGCTGCTGGTGGACGCGATGGCGCGCCGCCAATTGCCGAGAAACGGAATGCGGACCGGATTCTTCTCGAGCAGATCGCGTTTGATGAAGGGGCAGCCGGCCGTCACGATCAGATGCTGCCAGAAGAAATGCGTCGGGTTGAGCGGAACGCCGGCATTGATCGGTTCGACCAGATTCTCGAAGACGCCAAGATCCGCCTCTTCCTGCACGCGGCGGAGAATGACCTCGTCGACCAGCTCGGGATAGGGGTAGAGTGCGCGCAAACGGAGGCCGGCGCGCAGCATCACCTGACTGAGTCCGACCTCGTATCGGGTGACGACGGCATTCTTGTTCTCGATATAGCGCATCGTCTTCCAGAATTTCGCGAACACGCTCGATTGCAGCGCCCGGCTGTGAAAGACCAGGAAATAGCTCTGCAGGTGATAGCGGAAACTATAGGAATTGGTGATGCCCCAGACATCGGCACGCTCGGCATCGCAGCGTGCCAGCACCGTGCCGAGATCGTGCAGCGGCCCGAAGATGCTGTCATTGGTCAGGACCAGACTGTCGAGCTTGCCGAGATCGGGAATCAACGCCAGGCCGTCGCGCCAAGCGCCGAAATCGTAGCCGACATTGCGCCGGTGAACGATGGCGGCGACCTGCGGCAGAAGCTCCGCGACCGCATCCTCGCTGACGGTGCGGGAGTTCGACACGATGATGACGGCATAGCCGGCGCGGTCGAGCTCGCGCACCAGATATCGGAAATAGGCGAGAAACCGTCCGTCGCGGGCAAAATGGACCAGCACGGCGATGCGCCGCGCCGTCTCGAGCTGCCGCTCGCCGCGCCATTGCCGGCGGATGCGCGGCGCGCGCGAGCGAAGCAGGCTGGCGTACCAGGCGATACGAGCGTTGGCAGCACTGCCGCCATAAAGCGCGACACGAAAAAGGCGGCGAACAAGGATGAGAAACCACATATAGGTCTCTTGTGACGGAGCAGGCCGGGCGCGTCGCGACCCTGTCGGGAATTGCCGGCCGAGGTGGCGCGATATACCATCCCACCTTGTCGATTGGTACTTCGATCACGAAAGCATACACGAGCGAGTAAGGTGCCGCGTCTATAGTGGTGCCACGGATAAAGGCGGCGAGCGCTATGGCAAAACGGATTGGGCGAGTTGTTCGGTGGCTGGGAACCGGGGCGTTTCTCCTGCCCGTGATCGCGGCCGGCATGTCGGCCTCGCCTCAGCCGAGCCAAGCCGTGCCCAACTCGTCTCCAGCGGTATCGTCGACCGAGGCGCCCAGCAGCCTGCGCGACACTGTCGCTCTCTTCGCCAAGGATTTCGACGTGACGGTCGTCGGCTTGAGCCGTGTCGGCACCGAGCCGCCGGCATGGCCGGAGAATGACCTGCCGCCCGGCGCCATGCTGCACTGGCTGCTCAAGAATTATAGCTATGCCGCCGTGCTTCGGCCGGATGTGACGGCGAATGGCGAGCGGCTGCCCCAACGGCTCTATATCGTCGGCGAGAACCAGGGGCCGGCCGATGGCGGCCGGGCGCCGGCACAAGCCGAGGATACGCATAAGGCGCCCGCTTCTCTGACCGTCTGGGGCAAGCAGCCTTCAGCCGTGGTGCGCAACCTCGCCACGCTTGCCGGCTCGACCGGAAATGCCGGCCAGAACGGGGCCGCGGGCGGCGCTGCGGGTGCCGCCGCGGCATCCGCACCGATCGTGCCGTCGGGAGCCAACCCTGCGACCAGCGCCGCCGCGATGGCGGCACTGACGCGCTCGGCCCAATCGAGCTTGAATGCGCTCGTCACCGACCTGCGCAAGGCCTGCCAGAACCCGAAGGGCTGCTGAGCTTCTATCCGTTCAGGGCGAGCGTAACGCGACGCTGGTCGAGCCCCGGCTGGCGCCGCCATTGGCGTCGATGAAGCGGACGAAGGCCCGCGTCGTCGCCGGATTGAACGGAATCGGCCCGGTCGCCGTCGCAAACACCGAAAAACTGGCCGTCTCGTTCCCGGTATAGCTGACCGGAACCGTACTGACCGGCGGCGCCAAGCATTGCGCAGTCGTCGGGTCGGTCTGGCAGAGCGTGAGATTGACCGGAAGATTGAGGCCGCCAGTATCGACCGCGACAAGGATATTGCCCGCGGTGCCGAAATCCGTCGTGGCGACGGCAAAGGCCCCGGTGGCCCCCGTCGGCGCCGAGACCACCCCATTCTCGGTCGCGGTCGCCGCGAGCGCGATCACATCGGGCGGCTCGACCGTGCTCGTCGTCAGCGTCAGCGTATTGACTCCGGCGATAACGGGCGGCGTCGAGGCATTGTCGCAGGCGACCGTCGGCTGGAAGGTGTCCGCCAGGATGTCGGTCACGCTCGCGAACACGACGAATGACTGGCTGGCACCGGCCGGAATCGTGACGGGCTGATTGAGCGAGCCGACGACCAGGTTGGTCTCTGGGTTCGTGGTCTGGAACGAGATCGTCGAGGCGGGCGTACTGCCGTCGGTGACCGATTGGAGCGGCCCGATGCTGCAGTTGGTCGCGTCGGCCGCGCCCGCATTGATGAGGGTCAGGAAGAAGCTGAACGAGGCACCGGTCTGGACCGAGCGCGACGAGGGCAGGATAGCGCCGACCAGGCTGGTCGGATTCGTCGCGGCGGTAGCACCCGAGCGGAACTGGGTGACGAAGGGAATGATCTGCTTCAGCTTCGTCACATTGTCGGCCGAGTTGGGCAGGGAATCGGCGATGCCCAGCACATGGCCCTGGTAGGTCAGGTTCGGCGAGCTGTGATAGGGGATGATCGCGCACCCGCTCGCGACCGGCGGCGACGCCTCCTCGCAGGCATTGGGATAGGACATGATCGTGCGGATCTGGTGCGCGATGTCGACATAGCCGAAGTTGAATTGCTGCGTCAGCTGATCCTCGGGATCGTCCTCGAATTGATCATGCTTGGCGCCCAGATTGTGGCCGAACTCGTGTGCTACGGCATCGGTCAGGCAGCCATTGCCGAAGCTGGTCGAGATGACGCTGTAGCCGAAGGCAGAATCATCCTGCGTATCGGCATTCTCGAGCACGAAGGACACGCCGCAAGCA
The DNA here is from genome assembly GCA_963762435.1 of uncultured Alphaproteobacteria bacterium. Lineage (GTDB taxonomy): Bacteria > Pseudomonadota > Alphaproteobacteria > ATCC43930 > CGMCC-115725 > JAXDMU01. Next base: position 192,552 of record CAVXLN010000021.1, on the reverse strand, counting down.
TCCGTGAAGACGGTCCAGATCTGGACCAGATCTGCCTGCAGCACATTGCGCTGGGTTTGGACTGCGGCGAAGCCGCCGACGCCCTGCTGCGAATTGTTCAGGATGTCGGTCCCATCCTTGCCGTTCTCGCTGTAATTCTGCACCGGCATCGTGCCGACAAGGCGCATCTGCGCATTGACGCCGGAATTCGCCATGACGCCGTTAGTGTAGGAGATGGCGAGCGAGATGGCGCCGAGAATGTCGGCATTGTTGGCCGACGCCGCAGCCGTGTATCCCACCAGCACATTGATCGTCGCAGGTGCTGCGGCGCTGACCGGTGCGGTGCTCAATGCCGCCCCGTGCTGCTGCGGCGGAGCCGCCAGCACGGGCGGCTTCAGCGGATCGGTATGCGGGCGGCGATCGGGCGATGTCTCGACGATCCGGGCAGCACCATCGCGCGTCGGCTCGATCGAGAACATGCGGGCGCCAAGCCGGACCGAGCCGGAAAGATGGCCATCATGGCTGACCAGCATGGCTTCGCCGCCTTCGGCATTCAGCACGCGCGCCGTGATGATCGTGCTGCCGAGCCCGTCCTGGGTCATGCCGGTCTTGAACAGCCGGACCTGGGTATCGTCGAACAGCGGCAGCGAGAAGACCGTCACCGCCGCCGGCACTGGATCGGGCGCGTTCGGCTGCGAGGCTGTTGCCTTGCCGACAGCAGGTGCCAGCAGCAGCCGGTCGCGGTAGGCCGGGTCGATCTGACGTATCGTGCTGCGCAGGATGAAGCCGCCCGGGGGTGCGCTGTTCTCGATCGCTTCCGCCGGGGCGCCCTTGCGGAACAGCCCGCCCTCCGCGGTGATCATGCGGCTCGCCGGCGGCAGCGGGTCGAGCACCTCTACGGGGGCTGCGGCAAGCCCGCCATGCGCATGAGCCGCGGGTGCGGCCGCTACCGCCAGAAAAATGGCGAACGAAAACACCGACGCCCTCATGAGTGTCGGCACGATGCTGCGGATCATGGGTTCGCCCCGGGATACGGCGCTCTTTGAGCGCTGGAATACCCGAGAAAGTAGCGAGGAAAGCTTCAGGCCCGGTTAACGGGCTCAGGCGGGGACCACTAAATCCATCAAACGCGCGAGGCCGGCGTGCCAGTCCGGCTGGGGAATGCCGAAGGCGGCCCCAATTCGCGCGCAATCGAGGACCGAGTTCGCTGGTCGTCGCGCCGGCGTCGGATACTCGCTCGTGGCAATGGGTCTGACCCCGACGGAGCGGCCGGTCCGGCGCTTCAGCTCGGCGAGCGTCGCCTTGGCCAAGCCGTGCCAGGTCGTCGGCGGCGATCCGACGTAATGATAGATGCCCCAGCTCGTATCGCCTTCGACCAGACGGCCGGCGATCGTAGCGACCGCTCCGGCGAGCGCATCGGCTGGCGTTGGGGAGCCGTGCTGATCGGCCACGACCGCAAGCTCGTCCCGGTCGCCGGCGAGGCGCAGGATCGTCTTGATGAAGTTCGGCCCGTGGGCGCCGAAGAGCCAGGCCGTGCGGAGAATGACATGGCGATCGAGGGTCTCGCGCAATGCTGCCTCGCCGGCCTCCTTGCTGGCGCCATATTGCCCGAGGGGTGCCACGGGATCGGTTTCCTCATAGGGGGTCGGCTTGGTACCGTCGAAGACATAGTCGGTGGAGATATGGATGAGCGGCAGCGCATGGTCGGCGCAGGCCTTGCCGAGCGTGGCCGGACCCGCGCGATTGGTGCGGAACGCCGCCTCCGCCTCCGTTTCGGCCCGATCGACCGCGGTATAAGCAGCGGCATTGACCACGAGCGCCGGCCGGCATTCATCGAGGGCCGCCCGCACGGCGGCTTCGTCGGCGATGTCGCAGACGGCACGCGGCAGGCCGACCGGCACCAGCCCGGCCGGCCAGGCAGTGCGCATCAGCTCATGACCGAGCTGGCCGCCACTGCCGAAGATGAGAATATCGACCATCGTGCCCCCGATCCCCTCGCCTTCGATCTCACTTGTCTGATCCCTGCAGCCCCGCCAGACTATCAGAATAGCGTCGGCTCGGGCGCCGCGCTCTTCATCAGCACTTATCCAACCAGGATCGTCGGGCCGGCTCACATGCGGATCTCACTGACGGCTCCGGACGTTAGCGATCGAGCGCGCCGATGGTGACGCCTCAATCCGGTATCGTCCCCAATATCGTCGATGTCGCGATCGTCAATTGGAACTCGGGTGATGATCTTCGCAGCTGCCTCGAATTGCTCGCCCTCGAGACGGAGGCGGCCCTGATCGCGAGCGTCACGATCGTCGACAACGGCTCCATCGACGGCAGCGAGGCCGTTCCGATACCGCCGGTGTTGCGCGGCCGCACATTTATCGACCGCGCCGGCAGGAATCTGGGCTTCGGTGCCGCGGCGAATCGTGGCGCCCGGCAAGGCCAGGCGCCCTACCTCCTCTTTATCAATCCTGATGCGGCCCTGCTTCCGGGCGGGCTCGCCGCCGGGTTGCGCGCCTTTCGCCAGCCGGATATATCAAGGCCGATCGGCATCGTAGGCTTGCGGCTTGTCGATCAAGCGGGCAATACGAGCAGAAGCTGTTCACCCCTGCCTACCCCCCTCGCCTTTTGCGTGCGGGCCTTCGGAATTGATCTATTGCCTGGATTCGCCGCCTTTTCTCCGTTCTTGCGCACTTGGCCCCATGATCATAGCCGGATCGTCGAGCAGGTGATGGGCGCCTGCTTTCTGATGCCGCGCGCGCTGTTCACGGCGCTCGGCGGTTTCGACGAGCGCTTCTTTCTCTATTACGAGGATGTCGATCTGGCCCGGCGCGCGCTCGATGCCGGCCATGTCAGCTGGTACGAGACCAGCGGTGCGGCAACGCATCAAGGCGGCGGCAGCAGCCGGCGCATCCCGGCCCGCCGTCTGTACTACTCGCTGTCGAGCCGGCTCTCTTATGCCGCGAAGCATTTCGATCTCTCGGGCCGGCTGGCCGTGCTGGCGGCAACCCTGCTGATCGAGCCCTGGTCGCGGCTTGTGATCGGACTCTGGCGCGCAGGCCCCAAGGGCGCCCTTGCCGTGCTCGGCGGCTACGGGTTGCTCTGGCGCCGGCTCTGGAGCCGGTCATGACCGAGCGGCTGAGTATCATGACGGCGGCCGCGGCCGTGGCGGCGCTGAAACCGGGCAAGGTGCTCGTCGCCGGACCGCGAGTCGAAGCGTTGGCACCGAGCGGGGAGCCGGCGCCGAAGCGACTGAAGCTGCACGCGTTTACGCGCTATAGCTGGCTGGCGCCGAGCTCACGCTATCGGCTGATGCAGTTCGTGCCGATCCTGTCCGAGCTCGGCATCGATGTCGAGATCGAGGCGCTGTTCGGCCCCTGGTACACGGACTGCCTGGTGAAGGGAAAGCGCCGCCCGATCTGGCGGATCGCCGGTGCCTATCTCAAGCGCATCGCCAGCCTCCGCCGCGCCGCCAAGGCGGATCTGATCTGGATCGAGAAGGAGCTGCTGCCCTGGCTGCCCTGGTGGATGGAGCGTCTGGCGCTCGCCGGCACGCCGCCCCGCATTCTCGATCTCGATGACAGCCAGTTTCATCGCTACGACCAGCATGGCTGGTGGCTTATCCGCGCGCTGCTCGGCCGCCGCATCGATCGGGCGATGGAGACGGCTGATCTCGTGACCTGCGGCAGCCCCTATATCGCCGAACGCGCCCGGCGCGCGGGAGCGAGCGGTGTCATCGGCCTGCCGACCGTGCTCGATCTCAGCCGCTATCCGAAATCGCCACCGCCGCGGCGGGCCGAAGACGAGTTCGTCATCGGCTGGATCGGTTTGCCGCAGAACGCGCGCTATCTCGAGGCGCTGAAGGCGCCGCTCCTCGAATTCGCCAAGGAGACCAAGCTCCGCATCATCGTGGTCGGCGGCCGGGCCAACGTGCTCGACGGGCTGCCGGTCGAGTTCCGCGACTGGGACGAGTTCGCGTGAAACGGCCGATCTCCAAGAATTCGATGTCGGCCTTATGCCGCTGCCGGATCGCCCGTTCGAGCGCGGCAAATGCGGTCTCAAGCTCCTGCAATATATGGCGTCCTGGAAGCCGACCATCGCCTCGCCGGTGGGCGCCAATACCGGCATCGTCGAGCATGGCAAGACCGGGTTCCTGGCCGATGAGCCGGCCGAGTGGCTGGACGCGCTTCGCCGGCTCAAATCCGACCGGGCGCTCAGGGAGCGAATGGGTCGGGCCGGTAGAAATCGCGTCGAATACGACTATTCACTGGCTGTCGTCGGGCCGCAACTCGCTGCTATGATCCGGGCCGTATCGGCGGAGCGGACGACCGGCAGAAGATAGCGGTCGCTGCCTCGGTGCCGTCCGATGTTCAGCAGCAGACGAGGCAAGCATGGAAATCCGCCCGCTCTCAATCAAGGACGTGTTGCTGGTGACGCCCAAGCGGTTCCAGGACAGCCGCGGCTTCTTCACCGAGCTCTATAGCCGGCGCGCCTTTCTCGAAGCCGGCATCGCGACTGAGTTCGTGCAGGACAATTTCTCGCTGTCGATCGATGTGGGCGTGGTGCGCGGCTTGCACTTCCAGACCCCGCCCTTCGCCCAGGCCAAGCTGCTGCGCGTGCTGAGGGGTTCGATCTTCGATGTCGTGGTCGATATCCGGCACGGCTCGCCCAGCTTCGGCCGCTCGGCCTCGATCACGCTGACGGCCGAGAGCGGCAGTCAGCTCTATGTGCCGGAGGGTTTCGCCCACGGCTTCTGCACGCTCGAGCCCGATACCGAGATCACCTACAAGGTCAGCGCCTATTACGCGCCGAAGCATGATTTCGGCCTGTTGTGGAACGACCCGGCGCTCGATATCGACTGGCCGATCGATCCCAAGACGGTGATCACTTCGGAGCGTGACCGGAAACATCCGAGCCTCGTCGATCTGCCGCGCTATTTCGAGTACCACCCGAGGGCTGCCACGGGCGAGTTGATCCCGTCGCTTTGACCGGCGGGCGCATCTGTTGTAAGGCTGCGCGCCTGGACAGGTGGCCGAGTGGTTTAAGGCAGCGGTCTTGAAAACCGCCGTGGCGGCAACGTCACCGTGGGTTCGAATCCCACCCTGTCCGCCATCCTTCGCCTGTCCGACCCGGTCCTTTGCCGGATGCCCGTGCAAGATGGGGCGCAAGAGCGAAGGCCAGGGGAAAGATCGAAAGCGCCACCATCGCGGTCGCTGCTGTCGCCCATTGAGCGCCGAACCAGTCGCCGAGCAGCCCGTAGAGCACCGGGAAAATCGCACCGGATCCGATCGTGCCCGTGTAGAACAAGGCGAAGGCGCGCTCGGCTCGGTCGGGCGGCGTGAGCTCGGGAACCGTGCCGTAGAGCACGGACGACGTACCGTTCAACATGACTCCCAGCATGGGCAGCAGCACGAGCAAGGGAAGCAGCGGCAAGGCCAGCACGGCGCCGATGCAGGCTGCCGTTCCGCCTTCGGTCACGAGAACGGTCCATAGAACGCCGACGCGGGCCCCGAGCCAGCCGCACGTGAATTTCCCCGCGGCACCGCCGAGAAAGACCAGCGCCAAGGCAAGGCCGACCATTGGCGTGGAGGCGCCTTTCGCCTTCAAGAGGAAGGGCAGGAAGGTCAGCAGCCCCATCCTCACTCCTGTATCCAGCACGCCGATGGAGAGCAAGAGCAGGAAACCGCCACGGCCGCCGTTCAATCTCGTCGGGCGCGGCGCGGCGTCGTTCGGCCGAGCGGTCGGCGGCATGAACAGAAGAACCGCGGCCGCGACGGCTGCCCCAAATAGCGACAGGAACCAGAGCGCGCCGCGCCAGGGCAGCAAGGTCAGCAAAAGCGACAGCAGGGCTGGAAGTGCGGCCTTTCCGAGATCGCCTGTGAAATTGTACGTCCCCAACGGGCCGCGGGACGACGCTCCATAGGCTCGCGACACCGCCGCGGACGCGATCGGATGCTGCGTGCTCGATCCGGCGCCCGCGATCGCCAATGCCGCACAGAGGCCCGCCAAGCTTCCCGTGAAGCCGGCCAGCGCATATCCGCCGGCCGCCAAGGCAGTGCCTAGAGCAAGCACGATACGACCGTCGACCCGTTCGGCAAGCCGGCCCGAGGGAACCTGAAGCAGCGCCATCATGCCGGCATAGAGCCCGCGCAATGCTGCCAACATCCCGTAGCTGAGACCGAATTCCGTCTGCCAGACCGGCAGCAGGACATAGATCATGTCGGTATAGCCGTCGTGAAGCGCATGGGCGGCGCCCGCAAGGAGGAGCGTCCGCTTGGCATTGGCGCGCTCGCTGCGACCGTCGGCGGAAGGGGCCGAGCGCCGGGCTTCCACCCCGCTGTCATTCGTCACCATGACGCGCGCACCGTGACTTCGGCCGCGCCGTCCGATTGCGTCGATGGGAAGGAAGCTGACGCGGCGCTTTCCGGTATCCAGGATTTTACGGCCTTGAACATAGCTGCCCGCTGCAAATACTGACGGTTACCCTTAAGATGTGATACTTCCGTGACGCCGACAAACCACTAATGTTGCGACTTCAGATCAGCTAAACTCACTCGAACATGTCTTTGCATCATCGTTCACTGCCGCCCTTGAACGCACTGCGCGCTTTCGAAGCCGCTGCCCGCCTCGGCAGCTTCAAGGACGCCGCGGCGGAGCTCGGCGTGACACACGGCGCCATCAGCCGGCATGTCCGCCTGCTCGAGGATTGGCTTGGACCTCCGGCCTTGTTCCGGCGGCTCAACCGCCGCGTGGTACTGACGCCCACCGGCGTTGCCTTGCTGGCCGAGACCGGCCCGGCGCTCGATCGCCTCTCCGCCGCCACCGAACGGCATCAGGGGCGGGGTGGAAGGCCGCCTCCCGCCGTGCTGCGCGTCAATGCGCTCGCCACCTTCAGCCTTCGCTGGCTGTTGCCGCGATTGGGCCGGTTTCGCCGCCTGCATCCGGAAATCGAGGTCAGGCTCTCCACATCCAATGAGCCCGTGGATGCCTTGCGCGATACTTACGATCTGATCATTCGCGGCGGCCCGGACACGTTCTACGGCTTCACCTGTCGGCTGTTTCTGACCGAACATCGTCTGCCCGTTTGCAGCCCGGCTTTGCTGGAGCGATTGCCGCTCAGAGGCGTCAAGGACATCCGTCGGCATACGTTGCTCCACGCATCCACCCTTCCGCGGATCTGGAGCGATTGGCTTGCCGCCGCGGGCGCGCCGGGCCTGGAGCCTGCCGCATCCCTGACGCTCGACCATTTCTATCTGACGCTTCAGGCGGCGCTCGACGGCCTGGGCATCGCCATGGGACCGACGGCTCTCATGGCAGACGATGTTGCGGCCGGCCGTCTCATCGTCCCGTTTGCCGGCCCGGCCCTGCCAGCGCGCGCCTATCATGCCTATTTGCCGGATGCCCGCCTACAGGATCCGTCGGTGAACGCCTTCTGCGACTGGCTGGTAGAAGTCGGAGGGATCGAGGCCCCTTGCGAGGCTTCGACCCGGTCTAATCAGTGATGGCCGTGCTTCTCGCCGCTCTTGTGATGCGCCACGGTCGAATGCTCATGCGCATGGCGCGAGTGCTCGTGCGCCTCCTTCGAATGTTCGTGGCCGGCGGCGTCGTCGCCGCTCTCGTGATGCCCGGCGGCGGTGCGATGCGCTTTGGCGGCGGCCTCGTGATGCTCGGCGGCCTTCGTGTGATGCTCGTGAGCCATGATTTACTCCCTTGCTTGCCGTCTTCTATCTGCGGCTGACCTACGACCCACTCGACTACCAAAAGTTCAGCACCCGCACCGTGGCGGCACCGTGACGTTTTCGCGACGGCCGGCTTTGCTGCACCGGTTGGAATAAGGTAAGAGCGGAGGGCTTGCCGGCGGTGTCGGCACCGATGGAGGCGGCACATGGTCTGGACGCGTTGCGCGGCTGTAACGACAGCACTTTTCCTTCTTGCCGTCGCCGCCGAAGCCCGTGCCGCCACGATCGCGAGCTGGATCGAGCTCGTAGGCGGCGCCCAGTCGCTGCGCGTCATCGCCAGCGATGCCTGCCCCGCCGCCGAGCTCGACGGCAAAACCTTGCCGCTCGCTATGCGCGATGCCGCGGACTCGGCCTTTCCGGTCGTGAGCTGCCAGGCCCTGCTGCCGAAGGGGGCGCATGATCTCAAGCTCGACGGGCACAGCTTGCCGGTCCTGCCCGCGACGATCCGGCGCATCGTCGTCATCGGCGATACGGGCTGTCGGCTCAAGGGCGATTTCGTCCAGGATTGCAACGATCCAGCCGCCTGGCCCTTCGCCGCGATCGCCGCCCAGGCCGCGACCGAGAAGCCCGATCTCATCATCCATGTCGGCGATTATTTCTATCGCGAGACGCCCTGCCCGGCCACGCGGCCCGGCTGCAGCGGCAGTCCCTATGGCGACGCCTGGGATGCCTGGAAGGCCGATTTCTTCGATCCGGCGCAGCCGCTCTTTGCTGCCGCCCCCTGGATCATGGTGCGCGGCAATCACGAGCAATGCGGCCGCGGCGGTCTCGGCTGGTTCCGGTTCCTCGATGCGGGAGCCGCCCCCCTCACCTGCCCGGCCAACGAGGCGCCTTTCGTGGTGAGGCTCGCGACTGAACGCCTTTACGTGCTCGACAGCGCCGATACGGACGATGACAAAGCACCACCGGACAAGGTGGCGCTTTTCGGCAAGCAGCTCGCCGGCGTGCATCCGCTCGACGAGAGCGGCGCCGGCTGGATCCTGACGCATCGGCCTTTCTGGGGCTTCACCCCGCCCGGTACCGGCGAGGTCGGCGAAAGCGACGAGATGCCGACCAACCGGACGGAGCAGGAGGCCGCCAAGGACGATTCGCTGTCAGGTGTGCAGATGATCCTGTCCGGCCATGTGCATATCTTCTCGGCATCGGATTTCGGCGGCGCGCGGCCGTCGCAGCTCATCGTCGGCGTCAGCGGCGACACGCGCGACGGGGCCCAGCCGGGGCTGCAGGCGCGCAAGGTGAAGATCGCCGGAACTCGAGGCCTCGACCGAAGTGGTGGAGCAGTTCGGCTATGTCGTGCTCGACCGGGCTGCGAAAGGCTGGAGCGCCACGCTCAAGCGGCAGGATGGCGGCGTCATGGCGAACTGCACGATCCGCGGCCGCGCTTTGACGTGTGCGGCACCTTAATCGCCGTCCAGCACGCCGCGCACGGCGCGCGCCAGCTCCTCGCGCCGATAGGGCTTGTTCAAGAGTGGCCAGCCTGCGGGCTTTTCCGCCTCGATCATACCGGCATTGAACATCGTGTCGGGAAAGCCCGAGGTCAGCAGCACGCGCAGGCTCGGACGCTGAGCCTGGACCGATGCGGCGAAAGCGGTACCGTTGATGGTGCCGGCAATCACCAGATCGATGAAGAGCAGATCGACCGCGTCGCTGTCGAGCTGCCGGGTCGCCTCGGCCGTGTTGGCGGCGTCGAGCACCCGATATCCCAGGCTCTCGAGCGCCCGGACCGCGACGAGACGCAGCGCTTCATTGTCCTCCACCACCAGCACGGTCTCGCTGCCGCCGCGCACAGGCTCGGCGGCGGCATCCGCGACCGTCTCCCCGGCTGCCGTCGAGCGCGGCAGATAGAGGCGGAACACCGTGCCTTGCCCGAGCTCGGTATAGAGGCTGATCCGGCCGCCCGACTGCTCGATGAAGGATGCCACCATGGCGAGGCCGAGGCCGGTGCCCCGCCCCTTCTCCTTGGTGGTGAAGAAAGGCTCGAAGATCCGCGCCGCCACCTCGGGCGGCATGCCCGTGCCATTATCGGCGACCTCGATCATGACGTAGTCGCCTGGTGCTACGCCGCCGAGTTGGGTGGCCGCCGCTTCGTCGACGCTCCGATTCGACGTCGCGATCGCGATCTTGCCGCCATCCGGCATGGCGTCGCGCGCGTTGGTCGAGAGATTGACGATGCTGGCCTCGAGCTGTGCCGGGTCGACCACGACTGGCCAGGCGCCTTCGTCGAGATCGAGCGTGATCTGGACCTGCTCGCCCAGCATGCGGCAGAGCAGCGTCGCGATGCTCTGGACCGTCTCATTGATCAAAAGCCGCTTCGGCTGCAGCGGCTGCCGGCGCGCGAACGCGAGCAGCCGGCGCGTGAGATCGGCGCCGCGCATGGCCGCTTGCAGCGCCTCGCCGGCCATTTCCCGCGGCAGTCCGTCGATCGCTGTGGTCGCCGTCATCAGATCGAGATTGCCGATGACGACGCCGAGGATGTTGTTGAAATCATGGGCAAGGCCGCCGGTCAGATTGCCGACGGCCTCCATCTTCTGCGCCTGCCGCAACTGCGCCTCTGCCCTGAGCCGCTCGGCCTGCTCGCGCACCGTCTCGTCAAAGAGCCGGCCGATCTCGGTCGCCTGCGTCGTCGCCTTCTCGGCGGCTTCGCGCAGCGAGTTCTGCAGGGTGACGTTCTCGATCGCCGTCGCCGTGGCGCGGGCCAGGCTTTCCAGAAGCTCGATCTCGCTCGCTGCCGGCCGATAGGACCTGCCCCAATAGGCGCCGATCGCGGCGAGCGGATCGGCCACCCGCACCGGCACCATCATCAGGCTTTTGACGAAGGTCGGCCGATACGCGTCGTAGGGGATGCGCGGATCGACATAGATGTCCGGAATGACGGCGGTCTCTTTGTTCAGCATGACCCAGCCGGAGATGCAGCTGGTCATCGGAAATTTCTGGCCCTTCCACAGCGGCCCGATCGCGTCCTCGTCGACATAGAAGCATTTGTCGCCGTCGCGCAGCACGAAGGTGACGCCGTCTGCCCGCGAGATCCGGCGCGCCATGCGGCGCACGATCTCGAGGATCTGCTCCATCGCGCGCACGCCCGAGAGCGCCTCGATCGCATCGATCAACAGCGACCAGGATGGGCGTGCCGGCTCTCTGGTCACGGCGATTTCTTCAATTATTTCCGAGGCCTGGTCGATTTTTCTCTCCGGTTGATCGTAATCGGCGAAAAGTCTTTCGCAAGACTTGTGGCGGGCCCACTCCTAGTTGAGCCTGATAAACAAATTCTTTCAAAGCGCACCGGGTCGCGAATCATCGCGGCCGTGATCGTCATCCCGCGCTGATTTAACCCGAGACGGCGTTGGGGAGAAAGAATCATGAGCCTGACGCTGTTGCTCATACGGCATGCCGAGAAGCCGACCTCATAAAGTTAGCGGCCAAGCGCCTGTGAAGCACGGGCGCGCCCGCGTTCCAGATCCGCGGCAAGCGGGCTGCTGCCGGGCAGCATCGCGGCCGCGCGGTCAAAGGCGGCCACAGCCGCTCGCGGATGACCACCGGCGAGTTCGGCATAGCCGAGCGACAGCAGCTCCGGAGCGGGGTTGGGCAGCAGATCCGCGGCCTGCTGCCAGGCCTCGATCGCCTCGCCGAGCCGGCCCTCGCGATGAAAGATGGTGCCGAGCCTCGACCATGCCGTGCCGTTCGGCTCAAGGGCCGTCGCTGTCCGATATTCCTGCTCGGCAGTCGCGAGATCCTGGCGTTCCTCGAACAGCGTGCCGCGCAGGAAGTGAAGAAAGGCGCTGTCCGCGAAAAGCGCCAAGGCCCGCGCGCTGGCTTCAAGCGCCTCGTCCTCACGCCCGAGCGCCTGGAGCAGCGCTGCCGCATTCGCCAATTGGTTGAACGAGCCGGTCGAGCCGACGGGGTCCGCGATCGCCGGCAGCGGCGCCGTGGCGCAATCGAGCCCGAGCCGGGCGATCAGGCTTTCGGTCTCCGGCCGGCGGCGGACGAAAACAGCCGCGACCTCGTCGAGATAGACCGGCCGCCAACTGTCGCTCATGCAGAATTGGCGCAGCACCGGGAAGAGATTGAGCCCGCTATAGCGCCCGAGCGGGACGAAGACGGTGTCGAGGTCGTAGCGCTCAGCCTCTTCCGCCCAGGCGGGTGCGCCGGGTGGTGTTGTCATCAGCGCACGGTTTCGGGCGAACAGCTCTGCGCCGAACGGGAGCGCGCGGCCATCGATATAATCCGGATAGCGCTCACCGAGCCGCCAGACGAGAAAGCCGCCGAGATTATAGCTGTTGAAGATCCGCCCGGGCAGGTTCTGGCCCAGGACGAAATCGGCGGCACGGTCCGGAAACCACCAGGACTGCCCCGCGCCGAAGGAGCCCAGATCCGTGCTCGCGCGATAGGTTCGGTCGGTGACGAGATCGAGCGAACGGAGACCGGCGAGCAGAAGGATCGCGATGGCGATGCCGGCCGCGAGCAGCGGCGGCTTCAGCCGCGCCGGCAGCGCGCTCAGCCCCCCCTCGAGCACCGAGCCGCCGACGATCACCAGCGTGATGCCGAAGAGCGCCTCGAGCCGGATGTGCTGAAACGCCAGGAAGGCAGCGACGGCGATCAGAATGGCGGCGCCCCATTGGCGGCGCAGCAGGGCCACCGGCACGATCACGGCCGCGATCAGCAATATCAGATGGAACGCCCCGCCGGGATTGCGCAGCGACAGCGCCTCGATCAGCACGGTCCCATTGAGCTGGGATGGACCCCATTCGGGAATCCAGCGCGCCTGGATCGCCATGGCATCCTCCTGGCGCAGCACGGCACGATAGATCCCCCATCCCCACGGGTTGGCCAAGGTTGCCGCGAGGCTGGCGAGCAGCCAGGGCCAGGCCCGCCGCATCCGGTCGAGCACCGCGGCGCGGCGCTCCGGTGCCACGAGTTCCAGAGCCTCGACGAGGAGATAAGCCGGAATCAGCGCCAGGCCGGCGATGAAGCCCGGATGCAGATTGACCCACGCGGCCATCAGCACGGGCAGCAACCATAGACGTGCGCGCGCCTCGCGATGCTGCTGCCAAAGCAGCGACAGAAATGCGGCGAAGAGCAGGGTCGTGAACATGTCGGCGCGCGGCCGGATCCGGATGGCGATCGACGCCACGGCGAGGATCGCGAGGATCGCTGTGCCCGCCGAGCCGCGGCGCAAGGTGAGTGCTATGGTTCCAGCACAGACGATTGCGGCGAGCCAAGACAGGATCGCGTCATGTCCGACGAGATAGGCCGCATAGAAGAGGAGGCTCGAGCCGACCGGATAGATCCAGGGCCGGCCTTCAGCCGTGTAGGAGAAGACATCGGTCGATGGGATCGCGCCGTGCTCGATGATCCAGCGCCCGGTGGCGAGCTGCCAGCCGAGATCGAATTCGCTCAATGTCCTGAAGCCGGCCAGGAAACCGTAGATGACGGCGGCCAGGCCGATGATGAGGAAGGATCTGCGGACCAGGGCTGTCATGATTGGGCGACAGGTTCCCTGAGAGGAGTGCCGGCAACCAGCCTACTACAGCTCCCACTCGCGGCGCACCGGCGCATGCGGGGCACGCCGATGCGCCGCGATGGTCATGGCTCAGGGAAACTCGCCCTCGATCGGCGGGATATCGGCATTGATACGGCTGACAGTGTTGTGCCGAACCTCGAGTGTCCAGGGCGAATCCACCGCCGGCAACGCCCCGGCAAAGGGCAGATAGAGCGACAGATTGGTCACATAAAGCGTCCGCCCATCGGGACTGAAGGCCGGGCTGGCCGGAAACAGCAGGCCGCGCGGCGTGCCGCTTCGATCGATGCCGTCGAAATCGCCAAGCTTGGCGATGACCTTGGGCACGATGGTGGAGACGCCGTCGACATCCGACCGGGCGCTGGGATCGACCACCACGATCTCGTCTCCCTGATTGGCGGCGATCCAGAGATTGTCATGGCGATCGACGACGAACCCGTCCGGCGCGTTGATGCCGGTGATGAGCGGTGCCGCCTGGCCGGCCACGCCGCCTTGCACCGGGATCTGCACGATCTGGTGAAAGGCCGTGTTGGTGACGTAAAGAACGCTGCCGGCGTGGTTGAATTCGATGCCATTGGCGCCGAAGGGCGGCGTCAAGCCGGTGCCCGGGCTCAGAAGCGGGTCCTGCAGCCAGATCTGCCCGGGGCTGTTGCCAGTGCCGTGGGGCGGCGTCTTCCAGATGATCGATTGGAAGGAATCCGAGATATAGGCATTGCCTTCCCGGTCGAAGGTGAGCGAGTTGAAGCCGGGCGCCGGATTTGCGGCGTTCGGTGTCATGAAGACGGCGGATTGACCGGTGAAGGGATCGACAGCGAGGATCTTGTTGCCGCCGAAATCGCACAGAATCAGGCTCTTGAAGCCGGGGGCGAACGGGATCACAGGACTGAACGCAAGGCCGAGCGAATGCGGGCTGGAATTTGGCACCACCAGCCGTCGGATCAGATGGCCGTTCGGGCTGAAGACAAAGATCTCGCTATGATCGCCGCTCGCGATCGAGCCTTGCGCGTTGAAGCCGAAAGTCGAGACATAGACATTCCCGTCCGGCCCGACAGTCAGCCCTTCGACGATACTGGTCTCGCCCGTGGTCAAGGTCGGTATGGTCGCGAAGAGATCGACATTGCCGCGATCCCACGCTCGAGCCGGCATGCTGCCGAGCAGTGCCGACAGAAAAATTAAGAAGAAAACGCCCCGGAATACTGCTCTCATGCGGGCCTCCCTAGCGAATTATATAGAGTTGGCCGGCACGCTGATGTCTTTGCCGGCATCCCGATTCTGCCAGGATGCCGATAAATTGGGAGTCATTTCTTAGTGCGACGCGTGTGCGCGCAGAGCTAACGCCAGTCCGACGGCTGCGGGCCACCGGCGGGCCGCGGGCCGCGCCATTCGAAACCGATCCTGAGCTCGAGATTGCCGTCGTCGTCGAGCCTCGCCCAGGGCGAGCCGCAGGGGCAGCGGCAGATGGCGAAGACCGGACCGGCGCAGCCCGGCGGCTCGATGTACCAGGATGAAAAATCCTCGATCTCGGGCTTCGCATCGATCGCGATCGGCCGAGCCACCAGCGCGATCTCGTGGCCTTCAGTGCATCTCAGATGCTCGCCCACGCGCGCCAGCAATTCGCGTGGTTGAGATCGTGCCTTGCTATCGATCATCATGTCCTCGACAGGTTCGATCGGACCCAGATAGCAACCGCTTTTTCCGATCGGACGTTCCCATTTCCAGAGTGCGCATCCGATTCCGCCCTTGCCATGAGGCGGCTCCGAGGTCGATTGCCTCGATGTCTGTCCCAAGGACGCCATGATGGTCATCCGTGCCACGCGGATTTGCACGCTTATTAGCGGCGGGATCGCGACAATTGCATGGACAATGCTTTGCTCGCCGTCCGGATCGACCGTCACGATAAGGTGAGCCCCGCCCTCCTCATGCAGGGGCATGCCGGAATATATCGCGACTGCTTGCCCACCGGATCGGCTGGGATCGCTCGGTCGGCGTTGGAGTCCGAGCGTTCCGTCAGTTCGCCACTGCAAGCGGTATGGACGCCGTTTCCGTGCCACACGTTGCGGCGAGCGCAGCGCGCGCAACCACCGCGCTGTTTTCATTGTGCAGTCGCAGCAAAAGGCCGCCGCATATGGAAACCGGCAGCATGCCTGCCATTTTTCGATGGCCCGCATTTTGTCGGCAGACTTTCAATATTGGTGATCAATCGGTTATTCAATCTTCAATTGATAGCTATCGCGACGCAAAATATGGAACAATCAACGGTCATCATTATTTGCATCTTGTGCCTACACGTCATAGTCAATTGACATGATTGTGTATAAAAAGTAATGTTTATTTGCCTCCGAAAAATAGCACTTTTGGGTTGTAAAAGTAATACCCGCTGGGCTTGGAAGGGCTGGGGCATAATCAAATAAAGACGGCTTCCCAGTGGCCGCCACAACCATCGATCCTTAAGATCGAGGAAGGGAGAATCCTATGAGCGCTACACCGCGTGGGATCACCGTCTGGGCGCTGTTCGCAGTTGTCTTGGCGTTCGGCGCAGCACAACCGTTACCAGCATTAGCCGCCAATCCAACCTTTGCCGTTGACCCAAGCTGGCCGAAGCCATTGCCGGAGGTGAAAGACAGCTCCGGCGTCGCCCATCGTTGGGTCTCCGGCGAGATTGCCGGCACCTGTACCGACCAAAACGACCACATCTACACAGTCAATCGTGGTTGGGAAGTCGGCGTTACTGTGGGCGGCGTCCTGCAGGGCAATGAATCGGGCGCCATCGACGGGCAAGACGCCACCGCGTCGGCCATCCCGTCACCGCCGATCGTCGCTTACGACACGATCGGCAATGTGGTCTCGAGCTTCGGCAACCCGACCTTGAACCAGACCGGGCCGAGCTATGGTTACCCGGTTTATATGGCTCACGGGTCCCATGGTTGCTATGTCGACTATCAAGGCAATGTCTGGGTCGGCGGCAATGGCGACGGCATTGTGCAGGAGTACAATCCCGTAACCGCAGCGGCGCAAGGTGCTGCCGCCACCTTCACCATGCAGATCGGCACCAAAGGTGTCTGCGACAGCCCGCCGGTCACGGGCAATACCTATCTTTCCTGCAGCGAGACGACAGACCTCAACACCAGCCATACGCTCTTGAACGAGCCGGCTGATATCGCCGTCGACCCGCAGAAAGACCCGGTCACCGGCAAGAAGGGCGATGTCTATATCGCCGATGGTTACGGCAACCATCGCATCGTCGTGTTCGATTCCACCGGCAAGTATGTACGCCAGTGGGGCACGGCCTGCATGATTCCGAACAGCTCCGGCGTGCTCGCTCCGGGCATCGGCTTGAGCTGCCCGCCCGGCTCCTTCGGCGCTACCGGCGGCGGCCATCCGCATTGCGTGGTGCTCGGCAATGACGGGCTCGTCTATGTCTGCGACCGGCCGGACGACCGGATCCAGGTCTTCGAGAAGAATTGCGGCGGTGCCTCCACCTCGGCCGTCCCACAGCCCCTGTGCTTCCCCGTGCAGATCATCAACGTCGTCGGGTTCGACAAGGCGACCGCATCCAATGAAGCGGCAATCCTGCTCGCCGGAACACGCGGCGACGACATGGATTTCTGGCCGAATATCGACTACCTGGCCAGCAAGAGCCCAACCAACCAGAGCATCATTATCGATGTCGATCTCGGCAACGACAATGTCTGGCTGCTGAAGAAGGCGACCGGTGAAGTGTTCGGTGCTCTGGGCGTGTGCGGTATCGCCCCCTGCCCCGGCCATGGCGCCGGCCAGTTCGCATTCGCGCACACCGTATCCCAGGATTCGAGCGGCAACGTTTACGTCGCCGAGACGATCACGGGACGCCGCATCCAGAAGTTCGTGCAGACGAACTGAGACTGACGATGCTGTGACTTTCGCGTCGGCTGGGGACTCGCTCCCCGGCCGCACTCAACGCCCTTCCTCAGCAACCGACGAGGCTAGGATGACCAGCCGCCCGATAAGAAAAATAGCGGCGCTCCTGTTCTGCGCCATGCTTTGCCTCTGGGGCCTTTCGCCCCTGGCCGCCCGAGCCCATGATCTGCCGCTCGACCGGATCATGACCGGCTTCGTCACGATCGAGCCCGATCACGCCCATCTCGTCGTCCATATCCCGCTCGACCTTCTGCGCGCCATCCCCTTCCCGATCGATCGCCAAGGGCGCTACGATTTGGCCGCCTCCGGTGATTCCGTGAATGTCGCGGTCAAGGCGCTCGCGAGCGACCTGATCATGCGCGAGAACGGCAACCGGTTGGTACCCTCGAGCACGGCCGGGCGGATGACCCCGCTCGCCGACCGTTCCTTCGGGAGCTATGACGAGGCGGTCGCCCATGTCGCCGAGCCGACCGACCCCGAGGATCAGATCACCAATCAGCTGGGTTATCTCGACATCCACTTCATCTATCCGATTAAGTCCCCGGCTTCGATCTTCACGATCCAGACCCTGGTGGATACCGATCTCGGCGATGCCGCCAAGCTGACGATCCGCTATCAGGCGCCCGGCGAGGCTGACCGCGCCATGATCCTGACCACCGCCGACGGCGAGTTCTCGCTCGATCCGCCCTGGTACCAGGCGTCCGGCGGCTTCATCAAGCTCGGCATCGAGCATATCCTGACCGGGATCGATCATCTGCTGTTCCTTCTGTGCCTGGTCATCCCGTTCCGGCGCGTGACGCCGCTCGTACCCGTGATCACGGCCTTCACGCTCGGCCATTCGATCACGCTCGTGGGAGCGGCCTACAATCTCGGCCCCTCGGGTGCCTGGTTCTCGCCTTTCATCGAGACCGGCATCGCCGCCTCCATCGTCTATATGGCGCTCGAGAACATCACCGGTGCGGAGCTGCGCCGGCGCTGGATCATCGCTGGCCTGTTCGGCCTGGTGCATGGCTTCGGCTTTTCCTCCGCCTTGAAGGGCGATCTCCAATTCGCGGGCTCGCACCTGCTCGTCTCGCTCTTCTCCTTCAATGTCGGGATCGAGATCGGACAGCTCGTCATGCTGTGCCTGTTCGTGCCGGCGCTGGCACTGCTCTTCCGCGGCGCCATGTCCGGGCGCATGGGCATCATCGTGCTGTCGGCGCTGGTGGCGCATACGGCCTGGCACTGGATGATCGACCGCGGCGAGGTGCTGTGGCAGACCCCATGGCCGCTGCCGACCACGGCCTCGCTCATGGTCGTGGCGCAATGGATCGTGGCTTTGGGCCTCGCTGTTACCGCGGCCCTCTTCCTGTCCCGCTGGCTCGAGCGGCGCTGGCCGCGTCTGGTCGAGACGACGGGGCGTCCCGTCGACGGTTAGGCGCAACCGCATGTGATCGCCGGTGTTGTTCCATCAGGCTCGATGGGAGAATACCGGCGGATGCGGGCGCTCAGGTTTTTCGGCTGGATCTTCGGCGGCGTGGTCGTGCTTCTCGCGGCGACCGTGGCAGCACTTTGGCTCGGCGGCGACCGGGTGGCGGTCTGGGCGCTCGAGCACCCGGTCAGCGCCGCGATCGGGCGGCAGATCAGTGTCGACGGCCCGCTCCATATCGAATGGGGCGCACCCAGCCGAATTACCATCGAGAATGTCCATCTCGCCAACGCGTCCTGGAGCGATCATCCGGACATGTTCGCGGCGAAGCATCTCGAAATCGACATCTTCCTGCGCAGCCTCATCTGGGGACCGGTTCGAATTCCCGCGATCGCCGTCGAGGGCGCAGCACTCAGGCTCGAAACCTCGGACAAGGGCGACGCCAACTGGAATATGGGCGCCAAGGCGGCGGTGCCGCAGAAGCGGACCCAATTCCCCGACCTCGAGAAGGTCACCCTCAAGGATACGACCCTGGTCTTCCGCAACGGCGACACCAAGGCCGAGACGGATATGGGATTCACCACGGCCGAGATCGACGATCCTGGCCCGACCCAGCCCGTGAGCTTCAAGACCGCGGGGACTTTCCAGAAGCATCCGATGCATCTCGACGGCACCGTCGGCGCCTTCAACGATCTGCGCGATGCGTCGAAGCCCTATCCGGTCAAGCTGAAGGGCGGGCTCGATCAGGTCGGCGTGATCGCCGACGGCACCATCAAGGAACCGCTCGATTTCGACGGCCTCGATCTCCGGCTGTCGATCAATGGCGTCAAGCTCGACGAGGTCACCTCGCTCCTCGGCGTGCCGCTGCCCAAGCTGCCCGATTTCCGCGGCACGGCCGTGGTTAATGGCGGCAACGGCAGCTGGAAAATAAATGCACTCACGATCGCCCTCGGCAAGAGCGACCTCGAAGGCGGCCTCGAGGTCGATACCAACGCCAAGGTGCCGCATATCGAGGCCAATCTGACCTCGCGAATGCTCGATCTTGCCGATTTCTCAGGCCTCGTCGGCGTCCAGCCCGAGACTGCGTCCGGTCCCGCGCCGCCGCCCGATCCGAGCGGACGAATCCTGCCGGATGCCAAGATCCCCGTTGAGAAGCTGCCCGATCTCGATGCCGATCTGTCCTACGACGCGACCATGGTGAAGGCGCCGAGCGGGCTGCCGATCGAGCGGGTCAGCATGGGAATGCGGCTCAAGGACGGCACGCTCGCGCTCAAGCCGCTGCGTTTCCATACGGCCAAGGGCGATGTCGATCTCAATCTCGCCTTCACGCCCTTCACGAAATCCGGGCCGCCGCATCTCACCGGCGATGTCGATGTCCGCCATATCGACCTGCATGAGCTGCTGTCGGGACCGAACATGTCGGACATGGTGAAGCAGACGGGTGGCACTGTCGGCGGCTTCATCAAGATCGACACGAACGGCACCTCGATCCGGGAATTCCTCGGCCGCGCCAACGGTGATGCCGGGATCTTCCTCGGCAACGGCCAGCTCAGCGAGCTTTTGGAGCAGCTGGCGCCGATCGACGTGCTGGGCGCCCTCGGCGTCTATCTCCGCGGCGACAAGCCGATCCAGATCAACTGTCTGGTCACGCGCTTCGATGTCCAGAACGGCGTCGCCAACGCCTCGACCTTCCTGGTCGACACCAACGACACGCAGATCGTCGGCAGCGGGAACGTCAATTTCGCCGACGAGACGCTCGATCTCCACCTCAAGCCGGCGAACAAGAGCTTCACGGCCCTGTCGCTTCGCGCGCCGGTCGATATCGGCGGCACGTTGGGCAAGCCCGATTTCCATCTCGACACCGGCAATCTGATCGCGCGGGTCGGCGCGTCGATCGGGCTCGGCATCGTGTTCCCGCCCGCGATCCTTCTGCCGCTCATCGATACCGGGCTCGGCGAAGGCAATGCCTGCTCGGATGCCTATGCCAAGCAGGCCCCGCCCGGCCAGCATCTGCCGCAGCAGGTGCAGCGGCCGGCAAAACCGTCGCCGCACGGCAAATAGCCGCCTCGACCGGAGATAGAACGTCGCAGCCGCGGCTTTTTGGGGAACGCGACTGAAGCCGCCGGAGTTTGACCGGCATGGTTCGGTTCCGTTACCTCGGGGCGGGGAGATGATGGCCAGTTTCGATCCGATGGTAGGGCGGCCTGGCCCGCGCCGCATCCTGCTCGTCTTCCCGCGCTACTCCCCCTCCTTCGGCACCTTCCAACATGCCTTTCCGATCATGGGGGTGAAGGCCTTCATGCCACCGCAGGGACTGCTGGTCATCGCAGCCTGTCTGCCCGGCCATTGGCAGCGACGCTTCGTCGACGAGAATATCCGCCCGGTCAGCGAGGCCGAGCTTGAATGGTGCGACGCGCTCTTCGTCAGCGGCATGCATATCCAGCGCCGCGAGATCAATCGCCTGTGCGCGCGGGCTCATGCACACGGCAAGCCCGCGATCCTGGGCGGACCATCGGTCTCGGCCTCGCCCGGCGAGTATCCGGATTTCGACTATCTGCATCTGGGCGAGCTCGGCGATGCGACCGACACTCTCATCGAGCAGCTGGAGCGCGATCCGGCCCGGCCCGAACGGCAGATCGTGCTGACCACGGTGACTCGCCGCGAGCTTTCCGATTTTCCGATGCCCGCTTACGATCTATGCGAGCTCGGCCGCTATTTCATGGGCAGCGTCCAATTCTCGAGCGGTTGCCCCTACGCCTGCGAATTCTGCGACATCCCGGCGCTTTACGGCCGCAATCCACGTCTCAAGACGTCTGAACAGGTAATCGCCGAGCTCGATCTCATGCGCGCTTCGGGCTCGGTCAAAGCGGTCTATTTCGTCGACGACAATTTCATCGGCAATCGCCGGGCGGCCGCCGAGTTGCTGCCGGCGCTCATCGCCTGGCAGAAGCAGCATGGCTATCCGCTGACGCTCGCCTGCGAGGCGACGCTCAATCTCGCCAAGCGGCCTGAGCTCCTGGCGCTGATGCGCGAGGCCCGGTTCGAGGCGGTGTTCTGCGGCATCGAGACGCCGGAGCCGGCCGCCCTCAAGGCGATGGCGAAGACGCACAATATGATGATGCCGCTCCTGGACGCGGTCGAGACGCTCAATCGTTACGGGATGGAGGTGATTTCGGGCATCATCCTCGGCCTCGACACCGACACGCCCGAGACGGCGCGGCAGGTGCTCGATTTCGTCGAACGCTCGCAGATCCCGGTGCTGACGATCAATCTGCTGCAGGCGCTGCCGCTAACCCCGCTCTGGGCGCGGCTCGAGCGCGAGGGAAGGATCGTCGCCGATGACGGGCTCGAATCCAATGTCCGCTTCCGCCTGCCCTATGACGATGTGGTCGCGATGTGGCGCGAGACGATGGCGGCGGCTTATGACCCTGAAACGCTCTTCGCGCGCTATGCGCATCAGATCCGGGCGACATACCCCAACCGCCTCAACCCACAGCGCCGCGTATCCGCCCGCCTGGTCGCCCAAGGGCTCGGCATCCTGGCGCGGCTGCTGCTGCGGGCCGGCATCTCAAGCCCTTATCGCCGGGCCTTCTGGCGCTTCGCCTGGCCGCTTCTGAAGCAGGGCGATATCGAGCGCGTGATCGCGGTGGGCATGGTCGCCCATCACCTCATCCTGTTTGCGCGCGACGCCGTCGCAGGGCGGCAGAACGCGTCGTTCTATTCGCGCCGGCTCACGCCCGCACATAATTGATCGGCATCCGATATTCAAAGATTGGAATGCCGTCGAGCGCCTGGCGCCTGTCGCCGCCGGGATTGCTTGCGACCTTGCTGTCGAGGCTCAGCAACATCGTGCTGCGCTCTTTGCCGTCATAGCGCGGCCAGGTCGGCAGCCCCGGATTGTTGGGGTTGCCGGTGTGAGCGAAGGCGGCCCAGGTCTCGGTCATGAGCTTGGTCAGCTGGGCGAGCTCGGGCCCGGTGCCGACGAGTGGAGCGGCCGCTTCGGCGGTGCCGAACACGAACGGCACCTCGAGCGTATGCGGCGTTTTCAGCACGCCGTCGAGCACGGGCGTCTTCCAGTCGAAGACATAGGCATAAACTGGCGCTTGCGCCGTCTCGGCCTGGAGTGCCGCCTCATGGGTCGTATTGCGTCGATAAGTGAAATCGGTCGCGATGGCGCCCAGGAGGTCGCTCGGGGAGCCGTCCGGCAGGCTCGAATGATAGGCGTCGAGGACGCGGTCCGCCTCGCTGTCGCCGATCTGGAGGAACCGCCCGACCCTTTTGTGCACCTCGGCCGCATCGAGCGAGAAATTCTTGAGATCCGCCGCCATGTAAAGCCGTGCCTCGTCCGCGGCGTTGCCGATCATGAGCGGGATGTTGGCGGCCGTCGCGGGTGCCGCCGGATCGAACGGATTCTGCTTGAAGGTGCGGCCGTCAAGCACAGGCCGGAACGCGTTCGGGATCGCCTGATATGCCGAGACCAGCTGATCGAGCGGAATCGCCTGGAGGGCCGCACCGCTCGGTTTGTCGATCCCGAGCTTCTGAGCGAGCTCATGGCTCAGCTGCGCCGCCTCTTCCTCGCCGCAGATCCGGAGGCTGCCGGAGCAGCTCTCGGCGATCGCCTTGTGGAAGAGGCCGTGAGCCGCCGGCATAGCGAGAAGTGCCGTGACCTTGGCTGCACCACCCGACTGGCCGAAGATGGTGATATTGCCGGGATCGCCACCGAAGCCGGCGATATTGTCGCGCACCCATTTGAGGGCGGCCACCAGGTCGAGCAGCCCGGCATTGCCGGAATCGGCGAAGCGCGCATCCTTGTCATCGAGCTTCAGATAGCCGAACAAATTGAGCCGGTGATTGACGGTGACGACGACGACATCGCCCAGGCGCGCGAGGTTGGTGCCGTCGAAGCCCGGCGCCGAGCCGGCGCAGCTCGACCAGGCGCCGCCATGGATCCACACCATCACCGGCTTCTTGGCGCCCTTCTTGGCCGCCGGGGTGAAGACATTGAGCGACAGGCAATCCTCGCCGATCGGTTCGATCGTGCCGTACCAGGCATTGAGCGGGCTCGGTGTCGCGGCCGGCTGCGGTGCCGAATGGCCGAAGGCGACGCTGTCACGAATGCCGGCCCAGGGCTTCATCGGAACCGGCGGCCGGAAGCGATTGGCGCCAGCGGTCGATTGGGCATAGGGAATGCCCTTGAAGGTCTGGACGCCATTGGCGGCGGCGCCGCGAACCTTGCCGCTCCGGGTCTCGACGACCGGTGCCGGCTCGGCCGCGAAGACCGGGAAGCCCATCAGCGCCGGTGCGGCGACAAGGCCGGCAACCCTCAGGATCACGCGCCGATCGACCATGCTGCTTCCCCCCACAAAAGCTTGTATTTGCAATCATTCGGCGATGGAACGGCGGCCCTGTCAACGCCTGGAAAGGACGAGCAGGGTCGCGGCTTCTTTCTGCCGATCGGACGCTACCGGATGGTCAGCTCGACCCGGCGATTGAGCGGCTCGGGCACGCCGCGCGTCTGCGGCACCCGGGGATTGGCCGAGCCGTAATAGGCGAGCTCGATCATCTCCGCTGGAATGCCGGCGGCCACGACGAGGTCGCGGACGATCTCGGCCCGGTGCAGCGAGAGCTTGATATTGCCCGCCTCCGAGCCCGTCGCGTCCGCATTGCCGACGATGCTGATATCGGCATTGGGCGTCGCCTTCACCGTCTTGACCGCGGTATCGACATCGACGCGCGAGGCCGGCGTCAGCTCGGTCTGATCATTGAGGAAATAGAGCACATAGATGGTCGGCGCCCGGGGCGTTCCGGCCAGCGCGCCCGCGAAGGTGTCGGACACATCTTCCTGCTTGGCCGCAAAGGCGGGGCCGGGCTTTTCGGCCGCCCTGGTCTCGACGGCCGCGAGCGGCTGGTCGAGCGTGGTCGAACCGCCGGCCTCCTGGACCGTGACCTTCCCCACCTTGCCGTCATCATCCGGCAGCAGCACCACGACATTGCCCGGTAGGCCGCACGAAGCGAGCGGCACGAGGAGTGCCAGCGTCAGAACAAGGCGCCTCATCGCTATTTCTCCGCCCGAACGAGGAAATGGGTGCCACGCACGGCGATCGTCGCCGTCGGCGTTTCGATCGACATGGCGTCGGGCGCCAGCTTGGCCGTCAGTCCCGACAGATATTGCATGGTCCCGTAAGCGAGCCGCAGCACGAAGCCGTAGCGGCTATCGGCCGGCTTGAACACAAAGCTCGGCAGCTCGAGCCGGCTGCCCGGCCCGAGCGAGATCCGCGTATCGTCCCGGAAGGTGATGCCGAGCTCGCCGTCGGATGCAGTCTCGAGCTGGTCCTGGGCATAGACCGGCATCGCGATCTCGACCGGCTTGGCGGCACCCGCGCGGGTGACCGTCGCATGCCCGGTCAGGGTTTTGACGAAGCCGATCGCGGCATCGTCTGCCCATGCGGGTGAGAAGATCGCCGCACCGGCCAGGCCGATCAGCGTCAGGAGAATTGCCGCGCATCTTCGCATGTCGGTGCTCCCATTTCCCGGATCAATCGCGCCGGCGGAAAGTGCAGGATCGCCTCCGTACCGGCCGCGACCTCGCTTTTGATCTCGAGCTTGCCGCCATGCAGCTCGATCATCGATTTGGTCAGCGGCAAACCGATGCCGATGCCCGGTTCCTGCGCCAGGCTCGCGGTCCTGAGCCGTGCGAAACGCTGCAGGATCAGCGGCAGATGGGCGGCTGGAATGCCAGGTCCCTGATCGCGGACCGACAGGCCCAGCCAGCCGCCAGCATCGATCGTGGCGGCGAGCACCACCTCGCCATCGGGCGGCGAATATTTGACCGCGTTGGACAGGAGGTTCAGCAGCATCTGCCGCACCATCCGCGCATCGGCGAGCAGCATCGGCAGCCCGTCCGGCATCAACGTCACGAGATTGACGCGCCGTCCGGTCGAGCGCGCCAGGATCATCCGCTCGCACTCGGCCGCGAGATGCGTGACCTGGATCCGATCGTCGGCCGGCTTGCGCCCGCCCAGATCGATCACCGTCAGGTCGAGCATGTCACTGATGATCGACAGGAGATGCGTGGCGCTGGAGTGGATGTCGCGCGAATAGTCGAGATAGGTCTTCAGGATCGGGCCGAACAGCTCCATCGTCATCACTTCGGAGAAGCCGATGATGGCGGTAAGCGGCGTCCGGAGCTCGTGGCTGGCATTGGCGAGGAACTCGGTCTTCGCCCGGTCGGCCGCTTCCGCATGCAGGAGGGCGGCGGCGAGATCCAACGCATATTGCCGGCGCGCGCGGGTTTCGTCGCGGATCCGCACGGCGAGTGCGACCAGCATGGTCGCCGCCAGTGCTGTGAGCGGCAGCGACCAGTCGATCAGCCAGCCCGCCAGGAAGGCCAGTACCGACACGAGCATCAGCAAGGCCGCGAGGCCGCCGAAGAGCAGCATATAGTTGCGCACGGTCAGGCGACCGATCAGCAGGGTGGCGGCGACGCCGAGCGCCAGCGCCGACAGCATCTCGCTGGTAAAGGCGAGCGCCGGCCGGCGCAGCGTATCGCCGTCGAGCATGCTCTCGATCAGGTTGGCCTCGACCATCATGCCGGTCTCGGACCGGTGGAGCGGCGTGGCCATGACATCGGCAAGGCCGGCGGCTCCAGTCGCAATAAGCACGACGCGGCCCTTGAAGCTCGCTGGCGGGACGACACCGGACAGCACGCGATAGGCCGGGATGGCGTGCCCGCGCAGCCCGATGCCGTAGCGTGGCCAGATCCGGCCGGAGAGATCGGCCGGCACCTCGAGCGGGCCGACCGAGACCACCCGATCGCCGAGCGGCGTGGTGCTAAGGCCGATATGATCGGTCCCGGTCGCGACCCTCAGCATTTCGACCGCGAAGCTCGGCACCAGCGTCCCGCCGAGCACCTCGACGGCGGGCAACCGGCGCATCACCCCGTCCGGCTCCGGCAGGACGGAGACGAGCCCGATCCCTGCGGCATTCCTGGCCAGCACCGGCAACGGCCAGGCCACGGCGCTGTAATGCTGCAGGTCCGTTCGAAGATCGGCGCCGGATTCGAGGACCGGCGTTATCGGTCGCGCCAGCGGTGCACCGGCTTCGTCCCGATCCGCCGCGGCGGCCAGCACGACGGGCGCATGGGCGATGCTCGCCGCCAGGGCATCGTCGGTGACCGGCAGCGCCAGCAGGGCCTGTTTAGCGTCGGGCGGCAGATCGGTCCGGTCCGCCGCCCAGGCGGCGGGCGAGGTCCGGTCTGGCTCGACCAGCAGCAGATCGAGCCCGATCACCTTGGCGCCGGCAGCGGCGTCGATCAGATGTGCCAGCCGGTCGCGTGGCCAAGGCCATTGGCCGAGCCGGCGCAGTGATTCCGCATCGATATCGATGAGCACGGTCTTCGCCTGCGGCCGGTCGACCGGATCGAAGCGCTGATAGGTGTCGAACACCCGATCGCGTGCCGTCTCGAAAATCCCGTCGCCCGGCGCCGCGATCGCCAGCACGATGAACAGGCACATGAGTGGTGCGATCAGCCGTGCGGGCGGCGGATGCTCACGGATGCTGCGGAGCGCCTTGACGACCAAGCCGATCCACGCCGCGCCCTGCATACCGTTGACCTCGATAATCGCCCGCCCCTCACCGGATCCGTTCGCACGCCCGGTGTATCGGCAACCTAATATAGAGCAAATTCTGGCTAAAAAGGCGATAGCGCGTGTGAGTTGATCGCAGATTTCGACCAATATTGAAGCTATATTTTCCCGAGCCGGTTGAAGGCGCGGATCCGGGCTTCGGCGATGTCAATGGCCAGCGTCCGGTTCGGCAACCACCAGGACTACGCCCAAACAGGCCAGATGAGCCAATATTCAAGACGTTCTGGAGCGACATTAGCTGCAAATACTGCCTGTTGATGCTGGCGAGCCGCAACACTCTTGGGTTATTTGCATCATTCATAAGAAATTCTTGACTATTGACGTCTGAAATCAAGCGTCATGAGCTTGGTCGAGCTCGTTCCGACGTGATGGGACGTGTCATGATCTATCTCGCGATGCTGATGTTTGCCGTGGCGATCGGGGCCTGGGAGCGGTATTTGAATGCCGACTCCTATTGGGCATCCGAAGCGCATAGACAGTTCATCTGGGCGCTCAGCCTGTTCGCCCTGACCCTCGTGATCGGGCTGATTCGCCGCCGCTGACCAGCCCGTCGAGACCATTGTCGCTGAGCGGCCGTTCTGCGATTTTGCCGGACCGCGCCCGCTGGGCGCTCGTCCCCACAACGCTTAAGGTCCTCGACCATGCCCTTTACCATGCACGATGTTGCCGTCCCCGCGGTCCTGCAGATCCTGAACAGCATTTCCGCGATTCTCGGCAAAGCCGGCAGCCATTGCGAAGAAAAGAAGCTCGACCCGTCCGTCCTGGTGAATTACCGCTTGGCCGCTGACATGTTCCCGCTGTCGCGTCAGATCCAGATCATGACCGATCAGGCCAAGGGCATGATGGCCCGCCTCGCCGGCGTCGAGATCCCGGCCTACGCGGATACCGAGGCCACTCTGCCCGAGCTGCAGGCGCGGATCGCCAAGACGATCGATTTCGTGAAGAGCTTCAGCGCCGACCAGATCGCCGGGACCGAGGACAAGGAGATCACGCTCAAGATCGCGGGCGCCGAGATCAAGATGCCAGGCCGTCAATATCTGATCAATTTCGTGCTGCCGAACTTTTATTTCCACGCCTCGACCGCCTACGACATCCTGCGCCATGCCGGTCTGCCGGTCGGCAAACGCGACTTTCTCGGCGCTGCCGGGTTCTAATCCATTCGCTGACCTAGCGGGTGCCCAATTGGGCCCCCGCCCCTCGGCCTGTGGTGACGCCCGATGGTCGATCCGGTTATCCTGTGGTTCCGCAACGATTTGCGCTTGGCCGACAATCCGGCCCTTGTCGCCGCGGCAGAGCTTGGCCGTCCGCTCTTGCCTGTCTATGTGCTCGACGAGACGCCGGATCCCTGGGCACTCGGCGGAGCCGCGCGTTGGTGGCTGGCCGGCAGCCTTCGAGCACTCGCTCAAGCGCTGGCACGCCATCGGTTGCCGCTCATCCTGCGCCGGGGCGCTACCGATAAGGCCATCAGCGCCCTTGTCGCCGAGACCGGCGCCCGCGCGGTCTACTGGAACCGCGCCTATGACAAGCGCTCGATCGAGCACGACGGCGCACTCAAGGCAGCACTCAAGGGAGAAGGGATCGAGGCCCGTTCCTTCAATGCGCTGCTCCTGGCGGAGCCGTGGGACATCGCCAACAAGGCCGGCCAGCCCTTCCGCAAATTCACACCCTTTTGGCAGAGGCTGCGGACGATGGCACCGCCCCTGCCCGTCCCCGCCCCCAAGCAGCTGACGCCGCCCGCTACGATTCCGCACAGCGATGCGCTCGATGATTGCGGTCTCGAGCCCACGACGCCAGATTGGGCCGGCGGATTGCGTGCGGCCTGGCAGCCGGGCGAGAAGGCGGCGCGGACTCGGCTCGACGCCTTCCTCGACGGTGCGCTCGCACGCTATGCGCACGGTCGAGAGCGGCCCGGCGAGGCGGGCACATCCCTGCTGTCGCCGCATCTCCATTGGGGCGAGATCTCGCCGCGGCAGATCTGGCACACCATCCATGCTCGGCAGCACGCGCAACCGGCACCCGGCGACGCTGCGATCGACCGTTTTCTCGCCGAGCTGGGCTGGCGGGAATTCTCCTATCACCTGCTCTATTATCACCCCCAGATGCCCGATCGACCCTTGCGCGCCGAGTTCGAGTCGTTCGCCTGGGCACCGGATCAGAGACTGCTGCGCGCTTGGCAGCGCGGCCGGACGGGTTATCCCATCGTCGATGCCGGCATGAGGGCCCTTTGGCACACCGGCTGGATGCATAACCGGGTGCGAATGATCGTTGCCAGCTTCCTCACCAAGCATCTGCTGCAGCCCTGGCAGGACGGTGAGGCCTGGTTCTGGGATTGCCTGGTCGATGCCGATCTCGCTTCCAACTCGGCAGGTTGGCAATGGGTGACCGGCTGCGGCGTCGATCCCGCCCCCTATTTCCGCATTTTCAACCCGGTTCTGCAGAGCCAGAAATTCGATCCCGACGGCGACTATATCCGCCGATGGGTGCCCGAGCTGACCGGTTTCCCGGCGGATCTCATCCATGAACCGTGGCGCGCACCGGCGCTGCTGCGCCGACAGGCCGTCGATTCGCGCGGCAGCCTCTATCCCGACCCGATCGTCGATCATTCGACGGCCCGGAAGCTGGCGCTCGAGGCCTTCGCCTCTCTCGGTGCCCGACAAATATAGACACAGCAGAATTGCCGGTTTTCCTTCATCCTGTCCTAGCCGGATGGTCGAGTTTGTAAATTCGTTTTACAATCAACACAGGAAAAGACGTCTAACGCCTTGATATTCATAGGTGGCACAATTGTTGCTGATTTAAGGCAAATTGCTAAGATTGCGATGCTCTTCAGTGCTGGCCGGGCGGGAGGAACGACATGATGAGCACTCTCAAGCAAAGCCCGACTCTCGCGGCGGGCAGTGTCGAGGATCGGATGTCGCCGCGGCGCAGCGCCGTGCTGGTGGTGTTCGTCGCCTTGAGCGCCTGGGCCGCCCTATATCTCGTCCTGCGTCTCGCGGCAGGCTGACCCGGGAGCAACACAGGGCCGAAATGCTCGGCCGATAGTTTCCTCGGTCCCTCAAATGGTATAAGCGCCCACTACCGTGCTTGAACGAGGGATCGATGACCCCCAACGATGTCGCCCGGGTCCAGGACTATCTCCGTCGGACCTTTGAGAATAACCGAATCGCAATCGACGTGCCGTCTAAGCGCGGTGCGCCGATCGAGGTAAGGATCGCCGATGAGTTCATCGGCGTGCTGCATCGCGACGATGAGGATGATGACGGCTCCTGGACGCTGGTCATGACCATCCTCGAGGAAGACCTGCCGCCGGCGAGTCCCGTCGCCAAGACGGGTGCGGCGAAGCCGGCTCCGGCCAAGCCCGCCGCCCCAGGTCCGGCCCGCCGGAAATAAGCGCCATGGCGGATCTGTTCTCGCTTTCGGCGCGCGAGGTGCTCCGTCGCATGGCAGGCGGCAGCCTGACATCCGAGCAGTACCTCGCTTCCTGCCTCGAACGGATCGAGGTGCAGGAGCCGAAGGTCGCGGCCTGGGTGGCGCTCGACCGGACGGGCGCGCTCGAGGCCGCTCGGCTGGCCGATCGAACGCCAAGGCGCGGCCTGCTCCATGGCATTCCGATCGGCATCAAGGACATCATGGCGACCCGCGCGCTGCCGACCGGCTGCGGTTCGCCGATCTATCGGGGCACGATGCTACCCTATGATTCGGCTCCCGTGGCGCTTGCACGCCAGGCCGGCGCCATCATCCTCGGCAAGACGGTCACGACCGAGTTCGCCTATTACACGCCTGGCCCGACCCGCAATCCGCGCGATCTCGGCCGGACCCCCGGCGGCTCCTCCAGCGGCTCGGCCGCGGCCGTGGCCGACGGCATGGTGCCGCTTGCAACCGGCACCCAGACGGCGGGCTCGATTGTCCGCCCCGCTGCCTTCTGCGGCGTCGTCGGCTACAAGCCGAGCTTCGGGCTGATCGAATCGACCGGCGTCAAGCGCCTCTCGGGCTCGCTCGACACGATGGGCGTGCTCGCCCGCACGGTCGGGGATGCCGCCCTCTACGCTGAGGCGCTGTCCGGCGCCGAGCTTGTCGCAGGGGCAGAGGCACGCACGGCGCCGCGCCGGATCGGACTTTGCCGTTCGCCGGCCTGGGAGCAGGCCTCGGACGCGATGCGCCAACAGTTCGAGGCGTTGCCGGCTCGGCTCGGCATCGAAATCGTCGATGTCACCCTGCCGCCGGAAGCCGCCGATCTCCTGACCGCCCAGATCCGGATCATGAGCTATGAGGCGGCGCGGTGCCTCGCCTTCGAGCGGGTAGTGCATGCCGAGCTGCTGAGCCCGCGTCTCAAGCAGCTTCTGGATGAGGGCATGGCGATCCCGCGCCGGACTTACGAGGCCGACTTGGCGGCGAGCAAGCCGTTCGCAGCCGCCCTCGACGCGATCTTCGCCGAGGTCGGCGTGCTGTTGGCGCCGAGTGCCGCCGGCGTGGCGCCATTGATTGATGCCGGCACAGGCGATCCGGTCTTCAATCGGCTCTGGACGCTGGCCGGCACGCCTTGCGTCAATGTCCCGGGCTTGACCGATCCGAGCGGGCTGCCGCTGGGCGTGCAGATCGTCGGCCCGGTCGGCGGCGATGCCGCGGCACTCGGTGCCGCAGCCTGGCTCGAAACCATGCTTGCCGAAGGAGCGTGACCGGATGCCGGTTCTCTATGTCGCACGCAGCGCCGGCTTCAGCGATTGGGCCTCCGATGTCGGCCTCTCGAAGCATGTTTATAAGCTCGGCCTGACCGAGGAGCCGGTGAAGGAACTCGTGGCAAGCGGTTGGTCGGGCTTCACCGATTGGAAGCTCTTGAAGCAGCAGGACAAGGTCGAGGGCGGCACGGAGGAAGAGATCGTCACCCGCCTCGCGGCCCGGATCAAGATGATCGATCCGAACCTCTATCCGAAGCTCAAGGGCGTCATCGGCATGTTCAAGGTGCTGCCGGCGCAGGTCGAGAATCACATCGCCCTGACCCGGGCGCTCGCCGGGAATGAGGAAAGCGGCGACTTCAAGGTGAAGCCGGTCGATTTCGCCAACTTCCTCATCCACAACGCGCTGAAATAGCCGCGTTCAGCCCTTCAGCCGCATCCGGAAGAAATCGAGAATCTCATCGCGTGCCGCGACGGTCGGCTGGCCGGCTTCATCGATCAGATGGACTGTGACGACGCTATGCGGCGTCACGATGTGCTTCGCGACAAAGGGCGGCACATCCGTGTTGGCCGAAGAATCCGGCAGGACATGCGGCACAAAGCGGTCGCCCAACGCCTGCGCATAGGCTGCGAACCGTTCGGCGCGGCAGAAATGATCGCCTTCGAAGCGATAGGCGTGGACGTTGAGGTTCTCGCGCTCCATCCGCGCCCGCACGGTGGCCAGATCCTCCTGCGAGATCTCGAGTCCGCCCCAATCTTCAAGCGGCAGGGCCGGTTCGGCCAGCACCGGCGCCAGTGTTGTCGGATCCAGCATCATGGTCAGCGCGAAATTGCCGGTGAAGCACATGCCGATAGCGCCGACGCCGGGACCGCCGCATTCCTCATGCGCCAGTCTCGCCAAGGCGCGCAGCCACTGCGTCACCGGGCTCGATCCATCGCGCTCGAACGCCCGAAACTCGGCGCTGACGCAGGTCTTCTGAAACACCGCCGCCCCCTCGTCGGCCGTCGGTTGATGACCGTCGCGGCCGAACAATGACGGCATATAGACGATAAAGCCGGCATCGCGCACCCAGCGGGCGAAGCGGGCGACCTGGGGATTGATACCGGGCATCTCGTGCATGACGATGACCGCCGGTCCCGAACCGGCGAGATAGACGATCTTGGTCACATCATTGAGCGTGATCTCACGCTTGGTGAAATCCGCGAGACTGTCATCCTCCATCAGGCTGCGCAGCATGATCTGTCTCCGTCCTTCGAGTGCGGGAACGATGCAGCGTCATCCTGCGCCGCATCAGTGACGGATTCAGCGCTATTTTTGGATGCTCAGGACTTTTGTGCGCGGGCGATCGCCTCATGGTGGCGAATGACCTCGCGAATGATGAACGCGAGGTATTTCTCGGCGAACTCGGGATCGAGCTGCGCCGCTTCGGCCAGACCGCGCAGCCGCTCGATCTGAAAGGCCTCGCGCGCCGGGTCGGCGGGCGGCAGCTCATGACGGGCCTTGAGTGCACCGACGCGCTGGGTGCAGCGAAACCGCTCGGCCAGCATATGGATCATGGCCGCGTCGATATTGTCGATACTGCGACGCAGATCCTGCAGCTCGGTCACGGCACTCGGGTCAACCGGCATAAAAACTCCTGGGATATCTAGCTGAAACAGCGCCGTCCGCCGCGCCAAATCTCGGTGATGTTCGCCTCGCTCGCAAGCACCGCGAGATCCTTTAACGGATTGCCCTCGACGACGAGGAGATCGGCATAGGCGCCGGGCACCAGCTCGCCGAGCAGCCCTTCATGGCGGAGGATGCGGGCATTCACCAGCGTTGCCGAGCGGATTACCTCGATCGGCTGCTCGAACGCGCCGCGGATCAGGAACTCGCGGCTCTGATCGATCTGGAGGGCACCCAGCAGATCGCTGCCGAAGCCGATCTCGACGCCGGCCTCCTTGGCAAGCGCGATCGAACGCGATCCCGCCGCCAGGACGACCTCGTTCTTGGCGAGGCTGTAATCGCTCAGGCCGAACTGCTTGCCGCGGCGCTTCAGCCCGTCATAGGCGACCAGCGTCGGCACCAGAAAAGCACCGCGCTCAGCCATCAAAGCGGCTGCTTCGGCATCGATCATGTTGCCATGCTCGATCGTGCGCACGCCCTGACTGACCGCGCGCTTCACCGCTTCGGCCGTGTAGGCGTGGGCCGCGACATATGTCCCCCAATGGGCGGCCGCCTCGCAGGCGGCGGCGATCTCATCGAGCCGGTATTGGGTCGCCTCGAGCGGGTCCGATTGCGAGCTGACCCCGCCCGACACCATGATCTTGATGAAATCGGCACCCTTGCGGAGCTCGTCGCGCACTGCCTTGGTGACCTCGTCGACGCCATCGGCGATGCGCGAGGTCATGCCGATGCCGGAGCAGCAGGCGCAGGGCGGCAGCTCTTCGGTCCGGCGGCGGAAATCGGCGTGACCGCCGGTCTGGCTGATCGAGCGGCCGGCGACGAAGAGCCGCGGCGCCTCGATGAGGCCGGTCTCGCTCGCAACCTTGATGCCCCAATCGCCGCCGCCCGTATCGCGCACCGTGGTGAAGCCGCGCCGCAGCATGGCGCGCGCGGCCTCGCCGGCCTTGTGGGCGAGCAGGGTCACCGGCATATCCGCCAGGCGGAAGAAATCGACCTCGACCAGATAGACATGGGCGTGGCAGTCGATCAGGCCCGGCATCAACGTGCGCCCGGCAAGGTCGATGCGTGTCGCCGCAACCGAGTTGATCGGCCGGTCCGACACTTCCTTGACCCGATCGCCTTCGATCAGAAGCTCGATGCCGTCGATCAGCGCGTCGCGCCTGGGATCGAGGAATTTTCCGCCATGGAACAGGAACGATGTCATCTTGCGCAGCACCGGCTAAGTCAGCATGGTTTCCGCCTGAATGCACAGGCCCGCTCGGCCGATGTCAATGAATGATCGAGGAGAAGGCGGATGTCGGCATCCGATGTGACCTGGCAGGGCGTGTTCCCGGCCGTGACCACCCAGTTCCGCAGCGACTACTCGATCGATTTCGGCGCGATCGAGCGGATCGTGAAGGCACTCATCGATGACGGCGTCGACGGCCTTATCGCCTGCGGCTCGGTCGGCGAGAATTCCGTGCTGTCGCCAGCCGAGAAACGCGATGTCGTGGCCGCGATCCATTCTGCCGCCGCGGGCCGCGTGCCGGTCCTGTCGGGCGTCGCCGAGATCACGACCGAGGCGGCAGGATCCTATGCTCGCGACATGGCGCGGCTCGGCATCGACGGGCTGATGGTGATGCCGCCGATGATCTATTCGGCCAATCCGCGCGAGATCGAAGCCTGGTTTCGCACCATCGCCTTGGCCTCCGATCTGCCGATCATGCTCTACAACAACCCGCCGGCTTATCGGAGCGACATCCCGCCGAATCTCGCCAAGGATCTCGCCGGCATCGAGACGATCGTCGCGATCAAGGAATCTTCGGGCGACACGCGCCGCTTCGTCGATCTCTACAATCTGCTGGGCGACCGCTTCCTGCTCTTCTGCGGTCTCGACGATGTCATTCTGGAGACGGCGAGCCTCGGTGCCGTGGGCTGGGTCTCAGGCCTCTCGAACGTCTTTCCGAGGGAATGCAGCCGGCTTTTCGAGCTCGCGGTCGAGGGACGGCCGCACGACGCGCTGGTGCTCTATCGCTGGATCATGCCGCTCCTTCATCTCGATGCGCGCGCCGATCTCGTGCAATGCATCAAGCTGTGCGAAGCGATCTCGGGGCGTGGCTCCGAGCTGACCAGACCGCCGCGCCTGCCGCTCGCCGGTGCGGATCGGCAGATGGTCGAGAACGCGATGCGCAAGGCGATCGAAACCCGTCCGGAGCTCGGCACGCTGTCATGACCGTGTTCGAGGGCGTGCCGGCCGGGAATTACAGCTTCAGCTGCATCGACGGCCATACTTGCGGCAATCCGGTGCGGCTCGTCACGGGCGGGGCGCCGCTGCTCAAGGGCGCCACCATGAGCGAGCGCCGGCAGGATTTCCTCACGCGCTTCGATTGGGTCCGGCGCGCCCTCATGTTCGAGCCGCGCGGACATGACGTGATGTCGGGCTCGCTGCTCTATCCGCCGACCCGGGAAGATTGCGATATCGGCATTCTGTTCATCGAGGTGTCGGGCTGCCTGCCCATGTGCGGCCATGGCACGATCGGCACGGTGACGATGGCGCTCGAGCAGGGGCTGGTGACGCCGCGCGAGGAAGGCACGCTGATGCTCGACGCGCCGGCAGGGCCGGTGCGGGCGGATTATGTCCGCAACGGTCCTTGGATCGACAGCGTGCGTATCCACAACGTCGCCTCTTACCTCGCGGCCGAAGGGGTTGCGATCGAGGTCGAAGGGCTGGGCGAGCTTGTGGTCGACATCGCCTATGGCGGCAATTTCTATGCGATCGTCGAGCCGCAGAAGCACTATGCCGGCATCGACGCGCTGGGTGTGGGCGGCATTCTGGCGCTCTCACCCAAAGTCCGCGACGCGGTCGAGCGCGTCTATGAGGCGGTGCATCCGCAGGATTCGACGATCCGCGGCACTCATCATGTGATGTGGGCCGACAAGCCGAAGGACCGGCGCGCCCACGCCCGCAATGCCGTCTTCTATGGCGACAAGGCGATCGACCGCTCGCCGTGCGGCACGGGCACCTCGGCGCGGATGGCGCAGCTCGCCGCCAAGGGCAGGCTTAAACCCGGCGACGACTTCATCCATGAGAGCGTGATCGGCACCTTGTTCGAGGGTCGCGTCGAGGCCGCGGCCGATCTTGCCGGCCAGGCCGCAATCATCCCCTCGATCGCAGGCTGGGCGCGCATGCATGGGCTCAACACCATCTTCGTCTCCGAGCGCGACCCGCTGCGCGGCGGCTTTCAGCTCGGCTGATGAGCCTCCATGTCGGCATTGTCGGCGCCGGCATCATCGGCACGGCGGCGGCCCGGGCCGTGCAGCGCGCCGGCCATCGGGTCACGCTGTTCGATCCGAACGAGCCCGGTGCCGCCTGCTCTTTCGGCAATGCCGGCCATATTGCGGTCGACCATATCAGGCCGCTCGCCCGGCTCGATATTCTGGCCTCGCTGCCGTCGCTGCTGTTCGATCCGCTGGGTCCGCTCTGCCTCCGCTGGACCGGCTTGCCCCGTCTCGCCCCCTGGCTCCTCCGCTTCGCCGCTGCGACCTGGCCGGCCCGGGTTGCAGCGAGCACTGCGGCCCTGTCATCGCTGCTGAACCAGGCGCGCACGTGCTGGGACGAGGAGATCGCTGCATCGGATCTGGCGCCTTTGTTCCGGCAGGAAGGTTCGCTCAATCTCTTCGAGACCGAGAAGGCCTTTGCCACGTCACTCAGCGAGCTTCGGCTCCTGACCGCGCACGGCGTCCGGATCGAGCGGCTTTCGGCCGAACAGGTCCGGGAGCAGGTGCCGTTTCTCGCCCGGCCCGTCGCCGGTGGTCATTTCCTCGTCGATGCCGCGCATTGCGTCGATCCGCACCGGCTGGTGCAGGAACTGGCCGAGCGGATCTCGGCGGAGGGCGGGTCGCTCGAGCGCGCCGAAGTCACGCGGATCGAGATCGAAGGCGGGCTCGTGCGCGGCGTCCAAGCCGGCGGCCGGCTTCATGCGCTCGACCGGCTCGTGCTGGCGGCCGGTGCCGGTGCCACCCCCTTGGCGCGGCAGCTCGGTGTCGCCGCACCGCTGGCACGCGAGCGGGGCTATCACGCCATGCTGGCTGAGGGGCCGGCCTTGGGCTTCCCGCTGAGCTTCGCCGAGCGCGGCTTCATCGCAACACCGATGAGCGCCGGCCTGCGTCTTGCCGGCACGGTCGAGCTGGGCGTCGGCGCCGCCCCCGATTGGCGGCGCGCCGAGATTCTGCTGGACCATGCGCGAGCACTCTTCGGGCAAAAGCTCACGGCGACAAGCCGGTGGTTCGGCGACCGCCCAACCCTGCCCGACTATCTGCCCATGATCGGCACGGCACCGCGGGTCCGCAATGCCGTGCTGGCGCTCGGCCATCAGCATCTCGGCCTGACGCTCGCGGCCGTGACCGCCAAGCTGGTCGCTGCCCTCGTCGATGGCACGCCGCCGCCGCTCGACCCGGCTCCCTTCAGCCCGGGCCGTTTCAGATAAATCTGGGCTCGACGCTGAGGTGATGGGCAGTGACCGGCTCGATCTTGTCCATCAGCTCGACGATCCGGGCGCGATGGCAGCTGTGCCAATCGGCCTCGAAGCAGACAAGACAGCTCCGCTTCGCGCGCGCGATGTCGACAGCCTCGGCCAAGGCCGCCTGCGCCGGCTCAGTCGCGAGCTGCTCCGCGACGATCTGCCAGAATCGAGCCTGATCGCGGCGGCGATGCGCGACCCGTCCTTCCTTGGGCGTGCCCAGCGCCTTCAGATGCGTGTAGCCGATGCCGGCCTCCTCGAGCGAGGCGGCAAGCTGGCGTTTGGAAAAGCCGGCGCGGCGCGATTGCGGCAGCTCGCGCACATCGATCACCATTTCCACCGCCGCATCCTTGAGTGTCGCGATGAAATCGGCGAGCCCGGCCTTTTCGTATCCGATCGTGCAGATCTCCATGGCGAGGCTCCCGGAAGCGTTTGATGCCATTCGAATATGACAATCGTATCGGCCGCCGGGTAATGCTATTTTCCCGGCCACGCCGCGTAGGGGATTTATCGGGTGATCGGTTGGCGCAACTTCGAACCGAATGCAGTCGGTTTGTTGCGAATTCTGCTCGTGGCCGCTTTCGTAGCACCGGTCTCGCTTTTCGCCGCCATTTCCTGGATCGATTACGAGCGGCTCATCGAGGAGACCGAGAGCGATCTTCGCCAGTTGAGCGAGATCGGCCGTGAGCACACGGACAAGATCTTCGACAGCTACAAGCTGATCGGCGACGAGGCCAACGAATTCCTGCGCAATCTGAGCGACGATCAGATCCGCGCGCAGGAGGTCACACTCCATGATCGGCTGGCCGCCTCGGTCGAGGATCTGCCGCAGGTTTCCGGCATATGGGTGGTGGACCGGAGCGGCCGTCTGCTGGCGTCCGCCACCACTTATCCCGTGAATCCCGCGCTCGATTTCTCCGATCGGGAATATTTCACGGCCCTGCGCGACAGCAGCCGCCAGACTTTCGTCAACCGCGTCTATGTCGGCCGATCGGACGGCAAGAGCAATTTCGGCCTGAGCCGCCGCCGGATCGCTGCCGACCACGGCTTCGACGGGCTGATCAATATCTCGGTCGACCCCGATTTCTTCGTCGATTTCTTCGGCACCCTGGTCGGCGGCGATGACGATACCGTCGATCTGGTGCGCGAGGATGGCGAGATGCTGTCGGGCTATCCCGCGGCACACTGGCCGATGTCGCAGCTTGCCGCCGATGATCCGTTTCGCGCTGCTATCGGCCGCCAATCGAAGGGCCTTTATCGCGTCCCGGCGAGCGGCAGCCGCTCGGAACGGCTGATCGCCTTCAGCAAGCTCGACGATTATCCGATCTATGTCGCCGTCGGCCGGCCGCTGTCGCAGATTGTCACCGCTTGGCACCATGCCATGGCCAGCCATCTGCTGATCGGCGTGCCCGGAACGATCGCCCTCGTCCTGCTGACGCTGACAGCGCTCCGCGGCGCTCGGCGCGAGCAGGCGGCATTGGCGCAGATCCGCGACGAAACCAAGCGCCGTGAGGTCGCCGAGGGCGCTCTTCGCCAGGCTCAGAAGATGGAGGCGGTCGGCCAGCTGACCGGCGGCATCGCGCATGATTTCAACAACATCCTGACCA
Organism: uncultured Alphaproteobacteria bacterium; assembly: GCA_963762435.1. Classification (GTDB taxonomy): domain Bacteria; phylum Pseudomonadota; class Alphaproteobacteria; order ATCC43930; family CGMCC-115725; genus JAXDMU01. The sequence continues at coordinate 152,933 of CAVXLN010000021.1, read as the reverse complement.
TCATCGCGGGCAATATCGATATGGCCCGGCGCGCCGTCGCGGGCCGCGACGAGAAGCTCGTTCGGCTGCTCGACGCGGCATTGCGCGGCTCGGATCGAGCGGCTTCGCTGACGCGGCGCCTGCTGGCCTTCGCTCGGCGCCAGGCGCTCGAGCCCGCTGTCATCGATGTCAACAAGCAGGTCGGCAGCATGTCGGAGCTGGTCCGCCGTATCCTGGGCGAGACGATCGAGGTCGAGACCGTGCTGGCCGGCGGCCTGTGGCACAGTTTCTGCGATCCGAACGAGCTCGAATCCGTCCTGCTCAATCTCGTGCTCAACGCCCGGGACGCCATGCGCGCCGGTGGCAAGCTGACGATCGAAACGCAGAATGCGCTGCTCGACGAGGCCTATGCCGAGCGTCATGCCGAGGTCGTCGCCGGGCAATATGTCATGGTCTCGATCAGTGATACCGGCTCCGGCATGCCGCAGGAAGTCCTGGCCCAGGCGTTCGAGCCTTTCTTCACGACCAAGCCGCCCGGCGAAGGCAGCGGCCTCGGTCTCAGCATGGTCTATGGTTTCGTCAAGCAGTCGGGCGGGCACATCAAGATCTATAGCGAGATCGGACAAGGCACGGTGGTGAAACTCTATCTGCCGCGCCATTTCGGCGCCGAGCTGCCGTCCCGCCAGCCGGACGCCCGGGCCGATCTGCCACGCACGGCCGAGCAGCGCTTGGTGCTCGTGGTCGAAGACGATCCCGATGTACGGGAATATTCGGTGCGCGTGCTGGGCGAGCTCGGCTACCAGGTGATCGAGGCGTCCGACGGCCCGAGTGCCATCACGCTTCTCGAAGCCGGCCATCCGGTCGATCTGCTGTTCACCGACGTGGTCCTGCCGACCATGAACGGGCGGGAGCTGGCACGGCACGCCGCCGGCTTGCGGCCCGGCCTCAAGGTCATCTTCACGACCGGCTATACCCGCAACGCCATCATCCATGCCGGCCGGCTCGATCCCGATGTGGTCCTCGTACCGAAACCCTTCACGCCTGAGACGCTGGCGAAGCGGGTCCGCGCCGTGTTTGGCGAGACCGAGGATTGATGAGGCCGCGCCACCGGGGCCCGGTTGACATCCTCGCCGGAACATGCGACGCCAAAGGCCTGCCAACGAGCCTCGTGGGAGAGACCGGTCGTGAGGCCGGCGCCGAAGGAGCAACCGCCCCGGAAACTCTCAGGCACTAAGGACCGCGAGGGGAAGGCAACTCTGGAAAGCAGGCCGGCCGGCATAACGCCGCGATCAGCCTCACCGACGAGGTAAGCCGGGTCATCGCCCCGGCCAATCTTTCAGGTTCCGAGACAGAGGGGGCACGGGCAGCGACGCCGCTGTTCCGTGGACCGTCCTGTCTTGGAGACCCGATGAGCGCGACCGACGATTCCCTGCTCAAGACCCCGCTGCACGCGCTTCATGCCGAGCTCGGCGCCAAGTTCGTGCCTTTCGCCGGCTATGACATGCCGGTGCAATACAAACTGGGCGTGCTCGGCGAGCATCTCCATGTCCGCGCCAAGGCCGGCCTCTTCGATGTCTCGCATATGGGCCAGCTGCGTCTGCGCGGTGCTGCACCCGCACGGGCGCTTGAAACGCTGGTGCCGGGCGACATCCAGGCGCTCAAGCCCCAGCGCATGCGCTACACGCTCCTGACCAACGAGGCCGGCGGCATTCTCGACGATCTGATGGTGACGCAGCTGGGCGATCACCTGTTCCTGATCGTCAATGCCGCGACCAAGGCGGCCGATATCGCGCATCTGGAGACCGGGCTTGCGGGCCAGGCCGAGATCGAGCCTCTGCCCGATCGTGCGCTGCTGGCGCTGCAAGGACCGGAGGCAGTCATCGTGCTCGGCCGGCTGGCGCCGTCCGTCACGTCCATGCCCTTCATGAGCGCCGCCGACGTCTCGGTCGGCGGCATCCCCTGCTTCGTCACCCGCTCAGGCTATACCGGCGAGGATGGGTTCGAGCTCTCCGTCCCGGCCGATGCGGCGGAAGCCTTGGCCCGCACGCTGCTCGCCGATCCCGCCGTGGCACTGATCGGGCTCGGCGCCCGCGATTCGCTGCGGCTCGAAGCCGGGCTTTGCCTCTATGGCAATGACATCGACGAGACGACCACACCGATCGAGGCCGATCTCGGCTGGGCGATCGGCAAGCGCCGTCGTGCCGAAGGCGGCTTCCCCGGCGCGGCCGTGATGCAGAAGCAGCTGGCCGAGGGAACCGCGCGCAAGCGCGTCGGCATTCTGCCCGACGGCAAGGCGCCGGCGCGGGAGCGGACCCAGATCCATGCCGCCGGTGCTGCCGCCGGCGAGATCACCAGCGGCGGCTTCGGCCCCACATCCGGTGGGCCGGTGGCCATGGGCTATGTCGCATCCGCTCATGCCGCCATCGGCACCGAGATCGCGCTTTCCATCCGCGGCAGCCTCCGGCCTGCCCGCATCGCCCCCCTGCCCTTCGTGCCCCACCGTTACTATCGCGGTTGAGAGGAGACCCGACCCATGACCGAGACCCGCTACACATCCAGCCATGAATGGATCCGGATCGATGGCGATACCGCCACGATCGGCATCACCGCCTACGCCGCCGAGCAGCTCGGCGATGTGGTCTATGTCGAGCTGCCCGAGCCCGGCCGCGCTGTCGAGAAGGGCAAGGAGGCGGCCGTCGTCGAATTGGTCAAGGCGGCGAGCGAGATCTTCGCGCCCGTCACGGGCTCGGTCGTCGAATCGAACGGCGCCTTGGCCGATCATCCCGCCCTCGTCAACGAGGACCCGACCGGTGCCGGCTGGTTTTTCAGCATGTCCATCAAGGATCATGGCGAGCTCGCCGATCTGCTCGATCAGGCCGCCTATGACGCGTTGGTGGCGGGGCTCGAATAATGCGCTATTTGCCGCTGACCGATGCCGAGCGCGGCGAGATGCTCGCCGCCATCGGCGTCGCTTCGGTCGATGATCTGTTCAAGGATGTCCCCGATGCGGCCTGGCGCGACGCGCCCTTCGATCTGCCGCCGCATCAGGGCGAGCTCGCGGTCGAGCGGGCGCTCGGGCGCCTGGCCGCCCGCAATGTCCCGGCCGGCTCGGTGCCGAGCTTCCTGGGTGCCGGCGCTTATCGTCATCATGTGCCGGCGTCGGTCGACGCGCTGATCCAGCGCGGCGAATTCCTGACCTCCTACACGCCCTATCAGCCGGAGGTCAGCCAGGGCACGCTGCAATATCTCTTCGAATTCCAGACTCAGGTGGCACTGATCACCGGCATGGATGTCGCGAACGCGTCCATGTATGACGGCGCCAGCGCCACGGCCGAGGCCGTGCTGATGGCCAACCGCGTGACAAGGCGCAAGAAGGCGATTCTGTCGGGCGGACTCCATCCGCATTACCGCGAGACGACGGCGACGCATGCCCGCTTCGCCGGTTTCTCGATCGCGGCCGCGGCACCGGACTTCGCCGGCGCTGAGGATCTTGGCACGCAGATCGATCGCGACACCTCCTGCGTGGTCGTCCAGAACCCCGATTTCTTCGGCCGGCTTCATGATTATTCGGCACTGGCCGAGGCGTGCCATGCCGCAGGCGCCTTGCTGATCGTGGCCGTGACGGAGGTCGTCTCGCTCGGCGCCATCATGCCGCCCGGCGAGATGGGCGCCGATATCGTGGCCGCCGAAGGCCAGTCGATCGGCAACGCGCTCAGTTTCGGCGGCCCCTATGTCGGCCTCTTCGCGACGCGCGACAAATATGTCCGCCAGATGCCGGGCCGGCTCGCTGGCCAGTCGGTCGACGCCGACGGCCGCCGCGGCTGGGTGCTGACGCTTTCGGCCCGCGAGCAGCATATCCGGCGCGAGAAGGCGACCAGCAATATCTGCACGAATTCAGGCCTCTGCGCGCTCGCCTTCACGATCCATATGGCGCTCCTGGGCGAGGAAGGCTTCAAGAAGCTGGCCGCGCTCAACCATGCCCATGCCGTTCAGCTCGCCGAGAAGCTGGCAAAGGTGCCCGGCGTCACGGTGTTGAATGACAGTTTCTTCAACGAATTCACGGTTCGCCTGCCCGGCCCTGCCGCCGCGATCGTCGATCGGCTCGCCGAAGAGCGGGTGCTCGCCGGCGTGCCGGTGAGCCGCCTCTATCCGGGCGAGCTCGGCGATCTGTTGCTGGTGACGGCGACCGAAACCACAACCGAGGCCGATATGGATGAGCTTGTCGCCAAGCTCCAGGAGGTAGTGCGATGACCAGCGATTGGAGTCGCGCCGTCAGCAGCTTCAAGCCCGGTGCCCATAGCGAGGGTGCGACCCATAGCGGCAATCGCGGTCTGCAGATCGAGGAGCCCTTGCTGTTCGAGCGCGATTCGCCCGGCCGCAGCGGCGTCGATCTGCCCGAGCCGCCGAAGGTCGAGAACCGCCTCGGCGGGCTCGCGCGCAAGGGGACCATCGGGCTGCCCGGCATTTCCGAGCCGGAGGTCGTGCGCCACTTTACGCGCCTTTCGCAGAAGAACTATGCGATCGATACCGGGCTCTATCCGCTCGGATCCTGCACCATGAAGCATAATCCGCGGCTCAATGAGCGGATGGCGCGGCTGGCGGGCTTCGCCGACCTGCATCCGCTTGCAGCCGGCCAAGACGGTCGAGGGCGCGGTCGCTCTCATCGACCAGCTGGCGCATTGGCTGAAGACGCTGACTGGCATGCCGGCGGTGGCGATGAGCCCGGCTGCGGGTGCCCATGGCGAGCTCTGCGGCATGATGGTGATCCGTGCCGCGATCGAGGCGCGCGGCGAGACGCGGAACCGCGTGCTGGTCGCAGAATCGGCGCACGGCACCAATCCCGCGACGGCGGCGGCCTGCGGCTTCACGGTCGATCCGGTGCCGGCCAACGCGCGCGGCCGAGTCGATCTCGAAGCGCTGAAGGCCAAGCTCGGGCCGGATGTCGCCGGGGTCATGCTGACCAATCCCAACACGTGCGGCCTGTTCGAGACCGAGATCCGCGAGATCGCCGAGGCGGTGCATGCGGCGGGTGCCTATTTCTACTGCGACGGCGCCAATTTCAACGCGATCGTCGGGCGGGTGCGCCCGGCCGATCTCGGCGTCGATGTCATGCATATCAATCTGCACAAGACCTTCTCGACGCCCCATGGCGGCGGCGGCCCGGGCTCGGGGCCGGTCGTGCTGGCCCAGTCGCTGGCGCCCTATGCACCGTTGCCGTGGATTATCCACGGGCCGGATGGGCTCCGGCTCCAGGAGCAGGCGACCGGGGACGCCGAGGCCGCGATCGGCCGACTCAAGGGGTTCCATGGCCAGATGGGCATGTTCGTCCGAGCACTTGCCTACATGATGAGCCATGGCGCCGACGGGCTTCGCCAAGTCGCGTCCGACGCGGTGCTCAATGCCAACTATGTGCTGGCGAGCCTCAAGGACACGCTGTCGCCCTCCTTCGAGGGCCCGTGCATGCATGAGGCGCTGTTCGACGATCGCTTCCTCAAGGATACCGGCGTCACCACGCTCGATATCGCCAAGGCGCTGATCGACGAGGGCTTTCATCCGATGACCGTGTATTTCCCGCTGGTCGTCCATGGTGCCTTGCTGATCGAGCCGACCGAGACGGAGAGCAAGCTGACGCTCGACCGCTTCATCGGTGTGATGAAGTCGCTGGCCGCCGCCGCCCATGCCGGCGAAGCCGAATCGGCCTTTTTCCATGAGGCGCCCCGGCTGACGCCGCGGCGGCGCTTCGATGAGACCGCCGCTGCACGCACACCGGTTCTGCGTTGGCGTCCATCCGATCCGGTCCAGCATGCAGCTGAGTGAAACCAGCTGTGACACAGTAAACGGGGACGTTCATTGAATTTGGGGCGTATACTCTGCAAATAGCAACTGCTCGGAGGCCTGACTGCCATGCTTCAGATGCTGTTTGCCGGTGTTTGCGACCTTGGTGCCCTGGCACTGGCCGGGATGTTTCTGGTAATGCCGATCGAGGATGATTTCTGAGTGATTGGCATACCGGGTATGCTGCCCTGGAAATGATTTGTTACAGGTCGGCCAACCCTTTCGGAAACAAGCAAGATCGTTGCGGATCAAACGAGATCCGCAACGATCTTGCTTCTCCTGAGCGCTTGTTCCCGCCTCTGATCCCGTCATAGTAGCGGCTCGCCCGACTCTGCCGAGGAACTCGATCCGCCGATGACCGCGTCCGCCCCACCCGTCGCCGCGGATCTGATCCTGCGTCATCGGCCTTTCACTCTGTTCTGGAGCGCCCGCGGATTCGGCTCGATCGCCTATCAGATCCAGGGAGTCGCGATCGGCTGGCAGGTTTATGACCTGACCCGCGATCCGCTGGCGCTGGGTTTCGTCGGGCTTGCCCAGTTCCTGCCGGCCTTGCTGCTGGCGCTGCCCGCCGGCCACGTCGTCGATCGCTATCCAAGGCGTGCGATCTATCGCCTGTGCCTCGCGACCGAGGCGCTGGGCGCAATCCTGCTCTGCCTTGGCAGTGCCATGGGCTGGCTCGATGTTCGCGGCATCTATGCGCTCGCCATGATGTTCGGTGCGGCCCGCGCCTTCGAGCATCCGGCCCAGGCCTCGCTGCTGCCGGGGCTGGTGCCGCGCGAAGCGTTCGGCCGTGCCGTCGCCTGGAATTCCTCGATCGGACAGACGGCGACTCTCGTTGGTCCGATGTTCGGTGGCTTCCTCTATGCCTTCGGGCCGGCGGCGTCCTATGCGGGCTGCGCCGCCGCCTTCATCGCCGCGAGCTTGATGATCGCAGCGTTGCCGAAGCCGGCAGCCACGCCACCGCGCGAGAAGCCGACCTTGCGTTCGGTCTTTGCCGGCCTTGCCTTCATCCGGGCCGAACGCGCGATTCTCGGCGCCATCTCGCTCGATCTTTTCGCGGTGCTGCTCGGCGGCGCCGTAGCACTGCTGCCCGTCTATGCGCGCGACATCCTGAATACCGGGCCGCTGGGCCTCGGCCTCTTGAGATCGGCGCCGGCCATGGGCGGCTTGGCCGTCGGCATGATCCTGGCATTCGTGCCGCTCACCCGGCGCGCCGGTCTCACCATGTTCGCGGCTGTGGCGATGTTCGGCCTCGGCACCTGCGTCTTTGCCGTGTCGCGGGATTTCGCGCTATCTTGCGCTGCACTGGCCGTGGTCGGCGGATCCGACATGGTCAGCGTCTTCGTCCGGGCGAGCTTCGTGCAGCTTTCGACGCCGGATGTGATGCGAGGGCGTGTCTCGGCGGTGAATGCGATCTTCATCGGTACCTCGAACCAGCTGGGCGAGTTCGAATTGGGCGTCACGGCCGCCTGGTTCGGGACCGAGGCGGCGGTGCTGATCGGCGGGCTCGGCACGCTGGCAGTGGTCGCGATCTGGCTCGTGCTCTTTCCCGAGCTCCGGCGGATCGACCGCCTCAACGCACCGTCATGAGGTGCCTGCTGGGGCTCTGTCTGGCTCTGCTGGGAATCACCCGGGCGCTCGCCGGCGAGCCGGTCCATGTGAGTTTTCCCAGCCTCGACGGCCAAGGCCGCAAGCCGCCGACCATGCTGAGCGGCCTGCTGTTCGAGCCCGAAGCAGCGGCGAGCAACTCGCCGGTGTCCGATCCGGTGCTGCTGCCCGCCGTGATCATGCTGCATGGCTGCAAGGGCATGCTAGCCGGCGAGCACGTCAGGGCACTCGACCGGTTCTGGGCTGAGCATTGGCGTGATCAAGGTTATGTGGCACTCCTCGTCGACAGCTATACGCCGCGCGGCATCGCCAGCCTGTGCCGGGTCGAGGAGAAGGATCGCCCCGTCTCGACCACGCGCGATCGAACCCGCGACGCCTATGCGGCACTCCGCTGGCTGACCGCAAGGCGCGAGATCGACGCGCATCGTGTGGCGCTGGTCGGCTGGGCGAGCGGCGGCAGCGCCGTGCTCGCCGCGATCCGCCCGGCGCAGCGCGAGGCCTTTGCCCCCTTCGGCCGCGGCTTTCGCTCGGCGATCGCGTTCTATCCCGGCAATTGCCGGATGCTGCACCAGCTGGGCGGCTGGGCGCCCTATCTGCCGCTTATGATCCTGATGGGGGCGGATGACGACTGGACCCCGCCGGATTCCTGTGAAGCACTGGTCGCGGACGCGGCGACACACCATGCCGACGTGACGATCCGGCTTTTTCCCGGCGCCTATCATGATTTCGACGCGCCATCATCGGCACTGCGCGAGCGCCCGGTCGGGCCTGGGCGCGATCCCGTGCATAGCGGCACCGACGAAACGGCGCGCGACGCCGCGATCGAGGCCGCGACCGACTTTCTGAGACGCCAATTCGCGCCTTAGCGAACAAGGCGGCCGGCCCTTTTTCCGGGGTCGGCCGCCTTGTTCAAGCCGCGATCAGAGCGACGCCTTTCGGCGCCGCATCAGACCGAGGCCGGCGAGACCCGCGCCGAGGAGTGCCAGCGTTCCCGGCTCCGGGACATCCTGTGCGGAGGGCGGGATGTTCTGGATGATCGCCCCGAAGATCAAGCCCGTCACATCGGTCGAGTTGAAGTTCTGAGTCTCGTCGAAATTATCGAACGGATTGGAATGGGCGAGCAGGCCGAAGCTGGTGTCGCCGACCTGGGTCTGAAACCCGTTGAAGTCGAACACATCGCCGGCGGTCGGATCGAGCGGATTGGTCTCGACACCGAAACCAGAGAAGGGCGACAGATTGTTCAGCAGCGCGCCATTGTCGGTGAAGACCAGGAACGGGTTGGCGAAATCGGCCGCTGCTGTCAGCTGGGTCGCGCCGATCGCGATGTTCCAGTTCTGCGTCGTGTTGCCGATGAGCGAGCCGCCGCCGACGGTCGAGAAGATGAACTCGATCGCCTCGGAATTCTGGGACAGCTGCGTGATCTGTTCCGTCACGCTAATCAGGCCATTGTCGATCAGCGACGGCTGCTGATTCAGCGTGACCGTATCGTTGATGCTGGTCGGGTTGCCGCCCGATGCGGTGAAATCATTCCCGCTGATCGCAACACTGCTGCCGATCGCAAAAATCTCCGCCTGCGCCGCTCCGCTCGACATCGCTCCGACGATGGACGCCATACCAAACGCAAGGACAGAACCCCTTACATTGAACATCATGAACTCCCACTAAGACCCGCTCTCAATGAGCAATCGGCGGGCCAAGCGGCTTTTTCTTGCTGTTTCAATAGGATATCTTGAAAGCGTCCTATTAGCTGTATATACTTTTGTCAACATACTAAAAAATTGCGTTAAATTTTTTATCACCGCGCCGGGAACGGCGGCTTAGGATGGGCGGTGGCCCCTGAACCTTTGGGAGGTTGCGGTGACCCTCAGCCATCTTCACCTGCATGTGAAAGACCGGCCGGCGGCGGAACGCTTCTACGAAGAATGGTTCGGCATGACGGTGATGCGGCGCCTGGAGCAGCTGAGCTTCCTGGAGGATCGCAAGGATTTCCTCTTGGCGCTCATGGATGACGCGACCCCGCAGCCGATGCCGCCCTGGTTCCATTTCGGCTTCCGGCAGGATGCCGCCGCCGATGTTCCGGCGCTGCATGACCGGATGCGCGGTGCTGGCATCGAGATCGTGAAGCCTCTCCACCAGGACAAAGACTTCGCCTCGTTCCGCTGCGCCGATCCGGATGGCTATGTCATCGAGGTGTTCTGGGAGCGGTCCTGACTGCTCAGGCTGACCAATCGACGATATGGTCGGGGAGATCATCCTCCTCGATCTCTTCCTCCGAGATGACCCGATGGCGGACGGATATGCCGGCCCGATGCACCGTATCGCGCCGGCCCGATACGAGCGGGTGCCACCAGAGCAGATCCTTGCCTTCGGCGAGCCGGCGATAGGCGCAGCTCCGCGGCATGAAGGCGAGGTCGGCGATATTCTCGGCCGTGACCTTGACGCAATCCGGCACCAGCGACTGGCGCTTCGCGTAGCGGGTGCAGCGGCAGGAATGCAGGTCGAGCAGATGGCAGGCGACATCGGTATGCAGGATCTCGTGCGTATCCTCATCCTCGAGCTTGACGAGACAGCATTTGCCGCAGCCGTCGCACAGCGACTCCCACTCGGCCTCATTCATCTCGGCGAGCGTCTTGCGGCGCCAGAAGGGCTCCTCGCTCATGGCGCTGCCTCCAATGCTGCGCTGACCGCGGCGATCACGCCAGGCCAGTCGCCCCGACGTTTCTGGCGGAAGAGGCGCGCGGTCGGATACCAGGGGCTGTCGCAGCATCCCAGCAGCCAACGCCAATCGGCATGGAACGGCAGCAGAATCCAGACCGGCTTGCCCAGGGCGCCGGCAAGGTGTGCCACCGAGGTATCGACCGAGATGACGAGGTCCAGCGCCGCGATCGCGGCCGCAGCCTCCGCGAAATCGGCGAAATGCTCGCCTGGCTTCTCCATCCGCGTCTCGGCCTCATAGCGCGCGCGATCCGCCGCCGGGATCTCGCGCTGCAAGCTGACGAGATCGAGCTCGGCCCGCTGCAGCAGCGGATCGAGCAAGCCGAGCTCGATGGTCTTCGAAAGATCGCCATATTGCGCCGCCGCCCAGACCAGCCCGACCCGCTGGCGCGCACCGCGCAACGCGGGGGTGGACTCAGCGCTGAGATAAGGGATCTTGGCCGGTATCGTCTCGAGCCGGGTCGCGAAGGCGAGCGGCAAACTCATCATCGGGCAATGGAGATCGACCTCAACCTCTGCCCCCATCGGCACCAGCTCGATCGTGGCCGGCAGCGTCGCCATCAGCCGGGTGAGCGCCGGCTGTACCGACATCAGGACCTGCGCGCCGCGCGCTGCCAGCTGGGGCAGATAGCGCGCCATCTGGATCGTGTCGCCGAAACCTTGCTCGGCATGGACCAGGATGCGCTTGCCGGCCGGATCCTCGCCCCGCCATTGCGGCACGACGAAGTCGCGGCGCCGATGCGCATAGGTCGGCAGATGCCAGCGCGCCTCATGCCCGGCCCAGCCTCGCTCGAGCCGTCCGAGCGCCAACAGCGCCAGCGCCTCGTTCCAACGCGCGATGTGGTTCTCGGGATCGAGCCGCACCGCCTCGGCGAAGGCGACGAGTGCCGCCTCCGCGTCGCCGAGCGCGCGGAGGGCAGCACCGAGGTTGGAATGAGCGGCCGACATATCCGGCGCCAAGGCAATGGCTGCCTGAAAGCAAGGCACGGCAGCCTCAAGCCGGTCCTGCTCGGCCAGTACCACGCCGAGATTGTAGCGTGCGGCGGCATCGTCGGGTGCCAGCTCGGTCAGGCGCCGGTAAAGCGGCTCGGCCTCGGTGAGCCGCTTTACCTGGCTCAGGAGGTTGGCGAACGGCGCCAGCAGGTCGGGATTGTCGGGCGCCTGCGCCAGCCCGAGCCGGTATTGCGCCTCGGCACCATCGCGATCGCCGGCCAAGGTCTTGGCGCGCGCGATCATCAGGCGCAGATCGATCCGGCCCGGGGCCCGCTCGAGGATCCGCTCCATCACGGCGACCGCCTCGTCGACCGCGTCGATCTCCAGCAGCAGCGAGGCGAACGTGCCGGCGGCCTCGACCGAGCTTGGCACCAAAGCCGTGATCCGGCGGTAGCAACCGGCCGCGTCCCTGGGCCGGCCGACGGCCCGATAGGCTGACGCCAGATGCCCCAGCGCATCGACGAAATCGGGCCTTGCGGCACTGATCCGTTCGAGCAGTGCTATGCCATCGCCGACGAAACCCTGGCGCAGCCTGGTCAGTGCTACGAGATAGAGGGCGTCGAGATTGCTGGCATCGCTCTGCAGGATCGGCAGCAGGCAGGCGAGCGCCTCGTTGAAGGCGCCGGCCTCGAAACGCTGGCGCCCTTCGGACAGAAGTGCTGCGTGATCAGTCACGGGTAAAGCGGTCCTTGGACGAACGAGCGGGCCAGTATCGCAGCTTCCCGCACGGCTCCCAAGCCTTCTCCCGGCTTGAAATCGACCTCGGTCTCGGTCAGGTTGCGCCGCCATGATCCTGACCCCCATCGACCTCGAGGCGCTCGACGATGTGCTGGCGCGCTACGCGCTGGCGCTGCCGCGCGGCGGGATCGAGCGAGCCGTGTTCGAGCGCATAGCACTCAGCCGGACGGCGATCGGCGGCGACGAGGCGGCCTGGCACCGCGCCGCGGTGGCGCTCGCCGATGCGTTCGGCATGCTGCCGATCGACGAGGCGCCGCAGCAGGCCTTCTCCTGGGACGGCAGCTCGGTGCGCACGCGCTCGGAGCCGGCCGTGCTGCTGCATGAGGTGGCGCATTTCCAGCTGGCGAGCCCGGCCCGGCGCAAGCTGCTCGATTTCGGTCTCGGTGCCGGGCCTGAGACCGGCCGGCCCGATGCCGCCGATGCCCAGCTCTCGGTGCCGCCGATGGGGCGTGAATTGGAGGAGCAGCAGGCCTCGCTGCTCGGCATTCTGTGGGAGGTCGAGCTCGGCCAGCCGGCGATCCTGGCCTTCCAGGAGCAGAACTGGCTCGAAGGTGCCGGCCGGACGAGCACCGCCGACTTCTTCGCCCGCACGCTCGGGCGGCTGATCGCCGCCGGGCTGGTCGGCACCGATGGAAGGCCCCGGCTGACGCTCAGCATCGTCCCCGACCTTACTCTTTGACCGCCCCCGTCATGCTCGAGACATAGTGCTCGACGAAGAAGGAATAGAGGATCGCGACCGGCAGCGATCCTAACAGTGCTCCCGCCATCAGCGGTCCCCAGTGATAGACATCGCCATCGACCAGCTCGGTGATGACGCCGATCGGGATCGTCTTGTTCTCGGAGGACGAGATGAAGGTGAGCGCGTAGATGAACTCGTTCCAGGACAGCGTGAAGCCGAAGATGCCGGCCGAAATGAGACCAGGCACAGCCAAGGGAAGAATGATCTTGAACAGGATCTGCAGCCGGCTCGCCCCGTCGATGAGCGCGCATTCCTCGAGCTCGAACGGGATCGACTTGAAATAGCCCATGAGCAGCCAGGTGCAGAACGGGATGAGGAATGAGGGGTATGAGAGCATCAGCGCCAGCCGCGTATCGAAGAGGTCGAGCCACAGCATGGTGGCCGCAAGCGGCAGGAACAGGATCGAGGGTGGGACGAGATAAGCCAGGAAGATCGCGAGCCCGATCGATTGCGCGCCCTTGAAGCGGAGGCGCTCGATCGCGTAGGCGGCCAAGACCGAAGCGAAGAGCGACAGGAATGTGGAGACGACCGAGACCAGGATCGTGTTCCACATCCAGCCCGGATAGCCCGTCTCGAACAGAAGATGGCGGAAATGCTCGAGCGTCGGCTTCACCACCCAGAACGGGTTGCCGTGCTGCATGTCGTAGAGCTCGGCATTGCTTTTGATCGAGGTGATGGCCATCCAATAGAACGGGAACAGCAGCACGAACACGAAAATGCCGAGCGGGATATAGAGCGTCACCACCTTGCGCGGCAGCGAGGTGAGGTAGTCCATGCCGCCCGTGTCGGTCTTGGCAGTGCCGGCCATGGTCAGTCCCTCGTCCCTTGCTGCCATTTCCGCCGCTGCAGGCCGAAATAGCTGAACATCACCGCCGCCACCAGGAACGGGATCATCGAGGAGGCCAAGGCCGCGCCCTCTCCGAGCGACCCGCCCGGAATGGCACGCTGGAATGCCAACGTCGCCATGAGGTGGGTCGAGTTGATCGGCCCGCCGCGGGTCAGCACATAGATCAGCTGGAAGTCGGTGAAGGTGAACAGCACCGAGAAGGTCATCACCACGGCGATGATCGGCGTCAGCATCGGCAGCGTGATGTAGTAGAAGCGCTGCCAGGGCGTCGCCCCGTCGAGCGTCGCCGCCTCGTAGAGCGAGGCCGGGATGGTCTGGAGGCCGGCCAGCAGCGAGATCGCGACGAAGGGGATGCCGCGCCAGATGTTGGCGATCATCACCGACATGCGCGCCAGGTTCGGGTCGCTCAGGAACTCGATGTTCCGGCTGATCAGGCCCATATGCTTCAAGGCCCAGGAAATCACGGAAAATTGCGCGTCATAGAGCCACCAGAAGGCGATGGCGGAGAGCACGGTCGGCACGATCCAGGGTAGCAGCACGACCGCGCGGATGAAGGACTTGAGCGGCATATTCTGGTTCAGAAGCAGCGCCAGCCAGAGCCCGAGGAAGAATTTGAAGGCGCTGGTGACGACCGTATAGAGGATCGTGTTGTAGACGCTGAGCCAATAGACCGGATCGGCCGCCAACGAGGCGAAGTTGGCGAGACCGATGAACTCGCCGGGATCGCCCAATGTGGCGGAGGTCAATCCGAGCCAGATGCCGAGGCCCAGCGGATAAGCCAGGAACACGATGAGCAGTGCTGCCGTCGGCAGCATGAAGACGAGGCCGAGAAGCTCGCGATTGTCGGCGAACGCCGTCGCTTGCCGGCGGAACCAGCCGGCTCGGACGGACCCTGAAACATCGAGGGCGACGGCCATCGTCTTCTTCGCCTTTCCTATTATCTGGCGCGGAAACCGCGCCAGAGCCTCAAACGCCGGGCGCCGGCATCCGCCGGCTTGGCTCGCTACGCGGGGCCTCAATGGCCCTGGGATCAGGCGCGGCCGCGCCTGATCCGTCCTCTTAGGCCTTGTAGTAGCGCTTGGCCTGCTCGGCCGCGACCTTGGCCGCTTCCTTGGGCGTGGCCTCGCCCTGGCAGGCCTTGGCGAACATGTCGACGGTGATGAAATCGGCCATGGCAGAGGCCGAGGCGGCACCGAGCTGACCCGAATAACCATTGTCGAGCATCTCGGCCAGCGCGTCGCGATAGGGCGTGTGCTTCGGATCGTCGGTCCAGACCGGGTTCGATTCGTAGGCCTTGAGCGGCTGGCTGACATAGCCGATCGAGGCGGCCTGCCACGGGATGTACTGTTCCTTCTCCCACATGAAGCGGAGGTAATCCTTGGCCGCGTTCGGATATTTGGAATAGTTGAAGATCACGGCCTGGAAATAGGTGCTGAGCGTAGCCGGCCGGCCGAGCGGGCCGATCGGCAGGTGAGCGTGGCCGATATCCTCCGCCAGCGCCTTCTGCGCCGGATCGTCCGAGGTCTTGGCGGCGTAATAGATCGAGATGCCGTTGGCGGTCAGGCTGCAATCGCCGGCGAGGAACGCCTTGTTGTTCGACGGATCGAGCCAGGAGAGCGTGCCGGGCACGAAGGTCTTGTAGAGCTCGGCCGCATATTCGAGAGCGGCTACCGTCTCCGGGCTGTCGAGCACGACCTCGTTCTTCTCATTGACCATCTTGGCCTTGTGACCCCAGAGGACCCAATGGGTCCAGGCATTGGCGTCGCCGGTGGCGTGGCCCAAGGCATAGCCCGCGGGCGTGCCGTTCGCCTTGAGCGCCTGGCAGAGCTTGAGGAAGCCCGGGAAATCCTTCGGGAACTCCTCGATCCCGGCCTTCTTCATATGGCTGATGCGATAGACCATGGCATTGCCGGCGGCCCCCATGGGCAGGCCGATCCATTTGCCGTCGCGCTTGCTGTAGCGCTCGCAGACATCGTACCAGCCGCCATATTTGCCGCCGAGATAGTTGGCGAGATCGCTGAGATCGACCAGCTTGTTGGGGAATTTATGCGGGTCGTCGAAGGTGGTGATGATGATGTCGGGCCCGCTGCCGACCTGGGCCGCCGTGGCCGCCTTAGGCCGGACATCCTCCCAATTCTCGCTGTCGACATGCACGTCGATGCCGCTCTGGTCCGCGTATTTCTTGGTGTTTTCGAGCCATACCGTCTCGTCGGACGCGACGAAGCGCTTCCAGCGCAGCACCTTGAGCTTGGCCCCCGCCTCGGGCTTGAGATCGAAGCTCTGCGCAGCAGCCCGCTCGAATCCGACCAGCCCGGGGGCGCCGGCGATCAAGGCCGCCCCTGCCGCTCCCAGCTTCATCGCGTCGCGTCTCGTCACGTCCACCATGATGTTCTCCCTCGACATATCGTTCCCGCCGCGCTTTGCGCGCGGTCGTTGCCCCAACCTCTAAGCCCGCATCACCTGCCCGGTCCCGGCATCGAACAGATGCACCGCGTCGAGCCGCGGCTGCAGCCGGATCTCCGCCCCCGGCTTGAATTCATGCCGTTCGCTGAAACTGCCGCAGATCTCCTGGCCGCCGATGCGGCAGAAGACGAAGGTGTCGGCGCCGGTCGGCTCGACCACCTTTACGGTCGCCGGCACCCCGTCGGAGGCCAGCGTCAGATGCTCGGGCCGCATGCCGTAGACGACCTGGCGCCCCTCCTCGCCCGCGGCATTCGCCGGCAGCGGCAGGGTGATGCCCGACGCGGTCTCGACCACGGCATGGCCGTTCGAGCGCCGCACCTTTCCGGGCAGGAAGTTCATCGCCGGCGAGCCGATGAATCCCGCCACGAACTGATTGGCCGGATGATCATAGAGCTCCAAGGGCGAGCCGATCTGCTCGACCAGCCCGTCATGCATGACGACGATCCGGTCGGCCATGGTCATCGCCTCGACCTGGTCGTGCGTGACATAGATCGAGGTGGTCTCGAGCCGCTGATGCAGCTCCTTGATCTCGGTGCGCATCTGGACGCGCAGCTTGGCGTCGAGGTTCGAGAGCGGCTCGTCGAACAGGAAGACCTGCGGATCACGCACGATGGCGCGGCCCATGGCGACGCGCTGGCGCTGCCCGCCCGACAGCTGGCGCGGATAGCGGTCGAGATAGGGCATGAGGTCGAGGATCTCGGCCGCGGCACCGACCCGCTGGGTGATCTCCTTCGCCGGCGCTCCGCGCAGCTTCATGCTGAACGCCATGTTGTTGCGCACGGTCATGTGCGGATAGAGCGCGTAGTTCTGGAACACCATGGCGATGTCCCGTTCCTTGGACGGCATGTTGTTGACCACGCGCCCGCCGATCGAGACCGTGCCGGAGCTGATCTGCTCCAGCCCCGCAATCATGCGCAGCAGCGTGGATTTGCCGCAGCCCGAGGGGCCGACCAGAACCACGAATTCGCCGTCCGGAATCTCGATATCGACGCCGTGCAGCACGCGCACCGGCCCGAAGCTCTTCGTGACCTGGCGGATGTCGACCGAAGCCATGGTTGCCTCAGCCCCGGAATGGGCGGGTTACAGGCGTCGCCAGCTTCGTCACATCGCACTCCCTAAAACGTTATTTATCTATTGCCGGGCAGTTGGACACAGGCCTTTGAACTTGTCAAAGGGGTCCGGGCGCGGTCCCAATGCGGCGTCAACGAGTGGGAGTGCCGGGCCAAATGAACCAGATCGATCTCGACGGTAAGCGTGCCATCGTAACCGGCGGCGGCCGCGGCATCGGTGCCGCGATCGTCGAGCGCTTGGCGGCCTCGGGCGCCCATGTGGCGATCTGGGAGCGCGACCGGGACGCCGCCGACACCGTCGCGGCCCGGCTCGAAAACACCATCGCCGTCACCGTCGATGTAGCATCCGAGGACGCGATCGCGGCAGCCCTCGCCGAGACGGAAGGGCTGATCGGCCCGACCGACATTTTGGTGACGAGCGCCGGCATCACCGGCCCCAATGTCCGGGTCGAGGAGTATCCGCCAGATGCCTGGCGCCAGGTGATCGATATCGACCTCACCGGCCCGTTCCTGTGCTCGCGCGCGATCGCGCCCGGCATGCGGGCGCGGAACTATGGTCGGATCGTCCATATCGCCTCCATCGCCGGCAAGGAGGGCAACCCCAATGCCGCGGCCTACTCGGCCGCCAAGGCCGGCGTGATCGCGCTCACCAAATCGCTCGGCAAGGAGCTCGCCGAGACCGGCGTACGCGTGAATTGCGTGACCCCCGCCGCAGTCAAGACCGAGCTTTTCGCGCAGATGACCGAGCAGCATATCCAATACATGCTCAGCAAGATCCCGCTCGGCCGCTTCGGGTTGGTCGACGAGATCGCGGCGATGGTGGCGTGGCTGTGCTCGGCCGAGTGCTCCTTCTCGACCGGGGCCGTGTTCGATCTGTCGGGCGGGCGGGCGGTTTATTGAGGACTGAAACGCCACCTCACCTTCCCATTGCTTGCGCAATGGGCCCCTTCCTCTCCCCCAAATTGGCGGAGAGGAGATTTGGCACGCGCCCCTCTCCGCCCCATTGGGGCGGAGAGGGTTGGGTGAGGTGGGGAACGCTCCGACTCATCCGTCCGGCGGCGTGTGATAGCGCAGCCGGTTCCCTTCATGGAGCGGCATGCCTTGACCTCGGAACGGCTGCGGCTCCAGCTTTGGCGCTGGCCGCGGCGGCGGCTCCGGCGCTTCCCGGTCCTCATTCAAGAACCAGCCCTTGTCCTGCCAGACCGACAGCTCGACAGGGATGCCGAGCTCGTCGCAGAGGCCGATGATGACATCGCCGACCCGGATGGTGAGGAGCTCGTCCTCGATATCCGGGTCCATCAGACGCTCGTGCAAATCGGTCAACAGGCTCTCGGGTTCCGATGTAGCCTCGACCATCAGGGCGACATCGCGGGCGACCTGGTGCTTCTTGACGCGCAGACGTGACGTCTCGATCGCGTGATCGCGTTCCTTCGCCTGACGCTTCTCGGCGCTCTTGGCCTTTACATCGGCAAGCTTCGCCTTGAAGGCCAGCGTCTGGCGGATCGAGCGGCTGACGCGGGTGAAGGCGAGGCTGAGATCGGCGCAGCCGGCATCGCCCGCAGCCGCGATCCGCTCCTTGAGCGTCTTCGCGACCGCAAGCCCAAGCTCGGCCAGCTCTTCGAGGATCTCGCGATCCCGATCCGTCTCCACCGCGCCACCTCCTCGTTTCAGAATGTGAACACAACATGAACTCGCGATCGGCGCCCGGTCAAGACCGCGCAGGCTCTCGGGCTGTGGATAAGTGACGGCGTATCCTCAAGGTGATGAAATCCCGTTGCGTAATTTTCGCGCAGCGCTGAGGCTGGCGCTGGAATCCTCGCTGCTTCGGAGCCGATTTTGCGCGTGCTTGCTGGCCTCGTTCCCCTCGCCGTCCTGATCCTCGCCGGTCCCGCCCTCGCCGGGGGCGAGGCCTATGTCGAGAAGATGAAAGCAACGGTCGGCGGGCCGGCTTGGGACGCGGTCAAGACGCTAAGTGCCGAGGGTACGGTCACGGCAGCCGGCCTTTCCGGCAAGTACCAGGTGACGGAGGATCTCGGCTCCGGACGCTTCACCGAGCGCGATCAGTTCGAGCCCTTCACCGAGGCGGAAGGCATCGATTCAGCCGGGCGCTGGCGCCAGGACGGGTCGGGCCAGGTTCATGCGCTCGATTCGCGCGAGGCCATGACCGTGGCGCTGACCGAGGCCTATCTCACCGAGCGCGGCTATTTCTTTCCGGCGAAATTCCACGCCTATGTTCATCCGCAGCCATCGGCGAGCGAGGATGGCAAACGCTTCGACCTGATCGAGATCACGCCCAAGGATGGCCGCATCCTGACGCTGTGGGTCGATGGCCGCACGCGCCTCATCGATCATGTGACCTATCAGCTGTCGACTGCGATGAAGACGATCCGCTTCCATGATTACCGCAAGGTCGGCGCCTTGATGCTGCCCTTCGAGATCGTGACCGACGAGGGCGACCCGGAGAATGCCGAGACGATCAAGATATCGGGCTGGCAGATCGATGCGCCCAATGCCGAGGCCGAGCTCGCCCGGCCGTCCAACAAGGTCACCGATGCTCATATCGCGGGCGATGCGGCGAGTGCCACCGTGCCGTTGGCGCTCGATGCCGGGTCCCTTCTGATCGAGGCCAAGATCAATGGCCAAGGCCCCTTCCCCTTCATTCTCGATACCGGCGGGCATGACATCCTGACCCCGGCGGCGGCCGAGCAGCTGGGCTTGAAGCCGATCGGGCATGGCATCAGCCGCGGGGCGGGCGAAGGCACCACCGGCATTCAATATACCCGTGTGGCCAAGGTCGAGATCGGCGATGCCGAGATCGACGACCAACCTTTCGTGGTCCTGCCCTTCGAATATTTCGTGACCGAGCGCGGCAAGGCGCCGCCGATCGCGGGGCTGATCGGGCTCGAGCTGTTCGAGCGCTTCGCCGTCAAGCTCGATTACGGCCAGCATCAGATGACCCTCGCCCCGCTCGACAGCTTCGAGTATCGCGACCATGGTTCGGCATTGCCGATCCGCTTCACTGACGACATGCCGCTTGTCGCGGCCCGGCTGGACGGGCACCCCGGCAGCTTCGGCATCGATACCGGCAATGGCGGCGATGTCGTGGTGTTCGGCAATTGGGCCGGGCCGATCGGCGTCGCCCAGCAATTCAAGTCCGGCCTTCCGCTCATCTCGTTCGGTGTCGGCGGCCAGTCGACGGCCTATGCCGCACGCGGCGCCACGCTCGATCTGGGCGGCCCGCTCGTGAAGGATTTCATAGCACGGCTGGCCGAGGACAAGGCGGGCGCCTTCTCCTCCCGCTCCGAGGCCGGCAATATCGGCGAGTCGATCCTGTCGCGCTTCGCCGTCACCTTCGATTATCGCCATGAGATCATGGCGCTCGAGCCGCTCGCCAATCCCGAGATCCAGCCCTTCGGCCGCATCGGCCTGGGTGCCAGCAAGGACAAGCCCGACAGCTATATCGTGCGCATCGTCTACAAGGACAGCCCCGCAGCTGCGGCCGGTCTCGCCGCGGGCGATCGGATCATCGCGATCGACGGCGTGGCGGCGAGCGAGCTCAGCGGTGCCGATCTCTACAAGAAGGGCCGGCAGCCGGTGGGCACGGTGCTCACACTGACGATCGAGCATGAGGGGCAGCCGAAGGATGTGAGCCTGAGCTTGAAGGAGGTGCTGCCGTAGGGATACTCCCTCGCCCGCTTGGCGGGAGAGGGTGTAGGGCGAGGCGTTTCAAGGCCTTGCGTGCGTTCCCTCACCCTCCCGCTTCGCGGGCCCCTCCCTCTCCCGCCTTAGCGGGAGAGGGGTCTTTAGGAGCGAAACCATGGGCGAACGGATCGATACCGGATGCTGCATCGCCGGCGGCGGCCCGGCCGGGATGATGCTGGGTTTCCTGCTGGCGCGCGCCGGGATCGAGGTCACGGTGCTGGAGAAGCATGGCGATTTCCTGCGCGATTTTCGCGGCGACACGATCCATCCTTCCACACTCGAGGTGATGCATGAGCTGGGGCTGCTCGACGCGTTCCTGACCCGGCCGCACAATCAGACGGAGACGCTCGGCGCCGAGATCGGCAATACGCATCTGCGGATCGTCGATTTTCGCCATCTGCCGACCCGCTGCAAATTCGTGGCCTTCATGCCGCAATGGGATTTCCTCGACTTCCTGGCCGAGCAAGGACGGCGCTACCCCACTTTCCATCTGATGATGGAGATGGCGGCGGAGGGCCTGGTCGAAGTGGACGGGCGCGTCGCGGGCGTGCGCTGCCGGCATCGCGACGGAACGGAACGGGAGATCCGGGCCGATCTAATCGTCGCCTGCGACGGCAGGCACAGTACGCTCAGGGCCGCCGCCGGGCTCGAGATCGAGGTGCTGGGCGCGCCCATCGACGTGATCTGGTTCCGCCTGCCGCGCCAGCCCGAGGACCCCGGGCAGACGCTGGCGCGGATCGATCGCGGCCACTTCATGATCATGCTCAATCGCAGCGACTATTGGCAGTGCGCCTTCGTCATCCCGAAGGGCGGGTTCGAGGCGATGAAGGCGCGCGGGCTCGACGCCTTCCAGGCCGAGATTCTCGAGCTGGCACCCTATCTCGGCGACCGGGTTGCCGTGCTCGATGATTGGGATCATGCCAAGCTGCTGACCGTCGCGGTCGACCGGCTGAGGCAATGGCATCGGCCGGGCCTGCTCTGCATCGGCGATGCCGCCCATGCCATGTCGCCGGTCGGCGGTGTCGGCATCAATCTCGCGATCCAGGATGCGGTGGCAGCGGCCAATCTCCTGGCCGAGCCGCTCAGGCATCGCCAGCCCGTGCCGGACGCCGTGTCGGCCGCCCTCCAGAAACGGCGGCTATGGCCGACACAGCTGACCCAGCGCGCGCAGGTCCTGATCCAGGACCGGGTGCTGGGCCCCCTGCTCGGCACGGAAGGACACACCAAGGTGCCCTGGCCGCTCAAGCTGATCGACCGGTTTCCGCTGCTCCAGCGCATTCCGGCGCGCCTCATCGGCCTGGGTGTGCGGCCCGAGCATGTCCGCATTCCGGCAGCGCCTTAAGCCTGTCACCAAAGCGCAACCGAGCCATCGCAGCACTGTCATCCGGGTAGAATAGGGTCGCGCGTCTACGCCCGATTCGTTTCAACTACCCGTCATGCCGAGGCAATATGCGCACTTATAACAACAACCATCACTATATTAAACTGATGGGCTGCACCGCCCTGGCGCTGTCGCTTTCGCCCGAGCTGGCGCTGGCCGCCAAGCAGCCGCTCTTCATCGAGCCCGGCTCGCTGGTGATCAGCAGCAGCACCTATGACCCGACGCAGGGCGATGTCACCAAGCTCGTCGTGGGATCGCCGCTGCCCGACACGGCGACCAAGACCATACCGGCCATTTCCGGCAACAATTACGTGACGGTGTGGAACAACGACACGGTCGATGGCAGCTTCGGCGTAACCTCGCCGATCACCCTCACCGATATCGATCCGACCACGGGCGGCGTGCTGCACACGCTGGCGGTGCCGCCGGATTCGGTCGCGACCAGCTTCTCCTCCAAGTCCGAGCTTGGGCTGCATCTCGTCGCGAGCGGCAACAAATCCACGCTCACCTTCATGGGCTATGCCGGTGCCGGCGTCGGCTCGCTCGACGTGTCGAACTCGGACGCGGTGCCGGGCCAGGATCCGACCAATCCCGTGAGCTTCGCCTTCGGCGCGGATTACGCCTTCGCGCGCACGGTCGTGGCGGTCGATCAGAGCGGCAATATCAGCTACACGCCGACGATCAATTACGGCGGCAACAATGGCCGCTCGGCGCTGCTCGGCACCAACGGGCTCTACTACACGGTCGGCAACGCCAATAACGGCAACGCCGCGACCTTCGGCCCCGGCAACGGCACCAGCCCCGATGTGACCGAGACGACCGGGCTCGAGGCCGTATTCCCGCTCAACGACCCGACCCCGTTCGGCATGGTGGCGTCCGACTTCGCGGCGGAGGTCGATCCGCTGCTGCAGTTCACCTTCAGCGGCAAGGCCGACAAGGCGGGCAAGGACGATAATTACCGCGGCATCACCCAGTTCAAGGACGCGCTCTATTTCACCAAGGGCAGCGGCAGCAACGGCATCGACACGGTTTATACCGTCAGCACGCTGCCGCCCGTCGAGCTGGCGTCCCAGGCCACGATCAGCATCGTGCCGGGCTTCCCGACCGACTCGGCCAAATCGACCGGCGGCAATTTCACGCCCTTCGCGGTCTTCTTCGCCAATGCCAAGACCATGTATGTGACGGATGAGGGCAGCGGCAACGCCACCGACGCCGCGAGCCATGCCGGCCTCGAGAAATGGAGCCTGGTGAATGGCGTGTGGCAGCTCGATTACGTGCTGACCAACGGCCTCATCGGCGTCGTCGACAGCAACCTCACCGGCCCGGCCGGTCAATATCCGAACGTCACGACGGTGGGCTTGCGCAACCTGACCGGTGTCGTCAACGGCAGCACGGTCACGCTCTGGGCCACGACCGCGACCTCGAGCACGTCTGGCGACAATGGCGCCGACCCGAACAAGGTGGTGACGATCACCGACAATCTCGCCGCCACCAGCATCGATGGTCTGGTCGCGCAGGAGAGTTTCCAGACGGTGGCCGGCCCGACCTATGGCACGGTCTATCGCGGCGTCGCCTACGCGCAGTAATCTCGCCGATCGGAATCCGCCTGGTTCTTATAACCGGGCGGGCGACGGCGGAGAGACTGGATATGATGACAGCACCGCGCCTGTTCGAAAGCACGGCGCCTTATTACGCGCGATACCGCCTCGGCTATAGCGAGGCGGTCTTTGATTTTCTGATCGAGCGGTTCGGGCTCGGGCCCGAGACGCCCGTGCTCGATCTGGGCTGTGGGCCGGGTACCATCGCCAGACCGCTCGCGGCCCGCGGGATCCCGATCCATGCCGTCGATCTCGAACCCGAGATGCTCGAAGAAGGGATGAAGGCCGGTGTCGCCGGCATCGACTGGCAACAGGGCGACGACAGATCGCTCGAGCGGCTCGGCCTGCCGCCGCTGGCGCTCTCAATCATGGGCGACAGCTTCCATTGGATGGACCGGGACGCGCTGCTGGCCGATCTCGACCGGCGCATCCGGCTCGAGGGCGGCGTGGCGCTGCTCTATGGCGGGCGCAGCATCTGGTCGGGCGGCGCCTTGCAGGATTGGGCGGCCATAGCACGCGAAGTCGTGCAGGAGTTCCTAGGGCCGGAGCGCCGCGCCGGCGGCGGCGTGGCCTGGATCCCGGCGGAGCGGCACGAGACGGTGCTGGCACGCTCGGCCTTCTCCAAGGTGACCGAGCACCGCTTCCCGCGGCATCTGACGCTGTCGGTCGAGCGAGTCGTTGGCTTGCAGCTCAGCGCCTCTTTCTCCTCGCCGGCCCTGCTGGGCGACAAGCTCGAGCCGTTCAAAGAGCGGCTCACGCAGCGTCTCGCGCCGCTGGCACCCACGGGCCGCTTCGAGTGCGAGATCCAGCAGGAAGTGCTGATCGCGGTCCGGTAGCCAAACGGCTTCGTGACTTCTGCTGCCAGCGCTTCGGCTCTAAACTCTCGTCATAGCTGATCTCCAAGGAGCGTTCATGTCCCTCCCCGCCGAAAACCCCGTTCTCACTCCCTGGACCGGACCCTATGGCGGCACGCCGCCGTTCGATGCGATCAGGACCGAGCATTTTCCGCCGGCACTCGACGCCGCCATCGCCGAGAAGCGGGCTGATGTGGCCGCCATCGCCGCCAATCCCGAGCCCGCGACCTTCGCCAATACGCTGGAGGCGCTGGAGGCTTCGGGCCCGCTGCTGGCCCAGGCGACCAAGCTGCTCAGCGTCTACACCTCGACGATGAACGACCAGGCGATGCGCCAGGTGCAATCGACCTTCGCCCCGAAGCTCGCGGCCCTCGCCGACGAGATCACCCATAACCGCGCCCTGTTCGCGCGCGTGGCCACCGTGTTCGAGGCGCGCGAGAGCTCAGGATTCAATGCCGAGCAGCAGCGGCTCGCCTTCGTCATCCATGACCGCTTCCTGCGCCGCGGGGCCGGGCTCGACGATTCAAGCAAGGCGCGGCTGCAGGCGATCAATCAGCGTCTCGCCTCGTTGCAGACGCGGTTCTCGCAGAATGTGCTGGCCGATGAGGAGGGCGAGGCGCTGATCCTCGACAATGAAGCCGACCTCGAAGGCCTGCCTCAGGAACAGATCGACGCGGCGGCGGCGGCGGCCGCGGCGCGCGGGTTGCCGGGCAAATGGGTGATCGCCAATACCCGCTCGGCGATGGACCCGTTCCTCACATATGGGACGCGGCGGGATCTGCGCGAAAAGGCGCTTAGGCTCTGGCAGTCGCGCGGCGCCGGCGGCGGTGCCCATGACAACCGCGCGATCATGACCGAGATCCTGACGCTGCGCGCCGAGAAGGCGCGGCTGCTCGGCCATCCGACATTCGCCCATTGGATCGCGGACGGGCAGATGGCGAAGACGCCCGATGCGGCGCTGAAGCTCTTGACCGACATCTGGGGCCCGGCCACGTCCCGGGTGCGCGAGGAGGCGGCGGAGATGGCCGAGATCGCCGCGTCCGAGGGCTCGAACGCAGCGATAGCACCCTTCGATTATCGCCATTACGCCGAAAAAGTGCGCAAGGCGAAATACGCCTATGACGAAACGGAAGTGAAGCCCTATCTGCAATTGACCAAGATGGTCGAGGCGATGTTCTGGGCCGCGGGCGAGCTGTTCGGCCTCGACTTCACCCGGATCCGCGATGTGCCGGTCTATCACCCCGATGTCGTGGTCTATGAGGCCAAGCGCGGCGGCGAACGGGTCGGGCTCTGGTACTTCGATTTCTATGCTCGTCCGGGCAAGAGCTCGGGCGCCTGGATGAGCGAATACCGCACCCAGCAGCGGCTAGGCGGCACAACGGTCACGCCGGTCATCTCGAACAACGAGAATTATCTCAAGGGTGCCGCCGGCACGCCGACCTTGATCTCCTGGACCGAGGCCGTGACCTTGTTCCACGAATTCGGCCATGGGCTGCATGGGCTCAACTCGAACGTCACATATCCGTCGCTCGCCGGGACGGCGGTGCTGCGCGATTTCGTCGAGCTGCCGAGCCAGCTGTTCGAGCATTGGCTGCCGACGCGGGAGCTGCTCGGCCGCTTCGCGCTGCATTATCGAACGGGCGAGCCGATGCCGACGGCGCTGGTCGACAAGGTCCTGCGCGCGCAAGCCTTCCGGCAAGGCTTTCAGACCGCGGAATATCTGTCGAATGCCATCATCGATCTCAAGGCGCATCTGGCCGGCGACACGCCCATCGAGCCTGTGGGCTTCGAGGCGGCGGTGCTGGGCGAGATCGGCATGCCGGCCGAGATGGTGCTGCGCCATCCCTTGGCGGCCTTCACGCACATGTTCGCGTCGGAGGGCTATGCCGCGGGCTATTACAATTATATCTGGGCCGACACCCTGACGGCCGATGCCGCCGAGGCCTTTGCTGAAGCGCCCGGCGGCTTCTACGACAAGGACCTCGCGCGCAGCCTGCTCGACGGCATCCTGTCCATCGGCAATAAGCGCGATCCGGCCGACGCGTTCCGCGAGTTCCGCGGCCGGGATGCGACGGTCGATGCGCTGATGCGCGACCGGGGCTTTGCGGAGGCGCCGGCGGGCTGATCGCCAGCTGAGGGGCCGGGCTGTCTACCCGACCAGCGTGTCGTAGAGCCCGTGCCAGCTCGCCTCGTCGGGGGCGAGCAGCAGCCCGCCATCCTGGTGGCGGGGCGAATAGGCCGAGCCGTCGAGCCGGCGCCCGTAGCCGCCGGCCTCGCGATGCAGCAGAAAGCCCGCCGCGTGATCCCAGGGCAGGATGCGGTGATAGATAGCGAAATGGGCCTGGGCGCGCAGGAGCCCCAGATATTCCTGGCCGGCGCAGCGCAGGCTGAAGACGGAACCCACGAGATTCGTACGGCTGGCGATGCGGCCGACGAGCGCGCGATCGCCGAAGCGGAAGGTGAGCGTGCCGCTCGCCCGCTCGGTCGCGACCGGGGGAGCGACGGCGAGGCGACGATCGCCCAGCCAGGCGCCGCCGCCCTTGAGCGCCGTCGCCATCAGGCCCGCGACGGGATCGTGAATCCAGGCGGCGATCGTTTCGCCGGCGCGGACGAAGGAGATCATCGAGGCGAAGAGCGGCAGGCCGACGGCGAAATTGGCGGTACCGTCGACCGGATCGATGACCCAGACCGAATCCTCGCCTTCGAGCCGGCCGAGGATCGACGGGTCCTTCGAGGCCGCCTCCTCGCCCACCACCAGCGAGCCCGGCACGAGCGCCTCAAGCGCCGGGGTCAGGACACGCTCGGTCTCGAGATCGGCGATGGTGACGAGATCGCCCGGCCCCTTCTCCACGATCTCGCCGGATTCGAGCGCCTGGAAGCGCGGCAGGATCTCACGCGCTGCCGTCTCGCTGAGGAGGGCTGCCACCACGCCGATATCGGGATCCTTCATGGCGCCGGAGTCTTCTGGCGCGCCACGAAACGATCGAGATCGTCGGGCCGGAGATTGACGAGGAGATGCGCGCTCTCATCGTCGTCATGGCGCTCCAGCACCTCGCCATGGCGGTAGAGCCAGGCGATGCCGGCACCGTCGGCGAGATCGACATCGAGCGGCACGGGCCGCGTCGCTTCGGCGAGCCGGCGGTCGATCAGTGCCAGAAGGGCGTCGCACCCCTCGCCGGTCACGGCCGACAGCGGCACGGCGTCTTCCTTGCGCGCCGCCCGATTGACGAGTGCCGCGCGTGCCTCGGGATCGAGCTTGTCGATCTTGTTGAGCGCCTCGACCATCTCATGCTCGACCGCCTCGCCGAGCTCGAGGTCCTTGAGCACGGTATGGACATCCAGGCACTGGGCCTCCGTGTCGGGATGCACCATGTCGCGGACATGGATGATGATGTCGGCCTCGCGCACCTCTTCGAGCGTGGCGCGGAAGGCGGCGATGAGATGGGTCGGCAGCTCGGAGATGAAACCGACCGTATCGCTCAGGATCGCCTTGCGTCCGGACGGCAGTTCCAGCGTGCGCATGGTCGGATCGAGTGTCGCGAACAGGAGGTCCTGGGCGAAGACCTCCGATCGGGTCAGCCGGTTGAAGAGCGTCGATTTGCCGGCGTTGGTATATCCCACCAGGGCCACGACCGGGTACGGCACGCGCTTGCGGGCCGTACGGTGGAGCGCGCGGGTCCGCTTCACATCCTCCAGCTCGCGCTTCAGCTTGACGATCCGGTCGACTATGAGCCTTCGATCGAGCTCGAGCTGGCTTTCGCCCGGGCCGCCAAGGAAGCCGAAGCCGCCGCGCTGCCGCTCGAGATGGGTCCAGGACCGCACCAGACGCGACCGCTGATAGGTGAGCGAGGCGAGCTCGACCTGCAGCCTGCCTTCATGCGTCCGGGCACGGGCGCCGAAGATCTCGAGGATCAGGCCGGTGCGGTCGATCACCTTGCATTTCCAGGCGCGCTCGAGATTGCGCTGCTGCACCGGGCTGAGCATGCCGTCGATCACGGCAATGCCGACCTCCTTCTCCTCGATCTGCCGGCCCAGCGCCTCGACGCCGCCCTTGCCGATCAATGTGGCCGGGCGCGGCTCGTGGAGCCGGATCACCTCGCCGCCGACAATCTCGAGATCGATTGCGCGGGCGAGCCCGATCGCCTCCTCGAGGCGTGCCTCGGGCGAGCGGACCGCCGCGGACGGATCCGTGTTGGCTTGGCGGAGATGCGGGTAGACGACCAGCGCGCGGCCGGACGACCCGGCCGCCACAGCTTCAGGCGATGCCATCTGGCTTACGCGTCACCCTCCTTGTCGCCCTCGAACAGCTGCACCGGCTGCGCCGGCATCACGGTCGAGATCGCGTGCTTATAGACCAGCTGCGAATGCGCATCGCGCCGCAACAGCACGCAGAAATTGTCGAACCAGGTAATGATGCCCTGCAGCTTGACGCCATTCACCAGAAATACCGTCACCGGCGTCTTGTTCTTCCGGACATGATTGAGGAATACGTCCTGGACATTTTGCGACTTTTCCGTCATCGGGAAATCCCCTTGTGTTGTTGTTGGAGCCGAAACTGGCCCGGGCACCCCGGCCCGAAACGGACCGAAGCACCTGTCTGCCCAAAATGCGCTCGCATTTGCGAGGCGGGCACGTCGCCTTGCGGATCGTGGCCGATCCGCCTTTGCACCGGAAAACGCGGCTGCGCTGGATTTGCCCGCCCTGGCCCAGCCCAGACCCGAGCAAACCCGGTCGCGGCTTTAGCCGCAACTATCCCTTATTAGGATTTGCTCATGCTGCACCGCCGTTGCAAGACGGTATTTGCCGCATTGCAGCGGTGAGAGCCATGCAATCAGCGAAATGCAGGGCCGGTTTGTGCCGCGCAAATTCCTCGGCATGCGGGGCATCGGCACTGACGAGCACGCCGAAGCAATCGGCATTTGCGGCACATTCGATATCGATGCCGGTATCGCCGACGAACCAGACCGACGGGCCGGCGATGATGCCGCTGGCCTCGAGCGCCAGATCGACACAGGCCCGATGCGGCTTGTCGAAGGGCGCGTCGCCGGCGCCGACGATGCTGCGGAAATGGCTGGTCCAGCCCAAAGCCTCGACCTCGCGCCGGAGATAGCGGCCGGTCTTGTTGCTGACGAGGGCGAGAAATCGGCCTTCGCCGCTCAGCTCCTGGATGAGCTCGGCCGCCCCGGGCAAAGGCTTCAGCCGCTCGAGATGGATCGCCTCGAAGGCGTCGAGATAGAGGCGCTGCGCCTCCTGCCAGCGGTCGCCGAACAGCGCGGGAAAGGCGTCGCGCAAGGATTTCCGCACGCGCAGGCGTGTTTCCGCCATGCTCCAGGGAGCGTGGCCCATCTCAGGCAGCATGATGTTGAGCGCGTCGTGGATCGTGGCCCAGCTATCGACCAGCGTGTTGTCCCAGTCGAAGATGATAGCGGTGGGTGCCGTGCCGATCATGTCCCGTCGGCCAGACGGTCGAGATGCTCGGCCAA
The DNA here is from genome assembly GCA_963762435.1 of uncultured Alphaproteobacteria bacterium. Taxonomy (GTDB): domain Bacteria; phylum Pseudomonadota; class Alphaproteobacteria; order ATCC43930; family CGMCC-115725; genus JAXDMU01. Next base: position 122,928 of record CAVXLN010000021.1, on the reverse strand, counting down.
CCCTTGCCGGAGCATCAGCGTGACGGGGCCGGGCACGCCCACGCCCACCTTGGCGCCGTCAATTCTGGTCACTGGAGTGATCAGCGATGTGGTGCTGGTGAGGAAGGCTTCCTCGGCTGCTTTCGCTTCTGCGAGAGAGAAGGCGCGCTCCTCGAAACGGAGCCTTGCCTTGGCGGCGAGATCGATCACGACGAGGCGCGTGATGCCGTTCAAAATATCGTGATCGGCCTTTCTCGTGACGATGGCGCCGCCCGACGTCACGATCCAGGCATTGCTGGAGGTGCCTTCCGTGACGAATCCGTCGTCATCGACCTGCCAGGCTTCGTACGCGCCCGCCTCGCGCGCGAGCTGCTTGCCCAGCACGTTGGGCAGCAGGCTGGTCGACTTGATGTCGCGCCGCGCCCAGCGCAGATCGGGGATCGAGATGACCGAGACCCCGTCAGCGAGCAGTTTCGGATCGGCCGGCTTGGCGCGCTGCGCCGTCACCACCAGCTGCGGAAAGGCCACCAGCGGGAAAGCATGGTTGCGCGGGGCGACGCCGCGCGTGATCTGGAGATAGACGCTGCCGTTCTTCACCTTGTTGAGCCGGATCACGCGCCGAAGCACATGGCGCAGCGCTCGGTCGCTCATCGGGGCCGCGATCCGGAGCTCGTTCAGCGAGCGGGCGAGCCGAAGAAGATGCAGCGCCTCGTCGACGAGATGGCCGCGATGGACCGCGATCACCTCATAGACGCCATCGGCGAATTGATAGCCGCGGTCCTCGATCGAGACCACGGCCTCATCTTGGCGGCAATAGCGGCCGCTGACATAGGCGATGCGGGACATGGCTAGGAGCCGACGCGGAGCGACCGCTCGCCATTGAGCACGCCGAGCGACTTGAGCTTGCGATGGAGTGCCGAGCGTTCCATGCCGATGAAGGCGGCGGTGCGCGAGATGTTGCCGCCGAAGCGCGTCACCTGGGCCAAAAGATATTCGCGCTCGAACACTTCGCGCGCGTCGCGCAAAGGCAGGCTCATGATCTCGCCCCCCTTCTCCCATTTCAGCACGGTCGGAACGATGGACCCGATCTCGGCCGGCAGCATGTCGGCGCGGATCGGGTCGCGCGACTCGCCGGGCGCCATGATCAGCAGCCAATCGACGACATTCTTGAGCTGGCGGACATTGCCCGGCCAATCATAGGCCTGGAGGGCGGCCATCGCATCCTCGCCCAGCTCGCGCGGGCTCAAGCCGGCATTCTGCGCCGAGCGGTTCATGAAATAGCGCACCAGCAGCGGGATGTCGTCGCGCCGCTCGCGCAGCGGCGGCACCTTCACCGGCACCACGGCGAGGCGATAGAAGAGATCCTCGCGGAACCGGCCGGCGGCGATCTCGGCGGCAAGGTCGCGGTTCGAGGACGCGACGACGCGAACATCGACCTCGACCCGGTTCGAGCCGCCGACACGCTCGAACACCTGCTCCTGCAGCACGCGGACGATCTTGCCCTGGGTCTCGAGCGGCATGTCGGCCACTTCGTCGAGCAGCAGCGTGCCGCCATGGGCCTGCTCGAAAGTGCCGATCTTGCGCGGCGAGTCCGGACCTTCCGCCCCGGGCTCGGTGCCGAACAGCTCGATCTCCAGCCGATCCGGTCGCATCGCCGCGCAATTCAGCACGACGAACGGACCTTTGGTCCGGCGCGAGCGGGTATGGAGCAGCCGCGCCACGACCTCCTTGCCGGACCCGGCCGGGCCGGTGATCAGCACGCGCGACCCGGTGGGCGCCACGCGCTCGATCGATTGCCGGAGCTGGTTCATCTGGGCCGAGGGGCCGACCAGCTCGGCATCGACGCCGGAGCGAAGCTTCAGCTCCTCGAAATCGCGCTTGAGGCGCGCCTGATCGATCGCCCGCTCGACCAGCAGCAGCAGCCGGTCGGATTTGAACGGCTTCTCGATGAAATCATAGGCGCCGATCTTGATGGCCGCGACCGCGGTCTCGATCGTGCCGTGGCCGGAGATCATCACCACGGGCAGGCTGGGCGCCTCCTGCCGGATGATCTTCAGGATCTCGATGCCGTCGAGCTCGCTGCCCTGCAGCCAAATATCGAGGATGACCAAGCTCGGCTGCCGGGCCCGGATGCGGGCCAGCGCCTCCTGGCTGTTGGCCGCCTCGCGGGTCGAATAGCCTTCATCCTGGAGGATGCCGGCTACCAGCATCCTTATGTCGGCCTCGTCGTCGACGATCAGGATGTCATGCGCCATGAGTCGCCACTTCCGTCTTTACCTGGGCATCGTCTTGCGTTCCGGGCCGCCGCCTCTGCCCCTGGGCGGACGTTGTCGTGCCGGATGGGCTGGTACCCGCCTGCGCCGCGACGAAGACGAGGCTGACCGAGGCGCCGCCATCCGGCCCGTCTTGCAGGCTCAGCTCGCCCGCATGGTCTTCCATGATCTTCTTGACGATGGCAAGGCCCAGCCCAGTGCCTTTTGTCCGCGTCGTGACATAGGGCTCCGTCAGATTTTCACGCCCTTCCTTGGGCAGGCCCTTGCCATTGTCGAGCACCGACAAGACCGTGCGGTTGCCGCGGGCGACCAGCGTCACGAGAATGCGGCCGGGCTCCGGCACGCCGCCGCTGCCGGCCTGCGCTACCTGGCGCGCATGGATCGAATCGATCGCATTCTGCAAAAGATTGATCAGCGCCTGGCTGATCTGGCGCGAATCGCAGGTGATCTCGACCGGGCCGCTTGGGATATCGACCGCGAAATCGATTTCGGAATGCGCCGTGCGCTGAAGGAACACCGCCTGCCGCGTGATCTCGACCAGATTCTCGGGCTTCATCGTCGGCGCCGGCATGCGCGCGAAGGAGGAGAACTCGTCGACCATGCGGCCGATATCGCCGACCTGGCGGATGATCGTGTCGGTGCAGATGGCGAAAGTCTCGGGATCGGTGCGGATTTCGCCCAGATATTTGCGCTTCAGCCGCTCGGCCGAGAGCTGGATCGGGGTCAGCGGATTCTTCATCTCATGCGCGATGCGGCGCGCCACATCGGCCCAGGCGGCCTTGCGCTGCGCCGCCAGCAGCTCGGTGATGTCGTCGAACGTCACGACGAAGCCGCGCGTGTCGCCCATGCCGCGATCGGCATGGCTGCCTTCGGATGCGATGCGCACCAGAAGCACCATCGCCTGCCCGCCGGACATCAGGCGGATCTGCCCCTCGACCAGATGCTCCGGCATCAGCCTCACCTCGTCGATGAGCGGCGCCATCGCCGGCACCACGGCCGCCAGTGACTGGCCCAGATGCTGCTCGAGCTCGATCCTCAAGAGCGTCGAGGCCGAGCGGTTGGGCAGATGGATGGCGCCCTGCTCGTCGAGGCCGATGACGCCGGCGGACACGCCGGACAGCACCGCCTCGGTGAATTGCCGCCGGAGGTCGAGCTGGCGGTTCGCCTCGACCAGCTCGCGCTGCTGGCTTTCGAGCTGGCCGGTCATGCGGTTGAAGGCGCGGCTCAGGCTGCCGAACTCGTCATTCTCGTCGACCTCGCGCACGCGGGCCGATAGATCGCCGCCACGCACCCGCTCGGCGGCCACGACGAGGCCGCTGATCCGGCGCGAGATCTGAGTCGCGAAATTGAGCCCGACCCAGACCGCGGCGAGCAGCAGGAGCAAGGCGAAGACGCCGAAGATCAGCACGAAGCTGATCTGGAAGGCCGAACGCTGGCCCTCGCGCCGCTCATACTGGTCGACCGCCTCGTCATTATCCTTCACATGGCTGATGACCAGCGGGGCGATCGGGCGGCCGACATAGAGCATGAGACCGGGCCAGCGATAATCATCGAGCTTGACCAGCGCGCGCACGCGATCCTCGTTGGCGCTGGTGACGATCGCGACCTCGCCATTCGCCGCCTTCTGCAGCGCCCAGTCGGGCACCGGCTCGAACTCGATCGAGAAGGACAGCGCCGACCGGCCGACGATGGTGCGGCTGTGCGGATCGAACACGATCGCCTCGGTGATCGAGCGCTGCTCGGCGACGATCTCCATGAACTCGCTGAGCTTGGTCGGCGTCAGCAGGCGCGGCTCGTTGTCGTTGAGCTCGGCGGCGAGGCCGAGCGCGTCGGAGCGGATATTCTCCTGATGCTCCTCGAGATAGGCCTGGGCGACCGTGCGCGATTCGGACAGGGCCGTGCGCACCTTGTCGCTGAACCAGGAATCCATGCCGATCGAGAGGAAGAGATAGGAGAAGATCACGACGATGACGGTCGGCGTCACCGCCACCGCCGAGAACAGCACGACCAGGCGGATATGGAGGCGCGACCCGGCCAGGCCGCGCCGCCGCTGCGCCCAGATCTCGACCAGCCGCTTGGCCACGACCGCGCCGAGGATCAAGAGCACGACGAGATTGAGGACGATGAGCGCCAGCTCGGTGCCGGGCTCCATCCCCGAGGGCGGCGATTCCGTCACCGTGACATAAGTCGTGATGATGGACGCGATCGCGGCGATGGCGAGCGTCAGCGCCGCCTTGCGCTCAAGCCCGACCCGTCGGGCCCAAGCGGCGATGCGCCGCCACGGGCCCGTGCGTCGGATGCTGATCGAGGTCTCGATGCTCATCTTCGCTCGCCGACACGCGCAGGCCGGCGAGGCCCCTCCAATGGATTCCGCAACGTCGCCGCTATTTTAGGCCGCGGACGACCTCGATGTCCAATTCCCGAATTTTCTTCCTGAGCGTGTTGCGATTGAGGCCGAGCAGCTGAGAGGCCTTGATCTGGTTGCCGCGGGTCGCCGCGAGGGTCAGATTGATAAGCGGCCGCTCGATCTCGCGCAGCACCCGGTCATAGAGACCGCCGGCCGGCAGCCCATCCTTATGGGCCGAAAAATATTCCCTCAGATGCCGCTCGACCGCCTGGCCCATGCCTTCATTGCCAGGGACTTCGGTCGTGGCGGGCGTCGCCACGGCCTCGGTCAGCTCGGGCTCGACGACATCGACGCCGATCACTTCCTGGGAATAGAGAGCGGTCACGCGGCGGACAAGATTCTCGAGCTCGCGGACATTGCCGGGCCAGCGATAGGTCTTCATGAGCTCGATCGCTTCGGCGGTGAAGCTTTTTTGCGGCAGGCCTTCGCCGATCATCAAATTCTGAAAATGGCGGATGAGCAGCGGCACGTCATCGGCCCGTTCGCGCAACGGCGGCAAGCGAATCGGCACGACATTGAGGCGGTAGAAGAGATCCTCGCGGAACAGGCCCTGGCGGATCAGCTGCCGGAGATCGCGATGCGTGGCGGCGACGATGCGGACATTGGTGCGAACTGAGGTGCGGCCGCCGACCGAGGTGTATTCGCCTTCCTGCAGCACGCGCAGCAGCCGGGTCTGCGCCTCGAGCGGCATGTCGCCGATCTCGTCGAGGAAGAGTGTGCCGCCCTGGGCCTGCTCGAAGCGCCCCTGGTTGCGTGCGACGGCGCCGGTGAAGGCGCCCTTCTCATGGCCGAAGAGCTCGCTCTCGATCAGCTCGCGCGGGATCGCCGCCATGTTGACGGCGACGAAATTGCCGTTGCGGCGCTTGCCGTAATCATGAAGGGCCCTGGCCACCAGCTCCTTGCCGGTGCCGCTCTCGCCCGTGATCATCACGGTGAGGTCGGTGCCCATGAGGCGGGCCAAGACCCGGTAGATCTCCTGCATCGCGCCCGAACGGCCGATGAGCGGCAGCTGCTCCTCGGTCTCGGACCCGTCATGATCGGCCACCGCCATCGGCGTCGACAGCGCGCGCTCGACGACATTGACGAGCTCCCTGAGATCGAACGGTTTCGGCAGATATTCGAAGGCGCCGCGCTCGGCCGCCTTGACCGCGGTCAAGAGCGTGTTCTGGGCGCTCATCACGATGATCCTGAGCTCGGGCCGGATCTTCTTGATGCGGGGAATGAGGTCGAGCCCGTTCTCGTCGGGCATCACGACATCGGTGATGACGAGGTCGCCCTCGCCTTCGGCCACCCAGCGCCAGAGCTGGGAGGCATTGCCGGTACTGCGGACATCATGGCCGAGACGGCCCAGCGCCTGGTTCAGGACTGTCCTGATGGCGCGGTCGTCATCGGCGACCAGAATGGTTGACGCGGACATTAATCTGCTCCGTCACGGGCAACCTTCGGCAGCATCACGCGAAACTGCGTGCGCCGCGGCTGGCTGTCGAACTCGATAACCCCGCCATGATCGTCGATGATCTTGGCGACCAGGGCGAGGCCGAGCCCCGTGCCGTTACGCTTGGTCGTGACGAACGGATCGAATAAGTGCGGGCGCAGGTCCTCAGGGATTCCCGCGCCGTTGTCGGCGATCGTTACCACCAGCGGCAGTTGCACGCGGCTCTCTGATCCCGACACCGCAAGCTTGATGCCATGTTGGTAAGCGGTGGAAAGCGTGATCTCCCCACCCTCCTCGCCGACCGCTTCTGCCGCATTTTTAATCAGGTTCAGGAAGACCTGGATCAGCATGTCGCGATTGCCATAGACCGGCGGCAGCGACGGATCGTAATCCTCGATGAAGCGGACATGGCGCGCGAAGCCGGTATGGCCGAGCTTGCGCACCCGCTCCAGCACCTCATGGATATTGACCGGATGGCGCTCCATCGGGCGCTGGTCGGAGAAGACATCCATGCGGTCGACCAGCGCGCAGATCCGGTCGGTCTCGTCGCAGATGAGGCGCGTGAGCTCGCGGTCGGCCGGATCCGCCGTCTGCTCGAGCAGCTGAGCCGCACCGCGGATGCCGCTCAAGGGGTTCTTCACCTCATGGGCCAGCATCGCCGCCATCGCGGAGACCGAGCGGGCGGCATGGCGATGCGTCAGTTGCCGATCGATCTTGGCCGCGATCGAGAGCTCATGCATGGTGACCACGATGTGCCCCGGCAGCTCGGCGATGGGGGCCGCCTGAAGCGAGACGACGCGAGCGCCGGTGCGCGGGCTGTCGACCGTCAGCCCGTATTCGGACACGCTGGCACCGGCCGCGCGCGCCGCCTCGATGAGGGCGAGAACCGGGCTGTCTTGGCTGACGAGCTCGGCAAACCGCATGGTCCGTGCGACGCCGGCGCCGATATCGAAGAACTGCTCGGCCGCGGGATTGAGGTCGCGCACCATGTCGCGGCTGTCGAGCACCAGGACCGGCGTCGGGAGTGCGGCGAGCACGGCCAAGGCGTCGATGCCTTGACGTCCATCGATGGGCCGGAGATGGCCGGGGGGTGCGGAGATGAGGGTGCTCGCGGTCATGCGGCGGCACGCTCGACGAGCGGTGCATAGAAGCGCCGGATGAGCTCGCGGATCGCGGTGGGATCGCTCAACTGGTTGACCGCGGCGCGGAATTCGGCCGAGCCGGCCAGCCCGCGCGAGTACCAGGCGACATGCTTGCGCGCCATGCGCACGCCGGTCTCGGTGCCGTAATGGCTCAGCATGTCGTCGAAATGCTCGAGCAACGTGGCCTGCTGCAGGGCGAGCGCCGGATCGGGTGCGACGCGACCGGTGCGCAGGAACTCGATCACCTGGCGGATGAACCAGGGCTTGCCATAGGCGCCGCGCCCGACCATGACGCCGTCGGCACCGGAGAGCGTCAGCGCCGTCTTGGCATCCTCGAGCGTCACGATGTCGCCATTGGCGATGACCGGGATCGAGACCGCCTCCTTGACCTGGCGGATGAAGGCCCAATCGGCGGTGCCATTATAGAATTGGCAGCGCGTGCGGCCATGGATCGTGACCATGCGGATGCCGCATTCCTCGGCGATCTTGGCGAGCCGGGGCGCGTTGAGGCTGCCATGATCCCAGCCCATGCGCATCTTGAGCGTGACCGGCAGATCGACCGCCTTGACGGTCGCCTCAAGGATCTTCGCCGCACCGGCCTCGTCGCGCATCAGCGACGAACCGGCATGGCCGTTCACCACCTTCTTGACCGGGCAGCCGAAATTGATGTCGATGATCTGAGCGCCGAGATCGGCGTTGAGCTTGGCCGCCTCCGCCATCACCGGCGGTTCGCAGCCGGCGATCTGCACCGCCATCGGGAACTCCTCCGGCGATTTCTCGGCCATCTTCATGGATTGCCGTGTCTGCCGGATCATCGCCTGGCTGGCGATCATCTCGGAAACGACGAGGCCGGCTCCATGGCGCTTGACCAAGCGCCGGAACGGCATATCCGTGACTCCCGACATCGGTGCGAGGATGACGGGATCGGCCAACGTGATCGATCCGATGGCAATGCTCATTTCTTACGCAGACTATCCAATTTGCTCAAAGCCTGAGCAGCGTAGCGAGTCTTTCTCGCAACTGCAACATAAGTGATGTCCGGCTTGGCATTCCGGATTTCGAGGGCTAGTTTCCGGCACCATGAACGAGACAGTCCCCACATTTCCGTGTCACGCGCTAATCGTCGCAGCCGGGCGCGGCAGCCGTTTCGGCGGACCGCTGCCCAAGCAATATTGCCGACTGGGCAATGCTGCCGTGCTGCGGCGGACCGTACAGGCATTCCTCGAACATCCGAGGATAAAGAGCGTGCGCGTCGCCATCCACCCCGACGATCGTATGCATTATGACCAGGCGGTCGGCGATCTCGACTTGCCACCGCCAGTGATGGGCGGGGCGCAGCGGCAGGATTCCGTGCGGCATCTTCTCGATACGCTCGAAGCCGGGCCCGCGGATGCCGTGCTGATCCATGACGGCGCGCGGCCGCTGGTCTCGGCAGCGGTCATCGACCGGGTCATCGCGGCGCTTGCCAGCTCGGCCGGCGCCATCGCGGCACTGCCAGTGCGCGACACGGTGAAGAAGGCGGCGGGCGAGATCATCGCCGACACGATCGACCGCACGCATCTCTGGCGCGCGCAGACACCGCAGGCCTTCCGTTATGCCGATATCCGCGCCGCACACGCGGCAGCGGTCGGGCTCGATCTTTCCGACGATGCAGCCGTGGCCGAGAAGGCCGGATATGAGGTGGCGCTGGTCATGGGCGACGAGGATAATTTCAAGATCACCACGTCGGACGATCTGAGCCGCGCGCAGCGGCTGGTGGCGGGCGAGCTCGGCGATGTCCGCACGGGCTCGGGCTTCGACGTGCATCAGCTGGTCGATGGCGATGGCTGCTGGATCAACGGCATCAAGATCCCGCACGACAAGAAGCTCCTGGGCCATTCCGACGCCGATGTCGGGCTTCACGCGCTGACCGATGCGATCCTGGGCGCCATCGGCGCCGGCGATATCGGCATGCATTTCCCGCCGACCGACGAGCGCTGGCGCGGCGCCGCGTCGGACCGGTTCCTGGCCCATGCGGCGAGCCTCGTCGCCGAGCGCGGCGGCATCATCGCCCATTGCGATGTCACGATACTGTGCGAGCGCCCGAAGATCGGGCCGCATCGGCCGGCCATGGTGAAGCGGATCGCCGAGATTTTGGGCATCGATGAGGATCGGGTCAGCATCAAGGCGACCACGACCGAGCAGCTGGGCTTCACCGGCCGCGGCGAAGGCATCGCGGCGCAAGCGCTGGCGACGATCCGCCTGCCTTCATGACTCCGGCCAAGCTCGCGGCGACCTGGTTCGGCGTGGGCTATGCACCGATCGCCCCCGGCACCTGGGGCTCGCTCGCAGCATTGCCCTTCGCCTGGGCGATCGCCTGGGCGGCCGGCAGCTGGGCGCTGGTGCCGGCGGCGGCGGCGCTCTTCCTATTGGGCTGGGCCGCATGCGCGCGCGTCGTCGCGGACAACCCGGCGAGCGATCCCGGCTATGTCGTGATCGACGAGGTGGTGGGCCAATGGCTGACGCTGGCGGTGGCGCCGCTCGATCCGCTTGCCTATGGGCTGGGCTTCCTGCTGTTCCGGGTCGCCGACATCCTAAAGCCCTGGCCGGCCGGCTGGGCCGATCGGCACGTCAAGGGTGGGCTCGGCATCATGCTCGACGATGCGCTGGCCGCCCTCTACTCGGCCGGGCTGCTGTGGCTCGCGGTCCGCTATCTGGGAGTATGAGGCGATGGCGAGCGATCTCTTCCCCGATGAGGCGGCCGAATTGCTGGCGCTCTGCCGCGGGCATGGCTGGCGCGTCGCCACGGCGGAATCCTGCACGGGCGGGCTGATCGCCGGCGCCTTGACCGAGATCGCGGGCTCGTCGGACGTGGTCGAGGCCGGGTTCGTGACTTATTCGAACGAGGCCAAGACGGCTCTGGTGGGCGTGCCGGCGCCGCTCTTCCAGAGCGTCGGCGCCGTCAGCCGCGAGGTGGCGCAAGCGATGGCGGAGGGCGCGCTCGCCCGCCTGCCGCAGGTGACGCTCGCCATCGCCGTCACCGGCATCGCCGGCCCGGGCGGCGCCACGCCGGGCAAGCCGGTCGGCCTCGTCCATTTCGGCCTCGCCCACCGCGGCAAGCCGACCGTGACCCATCACGAGATCTTTCCGGGCGACCGCTACGCCGTGCGCCGCGCCACCGTGGCGCGGGCGCTCGCGATGCTGAAGGAAGCCGCGTCCTAAGTCCTTAGGCCGCCCGGCGGTTCCGGCGTTCGAGGAGGGCGGCCGTGACTTCCGCCTCGCGCGGCTTGAAGGCAGCGGCGGCGGCGGCTCCCGAGATGGAGAGATCGGGATCGAGCCCGTCGCCCAGCCGCTCCAGCTGAGTGTTGTGCCAGCCGAGGATGTGAAAGAGGTCGATCGCCGGCTCCGCCACCCGCTCGATCTCGCCGGCGAGCAAGCGGCGCGGTGTCTCGGGATCGGCGATGAGCGGCCGGCCGAGCCCGATCATGTCGAGCTCGCCCGCGGCCAGCGCCGCTGCCATGACGGATTTCGTCCGGAACCCGCCCGTGACCATGACCGGCATCCGGGCGGCAGCGCGGACGGCACCAGCGAAGTCGAGGAAGTAAGCCTCGCGCTTGGCGGTGCTGCTCAGGCGGCCATCCTCGCCCTCATCCTTCAAGGCTATGCCGACCACTTTCGGCTGTTCGAGCGAGCCACCGGAGAGCTCCAGGAGATCAAGCGACGAATGATTGAGGGCGGCCACGAGCGCCAGGCATTCGGCATGGGTGAAGCCGCCCTTCTGGAAATCCGAGGAATTGAGCTTGATGCCGATCGGGAAATCGGGCCCGACCGCGGCGCGGACGGCCGCGATCGCGGCGAGCAGCAGCCGGGCGCGATTTTCGAGCGATCCGCCCCAGCGATCGGTTCGGCGATTGGCGAGCGGGCTCAGAAACTGCGACAGCAGATAGCCATGGGCGGCATGGAGCTGCACGCCGGTGAATCCCACCTCCCGCGCCTTGCCGGCGGCAAAGCCGAACTGGCGGATGGCCGTCTCGATCTCGGCTTCGGTCATGGCGCGCGGCGGCGCGAACTCATAGCCGATGCCACGCATGACATCGATCTCGACGGAAGAGGGTGCGAGCGGGGCCGAATTGATGGCGTTGTCGACCTGCCGGCCGGTATGGCTGAGCTGCAGCCAGAATTCGGCGCCGTCGGCCCTGCCCGCCGCCGCCAGCCGGGCCAAAGCCATGAGCCCGCTCTCGTCGTCGAGCACGACATTGCCCGGCCGTTCGAGATGCCACCGGTCGATCTGCACATTGCCGGACAAGAGCAGCCCCGCCCCCGACCCGGCCCAGCGGCGATAGAGCGTGTCGAGCCGCGGCGTCGCATGATTATCGGCATTCGCCATCCCTTCGCTCATGGCGGCCTTGCACAGCCGGTTGGGCAATGTCACGCCGCAGGGCAGCGCCAGAGGCTGAGAAAGCGGGCTCGTCATGGCAGGTCCATTCCATCTGGGATTATCGATGGAATTAAAATACTAATTGGTATTTGGATTTCAAGTGGTATTTATGTCCCTCTGTCCGGCCGGCTGAAATTGGGCTATCCCGGATGGCGATCGGTTTTTGAATGGCAGGAGTTTTCGTGAGGCCAATCAGGCTTACACGCCTGGAACAACAGGCCGCGACCCGCGAGCGCCTGATCACGGCAGCCGAGGCGGTGTTCGCGCGCCAGGGCTTCGGCGGCGCCTCGATCGATCTCATCGCCGCCGAGGCGGGATTCTCCAAGGGTGCCGTCTATTCGAATTTCGAGAGCAAGGAGGCGCTGTTCCTGGAGCTGCTGCGCCGCTTCATGGAGCGCGACCGGGCAGCGCTGGCGAAGATCGTGGCCGAGGATCCGGCGCGGCTCATCTCGGCCGTGACGCATTGGCTCAAGACCATCCATCTCGATCGCGATTGCCCGGCGCTGGCGGCCGAGCTGCAGCTGCATGCGCGCCGCAGCCCGGAATTCGCCGTGCATTACTACGCCTTGCAGGCCGAGCAGACGAAGGCGCTGGCCCAAATCCTAGAAGCCTATTTCCGGGCGGTTGGCCGCACGATGCCGCTCGATCCGCTGGATCTCGCCGCCGCCGTGGTAGCATTGGCGCACGGTCTCAGCCTGCAGCACCCGATCGGCCAGCCCGAAGAGCCGAGCCCCGCCGGCCGGGTGATCGACGCGCTGCTGAGGCTGTTGACCGGCAACCAAGCTTAGCGCCGGGGATGTCGACGCGCCTCGCAACGCGCCCGCGCCGCGCCAATCCGCGCCGCAAGGTGCCACGGCATCGGCCGGGCCGGTGGCGGATTGCGGCGCTGTCGCTTTGGCGGATGGTGAAAGCGACACCGCCGCAGGCGCGCTTCATCGGGCTCCTGCTGGTGGCGCTGGCCGGCTTCGCCGTCGCGAACATCCTCTACCAGGTCGCCCGCAAGCCGTCCGAGATGCTGTTCCCCGTCAGCGGCGCCTTCAACAAGAAACCGGGCGAGATCTGGGCGCGATATGGGGCGCTTTTTCGCAACGATGCCACAGCCAATGTCTCGCCCGAGCTGCTTGCGGCGCTGGCCCAAGTGGAGACCTCGGGCAATCCGATCGCGCGCACCTATTGGCGCTGGCGGCTGACGGCGAATCCCTTCGCCATATATCAGCCGGCCTCGAGCTCGGTCGGGCTTTACCAGATGACCGACGGCACCTTCGACGAGGCGCGGCACTATTGCATTCGCCATCACGTCGTCGTCGAAAGCGACGGCTGGCGCTTTTGCTGGTTCAACAGCTTCTACACGCGCCTGCTGCCGAGCCATGCCATCGAGCTCACGGCCGTGTCGCTCGACCGGGGCATCTCGGCAGTGCTCGCGCATGAGCATATCGCCTCGGCAACCGCGCAGCAGAAGCAGGATCTGGGAGCGGTCCTGCATCTCTGCGGTGCAGGCCCGGCCGCGGGCTTCGCCGGCAACGGGTTTCGGCTGGCGGCCGGAACCCGTTGCGGCGATCAGGACGCGGCTTCCTATCTCGCCCAGGTGCGGACGATGGCGAAGCTGTTCGCGGGCTTTGCCGCGAGCGAGTAAGGAAGGGCTTTTCAGACCGTCACCGCCTTGGCGCCGTAGCGATTCATGAATTGCTCGGTCTCGATCTCCTCGAGATGGATCGCCCCCGACAGGACCTTGGATTTCCATTCCTCATGGGCCGGGATGTTGGCGGTGAATTCCGGCATCACCTCCTCGGCGAAGAGCTCCAGGCTCGAGCAGATATCCCCGTGCGAGTTGCGGCCGGCCTGGTTGAGCAGGATCACCTGGTCGATATGCGACTGCTCGAACTTGCGGAGCTTGCGCCGGAGCGTCTCGGGCGAGCCGATGAGGCCGCCGGAGAGCGCCGCCTCGGCCGCCTGCGGGTTGGCCGCCTTCCATTTGCTGTATTCGACCCACATATCGACCTCGCCGGGTCCCGGGCGCTTACGGTCGGCGTTGTTGTAGAAGCGCAGGCAGAATTGGAAGAAGGTCGCGCCATCGGCCTTGGCGCGCGCCTCCTCGTCGGTCGGCGCACACATGAACATGCTGACGAGCGCGATATTGGGATTGGTCGGATAGTCGGCCAACCGGTCGAGCCGCTTGGTGATGCCGTTGTAATAGGCATGGACCCAGGCATGGGCGGCATCGGCGCTGACGAATTGAAAGCCTAAAGCGCCGAGCCCCTTCTCGCCGGCATAGGCGATGGTCGGCAGCTGCGAGCAGGCGGTCCAGAGCGGCGGATGCGGCTTCTGGCGCGGCTTCGGCACAACGTTGCGCGCCGGAAAATCGAAATGCGTGCCGTGATACTCGCTGCCGCCGGGCCCGAACATCGGGATGAGGCAGCGCACCGCATCCTCCCAGATCTCGCGCTTGTTCGCGAAGGGCACGTTGAAAGGCTCGAGCTCGGTGACGCTGGCGCTCTCGCCCATGCCGAATTCGACGCGGCCGTTCGAGAGCAGATCGAGGACCGAGACCTTCTCGGCGAGCTTGGCCGGATGGTTGGTGGTCAGCTGCAGGATGCCGTGGCCCAGGCGGATCTGCTTCGTGCGCTGGCTGGCGGCACCCAGAAACACCTCTGGGGCGGAGGAATGCGAATATTCCTCGAGGAAGTGATGCTCGACCTCCCAGGCATAATGGTAGCCCAGGCGATCGGCCAGTTCGAGCTGGTCCAACGAATTGTGATAAAGCTGCCACTCGCTGTCCTCGCCCCAAGGGCGCGGCAGCTGCATCTCGTAGAAGATGCCGAATTTCATGGGGTCCCCTCCCGTTATGAGCCGGTCATGCCGACTATTGTTAGGTCGATCATACCATCGGCTGAGCGGGTTCCCAAAGCTCGATCGGATTGCCCTCGGGATCCTGGAGGCGGGCGAAACGCCCGTTCGGATAGGATTCAGGCGCGGGGTCCACCTCGATCCCGGCGGCGCGGAGCTGCGCCATCATGCGGTCGAGGTCGCGGACGCGGAAATTGAGCATCCAGCTCTGCTCCGGCCGGCCGAAATACTCGGACGAGTCCGGGAAGGGCGCGAAGGCGGTTGGCCCCGCCGCCTGCTGCCAGGGCTGCTCGCCATAGCTCGACGGGATGAGCGCGACGCCGAGATGGTCGCGATACCAGCGGCCGAGCGCGTCCGGATCGGCTGCGCGGAAGAAGAATCCGCCGATTCCCGTCACGGTTTCCATAGGTTTGGCTCCTGGCTCGATGGCATTGTTCGAGCTTGCCAGACATCCCGGGGTGGCTCCACGCCCTTCACGCCGCGATGTGCGGCATGATCAGCTCTCAGTGGCCTCGCGGGGTCCTGCCTCGGCGATGAAATCGCTGGCGAGCGCATGATAGAGCGGCTCTGGATTGATGAGGCGGCTGACACCGTGGCCGAGTACGGATGCCACCATCAGCGGGATCACCATGGAATGGTTGGCCGTCATCTCGGTGATGATGACGAAGGCCGTGATCGGCGCCTGCACGACGCCGGCGAAATATCCGGCCATGCCCAGCACGACGACCGCCCCGGTGACGGCGTCGGGGAACCAGGGGGCGACGATGTTGCCGATACCGGCGCCGACCGCGAGCGAGGGCGCGAAGATCCCGCCCGGGATGCCGGCGAGCGTCGAGAGCAGCGTCGCCAGCAGCTTCAGGGGCGCGAAATCGGCCGAAAGGCCGCGCCCTTCGAGCGCCGCGCGGGCCTGCTCGTAGCCGGTGCCCCAGGTGGCGCCGTCGCTGAGGATGGCGATGAGCGCCACGCCGAGGCCGCAGGCGAAGGCAATGCCGAGGGCGCGCAGCGTCGTCTGCCGCCGGAAGAACCGCTTCAGGCCGCGCGAGCCCAGCAGCGTCAGCTTCGAGAAGATCGCCCCCATTGCACCGCCGCCGATGCCGCAGAGCGCTACCGCGAGCCAGTTGGACGGGCCGCCCAGCATGGCGTCGGTGACGCCGAAATAGCTGTAATTGCCGACAATGCCGAGCGAGGCGAGGCCGGCCAGGATGACGGCCGAGAGCACCAGAAAACTGGTGCGCGCCTCATAGGTGCGGCTCATCTCCTCGATCGCGAAGACGATGCCGGCGAGCGGCGTGTTGAAGGCGGCGGCGACGCCGGCAGCCCCGCCGGCGAGAATGAGGCCGCGCTCGCGCCCCATGCCGCCCCAGCGTGCCACCTGGAGCATGATCGAGGCGCCGACCTGCACCGTCGGGCCTTCGCGCCCGATCGAGGCGCCGAATGCCAGGCCCAGCAGCGTCAGCGCCACCTTGCCGGCCGTGAGCTTGAGCGAGAGGAGGCGGCTCCTGTGCTCGGGCGAGCGCAGCACGCGCGCCGCCATCGCCTGGGGGATGCCGCTGCCTTGGGCACCCGGAAAGAAGCGCCGGCACAGCCACGCCGAGAGCACGAAGCCCGGCGGCGTCACGGCCAGCGTCCACCAGACATGGCCGGCGAAGCGGGCCGCGAACAGCGTCTGGATCCGGTCGGCCGCCAGCGCGAAACCGACGCTGACGATTCCGACCGCGATGGCACCGGCCCAGAAGACGAGGCGGCGGCGCCAGAGCCGAGGCGAGAAATAGAGCTGGCGGAGGCGCGGGATCGGCAAGGCGAGCTTTCGAATCCTGGGAAGAACAGGGCCGATCATGCCCTCGCCTCGGCACCTCTGACCAGCTCCCGTGTGGATCCAGCGCTTTTTCGCCTGATTTTCCATTCGCGGGCCGGCAAGTTTCTTGCTTATGCTTTTCTTAGGGGCAATTCGCCTGCGGGGGTCCGCGAGGAGGCAATTTTGAACCGGAATTTCGTCTATGTGATGATCGGTCTGGCGCTCGGCATCGTGCTGGGCACCTGCAGCTACTACGCCTTCCCAGACCAGGCCACAGCCGCCGACGTGGCCAAATATATGAGCCTGATAAGCGCCATCTTCCTGAAGCTGATCAAGATGATCATCGGCCCGCTGGTGCTGTCGACGCTGATCGTCGGCATCGGCCATATGGGCGATGCGGCCACCGTCGGCCGGGTCGGCGCCAAGACCATGGGCTGGTTCGTCTCGGCCTCGATCGTGTCGCTGCTGCTGGGCCTGCTCATGGTCAACATCCTGCAGCCCGGCGTCGGCATCACGATCGCCGACCAGGCGGGGGCGGCGGCACCCTCGACCCAGGCTTTCAGCTTCGAGAATTTCATCGACCATCTGGTGCCGACCTCGATCTTCAAATCGCTGGCCGAGGGCGAGATCCTGCAGATCGTGATCTTCGCGATCTTCGCCGGCATCGCGCTGATGGCGCTCGGCGAGCGCGGCAAGAAACTGCTGGAGATCGCCGACGAGATCTCGCATGTCATGCTGACCATCACCGGCTATGTCATGAAGATCGCGCCGATCGCGGTGTGCGCCTCGGTCGCCTCCGTCATCACCAAGTCGGGACCGGGCATCCTGGTGAACTTTGCCCAATTCCTGGGCGGCTTCTACCTGACTCTGGCGGTGCTGTGGGCACTCCTGCTGGGGGTGGGCTACATGGTGCTCGGCCGTCGCACC
Organism: uncultured Alphaproteobacteria bacterium; assembly: GCA_963762435.1. Lineage (GTDB taxonomy): Bacteria > Pseudomonadota > Alphaproteobacteria > ATCC43930 > CGMCC-115725 > JAXDMU01. The sequence goes on along the minus strand of CAVXLN010000021.1, from coordinate 105,709 downwards.
AGCGATCTCGTGAAGCGCATGCGCGAGCCCTTCCTGCTGGCCTTCTCGACCGCGAGTTCGGAAGCGTCATATCCCAAGATCCTCGAGCAGCTGCGCCGGTTCGGCGTGCCGAACAAGATCGCGAGCTTCGTGCTGCCCTTGGGCTATTCCTTCAATCTCGACGGCACGATGGCCTACACGACGTTTGCTACCCTCTTCATCGCGCAGGCCTATGGCATCGACATGCCGATCGGCAAGCAGCTGCTGATGGCGGCGATCCTGATGATCACGTCCAAGGGCGTGGCCGGCGTGCCGCGCGCCTCGCTGGTCGTGATCCTGGCGACGCTGAAGCAGTTCGGCATTCCCGAAGCCGGCCTGTTCCTCATCCTCGGCATCGACCAGTTCCTCGATATGGGGCGCAGCGCCACCAATGTGATCGGCAACTCACTCGCCGCCGCCGCGGTCGCCAAGTTCGAAGGCGAGCTCGGCACGTCGGAGGACGAGGCGGAGGAAGGCGCGCCGGTCGCGGCGCATGCGTGACGCAACGCGCCGCCCTGGTCAGCCGGGGCGGCCGAAGCGCTGGCGATAGTCCGACGGGCTCACCTGCAGTTTCCGCCGGAAATGATGGCGGAGGGTGGCCGCACTGCCGAAGCCGCTAACCCTCGCCACCTCCTCCATCGGCAGGCGGCACTCTTCGAGCAGCTCGCGGGCGCGATCGACCCGGGCGGAGATCAGCCAGGTGCCCGGCGTTTCGCCGGTGGCTTCGAGGAAGCGGCGATTGAAGGTGCGCTCGCTCATCGCCGCCAGAGCCGCCAGCTCGCGCACGGTGAAGGGATGGTCGAGCCGCGCGCGCATCTCGGCGATGAGATCGGACAGCCGCGCCCCCTCGCGGTCGGGAACCGGCCGCTCGACAAACTGCCGCTGTCCGCCATTGCGATGGGCCGGCAGCACCAGGCGCCGCGCCACCTTGTTGGCTATTTCGGGACCGAAATCCCGCCGCACGACATGGAGCGCCAGATCGATGCCGGCCGCACTGCCGGCGGAGGTCAGCAGATCGCCATTGTCGATATAGAGCACGTCCGGATTGAACCGCAGGCGCGGCCAGCGTTCATGGATCACGCTCGCGTAGCGCCAATGGGTCGTCACCTGGCGCCCATCCAAGAGACCGGTGGCGGCGAGGACGAAGACGCCGGAACAGAGCGACATCAGCCGGGCGCCGCGCGCGTGCGCCTTGCGTAGGGCGGCGAGCAGTGCGTCGGACGGTTCGACGCCGGCGCCTTTCCAGCCGGGAACGATGATGAGGTCGGCCTCTTCCAGGCGATCCAGATCGGCGTCGGCGTGAATTGTGAGGCCGCCTACGGCACGCAGCGGGCCAGGCTCCACGGCGACCGAGACGAAGCGATACCAGCCCGGCTCGAATTCCGGGCGATTGAGGCCGAACACTTCGACGGCGATGCCGTATTCGAAGGTGCAGAGACCGTCATAGATCAGCACGGCCACGAGCGGGCCGATGGCGGGCAAAGCGGCGACCGATGGTTTTGGCATGATGTTGACGAACATCGTCGTTTCCGCCACTCGTGGCAAGCGCCGCATGCGGGCATTCTCCCGGTGTTCCACACGCAAGAGGAGGTTTTGTCATGTCGCATGTCACCGAGGTCCCGGCCGCTTCGCCATCGGACGCGCTCGAGCATTTCGAAGCCGAATTCACCTTCGAGGCCGATTGCTGGGACGTGCATGACGCGTTCAGCAAAGGTGATCCCGACTTCGTGCTGCTCGATGTCCGCAGCCATGCGCTCTTCGCGGCAGGCCACGTGCCGGGCGCCATCAGCCTGCCGCATGGCAAGATCATCGCGAGCCGGATGGCCGCATATCCCGCCGATACGCTGTTCGTCGTCTATTGCGCCGGGCCGCATTGCAACGGTGCCGCCCGGGCGGCCGTGCGACTGGCCAAGCTGGAGCGACCGGTGAAGCTGATGGTCGGCGGCATTACCGGCTGGCTCGACGAAGGCTTTGCCTTGGCGACCGGCGAGCCCGCCCGCCAGGAGCATGACGCGGTTGCCTGAGGACAAGGACCGGCAGCACGGCGTGCGTCCCGCGGCACCGCGGGATCTGCCTCGGATCGTGGCGCTCGCGGAAGATCACGCGGCCTATGAGCGGGCTGTGCTCGACCCAACCGGGCTGGCCGAACGCCTTGAGTTGGCGCTCTTCGACGCACCGGCCCGGGCACTCGCCTGGGTCGCGGAGATCGACGGGCGCCTCGTCGGCTACGCGAGCGGTGCCTTAGAATTCTCGACCTGGGAAGCGCGCGAGTTCCTCCATCTCGATTGCCTCTATCTCGACGCGGCGGCGCGCGGGCATGGGCTTGGCAGCGCGCTGCTCTCGGTGATATGCGCAGAGGCCCGATCGCGCGGCCTCGGGACCGTGCAATGGTGGACGCCGGCCTGGAACGCCGATGCGATCCGCTTCTATGAGCGGCAAGGTGCGCGCGCGGTCGCGCGGTCGCGGTTCACGCTCGTCGTCGATTAGCCATGGGAAGAAGAGAATGACCAAGCGCGTTGCCCTGCAAATGGATCCGCTCGGGCGGCTGAACCCCAAGACCGACAGCACGCTCGAGCTGGCTCGGGCTGCGGCACAGCGCGGTTATGAGCTGTTTTATTACACGCCGGATCAATTGCGCCTCGATATCAGCGCGGCGGGCGCCCTCGTCACCGCGTATGGGCAGGGTCTTCATTTTCAAGACGGGTCCGAGCCTTCCTGGACGCAGAGCGCGCCTGAAATAGAAGATCTGTCAGCGTTCGACTTTGTTCTTATGCGCCAAGAGCCGCCTTTTGACCTGGCCTACATTACGGCGACGCATCTATTGGAGCATTTGCCAGGCAAGGTGAAAATCATCAACGATCCGGTTGGCGTGCGTAATTCGCCGGAAAAATTACTCTCGACGCATTTTCCGCATTTGATGCCGCCCACCTTGATCACGAGAGATCTCTCGGCGATCCAAGGGTTTCGCAAGCTCCATGGCGACATCATCTTCAAGCCGCTGCATGGCTATGCCGGCCACGGCATCTTTCATATCAAACCGGATGACGACAATTTACCGGCGCTGTTGGAAACGGTCGGCACGTTGAACCCGGAACCCTGGATGATCCAAAAATACCTTCCCGAAATCCATACGGCCGGCGACAAGCGCATCATCCTGTTGGATGGCAATCCGGTCGGAAGCTTTGCGCGCCTGCCGGCATCGGGCGATGCGCGCGGCAACATGCGCGTCGGCGGCAGTGCTGTGGCGTCACCCTTGACCAAACGCGATCGTGATATTTGTGCGGCCGTCGGATCCGAGCTTCGCAAGCGCGGTCTCTTCTTCGTGGGCTTGGATGTGATCGGCGATTATCTGACCGAGATCAATGTCACCTGCCCGACTGGCCTGGTGGTTTCCGATCGGCTGGAAGGCCGCCAGGGCAAAGAGCGGCTTGCCGAGCAATTCTGGGATCTGGCGATCACATGAGCGCGCTCGACGGGCAGATGATGGCGGGCCCGTTGGGTGCGATGAAATCGGCCCAGATCGCATTGTGGTGCTCGATGATCTTCACGGCCGACAGATGCGGCCGCTCGGCCGTGGTGTGGCCGTCGGATGGGACCACCGTCGGATAGCCGCGGCCTAAGGCGGCGCGCACGGTCGTATCGACGCAGTAATCGGTAGCACAACCGGTGATGATGAGCCGGTCGAACGGCCGCTGCTCGATGAACGCCTCGAGGCCGGTGCCGAGGAAGGCGTCGCAGGAGCGCTTGCCGATGAAGCCGTCGGTCTCGCGCGTGACCAGCGCCGGCAGCAGCCGCCAGCCCGGCGCGTCGCGATGGAAGGGATCGCCAGCACCTGCCTCATGCTGGATGAAGACGGCATGGCCCTCTGTCGCCCGCACTCGCTCGGCCAGGCGATTGAGGCGCTTTGTCAGCCCCTCGGCATCGTAGCGCGGCGTCTCCGGCGTGAAGCTGCCTTGCTGCATATCGACGATGAGGAGGATATCGGGCATCGGCAGCCTTCGCGGGATGAGAGCAGAGATATCAAAGCATAGCGAGCAGCGGTGGCGATGGGGAGGCGATTCCGCGCTTGACTCATTTCAATATTTCTATAATTATCGAAATATGGAATCAAATCTTGCCATCCAACGCCTTTCGGCCCTGGCTCAGGAGAGCCGCCTCGCCGTCTTCCGCCTGCTGATCAAGGCAGGGCCGGCTGGGCTTGCCGCCGGCGAGATTGCGCGAGCGCTTGAGATCACACCCAATACGCTGTCGGCGCAATTGACGATCCTCGCCCATGCCGGCCTGGTCGCGAGCCACCGCGATGGCCGCTCGATCATCTATGCCGCCGATTTCGACGGTATGAGCGCGCTGCTCCTCTACCTCATGGAAGATTGCTGCCAGGGCCGGCCGGAAGTGTGTGCGCCCTTGGCGGAAGCGGCGAGCCGCGCCGCCTGCTGCGGCCAACCCGAAGGAGCCCTCTCATGAAGCGCCTGCACGTCCATATCGCGGTCGATGATCTCGCCCGGTCCGTCGCGTTCTATTCCACGCTCTTCGGGACCGAGCCGACGGTGCTGAAGCAAGATTACGCGAAATGGATGCTGGAGGATCCGAGGGTCAATTTCGCCATTTCCGATCGGGCCCATGCCGCCGGCGTCGATCATCTCGGCATCCAGGTCGAGAGTGCCGAGGAGCTGGCCGAGCTCGCGGGCCGGCTCAAGACGGCCGGCGCCGTGACGCGCGACCAGGAAGCGACGACTTGCTGCTACGCCAGATCGGACAAGGCCTGGGTGACCGATCCGTCGGGTGTCCGCTGGGAAAGTTTCTTCACCTTCGGCGACGCGCCGATCTATGGCGAGGACACGCCGGACGAGGTCCGGGCGGCACCGAAACCTGCCTGCTGCGCGCCTGCTTCCTCCTGTTGCTGATGGCGGAGATCGCCGCTCCCGACGCGCTGCTGCCTGCCTTCACCGCATCGCGGCGCCTGGTCGGCGAAGCGCTCGGCACCGCGCTGCTGCTCGCGATCGTCGTGGGTTCCGGCATCATGGGCGAGCGTCTGGCCGGCGGAAACCCGGCGCTGGCGCTGCTCGGCAACACGCTGGCGACCGGCGCCGGGCTCATCGTGCTGATCACGATCTTCGGGCCGGTCTCGGGCGCCCATTTCAATCCAGCCGTGACGCTGGTGATGGCGCTCCGGCGGGAGATCGACGGAACCATGGCCGCTGCCTATATGGCGGCGCAAATGATCGGTGGCGTGGCCGGCGTCTGGGCCGCCCATCTCATGTTCGCGGCACCGATCCTGGAGATCTCGGCCAAGCTGCGCGACGGGCCGGGCCAGGCTTTCGCCGAGTTTGTCGCCACCTTCGGATTGATCGGCGCGATCCTGGGCTCGGCGCGCTTCCGACCGGAATCGACAGCGGCGATCGTCGGGCTCTATATCATTTCGGCCTATTGGTTCACCGCCTCGACATCCTTCGCCAACCCAGCCGTGACGCTGGCGCGGGCGCTGTCGGACAGCTTCGCCGGCATCGCGCCGGCTTCAGTACCGGCCTTCATCACAGCGCAGATCGCCGGCGCCGTGGCGGCGAACGCGCTTTTCGGATGGCTTCTCACGGAACGGAAATGAGCATGAGCGACGATTTCCCGATCACGATCTTCCACAACCCGAGTTGCGGCACCTCGCGCAACACGCTCGCGATGATCCGGGCGGCCGGGTATGAGCCGAAGGTGGTCGAGTACCTGAAGGCAGGCTGGACGCGGCCGCAGCTCAACCAGCTGATCGCCGCCATGGGCGATGGCCCGCGCGCCATCCTGCGCGAGAAAGGCACGCCGGCGGCGGAGCTGGGGCTGTTGGAACCGAGTGCCACCGACGATGCGATCCTCGACGCGATGGTCGCGCATCCGATCCTGGTGAATTGGCCGATCGTGGCAACGCCGAAAGGGACGCATCTGTGCCGGCCGTCGGAGGTGGTGCTGGGCTTGCTCGATCGGCAACCGGCATCCTTCACGAAAGAGGATGGCGCGGTCGTGGTCCCATAATGGGCATCGTTCGCATTGCGACCGAGGCGGATTCCGATGCGATCGCCGCCATTTACGCGCCCTATGTGCGCGAGACGGCGATCGCGTTCGAGGAAGTGCCGCCGACCGCGGCCGAGATGGCAGACCGACTGATGTCGATAATCGAGGTCTATCCCTATCTCGTCTTCGAGGACGGCGATGCCGTGCTCGGCTATGCCTATGGCAGCGCTCACCGCTCGAAACCCGCTTACCGATGGTCGGTCGAGACGACGCTCTATGTCGACCGGAGCGCCCACCGCCGGGGGATCGGCCGGGCGCTCTATGCCGAGCTCCTCGAGCTTCTGACCCGACAAGGCTTCCACTCGGCTTTCGCCGGCATCGTCCCGCCGAACGAGAAGAGCGTCAGGCTGCACGAAGCCATGGGCTTCCTGTATCTCGGGACCTTTGCCGAGATCGGCTACAAGCTTGGCGAATATCGCGATTTGGGCTGGTGGCGCCGAACGCTGAAGGAAGGAAAGCCTGACGAGGCCCCTACTCCGTTCAGGGAGCTGGTATCATAATTCTCGGTCGTTGCGGCCCCACCGAGGGAGGCAGATCGGCATGCGCTTTTTGATCCTGGGCGGCAGCCAGTTTTTGGGGCGCGCGATCGCGGCGCGTGCCTGTGCGGCTGGGCATGAGGTGACCTGCGCTGCCCGGGGTGTCGCTGGCCCGATTGCGGCCGGCGCCCGCTTCGTCCGGATCGACCGGGACGTTCCGGATGGTCTGGCGCCGCTGGCCGGCCTTGTGTTCGACGCTGTCGTGGATGTGTCACGCCATCCGGGCCAGGTGCGCCGCGCCATCGCGGCCCTCAAGCCGAACGCCGCGCATTGGAGTTTCGTGTCGACGATGAGCGTCTATGCCGACAATGGCACGCCGGGGCAGCGGGCCGACACGGCAGCGCTGCAGGCGCCGACCGCACCAGAGATCGAGCTCAGCAGCACGGAAACCTATGGTTCCGCCAAGCTCGCCTGCGAAGAAGCGGTCGGCGAAGATGCCTTCATTTGCCGCGCCGGGCTTATCGTCGGGCCGGAGGATCCGTCGGGCCGTTTCACCTACTGGCCGGCCCGCCTGGCCCGAGGCGGCGAGGTGCTGGCGCCCGGAACGCCGGAGGATCCCGTTCAATTCATCGATGTGCGCGACCTGGCCCGGTGGATCGTGCTGGCCGCACAGAACCGCCTGACGGGCGTCTATGACGGGGCCGGACCACCGCTTGCGCGCGGCAAGCTGCTGGCCGAATGCGCGGCGGCGCTGGATGCATCCTGCAGCTTTACCTGGGTGGATCGGGTCTTCCTGGAAGAGCGTGATGTGAGGCCCTGGAGCGGCCCAAGATCGCTCCCGCTCTGGCTGCCTCTGCCGGACTATGCCGGATTCATGACTCGCGATACGTCGCCGGCTCGTGAGGTGGGGTTGGCCATGCGGGCAATTTCCGAGACGGCACGGGACACGATCGAGTGGCTGCGTGCCAGCAACGGCCCTGTCACCGGCCTGACGGCCGAGGAGGAACGCGAGGTGCTCGCAGCTTGGCATGCACGGGGGAACGGAGACGGCGGCTCCGGCGGCTGACCTTCTCTTTTCCGTCATGGCCGGGCTCGGCCATCCACGTCGGTGTGCAAGGCACCGAAACATCGCAGGGTCGGCTCGACGTGGATGCCCGTGACAAGCACGGGCATGACGGCAAGTGGAGGTTAGGCGCCTCGCCGAATCGAGGCGCTCTAGCCGCACAGTTTCGGCAAGCCTTATTTCTGACCTCGCCTATATGTCGGCGGGCTCCATTTCCGGGGTAAGAGAAATTTTTGCGCTCGATCATGTCCCGGAGGTAGCGGCGGGCTTTTGACCGAGAACGGATAAGTCGATCGGCCTCGATGATAGAGCAGGTTGTCATCGGTAACGTATCGCCCTGCGCACAGAAGCTGGATGCAGGTCTCATGGCCCTCGATCGCCCGGACTGAGATATCAATCCAGACCGGGCACCGGCCCTCGCGATAAATTGTGCTCACCACCTCACCCGCCGTCTCGTGGGACAAGATGATTCCGTCATCTTCTGGATAAAGCACCATGGCTTCGGTCGAATGCCGGTCGTTCGACTGATTGAGCAGGAGGTAGTACCGGAGGCTGTTAGGCAATGCATCTGAGACGAAGTCACGCGCGAAATCGATTGCATAAGTGGTCGCCTCGATCAGCCGCCGCTCGAACTCGTCGCGTGTCATCAGGCCCTTCTCGGCAGCACCCGTGCCTGCACCCCCGGCACGCCCGGCCCGTAGAGCACCCGAGCCCGCGCCTCGAAGGCGGCGACCATCCTTCGCACCGCCTCGCTGAACAGCATTTCGATCAGGCGCTGCAGCATCTTCGACTTGAACTCGAAATCGACATAGAAATCGATGACGCAGCCGCCTTCGGGGCTGCGCTCGAATTTCCATTCATTCTTGAGGTAGCGGAACGGGCCTTCGGAATAGGTCACGTTGATCCGGCCGGGCCGGTTCAGCACCACATGCGAGGTGAAGCGCTCGCGATAGACCTTGAAGCCGATGACGAGGTCGGCCGTGATCGCGTCGGGCTTCCGCTCGCGAATGCGGGCGCCGATGCACCAGGGCAGGAATTCCGGGTATTTCTCGACATCGGCGACAAGGTCGAACAGCTGCTCCGGCGTATAGGGCAGCAGCCGCTGCTCGGCATAGGTCGACATCGGGCCCTTGATCAGCCGAGGGAGGCGAGCTTGGCCTCGCGTGCCGCGCGGAGCCGGCGGAAATCGTCGCCCGCATGGTAGGACGAGCGCGTCAGCGGGCTGGCCGAGACCATCAGGAAGCCCTTGCCATAGGCCATCTTGCGGTAGGAGTCGAACTCCTCCGGCGTCACGTACCGCTCGATCGGGTGATGCTTCGGCGTCGGCTGGAGATACTGCCCGATCGTGAGGAAATCGACATCGGCCGCGCGGAGATCGTCCATCACCTGCAGCACCTCGGCCTTCTCCTCGCCAAGGCCGACCATGATGCCGGATTTGGTGAAGAGCGACGGATCGACCCGCTTCACCGTATCGAGCAGCCGCAGCGAGTGGAAATAGCGGGCACCCGGCCGGACGGAGGCGTAGAGCCGCGGCACGGTCTCGAGATTGTGGTTGAAGACATCGGGCCGCGCCTTGGCGACGGCCTCGATGGCGCCCGGCTTCCTCAAGAAATCGGGCGTCAGCACCTCGATCGTGGTGCCGGTGGCGCGGCTGCGGATGGCGTTGATGGTGCGGACGAAATGCTCGGCCCCGCCATCCGGCAGATCATCGCGGTCGACGGAAGTGACGACGACATGCTCGAGGCCCAAAGCCGCCACCGCCTCGCCGACATGGTCGGGCTCGTGCGGGTCGAGCAGATCGGGCTGGCCGGTCGCGATATTGCAGAAGGCGCAGGCGCGCGTGCACACACTGCCGAGGATCATCACGGTCGCGTGCTTCTGCTTCCAGCATTCCCCGATATTCGGGCAGGCCGCCTCCTCGCACACGGTATTGAGCTGGAGGCTGCGCATCAGCTTGCGCGTCTCGTGATATTCCGGGCTCATCGGCGCCTTGACGCGCAGCCAGTCGGGCTTGCGCGGCGAGGGCCGGTCGGGATTGCCCTGCTTCTCGGGATGACGCAGGGCGGCGGGCGCGGAAAGGTCTGTCTCTATCATCCTCGACGGCCCAATTTTACCATCCGTTAGAAGTGGATCGCCCGGCCGTAAGCGTCAAGCACGGACTCATGCATCATTTCCGAGAGGGTGGGATGCGGGAAGATGGTCTCCATCAGCTCCGCCTCGGTCGTCTCGAGCGTCTTGCCGATGACATAGCCCTGGATCAGCTCGGTCACCTCGGCGCCGATCATGTGCGCGCCCAAGCAGCTCGCCGGTCTTGGCGTCGAACACGGTCTTGACCATGCCTTCGGGCTCGCCGAGTGCGATCGCCTTGCCGTTGCCGATATAGGGGAAATGGCCGACCTTGATCTCGTGGCCCAACTCGCGCGCCTTCGCCTCCGTGAGGCCGACCGAGGCCACCTGCGGATAGCAATAGGTGCAGCCCGGCACGTTCAGAACGTCGAGCGGATGGACGCCCTTCAAGCCCGCCAGCTTCTCGACGCAAAGCACGCCCTCATGGCTGGCCTTGTGGGCGAGCCAGGGCGGACCGACGAGGTCGCCGATGGCGTAGACACCAGGCTCGCCCGTGAACATCGCCGGATCGACCACGACATGGGTGCGGTCGATTTTCACCTTGGTGCCTTCGAGGCCGAGATTCTCGGTATTGCCGACGATGCCGATCGCGGAGATGACGTGATCGAAACTCGCCTCTTCGCTCTTGTCCTTGCCCGCGATGGTGACGGTGACCGCATCCTTGGTCTTCTTCACATCCTTGACCGTGGCGCCGGTGATGATCTTGAGCCCCTGCTTCTCGAAGCTCTTGCGGGCGAAGGCCGAGATCTCCTCATCCTCGACCGGCAGGATGCGGTCGAGCATCTCGACTACCGTCACCTTGGCGCCCAGATGGTGGAAGAAGCTCGCGAACTCGATGCCGATGGCGCCGGAGCCGATCACCAGAACGATTCTTGGGCATGACATCCGGCACCATCGCCTCGCGATAGGTCCAGACGAGCTTGCCGTCGGGCTCGAGGCCGGGCAGGTTCCGGGCGCGCGCGCCGGTCGCCAGGATGACGTTCTTGGCCGTAAGGTCGGCCACTTTCTTGCCGTCCTTCTCGATCGTGAGCTTGCGTAAACCGCCGGCGACGCCGTCGAGCTTGGCCGTACCATCGAACACCGGCACCTTGTTCTTCTTCAACAGGAACTTGACGCCGTTCGAGAGCTGGTTGGCGACGGCGCGCGACCGCTTCACGATCTTGGCGAGGTCGAAGCTGATATCCTTGGCGCTGAAGCCATAGGCGTCGAGATTATGCAGGAGATGGCTGATCTCGGCGCTGCGCAGCAGCGCCTTGGTCGGGATGCAGCCCCAATTGAGGCAGATGCCGCCCAGATTCTCGCGCTCGACGACCGCGACGCTCATCTTGAGCTGAGCCGCCCGGATCGCCGCGACATAGCCGCCGGGCCCGCCGCCCACCACGATGAGATCGAAGGATGTCTGATCGGCCATGATCGGGGTTCCTTTAACTTAGGTCATTGCGCTCCGCCCTCACCCCGACCCTCTCCCGCCTGGCGGGAGAGGAAGGAACCCGCGCGAGCGGGAGGGTGAGGGTTTAGCCGCGGCTTTACAGCAGCATCGACAGCGGATCTTCGATCAGCTTCTTGAAGGCGGCGAGGAAGGCCGCACCCGTGGCGCCGTCAACGACGCGGTGATCGACCGAGAGGGTGCAGCTCATCATGGTGGCGATGGCGAGCGCCCCCGCCTTCACCACCGGCCGCTGCTCGCCGGCGCCGACGGCCAGGATGGCGCCGTGCGGCGGGTTGATCACGGCCGAGAACTCCTTGATCCCGAACATGCCGAGATTGGAGATCGAGAAGGTGCCGCCCTGGAACTCCTCGAGCTTGAGCTTGCCGGTCTTGGCGCGGGCACCCAGATCCTTCATCTCGTTCGAGATCGTGGCCAAGCCCTTGGTCTCGGCCTGCTTCACGATCGGCGTGATCAGACCGCCCTCGATCGCGACCGCGACCGCGACATCGGCCCGGTCCCACAGGAGAATGCCGTCATCCGACCAGGAGGCGTTGGCCGCCGGCACCTTCTTCAAGGCCAGCGCCGAGGCGCGGATGACGAAATCATTGACCGACAGCTTGTACTGATCGGCGCTGCGGCTGTTGAGCTCGGCCCTGACTTTCAGCAGCGGGTCGATGTCGCATTCGATCGTCAGATAGAAATGCGGCACGGTCTGCTTCGCCTCGGTGAGGCGGCGCGCGATCGTCTTGCGCATGCCCGTGTGCGGGACGAGCTCGTAGGGGATATTGCCGGCGAGTGCGGCAACTCGGTCTTTGCCGAGAGCGGCGGCGGCGATCGGTGCTGCTGCTGCTGCGGGAGCCTGGGCAGCCGGCGCCGCCGCGGTGGGCTTGGCGGCCGGCTTGCCGCCGGCGAGGGCCGCGTCGATATCGGACTTGACGATCCGGCCATGTGGCCCGGAGCCCTTGAGACTCAAAAGATCGACGCCGGCCTGGGCCGCCATGCGCTTGGCGAGGGGGCTCGCGAAGACGCGGTCGCCCTCCGCATGAGCCGGAGCGGCAGGCGCCGGGGCAGCGGCAGGCGCCGGTTTCGGCGCCTCGGCGGGCTTCGGCGTTTCGGCCGCCTTGGGCGCCTCGGCCGGCTTGGCCGCGGGCGGCGAGGCCTTGGCGTCGGTGGCGGACTCGCCCTCCTCCAGCAGGAGCGCGATGACCGCGCCGACCTTCACCCCTTCGGTGCCGTCGGCGACCAGGATCTTGCCGAGCGTGCCCTCATCGACCGCCTCGACCTCCATGGTCGCCTTGTCGGTCTCGATCTCGCAGAGAACATCGCCGGACTTCACCGCATCGCCCTCATGCTTGAGCCACTTGGCGAGGTTGCCCTCGGTCATGGTCGGTGAGAGGGCCGGCATGGTGATCTCGATGGGCATCTTCATCCCCTTGGCTTGAAAGCCGATACGCCGGCGAGGCGCGTCAGCGGTAGCAGACTTCCTTGGCGGCGGCGGCGATGTCGGCCACTTGCGGTGTCGCCAGCTTCTCGAGATTGGCGGCGTAGGGCAGCGGCACGTCGGCGCCATGGACCCGCTTCACCGGCGCATCGAGCCAGTCGAAGGCATGTTCCATGGTCAAGGCCGCGATCTCGGCGCCGATGCCGGCGAAAGGCCACCCCTCCTCGACCGAGACGACACGGTTGGTCTTCTTGATCGAATTCACCACCGTGTCGAGATCGAGCGGGCGGATGGTCCTGAGATCGATCACCTCGGCCTCGATCCCGTCCGCCTTGAGCTGCTCCGCTGCCTCGAGCGCCAGCTGCACCATGCGCGAGAAGGCGATGATGGTGACATGCTCGCCCTTCTTCGCCACGCGCGCCTTGCCGATCGGCACGATCCAATCGGGATCGTCCGGCACCTCATGGGTCTGGCCATAGACCAGCTCATGCTCGAGGAAGATCACGGGGTTGGGATCGCGGATCGCGGATTTCAGCAAGCCCTTGCAGTCGGCCGCGAAGTAAGGGGCCACGACCTTGAGGCCCGGGCAATGGGCGTACCAGCTGGCATAGCATTGCGAATGCTGGGCGCCGACCCGCGACGCCATGCCGTTCGGGCCGCGGAACACGATCGGCGTGCCCATCTGGCCGCCCGACATATAGAGCGTCTTGGCGGCGGAATTGATGATGTGGTCGATCGCCTGCATGGCGAAGTTCCAGGTCATGAACTCGACGATCGGCTTCAACCCGCTCATAGCCGCACCGACGCCGAGGCCGGTGAAGCCGTGCTCGGTGATCGGCGTGTCATAGACGCGGTTGGCCCCGAACTCGTCGAGCAGGCCTTGGCTCACCTTGTAGGCGCCCTGATATTCGGCGACTTCCTCGCCCATCAGGAACACATCCTTGTCGCGCCGCATCTCTTCGGCCATGGCGTCGCGCAGCGCCTCGCGCACGGTCTGCTGCACGGTCTTGCCGCTCCATTCGGGCTCGGCTGCCGGGGCAGCGTGATGCGGCTCTGCTGCGGCCTTCGGGGCCGGTGCGACGGCAGGCTTCTGCGCCGGCGCCTCTTCGGCAGCGGCGGGCGGCGGAGGCGATTTCGACGGGGCTGCCGCCGACGCATCCTCGCCTTCCTCGGCCAGGATCGCGATCGGGGTGTTCACGGCGACGTTCTCGGTCCCTTCCGGCACCAGGATGCGGACGATCTTGCCTTCATCGACCGCCTCGACCTCCATGGTCGCCTTGTCGGTCTCGATTTCGGCGATGACATCGCCCGCCTTCACCTCGTCCCCTTCGGATTTCAGCCATTTGGCCAGCTTGCCTTCGGTCATGGTCGGCGACAGGGCCGGCATCTTGATCTCAATCGACACGGCGGCGCTTCCTTAGAAAAGAGAGTGATCAGGCCTCGATCAGGACATCGGTCCAGAGCTCGGACGGGTCCGGCTCCGGGCTCTGCTGGGCGAATTCGGTGGCGGCCGTGATCTGGTCCTTGATCTGGCGGTCGATCTCCTTCAAGGCCGCCTCTTCTGCGAGCTGGCCGTCGATGAGCCGCTTCCTGACAAGATCGATTGGATCATGCTCGGTGCGCATCTTGCTCACCTCCTCCTTGGTCCGGTACTTGGCCGGATCGGACATAGAGTGGCCGCGATAGCGGTATGTGAGCATCTCGAGGATGATCGGGCCCTTGCCGGCGCGGATATGGGCGATCGCCTCGCGCGCCGCCTTGTTGACGGCGACGACATCCATGCCGTCGACCTGGACACCCGGAATGCCGTAGGGCTCGCCGCGGACATGGAGGTCGGCATTGGCGGACGCGCGCGCGACCGAGGTGCCCATGCCGTATTTGTTGTTCTCGATCACATAGATCGCCGGCAGCTTCCAGAGCGCCGCGATATTGAAGGATTCGGCGACCTGGCCCTGATTGACCGCCCCGTCGCCCAGATAGATGATCGCCGCGCGGTCGCCGGCGCGATACTTGTTGGCGAAGGCCAAGCCGGTGCCGAGCGGGACCTGGGCGCCGACGATGCCATGGCCGCCATAGAAATGCTCGGCCTTGGAGAACATGTGCATCGAGCCGCCCTTGCCGTGCGAATAACCGCCGCTGCGGCCGGTCAGCTCGGCCATGACGCCCTTCGGATCCATGCCGCAGGCCAGCATATGGCCGTGATCGCGGTAGGAGGTGATGACGCTGTCGCCTTCGGTCAGCGCGGCCTGCATGCCGACGACGACCGCCTCCTGGCCGATATAGAGATGGCAGAAGCCGCCGATCAGCCCCATGCCATACATCTGGCCGGCCTTCTCCTCGAAGCGCCGGATCAGCAGCATGTTGCGGTAATAGGACAGGAGCTCCTCGGCCGAGGGCTGGGCCTCGGCGGCCGGCTTGGGTTTGCGCTTGAGGGCCATGGGAGTTGCTCCTGGCAAGAGAGACTGCATCGCCACGGCTAGGATCGCGGGGCGATTTCGACCGGACCATAGTCCCGTACCAGGAAGTTGCCAACCGCAATCCGGCTAGCCGATTGTTTTGCAACGCAAAATAACACTTAACCGAATTTTGGTTAAGTGTCTGATGTCGCTTGCTGCAGAAGGGTCGGCCTGCCTATTTCGCAGGGTCGCCATTCATGATGACGACTTCGCCGGGGGCACTCAGATTGAGCGCACCGCGCGCCTGCTCGTCCAGAAGGTCGGGATCGAGATGCTGCGGCCGCAGCAGCCAGACGCGATGATCCTCGATCGCGAGCTGGGCATGGACCTGGTCGGCCAGCCGATCCGCCTCGCGGATGCGTTCCTTGAGGGCGACCCAAGCGAACAGACCGCGATCGCCCTCGACCAAGTGATAGCCGAAATATCCGGACAGACTAAGCCCGATCAGGGGTGCGACGAGCAGCCCCAATTGCCGGCGAATATAGCGGGTCAAAGTCATGAACAGAGAGAATCACGCAGGCGCCGGCCGGTCAACTCCTCTGGCAACGTAAAATGCGAAATATTTGCCGCGACGCCCTTCAGCGCTTCAGGATCGAACGTCCGGCATAGCGGCCGCCATCGCCAAGCATCTCTTCGATGCGAATCAGTTGATTATACTTGGCCAGACGATCGGAACGCGAGAGCGAGCCGGTCTTGATCTGCCCGCAATTGGTGGCAACTGCGAGATCGGCGATGGTCGAGTCTTCGGTCTCGCCCGACCGGTGCGACATGACGCAGGTATATCCCGCCCGATGGGCGCGCTCGCACGCCTCGAGGGTCTCGCTGAGCGTGCCGATCTGATTGACCTTGACCAGGATCGAATTGGCGAGCCCGTCCTTGATGCCGCGCACCAGGCGCTTCGGGTTGGTCACGAAGAGATCGTCGCCGACCAGCTGGATCTTGCTGCCCAAGGCCTGGGTCAGCGCCGCCCAGCCTTCGAAATCATCCTCGGCCATGCCGTCCTCGATCGAGACGATCGGATAGCGCGCCGCGAGATCGGAAAGGTAGTCGACCATGCCGGCGGCATCGAGGGTCTTGCCCTCGCCTTCGAGATGGTAGCTGCCATTCTTGAAGAATTCAGTGGAGGCGACATCGAGCGCCAGCACGATATCCTCGCCCGGCTCGTAGCCCGCCGCCTCGATCGACTTCATGAGGAAGCCCAGCGCTGCATCGGCCGAAGCGAGATTCGGCGCGAAGCCGCCCTCGTCGCCGACATTGGTGCTGTGCCCGGCGATCTTGAGCTGCTTCTTCAAGCAATGAAAGACTTCGGATCCCATGCGGACCGCGTCGGCCATCGTCTCGGCGGCCACGGGCAGGATCATGAATTCCTGGATGTCGATCGGATTGTCGGCGTGCGCCCCGCCATTAATGACGTTCATCAGCGGCACCGGCAGCGTGCGCGCATAGACGCCGCCGACATAGCGGAACAGCGGCATGCCGACCTCGTCCGCCGACGCCTTGGCGCAGGCGAGGCTGACGCCGAGGATGGCATTGGCGCCGAGGCGCGACTTGTTGGGCGTGCCGTCGAGATCGATCAGCAACTGGTCGATCTCCAGCTGATCATCGGCATCCTGGCCCGAGAGCGCATCGAAGATCTCGCCATTGACGGCATCGACCGCGTTCTGGACACCCTTGCCGCCATAGCGCTCCTCGTCGCCGTCCCTGCAGCTCGACCGCCTCATGGGCGCCGGTGGACGCCCCCGACGGCACGGCGGCACGGCCGAGGCTGCCGCTCTCGAGCGTGACATCCACCTCGATCGTCGGATTGCCGCGGCTGTCGAGGATCTCCCGCGCCTGGATATCGAGAATGGCGGACATGATGTCTCCTTATTGAAGCGGCGGCAGAGGCCGCGCTTTCGCTAACTTGTCGAACGCCATCAGCGTCTCGATGAAATCCGGCATCGCTGCGAGCGGCATCATATTCGGCCCGTCGCTCGGCGCCCTGTCGGGATCTGGATGCGTCTCCGCAAACACCGCCGCCACCCCGACCGCGACCGCGGCGCGGGCCAGCACGGGCACGAAGCGGCGGTCGCCACCCGAAGAAGTCCCCTGCCCGCCTGGCTGCTGCACCGAATGGGTGGCGTCGAACACGATCGGATAGCCGGTCTTGGCCATGATCGGCAGGCTGCGCATGTCGGAGACGAGTGTGTTGTAGCCGAAGCTGACGCCGCGCTCGGTCAATAGGATGCGCTCGTTGCCGGCACTGGCGAGCTTCTTCGCCACTTGCGCCATGTCCTGCGGCGCCAGGAACTGGCCCTTCTTGACATTGACGGCAGCACCGGTTTCGGCGGCGGCCAGCAACAGATCGGTCTGGCGCGACAGGAAGGCCGGGATCTGCAGCACATCGACGGCTTCGGCCGCCGGCTTGCACTGCTCCGGCAGGTGCACGTCGGTCAGCACGGGAATGCCGAAACGCTCCCTGAGCTCGGCCAGGATCGGCAAGCCGACCGCGAGGCCGACGCCGCGCGAGGCATCGATCGAGGTGCGGTTGGCTTTGTCGAAAGAAGTCTTGTAGATCAAGCCGATGCCGGCCTTCTTGGTCATCTCGGTGAGGGCGGCCGCGCATTCCATCGCATGGTCGCGCGATTCGAGCTGGCATGGGCCGGCGATCAGCACCAGCGGCAGATCATTGCCGAGCGTCAGGCGGCCGACCGTAACATGACGCGGCGGATGGGACATGGACATGGCCGAGGCTCCGATCAGACCAGGCGCGACTGGGTCAGCGCCGCGCCGATGAAGGAGGTGAAGAGCGGGTGCGGCGCGAACGGCTTCGACTTGAGCTCCGGATGGAACTGCACGCCGATGAACCAGGGGTGCTGCGGAAACTCGATGATCTCGGGCAGCACGCCGTCGGGCGACATGCCGGAGAAGCAGAGCCCCGTCTCCTCCAGCCGCTCCTTGTAGCCGATATTGACCTCGTAGCGGTGCCGATGGCGCTCCGAGATCTCGGTCCCGGCATAGATCTGGGAGACGCGGCTGCCGGAGGTGAGCTGCGCCTTGTAGGCGCCGAGCCGCATCGTGCCGCCGAGATCGCCGCCGGCCTCGCGCTGCTCGAGCTCGTTGCCCTTGATCCATTCGGTCATGAGGCCGACCACGGCCTCTTCGCTCGGGCCGAACTCGGTCGAGCTTGCTTTCGGCAGATCGGCCAAGTCCCGCGCGGCCTCGATCACCGCCATCTGCATGCCGAAGCAGATGCCGAAGAACGGCACATTGTGCTCGCGCGCAAAGCGTACGGCCTGCACCTTGCCCTCTGTGCCGCGCTCGCCGAAGCCGCCCGGCACCAGGATGCCGTGGACATCCTCGAGATGCTGGACCGCGTCCTCGCGCTCGAAGATCTCGGAATCGATCCAGCGCAGCTTGACATGGACATTGTTGGCGATGCCGCCATGGGTCAGCGCCTCGGCCAGCGATTTGTAGCTGTCGAGCAGATTCACATATTTGCCGACGACGGCGATCGTAACCTCGCCCTCGGGCTTCCTGACCGCCTGGACGATCTGCTGCCAGCGCGAGAGGTCGGGCGGCGGCGACTCGAGACCGAAATATTTGCAGACCTGATCGTCGAGCCCCTGGGCGTGGTAGTCGAGCGGCACGGCATAGATGGTGTCGACATCGAGTGCGGGAATCACCCGCTCATGCTTGATGTTGCAGAAGAGCGCGATCTTGCGCCTTGCCCCATCGGGAATCTCGCGGTCGCAGCGGCAGAGCAGAATGTCGGGCTGGATGCCGAGGCCCAGCAGCTCCTTGACCGAATGCTGGGTCGGCTTGGTCTTGAGCTCGCCCGCGGCCGGAATGTAAGGCACCAGCGTCAGATGCATGAACATGGTGCGCTGGGAGCCCAGCTCGTTGCCGAGCTGACGGATCGCCTCGAGGAAGGGCAGGCTTTCGATATCGCCGACCGTACCGCCGATCTCGCACAGCACGAAATCCTCGTCGCCGATATCGGCCTGGATGAATTCCTTGATGGCGTCGGTCACATGCGGAATGACCTGGACAGTGGCGCCCAGATATTCGCCCCGCCGTTCGCGCCCGATCACGGTCGAATAGATCCGGCCCGTCGTGACGCTGTCGCTCTTGCGCGCCGGCACGCCGGTGAAGCGCTCGTAATGACCGAGATCGAGATCCGTCTCGGCCCCGTCATCGGTGACGAACACCTCGCCATGCTGATACGGGCTCATCGTGCCCGGATCGACATTGAGATAGGGGTCGAGCTTGCGCAGGCGGACGCTGAAACCGCGCGCCTGAAGCAGCGCGCCCAAGGCCGCTGACGACAACCCCTTGCCGAGTGAGGAGACCACGCCGCCGGTAATGAAAATGAACCGCGTCATGGACTATGAACCTACACCAACCACCCGTCGAAACCCAGCGCCGTTGCCGGCGGCACCCACCGCAAATTCATTTCGCAAGCGGAACGCTCGGCTGTTCGGGCGAGGGTGAGGGCGCCGGCGCGGTTTCGGGCGCCGGTGGCGTCTCGGCCTTGGGGAGCGTCGCGGGCGCCGTCTGGACCGGAATTTGGTCGAGAATCGAGTGACCGGTCGAATGCGACCGCGCCGCCAGAATAGCCAGCACGATGCTGGTCAGCATGAAAAAACCGGCCAGGATCGCCGTCGTCCGGGTCAGCAGGTTCGCGGTCGAGCGCCCGGTCATGAAGCCCGACATGCCGCCGCCACCGCCCAGCCCGAGCCCGCCGCCTTCGCTCTTCTGGATCAGCACGACGCCGATCAGCGAAATGGCGAGCATCACATGGATGACGAGAACGACGATGATCATGGCGGTTTCGGCTCGAGCCTCACTTCAGGATCGCGCGTTCTAATCCCTTCCGCAGCATATTGCCAGCGTTGCGGCATGAGGGTGCCGCATAACTGCCTCGTTGTTCATCGGTGCCGCGCCGGCCCTGACGCCGCCGCGAAGGCTGGCGCGGATTTTCAACCATGTCATAGTCTCCGCGCGGAATGGGAGAGGCGCACTTTGATGGAACGGATTTTTTGCCGCGCTGCAGCCGGCTTGACCCTACTCACGGTCGCCGGCTGCGGCACCCCCGGCGGCGTCACGCCCTGCTCGTCACCCAATCCGATACCGGACGTGCTGCCGAAACTGACCGACGAGCTTGGTCAACGGCCATTGCACCGCGTGCTGATCGTCGAGAAGGTCGGGCCGATCCATGACTCGGAGTTCCAGACCGAGCTCGCCCAGGCCTTCTCCCGGTGCGGGGCCGAGGCGTTGACCAGCAACAATACGGCGGAAGCGATCCGCATATCCCTGCCCGATGCCGTGCTGACCTATAGCACCTACGAGGGCGAGCGGATGCCGGACGGCACCACCATGATCGGCGGGCCGACCGGCGAAAGGCCTTATGTAATGGGCTATCACGCCAATCTGGTCGACCGCCAGACGGGCTGGACGGTCTGGGCCGACGAAGGCAAGCATGAGTTGCCGCCGCGTCGCGAGGCGCCCGACGCCACCGTGCCGGTCGCGACGCGCGTCGGCGCGTTCGTATCGAGCCTTCGCCAGCAAGGCATCCTCGGCGATTGCGACCCGGCCGTTCCAGCGTCGCGACAAGCCAGCCTGCCGACACCTCCCAAGCCGGAACCACCGAAGCCCGTTTGCGCCGTCCTCAATGTGGCAAAGGATCCGAGCAAACCCGGCCAGCTCGACATCAAGGTCTCGTCGGAGACCTATCACTCGCTCGACGAGATGAAGAAGGCGTTCGAGACCTGGACCGTGAGCCAGCTCGTCCAGCTTCCCGTGCTCGAGCAGAAGAGCCCGAGCGAGGTCGTCGTCTATATCGGCACCCAAACCCACATATGGCCAACCGACAAGCAGCTTGCCCTCAACAGCGCGGATATCGGCCTGGCACTCCGCGACATCGGCACGATGATCGGTCAGCTCAGATCGAGCGCCTATATGCGCGCCGTCGGGATGTCGAAGATCTTTGGCGCCGTCTATCTCGCTAAGGGGGACAATGTAAACCCGCACGGCCCCTTCCAAAAGGAGGAGTACCGGCTGTGGCTCGCTCCTTATGACCCGGTCAAGCGGCGCCCGCCCGGCTGGGTTCTGACCAAGCGGGACGGCAGCGAAAGGCGGCTCGCCGCCCTGCCCCAGACGATCGACACGGCGACCATGGCGGCCTTCGCGAAGGAAGTGTCGGCCGCCGTCACGGCGCTCGACGCCGGCGGCAGCTAGGCCGCAGTCTGGGGCTTGGCCGCCTGCACGATCGCCCAGAAATCCTCATCCTTGAGGCTGGCGCCGCCGACCAGCGCGCCATCGACGTCGGGCAGGGCCAGGAACGTCTCGGCGTTGGAGGGCTTGACCGAGCCGCCATAGAGAATGCGCACCCGCTCGCCGCCCGAGATCTCGGCCGCCAGCGTCGTGCGCAGATGATGATGCATGATCTGGACATCGTCGGGGGTCGGCGTCCGGCCGGTGCCGATGGCCCAGATCGGCTCATAGGCCACGACGAGCGTCGCGGGATCGGCACCCGGCGGGACCGAGCCCTTGACCTGGGCGCCGACGATTTCGGCGCAATGGCCGGAATCGCGCTGGGCTTCCGTCTCGCCGACGCAGATGAGGGCAGTAAGGCCGGCACCGATCGCGGCCTCGGCCTTGGCGCGCACGAGCGCGTCCGTCTCGTGATGGTCCGCGCGGCGCTCGGAATGGCCGAGAATGACATAGGCGCAGCCGGCATCGGCGAGCATGGCAGGCGAGATATCGCCGGTATGCGCACCCGAGAGCTTCGGATGGCAATTCTGGGCACCGAGCTCGACCGGGCTGCCCTGGAGCAGTTCCTTGACCGGGATCAGCAACGTCGCCGGCGGGCAAAGCAGGATCTCGCATCCGACCTCGGTCCGCCGCGCCCGCGCCGCCACGGCCGCCGCGAGCGCCAGCCCATCGGTCTGCAGCCCGTTCATTTTCCAATTGCCCGCGACCAAGGGCCGTCGCTCGATCGTCATGCCGGCACCTGTCCCTTACCTTCTATGTTGCGGCCGCCCGGGTGGGCGCTCTATGGTCGCCCCCCACCATAAGACCATAAACGTCTGGTTCCCGATGCTTCAATTCATCCGTTCCAAAGCCGGCAGCTTTATCGTCAAGATCCTGTTCGTGCTGCTGATCGCGGCGTTCGGCACCTGGGGCATCGGCGATTTCCTGCGACAGCGCCCGGCCGACCAGACCGTGGCCGAGGTCGGGGCTGAGAAGATCACGGCCGAGCGGCTGCAGGGCGAGCTGCGCCAAAGCCTGGAGAAGCTGCGCCAGCGCTTCGGCCGCAGCATCGACATGGATCAGGCGCGCGCCATGGGTCTGGTCGACCAGACCATGGACGAGATCGTGACCGAGGCGCTGCTGGATCAGGAGGCGAAGCGGCTGGGCATCGTGATCGGCGATAAGCAGGTGCTGCAAGCATTGCAGCTCAGCCCGAGCTTCAAAGGGCCGGAGGGCAATTTCGACAAGATCCGGTTCCTCAATGTCCTGGCGGCCAATCATCTGAGCGAGGCCGGCTATGAGGCGCTGCTGCGCAGCGACTTGAGGCGCTCCACCATGGCAAGCGTCGTGACCTCGACCGGGGGAGCGCCCAAGCCGCTGGTCGACGAGCTTTATCGGATCCGCTACGAGAAGCGCGTGGCGGACTGGGTCTATCTGCCCGAGAGTGCCGTCAAGGATCTGCCGGTGCCGGACGATGCGGCCCTCCAAGCCGAATATGACCAGCATCACGATGCCTATATGGCGCCCGAATATCGCGGCTTCACGGCCCTCATCATGCAGGATGCCGACGTCGCCGGCGACGTGACGATCACCGAGGACCAGATCAAGGACGCCTATCAGCAGCGGCTCGGCGACTTCACCAAGCTCGAGAAGCGGCATGTGCTGCAGGTGGTGCTGCCCGACGAGAAGACCGCCGATGAGGCCTTGAAGGCGATCGAGGGCGGCCAGTCGATCGAGGATGTGGCCAAGAATATCGCCAAGCAGGATCCGGGCACCGTCGATCTCGGCACGCTCACCAAGCCCGAGCTGCCGCAGGAGATCGGCGATGCCGCCTTCGCCGCCAAGGATGGCGAGGTGACGAAGCCGGTCAAGAGCTCCTTCGGCTGGCATGTGCTGAAGATCGCCGGCGTCGAGCCGGGCGGCGTCAAGACGCTGGACGAGGTGCACAAGCAGCTCGATACCGATCTCCGCAAGGAGGCGGAGGGCGACGCGCTCTACAAGCTGTCGAACAAGGTCGAGGATGCCATCGCCGCCGGCGCCGATCTGTCGGCCATCGCCCAGCAGTTCAATCTTAAGCCGGTGAGCGTGGCGGCGGTCGACCATGCCGGCCGGGATCCCGCCGGCAAGGCGGTCGAGAATTTGCCCGTGCCGGCGCCGACGCTGACCAAGATCGCGTTCGACACGCCGGCCGGCCAGGTCAGCGGCCTTCAGGAAGTGTCCGGCAGCGACATCTTCTATGTGGTCAAGACCGACGCCATCACGCCGCCGGTGCTGAAGCCGTTCGACCAGGTCAAGGACGAGGTCAAGGAGGCCTGGCTCAAGGAGCAGCGGGTGAAGCGGGTGGCCGAGCAGGCGAAGGCGCTGGTCGATGCCGTCAAGCTCGACACGCCATTGGCCAAGCTCGCCGCCGACCAGAAGCTGACGGTGCGCACGACCAAGGCGTTCGATCGCGGCGCCCGCGACGAGCCGCAGCTGCCGGCCGCGCTCGTCAATGCTCTCTTCGAGCAGCTGCCGGGCGGTACCGTCAATGTCGCGGTCGATGACGGCCACGGCAATGACGGCCAGTATGTCGCCCAGCTGAAGGAGATCCAGCCGGCCGACCCGGCCGCCGACGCCAAGGGCGTTGCCGATCTGCAGGAGCAGCTCGATGCCGAGGTCAAGGAAGAGCTGCTGAAGGAATATACCGACGCGCTGCGCCAGCGCTTCCCGGTCGAAGAGCACCCGAGGGCGATCGCCCAGGCCACGGGTGGCGAAGGCCAGCAGCAATGACGGTCGAGCCGGCCTTTACCAGCTTTGCCGAACGGTATGAGCGCGGCGAGGCGTGCCTGGTCTGGAGCTCGCTCGTCGCCGATCTCGAGACGCCCGTCTCGGCCATGATCAAGCTGGCCGATGGGCGGCCGATGAGCTTTCTCTTCGAATTGGTCGAAGGCGGCGAAACGCGCGGCCGCTATTCCTTCATCGGTTTGAAGCCCGACGTGATCTGGCGCTGCCAGGGCGGCCGGGCCGAGATCAATCGCCGCGCGCGCTTCGAGGCGGACGCGTTCGAGCCCGAGATGGCGAAGCCGCTCGACAGTTTGCGGGCACTCGTCGCCGAAAGCCGGGTCGCCGTCCCTGCACCGCTGCCGCCAATGGCGAGCGGGCTCTTCGGCTATCTGGGATACGGCATGATCGGCGAGGTCGAGCGCCTGCCCGACGACAATCCCGACACGCTGGGCGTGCCGGACGCGCTGATGATCCGGCCGACTCTGGTCGCGATCTTCGACAATGTGCTGGATCGCGTGACGCTGGTGACGCCGGCCTGGCCGGCCTCGGGCCTCGATGCCAAGGCCGCCTATGAGCAGGCGCAGGCGCGGCTCAGCGATGCGATGCAGGATTTCGGCCGGTCGCTGCCCTATCGCAGTGCCAGGACGGCGGGCGAGCCGGCACCCGAGCACAAAGCCAACATGACGCGCGGTCAGTATCACGGCATGGTCGAGGCGGCGAAGGAGTATATCCGCGCCGGCGACATCTTCCAGGTGGTGCCCTCGCAGCGCTTCACGATCGATTTCCGGCTGCCCGGCCTCGCCTTCTATCGGGCACTGCGGCGGCTCAACCCCTCGCCTTTCCTCTTCCTCCTGGATTTCGGCGGCTTCAGCGTGATCGGCTCGAGCCCGGAGATCCTGGTGCGGCTCAGGGACGGCAAGGTCACGATCCGGCCGATTGCCGGCACCAGGCGCCGCGGCGCCAATGCCGCCGAGGACCAGGCGCTGGCCGAGGAGATGCTGGCAGATCCCAAGGAGCTGGCCGAGCATCTGATGCTCCTGGACCTCGCCCGCAACGATGTCGGCCGCGTCGCCAAGATCGGCACGGTCAAGGTGACCGAGCAGATGATCGTAGAGCGCTACAGCCACGTCATGCATATCTGCTCGACCGTGGAAGGCGAAATCGCGCCCGAGCATGATGCGATCGACGCGCTGATGGCGGGCTTCCCGGCCGGCACGGTGTCGGGCGCCCCCAAGGTCAGGGCGCTCGAGATCATCGACGAGCTCGAGCCCGAGCGGCGCAATGTCTATGGCGGGGCCGTGGGCTATATCGGCGGCAGCGGCGCCATGGACACCTGCATCGCGCTGCGCACCGCCGTCTTGAAGGACGGCAAGCTCATCCTCCAGGCCGGCGGCGGCGTGGTCGCCGACAGCGACCCCGAGGCCGAATATCAGGAGACGATCAACAAGGCGAAGGCCCTGGTGCGCGCGGCCGAGGAAGCGGTGCGGTTCGCGAGCGAAGGTTGATGGACGAGAGCTGGGAGTACCGGATTGCCGAGCTCTGGGTCGCGCTCGATGCGCATGAGCCAGCAGATTTCCTCGCCAAGATCGAGGCGCTCGCGGCAGAGCTGCCCCCAGGCAGCGCCATCGGCCTGTTCGAGCGTGCCTCGGCGCATGATTCCCTGGGTGAGGAAAGCAAGGCCGAGCCGCTTTATCGCCAAGCCCTTCAGGCCGGCCTCACGGGCGAGCAGCGCCGCCGCGCCGTGATCCAGCTGGCGAGCACGATCCGGAATCTCGGCCGGGCCGAGGAGAGCGCCGCCCTGCTGACGGTAGAACGCGCCGCCGGTTCCGACGTGCTCGACGATGCGGTGACGGCGTTCCTGGCACTGGCACTAACCGATCTCGGGCGCGAGCGCGAGGCGGCGGCCATCGCGCTGGGGGCATTGGCCAGGCATCTACCTCGCTACAAAAGATCTCTGGCCTATTATGCGCAGGAATTGCTGCCCGGGTGAGTGACGGTCCTCAGCCGCCCGCCAACGCCTTCCCCAGCTCCGCCGCGAACAGACCCGGCTCCTCCAGCATCGAATAGTGCCCGGAATCGCGGAGCGCCGTGACGGTCATGTTCGGGTACCATGCGCCAAATTGCTGCTCGATCGCGTCCTTGCGGTAGGCCGGGATGTCCTGGTCGCCGGTGAGGATGGTGAGCGGGGTCTTGAGTCCCGTGACCTCGGCCGAGAAATCCGTGGTCGTGAACATCTTGAGATAGCCCAACATCGCGTCCGGCGCGTTGCTGCGGATGATGGCGAGCTTGCGGTCGAGCCATTGCCGGTTATAGCGGTGGCCGGTGCGGCCGTCGGTGGCGGCGCGGGCGGCATCGTCGTCAGTCACCACCGCCTTGAGCTTGGCGAATCCCACCTCGTCGGTGTGGAAGCCGCTCGCCGGCACGGGCGAGATCGCGACGGCGCGATCGAGCCGGTCGGCGGCATGCAGCATGAGATATTGCAGGATCATGCCCGACATCGAATGGCCGACCGCGATGAAGCGCTTGTGGCCGTACTGATCCATGAGTTTCAGCGCATCGCCCGCCGCCTCCTCGACCGTGTAGGCGCCGGTCATCGCGCGCGACAGGCCGTAGCCGCGCCAATCGGCGAAGACGAAACGATAGGCTTCCGTGTCGAGATAGGGCAGCGCCAGCCTGAAATTCTCATGATTGCCGAGCCATTCATGCGTCACGAGCACTGGTGTCGGCCCGGTGCCGAGCGTGACATGGCCGAGGAGCCCGTGGGTTGCGGGATGTGGCATGGCGCCGGATCCGGCCTTGGCTGCGGGTTTCGAGAAAGCGGTGCGGGCGGCGCCGACGAGGGTGAGCACGGCGGCACCGGTCAGGATGGCGCGCCGGCGAGGGCGGACGAGCAGCACGAAAGAGCTCCAGCGGTCGGGATCGATGGGCGCTGAGCATGCAGGCGATGGCTCCCCGGGCGCAAGCTCTTGCCGCACATGGGCGATCGGCGTTTGCCCATGTGGTTTCGTCGATCAACCCTCAAGCGCGTTGCAGCAATGATCTATAGATCAGTTGGCAATCTGTCGGTCAGATATTCGCCAACAGATTATAATCATCGCCGCACTATTGATGGTCTCCGCATCGATCGGCGCAGCATCATTGGCGGTTTGGAACTGAGTATGGTTTAATCGCTTGCTATTACTCGCTGGGGGAGGCCGCTCTCATGAGGACCATTTTCCTGCCAAGCTTGATCATTTTGTCTTATATGGCCGGCATCGCACCGGCCCGGGCTGAGATCATCACCTACGCCTGGACCGGCACCGTCGATGCCATCGCGACGGGTCCGACCGGGCTCACCGTCGGCCAGCATATCGATATCACGCTCACGATCGACAACAGCATTGCCGACCAGAACCCGGCGCCCAATATCGGCATGTACGACGCTCAGCCGAACATGTTCCAGCCGGTGCTGGATGTGGATATCGCGGGCTTTCACGATGTCGGCGATTTTCAGTTCATCACGGTGCTGAACGACGATAACGGTGTCGATCAGTTCGAGATCGAAACCAGCTCGCAAGAAACCGGCTTCGGCTTCACCATCGATTTCGAATCGACGAACACCACGCTGTTGAAGAGCGACGCCATTCCCTTGTCGATCAACCCGATCTTCTGGGAGACGGCAGATTTCTCGATCGGCGGCTTTCCGAGCTCGATGATCCCGACCTTCAGCGGGCACATCGACGCGGAGCAGCCGACGACTGTGCCGGAGCCCGCCAGCCTGGCACTCGTCGGCGCCGGGCTGATCTGTCTCGGCTGGGTCCGGCGGCGGCGCGCCGGATAGCCCCTACCGCACCGCATGCCCCGCCAGCGCCTGGTCGTACGCGATCACGGCGCTCATCGGCACGAGCCTGAACCCCTTCGCCGCTGCTTGCGGTAGCCAGGCACGCAGTGCCTCGATCGTCGCTTCGTGCGGATGGCCGATCGCGATGCCGTTGCGGCGGGCGACGGCTTCGGTGCGGGCGAGCTCGGATGCCACCGCCGGGGCGGCCACGAGGAAGACGTCGCGGCGGGCATGCGGCACGCCCGCCTGATCCGCGGCGCCAATCGCAAGATCGCCGGAGCGATTTTGCGTGCGTGGATCCGCGCCTGGCTCGCCACCGCCCAAAAAGCAGAACCCGCCTGAATCCCCCAGGCGGGTTCTTCACGGACGACCAATTAGAGACGGGTTCACTGTTCAGGTTCAGCCAACCCGAACAGATCCGGCTGGCGCTGGCCGATAACAGCCCAAACCATAAACACGCCATGCGGGAATAATTCGATCACTGCCTTGGTCTGCTCTTCGTAGGGCCGGGCACAAGGCATCCACAAGGAGGAACGCAGATGGCGCGCGATGATGATAATCACGACGGCGGGGTTAGCCGTCGTCACGCACTCGAATGCATGATTTGGGCTGGTACTGGTGTTCTATGGACCGTTTCCGGAGGCGTGCCGAAGTCGCTCAGTTTGCTAGGTCAGGCCGAAGCCGCAACTGCGGCCACTTCATTCACGTTTCTACAGATTTCCGACAGCCATGTCGGCTTCGACAAGGCGGCCAATCCGAACGCTCTCGGCACGCTTCAGGAAGCGATCGCCAAGGTAAAGGCGCTCCCCGCCAAGCCGGCCTTCATGCTCCATACCGGCGACATTACCCATCTGTCGAAGCCGGCGGAGTTCGACAGTGCGGCACAGGTCATCGGCACCTCGGGCCTTGACGTCCACTACGTGCCCGGCGAGCACGACCTGCTCGACGATGAACCGGGCAAGTCCTACCTCGAGCGCTACGGCCAGAAGACCAAGGGCACTGGCTGGTATTCCTTCGATCAGAACGGGGTCCATTTCATCGGTCTCGTCAACGTCATGAATCTCCAGGCCGGCGGTCTCGGCATGCTGGGCGGCGAGCAACTCGCTTGGCTCGCCGACGATGTCAAAGGCCTGTCCGCCTCCACGCCGATTGTCGTGTTCGCTCACATCCCGTTATGGACGATATCCAAGGAGTGGGGCTGGGGCACCGACGATGCGGAGCAGGCGCTGTCTCAGCTGAAGCGCTTCGGTTCCGTGACGGTGCTCAACGGCCATATTCATCAATTGATGCAGAAGGTTGAAGGCACGGTGACCTTCCACACGGCCAGGTCGACCGCCTTCCCGCAGCCGGCGCCCGGCACCGCCCCCTCACCCGGCCCGATGGTGGTTCCGGCTGACCAGCTGCGTTCCGTTCTTGGCATCAGGACCGTCGTCTACGCCCAGGGCAAAGAGCTTCTCGCCGTCACCGATGAGACGCTCGCACAAAGCTGAACCGCCACCGCTCATTCAAAAAGAGCTCTCGGTCCGGGCGGAAAGCCCGGACCGAGCCACTCAAGGCCCTTCCAGGCCCTTTGATGAAGGATGATCATGAAGACATTCACCGCAGTCGCCAGTATCCTCGCCGGGCTCGCTTTCGAGGCGCCCGCGATGGCGGAGACCAAGCCAACCATCGCGGTCATTGTAAAAGATACGACGTCGCCCTATTGGCAAACCGTGCTGGCCGGCGCGCGCAAAGCCGGCCAGGAGCTCGGCGTCGACATTGCCGAGCTCGGCACCCAATCCGATGCCGACGCGCAGGGGCAAATCGGCCTGCTTGAAAAGGCCGTCGCATCGAACCCGGCGGCCATCGTCATAGCACCCGCGCAGTTCACCGCACTCGGCAAGCCGATTGATGAAGCCGCCAAGAAGACCAAGGTCATCGGCATCGAATCCGCCGCCGATACGAAGGCGATGACCGCGTACTTGGGGCCGGATAATGCGAATGCGGGCCACATCGCCGCGGACGCGCTCGCCAATGCGCTCAAGAAATCATATGCCGACACCGAAGGCGACGTCGTGACCGTCACCTCCATGCCCGGTGTCGCGGCATTCGATCAGCGCACCAAGGGGTTCAAGGACGTGCTCGCCGAGAAATATCGCGCGGTCGATGTCGCCTCCGAAAAGGTCGGCGACGGCAAGCCCGCGACAGCGCATAGCCAGATGGAGGACGCCATCGCTCATACGGCGGATCTGCGCGGCGTGTTCGCTTCGGACCCGATCGCGGCCGAGGGTGTGGCTGGAGCCGTGGCCGAAAAGAAATCGGGTGACAAGATCAATATCGTCAGCGTCGGCGCGAACGAAAAGCTCGTCAAGCTCCTGCGGGACGACGTAATCGCTGGATTGGTCGTGGGGGACCCGTTCCGCATGGGATATGATAGCGTCAAGACAGCACTTGCCGCCTCGAAGGGTGAGAAGGTGCCGGCCACCGCCGAGGTCGCCGTCACCCTCGTGACCAAGGCCAATTTGGGGTCCGCGTTCAACGCCACGGCCAAGTAACCGAAAGCCCGATTCGGTCAGGTCGCGTCGACCTGACCGCCGAATGGGGCGGGCCAAGCAGCGACGATGAAAAGAACGGGGAGTTTTCATGCGAATTTTGGCGGTGATCGGCCTCTTGACGATCGTTGGCGCGCTGGGCGCGGCGGTCTTCTTCTTTGGCGGTTTCTATAGCGTTGCCAGCACGGCGGAGGATCCCGGCATCGTTCACTGGGCGCTCGTTCAGGTGCGTACGGCCTCGATCGAGCATCACGCGAACGACAAGCCGCCGGCCGCCTTGAGCGAACCTTCCATGGTCCAGGCCGGCGCGCGGGCGTTCGCCGCGGTCGGGTGTGTCAACTGTCACGGCGCGCCTGGCGTGAAATGGGCAAAATTTTCAGAAGGCCTGCATCCCGATCCGCCGGATCTCAAGGACCTGGTCAACGAGCGCACACCGTCGCAATTGTTCTGGGTAATCAAGAACGGCATCAACATGACCGGCATGCCGAGCTTTGCGCTCGCCAAGGTCAAGGATGACGATCTGTGGTCGATCGTGGCTTTCCTGAAGCAGCTGCCGAGTGTTTCGGACGCCGATTACAATGCCTGGGTCACTCCGGCTTCCGGCGCAAGCACGCCGCCGGCCGAGAACAAATAATTTAGGACCGGATACCGGTGAGCGAAACGGGCCGGTATCCAGTGGGAGGAACTGCTTCTTAAGCGCTCGGTCCGAACCGGGTAACACTACCGCTTACCGCTCCGCATGCCCCGCCAGCGCCTGGTCGTGCGCGATCACGGCGCTCATCGGCACGAGCCTGAAGCCCTTCCCCGCCGCTTGCGGCAGCCAGGCGCGGAGCGCCTCGATCGTCGCCTCGTGCGGATGGCCGATCGCGATGGCGATGCCGTTGCGGCGGGCGACGGCTTCGGTGCGCGCAAGCTCGGATGCCACGGCCGGGGCGGCCATGTCGTCGTCGAGGAAGATGTCGCGGCCGGCATGGGGCACCCCCGCCTCTTGCGCCGTGGCGATGCCGACCGAATGGGGCGAGGTGCGCGAATTGAGGAAGAACAGGCCGCGCTCGCGCAGCACCGCCATCACTGCTTCCATGCCGGGCGCCGACGCAGTGAAGCGGCTGCCCATATGGTTGTTGACGCCGACGATGCCCTCGATCCGGCCCAGGCCCCAATCGAGCCGGCGGCGGATCTCGGCCGAGTCGAGTCCGGCCCTAAGCGCGTTCGGCCCGGGATCGATATGCGGGTCCAAGGGCTCCATCGGCACATGCAGCATCAGCTCGAAGCCCCGGCGCCGCGCGGCCTCGGTCTGGGCCGGCAGATCTTCGGCATAGGTCATGAAGGAGAGCGTCAAGGGCGCCGGCAGACCCAGCACCTCGGCCGAATGGCGGCGGTCGAGGCCCATATCGTCGATCACGATCGCAATCATCGGTCGGCCATCCTCGGGTGCCGTCGCCACGGCGAAGCGGCGCCAGGCGGGCGCCCCCGGCGGCGGCTTCGGCACGGCAGGCGGCGCCTCGACGACCGGGGCCGGTGGCGGCGGTTCGACGGCTTGCGGCGGCGGTGAAGGCGGCGGCTCCTCATGCGGTGGTGCCGGTGCCACCGGCGGCACGGGCACCATCGCGGTCTGCGGACTGGCGAGCGGATCCGGCAGCGGCTTCTTCGGGACCTGCTGCGGCGCTGCGAGTGGCGGGCTCAGATGCGCCACGGGCCGCGCCGTATGCAGCACCGGCCAGAGCGCCACCGCGAGGATGGCGAGGCCCGCGGCCAGTGCCGCCGCCGAGATCCAGACCCGAAGCTTGCCCTCGCCCGTTCCGCGCTTGCGCGCCATGGGCTTCTCCCCTGCTGCCGCCACCCTTCCGAGTAGCACCGACACCTGATATATCAGCCTCTCCAGGCCCAAACCGGCGTGACTCGAGATGTTCTTGCTTATCGATAACTACGACAGTTTCACATATAATTTGTGGCACTATCTGAGCGAGCTGGGTGCGGAAACGGTGGTGCGGCGCAATGATGCGCTGACCGTCGAGGAGGCGGTGGCGCTCCAGCCGCAGGGCATCATCATCTCGCCCGGCCCCGGCGTGCCGGCCCAGTCCGGCATCAGCGTGCCGATCGTGGCCGCGGCCGGCACTATACCACTTCTGGGCGTCTGCCTCGGCCATCAGGCGATCGGCGAGGCGTTCGGCGGCAAGGTGGTGCGCGCCCCCGCCCCCATGCATGGCAAGGTCAGCCAGATCCAGCATGACGGCGACGGCATCTTCGCCGGATTGCCGCAACCCTTCACGGCCACGCGCTACCATTCTCTCATCGTCGAGCGGGCGAGCCTGCCGAATACGCTCAAGATCACGGCCTGGACCGATGACGGGCTCATCATGGGGCTCGAGCATCACGAGCTGCCGCTCTATGGCGTGCAGTTCCATCCCGAAAGCATCGCGTCCGAGGCGGGCAAACCGCTGCTCAGGAACTTCCTGTCTCTGGCGACGGCGCGTCCACTCGCGGCATGAATGATCTCAAGCCCTGGCTCGACAAGCTCGCGGCCGGTGAGCGCCTGAGCGAGGCAGAGGCCGAGCAGGCCTTCGATCTCATCTTCGAGGGGACGGCCACGCAGGCCCAGCTCGGCGCCTTCCTGATGGCGCTGCGCGTGCGCGGCGAGACGGTCGACGAGATCGCGGGTGCCGCGCGCTCGATGCGGGCGCGGGCGCTCCGGATCACGGCACCCGACGATGCGATCGACACTTGCGGCACGGGCGGCGATGGAAGCGGCAGCTTCAATATCTCGACCACGGCCGCGTTTGTCATCGCCGGCTGTGGCGTGCCGGTCGCGAAGCACGGCAATCGCAGCGTCTCCTCGCGCTCGGGCTCGGCCGATGTGCTGACGGCGCTGGGCGTCGATATCGAGGCGCCGGCCGCCATGATCGAGCGCGCGATCGCCGAGGTCGGCATCGGCTTCCTGATGGCGCCCTTATTTCACAGGGCGACGCGGGCGGTGGGTCCCGTGCGGGTCGAGCTCGGCATGCGGACGATCTTCAATCTGATGGGGCCGCTCACCAACCCGGCCGGGGTCAAGCGCCAGCTGGTCGGCGTCTATGCCGCTCGCTGGGTCCGGCCTATGGCCGAGGTGCTGCAGCGACTGGGTAGTGCCGCCTGCTGGGTCGTCCATGGCGACGGCCTCGACGAGCTCACGACGACTGGGCCGAACGAGGTTGCGATCCTTGAAGGCGGCCGGGTCGAAACACGCATCATCCGTGCCGAGGATGCCGGGCTGAAGCCGGCTCTCAAGAGCGATCTCGCCGGCGGTACGCCCGAGCAGAATGCGGCGATGCTGAAGGCGATCCTGGGCGGCGGCCAAGGGCCGCTGCGCGATGTGGTGCTGCTGAACGCCGCCGCCGCCTTGATCGTGGCCGGCCGTGCCGCCACCTTGCGCGACGGGGTCGAGCTGGCCGCGGCATCGATCGACAGCGGCCGGGCCGAGCATGCGCTCGACAAGCTCGTTCGCTTCACGACGGTGGCAGCCTGAAAAGCTCCTCTCCGCCTCATGGAGGGGGAGAGGCTGGGTGAGGTTGGAGAGCGCGAGGTTTATGGATTGCGATATGGTTCACGCTGAAACAGCCCCCACCTCACCCAGCCTCTCCGCCCTCAGAGGGCGGAGAGGAGAAGATGAAGCGACATGACCGATATCCTGGCCGAGATCATTGGGCAGAAGCGCCGGGATCTGGCGATCGTGCGGGCGCGGCATCCGATCGATGCGGTCGACCGGGCAGCGCGCGCCGCACCGCCGCCGCGCGGCTTCATCGCGGCGCTGAAGCGCGCGGTCAAGGCGGGCCGTTTCGGCCTGATCGCCGAGATCAAGAAAGCATCGCCCAGCGGCGGGCTCATCCGGCCGGATTTCGATCCGCCGGAACTTGCCCTGGCCTATCAATCGGCCGGCGCCTCGTGCCTCTCGGTGCTGACCGACTTTCCCTATTTCCAGGGCACGCCGGAGCATCTGCGGGCGGCGCGCGCGGCAGTCGAACTGCCCGTACTGCGCAAGGATTTCATGATCGATCCCTATCAAATGGCCGAGGCGCGGGCGATGGGGGCGGACTGCATCCTCCTCATCATGGCAGCACTCGGCGACGGCCAGGCCGCCGAGCTCGAAGCCGCGGCCCACGAGCTCGACCTCGACGTGCTCGTCGAGGTGCATGACCGGCCGGAGCTCGAGCGCTCGCTTCGGCTCAAGACCCCGCTCATCGGCGTCAATAACCGTAATCTCAAAACCTTGAAGACCGATATTGAGACCACGGTTGAGCTCATGGGATCGCTGCCGGCGGATCGGCTCGCGGTCAGCGAGAGCGGGCTCAAAAGCCATGCCGACCTCAAGCGCATGCGTGTGGCCGGGGCGTCTTGCTTCCTCGTCGGCGAATTGCTGATGCGGCAGGCGGATGTGGCCGCGGCGACGCGGGCGCTTCTGGGCAATGCGGCATGAGCGGCCTCACGCATTTCGATGCCGAGGGCGAGGCCGTCATGGTCGATGTCTCGGGCAAGGCGGAGACGGACCGGGTCGCCGTGGCGGCGGGCTTCGTCACCATGAAGCCCGAGACGCTGGAATTGATCCGCACCGGCGGCGTGGCCAAGGGCGATGTGCTGGCAGTGGCGCGGCTCGCCGGCATCATGGCGGCCAAGAAGACGCCGGACCTCATCCCGCTCTGCCATCCGATGGGGCTCGATGCCGTGTCGCTGGCACTCACGCTGATGCCGGAGCGAAGCGGTGTCGCGATCGAGGCGACCTGCCGAATCCATGGCCGGACCGGCGTCGAGATGGAGGCGCTGACGGCGGTCTCGATCGCCGCCCTCACCATCTACGACATGTGCAAGGCCGTCGACCGCGGCATGGTGATCGGCGAGATCCGCCTCGTCCATAAGTCCGGCGGCAAGTCCGGCAGCTGGGACGCGGCGTCATGATCCCGGTCGAGGAGGCGCTCGCCCGTATCGTGAGCGGGCTGACACCGCTGGCGCCCGAGCTGGTGCCGCTTGCCGAAGGGTATGGCCGCGTGCTGGCCGAGGATCTCGCCGCCCGCCGGACTCAGCCGCCTTTCGATGTGTCGGCCATGGATGGCTATGCCGTGCGCGCGGCCGATCTCAAGACCATCCCGGCGACACTCAAGCTCGTGGGCTCGGTGCCGGCCGGCGGGCGGCATGAAGGCACCGTGGGTCCCGGCGAAACCGTGCGCATCTTCACCGGAGCACCCGTGCCGGCGGGTGCGGATGCCGTGCTCATCCAGGAGGACACCAAGGCCGAAGGCGCTGAGGTCACGGCACTCGATCGCGTCGAGCCGGGCCAGCATATCCGCGGCGCCGGGATCGATTTCGTCGAAGGCGGGATCGGGATCCGGAAAGGCACCCGCCTCACCGCCCGCCATCTCGGCCTTGCCGCCGCCATGAACCGGCCTTGGCTGATGGTGCATCGGCGGCCGCGGGTGGCGATCCTGCCGACCGGCGACGAGGTGGCGCTGCCGGGCGATCCGATCGGGCCGAACCAGATCGTCAGCTCCAACGGCACGTCGGTCGGCGCCCTCGTGGCGGCCGCCGGCGGCATTCCGATCCAGCTCGGCATCGGACCCGACAATGCGACGGCGCTCCAGACCATGGCGGCCGGTGCGGTGGGGGCGGATTTCCTGGTGACGATCGGCGGCGCGTCAGTGGGCGAGCATGATCTCGTGCGCGCGGCCTTGGGCGATGTCGGGCTCGCGGTCGATTTCTGGAAGATCGCGATGCGGCCGGGCAAGCCGCTGATGTATGGACGAATTGGCTCGACGCCGATGATAGGCATGCCCGGCAACCCGGTCTCGACGATTGTTTGCGGGCTCCTCTTCCTGGTGCCGGCGCTGGAAAAACTGCAAGGGCTGCCGGGCGATCCGCCGCCGAGTTGCGCGGCTTTGGCCGGGGCCGACCTCAAAGAGAACGACGGCAGGCAGGATTACCTCCGGGCCAGGCTTGCCACCGACGAGGCGGGCAATCTCGTGGCAACGCCTTTCGGCAAGCAGGATTCCTCAATGATGTCATCGCTTGCGGCCGCAGACGCGCTTATCATACGTCCACCCCGGGCCGAGCCCGTGCCTGCAGGCGGCGCCATCCGGATCATCCTGCTCGGCCTCTAGTTTCGCACCCGGTTCAGTAAAGCGCTTGACGGTGGTTCGGAACCAAACTAGAACATTTTTCATGTTTTGGTTTTGTTCCAAAATACCAACGGATGGCCCTTTCGAGGAACGGCAGAGATGCTAACGAAGAAGCAGCATGAGCTCTTGATCTTCATCGCCCAACGACTGAGCGAAGGCGGTGTCTCGCCGTCGTTCGAGGAGATGAAGGATGCGCTCAACCTTCGATCCAAATCAGGCATTCATCGCCTAATCAGCGGGTTGGAGGAGCGCGGCTTCATCCGGCGCCTCGCCCACCGGGCGCGGGCGCTGGAGGTGATCCGGCTACCCGACGGCAGCATTGCGCCGCCGGGGCTGGCGTCCGCCAAGAACAAGGCGGCGGCAGCAGCGGCCACGGCGGCCAGCAAGTTTTCGCCGACCGTGATCCGCGGCGATTTCAAATCGGCATTGCCCGGCACGGCGGCGCCTGTCGAGGCCGAGGCGGTACAGCTGCCGCTCTATGGCCGCATCGCCGCCGGCACCCCGATCGAGGCGCTGCGCGACACCTCGAACATGGTCGGCGTGCCGGCCAGCATGCTGGCGGGTGCGGCAGAGCACTATACGCTCGAGGTCGCGGGCGACAGCATGATCGATGCCGGCGTGCTCGATGGCGACACGGTGGTGATCCAGCGCTGCGATACGGCCGAGAACGGCGCCATCGTGGTGGCCCTCATCGATGAAGCCGAGGTCACGCTCAAACGGCTTCGGCGCAAGGGCGCCTCGATCGCGCTAGAGCCGGCCAACAAGGCCTATGAGACGCGGATCTTCGGGCCGGACCGGGTGCGCGTCCAGGGCAGGCTGGTCGGGCTGCTGCGCCGCTACTGATCGGGCGGCGCCTCCGTTGGCGGAGGCGTCTCCTCGCTCCCCGCATTGGCGATCGTGTTGCTGATCCGGGGCCCGAGCTTCAGCACCCAGGGTCGCGCGCCCCGCCGGTCATTGGCACGATCGAGGATGATCGCGTCGCCGAGCCGGATCGCCACCGCGCCGCCGCGGCGGAGATCTGTGCGGTCGACGACAAGGGCCGTTGCCCGACAGCCGCGCCGGACCGGCAACAGCGCCACGACGACATCGGCGGTGCGGCAATCCTCCGGCAGGGCGGCGGCCTCGCGCACCAGCGCCACCAGATGCCGGCCGTGATGCCAGAGGCAGCCCAGCGGATCGCAGCGTAGAGCGCCCTGCTCTGCCGCCTCGCCCGGTGCCGGCAGAGCGCCGCGCGCGACCCCGCCAGCGGCGCGGAGCCAGCTTTCGGCCGCGATCTTGTCCGCCTTGTCGGATGACAGAAGATAGCCACCGGTCTCGGAGCGGATCGCGAGCAGCCTGCCCTCCTCGTCCGCCAAGATGTCGGGCGGCGTCACGGTCGCCGGGCTGATGGCACCCAAGAGAATGAAAGCGAGACCGGCGTAGCGCCAGCGCGTGCGCCAAAGCGCCAGCCACAACCCGCCGAGCGAGGCGGATACCAGGCCCCAATCCGGCATCGAGGGCAGATCGAGCACGGCGTAAGGCAGGCTGGATGTCCAGTGTGCCACCCATTCGATCGCATCGAGCCCCCAGCCCATCGGTGTGAGGCCGAGCGCCTCGAGCCCGAACGGCATCAGCAGGCAGGAGGCCACGGCCCAGGGCATCACCCAGAAGCCCGCCAGCGGCACAGCGACCAGATTGGCGATCAGGGAGAACACCGCGAAGCGGTTGAAATGATAGATCGAGAAGGTCGCGGTGGCGAGCGTCGCGACGAGGGTCGTGAGGCCGATGCCGAGGAGATGCAGCAGTGCATGGCCGAGCGTGCCGCGATCCTGGCGCAGCGCCGACAGATAAGGCCCGGCACTTTCATAGAAGGCGATGAGGCCGACCACCGCGGCGAAGGACATCTGGAAGCTGACGCCCAGCAAGGCCGAAGGATCGATCGCGAGCACCAGGCCTGCCGCCCAGGCGACTGTCACCATCGAGACATTGAGCCGGTCGAGCATGATCGCGCCGAGGCCGAACGCGACCATGACATAGGCGCGCTCGGTCGGCACGGCGGCACCGGAGACGATGAGATAGAAGGTGGCGGCGGCGAGGGCAGCCCCCGCCGCCCATTTCTTGATCGGAAAGCGCAGCGCCACGGCTGGGATGAGCGCCAGCAGGCCGCGCACGGCGAAGAACACGAAGCCCGAGACCAGCGTCATATGAAGCCCGGCGATGACGAGGAGATGGGCAAGGCCCGAATCCCGATAATCCTGATTGATCTCGCTCGGGATGGCGCCGCGCTCGCCGGTGATGAGAGCAGCGGCAATACTGCCGCTCGGCCCCGGCAAGGCCGTGCGGATGCGGTCGGCAAGCGCGGCGCGAAAGGCGCGGAGCCGGCCGGACAGCCCACCCGCCGCCCCTGGCTGCACCGCCGGCTTGCCGAGGGCGTAGCCGACAGCACCAAGCCCTCGGAACCAAGCCTGGCGCTGGAAATCGAAGCCGCCCGGATAGGCCGGCCCGGCCGGCGGCATAAGCTCGGCCGTGACGCTCAGATGATCGCCGATGCCAAGCGGTGGCGGCGTGCCGCGCAGCTTGATGCGAATGAGGCGCGGCAAGGCGCCCGGATCGAGATGCGCGATGCTGTCGGGCGCCAGCGTGACGCGCGTCCCTTCCGGCAGCGTCTCGATATCGGCGACCTTGCCGGCGACGGCGACGGCGCCCAGCGGATGGTCGATCATGCGCGTGTCGGTCCGCGCCGTCTGCAACTGGGCAGCGGCAAATCCCGCCATGATCGCAGCCCCGGCGAGCGCTGCCGCGGCCACCATCGCCGCCCCTGCCCGCGGGCTGCGCCGCGCGGCGAAGGCCAGGATCAACAGGAAGGCAGTGACGATCGCGCCGAAATACGGCCAGGGCTCAGTCTCGAGCGAGAAATAGAGCGCGATACCAGTGCCGAATCCCACCGGCAGCCAAAGCAGCCAGCGCTCCCGCTCCGCCGCGAGCACGGCGCCGAGATCGAGCCGGCGTGGTGCTGCAACACGAAGAACGGCCTCGACCATGAAGAAAGTTCCAGCGACACTCCAACCGTCGATTGCGAAACATGGCATGATACCGAGCGGCGATGCAACCAAATGGCTCGGCCCCCGGGCAACGCCCCATTCATCGACGCCATGCGCCGCCTGCTGGCAGCCGCATCAGGCTAAGCGCGACCGCGCGCCGCTTCTGTGCTACGAGATCCGCCCCCTCCTCCAGAGCCTCGTCACCCCATGCCGCCCATCGTCCGCTTCGCCCCCTCGCCGACCGGTTATCTCCATATCGGCGGTGCCCGCACTGCGCTCTTCAACTGGCTGTTCGCGCGCCATCATGGCGGCACCTACAAGCTCAGGATCGAGGACACCGACCGCGCGCGCTCGACCAAGGAAGCGATCGCGGCGATCATCGACGGGCTCAAATGGCTGGAGCTCGATTGGGACGGCGAGATCGTCATGCAGTCCGAGCGGCTGCCACGCCACGCCGAGGTGGTCGAGACCATGCTCGCGGCCGGCACCGCCTATCGCTGCTAGTGCACGCCGGCCGAGCTCGAGGCGATGCGTGCGCGGCAGAAGGCCGAGGGCAAGCCGATGCGCTATGACGGCACCTGGCGCGACCGCGATCCGGCCGAGGCGCCGGCCGGCGTGGCGCCGGCAATCCGCCTCCGGGCGCCGCAGACCGGCGACACGGTGATCGAAGATGGCGTGCAGGGCGAGATCCGGGTCTCGAACGAGCAGATGGACGATCTGATCCTGCTGCGCGGCGACGGCACGCCGACCTATATGCTGTCGGTCGTGGTGGATGACCATGATATGGGCATCACCCATGTCATCCGCGGCGACGACCATCTGACCAACGCGTTCCGCCAGACCCAGATCTATCGCGCCTTGGGCTGGGAGGTGCCGCATTTCAGCCATCTGCCGCTGATCCATGGCCCCGACGGCGCCAAGCTCTCGAAGCGGCATGGCGCGCTTGGCGTCGAGGCCTATCGCGACATGGGCTATCTGCCCGAGACTTTGCGGAACTATCTCCTGCGGTTGGGCTGGGCGCATGGCGATGACGAGATCATCTCGACTGCCGAGGCGATCGAATGGTTCGATCTGCCCGGCATCGGCCGTTCGCCCTCGCGGCTCGACTTCGCCAAGATGGAGAATCTCAACGGCAATTACATCCGCGGAGCGGACGATGCGCGGCTGGTCCGGCTGATCCTGCCGCAGCTCGAGACGCTGACCGGCGCTTCGATCACGCAAGCGGCCGAAGCGCGGCTCCTGGCCGGCATGCCCGGGCTCAAGGCGCGGGCCAAGACGCTGGTCGAGCTGGCCCAGAGTTCCCGCTTCTATGTTGCGGTGCGACCTCTCAAGCTCGACGAGAAGGCGGCGGCATTGGCGACACCCGAGGCGAAGCGGCTCATCGGCGATCTCTCGACCGCTCTCATAAGCGTCAACGATTGGAACGACGCTCCGCTCGAGGCGGCAGTGCGCGGCTTCGCCGACGGCGCCGGCGTGAAGCTCGGCCAGGTCGCACAGCCCTTGCGCGCGGCCCTGACCGGCTCGACCGTTTCGCCGCCCATCTTCGAGGTGTTGCGCGTGCTGGAACGCGAGGAATTGATCGACCGGATGCGGGATTTCAGCGCGGCAAAGGACGCTTGACCGCAGCGCAATACGCGCTATTTGCCATGCTGTGCAGAGCAGCATATGGTGCTCTCGACGCGCTTTGAGAGCGCCGTTACACACCCCTCTATGGAGCATTCCAGATGGCCAATTCCACCACCGCGGACGGGAAGGACGCGGCAAAAGAGACGGTCACGCTGATCGACAACACCAACGGCAAGCAAGTGACCCTGCCGCTGATGAGCGGTACGGTCGGTCCGAAGGTGATCGATATCCGAAAGCTCTATGCGGAAACCGGCTATTTCACCTTCGATCCTGGTTTCACCGCGACCGGCTCCTGCGAGTCCGCGATCACCTATATCGATGGCGACGAGGGCGTGCTGCTCTATCGCGGCTATCCGATCGAGCAGCTGGCCGACCATAGCGACTTCATGGAGGTCTGCTATCTGCTCTTGAACGGCGAGCTACCGACGGCCAATCAGAAGACCAAATTCGTGCATGACATCACCATGCACACGATGGTGCATGAGCAGCTCAACACCTTCTATCGCGGCTTCCGGCGCGATGCGCACCCGATGGCGGTAATGTGCGGCGTGGTCGGCGCCTTGAGCGCTTTCTATCATGACTCGACCGACATCCACGATCCGCGCCAGCGCGAGATCGCGTCCATCCGGCTCATCGCCAAGATGCCGACGATGGCGGCCATGGCCTACAAATACACGCTCGGCCAGCCCTTCGTTTATCCGAAGAACAACCTGAGCTTCGCCGAGAATTTCCTGCATATGTGCTTCTCGGTGCCGTGCGAGGAATATCAGATGAGCCCGGTCCTGGCGAAGGCCATGGACAAGATCTTCATCCTGCATGCCGATCACGAGCAGAATGCCTCGACCTCGACGGTGCGTCTCGCCAGCTCGTCGGGCGCCAACCCCTTCGCCTGCATCGCCGCCGGCATTGCGTCGCTCTGGGGCCCCGCCCATGGCGGTGCCAACGAGGCCG
This sequence comes from uncultured Alphaproteobacteria bacterium, assembly GCA_963762435.1. GTDB lineage: Bacteria > Pseudomonadota > Alphaproteobacteria > ATCC43930 > CGMCC-115725 > JAXDMU01. The sequence continues at coordinate 63,560 of CAVXLN010000021.1, read as the reverse complement.
TGCTGAAGCAGCTGAACGAGATCGGGCACAAGAGCCGGATCCCCGAATACATCAAGCGCGCCAAGGACAAGAACGACAGCTTTCGGCTCATGGGCTTCGGCCACCGCGTCTATCGGAACTTCGATCCGCGCGCCAAGGTGATGCGCGAGACCTGCCATGCCGTGCTCAACGAGCTCGGCGTCAATGACGATCTGCTGGAGCTGGCGATGGAGCTGGAGCGGATAGCACTCCATGACGATTACTTCGTCGAGAAGAAGCTCTATCCGAACGTCGACTTCTATTCGGGCATCATCCTGAAGGCGATCGGCTTCCCGCTGCCGATGTTCACCGTGCTGTTCGCTGTTGCGCGGACGATCGGCTGGGTCACGCAGTGGAACGAGATGATCGCGGATGTGAACCAGAAGATCGGCCGCCCGCGTCAGCTTTATGTCGGTGTCGATCGGCGCGATTACGTCGCCGTCGACAAACGTGGCTAGAGACACCCACCGCGTCTCGGGAAATCGGACGGGCGACGAACCACCGCTTCGCCCGTCCGATCCCGCCATCTATTTCGACCATCGTTTGCGGGTGACCCCTGCTAACGACAACAAGCAGCCGCTCGGCGTGATGATCGAGCGGTTTTCTCTTGTTCTGATCGGCGCCTTGCTGCTGGTCTCGCTCGCCTGGATCGGATTCAGCTGAGCAGGCTGGCTTATCCGGCTGCTTCCTCCGTGCTCTATCTATTTGAATCAGATCAGAGATTCACTGGTTTGGTCGACTCAACCCAACCAGATCTTGATCTATGATCGGCCGGAACACCGGCTGGAACCAGCGCTGCGCGATCAGCGTCGGCACCACGGCGCTGCCGATCACCGCCGTGACCAGGATCGTGTACTGGCCCTGATCGATGATCCCGTTGCTGAGGCCGAACAGTGCTGAAATGGTGCCGAAAGTGAGGCCGGTCGACATCAAGAGCGTGGTGTACATGCCCTCGCGCCGCTCGAAGGCGAAGAAACGGGTGAGCGGCAGGATGCCCACGAATTTGGTCGCCATCTTGACCGCCAGGAAGAGCAAGATGAGCGCCGCTGAGGCTGCAACGGCATGCATTTCGACCAGCGATCCGGCCTTAAGGAAATAGAACGGGGTCAGGATCGTGAAGGCGACGATCCGCATGCGGTTCGGCAGTTCGCGATCCTTGAGGAAGGTGGGCGCCAGCACCATGCCGACAAGATAGGCCGGCAGCACCGCCTCGCTGCCGGCGACGCTGGCGAGGCCGCCCAGGAATAGAAGAACCAGCGTCACGAACTTGGTCTGCGGCTCGCTGACGCGGTTGCCGAGCAGCAGAAGCAGCCGCGGTGCCAGCTTGGCGAGCAGGATGAGCACGATGATGGTCGCCGCGGCGAAGAGCCCGAGCCGCCAATCATAGCGGGCATAGACGAGGCCCAGCGTCAGCACGGTGCCGAGATCATTCACGAAGCAGGCGGCGAGGATGATCTTGCCGATTTCGGTCCGGTTGAAGCCGGTCTCGATCATGACCGCATAGACGACCGCGACCGAGGTGGTCGATAGCGAGATGCCGGCAAGCTGTGCCTGCGGCCAAGGCCAGGCGACGAGATACCGCGCCACCAGCAGCACGCCCAGATAGGGGGTGAGGAACCCCACGATCCCGATGCAGAGGCTGGACCAGCGATGCTTGCGGATGATGGCGGGGTCGATTTCCGCACCGGCCAGGAAGGTCAGCAGGATGGCGCCGAAGCCGGCCAGGAAATTGACCCAGGGCGCCAGCGGCAGGCTGACGATGTTGCCGGCGACGGCGCCGACCACGATCTCGACCAGCGCCACCGAGATGGCGATGCGAACGGAAATGATCGCGGCGACCAGCGCCAGACCGATCCAGAGCGACGATGCGAGCCAGACATTGTCCATAACCGCCTCCATCCCATAGACGCCGTGGCGCCATTGGCAGGATGTCGGCAGGCGGGAGGCCGGCATGTCGGGACACGCAAAGGAGGCAAGAAAAACCCACCGCATCCATCGCGCGGTAGGAGTCATCAGCCTCAAGAGGCGGTTTTGGGGAACCCCATCCCCATGGGATGACATTAGGATAGGCGCCGTCGACTTTTGGTTCAATGCCGCATGAAGATGGGCAGATCGGCCTGGGCCAGCATGTGCCGGGTGACGCCGCCCAGAACAAGGCTGCGCCAGGGCTGCCGGGCGAACGCGCCGACGACGAGCAGATCGGACCCCAGCAAATGCGCTTTGGCCAGCAGGTCGCCGCCGAAGGTGCCCTGACCGCGCACCGGCAGAACATGCAAATTGGCGGTGATGCCGTGCTCCTTGAAGAGATCGGGCAGGCGGGGCTCGACAGCACCCTCGCGCCGGCCGGCGATGACATCGAGCCGTTCGGCCTGGGCGAGGCAGCGCAGCGCCGCCATGACGGATTTCAGCGTGCGCGGATCGTCGCGCCAGGCAATCGCGACCCGCCGCCCGAACGCCGCCGGCCGCCAATCCGATGGCACCATCAGAACCGGGCGATCGGTCTCGAAGAGTGCCGCATGGATCGCTTGCCGCTCCGCCGCCTCGGGATGGCCGGCGGGCCGTTCCATGACGATGTAGTCGGCACGGCTGCCGCATTCGCGCATGGCGCTTTCGGCATTCGCCTCGATATCCTGCCAATCGGTCGCAAGCTCTGATGCCGCGGCTGCCCAGGGCTCGAACGCGGCCTTGAGCCGTGCGACCCGCTCGCCTTCCGCGCCACGAATCCGATCTTCCCGCCCATGGGTCATGATCTGGTCGGTCGGCAGAATGGTTTCGCCGGGCGGCAGGCGGATCGCGAGCACCTTGATGCGCGCCGCTCCCGTCAGCACAGCGAGCCGCTGGGCGGCAGCGAGGACGGGCCTCGCCGCTTCGGGACGTTCCAGCAGGGCAAGGATGACATTGCCCATGGTCGTCTGCTCGATCTTATGGAGTGGGGATTATAGCGCCCGGCCTCGGCGTCCGCCACTCGGCCAAGAGCGCCAGGATTTTGTCGGCCGCGCGCCGGCTCGGCGGATCGCCGCCGAGTCCGATCTGGGCGAGCCCATCGGCGAAGGCCGAGAGCTGTGCCGCGCGCGCGGCAGGGTCGGTCAGCAGCGTTGCCACCGCCGGCTCCAGCTTCTCCGGCACACAAGCCTCCTGCAGCAGCTCCGGAATCACCGGCCGGTCGAGCAGGATGTTGATCAGGCTGGCATAGGCGACCTTGCTGACGAGCTTCAAGCCGATCCAGGTCGGCGTCCAGACGCGATAGCCGATGACCATCGGCACGCGCGCCATGGCAAGCTCGAGCGAGACCGTGCCGGAGGCTGCGAGTGCCGCCTGGCTGGCGGCGAAGCCATCATATTTCTCGGATAGTCCGCGGATCACGATCGTCCGGGCGGGCCAGGATGCCGCGGCGGCGGTGACCTGGTCGGCCACCGTTTCGACCGTCGGTACGATCACGGTGAGGCCCGGGATGCGCTCCGCCAGCCGCGCCACGGTCGGGCCGAACACCGGCAGCAGGCGCCGCGTCTCGGCCCGCCGGCTGCCGGGCAGCACGGATAGCACGGGCGCCTCGACGGCGATGCTGTGCGCGGCGCGGAAGCGGGCGCCGTCGCCCTTGTCGGCGCCGCTTTCGACGACCGGATGGCCGACATATGTCGCGGGCAAGCCGACGTCCGCGAAATGCGCGGGCTCGAACGGCAGGAGCGTCAGCAGATGGTCGGCGGCGCGGGCGGCCGAGCGGGCGCGATGGGCGCGCCAGGCCCACACCATCGGGGCCACATAATGGACGATGAGCGGCCGGTCGGCCTGCTCCTTCACCATCTCGCCGACACGGAAGCAGAAGCCGGAATTGTCGATGGTGACGACCGCGTCGGGCCTGAGCCGCTGGATCTCGGCCGCGGTCTCGCGCACCCGGCGCAAGAGCCGGCGGGCGCGCGGCAGCACTTCGAGCATACCCATGATGGCGAGCTCGCGGATCGGCAGCAGGCTTTGGAGCCCTTCCGCCGTCATCCCCTCGCCGCCGATGCCGGCGAAGCGCGCCGTGCCGTTGGTGCGCTCCTTGAGCGCCCGCATCAGGCTGGCGCCGATGAGATCGCCCGAGGGTTCGCCGGCGATCAGGAAGAAGAGCGGACCTTCGCTCATGGCGTCCGGCCGAGCACGAAGAGGCCGAGCTGATCGGCAAGGGCCGCCACCTGCGCGCGATCGACGACGAGGCTGGCGCCGGCCTCGACCGCGATACCGCGCAAGCCCGCCTCATGGGCGAACTCGACGGTGCGCGGCCCGATCGTCGGCAGGTCGGCGCGGCGCTCCTGCTCCGGCTTCTTGGCCTTGACCAGCACGCCGCCCGGCCCCTCGCGCCGGAGTGCCGCACAGCGGCGAATGAGCGCGTCGGTGCCTTCGATCGCCTCGACGCCCAGGACGAGGCCTTGCTGCACGATCGCGGCCTGGCCGATATCGAGAGCGCCCAGCTGCGCCACGACGCGGAAGCCATGGGCGATATCGGCCTCGGCCTGCTCGTCGGGGCGATGAAGGCCATAGATGCCGACGCTGGCGAGCGCGTCGGTCAACAGCGTCTCGACGCCGATGAGGGTAAAGCCCTCGCTCTCGAGCTCCTTGATCACGGCGGTCAGAAGCCCGTCATCGCCGAGCGCGCGGAAGCCCACGCGCGCGAAGAAGCGGGCGGCGCGCCAATCCGGCCGGAGCGAGGCCAGCGTCGGGCGGCGGAGGCCGCCCGCCATGACGATCTCGTCGACGCCAGCCTCCTTGAGGCGGCGGAAATTTTCGCCGGCGGCACCAAGGCGCGTCCAGACATGCTCGATACCGTCGAGAATCGCGGGGTCGGTCTCGCCTTCGAAAGCGAGCGCGAAACAGGCACGCCCCGTGCGCCGGCAATGCTCGATCACCTTGCCCGGCAATGCTCCGCTGCCGGCGATGATACCGAGCTTAGCCGCCATTACCCGCGGCGGGCTGCACGATCCGCCGGGTCGAATTGGCGCGGATGAAGTCGATGATCTCCATCGCCGGTGCCACATCGGCGAAGCGCTCGGCGACCAGCGCCACGCGCTCGGCGAAGGTACCATCCTCGCCGAAGAGCAGCTTGAAGGCCTGGCGCACGCTATGCAGATCGGAGGCGGTGAAGCCCAGCCGCTGCATGCCCAGCACATTGAGGCCACCGAGACGCGCGCGGTCGCCCAGCACCATGCCGTAGGGGATGACATCTTGCTCGACGCCGGTGACGCCGCCGATCATGGCACCGCGGCCGATGCGGCAGCGCTGATGAACTGCGCAGAGCCCTCCGAACACGGCGAAATCGCCGACCGTGACATGACCGGCGAGCGTCGCCTTGTTGGCCATGACGATGTCGTTGCCGAGCCGGCAATCATGCGCCACATGGGTTCCGAGCATGAAGAGATTGCGGTCGCCGATCTTGGTCAGCATGCCGCCGCCTTCGGTGCCGACATTGATGCTGACGCCCTCACGGATGATATTGTCGGCGCCGATCTCGAGGCGCGACGGCTCGCCCTTGTATTTCTTGTCCTGCGGCTCGAGCCCGACCGAGGCGAACGGGAAGATGCGAGTGCCGCTACCGATCTCGGTGATGCCGCCGACAACGACATGGGAAACGAGCTCGACGCCGGTCTCAAGCCTGACCTTGGGGCCGACATGGCAAAACGGGCCGACGACGGTGTCGTCCGCGAGCTCGGCACCCGGTTCGACGACAGCCGTCGGATGAATTCGCGCCATTAAAGATCCTAGCTATTGAGGTCGGCGATCATGGCGGTATAGACCGCCTCCGCCACCAGTACGCCATTCACCTTGGCCTCGCCGGCGAAGCGCCAGACATTGGCGCGATGGCGCTGTTTCTTGACATGGATGCGCAGCTGGTCGCCCGGCACCACCGGCTTGCGGAAGCGCGCTTCCTCGATGCTCATGAAATAGACCGTGCGGCCTTCCTTGGGGATGCCGAGCGAATGGACGACGAGGCAGGCGGCCGCCTGGGCCATCGCCTCGACGATCAGCACACCCGGCATGATCGGCCCGGTCGGCAGCGGGAAATGCCCTTGGAAATGCGGCTCGTTGACCGAGACGTTCTTGATCGCGACGGCACTCTCATGCCGCACGATCTCGGTCAGTCGGTCGATCATCAGAAAGGGATAGCGGTGGGGAATGCACTTCATGATCCCGTGGACATCGAGATCGGGCATCATCTCCACTTCAGCCGCTTTCGGTTCCGACGATTCCATTCGCCTACTTGTCCTTCTTTTTCACCAAGCGTTCGAGCTGGACGGTCTGGCGATGCCACTGCGCGCGCGGAACGGCCGGAATGCCGGCTACGACGGCACCTGCCGGGACATCGCGCATGACACCGCTCTTGGCCGCGATCTGGGCGCCCTTGCCGATCGTCAGATGTCCAGCCAAGCCGGATTGACCACCGGTCGAGACGAAATCCTCGAGCTTGGTGCTGCCCGAAATACCAGTCTGCGACACCAGGATGCAGCCTCGGCCTACAACCACGTTGTGACCGATTTGCACCAGATTATCAATCCAGCTGCCGTCCCCGATCACCGTATCGGGCCCGGCACCGCGATCGATCGTCGTATTGGCACCGATCTCGACATCATTGCCGATCAGAACCCGCCCGAGCTGGGGCACTTTGACATGTCCCTTGGGGTCGGGCGCGAAACCGAATCCGTCCTGGCCGATCCGGGCACCCGGATAGAGCCGCACCCGATCGCCGATGAGCGCGTGGCTGACCGTGACATTGGCGCCGATCACGCAATCCCGGCCGATGACGACACCGGATCCCACGACGCTGTTGGCGCCGATCCGCGTGCCGGCACCGATCTCGGCTCCAGCCTCGATCACCGCGTGATGTCCGATCATCACCCCCTCGCCCAGGACGGCACCTGGCTCGACCACAGCACTCTCGGCAATTCCGGGCTTCACCGCCGGTGCCGGGTAGAAGGCCTGCGCCGCCTTGGCATATGCCAAATAGGGGTTGCGGGTCACGAGCAGCGTCATGCCGGCCGGCGCACGCGCTTCCATGCCGGGCGCCACGAAGGCGGCCCCGGCCTCGGACCGGCTCAGGAGATCGAGATATTTCGCGTTGTGCAGCGAGGTGAGCTCGCCCGGCCCGGCCGTCTCGATCGGCGCCACGTCACGAAGACGCAGCGCCCCATTCGCCGCCCCACCCAGCTCGGCCCCCGTCAGCGCCGCAATCTCGGCAACGCGGAACGGCCCCGCTACCCGGAAGAACCGGGAATCCGCCATCCGCTATTTCTTCTTCGCGGCGGCCTGGGCCGGAGCGGGCGCCGCTGCTCCCGGTGCCGCGGCCTGAGCCACCGGCGATTCGGCCGGCTTGCTCAGCACCAGCTTGACCTCCGGCATCTTCACATCGAGGCGCTTCAGCACTTCGGGACTGACATCATAGGCGGGATCGAAGATCAGCAGCTGATTGTTCTGCAGCACCAGATTGCTATGCCGCTCCTCGGCAATGTCGCGCACGATCTCGAGCAAGGCGCCCTTGACCTTGTTCAGCGCATCCTGGGCACCCTGCTCCAGCGTCTGCCGCTTGATCTGGGTTTCCTTCTGCGCTTCGGAGAAACGCTTCTCGAAATTGTGCCGCTTCTCCTCGAAGGCATCGGGGGCTATGACGCCCTGCTCCTTCTGCAGCTCCTGCTTGGTCTGCTGCAGCTCGTCCTCGGTCTTGGCGAGCTCCTTCTGGAAGGCCGCCTTCTGATTGTCGAGCTGGGCCTGCAGCCCCTTCATCGCCCTGGACTGACCGAGCACGCCGTCGGCATTGACGACCATGATCTGCGGCGCCGGCACGCCGCCGGCAGCCGAAGCCTTGGGCGGCGGAAGCGTGATCGGAGCACCGCCGGCGGCAGGTGCGGCCGGGCTGGTCTGAGCCAGGACCGGAGTGGCAGTTACGGCCAAGGCGGCGAGCGCCGCGGCAACCGCGACCGCTGAAAAGTGGCTTGCTGAGAACATTTAGAACCTCGTACCGAAATTGACTCGCACGACCTCGGTCTGGTCGCCCGGCTGCTTGATGAGAGGAACGCCGAAATCGATCTTGACCGGCCCGACCGGCGACTTCCATGAAATACCAAAACCGCTCGCCAGACGCAGCCCGTGGCTGTCCAGCAGCGTCGGTCCCGACTGATCGATGCCGAACAGCGTGCCCGCATCGGTGAAGAAACGCCCGGACACGCCCAGCTCCGCCGGCAATCCCAACGGCACCGAGAGCGTCAGCGAGTTGGTGATATAGCGGTTGCCGCCCAAACTGTCATCCGTCCGGCTATCGCGCGGACCGATACCGGCCGTAGCGAAGCCGCGTAGATTGTCGCCGCCGACGAAGAAGCGGTCGCCGATCGGCACGCCCGTATTACCGTAGCCTTCGACATCGCCGATCTCGAGCACGTCGCCCAACACCCATTTGGGTGCGATCTGATAATAGGCGCCGCCGGTGGCGATGGTCTTGATATAGCGGACCGTGCCGCCCAAGCCGGCGATCGATTCATCGAGCTGGGTGTAAAAGCCGCCGGTCGGGTCGATGCGGTTGTCGCGCTGATCCCAGACGATCGTATTGCCGACCGTCGATTCCGTGCGGGCACCCTCCTCCTCGATAACGAAGATCGAGGCCGAGCTCGCCACGTCGTTCAGGCGGCTTTGCTGTACCCGATAGCGGACCGTATCGCGCAGATCCTCATAAACATCGAAGCCGAGGCGAACATCGGCGCCCAGCTGGTAGAGGTTGTAGTCCTGAATGCGCTGCTGGTCGTTCTCGGTCTGATAGACATCGAAGCCGGCGGCCAGCGGCTTGTCGAGGAAGCGCGGGTCGGTGAAGCTGAATTGCAAGAGCGTGATGAATTCGGACAGCGTGCCCGAGAGCCGGAGATCCTCGCCGGTGCCCAAAAGGTTCGACTGGCTGATGGTGGCGTTGAGCAGCAGGCCTTCCGTCGTCGAGAAGCCGGTGCCGACGCTCAGCTGACCGGTCGATTGCTCTTCGACATTGACATTGATGACCGTCTTGTCGGGGGCGCTGCCCGGTACGTTGTTGACCTCGACCTTCTTGAAAAAGCCGAGATTCTTGAGGTTCTGCTCGGACCGCTTGACCTTCGAGGTGTTGAAGGCATCGCCCTCCGCGATCGTGAATTCGCGGCGGATGACCTTGTCGAGGGTGGCCACATTGCCGGCGATATCGATGCGCTCGACATAGACGCGCGGCCCTTCGGCGATGTCGAAGGTCAGATCGATCGTATGCGCATCCTTGTTGCGCGTGATCAGCGGACGGACATCGACGAAGGCATAGCCGCGATCGCCGACCGCGGTGGTCAGCGCATTCACCGACTTCTCGACCAGGTCGGCGTTGTACCAATCGCCCTCATGCACGGTCAGCAGCGGCTGCAGATCCTCGGGCTTCAGGTTCTTCAGCCCGACATTCACGCCGACATGGCCGACATGGTAGCGCTCGCCCTCTTCGGTCGCGAAGGTGACGATGAAGCCGCTGCGGTCCGGCGTCAGCTCGGCAACGGCCGAGACCACGCGGAAATCCGCATAGCCGTTCGCCAGATAGAATTTCCGCAGAAGCTCGCGGTCATAGGTCAGCCGGTCCGGATCGTAGGTGTCGTCGGTCGAGAAGAACCTGTACCAGCGCGACTCCTTGGTCGAGACGACGGCCAGGAGATCGTCGTTCTCGAAGATCTTGTTGCCGACGAAATTGATGCTGTCGATCGAGGTGAGCTTGCCCTCGTTGATCTCGAAGATGAGATCGACGCGGTTCTGCGGCAGCTGGACGATCTTGGGCTCGACGGTGGCGGCGAAGCGGCCGCTATGGCGATAGAGATCGAGGATGCGCTTCACATCGGCCTGCACCTTGGTGCGGGTATAGACCGAGCGCGGCTTCAGCTGGACCTCGTCATTCAGCGACTTGTCGTCGAACCGGTCGTTGCCCTCATAGGCGACGCGGTTGATGATGGGATTCTCGACCACGCGCACGACCAGCGTGTCGCCCTCACGCGACAAATTGACGTCGGCGAAGAGACCGGTCTCGAACAGCGACTTCAGCGACTTGTCGAGCTTCTCGTTGTCGAACTCGTCGCCCGGCGAGATGGTGAGGTAGGAGCGGATCGTCTCGGGCTCGATACGCTCGGACCCTTCGACGCGGATCTCCGCGATCTTGCCGCCCTGCTGCACCTGCGCCAGCTGGATCGGCGGCCGTTCCGGAAGGCCGTCAGCCCAAGCGACCCCAGGCTGCGGCATTGCCAGCATGATGGCGATGGCAGCAGAGCTGCCGCGCAACATAAACTCCAAAGCTGGCCGCAAAATGCCCCCCGCCTATACCGATGCCGTTTACTGACTAGACCTTCGAAAATGGCCACACGTGGAACTGCACCAGATCGTTCCAAGTGGCGAAGACCATGAGCGTAAGGACAAGGGCCAGACCGAGCCGAAAACCGACCTCCTGAGCCCGTTGGCCTAGGGGCCGCCCGCGCAACGCCTCAGCGGCATAGAACAGCAGATGCCCACCGTCAAGAACGGGGATCGGGAAGAGGTTAATGAGTCCCAGATTTATCGAAAGAGTCGCCATGAAAAGCAGCAGAGACACTACGCCGCCCTGGGCTACGGCCCGCGACAAATTGGCAATGCCGAGCGGCCCGTGCAGATCCTGCGTCCCCCGCGTCCCGGAGATCATCTGCCCGAGGCCAGTAAGGGTCGTGCTCACCATGCTCCAGGATTCGCGCGCCGCCTCGACCGACGCGGTGAAGGGGTCGCGGCGCTCGATGCTGATGCCGGCCGGGTCGGCGCTGACGCCCAGCTGTCCAACCGTGCCGCTGTTGCCGAACCGGTCGGACACCACGACGACATGCGGCGTGGCCACGAGATCGAGATCCTGGCCGTCGCGCTCTATGCCGAGCTGCACCGGCGTACCGGTGTTGAGCCCGATCGCATCCTGCAGCTCCTGAAAGCGCGTGATCGGATGGCCGCCGATCCGGACGATGAGATCGCCCGGCTTCAGCCCGGCCTCGGCGGCGGCGCTGTCAGGCTTCACCTCGCCGACGCGCGGCTGCGAGATCACCTGCCCCACGGTCGCGAAGAGGCCGGCCAGGAGGACGATGGTAAAGAGGAAATTCGCCCCCGGCCCGGCCGCGATGATCGCGGCACGCGAGCGCAGCGGCTGATGATGAAACGAGACCGCCTTTTCCTCAGGGGTCATGGTCGCGACATGCTCGCCCGGCATCGAGGCGGCATCGGCATCGCCGAACATCTTGACATAACCGCCGAACGGGACGGCTGCCAGCTTCCAGCGCGTGCCGCGGCGGTCGAACCAGCCGAACAGCTCGGGCCCGAATCCGACCGAGAAGGTTTCGACGCGGACACCGCACCAGCGAGCGACGAGGTAATGGCCGAGCTCATGCACGAAGACGAGCACGGTCAGCACCACCAGGAATGGCACCACCGTCTCGACAAACCCGCTGATATAGCCCATCCGCCCTCTTTCCTTCTCGCTCAGCCGCCCACGGCGCCGGCCAGCTTGGGCCGCCGTTGGGCGTGCCGCGCCGCCGTCTCGCGCGCCTGCCGGTCGATGGCATAGACATCGTCCAGCGTATAGATGGGGGCTACCGGCAACTCCGCCAGGGTATCCTCGACCAGGCCGGCGATTTCGAGGAAGCCGATCTTGCCCTTGAGGAAGGAAGCGACCGCCTCTTCATTCGCCGCATTGAGCACGATTGGAGCCGAGCCGCCGGCGATGAGCGCATCCCGCGCCAGCCGCAGCGCCGGAAACCGCTCCGGATCGGGCGCCTCGAAAGTAAGCTTCGCGATTACGGCCAAATCGAGGCGAGCACTGGGTGCTGGCATCCGCTTCGGCCAGGCGAGCGTCACCGCAATAGGCGTGCGCATGTCGGGCGAGCCCAGCTGCGCCAGCACGGAGCCGTCGACATAGGAGACGAGGCTGTGGATCACCGATTGCGGATGCACCACGATCTCGATCCGGTCTTCGGGCAGGCCGAAGAGATGCTTGGCCTCGATCAGCTCCAGCCCCTTGTTCATCATGGTGGCGCTGTCGATCGAGATCTTGGCGCCCATGCTCCAATTCGGGTGCTTCAGGGCCTGGGCCGGCGTCACGGCCGCCATCTCGTGCCGTTCGAGCGTGCGGAAGGGGCCGCCGGATGCGGTCAGGATGATCTTCTCGATCCCTTCCGGCCGTGCGAAATCGAAGACCTGGAAGATCGCGTTATGCTCGCTGTCGACCGGCAGCAGCGTGGCGCCGCTGCGCTTCACCTCGGCCGTGACGAGCTCGCCGGCGCAGACGAGCGCTTCTTTATTGGCGAGCGCCACCACGGCGCCGCGACGGATTGCCGCCAGCGTTGGTGCGAGGCCCGCCGCCCCCACGATCGCGGCCATGACCCACTCGGCTGGCCGCCGCGCTGCCTCGATCACGGCATCGGCGCCGGCCGCGACCTCGGTGCCGGTGCCGGCGAGCGCTTCCTTGAGCGCCTGATAATGCTGCGGGTCGCCGATCGCGGCGAAACGGGCACCGACCGCGCGAGCCTGCTCGGCCAGCTTGTCCCACCGGGTTTGCGCCGTGAGCGCCAGAACCTCGTACTCGCCCGGATGCCGCTGGATCAGGTCGAGCGTGCTGCAGCCGACCGAGCCAGTCGATCCGAGGATCGCGACCGAGCGCGGCTCGCTCACGCCGCTCATGCTTGATTCCATCTCACGAGGTGACCATCCGTCAGTATCTGAAGCAGCGCCAACACGGCCACGACCGCCAGCATGCCGTCAAGTCGATCGAGCAGCCCGCCATGACCGGGAATAAGACCGCTCGAATCCTTCACGCCGAACCGCCGCTTGGCGAAGCTTTCAGCGATATCGCCGATCTGCTCGACAACCGCAAGCCCGCCGCTCAGCGCGATGAGCATCGGAAGCGGCGATCCCGGCACCAGGAGGCCGGTCGCGAGCCCGGCAAGCATGGCTCCCACGATGCCGCCGGCGAGGCCGGACCAGGTCTTGTTCGGGCTGATCCGTGGCGCCAGGCGGGGACCTCCCAGGCTCTTGCCGGCGGCATAAGCCGCGGAGTCGGTCGCCCACACCACGGCGAGCGCCCAGAAGCAGAGAACGAGGCCCGAGGGTGCCGCACGCAGCCAGACGAAGCCGATCGAGGGCAGCAGGATCCAGGCAAGGCCCGCGGCGGTCCAGAGCGGCCGTTCGTCCCGGCCGCGGGCCAAGAGCCATTGCGCGAGGATGCCGAGCGCCATGAGCATGAGGCCAACGAGGGGTGCTGCCAGCTCAGCCGCAAGCACCGACGCGAATCCCATTGCGAGAAACAGGATCGCATCCCCCGTGCCACGGAGACGGCCGACGAGGCGGCCCCATTCCCAGCACATGAGGGCAGCAGCGATCGCGACGAAGCCCGCGAACCAGACGCCGCCGAGCCAAACGACCAGCAGCGCCGCAGGAATCATGACCAGCGCCGAGGCGAGGCGAAGCCCTAGCGCGCCGGGCTTAGCGGGACGATCCTGCGGATGCGCCAAATCGGCGTTCTCTGCCATGAAATTCCCGGATCGCGGCGACGAGATCGTCGCGCGAAAAATCCGGCCAAAGACGATCGGTGAAGACCAGCTCGGAATAGGCCGACTGCCAGAGCAGAAAATTGGAGGCCCGTTTCTCGCCGCTGGTGCGGATGATGAGGTCGGGATCGGGCAGGTCGGCCGTGAAAAGATTGCCGGCCAGGCTATCCTCGTCGATCTCTTCCGGCAGGATCTCGCCGCGCTGTACCCGCTCGGCCAGGCGCCGTGCCGCGGTCGCGATCTCGTCGCGTCCGCCATAGCTCAAGGCGATGGTGAAATTGCAGCGTGTATTGCCGGCCGTGACGCGCTCGGCATTCTCGATGAGCGCCACGAAATCGCGCGCCAGCCGGTCACGCTGACCGATGACGCGCAACCTGATGTTCTGGCGATGCAGCTCGGCCAGCTCGCTCCTCAAATAGAGCCGCATGATGCTCATGAGCTCGCGCACCTCGGTCTCGGGGCGCCGCCAATTCTCGGTTGAGAAGGCGTAGAGCGTCAGATAGCCCACCCCGAGCTCGATCGCGGCCCGGAGCGTGCGCCGCACCGCCTCGACGCCGCGCCGATGGCCGATGCTGCGCGGCAGGCCGCGGGCTTGGGCCCAGCGGCCATTGCCGTCCATGATGATGGCGATATGAGTCGGCGGCCCGGGCGGCGCCGGCTGATGGGAAAGTCCTTCCATCCCCGTCAGACCTGCAAGATCTCTTTATCCTTCTGGGCAAAGGAATCATCGATCTTCCTGATCGTGTCGTCGGTCAGCGCCTGGACCTCGGCCTGCATGCGCCGGTGCTCATCCTGCGAGATCTCGCTATCCTTCTCGAGCTTCTTCAGGGAATCGATGCCGTCGCGACGGACGTTGCGGACCGAGACTCGCGCCTGCTCGGCATATTTGGCGGCGACCTTGACGAGCTCCCGGCGGCGCTCCTCGTTGAGGTCGGGAATCGGCACGCGCACCATCTGGCCGTCGGTCTGCGGATTGAGGCCGAGCCCGCCATCGCGGATCGCCTTCTCGACCGGCTTCACCAGCGCCTTGTCCCAGACCTGGACGGTCAGCATGCGCGGCTCGGGCGCGCTGACCGTGCCGCATTGGGCGAGCGGCATGGTACTGCCATAGGCCTCCACCATGATCTGGTCGAGCAGGCTGGTCGACGCGCGGCCCGTGCGCAGCCCCGCGAACTCCTTGCGCAACGCCTCGACCGCGCCATCCATTCTGCGGCGCAGATCCTTCATCAACGCATCAGCCACGATCGTCCTCTGGTTCCATGATGACCGTATAACGCCCCCGGCCCATCACCGCATCGGCAAAGCCGCCTTCGGTGAACAGCGAAAAGACGAGAATAGGAATGTTGCTCTCCCGTGCCAAGGAAATCGCCGCAGCATCCATGACTTTCAGGTCCTGCGCCAGCACCTGCTGATAGGAGAGCCGCTCATAGCGCTCGGCATCGGGGACGAGACGCGGATCGGCGCCGTAAACGCCGTCGACCTTGGTCGCCTTCATTAGCACGTCGCAGCCCATCTCGGAGGCGCGGAGGGCGGCGGCCGTGTCGGTCGTGAAGAAAGGATTGCCGGTGCCAGCCGCGAAGATCACCACCCGCCCCTTCTCCATATGCCGGAGTGCCCGGCGGCGGATATAGGGCTCGCACACGGCCTGCATCGTGATGGCCGACTGGACGCGAGTCGGCACGGCGATCCGCTCGAGCGCCGATTGGAGCGCCAGCGCGTTAATGACCGTCGCCATCATGCCCATATAGTCGGCGGTCGCCCGCTCCATGCCGGAGGCAGCACCGGCGACGCCACGGAAGATGTTGCCGCCGCCGATGACGATGGAGATCTGGACGCCGAACCCGAGCACTGCCTGAATCTCGCGCGCGATGCGCTCGACGATCGCGGAATCGAGGCCGAATTCCCGGTCGCCCATCAGCGCTTCGCCGGAGAGCTTCAAGAGGACGCGACGATAGGCGGGTTGCGGCGGCATCGCTCGGGCGCTGCCCTTCTTCTCGACGAACTCAAGGCACGCGACGTGATACTGCGCGCGAACAAAAACCGAAAGCCCTTCCCCACCCGATCGAGCGGAGAAGGGTGTTTCGTGAGAGCGGTTCAGCCCTTGGCGGCGGCAGCGACCTCGGCGGCGAAATCCTGTGCCGCCTTCTCGATGCCCTCGCCCAGTGCGAAGCGTGCGAAGCCCGTGAGCGTGATCGGCTGGCCGGCCGACTTGGCCGCGGCCTCGACCACCTTCGCGATCTTGGTCTCGCCGTCGATCACATAGACCTGCTCGAGCAGGACGACTTCCTCGTAGTACTTCCGGATCCGGCCTTCGACCATCTTGTCGATGATGTTCTCCGGCTTGCCGGAAGCACGCGCCTGCTCCTTCAGCACGTCGCGCTCGCGATCGAGTGCTGCAGGATCGACAGACGCCACGTCAAGCGACAAGGGCGAGGCTGCCGCCACATGCATGGCGAGCTGCTTGCCGAGGGAGGCGAGCACGGCCGCGTCCGCCGCGGACTCGAGTGCGATCAGCACGCCGATCTTGCCCAGGCCCGGCTTCAGCGCGTTATGAACATAACCCACCACGACGCCTTGCTTGACCTCGAGCCGGCGCGCGCGCCGGAGGTTCATATTCTCGCCGATGGTGGCGACGAGATGGGTGATCGCGGCCTCGATCGTGCCGCCCTCGGGGAGAGCGGCAGCCTTGAGTGCGTCCACATCCTCGCCATGGGCGAGTGCGGCGCGGGCGACACCCGCGACCAGGCCTTGGAACTGCTCGTTGCGGGCGACGAAGTCGGTCTCGCTATTGACCTCGACGACAGCACCCTTGGTGCCCTGCGTCTCGACGCCGACCAGGCCCTCGGCCGCGACGCGGCCGGCCTTCTTGGCGGCGGCCGACAGGCCCTTCTTGCGCAGCCAGTCAACCGCACCTTCGATGTCGCCGGCGGTCTCGTTGAGCGCGCGCTTGCAATCCATCATGCCGGCGCCGGTCTTCTCGCGCAGATCCTTGACGAGCGCTGCGGTAATCTCTGGCATCTCCGCCTCCTTCAATCCTCTAAAACAAACGTCGGCCACCTGACGGCGACCGACGCTCTAGCTCGATACTGCCGAAAAGCGATGTTCAGGCGCCGGGCTGTTCGCCCTCGGTCTGGGGCGCGGCCTCGACCTCGGCCTCGAGGCTGGGGAACGCGATCGGCTCGGCCGCCGCGAGCTCTTCCTCGGTCGGCAGCTCCTCGAGATCGGCCACTTCCTCGGCCTCGCCGACATCGACACCGGACGCCATCAGTTCGGCCTGGATGCCCGACAACACAGCCGCCGACACCAGGTCGCAATAGGTATGGATCGCGCGCATCGCATCGTCATTGCCCGGCACCGGGAACGTGATGCCGTCGGGCGAGGAGTTGCTGTCGATGATCGCGATGACCGGAATGTTGAGCTTGTTCGCCTCCTCGATCGAGATCTTTTCCTTGTTGGTGTCGATCACGAACAGAAGGTCCGGCAGGCCGCCCATCTCCTTGATGCCGCCGAGTGCGCGCTCCAGCTTGTCGCGGTCGCGCGTCACCTCGAGCATCTCGCGCTTGGTCAGGCCCGAAGCCGGGTTGTTGATCCGCTCGTCCAGCTCGCGCAGTCGCTTGATCGACAGCGAGATGGTCTTGAAGTTGGTCAGCATGCCGCCGAGCCAGCGGTGATTGACGAAATACTGGCCGCAGCGCCGTGCAGAGTCGGCGATCGGCTCCTGCGCCTGGCGCTTGGTGCCGACGAACAGAACGCGGCCGCCGCCCGCAACCGTGTCGCGCACCGCCTGCAGCGCGCGCGCCAGCATCGGCACCGTCTGCTCGAGATCGATAATATGGACGCCATTGCGCACGCCGAAGAGATAGGGCTGCATCTTCGGGTTCCACCGACGAGTATGGTGGCCGAAATGCACACCGGCCTCGAGCAGCTGGCGCATGGAGAAAGAGGGTACTGGGGCGTTCATTGGCCTGGTCTTCCTTTTCCGGTTGAGCCGCCGCGGGAAGTCACCCAAAAGGGCACCGGAGCCGGCACGCTGAGCGTGCGGCAATCCCGCGTGAGATTTCGCGACAATCGCGGAGCGAGGTGATAGTTGCAGAGGCGGCGCTTTGCAAGTGAATTGGCGGGGCGATGAGATGAATCAGCGCATGGCAGGATCGCCGGGATGAATAAGAACGAGCGTCCCAATGTTCTGATGATCGTGGTCGATCAATGGCGCGGCGAGGCGCTGGGCCGTCTCGGTGCCGCTCATGCCCAGACACCCAATCTCGACCGGCTGGCCGCGCGCGGCGTGACATTCGCCCGGCACTTCGCGCAAGCCGCCCCGTGCGGACCCGCGCGCGCCTCGCTCCTCACCGGCCAATATATGATGAATCACCGGGTGGTGACCAACGGCGTGCCGCTCGACCGGCGCCATGCCCATCTTGCGCGCGAAGTACGGCGCGCCGGCTGGGATCCGTCGATCGTGGGCTATACCACCACGACCCAGGACCCGCGCGCCGTGGGCTTCGACGATGCGAATTTCCTCAAGATGGGCGAGATCGGCGAAGGCTGGACCACGGTCGCCCATTTCGAGGAGGAGGATCACCGGCCCTATCTCGCTTGGGTCAAACGGCAAAATCCCGATGCCGCGGCGGCCCTCGTGCGCGATCTCTGGGCGCCGTCCGACGGCGCCGCTCGGCCCGGCTCGGCACCGGCCGCCATCGGCACCGAATTCTCGGACAGCCGCTGGTCGACCGAGCATGCGCTCGATTTTCTGTCGGAACGGCAGGGCGAACCCTGGTTCCTGCATCTGGGCTATCTGCGCCCGCACCCGCCCTTCACGGCGCCCTCGCCCTTTCACGAACGCATCGATCCGGCGCTCATCCCGCTGCCTAAGCGTGCTGCGAGCCCGGAAGAGGAATGCGGCGGTCATCCGGCGTTGAAGAACTTCCAGGCAAGACCGCTTGCGGGCTTCGTGATCGGCGGCGAAGGTCGGATCGACAGTCTGAGCGACGAAGAGCTCCTGGCGCTGCGCCGGCATTATTATGGCCTCATCGCCGAGGTCGATCACGAGATCGGCCGCGTGCTCGACGCCCTCTCGGCCAAGGGGATGCTCGATAACACACTGATCCTCTTCACCTCGGATCACGGCGAGCAGCTGGGCGACCACTACCTGCTCGGCAAATGCGGCTTTCACGACGAGAGCTACCACATCCCGCTCATCATCGTGGATCCGCGGCCCGAGGCGGATGCGACGCGCGGCCGGATCGAGCGCGGCTTCAGCGAGAGTGTCGACATCATGCCGACCGTGCTCGACTGGCTCGACCTTCCCGTCCCGATCAGCTGCGATGGCAGCTCCCTCCTGCCCGTCGTTCGCGGCGCGACCAATCCCAGGACCGAGGTGCATTTCGAATACAGTTTGCGGATCGGCTTTCCCTATGCGCATCTCAGGCCGCTCGAACTCGATTGGCGCGACACCGAGCTAGCCGTGCTCCGGACCGAGCGTTTCAAATATGTCCATTTCGCCGGCGCCCTGCCGCCCGTGCTGTTCGATCTCGAGCGGGACCCGGACGAGCTCGTCAATCGGGCCGAGGATCCCGCCTATCGCGACGCCGTGATCGAGATGGCGCAGCGCATGCTGAGCTGGCGCATGCGCCACGCGGACCGCACGCTCTCGCGCTACAACGCGTCGCGGCGTGGGCTGCTCGACCTTGCGAGCGGGCAGATCGCATCAGGACAAAAATAGCGAATCAGCGAGGTGGTATAATGGCAACCCGAAATGTCGGCCCAGACGAGCCCCAGGAGGTTCGGACCGAAGCGCTTCGCTCAGCTGCTCGAACGGGTCTTGCTGCGATTGCGCGAGGCGAGTTCAAGGAATTCGCCAACGTCTCAGCACTAGTCGCTTATCTTGATGCGCTCGCCGATCGGATCACGGACGCGCACAGAGTTTAAGAGGATAGGATACGGACGTGTAGATGGACATCTCAAAGGGCCAGCTCATTCTCGACCTTGCGCACGGGCGGATCTCCGCCGATGTGTTTGTCTCGAAGTTCGGCTCGGATCCTCGTAGTTCACCCGACCTTATACGAGCCGAACTCGAACAAGCGATGGCTGAAAAATGCTCGAATTGTGTTGAATACGCGCTAATCCTCGGGTTCCACTTTGGTCTATCGCCGAGCTGGGCACCTGTGCTCAGTAAGTTGCTGGAAGAGGATTGGCACTTTAAACACGAGGATATTGCCGACGCCCTTCAAGACATTCGTGCACCGTCTACAGTCGATTGCCTTTATCGCGCAGCGCTGAAGAAGCATGAGTATCTCGCCTATGACGACGGCACCGGGTTGGCGGTGAGATGTATCTAGGCGTTGCATGACATTGGTACAGCTGGCGCTATCGAGAAGCTGAAGCTATTGGCGGATTCCGCGACAGGCGCGATCCGGAAAAGTGCGTACGAGAGGCTGGCGGCCCTCACGGCTGAGCGGCCCAACGACATCGAGCCCGCCTATCGGCGCGCACGAGACGCACGACTGCGACTGGATGAACGCTAAAACGATACCAGCGCGAATCGAGGGATGCATTCGATGAGCCGATCCGTCGCAAACACTCGTGTGAAGAAAGCCGATGATTTGTCGGTTGCGGACTTTCAGGAGTTCCCTGTCTGGCGTTTCACGAACGCCCACGAGGAAGAGCTGGACGAAACGGCGGTCGCTCCTGTTCAGAACCTTCCAGCCGATATCGGTGGCGGCTGTATCGTGGGGGTGAAGGTTCAGCTTTCGAATGGGACGGAATGCTGGGCCATGTTAGGAAACATCGATCCAACAAATCCCCGTAAGACTGAGCATTTCCGAACGCTCACGGTTTTTAAGGACGGGGATAAATTTCATCTGGCCCGCTACCATGATTTCGGCTCGTCCTGCGATCCGTCGGCTCTTGCCGTGTTTTTGAACATCCCAATCGATCAGGTTTTCCCAGTACGCTACGACCTGACCGGCTTCTGTATCGGCGATACTGCCTCATTGGCCGGCGAGTTCAACTCAGAGCCAAACGAAATCCTGAACGCTTCCGAGCGGATGGCCCTGATATTCTCGTGAATTACGCTCGGACTGGAACGACCGGACGCCTACCTCAATCCACCGTGACGCCCTTCGGCAGCTCGGGCAGGCCGATATGGGGCGGGTGGGTCACGACCTTGGCGGTCACGTCACGCTTGCCGGCCTTGGCGAAATCGAGCGTCAGCACGAAATGGTCGCCCGGCGCCAGCTTATGGCGGACGCCGCGCAGGATGAGGTGCGGGCCTTGCGGCTGCAGCACGGTCGGCGCATGGGAGTCTAGCTCGATCAAGGGTACGCGCTCGAGCTTCTCGCGGCCCTTGACGGTCTTGGGCGCCAGCAGCTCGACCTTGGAGGCAAGCGGCGTCTCGGCGCCGACGAGCGCGTCGCCGTCGGCTCCGGCGAGCGAAAGGGTCATATAGACGAAGCCGGTATGAGCCTTCTCCTCGCTCATCCGGCACCAGACGCCATCGACCGAGATGCCGGGCGCGCGTGCCGCGGTAGCGCTCGCGGGGAGCGCCAGCCACAGCATGAAGCCGATGATAAAGGGGTGAAAATGTGCGAACCGGCGCACCTTATCCTCCCGCTTTCTTCTTGAAGCGTGCCGTCATGAAACGGTCAACTATCAGAAATCGCGCAGATCCACTATCCCGGGAATGGCCTTCACAGCCTGCCGCAGGCTGGGGCCGATCTCGTAGAAGCCCGGCAGATCGAGCTCGACCTGGCGCCGATCGGCATCGAGCACGAGGCGCAGCTTGCCGCCGCGCTTGCTCCGATCGGCAAGCCTGCCTTCCCGGCCGATCGTCTGTTTCAGCGGCTCGAGCGCCTCCGTGCCTGCCACGAAGATCTTGAGTCCGGCCGAGCTGGCGCTGGCCGCCTCGTCCAAGAGCTCGATCGACTGGCCGTTGAGCCGGATCATGTCGTCGCCTTCGAGCTTGGCATCGGCCGTGATGAGCAAGGGCTGCCCGCTGTCGAGGAGCCCGCGCTTGGCCGCCAGGATCTCGGAGAACAGCATGATTTCGTAGAGCCCGGTCAGGTCAGACATCTGCACGAAGCAGAAGCGGTTGCCGCGCGAGGAGGTGCGCTCGCGCCGCGACACGACGATACCGGCGAGCCGCATGCGTCCGGCCGCACCGCGGGCGAGCTGGAGTGCCAGCTGGTTCGACGGGATGACGCCGATCCGCTTCAAGGCGGCAGCATAAGGGTCGAGCGGATGAGCCGAGAGATAGAAGCCGATCGCCTCGAGCTCGGCCTGGAGCCGGTCCATCGAGGGCCATTCCGCCTGCTTCGGTAGCAGCGGTTTGGCGAGACCGCCGGCGCCGCCGAAGAGGCCGATCTGGGCGCTCTCGCGCTGCTCGGCGGCGACCGCGGCATGGCGCATGATGAGATCGGCTGCGGCGAAACTCTGCGCCCGGTTCGGGTTGAGGCTGTCGAGTGCCCCCGCCTTCGCCAGATTTTCGAACTGCCTTTTGTTGAACTGGCGCGTGTCGAGCCGCTCCGCGAGGTCGAAGAGATCCTTGTAGGGCCCGTTCTTGTCGCGCTCGGCGACGAGGGTCGCCATCGCCTGGGCGCCGACGCCTTTGACCGCCGCCAGCGCATAGCGCACGGCCGCAGTCTCGCCCTCGCCTTCGACCGTGAACTCGACGCCCGATCGGTTCACATCGGCCGGCAGCAGGCGGATCGCCATCCGCTGCATCTCCTGCCGGAACAGGTTCAGCTTGTCGGTATTGCCGAGATCGAGGGTCATCAAGGCGGCCATGAATTCGACCGGGTAGTTGGCCTTCAAGTACGCGGTTTGATAGGCGATCAGCGCATAGGGTGCCGCATGGCCCTTGTTGAAGCCGTATCCGGAGAATTTCGCCATCTTGTCGAAGATCATCGAGGCGGTCGCCTGCGGCACGCCGCGCTCGACGGCACCCTCCTCGAACACCTTGCGCTGGGTGTCCATCTCGGCCTTGATCTTCTTGCCCATGGCGCGCCGCAGCAGATCCGCACCACCCAATGAATAGCCCGCCAGCACCTGGGCGATCTGCATGACCTGCTCCTGATAGGTCATGACGCCGTAAGTGCCTTCAAGGATGCTCTTGATCGCCGGATGCATATAGTCCGGCTCCTGCAGGCCATGCTTGCAGGCGATGTATTCGGGGATCGAATCCATCGGGCCCGGCCGGTTCAAGGCATTGGCCGCGATGATGTCCTCGAACCGGTTCGGCTTGAGGCGCCTCAGGAGATCGCGGCCACCCGCACCTTCGAACTGGAACACGCCGACCGCCTCGCCGCGCGACAGCATCTCGAAGGTCTTCACATCGTCGATCGGGATCGTTTCGATATCGAAATCGATGCCGCGCTGGCGGATGAGGCGCACGGCGCGTTCGATCACGGTCAAGGTCTTGAGGCCGAGGAAGTCGAACTTAACGAGCCCGGCATCCTCGACATATTTCATGTTGAACTGGGTCGCCGGCATGTCCGAGCGCGGATCGCGGTAGAGGGCAACCAGCTGATCCAGCGGCCGATCGCCGATTACCACGCCGGCGGCGTGGGTCGAGGCATGGCGATAGAGCCCTTCGAGCTTCATCGCCATCGCCATCAGATGGCCGACCGTCTCGTCCTCGTCGCGCAGGCGCTTCAGCTGGTCGTCGCCATCGATCGCCTGCTGCAAGGTAACCGGATTAGCCGGATTGTTCGGCACCAGCTTGCAGATCTTGTCGACCTGGCCGTAGGGAAGCTCAAGCACGCGGCCGACATCGCGCAGCACGGCACGGGCCTGGAGCTTACCGAAGGTGATGATCTGAGCGACCCGGTCGCGGCCATATTTCTTCTGGACGTAGCGAATCACCTCCTCGCGCCGGTCCTGGCAGAAATCGATGTCGAAATCCGGCATCGAGACGCGTTCGGGATTGAGGAAGCGCTCGAAGAAGAGGCCGAAACGCAAGGGATCGAGATCGGTGATGGTGAGCGCCCAGGCGCAAACCGAGCCGGCGCCGGAGCCGCGGCCGGGACCGACCGGAATGCCCTGCTGCTTCGCCCACTGGATAAAATCGGCGACGATCAGGAAATAGCCCGGATACCCCATGCGCTCGATGACCGAGAGCTCGTAATCGAGCTGGTTGCGATAACGCTTCTCGGTGGTAGGCCGGTCCTCCTCTGGAGTCATGAGCGGAAAGACTTGACGTTCGAGCCGCTTGTCGAGCCCGGCATGGGCCATCTCGCGCAGAAGCTCGACCTCGCTCTTCCCGCTCTCGTCGCTGAAGCGCGGCAGGATCGGCTTGCGCTTCTTCAGGATGAAGGCGCAGCGCTGAGCGATCACCAGCGTGTTGTCGCAGGCCTCGGGCAGATCCGCGAAAAGCCGGCGCATCTCCGCCGCCGATTTGAAATAATGCTCGGGTGTGAGACGCCGCCGATCCTGGACATTGATCGTGGTGCCTTCGGCGATGCAGATGAGCGCGTCATGCGCCAAATGGAAATCCGCCTCGGCGAAGAAGGCGTTGTTGGTCGCGACGAGCGGCAGCGCGTGCTTATAGGCGAGATCGATGAGGGCCGCCTCGATCCGGTCTTCCTCGGCCATGCCGTGCCGTTGCAGCTCGACATAGAGACGGCCCGGGAAGAGGCGGGCGAGCTCGGTCAGCGTGCGCTCCGCCGCCTCGGCCTGATGCGCCAGCAGAAGCTTGCCGACCGGCCCGTCGGTCCCGCCGGTGAGGCAGATGAGCCCTTCGGCATGCGCCTCGAGCGCCGCGATCGGCAGCTGTGCCGCCTCGTCGCCTTCGGTTTCCATATAAGATTTCGAGACCAGCTCGACGAGGTTGAAATAGCCCTGCTCGCTCTGGGCCAGAAGCACGATCGGCTCCGGTGGCCGGGCGCCGACCTGGGTCCGGCTGACACCAGTGCGCTCGATCTCGGGCGCCCTGAGGCCCAGCTCGCAACCGATGATCGGCTGAATGCCGTCGCCCGAGCAGGCGACCGAGAATTCGAGTGCGCCAAAGAGATTGCCGCTGTCGGTGACGGCGACCGCCGGCATCTCATGCCGCTTGCAGAGATAGGGCAGCTCTTTCAGGCGAATGGCGCCGGCTGAGAGCGAATAGGCGGAATGGAGGCGTAGATGGATGAAATCGGCGTGGCCCATCGGATCAGGTCCCGGTCCGGTCGACCAGCATACCCTCCTCCAGCACCAGCACGCGGTCCATCCGGCGCGCAAGCTCGAGATTATGCGTCGCGATGAGGCCGGCAAGGCCGGCCTGGCGGACGATGCGGATGAGCAGGTTCATGACATCGTCGGCCGTGTGGATGTCGAGATTGCCGGTCGGCTCATCACCCAGCAGCACGCGCGGCCCGTTGGCAAGGGCGCGGACCAGCGCCACGCGCTGCTGCTCGCCGCCCGAGAGCCGCGCCGGGCGATGGCTCGCCCGCTTGCCGAGACCGACGAGTTCGAGCAGCTCGCGCGCCCGCTCCTTCGCGGTGCGACGGGCGATACCGGCGATCATCTGCGGCAGCACGACATTCTCGAGGGCGGAAAATTCCGGCAGCAGATGATGGAATTGGTAGACGAAGCCGATCGTGCGGCGGCGGAGTGCGGTGCGCGCATCATCGCCCATCTTGCCGGCATCGCGGCCGCCCACCAGCACTTGCCCGGCATTGGGCCGCTCGAGCAGGCCTGCGATATGAAGCAGGCTCGACTTGCCTGCACCCGACGGACCGACGAGGGCCACGAGCTCGCCCGGCTGCAACGAGACCGAGGCGCCGCGGAGCACGGGTAGCGACGAGCCCGCCTGCCGGAAAGTGCGCTCGACCTCGATCAGCTCGAGGGCCGCCGGCTCACTCATAGCGCAGCGCCTCGACTGGATCGAGCCGGGCCGCCCGCCAGGCCGGGTAGATCGTGGCGAGGAAACTCAGGACGAAGGACATGCCGACGACGGCGATGACCTCGTCCGTATCGGTCTTGGCCGGCAGATGGGCTAGGAAATAGATCTCCGGGTCGAACAAGTCATTGCCACTGAATTGCTGGATGAACTGCCGGATCGATTTGATATTTTCGGCGAAGGCGAGGCCGATGCCGAGGCCGAGCAGCGTTCCGGTAACGCCGATGCTGGCGCCGGTCAGAAGGAAGATCCTGAGGATCATGCCGCGCGTGGCCCCCATGGTGCGCATCACCGCGATGTCCCTCCCCTTCGATCCGACCAGCATGACCATGCCGGACACGACGTTGAACGCCGCAACGATGATGATCATGGTCAGGATTAGGAACATGACGTTCCGTTCGGTCAGCACGGCATTGAGGAAGGGCGAGGTATTGTTCTGCCAGTCATAGAGCCGTGCATTGGGTCCGCCGGCCTGTGTCACCGGATCGTAGAAGCGCAATATATGTTCGGGATCGTTGGTGAAGATCTCGATCGCCGTGGCGCCGTCGGGCACACGGAAGAACAGCTGTGCCGCACTGATGGTGGTGAAGGCGACGCCGGTATCGAACAGCGAGAAACCGACCTTGAAGACCGCTGCCACCTTGTAGCTTTTGACCCGTGGCACGGTGCCGAAGGCGGTCGCCGTACCTTGCGGCGACAGCAGGTTGATCTCGTCCCCGACCTTCACATTGAGCGACTGCGCTAACCCGCTGCCGAGCACGATGCTGTCGTCGTCGAGCGTATCGAGGCTACCCTCGATGACACCGTTCTTCACATCGCCCTGAGCCTTGAGATCGGCGAGCTCGATGCCGCGGACCTGGGCCGCGGCCCAATGCTGGCCGACCGAGGCCACGACCTGGCCCTCGACTAGTGGCGTCACCTCCGTGACCCCCGGGATCTTGCGCAGTGCCGCCGTGATGTCCGGATAGTTGGTCAGCGCCCCCTGCCGGGCGTAGATCGTGAGATCGCCGTTGAAGCCCAGGAACTGCTCCAGGAATTCCGCTCGAAAGCCGTTCATCACCGACATCACGACGATGAGCGTACCGACGCCGAGCATGATGCCCAGAAGCGAGAAGGCGGCGATGACGGAGACGAACCCCTCCTCCCGCCGCGCACGGAGATAGCGGAAGGCGACCATCCGCTCGAAGGCGCCGAAAGCCATCAGCGAATGCCGTCGCCGCCCGGGGCGGCTGGATGGAAGCTCATGGGAAGGAGGCCGTGCATCGGTGAGGAAGGCTGCTCGCCCGGACTGTAAGCAAAGGCCCCTGCCCTGTCTATGTCAGGGATCCGGCAGGGCCGAGCACCGTGCGCAAGAGGGCTGCAACAGCGTCGGTCAACGCTCGAAAACCCGTATTTTCCTGAAGATCGGGATGGGTCAGCCACCAGATTTCCCGGTCGAGTGCGGGTAGATGCGAAGAGACTCGGCGCAGGCCCGCATCGGCATCGCCGAGCCAGAGCGGCAGCAGGGCGAGACCGCTGCCGGCGCGCGTCGCCTCGAGGATGAGCAGCGCATTGCCGCAGCGCTGTTCAGGCTCGGTGCCGTCGCGCTGGTCGAGCAGCCAGCGGGCCGACGGGAAGTAGGCATGGTCGGCATTGAATCCCACCCATTGGCAGTGCCGATAGCGCGCCTCCGTCAGCGCCTCGGGGGCAGCCTCGACATAGGTGGACGCGCCATAGGCGGCGAAGCCCATGACGCCGAGCTTGCGGGCGACGAGATCGCCGCTGCGCGGCAGCTCCGCCAGCATGAGGATGTCAGTCTCGCGACGGCCGAGGCTGGGTGCGCGATGCGCCATGCTGAGCTCGACCGAGACGGTCGTGGCGAGCGTGCGCCGCAGCCGGTCGAGATGTCGGGCGAGCAACAGCGCCTCCCATTCCTCGGCCGAGATGCGCAGGACCGGCAGAGTCTCGGCCCGTCTCGTCGCGGCATCGCGGCTGAAATCGCCGATCGCGGCCGCCATCCGCCCGGCTGCCGGCAGCAGCGTGTGACCGGCCTCGGTCAGGCGATGGCCATCCGGCATCCGCTCGAACAGCGTCAAGCCGAGCGCCGCTTCGAGCGCCTCGATCCGCCGGCCGACCGTGGCCGGGCTGAGGCCGGTGCGCCGCGCCGCCCGCGCGAAGCTGCCGCTGAGGGAAGCGGCCAGGAAGATGCGGATATCGCTCCAATCAGGCTCCATCGCGTCGTACTTTCACTTTTGAAAGGCAGCCTGCCAATCTTGCCGAATTCCAGGACCGAGGCGAGCATGGAATAGAGGAGATCTCTTTTTCATGAGGGAGATCGCCAGCATGTTCGCCCAAAATCCTGTCGTTTCAATATCGCAAGACGTGGCTCACCGCTGGATCGAGCGTTGGGACAGCCAGCAGGAGCGCTATATCGCCGCCCGCGAAGCGCGGTTCGACATCATGCTGCAAGCAGTCGAGACGCTGACCGGCCCTGCCCCTTCGATCCTCGATCTCGGCTGCGGTCCGGGATCGCTCGGCAACCGGTTCGCCGAGCGCCTGCCCGCATCGCGGATCCTGGGCCTTGATTATGATCCGGTCCTGCTGGCCCTCGCCGAGGCTGCCCATGCCCGCGATCCGCGCCGATCATGGGCGAGCGCGGATCTGCGCGGGCCGCACTGGAGCGAAATCCTCGGCGATCGCCGCTTCGACGCCATCGTCAGCACGACGGCACTGCATTGGCTCGGTGCCGACGAGCTTCTCCGCCTCTATCGGCAATGCGCCTCGCTGCTGCGGCCCGGCGGGCTGTTGCTGAACGGCGATCACTTCACGCCCGAGCGCCATGAGACGGCGCTGGCGCGCCTGGCCGAGCACGAGAGCAGCCGACGTTTCGCCGCGACGTTGGATGCGCTCGATTGGAGCTCCTGGTGGTCGGCGTTACGGCTGGAGCAATCGGCATTGGAGCCGGCTTTCACCGAGCGGCAGGAGCGCTATGCTAATCGACTGGCCGAAGAGCAAATCTCGCTGAGCTTTCACCTGACCGCCCTGCGGCAAGCGGGTTTCGAGAGTGCCGAGATCCTGTGGCAGCATCTCGACCATGCCGTCATCCTCGGCCTTGCTCCTGAGACGCCAATTTCGATGGAATACCCATGCCAGTGATGCATCTTAGGTAAGATGATTTTGCATGGAGCGATTTGGATCATTTCGCGGCTGCACCCGCGGCGACGACCTGCCTAAGCCATTGGCACATGCTTCTGCCTACTTTTTCACCAAATATCCAATCAGCCAACGACCTAGGCATAAGAATAACCAAAAGCGCGTGTGGGGCGAAACAGTATGACAACTGGCCTTCAGATTCTTTGCAAACCGTACGAAAAATGAGGTGGCAAATCCTGCGCAAGGATCGTACAGTAACCGCGCAAAAAGAGGGCAGCCCGGTCTGGGCAGCGAACCAAGTTTAGGGAGGTAGCGCAGCCAAAAGGCTGGCATAGCGCGGTAATCCGCGATAATAAAAATAGCCAGTCGAGCGCTGCATTATGGCAAGAGCCCAATCGGGATCTTGCCATTTTTTTTGTTCGCAAAGTTCGATTAGGAATTATGCAGCCATTACTGGCGACGGATGCGAAGAAACTCGGATTTTGACCAGCAGGCTGGTGCACGAATAGTTTCGCTATCGCGACATAGATTTAAACGATCGCAGAATCTTCGATTTGAAGTGTCGCCCTTTGGAAGTTTGCAAAACCCTGACAAGACTTCCCGCGAGGCCGACATCAAAAAATGGATGGGGCCGCAACGGAGGGAGCTCAAATGACGACGACAAACCGCCGCCAGATTCTAGGTGGCATTGCGATGGGGGCCGCCGGATTGGTCGCGGCCCGGACGGCTGGGGCCGCCGCCGGCGAAGGCGCTCATGCGGCCGGCCATGATGTGTCGCCCGCAACACCCGGCCAGGGCGAGAAGGTTGTTCCGCATAGGAAGGAAGAGCCGATCGAGTTCAAATATTCGATCGATTCCGGCGAGCCCAAGATCACCTCGGGCGGCTGGGCGCGCGAGGCGACGGTCCATCAGCTGAAGCTCTCGACCGGCATCGCCGGCGTGCACATGTATCTCAATCCAGGCGCCTCCCGCGAGCTGCACTGGCATGCGATCGCGGCGGAATGGGCCTATATCCTGGACGGCCATTGCCAGACCACCGTGATTGATCCGAACGGCACGACCGAAGTGCTGAATTTCGGGCCGGGCGACCTCTGGTTCTTCCCGCGCGGCCATGGCCATTCGATCCAGACGCTCGGCACCGAGCCGTGCCATTTCATTTTGGCCTTCGATAACGGCAATTTCTCCGAGCACGGCACCT
The DNA here is from genome assembly GCA_963762435.1 of uncultured Alphaproteobacteria bacterium. Classification (GTDB taxonomy): domain Bacteria; phylum Pseudomonadota; class Alphaproteobacteria; order ATCC43930; family CGMCC-115725; genus JAXDMU01. Next base: position 33,781 of record CAVXLN010000021.1, on the reverse strand, counting down.
TCAGCATCACCGACTGGACGAGCCTGATCGACCCGACCGTGCTGGCGCAGAATTTCGGCGTCCCGGCCTCGACCTTCGAGCGCTTCCCGAAGGGCGAGACCTACATCATGCAGGGCAAGGTGATCCCGCTCGATTCTCCGCAGGCCCAGGAATACAACGACAACATCTCGCCCAACACGCATCGCTTCAAGCTGATGCAGCAGAAGCCGATTCATGACTTCCCCGGTGGTACCGTCCATCTCGCCACGATCAACGAGTTCCCGATGTCGTCGACCATGGCCGGCGGCATCATGAAGCTGAAACCCGGCGCCTTGCGCGAGCTCCATTGGCATCCCAACGCCAATGAATGGCAGTACTATGCCAAGGGCCATGCCCGCGTGACGCTGTTCGGCTCGGGCGGCCGCATGACCCAAGCCGATTTCGCGCCGGGCGATGTCGCCTATATCCCGCAAGGCTATGGCCATTCGGTGCAGAATATCGGCAGCGAGGAATGCGAGATCGTCCTCACTTTCGATAATGGCCATTACCAGGAGATCTCGATCTCCGAATGGATCGCGACCAGCCCGCCTCACCTCCTCGCCAATAATTTCGGCGTCGAGGAGTCTGTTTTCCAGAATTTCCCGAAGAAGCAGGTCTATATCGCCAACCCGAAGGTCTGACCTTTCGGCAGGACGGGACCGGCGCCAAGCCGGTTCCGTTCGAAGCGCCGGGCCGCGCGGCGGTGACCGCGCATTACAGAGTTTTCACTTGAGCCATTCGGGTCCTCCCCACAGGGTTGTGGTGGGGGTGCAATCATGAGAATAGCGGAAATTGCGGCTGCCTCGGCCCGGTCCGGGATGGTTATCTGTGCGCTGATCACGGCGTCGGTGTGCCCGGCGCTGGCACAGCCCGATACCGCACTCTCGGACCTGATCAAGCGCCAAACACAGGAATTCTCGGAAGCCGGACAGGTCGGCGATTTTGCGACCATGGCCAAATACCTGGATCCCGACGTGGTGTTCATGAACGAGACCGGAGAGGTCGCCACCAAGGCCGATCTCGTCGGCGGCGAGCATCCGCCGCCGGGTCCGAAACCCGCCGACCGGACGATCGAGGTGACCGAATGGCAGCTGCGGCCGCAAGGCCACGGCCAGACTGCGACCGCCACCTTTGTCGATGTGTTGACGCTCGATTTCCACGGCCAGAGCGTCGTCTACAAATTCAGGTCGACCGAGACCTGGGCCAAGCGGAAGGATGGCTGGAAGATGATCGCCAGCCAGACCATGAATGTGCAGAAAGACCCGGCGTCAGTGGCCCTGCCGGCGGACGCGCTCGACTCCTATGTCGGAGTCTACGAGGTCGATCCCGGCTATAAGGTCGAAATCAGGCGCGACGGCGACGGCCTGGTGGCCTCGGCCAATGGCGGGGCGCCCGTCCCCTTGAAGGCCGAACTGCGCGACCTGCTGTTCGTGCCAGGCATGCCCAATGCCCGGCGCCTGTTCGAGCGCGACCCGGCCGGCCGGGTCACCGGCTATATCAGCCGCCGCGACGGGACCGATATCGTGCTGAAGAAGGTCGCGTGAGCCGACCGTGACGGGCGGGGCAGCTGAACGTTGCGATTGAGAGACCGGCTCGCGTAAGCTCTGAAACAAATCAACCAGCGTTAGAGCCAGCATGTTCAGCAGGAACTTCGCGGTCGCAGCCTTCGCGGCCGCCTGCCTTGGCGGATGTGTCGCCCAGGCGCCGGACCTGCATGTTTCTGCCCGGCCTATCTTTGGCCAGCCACTCGTCTATCCCGCCGAGATGGTGATGCTCGGCATCGAGGGGCACGTCGATGTCGAATGCATGGTAACGGTCGAGGGCAAGTCCCGGGATTGTGACGTGGTGAGCAGCACGCACCCGGTCTTCACGGCGGCAGCTCTCTCCTATGTCGAAGCGGCGACCTATCATCCGGCCGTGCGGGCCGGGATGCCGGTCGAGGAACGCCACACCTGGCGTATCGACTTCAAGCTCCACGAATAGAGCAGATCGCGTTTCGATGGAATCATCGAAACGGGTGAAGATGCTCGCCAAACCAATAGATTAGAGCGTTGGCCGTGAGCAGACGTGAACGGAAAACGCTCTAAATGCTTGGCTAAAACAGGATCGCCGACCGCATACCTATGACAACCGCGTTCGGCACCGCGCGCAGCGGATCGTTCGGCAGGGGCAGGTTGCCGCCCGGATGGCGAATGAATTGGAGATCGGGCTGCAGCGTCCACCAGGGTGTGGCCTGGTAACGATACATGAACTCGACGGCGCTTTCGCTGTCGCGGATCGGCGTGTCGAAGCCGCCGAAGCGGCGGAGATCGGCATCGAAGCCGCGCGCCCTGTCACTCACCTTGGCGACCGCGGCCGAAATGCCGACGAGATCGTCGGGATGATCGATGAAGAGTCCCCTCATCTCGATGCCGCCATCGGCATAGAGCGAGATCTCGTTCCGATCGCTGGGGCTGCCGCCGACGCGGAAGAACAGACCGACGGACCTGTCGGCGATGTCGGCATCGCGCCAGATCGCCTGGTCGAACAGCGCATAGGCGCCATAGTCGGAGCGATGCAGCGCCGGCACGCCGGAGCTGGTCGGCGCTGCGAGCGACTGGCCGGTATTGTCGAAACGCTGATCGGGGAAGTCGCCGGTATGATACCAGGCGCCGATCTTGTATGTGGCGGGCAGGCCTGGCGCGTCCTTGTCCTGATTCACCGCATAGGCCAGTTCGCCGATGATGAAGGCGTCGTTGAGGCCGCGAAACGCCAGCCCGTTCTTGTCGCGCGCCAGCGGATCGCCGGTCAGGCCGGCACCCGTTGGATCGCCGTTCAAGGCCGCAGCCGATAAGGTGAGCGCGTCGGTCGGCGCCACGCTGATGCGGATGCCCGGCGTGGCGAGCGGATAGGCGGCCCCGCCGCTCGGCAGGTCGGCCGAAAGCAAGCCCGGCCAGCCGAAGGTGGCGTTGACGAAGGCGGCCGCATATTGGCTGGTGAAGAACTCGTCATCGGCCGCGATTCGGCCGCCGCGGATCGAGATCATGCCGTCGGCCAACACCTGCTCGACCCAGAGATCGAAAAGCCGCGCCGACCGATCGGCCTCGATATTGCTGGCAACCAGTCGATTGTTGCCGAGATAGTTCGTCGACAGGCCGCGCCCGCTCGTCTCATAGGCATTCACATGGAAGGTGGCGCCGGTCCAGCCGGCGAGCTTTTCGAGATTGAGCGTCGCCAGCACTTCCAGCCTGCCCTCATAGACCGTGCCGAGGCCCGCGCCACCCGAAACATTGCTCAGCACCTCGTCGATCGAATCGGCGCCCAGCAGGATGCCTTCATCTTCGAGCGTGCTGCGTTCGCCGCCCCAATTGCCGCTGAGCGCGTCGCGCGTTGCGAGATCGCCCTCATGCGCCGATTCATCGGCCGAAGCACATCGGCAGAAAAGGAGCACCAGCAGCCCCGCTATCCGAGTGAGCGGAGCCAGGTGCGGCGTCACGGCGACGGCACGCGCATTCCGCCCGGGCCGATCCCGTCGATCCGCGTATCCATCGTCGAATAGGCGATGAGCTGGCCGGTATCCCGCGCCAGCATGGCGAGAAGTGCGGGATCCGTCGGGCCGCCCGTGGCGTTGACCTGGCTCAGCGATTTGGTCTGATAGGCGCCGTCGAGATAAAGCGTCGCTTCGACGGTCAGAAATTCGTGGGCGCCGATCTGGTGCTGCACGAGCGCGCTGGGAAAACCATAGGTGCGCGCGCGGCCGACGGCGGAGCCGTTGGTCTTGAACGACCATTCGATCCGATTGCGCGGCACCGTCGATCCCGGCGTCGCGGGCACGAAACGCCAGGTGCTACCGCCGCTCTCGTTCATCCGCCGGGCAAGATAGGCGGTGAGATCGGCATCCCTGATCCCGGGCAGGGAGCCCGAGGCTGTGACCGCGACGGCGGTCGGCTCCGCCCGAGCCGCCCCGCTCGTCAGCAGGAGCGCCCCGGCCGTTGCCAGAAATATTAAGCCTGATCTCATCTCGAGCGCCCCTCCGGTACCGGCCGGCGAGGCTATTTTACGATAATTATGTGACCGATCTAGAGCCGGATCGGTTCGAGTGAAATCGCGCAGCGATTCCACTCGAACCGTGAATCCGTCTCTCATCATATAATTAGAGCATGATTCACGCATTGGCTGGCTTCCAGCCAATGCGACCATTGCTCTAGACCTGATCGGCCAGCACCAGATCGAGCTTCCGCTCGCCATCCTTGCCTTTCACGGTGAGCGCCAGCTTGGTTCCGGCCGGCTGCTTGAAGCGTTCGCGCAGTTCATAGAGCTTGAGCTTCTGGGCCGGCACGCCATCGACGGCGACGATCTCGTCGCCGATCGCGAGGCCGGCGCCCGCAGCGGCGCTGCCCTCGGTCACGTCGGCAATATCGATCGAGCCGTCCTTGGCGCGGGCGATCCAGAACTCCGGCGCGATCGAAGATTTCCGGCTCCGCAGCCAGCTTGTTAGGCTCGAGCCACATGAGTTGATGCCCGTAATCGAGCGTCACGGTGAAGCGCTTGAGGACATCGCCGCCGATATTGCCGGCGATATGAGTTGCAGCCGCCGCACCCTTCGTGTCGGTCGCAAACTCGGCCACCGGGGCCTTCAGCGATACCGGGCCGATCGAGAGCGTACCGCCGCGGGCCAGCAGCGACTTGGTCGGGCCGCCGACGCCATAGCCGGTCGTCGCCTCATGGCTCGGATGGTACTTGTCGATGAGCTTGTTCTGGTCGGTGAAGCTGTGCATCAGCGTGACCGCGCCGCGGGCGCCGGTGTCGATCTCGAACTCGCCCGCAACGCCGTCGAGGCTGGCCTCGACCATCGGCGTGTGTTCGTCGAACTTGAACGGAATGGCCGTGGCGCCGGCCGGCGGCCTGAAGGCCGATGGTTTCGTGAACGTCAGGGTGTGATGCGCGTAATCGACCGTGAGCACGGCCCGCTTCGCGAATTCGTAGCCCAGGAGCCCCGATGAATCTGCACCCTCGACCGCGATCCAGCCCGGCGAATCTTCGGATCCGAACACCTGGTCGGACAGCGTCAAGCCGCCGAGCGACACTGACTTGATCTTGGCGAGACCAAAGGATTCGATCGCATCGCCAAAGCCCTGGCCGGGCAGCGTCCCCTCGACCTTGACACCGAGCGCCTTCGCGGCACTGGCCTCGATGATGTTGGTCGCCCCCGTATCGAACACGAAGGGCCGCGCCGGCTTGCCGTTGATCGAGGCATCCACATAGATGTGGTTGTTGAAGAGGTTGAAGGGCAGCGAGACGCTGTCCTTGCCGGCCGGCCAATGCGTATCATCAGCGGGCGGAGACGGCGGCGCATAACGGCTGTCGGGCTCGGCCGGGCCGAACTCGATCGAGTCCGCCTGGGTGACGGTGTCGTATTTCGGATTATCGGCGATCCGGTCGATCGTCTTGAACGGCACCATCACGCCGCCGACCCGCCGCCAATCCTCGAGCAGGAAGGCATGGGTCTGCGAGCCGGTGAGCTGGACCTCGCGAACGATCCGATGCGTCGCGGGATCGAGCCAGATCTCGAAGGGCTCAGAATTCTTGAGGCTGATCTTGACCGCCTCGTAGGATTTGTCGCCGTCCTTGCGGGCGCCGGCATAATCGCGGGTGGCGTCGCCGCGGCCGGTGAAGAAGGCGAAGGCATTGCGATAGGCGCCTTGGACCGCCTGGGCAACGGCCTCGCCGCTGGTCTCGACCCGCACCTCCTTGGAGGAGTCCGTGGTCCAGGCGACCTTGCCGTCCCAACCGGCACTTCCCGAGGCGGGACCGAGCGCGTAGGTGCCGGCATTGCTCAAGCTCTGCAGATCCGCTCGGCTTTCATAGGTTCCCGCGAGGCCACCGGCGGTCACCTTGCCGCGCTCGTGCCAGGTGATCAGCTTGTCCCAGGAATCGCCGCCGGAAGCTGCCTTGGCCGCCGCGATCAGCTGGTCCGCCTTGTCGTCGGCGAAGGCTGGCGAGGCGACGGTGCCGAGCAGGAACAGCAGAAAGAGACGCGTGCGCATAGAGGCCCCCCAATTCATATCTTTCATCGGGTGTCGCCCGTCGCGCGAGCCCGGTCAAGTCCGCTCGCCTGACATGGATGATTTGTAACGCTATTGCCGCGCCCAGGGTGGGTCGAGCTTGAGCACCTCGGCATAGCGCGGGCAATCCTCGGTATGAGCGCCGGGCAGATAGCCGAAACTCATCAAGAACTCGCCGACGATCTCGCCGCCGGTGAAGCGGAAGGTCTTGCCGAAGAGCGTGACCCATTCCGCCTTGCTCAGCGGATGATGCGCGTCGAGCCACGCCTTGAAGGAGCCATGGCTTTTTCTGAGATCCTGAATCCGCCGGGCATTCTCGATCGCCGCCTTGACCTTGAGCCGGTTGCGGATGATGCCGGCATCGGCAAGCAGCCGCGCCTCGTCCTCCGGCCCATAAGACGCGACCTTGTCGACATCGAAATTGTCGAATGCCAAGAGAAAGGCGTCGCGCTTCTTGAGGATGGTCAGCCACGAGAGTCCGGCCTGGTTGATCTCGAGCACGAGCCGCTCGAACAGCACCCGCTCCTCGCTCTGCGGAAAGCCGTATTCGCTGTCGTGATAAGGCCCGTGGAAGACATGGCCCGGGGCGGCCTGGCAATAGGTCTGGCTCATCAGGAAGGTCGGAAGCTGATCCAGTCGGAAACGATGATGAGATAGATGATGCCGAAGATCACCGTCGCGATGCCCGTGGTCAAGAGCACCTTGAACCCCATGCGCGGATTGGACGGCGCTCCCGCATCGTGACCCAGATGCGCCTCGTTCGCCGGCGTCACGCCGATCGGCAGCACGCAGAAGATCACCAGCCACCAGACGACGACATAGACCATGATGCCGGTGACCCAATTCATCTCGACCTCCCAGATGTTCCCTCTCCGCCCTTCGGGGGGAGAGGGTGGGGCCCATCGCGTCGGCGATGGGAGGGTGAGGTGGGTTGCGCGGCGATACCCCACCTCTCCCCAACCCTCTCCCCCCGAAGGGCGGAGAGGGAGTTGATGTTCAAACCTGCTCCAGCTCGACCAGCGTGCCGCAAAAATCCTTGGGATGGAGGAACAGCACCGGCTTGTCATGCGCGCCGATCTTAGGTTCGCCATCGCCCAGGACCCGGGCGCCCTCGCCCTTCAGATGGTCGCGTGCGGCGTAGATGTCGTCCACCTCGTAGCAGACATGATGCATGCCGCCCGCCGGGTTGCGCTCGAGATAGGCCTTGATGGGCGAGTTCTCGCCGAGCTCTTCCAGAAGCTCGATCTTGGTGTTGGGCAGCTCGACGAACACGACCGTGACACCATGCGCCGGCTGCGCCTTGGGCGCCGACACCTTGGCGCCCAGCGTCTCGGCATAGAGCCTGGTCGCGGCCGCGAGATCGGGCACCGCAATGGCGATATGGTTCAAGCGTCCGATCATACTGCCTCCTTAAACGCGTAACACGTGAACGTCGGTCACCGGCTTCTTGCCGTGGCTGGCGGAAAGCGCGCGACGCACGGCCAGCCGGACCGTCTCCCGCACCGTCTCGTCGTCGCGGCGCTGCTCGACCGAGAGCTCTTTGACCGCGCGCTCGACGGCGCCCGAGACCGCCTCGATCACTGCCGGCGCCTCCTCGCCCAGCAATCCGTGAACGGTCAGCTGCGGCGGCACCACGAGCTTGCCGCGGCCGTCGAGCACGACGCTCGCCACGGCCGCACCACTATAAGTCATTTTGAGGCGCGTGCGAAAAGCGCCGTTCTCGAGCGGCACCAACGCCTTGCCGTCGAGGCCGAGGCGGCCGGTCGGCACCTGGTCGATGACGCCGGCGGGGCCCGGCGCCAGCCGTACCATATCGCCATTCTCGGCAATCACCGTGTGCGGCACCTGGCATTCTTCCGCGAGCTTGGCATGGGCGACGAGATGGCGGCTTTCGCCATGGACCGGGATCGCGACCTTGGGCCGGATCATTTGATAGAGGCGTGTCAGCTCCGCCCGGGCCGGATGGCCGGAAACATGCACGAAATGATCGGAATCGGTCAGGATCTCGATGCCGCGCCGCGCGAGCCCATTCTGCAGCCGCCCGATCGCGCGTTCATTACCCGGGATCATGCGTGACGAGAAGATGACGACATCACCCTGATCGAGCTCGATATGGGGATGATCCTCGGCCGCGATGCGGGCCAAGGCCGAGCGCGGCTCGCCCTGGCTGCCGGTGCAGATGAGCAGGGTCTTGTCGCGCGGCAGCTCCGACACCTCATCTTCGCGCAGGAACGCACGGACCCCTTCGAGATAGCCATTCTCGCGCGCCGCCTGCTCCATGCGCCAAAGCGAGCGGCCGACGAGCGCCACCGACCTGCCATGCGCCTCGCCCGCCAAGGCCGCCGATTGCAGACGTGCCACATTGGACGCGAAGCAGGTGACGACGACGCGCTCCTGATAGCGGCCGACGAGCTCGGCCAGCGAATGGCGCACCTCGGCTTCCGACCCGGCCTCGCCCTCGCGCAGGGCGTTGGTGGAATCGCCGATCAGCGCATCGACGCCCGCCGCCCCGATCCGCTCGAGGGCGGCGAAATCGGTCGAGCGGCCGATCAGCGGCTCGGGATCGAATTTCCAATCGCCGGTGTGGAGCACCGTGCCGACCGGCGTCTTGATCAGGACGGCATTGGGCTCCGGGATCGAATGGGTAACCGTGATGAGCTCGATCGCGAAAGGGCCGATCTCGACGGCGCCCGACAGCGGCACCTCCCTGAGATCGACCTCGTTCAGGAGCCCGGCATCGCCGAGCTTGGCGCGCAGCACGGAGGCGGTGAAAGGCGTCGCATAGATCGGGCAGCGCAGCCGCGGCCAGAGATGGGGAATGGCACCGATATGGTCCTCATGCGCGTGCGTGACGAGGAGGCCTGCCAGCTGGTCTCGCCGATCCACGATGAAGGTCGGATCCGCCATGATGATCTCGAGCCCGGGCATGGTCTCGTCGGCGAAGGAGATGCCGAGATCCACCATCAGCCATTGGCCGGCATAGCCATAGAGGCTGAGATTCATGCCGATTTCGCCGACACCACCCAAAGGCAGGAAGACGAGCTCGTCCGCCCGGTTCAAGGTCGGATGCGGCGAAAGCGATTCGATGTGCGGCGGTGGCTTGCGGGTCATGAGATCATGGATTTCTGAGATGGATGAGGCGCAAGCCCGTCAGCGTGAGCTCGGTATCGACGACATCGATCGCGCTGGTGGCGCCGGCGAAGAGCGGCGCCAGGCCGCCGGTCGCGAGCACTTTCATCGGCGCACCATATTCCGCGCGCATGCGCTGCACCAGCCCCTCGATAAGGCCGATATAGCCCCAGAAGATGCCGGATTGCATGGCGCTGACAGTGCCGGTGCCGATGATCTTTTCAGGCTGCCGGATGGCGATGCGCGGCAGCTTGGCGGCCGCCATATAGAGCGCCTGGAGCGAAAGATTGATGCCGGGCGCGATGATGCCGCCGGCATAGGCGCCGGCCGCGTCGACGAGATCGAAGGTCGTGGCCGTGCCGAAATCGACGACGATGAAGGGTGGGGAGAGCTTGGCCTTGGCGGCAATGGCGTTGACCAGCCGATCGGCTCCGACCTCCTCGGGATGCGGCAGCGTGATGGCGATGCCGAGATCGAGCTTCGGATCGCCGACGAGGCGCGGCTCGACCTTGAAATAGCGCTTGGCCAGCGAGACAAGATTGAACACCGCCTCCGGTACGACGCTGGCGATGATGCAGGCCGTGACATCGGCGAGCGCCAGCCCCTGGAGCCCCATCAGCTGGGTCAGCCACACGGCATATTCATCGGCCGTGCGCTTTGTGTCGGTCGACGCGCGCCAAGCGCCCTTGAGCGTCTCGCCCTCATAGACCGCAAAGACGAAATTGGTGTTGCCGGCATCGATCGCGAGCAGCATCGCCCTCTCCTATCGGCCCGGGAAATAGACATCGCCGGCCGTGATGCGGCGGAGGCCGGCCTCGGTCTCCAGCACCAGCGCGCCGTCGGCATCGAGATCGCGGAACAGGCCGGCGATCGGGGTACTGCCATGGCGGATCTCGAGCCGCTCGTCGAGGCCGCGTGCCAGACCGAGCCAGTCGCGGCGGATCGGCGCGAAGCCGCTCTGCTCCCACATCGCCAAGCGGACCGCGAGCGCCGAGGCGAGCGCTTCAAGGCCGGCGGAAACATCGATCTCCGCCCCGAGAGTCGCGAACGAGGTCACAGGATAGGGCGTGCCGACGGGTGCCGAGGCGAGATTGACGCCGATGCCCAGCACGACCCAATCGACCGGACCACCGGATTCGGACCAAGCCTCGAGCAGGATGCCCGAGAGCTTGGCGCCGTCGGCGAGCACGTCGTTCGGCCATTTGAGGCGGACCTTGTCGCGGCCGCCCGGCACCAGTGCCGCCACGAGGTCGGCGACCGCGAGGGAAGCGACGAAACCCAGCTCGGCAGCACGGGCCGGCGGCACGGCCGGACGAAGGATCGCCGAAATATAGAGATTGCCGCGCGGCGACGCCCAGACACGGTCGAGCCGCCCTCGTCCGCTCGTCTGCTCGAGCGCCCACACCAGCGTGCCATGGGCAGCGCCAGACGCGGCCAGGCGCTTCGCCTCGTCGTTGGTCGAGCCGACGCTGTCGAGTGCCACCACCTGGAAGGGCGGCGGCAGGGCCGGGGCCTCGCCGTGCGCTGCTGTCATCCCGCCGGGAATAGCGACGCCGCCGCCGCGTCGGCCGCCTGCCAAAGCCCGCCCGGAACCAGAATGAAGGCGAGCGTCACGAATGCCGCAAAGGCCACGACGAGACGGACCGTGCCCGAGCCCTCATCGAAGCCCTCCTTGGGATCGTCGAAATACATGATCTTGACGAGGCGAATGTAATAGTAGCTGCCAACCACGCTGGTGAGCACGCCGATCACGGCCAGCCAGTAATATTGCGCATGGATCGCCGCCATGAAGACCGCGATCTTGGAGAAGAACCCCGCGAGCGGCGGCACGCCGGCCATCGAGAACATGAAGACGGCGAGTGCGGCGGCGAGGAGCGGCTGGCTGCGCGACAGGCCGGCCAGATCGTCCATGCCCTCGACCATCTTGCCCTTGCGCTCCATGCACAGGATGACGCCGAAGGCACCCAGGATCATGAAGAGATATATGGCCATATAGACGAGGACGCCGACGACGCCCTCACGCGTATCGACGGCGAGGCCGACCAGCGCGTAGCCGATATTGGCGATCGAGCTATAGGCCATCAGCCGCTTGATGTTGGTCTGGCTGATCGCTGCATAGGAGCCCAGGATCATCGACAGCGCCGAGATGACCCAGATGATCTGGGTCCATTGCAGCGCCATATGGCCGAAGGGCGCGATCATCACCCGCAGGAACAGGGCGATCGCCGCAATCTTGGCGGACGAAGCGAAGAAGGCGGTGACCGGCGTGGGCGCCCCCTCATACACATCCGGCGTCCACATATGGAACGGCACCGCCGCGCATTTGAAGGCGATGCCGACCGAGAGGAAGACGAGGCCGACGATGAGGCCGACATTCGGGATGCTCAGCGCCGCCGTCAGAATGCGCGGCATCTCGTCGAAATTGGTCGAGCCCGAGAAGCCGTAGATGAGCGAGGCGCCGAACAGCAGCATGCCGGAGCTCAAGGCGCCGAGGACGAAGTATTTGAGCCCCGCCTCGGTGCTGCGCACCGTGTCGCGCTTGAAGGCGGCGATGACATAGAGCGCCAGGCTCTGCAGCTCGAGCCCGACATAGAGCGATATGAGGTCGTTGGCCGAGACCATCGCCATCATGCCGGTGACCGAGAACAGGATCAGCACCGGGAACTCGAACCGGTCGATATGCTCATGCTCGTTGAACTGCATCGAGAGCAGCACCGAAAGGGCAGCGCCGATCAGGATCAGCGCCTTCATGAACATGGCGAAGCTGTCGGTGACGAAGAGGCCGCTGAAGCTGACCGTGCGAGTGTGGGGCCCGCCCAGCACGAGCAGGAGATCGACCAGGAGAACCAGCACGGCGAGCCAGGACACGGTCTGGCCGATGCCGGGGCGGCTAAACGAGACGCCGACGATCAGCAGCACCATCGCGGCGCATGCCAGGAAGATTTCCGGCGCTGCCGGCATGAAATCGGGAAGCGGGATCATGGCTGCACCGCTGCGGTCTGATGAGGTGTTTCCTGGACCAGCTTCGGGCCGCTCTTGGCGGCGAGCTGGCCGCGCGCAATGACCGCGCTCACGGCCGGCTTCATCGGGTCGAGGAAGGAGGCGGGATATATCCCCATCCAGAAGACGAGCACGATAAGGGGGGCGAAGATCAGCTTCTCGCGCCAGCTCATATCGAGCATGCCGCGCACATCCTCGCGCGTGATCGTGCCGAAGATGATGCGGCGATAGAGGTAGAGCATGTAGCAGGCGCCGAGGATGAGGCCGGTCGCGGCCAGGAAGGCCACCCAGGTATTGGTTTCGAAGGCGCCGACCAGCACCAGGAACTCGCCGATGAAGCCCGAGGTGCCGGGCAGCCCGACCGAGGCCAGCATGAACACCATGAAGACCAGCGAATAGTTCGGCATGTTGGTGGCAAGCCCGCCATAGCGCGCGATCTCGCGCGTATGGAGCCGGTCATAGACGACGCCGACGCAGAGGAAGAGGGCGGCCGAGACGATGCCGTGGCTCAGCATCTGGAACATGGCGCCCTGCAGCCCTTCCTGCGTCACCGTGAAGATGCCGATGGTGACGAAGCCCATATGGGCGACCGAAGAATAGGCGATCAGCTTCTTCATATCCTGCTGCGCCAGCGCCACCAGCGAGGTGTAGATCACCGCAACGCAGGAAAGCGCATAGATGAGCGGTGAGAGCTGGGCCGACGCATCCGGGAAGAGCGGCACCGAGAAGCGCAGGAAGCCGTAGCCGCCCATCTTCAGGAGCACGCCGGCCAGGATGACCGAGCCGGCCGTCGGCGCCTCGACATGCGCGTCGGGCAGCCAGGTATGGACCGGCCACATCGGCACCTTGACCGCGAAGGAGGCGAAGAAAGCGAGCCAGAGCCAGGTCTGCAGGCCTTTTGCCACCGGCGGGGCCGCGAATGCTGCGACCACGTCGGTCGTGCCGAGCTGCCAATAGACCGCCAGGATGGCGAGCAGCATCAGCACCGAGCCCAAGAAGGTGTAAAGGAAGAATTTGAACGCGGCATAGACCCGCCGCGGCCCGCCCCAGATGCCGATGATGAAATACATCGGGATCAGCACACCCTCGAAGAACACATAGAAGAGGATGAGGTCTAGCGCGCAGAACATGCCGACCATCATCGTCTCGAGGATGAGGAAGGCGATCATGTATTCCTTGACCCGGGAATGCACCGATTCCCAGGAGGCGAGCACGCAGATCGGCGTCAGGAGGGTCGAGAGCAGCACGAAGAACAGCGAGATGCCGTCGATGCCCATATGGTAGCCGATATGGAGCGAGGGCAGCCACTCACGCTGCTCGACGAACTGGAAATCGGCGGTGCCGGAATTGAAACCGGTCCAGAGCAGGATCGACAAGAGGAAGACGATGAGCGAGGTCCAGAGGGCGATCCAGCGCGCATTATCCTCGACCGCCTTCTCCTCGCCGCGCAGCATCATGATGAAGAGCGCGCCGACGAGCGGCAGGAATGTCACCAGCGACAGCAGCGGCAGATTGGTCATCTCAAGGCCTCAATGCCGGAAGGTCGTGTAGAGATAGAAGGACACCATCGCCAGCACGCCGATCAGCATGACGAACGCGTAGTGATAGACATAGCCGGTCTGAAGCCGGCTCGCCCGGCGGGCGATGCCGCGCGTGACAGCCGCGACGCCGTCCGGCCCGAGCCCGTCGATCATCGCCCCGTCCCCGCCCTTCCACAGGCCCCAGCCGATCAGGAAGGCCGGGCGGACGAAGAGCGCGTCATAGAGCTCGTCGAAGTACCATTTGTTGTAGACGAAGAGGTAGAGCCCGCGCAGCGCGGTCGTGAACTGGCCCGGCAGGCTCGGAACGGCGATATAGAAGACGTAGGCGAGCGCGACACCGGCGGCGGTGACGACCGTCGGCAGCCATTCGATGATCGTGGGCACCGATTCCGCGCCGGCCATGGCCGGATGGATCGGCAGGACCTTGATGGCGCCATGCCAGAAATCGATCTGCTCCTCACCAATGAACCAGCCATGGAAAGCCCAACCGGCGCCGATGGCGCCCGCCGCCAGGACCAGCAGCGGCCACAGCATCACCCGCGGCGATTCATGGACATGCTCCAGGACGTGATGATCGGCCCGCGACTCACCATGAAAGGTCATGAACAGAAGCCGCCAGGAATAGAAGGCGGTCATGAACGCGCCCAAGACGCCGAGGCAATAGGCATACATGCCGACGCCGGTGCCAGCGGCATAGCTGGCGGAAAGAATGAAATCCTTTGAAAAGTAGCCGGAAAACGGCGGCAGTCCGGCGAGCGCCCAGCTGCCGATCCACATCAGCGTGTAGGTGAAGGGGATCTTATTCCAGAGCCCGCCCATCTTGCGCATATCCTGCTCGCCCGACATGGCGTGGAGGACGCAGCCGGCGCCGAGGAACAGAAGTGCCTTGAAGAAGGCATGCGTGCCAAGATGGAACATGGCGGCCGGATATGCCGAGACGCCGGCAGCGAAGAACATATAGCCGAGCTGGCTGCAGGTCGAATAGGCGATGACCCGCTTGATGTCGAACTGCGCCATGCCGATGGTGGCGGCAAAGAAGGCGGTGGTGCCGCCGACCACGACCACGACGTTCAGGGCGGTCTGCGTGTACTCGAACATCGGCGACAGCCGGCAGACCATGAACACGCCGGCCGTCACCATGGTCGCGGCATGGATGAGGGCGGAGACCGGGGTCGGGCCCTCCATCGCGTCCGGCAGCCAGGTATGAAGGCCGATCTGGGCCGACTTGCCCATGGCGCCGACGAACAGCAGGATGCAGGTGCAGGTCAGCGCGTCGAAATCCCAGCTGAGGAAATGCATCTGGTGGCCGGCGAGCTGCGGTGCTGCCTGGAACACGGGATCGAAATTCAGCGTGCCGAACAGCTTGAACACGGCGAAGATGCCGAGCGCGAAGCCGAAATCGCCGATGCGGTTGACCACGAAGGCCTTGATCGCGGCCGCGCACGCGCTCGGCCGGTCATACCAGAAACCCACCAGCAGATATGACGCGGTGCCGACACCTTCCCAGCCGAAGAAGAGCTGGACGAAATTGTCGGCCGTCACCAGCGACAGCATCGCGAAGGTGAAGAAGCTGAGATAGGCCATGAAGCGCGGGATCGAAGGATCATGCTCCATGTAGCCGATCGAATAGATATGCACGACCGAGGACACGATCGTGACCACGCACAGCATCACGGCCGAAAGCGTGTCGAGCCGGATCGCCCAATCGACGGAGAGCGGCCCGGTATCGATCCAGCGGAAGAGCTCGATCGTCTGGGTGTGATGCTCGATCGCGACGTTGTAGAAGGTGATGATCGACAGCACCGCGGCGATGACGACGCCGCCGCAGGTTATGAGCTGCGACGCGCGATCGCCGAGCTGGCGGCCGAACAGGCCGGTGATGAAGGCCGCGAGCAGCGGCAGGAGGACGATAGCGGTGGCCATGACGCCTCAGCCCTTCATCAGGTTGATGTCCTCGACCGCGATGGTGCCGCGGTTCCGGAAATAGACGACGAGGATGGCGAGCCCGATCGCGGCCTCGGCGGCGGCGACGGTCAGCACGAACATGGCGAAGACCTGGCCCGTCATATTGTGCAGGAAGCTCGAGAAGGCGACGAAGTTGATGTTGACCGAGAGCAGCATGAGCTCGATCGACATCAGGATGATGATCACGTTCCGGCGGTTGAGGAAGATCCCGAAGATGCCGAGCGTGAACAGCAGCGACGCCAGCACGAGATAATGGGAAAGTCCGATTTCCAACATGGTGGGGCGCTCCTCAGACGCCGGAGCCGGTCGGGACCTTGACGAGCTCGATCGAGCTCGCCCGCACCCGCGCGATCTGGTTGGCGATCTGCTGCCGCCGGACATCCTTGCGATGCCGCAAGGTCAGCACGATGGCGCCGATCATCGCCACCAGCAGCACGAGGCCCGACAGCTGGAAGGCATAGAAATATTTCGTGTAGATGAGCAGCCCGAGCGCTTGGGTGTTCGGCACCTCGGCCGGCCCGCCCTGCGCCATGGAATGGATCAGCACCGAGGGCGACACGACCCAGCCATAGGCGACGAAGATGAGCTCGGCCACGAGCACGCCGCCGACCGTGAGGCCCAGCGCCAGATAATGGCCGGCACTGCGCCTCAGTTCCCGGAAGTTGATGTCGAGCATCATGACGACGAAGAGGAACAGCACTGCCACGGCGCCGACATAGACGACGACCAGGATCATCGCCAGGAACTCCGCCCCCAAGAGCACGAAGAGGCCGGCCGCGTTGAAAAAGGCCAGGATCAGAAACAGCACCGAATGGACGGCGTTGCGCGAGGTCACGACCATCACGCCCGACAGGAAGCAGATGATCGCGAACACGTAGAAGGCGATGGCGGAAAGGATCATGGCTTAGGGCCTCACCGGTAGGGCGCTTCGGCCGCGATGTTTTGCGCGAGCTCGAACTCCCACCGGTCGCCATTCGCCAAGAGCTTGTCCTTGTTATAGAACAGCTCCTCGCGCGTCTCGGTCGCGAACTCGAAATTCGGCCCTTCGACGATGGCATCGACCGGGCACGCCTCCTGGCACAGGCCGCAATAGATGCATTTCGTCATGTCGATGTCGTAGCGCGTGGTGCGGCGGCTGCCATCCTCGCGGGGTTCGGCCTCGATCGTGATGGCGAGTGCAGGGCACACGGCCTCGCACAGCTTGCAGGCAATGCAGCGTTCCTCGCCATTGGGATAGCGGCGCAGCGCATGCTCGCCGCGGAAGCGCGGGCTCAAGGGCCCCTTCTCGAACGGGTAATTCACCGTCACGCGCGGGCGGAACATGTAGCGGAAGGTGAGGGCGAGGCCGCTGAGCAGCTCGGTCAGAAGCAGGCTGCGGAGGCCACGAGTCATCGACGCCATCCTGATCTCCGATCCTGAAACCGGCCGCAGCATAGGCTGCGGCGCGGTGATGGCAAGCAAGGCGAAAAGCGTTTCATCTCAAGACTTCGGCACGATATCGAAGGTGACCAGCACGCCGGCCACCAGGATGAGATAACCCAGCGACAGCGGCAGGAACACCTTCCAGCCGAGGCGCATCAGCTGGTCGTAGCGGAAGCGCGGGAATGTCGCGCGCACCCACAGGAACACGAACAGCACGCAGCAGATCTTGAAGATGAACCAGATCGGCCCGGGGATGAGCGTGGTGATGGCGCCGATCACCGGCACCCCTTCGAACGGCGCCAGCCAGCCGCCCAGGAAGAACACGCTCGTCATGGCGCTGGTCAGAATCATGTTCATATATTCGCCGAGATAGAACAGCGCGAAGGTCATCGACGAATATTCGACGAAGAAGCCACCGACCAGCTCCGACTCGCCTTCCGGCAAATCGAAGGGCGACCGGTTCGTCTCGGCCAGGCCGGAAATGAAGAACACCACCGCCATCGGCAGCAACGGGATGACGAACCAGACATGCTGCTGCGCCAGCACGATCTTCGAGAGGTTGAGCGAGCCGGCGCAGAGCAGCACGGTGACGATGACGAAGCCGATCGAGACCTCGTAAGACACCATCTGTGCGGCCGAGCGCAGCGAGCCCAGGAAGGCGTATTTCGAGTTCGAGGCCCAGCCGGCGATGACGATGCCGTAGACGCCCAGCGAGCTGATCGCAAAGAGGTAGAGCACGCCGACATTGATGTCGGACACGACCAGGCCGGGATTGAACGGCATCACCGCCCAGCCGATCAGCGCCAGCACGAAGGTCAGGATCGGCGCCAGCACGAAGAGGAAGCGGTTGGCGCCGGACGGGATCACCGTCTCCTTCACCATCAGCTTCAGCCCGTCGGCGAAGGGCTGCAGCAGGCCGAACGGCCCGACCACATTCGGCCCCATGCGCTGCTGGGCAAGCGCCAGCACCTTGCGCTCGAAATAGGTCAGCATGGCCATGCACAAGAGCAGGATGACCACGAGGATCAGGATTCCGCCCAGGATCCAGATGAACTGCCCGATCTCGGTATTGAAGAAATCAGCCATGGGTGCCGGTCTTCGGGCTGGTGTTGGCGATGTAGGATTCAGCGCAGGCCGCCATGGTCGGCGAGGCGCGGCTGATCGAATCCGTGCGGTAGTAATCCTCGATCGGATAGGCGAAGGCGTCGCCGGCATTGCCCGTCGCCCCGAAGGGGACCCAGGGTGCCGGCACGATCTCGTCGATATGGGCGAAGAGCGGATTGACCTCGATCAGGCGGCGCCTCAGCTGCGCATGCGAATCGTAGGGCAGCTTATGGCCGAGCGGATCCGACAATGCCCTCAGGATCTTCCAATCCTCGCGCGCATCGCCCAGCGGGAACACGGCCTTGCGCGCCAGCTGCACCCTTCCTTCGGTATTGACGTAGACGCCGTCCTTCTCGGTATAGGCCGCGCCCGGGAGGATGACATCGGCCACTTCGGCACCGACATCGCCGTGATGGCCTTGATAGATCACGAAAGCCTTGTCGAGCTTCGCCGTGTCGATCTCGTCGGCACCCAGAAGATAGACGATCTCGATCGCCCCGCTCGCCGCCCCTTCGAGGATGCCGGCGACATCGCGCCCGCCCTCGCCCGGCACGAAGCCCAGATCCATGCCGCCAACGCGGGCAGCAGCCCGGTGCAGCACGTTGAAGCCGTTCCAACCTTCGCGGACCATCCCGGTATTCTCGGCCAACTGGCGGGCGAGGCCGAGGATGACGGCCCCGTCGGGCCGGGCGAGTGCCCCCTGCCCCACGATCAGCATCGGGTTCTTCGCCGCCTTGAGCGTATCGATCCAGCTGTGGTTGCCCTCGGCGAGATCGGTCAGCACCTCAGGCCCGAGGCCGAGCTGTGCGACCGGAATGGTCAGCTCCAGCTTCGGCCCGATATTGGCGACGCCGAACTTGCCGGCAAGATAGCGCTTGCGGAGCCGCGCATTGACCAGCGGCGCTTCCCAGCGCGGATTGCTGCCGATGAGGAGGCAGAGATCGGCCTGCTCGATGCCGGCGATCGTCGTGTTGAAGAGATAGCCCGCCCGCGCGCCCGGCGGGAGCTTGGCGCCATCCTGGCGGCAATCGATATGGGGGCTGCCGAGCGCCGTCATCAGATCCTTGAGCGCCAGCATGGATTCGGCGTCGCAGAGGTCGCCCGCGATGGCGGCGATCTTGTCGCCCTTAACGCCCTTTACTCTGGCCGCGATCGCGGCGAAGGCCTCGGCCCATGTCGCCTCGCGCAGCTTGCCATGGTGCCGGACATAGGGCCGGTCGAGCCGGCGCTTCAAGAGACCGTCGAGCGCGAAGCGACCCTTATCGTCGAGCCACTCCTCATTCACCTCCTCATTGAGGCGCGGCAGGATGCGAAGCACTTCCGGCCCGCGCGCATCGATACGGATATTGGTGCCGACGGCGTCGAGCGCATTGATCGATTCGGTCTTGATCAGCTCCCAGGGGCGCGTCACGAAGGCATAGGGCTTCGAGGTCAAGGCGCCGACCGGGCAGAGATCGATGATGTTGGCGCTCAACTCCGAGGTCAGCGCGTGCTCGATATAGGTGCCAATCTCCATATCCTCGCCGCGGCCGGTGGCGCCGAGCTCAGGCACGCCGGCGATGTCCTGTGCGAAGCGGACGCAGCGGGTGCAATGGATGCAGCGATTCATGCTGGTCTTCACCAGCGGTCCGAAATTCTTGTCCTTGACCGCGCGCTTGTTTTCGAGGAACCGGCCGCGATCGAAGCCGAACACCATCGCCTCGTCCTGCAAGTCGCATTCGCCGCCTTGGTCGCAGATCGGGCAATCGAGCGGATGGTTGATCAGCAGGAATTCCATGACGCCCTTGCGGGCCTTCTTGGCCTTCTCGGAATTGGTATGGATCACCATCCCTTCGGCCGCCGGCATCGCGCAGGAGGCGATCGGCTTCGGCGATTTTTCCTGCTCGACCAGGCACATGCGGCAATTGCCGGCGATCGCCAGGCGCTCGTGATAGCAGAAATGCGCGACCTCGACGCCGGCGGCCTGGCAGGCCTGCAGCACGGTCACGCCGGGCGGAACCTCGACCTCCTTGCCGTTGATCGTCAGCTTCGGCATCAGCGGCTCTCCTCAGGCGGCGCGGCGCGCGGCCGCGTCACGGTAATTCTTGATGCGCGCTTCCATTTCCGGGCGGAAATGCCGGATCAGGCCCTGGATCGGCCAAGCCGCGGCATCGCCAAGCGCGCAGATCGTGTGGCCTTCGATCTCGTAGGAGACCTCGAGCAGCATGTCGATCTCCTCGACCGCGGCATTGCCCTTCACCATCCGCTCCATCACCCGCCACATCCAGCCGGTGCCTTCGCGGCAGGGGGTGCATTGGCCACAGCTCTCATGCTTGTAGAATTTGGCGAGCCGCGCGATCGCCTTGATGATGTCGGTCGACTTGTCCATGACGATGACGGCGGCTGTGCCCAGACCCGACTTCACATCGCGCAGGGAATCGAAATCCATCAGGACCGTGTCGCAGATATCCTTTGGCAGCACCGGTACCGACGAGCCGCCCGGGATGATGCCGAGCAGATTGTCCCAGCCACCGCGCACGCCGCCGGCATATTTCTCGATCAGCTCCTTCAACGGAATGCCGAGCGCCTCCTCGACATTGCAGGGCTTCTCGACATGGCCGGAGATGCAGAACACCTTGGGGCCGGTATTCTTCGGCCGGCCGATCGCGGCGAACCAGGCGCCGCTACGGCGCAGGATGGTGGGGGCGACCGCGATGCTTTCGACATTGTTGACGGTGCTGGGGCAGCCATAAAGCCCGACCGCCGCCGGGAAGGGCGGCTTCAGGCGCGGCTGGCCCTTGCGGCCTTCGAGGCTTTCGAGCAACGCCGTCTCCTCGCCGCAGATATAGGCGCCGGCGCCGCGATGAAGATAGAGGTCGAAATCGTAACCGGAGCCGCAGGCATTCTTGCCGATGAGCCCGGCCTCGTAAGCCTCGTCGATCGCGCGCTGGAGCACGACCGCCTCGTTATAGAACTCGCCGCGGATATAGATGTAGGCGGCATGCGCCCCCATCCCGACCGAGGCGAGGAGGCAGCCTTCGATCAGCTTGTGCGGATCGTGGCGGATGATGTCGCGGTCCTTGCAAGTGCCAGGCTCGGACTCGTCGGCATTGACGACGAGGTAGCTCGGCCGCCCGTCGCTCTGCTTCGGCATGAACGACCATTTCATGCCGGTCGGGAAGCCGGCACCGCCGCGGCCGCGCAGGCCCGACGCCTTGACCTCGTCGACGATCCAGTCGCGCCCCTTGAGGATGAGATCCTTGGTGCCGTCCCAGTCGCCGCGCGCCCGGGCACGCAATTGGCCGGCGCTTCAACTTTGGATCGCCTGCAACATTCTGTCGATGGCGCTCATTTTGGTCCTCGGCATTCGACTGGGCTGGGCTTACTTTGCCAGCCACGCCGCCTTGTCATGGGCCTTTGCATGGACGGCCTTGGTTTCGAATATCTGGCTGCTGGCGGCGGTTATCGCGGTTCGGCTGGTCATGGCCTGGTTGGCCTATTACGTTCTTGACGGGCTGCGCAGCAGCGAAGCCGCAGCGCGGCAGGTAGCCGGCCGCGATGCTCTGTCGGGTCTGCCCAATCGCTTTCTTTTCAATGCGCTCGTCGATGCGGAAATCGCCCGGTGCAAGCGCGGGCGTCACCAGTTTGCGCTGTTCTACCTCGACCTCGATCATTTCAAGCAAGCCAACGACACCTTTGGCCATGATGTCGGCGACCGTCTGATCGTAGCCGTCACCCGGCGCCTGGCCGACGTCTTGCGCTCCTGCGATCATTTTGCCCGGCTTGGCGGCGATGAGTTCGCCCTCATGCAGGCCGATGTAAACGAGCCGCGCGATTGCGCCCGTCTCGCACAGCGCATTCTTGACGCCATGAGCGCGCCGTTCGATATCGGCGGCCAACAGATTTTCATCGGCATCTCCATAGGCATCGCGCTCTGTCCGCAAAACGCGACGGATTGTCAGGAGCTCATGCGGCTTGCCGATCTCGCGCTGTATCGCTCAAAACAGGCTGGGCGCAACCGCTTCGCCTTTTTCGAGGCGAAGATGGGCGAAGAGTTGCGCATGCGGCAGAGCGCGGAAGATGAATTGCGCACCGCGATCGAGAACAACGAGCTCGAACTTCTCTATCAACCGATTATCTCGTCAACCGACAACAAAATCATTTGCGTCGAAGCGTTGGCGCGCTGGCGGCATAAAACCTACGGGCTGCTGTCGGCGGATAGTTTCATCCCGCTCGCTGAAGAGCGCGGCCTCATCGTCCAACTTGGCGAATGGGCGCTGCGCCGCGCATGCGCGGATGCCATGCGCTGGCCTGGCATCAAGGTTGCCATCAACGTGTCGCCGATTCAATTTCGGCAAAAGGATTTCGTCGCTTCGGTCAATCGCGTTCTGACCGATTGCGGAATTGACGCACAGCGCGTTGAGCTTGAGTTGACCGAGGGCGTCATCATCGCGGATGCGGATCTCGCCGAACATTCGATGATTGATCTGCGCGCGCTGGGTGTTCACATGGTGCTCGATGATTTCGGCACTGGTTATTCAAGCCTGATTTATCTGCGCCGGTTTGCTTTCGATAAAATCAAGATCGATCGCTCGTTCCTTGAGTTGATGGAAGAGTCGGGCGAAAGCGCCATCATTGTCCGCTCCATCGTCGATCTCGGGCGCTCGCTGGGTCTGCGCGTGACCGCAGAGGGGATAGAAACCGAAGAACAGGCGCGGTTCCTGCGGTCGATCAACTGCGACGAATTGCAAGGCTTCTTGTTTGCGCGGCCAATGTCGGTCGAGGATATCGACCGTCGCCTTGAGGAGCAAAATGCGCCGGTGCCCTTGCCGGTCTCGGCGCGCTCGGTGGCTTAAGCTCAGTGCAGGCGGAATTCGGTCCCGAAGGCGCAAATCTCGGCCGGCCTGATCAAAGCTGAATGGCCGACGCGGACGCTATGGAGCGGCCCATCGAGCTTCTCCTGCCAGAACGTCAGAAACTTCATCAAAATCGGAAATTCCGGCGCAAGATCGTAGTCCTGCCAGAGAAAGCTTTGCAGGACGAGCGGATGATCCGGCATGCGATAAAGGATCTCCGCGGTCGTTAGACCATAGCCAGCCAATTGCCTGATAAAATCGTCTGAAACCGGCGGCTGTCCGCTCAAGCTCCCATTCGCCATCTCGCGATCCCCCTCTGGAGGCCTCATTTGGCGAATCGGCTGTCATCGCTCCGCCATAATGGTTAATTCCACGCGCAAATGGTTAACGAATTTTTGATGCTCAGGTTTGGAGGGCGGAAAAGAAATCGGCGGCTGAACGCCGCCGATCGCTACTTTGGAAATGTCGGTAAGGCTTAGCGATGTCCGCCGTGGCCACCACCGTGGAAACCACCGCCGCCATGGAAGCCGCCGCCGTGGAAGCCGCCACCACGGCCACCGCCGTGCCAGCCACCGCCACCGCCGTGCCAGCCGCCGCCACCGCCGTGCCAGCCGCCACCACCGCCGTGCCAACCGCCGCCGTGCCAGCCACCGCCATGCCAGCCGCCGCCGCCCCAGCCGCCACCGCCGTGCCAGCCGTGCCAGCCATAACCGCCGCCCCAGCCGAAGCCGCGACGCCACGCATAGCCGCACCAATACCAGCCAGGGCCATGCCAGCCGCCGGGATACCAGCAATAATTCTGGCCACCCCAGGCGTATTGGGTTTTCTCGATGGCTGCGAGGCCATCGGCCGATTGTTCAACCGCCGACTGACCGGCGAAGGGCGCAGCCTGCGCGACGGGAACCATCGCGCTCCCGGCTAACGCTGCTGCTGTAAGGCTAGAAAGAAGTAAACGCACTTCGGTCTCCTTTAGCGTAGAATGTTTGCAGGCTTGAGGGTGCAAGCCGCCTGCAGGCCATTCCATTGCATCAAAGCGCGGTTGATTTCGTAGGTGGGTTTGCACTGCGAAGACAACCGCATAATCTTAAATCTGCGACTTGCCGCGTGAACGCTAGATGAATTGTTCAAAGCGGCTGTGCGCGAAAACACTGTCACAATTAACTGCGTTTACGCGAACTCGAAGTAACGCATTTAAATGGGAATGGTTCGAGCGTGAGAATGATTTATCTATTGCCTAATTTGTCGCCTTGCGCCGGCCTCGCATGAGACGAATGATAAAGATGGATTTCCGCTCGATCTATAATCAGGGGTTTGCACGCGTCGCAGCCTGCACGACGACATGCCGTCTGGCCGACCCCAGTGCCAATGCGGAGGCAATTCTCGCTTTGCTGGCGGAGGTCGATGCGAAGGCGGCCGCGCTTGCCGTTTTCCCTGGAGTTGGCCTTGTCGGGCTATGCGATCGACGACTTGCTTCTGCAGGATACATTGCACGCGGCGATTGCCGCCGCGGTCGAACGCCTCGTGACGGCATCGGCCGATCTTCTGCCGTTGATACTTGTCGGCGCGCCGTTGCGCTACGAAGGGCGGCTTTATAATTGCGCGCTTGCGATTCATCGCGGTCAATTGCTCGGTGTCGTGCCGAAAGTTCACCTGCCGAATTATCGCGAGTTCTACGAGCGCCGGCATTTTGCATCGGGCAACGGCACAAGTGGCGAGATCGTGATCGGCGATCGTCGCGCACCGTTCGGCCCGGACCTTTTGTTTGTCGCAGAGGATGTGCCTGGTCTCGTTGTCCATGCCGAAATTTGCGAGGACCTATGGGTGCCGGTGCCGCAATCGTCACTTGCCGCTCTGGCGGGCGCGACGGTTCTCGCCAATCTTTCGGCAAGCAACATCACGATCGGCAAGAGCGAAACACGGCAATTGCTCATCAAGTCGCAATCGCTGCGCTGCCTCGCGGCCTATCTCTATTCCGCGGCCGGGAAGGGCGAATCGACGACCGATCTCGCCTGGGATGGCGAGACGACTATTGCCGAGAACGGCACGATCCTCGCCGAATCGGCGCGCTTCTCCGATCACGCGCAATTCGTGCTCGCCGACATCGATCTCGATCTCATCGCGCAGGAGCGTCTGCGGCAGGGCACGTTCGACGATAACCGCCGCTATGCCGGCGTCGCGCCGGTAGATTTCCGGCAGATCGATTTTCGTCTTTCGCCGCCCGCGGGCGATGTTGGATTGGAGCGCGATGTCGCGCGTTTTCCGTTCGTCCCGGCCGATCCGGCGCGTTTGGCGCAGGATTGCTACGAGGCCTATAACATTCAGGTGAGCGCGCTCGAACAGCGACTCACGGCAACGAAGATCGAGAAGCTTGTCATCGGCGTCTCTGGCGGTCTCGATTCGACGCATGCGCTGATCGTCGCGGCCAAAGCGATGGATCGCCTCGGCAAGCCGCGCAGCAACATCCTTGCCTATACGATGCCCGGTTTCGCCACGAGCGAGGCAACGAAGGCCAATGCCTTCGCGCCTGATGAAGGCCCTCGGCGTCACCAGCAAAGAGCTGGATATCACCGAGACCGCGCGGCTGATGCTGACCAACATCGGCCATCCCTACGGCAACGGCGAGAATGTCTACGACATCACGTTCGAGAACGTGCAGGCCGGTTTGCGGACGGATTATCTCTTCCGTCTCGCCAATCTGCACGGCGCGCTGGTCCTCGGCACGGGTGACCTTTCGGAATTGGCGCTCGGCTGGGCCACCTATGGCGTCGGCGACCAGATGTCCCATTACGCCGTCAACGCCGGCGTTCCCAAGACTTTGATCCAATATCTGATCCGCTGGTGCATCGCGACGGGCCAGTTTGCCGCCGGCGTTTCGGCGACGCTTGAGTCGATTTTGCAGACGGAAATTTCGCCTGAACTCGTCCCGGCTGGCGCAAGCGGTGCCGTGCAGAGCACGGAGGCGATTATCGGCCCCTATGAACTCCAGGACTTCAATCTTTTCTATGTCCTGCGCTATGGCTTCCGGCCCTCGAAGATCGCCTTCCTGGCCGAGGCCGCATGGGCCGATGTCGCCAAAGGCGAATGGCCGCAGGATTTTCCCGAAGATCGCCGCCACGCCTACGATCTCGCGCAGATTCGCGGCTGGCTTGAAGTTTTCATCCGCCGCTTCTTCGGCTTCAGTCAGTTCAAGCGCTCTGCATTGCCGAATGGGCCGAAGGTCGTTGCGGGTGGATCGCTGTCGCCGCGCAGCGACTGGCGCGCGCCGTCCGATGGCAACGCGAAAATCTGGCTGGACGATCTCAGCAAAGTGCCGAAGCGCTAGATCAGTTTTTGTCCATCTAACTAATTGATATAATTAGTGTATTTCATCATGAACGTCACCGACGGAGCGCGACGGCTATGCGCTCGCCGCCGGATGAAGACGCGGACAACTTTCGCACCGATGCAGTGATTATCTGCGTCGCTGTCTCTTGCGGCGTTTAACGAGCAAGCTACTTTACGGTCGCGCCGTTGATCATCGGGCCTGATACGGCGCGAGCGGGAGAGCGCGGCAATGACAGAGACCATCATCGACGGCGATGCCTTCAATATCATTGTCGAGGGCGAAGCGGACGCCCCGGCGATCTTGCTGGTGCATTCGCTGGGCACCAATCTTCATGTTTTCGATCGGCAGGTCGCGGCCCTGACGCCGCACTTCCGGCTTGTCCGCTTCGATGCGCGCGGCCATGGCGGCAGCCGCGTCAGCGAGGGGCCCTATTCGATCGACCAGCTCGGCAAGGATGCCCTTGCGGTTCTTGATGCCTTGAAGATCGATAAGGCGCATTTCGTCGGCCTCTCGGCGGGTGGGCTTATAGGCCTGTGGCTGCTGCGCAATGCGCCGGAGCGGATCGATCGTGCTGTTCTTGCCAATGTCGCCGCGCAGATCGGCAGCGCGGATATCTGGAACGAGCGTATCCGCGTGGTGGCGGCAAATGGCGTCGAAGCGTTGGCGCCTGGCCTCGTCGAGAATTGGTTCACCCGGCAATATCGCGAGCAGCATCCCGAAGTCGTCGAGCGTTTTGAGCAAGCATTGGCCGCGATGAGTTCCGAGGGCTATGCGGGCGGCGCCGTGGCTGTGCGTGACGCCGATTTTCGTCCCGAGCTTGCCCATATCCGCCATCCGGTTCTGGTCGTTGTCGGCAAGCATGATCCGGTGACGCCGCCGGGCGTCGGCGCTTTGGTTGCGAGCGCCATTCCGGCGGCAAAGACCGTGACGCTGGAGGCGGCGCATCTGTCGCCCGGTTGAGGCCGCCGAGGCGTTTAACGATGCCGTCCTCGAATTTTTGCTCGACGCGGGCATAAAGCCTGAAGTTGAGGCGCTGGCGAGCGAAGCGCCGCCGAAACGGCCGCGCAAGCCCCGTGCGCCAAAGCCGAAGCCCGCGCCGGTCGCTGAGCCGGCGCCCGAAATTCATGAAGAACCCGTAGCGGTCGAAGCGCCGAAGCCGCGACCCCGCGCGGTGCCGAAACCGAAGGCCGAAGAGCCGGCAGCTCCGGCGCCAGTTGCGCAACCCGCGCGCAAATCGGCGGCCAAAAAATCCACGCCCAAGAAATCGGCGGCGAAGAAATCGGCGCGAAAGAAATCTGCCGCGAAAAAAACAGCGCGCAAAGCTGCCGCGAAAAAGCGCGTCGTGAAAAAGGCCCCGGCGAAAAAGGCCGGTGTGAAGAAGGCGGTCAAAAAGCCGGTGCGCAAACAGGCTGCCAAGAAGCACGCGGTCCCTAAAAAGGCGGCCAAAAAAGCGGCAGCGAAGAAACATGCATCCAAGAAGGCGGTGAAGAAGGCGGCTCGCAAAGGCGCGGTCAAAAAGCTAGCGCGCAAAACGGCAAAGCGTTCGGCGAAGAAAGCGATCGTCAGGAAAACGCTTCGCCGCGGCCCGGCGCGTCGCGGTCGGCGGTGAGATAGCGTCAGGAGGACGCTTGCAGCCGCGCGAGGATCGGCCTCAACCGGGCGATGGCGATCTCGCGCAGATTGGCGATGTCGAACACATAGACGAAGAAGCAGTAGATCACGAGCCCGGCGGTGACCTGTTCGACGAGCGTCAACAATCCGGGATTGTGCTCGCGCAGCGGCAGAAGCGCGGCGGCCATCGCGGCCGTCGCAAGCGCAGCGAGGGCAAGGTCGCGCGGGCGCGGCCATTGCGGCTTGGAAAAGGTCGCCATGACGATCAATGCGATAAGACCGGCGATATAAGCGCCGGTCTGGGCGATGGCGAGGCTCGAGGCATTCGGGTTCTTCGGCAGGACGATGATCAGCAAAGCATCGACAAGGCAGGCGATCACCGCCGCCACGATCAATGGCGCGGTGCGTTTGGCAATCTGGAAGATCGGGTTGATGCCAAACTGCACGATGGCCGAACTGAAAAGGCCGGCCATCATCAGCGTCAGCAATTGGCCAAACGGTCCGCGAAAGGCGACGGGGACGACGACATTCTCGACAGAGGGCAACGTCAGCCAGATGCCGGTGCAAGCTGGCAGGACGACAGCGATGACAATCGCCATGTTGCGCGCGACCTGGCCCTTGGCTTTGCTCGCGCCGTGCTGCTCGTGCAGGGCGACGGCAATCTGAAACAGGACGACATCGAGCGTCGAGCCGATCGCCTGAATGGCCTTGCTGCCGAGGTCGTAGGCGAGCGAAAATTGCCCGGTTTCGGAAAAGCCGTAGAGAGCCGCGATGATCGACCGATTGGCCAGCGGGATGGAAAGATAGAGCACGTTGGCGCAAACGATCGGCATTGAGTAGCTAAGGATCGATTTGGCGGTCTCAAGACTTGCGTGCCGGCGTGTCGCGCCGTGATCGCGCAACGCCGCGCGGGCGGTGATGACGGCGCCGGACATGCTGAGGATGCTCCCGGCCAGCGCCATCGTGGCTGAGTGAAAAATGAAGGCGCCGCCGCCGGTCAGCAACAGGGCCAGAGTATTTTTGACCAGGATCAGCCGTGTGTAGAGCCGGTCGTGAAAGCGGGCGCGGACGAGAGCCGTATTGTAGTCGAAAATGCCATTGGCGACGGCGGCGACGAGGGCCAACGCGATAAGGCCGTTTGATAATGTGAAATGAGCGCCCGAGAGAAAAAGAATGCTGGCCGCCGTGCCCATCGACAATGCGATGATGGCGAAAGTGATGTCGAGCGTCGCTCGCAATGTCGGGTCTTCGGTGCGCACGCGCTCGGAATAAAACCGGGTGGCGCCGAGCCGCAGGCAATCGAAAAAGCCGGTCTGTACGGCCACCGCGACGGCAAAAGCCAATGCGAAACGGCCATATTCGGCCGGCCCGAGGAATTTCGCGACCAGAAGGCCGATTGCGAAATTGCAAAGCACATTGAAGAAAAATGCCGCAAGAACCCTCATGCCGGGGGCTCAAGGACTGGTGCGACGGGGGCTTCGGTGAAGCAACCGGCGCAGGGAGGATGAGGGCGCGGCATGGTCATTCGGGTCGCTGTGTAATCAATTTTTCTTGTGAATGTGTTGCGGGCAGGGCCGGCGCCAAAGGCATCCCCATTATAGCCTTACACCGGGCGATAAAGACGGCTTTCTTACGCGCGACTTTGGCGTTAGGAACGCCCGATGGCAAATGACGTCACGCTTTCCGCAGCCGCAGCGGCCGGACTCCTGTCCTTTCTCAGCCCCTGCGTTTTGCCGCTTGTCCCTCCCTATCTGACTTTCATCGCGGGTACGACCATCGAGGACGTGGCGACCGAGAAAGTTGGCCGCGCCCGGCGCGACATTTTCCTTGCGGCGGTCCTGTTCGTGGCCGGTTTCTCGACCGTCTTCGTCGCACTTGGCGCGACTGCCTCCTTTTTTGGCCAGGTGCTGCGCGCTCATATTGCGACTCTGTCGCTGCTCGCTGGCTTCGCGATCATCGCGATGGGGCTGCATTTCCTCGGCGTTTTCCGTCTCAACCTACTGTATCGGGAGAAACGCCTTGAGGTCCAAAAGCCGCTCGGCCTCTGGGGCGCTTATATCATGGGGCTTGCGTTCGCTTTCGGCTGGACGCCGTGCATCGGGCCGATTCTCGCCGCGATTCTGGCGATTGCCGCCTCTGAGGCAACGGCGGTGCGCGGCGCCGGATTATTGGCGATCTATTCGCTCGGACTTGGCATCCCGTTTTTGCTCGCCGCGGCGGCTCTCGGGCCGTTCCTCGGCTTTTTGAAAAGGTTCAAGGCACATTTCGGCGCCGTCGAGCGCGTTGTTGGCGTGCTGCTCATTGCAACCGGCATCGCCTTCCTCACCGGCACGATGCAGAACCTCTCCTTCTGGCTGATTCAGACTTTCCCCGGCCTCGCCAAAATCGGCTGAATTATTGGGTTGGCAGTTCGCCATATTCGAGCTGGTCTTCATAGCCGCGCCGCCAAACATAGACAGCATAGCCGGGCGTGGTGATGTCCCCCTTCGCGTCATAGGTGAGCGTGCCGAGAACGGTCGCAAACATTCGCCCGGAATGGATCACCTTGGCGATTGCGGCAGTGTCGAACGTGCCAGCGGCTTTCGCCGCCTGCGCCAACACTTCGACGGCGGCATAGGCGTTGAGCGTAAAGACCTCCGGATCGATGTCGCGCGCGCGGAATTCCTTCATCACGCCCGCGGCCTGCGGACGACGGCGCGGATCGGCGGGGAAAGTCATCAGCGCGCCCTCGACGGCGGCACCTCCGGCTCTCGCGAATTCGTCTGACGCCAGGGAATCGCTGCCCAAAAGCGGCGCCGTGACGCCCTCTGCGCGCATCTCTTTCAGGAGCAAACCTGCGTCCGCATCGGCGCCGCCCCAATAAACGAAATCGGCGGCCGCGGCCTTGATCCGTCCGACAAGCTGCCCGTAATCCTTGGTGCCTTTGTCGATACCTGCATAAAGCGCATCTTGAATGCCGGCTTTGGCAAGCCGCTGGCGGACATCGTCCGCGAGGCCTTTACCGTAGGCCGTATTGTCGAACAGGATCGCGATCTTCTTGCCATTCTGCGCGCCGAGATATTTCGCGGCGACCGCGCTTTGTTGATCGTCACGGCCGCTGGTTCGGAAGATCAGATCAAGACCGCGTTCGGTGATCTGCGGATTGGTCGCCGAAGGCGTAATTTCGAGAATAGAATGGTTGGCGTAGATCTCCGACGCCGCGAGCGTGATGCTCGAATAAAAATGCCCGATGACGAACGAAATCTTCTCGTCCACGAGGCGATTGGCGACAGCTATTCCCTGTTTGAGATCGCCGCGATCGTCGAACGGAACGATGACGAAGTTCTGGCCCAGGACGCCGCCTCTGGCGTTGATGTCCGCGGCCGCCTGCTCGGCGCCGTTCAGCAGCTCCGTGCCGAAGACCGCATCCGGACCGCTCAAAGGCGCCGCGACGCGCGATCTTGATCTCGGCCCGTACCGGGCTGGCGAGCATCAAGAGCGCTGAAAAGAGCGCCAAAAGAAGAAAATGGGGCCGCATCGCCGCCGTCCACCAAGGCTTTGTTTGTCGATCTGATCCTACTATCTATTTCACGCGGGCGCCCCTGTCTGCGGGTTCGGGGGGAGGCTTTTGGTGCACAGGGAACGCGTTTTTATGGATGCAGTGACGAGCGATAGCCTTTTGGTCGCCCCCGAGCGCTTCCGCGAGGCTATGAGCCGCGTGGGCTCGGCCGTTCATATCGTGACGACGGGAGGCCATGCAGGCTCGGCAGGAATCACCGCCAATGCCGTGACCTCAGTCACGGCCGAACCGCCGACGATGCTGTTTTGTCTCAACAAAACGTCGCGTGCGGCGCCGCTCCTCATCCATAACGGGGTTTTCTGCATCAACACGCTGGCGAGCGCGCATCAGGAATTGTCCGACATTTTCGCTGGGCGCACCGAACATGCGCTTGAAGAACGTTTCGCCGCGGCCACCTGGGGCAAGCTCGTCACCGGCGCGCCGGTGCTCACGACGGCGCTCGCGGCTTTCGACTGCCGCCTGATCGAGGCCAAGGAAATGTCGACGCACCTGATCCTGATCGGCCGGGTCGAAGCGATCGAAGTCGCGCCGAAGACCGAGGCGTTGCTCTATATGCACCGCAGCTATCAGCAGATCTGATCTCTATTCGCGCGAAAACAGCTCAACTTCCGACGAAAAGACCTTAAGCGCGGTCTGGCGCGTGGCGCGGCCACGCACGCGCGAACGGCGGCGCATCGGCCGGCGCAGGCGCACCTCGGGATCGGTACCGATCTTGGCGTCGAGCAAGGCCGGTTTGGCGAAAAACCGCGCCCAGCCACTCCACGGCTCGATCAATGCTGCAATATCGGTTGCGCGAGATAGCGTGATTGAGAGATCGGCGTCGGCATGATCAAGGGTCAGCCGGTAAAACCGGCGCTGAAGCTTGTCTTCGCGCGCGAGGACGACGCCACGATAGGCTTCGATCGGCACGGCAAGGCGCATTTTGACACCGCCGAGTGCGCGATCAATGCGAATGCCGCGCGAACTCAGGCGAATGGTCCGCGTTCCGCCATCGGCGCGCTGGTCCGGCTCGTGATAGGCACAGGCTTCGGGATTGCGGTCGAGTTTCGGCATCGCATCTTCTCCAAATTGCCGCTGTCGCTGCGGCCTTGGAAAAAGTTTGCCGGAAGCTTCCTGAAATAGAGAGTAAATCTCTGATATAAATGGCATTTTATGATTTTATGCTTGTCCGGCTATTGGCAGAAAAGCAGCAATTTTAATGAAAATCTCACCTCCGGCGCATATTCTTAGGATGACGGGGTGCTTCCCTTCGCGCGTGATCGGCCTGAATTTTGCTGCCTTTCACGCAAAGATGCGGCATCGCAAAAATTAATTCGGATGCGTGGCTGCGTTTGGCGCCCGGCGCGCGTTCAACCCGGATAGGGGTTGGGCATGAACATGCCGACATTGAGCAGACAAGTCAGCAGCGACAAGCGTGAGGCGGCGGATATGCCCCGGTCGCAAGCCTTGGATATGGAGAGTCTGTCGCACGATCATTCGCTGGTCAGTGCGCTCGTCGAGGCGACGCGGGGCGCCGGCGAAATTGCGCGCACTTATTTTCGGCCGGGCGAGAAGACTGTCGCTGGTATACGCAAGAAAGCGGACGGCTCGCCGGTCACCGAAGCCGATCTCGCCGCAAATCTCTTCCTTGAGGAGCGGCTGCATCAGCTCATGCCCGAAGCGGGCTGGCTTTCCGAAGAATCAGCCGATCCGCCGGGGCGGATGGAGCACGATTTTGTTCTGGTCGTCGATCCGATCGATGGAACGCGGAGTTTTGCCGCCGGCAATCCGGTTTGGGCCGTTTCGGTCGCCCTCGTTCATCGGCAACGGCCGATCATCGGCGTCGTCCATGCGCCGGCTCTCGATGAAACCTATGTCGCCGTGAAGGATCCGGGCGCGCGCCTTAACGGGCAGGCGATCAGCGTCTCGCACCATTCGCAATTCGATGCTGCAACGCGTGTCGCGGGGCCGTTGGGCTTCGCGCAGCGATTGCGAAATACCGGTCTTAATTTTGAACTCCTGCCGCGAATTCCTTCGCTGGCGGTGCGCATCTCAAAGGTCGCTGCGGGCGCGCTGGATGTCGCTCTTATTTCAGCCAATGCGCAGGACTGGGACCTCGCGGCCTGTGATCTGATTGTCACCGAGGCGGGCGGCCGATTGATCAATCTGCGCGGCAGACAGCCGCTCTATAATCGGGTCCATACGCTGCATGGCGAACTGGTCGCCGGTCCCGACGCACTGCTGACGCA
>CAVXLN010000020.1:0-191116 GCA_963762435.1 uncultured Alphaproteobacteria bacterium | reverse complement strand
GCCTTGACGATCACCCGCCGGAGCCGATCCCAGCTCTACGCGGCGTACGGAACGAGCCGAAGATCCGCTGAGGCTGACCTGTCTTTCGGAACTGCCGCTCGGTCCGACCGGTCCCTCGGCGGCAGGCGCACCAAGATCGAGTTCTTGCCAGGCCCAGGATATATCCGATCCCATGCGAATCGCACCAGCGGAGCAACCGCCAGCGGCAGAAGCCGCT
Source organism: uncultured Alphaproteobacteria bacterium (assembly GCA_963762435.1). GTDB lineage: Bacteria > Pseudomonadota > Alphaproteobacteria > ATCC43930 > CGMCC-115725 > JAXDMU01. Next base: position 190,899 of record CAVXLN010000020.1, on the reverse strand, counting down.
GTCGGCCCGGACCATGATCTTCACCTGCGGCCATGCCTGGCGCAAGCCGCCGCACCAGCCGCTTCAGCATCGCCCGGCTGTGTTTGGCTCCGTCGATCTTGCTGGGCCGCAGGTAGGCCCTCAGCAGGTGATCGCCGGAGAAGACGTAGAGCGGCAGGAAGCAGTATTGGTCGTAGTAGCCGTGGAAGAATCGGTTCTCCTGGTGGCCGTGGACGGTCGTCGGTGGCGTCGAAGTCGAGGATCAGATCCTCCGGCGGCTCAGCATGGGCGGCAGGAACGTCGACGACACCTCGGCCATCCGGAGCAGGGCCTTGCGTCGACGCGGTTCTCCAGGCGGCAGAGCGTCGGGGGCGAGGCGAGTGGCGGCCCTCGTCGGGAACCTCGCCCGGCGGCCAGTTGCAGGGCGGGGTCGTTGCGGAGGGTCTGATGGTCGTTGAGGTCTTCGTAGCCCAGGGCGATGGCGAAGATCCGCTGGGCGAGCATCGACCCCTGGTCGTGGACGATGAAGAGGGGTTGCGCGGGTCGGGGATGACTGGTCGAGGGCGTCGAAGAGGCCGAGCCGCTCACCGACTTCACGCAGCAGGGGCCCCGGCATCGGTGGTGAAGCCGGCCGCCCTGGAAATCGGCGACGACTGTCTTGGACCCGAGGCTGGAAAAGAAGGGAATTGGGATTACAGTCTGTCATAGCGGTGGCCTTGCTTTTGGAGGATCTGGGTCGTTGCTAACCCATATCCTACAAAAATAAGGCCATGGCGAGAACGTATATTATTAACACTTTGTATGAAATTTCCGGGCTAGAGCATGTCGGCTGAGTAATCAATACAATGCGTCGAAATCGGGCCAATTTGGCATAACATTTTATTTTTTAGATAGTTACACCGTGTCGGCTGAACAATCGGTGCATTGCGAAAATCCGGCAGGGTCTTCGAGGCTCGTCTCGGGGACGGATTTCATTACGAACTTTGCGGGTAATTCGACGTGGAGTCAATGTAAGCTTGCGGTTTGACCGCGAGCATGATCGGAAACGCGCACTGTTAATGTGCTTCATTCGAGCGTGCCTTCAAGGCGGTCAGGTTCGGTGAGCGTGTTGCAGCCAACTGGATAGGTCTGACCATCTGGAGTGTCCGCGGCATCCGAATCCCGTCGACCCGGCCCCCCCCACCGTTCGGATCTGGAACGTCCAATGATTCTAAACCAAATCGCTGTCACTTTGACTGGACCGCGTCGCTCGTCACGATGCTCAGGGAGATCCGAATGCCAGTATTCGGGATCGTCTTCGATCTCTCCCATAAACCGACTAGCGATGGAACTCAGCGGCCGCGTCCTTGTTCCCAGGAGCGAGCCGATCCAGGGTGTTGCCCCCGAAGAAGGGAGCGTAGAAGGGAGCGTAGACACGCATCCGTCGGCGTCGGAAGAGGAGCGTAGACACGCATCCGTCGGCGTCGGACAGAGGGAGCGTAGACACGCTATGCAGACAGGGCGATCGAGCGACCGCGCATTGTCCCCGATTCGAGATCGAGGATTGTTTCAACGCAACGGACAACCACGTCAGGTTGACCAGATGTCGCATACCAAAGTGCTTGGCGATTTCGCGCAGCTTGATGCGGCTCGTCGCAAAGATACGTCCCAGCAAACGTTCGCCGCGGAGGTTGTTGATCCCGTCACGCCAGGTCTCGGCCTAACACCTAGCCGCTCGAAGATCCCGGCCAACTCCGCCGAGATCGAAGCCTTCCCCTGCCGAAAGAGCCGGCCGGTGTAATTCGACTAGCTTGAGATAGCTCCCCAATGGAAAGCCCTGAATCATGCCCGCACGAAGGGAATCCAGTCCGCGGCGGTCCTCGATCGGACAGAGCCAGAGCGACTCTTCCAGGCCGGCTGACGCACAGCGAGCCGGCGACGCTGCCCCCTTCGGCCGCCGCTAGTTCGGCAGTCTTACCTTGAGCTGCGACGTGTTCCACTCGCTGCTTAATCGAAGTAAAATCACTTGTTTCCGGAGTCTTTCGCGACTTTTGGTTGCGCTGCTTCTCGACCAGCCGCTCGGTCGGCAGCCCGTTATCGTCGAAGCCCATCGGATAGAACACGTTCCGACCCAGCATGCGCTGGAACCGCGCGATCACATCCGTCTGCGTGTAGGAATAGACGTGCCCCATATGGAGCAAGCCCGACACGGTCGGCGGCGGCGTGTCGATGACGTAATTCTCCGCGCGCAAGGCGGCCGGATCCCAGCGATAGATCTCGGCAGCTAGCCAGGCCGCCTGCCATTTCCGCTCGGTCTCGGCGAAATCATATTGCTTGGGCGCAGCGTCGTTCATGCGGGGTCCTCAGGGGCACGGGGCGCGCATATTGCAGCGACTTGCGCCGATTGCCTAGCTCTGCAACGCACCCATGACGGCATCGCTGAAACGCAGGACTCCGCCCTTCGATCACAGGCTAGATCTCTATGCACGACGCAGGATCGGAGAATTCGATGATTTCCGCGACGACGCTGCTGGCCTTCGCGCTCGTGGCGCTGAGCATGGTCATGACGCCGGGGCCGAACATGGCCTATCTGGTCTCGCGCTCGATCTGTCAGGGCCGCATGGCGGGCCTGGTCTCGCTGGGCGGCGTGGCGCTGGGCTTCATCACCTACATGCTGCTGGCCGCCTTCGGCATCACCGCCCTCCTCTTCGCCATCCCTTACGCCTACGACGCGCTGCGCTTTGCCGGTGCGGCCTACCTCGCCTGGATGGCCTGGAACGCGCTCAAGCCCGGCGGTACCACGCCCTTTCAGGTCCGCGCGCTGCCGCCCGATTCGCCGCGGCGGCTGTTCCTGATGGGGCTGATGACCAATCTCCTCAATCCCAAGGCGGCGGCCCTCTATCTGTCCCTTCTGCCGCAGTTCGTCGATCGCGCTGAGGGCCATGCGCTGGCCCAGACGCTGACGCTGGGCGCCACGCAGATCGCCATCAGCATGAGCGTCAATGCCGCGATCGTGCTGGCGGCGGGCAGCATCGCCGCCTTTCTCGCCGGCCGGCCGTTCTGGGCGCGGCTTCAGCGCTGGCTGATGGGCACCGTGCTGGCCGGGCTGGCCGTGCGCATGGCGCTCGATACCGGGCGGCGCTGATACCGGGTTGACGCCCGCCATGATCGGGCGGAAGAGTGCGGCCATGTTTCGGCTCGCCTTGCTCCCGATCCTGCTGCTCGCCGCTGCCGCCCAGGCGGACGAACCGTCGAGCCTGCCGCAGATGGTCGACAGCCCGGCGCTCAAATCGGCCTTCCGCAAGGCTTCTTCCGGCGAGGTCGAGCTCATCGTCGATGTCGCGGCCGATGGCAGCCTCGACCATGCCCGCATCCTGCGCTCGACGCCGCCGGGCATCTTCGATGCGGCGGCGCTGGCCATGATCGAAGGCCAGCGCGTCCGCCCGACGATCAAGGACGGCGCGCCCGAGCCCGTGCATGACCGGCATATCGTGCTGAAATTCCGGGCCGAAGCTGATCCGCCCGTGATGTCGAGCGCCGAGTAGCGCTTCAAGCTTGCGCCGCCAGCTTCTTGCGGCGGCGGAATTCCGCGACCTTCGCCTTGTTGCCGCAGCTGGCCATGGAGCACCAGCGCCGATCGCCCGCGCGCGAATTGTCGAGGAACAGCAGCGCGCAGCTGTCAGATGCGCATTGCCGGATTCGGTCCTGATCGCCGGCACCGAAGAGGCGGATCGCCTCATGCGCGAGCGAGGTGATCAGGCTCGCGGCAGGCCCTTCGAGGCGGATCGCCCCGTCCGCATCGAGCACGGGTGTCGCGGCACGTCCGGATGCCACCAGATTGAGCACGCTGCGGCAGGCCGGATCGATCGTGCCGTCGATCCGTGAGAGCGCCATGCCATAGATCGCCTCGCGCAGGGCGCGGGCGAGATCGAGCTCCAGCACGGAGACATCAGGGGCCGATGCGGCGAGACCGGACACAGTCAGCCAGCGGCCAAGATCCTCTGGTGTCTTCAGCAGCTCGCGCGGCTGCGGCTTGAGCCGCCCGGCGAGCGTAGCGGTCAGATCGAGTGCTGGGTGCCCGCCGGAGAAGCGGAAGCCGTCGCGGCGTTCGGCGAGAGGGAGTTGAGCTTGCATGGACTTTACCCTACCGGCTTTCTCGCTCCCGCGCAAGAAACCTGATTGACGGGTTATCTATGATCGGTTCATATATAACCGCCTTTTGAGGTTACTGCGGCGTGGATCATGTCAAAGATGCTGGCGGACAAGCAGGTCGTCGTGGTGGGCGGCAGCAGCGGTATCGGCGAAGCGGTCGCTGTAGCCGCCCATGAGGCGGGCGCACGCGTCTTCGCCATCGGCCGGTCGGGCCGGGCGCCGACAGGCGTCGATGCTATCGCTGTCGATGTGCGCGACCAGGCGGCGCTTGCGGCCGCCTTAAGTCAGATCGGAACGATCGACCATCTGGTCCATACCGTCGGCGCGCGGATCGGTTCTCCGGTGCTGCGCGATCTCACCGAAGCGGATTTGCAGCTCGCCTTCGGGACCAAGCTCTTCAGCGCCGTCCATACTGCCCGGCTGGCGCTGCCTCATCTCGCCGAGCGCGCCTCGATCACCTTCACCTCAGGTCAGGTCTCGCGCAAATTCGGAATCGGCAGCCTCGTGAAGGGCGCGCTGAACGCCGCCGTCGATACGGCGGGGAAGCATCTCGCCAAGGAGCTGGCGCCCCGGCGCGTCAATGTCGTGAGCCCGGGTGTGGTCGATACCGTGCTCTGGGGCGAGGCCGGCTCCGCGGCGCGCCAAGCCATGGCCGACCGAATGGCGACGGCCCTGCCCGTTCGTCGCATCGGCGCGCCGGAAGAGCTGGCTCGGGCCTATCTCTTCCTGATGACGAACGAATTCGTCACCGGCACCATCCTCGACATCGATGGCGGCGGGCTGCTTTAGGGCCAAAGATCATCGATTTTCGTCATCACCGGGCTTGTCCCGGCCATCCACGTCGGGACGTGAGGAACATCTTCTTCAAGCAAAATCGGCGTCGGCCCGACGTGGATCACCGGGACAAGCCCGGTGATGACGGTGGGGTAAAGGCATCTCATTGAAACGCTACAACAAGATGTGTGAACGCCTTAGCCTCGTGGGAAGAGGGAGCCGTACGGAACACGCCGGAACGTCGGCCCCGGATCCATCGCTGCCAATCCTGATTGAGGCTCGACCCTAAAGCCCCAGCACATCCTTCATGCCGTACAGGCCCGGCGGCCGGCCGGCGAGCCAGAGCGTGGCCCGCATGGCGCCGCGCGCGAAGAGCCGCCGATCGCCGGCCTTGTGGCTGAGCTCGAGCCGCTCGCCGGCGCCGGCGAAGATGACCGTATGGTCGCCGACGACATCGCCGCCCCTGAGCGTGGCGAAACCGATCGCGCCCGAGTTCCGGGCGCCGGTTTGGCCTTCCCGGCTCATGACCGCCGTCTGATCGAGCCCCACGCGCCGGCCGCGCGCCGCCGCCTCGCCCAAGCCCAGCGCCGTGCCGGAGGGTGCATCGATCTTCATCCGGTGATGCATCTCCAGGATTTCGATATCGAAATCCGGGCCCAGGCTGCGCGCGACCTGCTCGACCAGGCCGATGAGGAGATTGACGCCGAGGCTCATATTGGGTGCCCAGAGAATCGGTGTCACACGCGCCGCTTCCTCGAGTGCCGCCTTTCCTTCCGCGCCGACGCCGGTTGTGCCGACGACGAGCGCCTTGCGATGCTCGGCCGCGAGGGCTGCGTGTGCCGCCGTCGCGGTCGGGATCGTGAAATCGACGACAACGTCCGATGCGTCGAAGAGCGCCTCCGTATCCCGGCTGACGGCGAGGCCGAGCCGCCCGATGCCGGCGAGCTCGCCCAGATCCGTGCCGCCGAGCGCCGGCGCCGGATCGACGCCGCCGGCGAGCTGCGCCCCCTCTGCCGACGCGACCTCGGCGACCAGCAGGCGGCCCATCCGGCCGCCGCATCCGATAATTCCCACGCGGGTCATCGGCACCTCCTCATTCCAGCTCATCCATAGCATGCCGCTTTCCAGCCCACGACGCCTCCGCTAAACCAGCTGCCATGAGCCTCTTTCGTGCCGCAGCGACAGTCGGCGGCCTCACCATGGTCAGCCGGGTCCTGGGTTTCTTCCGGGACGTGCTGATGGCCCAGGTGCTGGGCGCCGGCCCGGTCTCGGATGCCTTCTTCGTGGCATTGAGGCTGCCCAACATGTTCCGCACCCTGTTCGCGGAAGGCGCCTTCAGCGCGGCCTTCGTGCCGATCTTCACGCGCAAACTGGCGGAAGACGGGCCGGACGGCGCCAAACGCTATGCCGAGGAGGCGCTGTCGATCCTGGTGGCCGCCCTCCTCGCCGCGCTGCTGCTGGCCGAATGCTTCATGCCCGAGCTTATTCCGCTGATCGCGCATGGCTTCACCGGGAAGCCCGAGGAGCTGGCGCTGGCGACGGCGCTGACCCGCATCACCTTCCCCTATCTCGTCTTCATATCGCTCGCCTCGCTGCAGAGCGGCATTCTCAATGCGTTCGACCGGTTCGCCGCGGCGGCCATCACGCCGGCGCTGCTGAACGTGTTCCAGCTCGCCGGGCTATTCTGGAGCGAGCAATACGGCCAGGCGCCGCAGGTGCTGAGCTGGTGCGTCACCGCCGGCGGCGTCGCCCAATTCCTGTGGCTCGCCTTCTCCTGTGCCCGCACCGGCATGGCGCTGCGGCTGCATTGGCCGCGTATCACGGCCGAGATGAAGCGCTTGGGCGCCATCATGGGACCAGGCATCCTCGGCGCCGGCGCCAACCAGATCAATCTCTTCGTCTCGACCAATGTCGCGTCGGAATTCGCGCCCGGCGCCATCTCCTATCTCAACTGGGCCGATCGGCTGAACCAGCTGCCGCTCGCGATCATCGGCACGGCCGTCGGCACCGCGATCCTGCCGGCCTTGTCACGCCAGCTGCGCGGCGAGGACGACAAGGCCGCGATGGAGATCCAGAATCGCGGCATCGAGCTGTCGCTGCTGCTGAGCGTGCCGGCCGCAGCCGCCCTCATGGTGCTGGCCGGGCCGATCGTCTGGGTGCTGTTCCGGCACGGCAACTTCAATGCCGCCGCCGCCGCCGGCACCTCGTCGGCGCTCGCCGCTTATGCCGCCGGGCTGCCGGCTTTCGTGCTGTCGAAAGTGTTGGTGCCGGCCTTCTATGCCCGCCACGACACCAAGACGCCGGTGCGTGTCGCGATTCTCTCCATGGTCGTCAACATCGCGCTGATCTTCGCGCTGGCGCAGCCCTTCCAGCATGTCGGCAACGCGATCGCGACCAGCGTCGCGGGCTGGGTCAGTACGCTGACGCTTGCGTGGCTGCTGCATCGGCGCAACCATTTCCGTCTCGACAGCCGGGCGCGCCGGCGCCTGCCGCGCATCGTGGCGGCGGCGGCGGCGATGGCGTCGATCCTGGCCGTCGTCGCCCCCCTTGCCGAGCCCTATCTCCATGCCGGCGGCATCATCGTTCCCTACACGGCGCTCGCCGTGCTGGTGCTGCTTGGCCTCGGCACCTATGGCGGCTCAGCACTCCTCTTCGGCGCCGGCTCGCTCGCCGATCTCGGCCGGCTGCGGCGCCGGCCGGCCGCTGCCAATTCCTGACCCGTTCCCACCTGGCCTGTGGCATTCTGTCGCCGGGTTTTTCTTTTGCATCGAGGCGCTTGGCGGCACTTCCCGCCGACGCTCCATCAGGAGAGCGCAATGGATACAGAACCGAATATGGCCATCATTCTCGCCGGGTTGGTTTTCGAGCTCGTCATCGCTCTGGTCGTCGGCGGTTTGTTGGCGCTTGGCAATGCCGGCATTGCCGGCCGCCTGGGCAAGAGCAAGGCGCTCTGGGTCATCCTGTCGATCGTTCCGTTGGTCAATATCTTCTTCATGTATTACGTCTTCTACCAGGTCGTGTATGGCATCCTCGACCGCCTGCCGCCGCCGGCTCCCCGGCAGCAATACTGATCGCTTGACCGCCGGGTCCGGGACAGGTACCGAACCTGTCCCGCTCGGCAACCTCCGCTGTTGATCCCATGAACCGAATCTTCTCCGGCATCCAACCCACCGGGAATCTGCATCTCGGCAATTATCTGGGGGCGGTGAAGAACTGGGTCCGGCTGCAGGCCGATTTCGACTGCATCTTCTGCATCGTCGATCTCCACGCCATCACCGTGCCGCAGGACCCGGCCGAGCTTCGGCAGAGCACGCGCGAGGTGGCGGCGAGCTACATCGCGTCCGGCATCGATCCCGAGCGCTGCATCATCTTCAACCAGTCGACCATCGCCGGTCATGCGGAGCTCGCCTGGATCCTGTCGTGCCGGACGCCGCTCGGCTGGCTCAACCGCATGACGCAGTTCAAGGACAAGGCGGGCAAGAACCGGGATTCCGTGGGGCTTGGACTTTACGCCTATCCGGTGCTGATGGCGGCCGACATCCTGCTTTACAAGGCGACGCACGTGCCGGTCGGCGAGGATCAGAAGCAGCATCTGGAGCTGTCGCGCGACATCGCCCAGGCCTTCAACCGGCAATTCGGCGTCGAGTTCTTCCCGCTGCCCGAGCCGCAGATCATGGGACCGGCCGCCCGCGTCATGAGCCTGCGCGACGGCATGAAAAAGATGTCGAAATCCGATGAGTCGGATTATTCGCGCATCAATATGAGCGACAGTGCGGAGACCATTCAGCTCAAGGTCCGCAAGGCCAAGACCGATCCGATGCCCTTGCCCGACAGCGTGGAGGCACTCGAGACGCGGCCCGAGGCGGCCAATCTCCTCGGCATCGATGCGGCGCTCAAGGACCGGACGATCGGCGAAAGTGTCGCCGAGTTCGCCGGCTGGGAATTCTCGAAATTCAAGGAAGCGCTGAGCGAGACGCTGCGCGCCACGCTGGTGCCGATCGAGACCGAGCGGGCGCGCCTCATGGCCGAGCCCGGCTATGTCGATGGCCTGCTGCGCCGCGGCGCGGAGCGTGCCACCGCCATTGCGGAACCCATTCGCCGCGAGATCTACGACATCGTCGGGCTGTTGCGGCCGTAAAATCCTTCTCCGCCCATCTGGGGGGAGAGGATTTAGGATGAGGTGGGTCCCTGCGCGCTGTGGCTAACGCCGCTGGAATCCCTCACCCAACCTCTCCGCTCCAAGGAGCGGAGCTGCCTTATCAATGCGCCACCAGTTCGGCCGCAATCGCGACCGGTCGCGTGTGACGCATCAGCCGGTGCTCGGCGAACGCCACCGCGCGAGTGATCAGGAAATTCAGCAGGAGATAGATCAGCCCCGCCTCGAGGAACGCCTCATAGACGGCAAAGCTCTCCGCCACGATCGTGCGGGCGACGCCGGTGAGCTCGAGCAGCGTGATCGTGCTGGCGAGCGAGGAGGATTTGATGGTCAGCACGATCTCGTTGCCATAGGCCGGCAGCGCCAGGCGCAGCGCCTGGGGCAGGATGATCCGACGCAACAGCAGCGGGCCGGACATGCCGATCGCCCGCGCGGCCTCGATCTCGCCTGCCGGCACGGCGGCGATGGCGCCGCGCAGAATCTCGGCCTGATATGCGGCCGTATTGAGCGCGAAGGCGATGATCGCGCAATCGAAAGGCTGCCGCAGGATCGGCCAGAGGAAGCTGTCGCGGATGAGAGCGAACTGGCCGGCGCCGTAATAGAGCAGATAGAGCTGCACCAGCAGCGGCGAGCCGCGGAAGCAGAAGATGTAGAAGCCGGAGGTGCGGCGCAAAAGCGGCGACGGGCCCGCGCGCGCGAGCGCCAGCGGGACCGCGAGACATCCGCCGAGGAGGAGCGACAAGATACTCAGCTCCAGGCTCAGGCCAGCGCCGGCGAGCAGGCGCGGCAAGCTGTCGAGCATGAGCTGCCAATCCATCGCCAGGCCTCCTCAGGCGCGCCGAATGCCGCGATTGGCATGGCGTTCGAGCCGCGCCACCGCCAGGGTCGAGAGGGCCGTGAACAGGAGATAGATGAGGGCCGCCACGGCATAGAAGGTGAAGGGCTTGCGCGTGGCGCCGGCCGCGACCGTTGTCCGCCGCATCAGCTCGGCCAGATTCACCACCGAAATGAGCGCCGTATCCTTCAGCAGCACGAGCCAGACATTGCCGAGGCCGGGCAGCGCGAACCGCCAGAGCTGGGGCAGCATGATGCGGCGGAGGATGAGGAACCGCCCCATACCGCACGCCCGCGCCGCCTCGACCTGCCCCACCGGGATCGCGCGCGCCGCCGACCGCAGCACCTCGGTCGCATAGGCGCCGCTGAGGCAGGATAGCGCCACCACGCCCGCAGTCAGCGCATTCACCTCGACATAATCGCCAGTGAGCCAGGTCAGCAGCACCGAGCCGCCATAATAGAGCAGCAGCAGGAGCAGGAGCTCGGGCACGCCGCGGACGATCGTGGTGTAGGCGTCGGCGGCAATGCGCAGCACCGGGCTCGCCGACAGCTTGGCCGCCGCCCCCATGGCGCCGATCACGAGGCCCAAGACGAAGCTGAGTGCCGCGACGCCGATGGTGAGCGCCGCCCCGGCCAGGATCTGATCGGCATAGCCATAGAGCATCGCGAGAGCGCCCGATCAGTAGATCGAGAAGGGGAAATATTTCTGGTTGATCGATTCATAGGTGCCGTCGGCGCGGATCGCCTCGATGCCCCTGTTCAGGATCTCGCGCAGCTTGTCGTCGCCCTTGCGCACGGCGATGCCGACGCCCTCGCCGAACCATTTCGGGTCCTTGAGCTCCGGCCCGATGAAGGCAAATTCGGCACCTTCCGGCCGATCGAGAAAGCCTTTGGCGAGCACCGTCGAATCGGCGAGCACGGCATCGAGCCGGCCCGCCACCAGATCGAGATCGGCATTCTCCTGGGTGTCGTAGAGCCGGATATCGGCGACGCCCTGGAAATTGTCGTTGAGATAATTGGCATGGATGGTGGCGCGCTGGACGCCGATCACCTTGCCCTTGAGCCCCTCCTTGGTGAATTCGATCACGGCCCCCTTGCGGGCCACGAAACGGGCCGGCGTCTGATAGTATTTCTCGGAGAAATCGACGCGCTTCTTGCGCTCCTCCGTGATCGACATGGAGGCGGCGATGGCATCGAATTTGTGTGCCAGCAGGCCCGGAATGATGCCGTCCCAATCCTGCGCCACGATCGTGCAGTCGAGCTGCTCCTTGGCGCAGATGGCCTTGGCGATATCGACATCGAAACCCGCGAGCTCGCCGTCCGGCATCACATAGTTGAAGGGGGCATAGGCGCCCTCGGTCGCGATCCGCACCTTCTGGCCCTCGGCCTGCGCCGGGTCGGCGAGGAGCATCGGCAGAAGCAGCAGGCTGACAGCGGCGAATCTCTGGCGGGACATAACGATCCTTAATAATGCGAGGCGAGGAAACGGCGGCAGCGCTCGGAGCGCGGGGCGTCGAACACGGCTTCAGGCGTCCCCTGCTCCTCGATCCTGCCGTCATGGAGAAAGACGATGCTGGAGGAGACCTCGCGGGCGAATGCCATCTCGTGCGTCACGATCAGCATCGTGCGGCCTTCCTCGGCGAGGGCCCGCATGACGCGCAGCACCTCCCCCACAAGCTCGGGATCGAGTGCCGAGGTCGGCTCGTCGAAGAGCAGAAGTGCCGGCTCCATGGCCAGGGCGCGCGCGATACCGGCGCGCTGCTGCTGACCGCCCGAAAGCTGGCTCGGATAGAACTCCGCCTTGGCGAGGATGCCGACCTTGTCGAGGAGCGCCCGCCCCTGCTCGATGGCTTGCGCCCTGGGCTGCTTCAACACATGGATCGGCGCCTCGGTGACATTCTCCAGCACCGTCATATGGCTCCAGAGATTGAAGCTCTGAAACACCATGCCGATGCGCGCCCGGATGCGATCGAGCTGGTGGCGGTCGGCCGGCCTCGAACGGCCATGCCGGTCGCGCGCCATGCGGATGAGCTCGCCCTTGACCGAGACGCGGCCGTCATCCGGCACTTCGAGCAGGTTGATGCAGCGCAGAAGCGTCGATTTCCCCGAGCCCGAGGCGCCGAGAATCGAGATGACGTTACCGTCGAGCGCCGTGAGGTCGATGCCCTTCAGCACCTCGATCGAGCCGAAACGCTTGCGCAGATCCTGGATGTCGAGTGCCGGTACCTCGCTCATCCGCCCCTCCCCGGCACGGGCGGCACCGTCTTGAGATATGTCGCGATCGCCAACCGGTCGGCATCGGTGAGCTTGGCCGTGCCTTTCACCACCTCCGACATCGGCGCCGCCGCGAAATCGCCATTGGGCATCATGCCGGATTCGAGGAGGTCGGCGATCTCCTCGGCACGCCATTTGCCGATCCCGTCCTTCTCGTCGGACGAGATGTTGGGCGCGAGCTTGCCGTTGAGGCCGGACAGCTTGTTGCCGCCGAAACGGCGATCCTCATCGAGCCCGCCCAGCACCGTGCGCGGCGTGTGGCATTCGCCGCAATGGGCGACGGCGGTGACAAGGTAGGCGCCGCGATTCCATACCTCGCTCTGGGCGGGATCGGGCTTGAACGGTCCCGGCTCGAAATAAAGCGCACGCCACAGCACCATGCTTGCCCGCACATCGAAGGGAAAACCCACCTCGTGCGGCCGGTTCGGCTGCGCCGCCGGCGGCTGGGTCATGAGATAGGCCCGGATATCGAGGATGTCGCGATCCGTCATGAAGGTGAAGGCGGGAAACGGAAAGGCCGAGAAATAATGCGATCCGTCAGGCGCCACGCCCCGGCGGAGGGCGCGCAGGAAATCGGCGTCGCGCCAAGCGCCGATGCCGGCGGTCGGATCGGGGGTGATGTTGCGGCTGAAATAGGTGCCGAACGGCGTTTCGACGGCCCCGCCACCGGCGAGTCGGGCACCGCCATGCTTCGTGTCGGTATGACAGCCGGCACAATTGGCCGCCTCGGCGAGATAGGCGCCGCGCTGGACCGCATCGGGATCGGGTTGGCCTGCGACCGGGCCGGAAGGCTGCGGCTCGGCGCAGGCAGCGAGGATCAGCAGCAGCAGGAGAGCTGCGCCGCGTCGCCATTCACTGTTGCCCGGAGACTGGGTCATCGCGCCATCATTGCCGTAACCGATGCCGCCTGGAAAGGCGCTCGGCGGAGCTGCGTCGTTAACCGTCCTGGCCGCCGGGCCATCTCTTCGCTACGGTACGAGCATGCCAAGATACGCAACCGCGCTTTCAGGCGCGCCGGTCACCGGACTCATCCCGTTCCTGCTGTTGGCGCTGGTGCCGCTGGCGCATTGCCTGGCGGTTGACCTGCCGTGCCTGGTGGTACCGGCCTTTCTCCTGCTGTTTCTGGCGCTGGATTTCATGCTGGGCTACGACCGCCCAGACCGTGGCGAGGCCCGGTTCCACGGGCTCCTCTTCCGTTTGCCGGTTTGGACCTATATCCCCGCCCAGCTCGGCGTGACCCTCTGGGCCCTCGTCATGATCGGGCGCGGTACGGAGCCGGCGAATCTGATCGGGCTGGCGCTCGCGACAGGGGCCGCCGGCGGCATCTTCGGGATGCTGGCGGCGCATGAGATGATCCATAGCCGCCACCGGGCCGAGCGCGCGCTCGGCCTCGCCATGCTCGCCGGCGTCGGCTACATGCATTTCCGCATCTCGCATATCCATGGCCATCACGCGCGGGCCGCGACCTTCGAAGATGCGGCGACCGCGCGGCGGGGCGAGAGCGCCTATCGCTTCATTCTGCGCTCGATCGCCGGCCAGATCGCCCAGGCCTGGCAGTTCGAGAGCCGGCGGCTGCGGCACCGGCGCTTTCCGCTCCTGGCGAATCGGATGGTGCATTATGCGGCAATCATGCTGGCGCTCGATCTCGGCCTGTTCGCCTGGCTAGGCCCGACGGCACTCGCTTTTCAGCTGATCCAGAGCGCTTCCGCGATCCTCATTCTCGAGCTCTTCAACTACATCGCCCATTACGGGCTGATCCGGCGCCCGCGGGCGGATGGACAACTCGAGCCATTCGGTGCCCAGCATTCCTGGAACGCCGTGCCGCGCTTCAACAATTGGGCGCTGTTCAATGGCGGGCATCATGCCGAGCATCACCGGCAGCCTTCGGCCCCCTATCAGCAGCTCAGGCTCGACCCCCAGGCGCCGGAGCTGCCCTACGGCTTTGCCGGCAGCATCCTGCTGGCGCTCTTCCCGCCGCTGTGGCGGCGCGTGATGGATCCGCGCGTCGACGATTGGCGCGCCCGCGAGATGGCTTGATCGAACAGAGAGGGGATGGTGCCCCCGAAGGGGCGCCGTCGGATCCTCGGGGTGTGGGGTGGGGATGGAGGATCCGACGGCATCCGGGCAGGTGGGAGATTTTCCGCCCGGAATGAAATTCAGTGAAACGAGCGATCAGTCAGAAGCGGCGGAGGCCCAGAAGGCGTGACGACGGCGCTTGCGCAGCGGCGGCCGGTCGAGCGTGGTGCCCAGAAGCTTGTAGGCTTCCTGCCGAATCGCCGCCTCCGTCCGGCCGAGCTTGGCGACGATCTCGAGCGTCGGCAACCGCCCCCAGGCCTCGCGCAGAAAGGTTTTCTCGTCTTCACTCCAGCGTGGAAAAGCCGACATCTCAACTACGCTCCTAAAGTCCTGTGCCGACCGGAAGCTGGTCGATCACGTCGCGTTGTTCGGGCGTCAGTTGCGGACGGAGCGCCTGCATGGCGTGGCGAGCACGCCGCAGCGCATTGAGCTGAGCCAGGCTGACGGCTTCGGCGCCGGCCAGCTTGGCATCGAGGTCCGAGCTGACGGATCGGGCGGGAACACAGACCCGCTCGAGCGCCACGACCAGCTCTTGCCAGCTCTTCTGCTGTTCCGGCCTCAGATCGAGGCGGGTCGAAATGGCGGCGAGCGCCGATTGCTCGATGGGCGCGCTGGGGCACACGATCGTGGCGGCTTCGGCCCGCGAGGCGATGACCGAATCGGCACTCGGGACCTCGGCAATGGCGACCGCAAGCACGGCGATGCCGAACGCGACCTGGGCTGGAGCCAGCCAGTCCTTCCACTTGACCTGTCTCAGCTCTGCGAACATGAGGCGATCCTTCGCACCAACTGATCGCCTGAATTAATAATGGGACGGGATGTCCCGCTGATTTCGGGAAAGCCCTAAATTTGTATCATTCTGTTTCTATCCCTTTCGCCAAGCTTACACCGCGCCTTCACGCCGCAGGGGACAAGGTGTCCCGGCCGGCGCTATGCTTGGCGTCGAAGGGGAAAGGAGCGTTGCCGTGATGATCTCGATCCGCGCCGCGACCATTGCCGATGCCCGGTCGATCGCCCGTGTCGATGTCGAAACCTGGCGGGCAACATATCCGGGGATGTTGCCGGACCAGCTGCTCGTGGCGCTGAGCGAGCGCCGGCGCGCCGCCATGTGGTCCCGCTTCATCTCGCGCCGTCCCGGCGATGAGATCGTCGCCTGCGACGAATCGGGCGAGGTGCTGGGCTTCGGCAGCTGCGGGCTGCAGCGTGATGCCGACCTGCCCTATAGCGGCGAGGTGTTCACGCTCTATGTCGGCATCGACCACCAGGGGCTGGGCGTCGGACGGCAGCTGCTGCTGACACTGTTCGCCCGCCTTATCCGTTGCGGGCTCTATTCCGCCGTGATCTGGGTGCTGACCGAGAATCCGGCCCGTTTCTTCTATGAGCGGTTGGGCGGCAAGCCGGTGGCGCGGCGCCTCATCGACATGGGCAGCGCCAGGGTCAATGCCGTCGCCTATGCCTGGCCGGACCTGCCCATGACGGTCAAGAGCCGCGGCCACGCGCAAAGCCGCAGCGATTAGCTAGGTCCCGCTCAGGATTTCAGCCGTTCTTGCCGGCGGATCTCGTCGGCGAGCGGATGGATCTGCTCCGGCGCCACGTCGCCGACCAGGCTGTAGCCCAGCCCCTTCTCCGCCCAGGCATAGCCTTTGATGTCGCCGAGCGCATGCTCCGACATCGAGGCGTCCTGCTCGGACACCATCGGCCGAACCAGCATCGCGAGTCGGATGCCATGGTCGTTGTCATACATGAACATGGCAGCGGCCCCATGCGCGGTCGGCACGATCCGGCCGCCCATGAAGCGATAGCCTGCCTGGGCCAGATCGGGGATCTGCACGGCACGGCCGAGGCTTGCCGTTACCCAGCCGGCCAGCTCGGCACTGTCGTCGGCGCGCAGCTCGACTGGATGGATATGATCACTGCCATAGACCCGGAAGCTATCCGCCGCTTCCCGCGCCAGCACTCCGACGCCGCCGGTCTCCGCACTGCGCAGCGACCAGCCGCCAGTGGCACCGATGGCAAGCAACGCCAACCCCGCCGCCAAATTCCGCCAACCGATGGCAGGGCGGCCGCGCTTTTGATCCTCGACGATCCGGTGCAAATTGAGTGCCCCTGGGATGGGCTCCTCAGCAGCCGGCTGCAAGGCTGCTCGAAGCGCTGTGCGCTGGGCTCGGTAGGTCTCGACCCGCCGCCGGAGATCCGGATGCAGCTCCAGATACGCCGACACTTCAGCCTGCCGCGCTATCTCGAGCCGGTCATCGACATAGGCCTGCAGATCCTCCTCGCTGATCGGCCGTTCGGCGCTCACTTCACCCTCCGCAGCAACGGACCGCGAGCCGGCACGACACCGGTTTCCATCATTCCGGCGACCTTTTCGCGTGCCCGCGCAAGGCGGGACATCACCGTCCCGATCGGAATATCCAGCGCTTTGGCGGTCTCGGCATAGGAGAGATCCTCGACCGAGACGAGGAGCAGGACTGCGCGCTGCTCCTGCGGCAAGGCCGCGACGGCCGCCATCAGCTCGCCATGGCGGATCCGTTGCTCCTGCGGTGCCGGCACGGTGAACGCTTCCTCGCCGGCATCCTCGAGCGGAACATGGCGGCCGCGCCGGCGCGTCTGGAGCATCCGATTGACCGCCAGATTATGCAGGATGGTGAAGACCCAGCTCCGCACCTCGCCATCGGACCGGCGTTGATGCCAGCTTCTGACGACGCGCTCGAGGCAGTCCTGAACCAGATCATCCGCCTGGGTACGCTCGCCGATGAACCCGCGCGCGTAGCGACGCAGCGCCGGGATCATCGGCTCGACAAGCAGGATCAGGTCCGACCCATTCACCATCGCGCTCCGGTCAAGGCCGTTCGATTTGCGCCGGCGTGCCCGTACCGGCGTCAGTCGCTGGGGCGATCACCAGATAGCGCTTCTCCGCTTTGACATCACTCTCGACGATCTGGCGGATCGGCCCGAGTGCGTTGACGATCGCCGATCCGGCCGGATTCGTCATGAATTTCGCGAGCGGCTGCAGCTCGCCCTTGCCGTCGGCATGGGTTGCCAGCGCCAGGATATAGGGCTTCTTGGGCTCGAGCCCGGTGACCGAGGCTTGCAGCACCTGGGTCAGGCCCTGGTCGAACAGGGTGACGCTCGTCGGTGCCGTCCCGCCGCGATCGCCGCTGGCCGCGACCAGGGTGAGATGCGCCGCAGCACCGGCGACGCCCAGCGCCTCAAGGCCCGCAGTGCCATCGCCGGACGGTACCGCATCCGGCACATAGACGACCGCTTGCGGCGCCTGGCCGATCGGGATAGTGGCGATCACCTTGTTGGTCATGGTGTCGATGGCGGCCAGCTGGTCGGCATTCTCGAGGCCGACATAGACGCGGCTGCCATCGCCCGAGGGCCAGACGCCATGCGGCAGGTTGCCGACCGGAATGGTTGCGACCTGGGCGAAGTCCTTGGTGTCGAACACCTTGATCTCGTTGAGCCCGCCGATCGTGACATAGGCGAAGGTGCCCTTGGCGTTCGTGGCGAAATTGACGTGGTTGGTGATCGGGCCGGTATCGATCGTGGTCAAGAGCTTGAAGGGCGGCTGGGCATCGAAGACTTGGGTCTTGCCCGTATCCTTGAGGGTGAACCAGACCTGCTTGCCGTCGGGCGTGGCTGCGATGTTCGGGCAGAAGGGGCTCGCCTGCGTGACCGTGCCGGCGAGCTTGTGGTCGGCGACGGTGAAGATGTCAGTCTCGGGATTGAAGGAGGAGCAGACATAGCCGTACTTGCCGTCGGGCGAGAAGATCTGCATGCCCGGTCCGGCCGGCGTCTTGATCCGCGCGGTCTCCTCGAAGCTCTTGGCATCGATCACCGAGATGTAATCCTCGCCGCGCACCGTGACCCAGATTTCCTTTCCGTCCGGCGTGAAGAAGGCCTCGTGCGGCGAGCGGCCGATATAAGTCGTGTGCAGCACCTTGTTGGTGGCCGTGTCGATGAATGTCACCGAGTTGGAGCCGATCGAGACCACGGCGAGGGTCTTGTGATCGGGCGAGAAGCCCATGCCATGCACCAGCACCTGGCCCTTGTAGAGCGGGCTGAAATTGGTCGGCTGCGGATCGCCCAAGCGGATGACGCCGACCAGCTTGTTAGTCGCCGGATCCGTCACCGAGACGGTGTTGGAGAATTGCTCGGCGGCGTAGACGCGATCATGCGAGCTCAGTGGAATGTCCGGCGTGGTGGTGCCATAGGGCGGCTGTCCGGCCGAGGCGGAAGTGGCGGTACCGGCCAGCAAAACGAGCGCCAGATAAGGAATGCGCATGACTCTGTGTTCCTCTCACTTCACTTGTTTCTGCTGATCGGGGGCCGGAGCCGAGGGCGGCAGGGGCTGACCCAGCGCCAGCCTCATGGCGATGATTTCCTGCTGTTGCTCGACGACGATTTCCTGGGCGATGCGGCGCAGCTGCTCGTTATGGCCGTAGCGCAGCTCGGCCTGCGCCATGTCGATGGCGCCCTGATGATGCGGAATCATCATGCCGACGAAATCCTTGTCGACATCGCCCGACGGCTTGACATCCATGCCATCCATCATGCGTGACATGGCCGTTTCGTTTTCCTTGAGGAAAAGCTTCTCGGCGGAACCATCGGCCCACGCGGTGGCGGCGACGACGCATGCAACGACAAAGGCGACGCCGAGTACGGCGGGATAGGATCGGAAAGCCTGCATCGGTCCCTCGGATTGAGTGGCTCTGACTGTGTGGACAGGGGACCGGGCGCTTTATTCCGCAGCCCCCAACGCCTTTCGGGCGGCGGGCCGGACAGGTGCTATGTTGCGCGACCTATTTCCCGCTTGAGTACGGGCACAGGGCATCACCGTGCGGATTCTTTACACCTTGAGGCGCCGCACAGGGACCGAAACCATCTCAAAGCGCGGATTGGTCGCGCTCCGGCAATATTCGTGTAATCATAAGACAATAAAAATGTCATTTTTCTGAAGATGTGTTAACTACTTTTACAATTCTCGCCGACAACCCTGCAGAATCCAAGAAAATATCCTGAATATTCGCCTGGTGTGATTCTTGCTGACCTATCGGTCCGCAGAAATCAGCACATCACCGCAGAGGATATTCACATGCGCTTCCGATTCATCGTTACCGCCTTGGCGATCGCTGCTGCGGGGCGGGCCGAGGCGGCCTCGAGCCTGTGCGGCACGATCGCCGGCAATCTGGTGCAGAATTGCGGCTTCGAGCTCGATGCGCCGTCGCAGGAAACGGCCCCCATCGGCTGGGCCTTCACACCCGCCGCCAACAGCTCCGACTTCGCGATCGACCCGCCCTCGCCGCCGGCCCCGTTCGGCCCGCACAGCGGCACCGGCTTCGTGGCGTTCGGCGCGTTCGGCGATGTGCCCGACGAGCTGTCGCAATCGATCTCGACCATTGCCGGCGATCGTTACGACATCAGCTTCTTCGTCGCCCCTTCGGGCCAGATTCCAGCCTCATTCACGGCCGATTTCGGTGCTGCGACGCTGCTCTCGGTGATCAACCCGCCGGCGGTCAATGGTGCTTACGAGCTCGAGAGCTTCACCGTGACGGCGACGAGTGCTGCCACCCTCCTCGCCTTCTTCGGCGAGGACAACAGCTCCTTCGTCTCGCTCGACGATGTCTCGGTGACCGATCTCGGCCCGGTTGCCGTGCCCGAGCCGGCCTCGCTTGCCATTGCCGCGGCCGGCCTCATCGGGCTCGGTCTGGTTCGCCGGCGGCGCTGAACTGTTGGATGAGCGAAGGATTCAGATTTCAGGTCGATTCGACCTGAAATCATCCTGCGCTATTGCGGCACGCCCAGCGCTGCGAGCGCCTGTTTGACGTGCTCGGCGTCGGGTGTGCCGGTCGGGATCTGTTTCAGAAGCCGCTGCCAGGCCGCGATCGCCTCGTCCTTGCGGCCGGCCTGTTGCAGCGCCTGCGCCTGGTCGGCCAGCAACGAGGCGTCGCTGGGTGCGAGTGATGCGGCATGGCCGTAGGCATCCGCCGAATCGCCCGCCTGGCCGAGCACGCGATAGGAGCGTGCCAGCCGTTTCCAGCCCTCGAGATCGTCCGGATGGTCCTTGAGCCGTGCGGCCAGCCCTGCAACCATGCTGCGGATCGCCTCCAGCCGCTGCTCGGGCGGCAGGGACATGATCGCCGCCATCTCGGCAGGCGGCTTCGCCCCCTCTGCCGGCGGCGATGCGGGTGAGGATTGCGGTGCCGAGGGCGGCTCGGGACCGGCCTTCTGCTCCTGCTCCGCCTGGGCAATGACACTGCGGACATTGGGCAGCCAGCGAGCGTCCGGCGGCGCATCCTTCTCGATGGCGCGCCAATCGGCGAGAGCGCCCGCAAGATCGCCGTGCTGCGCCTTGCCGAGCGCCAGATAGTAGCGGCTGGTGAAGCGCTGCGGGCCGACTGCCTCCTGGAACATGGCTTGCGCCTTCGGCGTCACCAGCCCGTCGGCCTCGCCGACCAGTAGCTCGCCATAGGATTCGAGCACGCTCGGATCGCGCTTGGAGAGCTCGAGCGCCTTGTCGAGCGCGGTATGGGCGGCGCCCCAATCTTCGAGCGCGCCGTCGGCCCGGGCCAGCAGCAGCCAGCCTTCGAGACTGTCCGGATGCTCCTTGAGCTTCTCCTCCAGGCTTTGCCGCGCCTTGACGAGATCGAGGCTGCCATCGGCGCGCAGCAGCTTGGTCTCGTTCTGGCGGGCGGCAAGCGGCTCATCCGGCAGGCCGGGTGCCCCCAGCGTGAGATAGAGGCCGACCGACAAGAACGGCACGAGGATGATCACCGCGAAGGCGGCGATGCGGGCCGACAGCGTCGCACGCCCGGCATCGGCTTCCGCCTGCGGTGACGCGGCCGACCGCAAGACGCGGCGTTCGATCTCGAGCCGGGCCGCGACGGCTTCTTCGCTCGTCAGCACGCCGCGCGCGACATCGCGATCGATCTCCGCCAGCTGGTCGCGCCAGATTGCAAGATCGAACTCGGCGCGCGGGCGCAGCGGCGCGCGCGCGCGCCAGAGCGGACGAAGCAGGAACAGGAGCACCATGCCTGTCATCAGTGCCAGGGCGAGCCACAGCAGCATCAGCCGCCATCCGCCTTGAGCAACGCATCGAGCTTGGCGCGTTCGACCGGGTCGAGCGGCATCTCCGGCGGCAATTGCCGCCGCCGCCGCGCGAGCAGCCAGATCGCGATCCCGGCGCCGATCAGCAGGACCGGCGGGCCGAACCACAGAATGAACGTCTCGGTCTCGACCGGCGGGCGCAGCAGAATATAGTCGCCATAGCGGGCGCGCAGATATTCGACCACCTGTGCATCGCTGTCGCCGGCCTTGATCCGCTCGCGCACGATGACGCGCAGATCATGGGCGAGATCGGCGTTGGAATCGTCGATCGACTGATTCTGGCAGACGAGACAGCGCAGCCCTTGGCTCAGCTGACGCGCGCGCGCCTCGAGTGCCGGGTCGGCCAGCCTCTCATCGGGATTGACCGCCCCTGCCGGCAGCGGCAGCAAGGCGAGCAGAAGCAGCAGGAGACGAAGCTGCCGCATCAGTGGCCCTTGAGGGCGGCCAGGCGCGGCAGGATCTCGGTCGAGAGCGCCTCCGCGGTCAAGGGACCGACCCAGCGATAGCGGATGGCGCCCGTGGCATCGACGATATAGGTCTCGGGCACGCCATAGACGCCGAAATCGATTGCCGTCCTGCCGTCGGCGTCGATGCCGATGCGCTGATAGGGATCGCCGAGATCGCTCAGGAAGCGCTGGGAAGCGGCCGGCTTGTCCTTGTAGGCAATGCCATAGAGCGGCACGTCGCCGCTCGCCGCCAAGCCTGAGAGCGTCGCATGCTCGGCGCGGCAGGGCACGCACCAGGATGCGAAGAAATTGACCAGTGCCGGCTTGCCGCCGAGATCGGCGCGGGCGAGGCCCGGCCGATCGGCTTCGAGCGACGGAAGATTGAAGTCCGGTGCGGGCTTGTCGATCATGGCCGAGGGCAGCAGCGAGGGATCGCGCCTGAGGCCGAGCACGAAGAACCCGACGAGTACCAGAAAGCCCAGGATCGGCAGCAGCATCAGCAGATGCAGCCCGCCTCGCCGCGGAGCGTCAGGCAGAGACATGCGATCCTTCCACGGGCCGTGCCTTGCGCAGGGGCGCGCCGATGCGCAGCCGCCGGTCGCTCAAGGAGACGATGCCGCCCACCGCCATGATGAGGGCACCGAACCAGATGAAAGGGACGAGCGGATTGTCATAGATGCGCACGACCCAGCCGCCCTCCGGCTGTGGGTCGCCGAGGACGACATAGCGATCCTCGAAGCCGTTGGTATGGATCGCGACATCGGCGACATTCATGCCTTGCAGCGCGTAGGATTTGCGCGAGGGATGCATGATGGCGATCGGCGCACCGCCGCGCGTGACGGTGATGGTCGCCTCGTCGGCGGTGAAATTCGGGCCTTGGACCGGCTTCGTGCCCTCGAAGCGATAGGAATCGCCTGCGAGCATCACGGTATCGCCCGGTTTCACCACCTCGATCCGCTCCGCCTGCCAGCCGGTCGAGACGGTGATGCCGGCGATGGTCAAGGCGAGGCCGGCATGGGCGATCGACATGCCCCAGGCCGCACGCTGCAGGTTGCGCGCCCGCCGCCAGGCCTCGGCCGGCGCCTGGAACAAGCGGAGGCGGCCGGCAAGCTCGGCGAGCGTTCCGATCAGGAGCCAGGCGGCGAGGCCGAGCCCCAGGGGCGCCAGCGCCGGCTTGCCGCCGCTCAGGAGCGCCGTCGCCGCGGCAATGGCGATCGCGGCAACGAAGGCGAGCTTGAGCTTCGCCAGCACTGCCGGCAGGTCGGCGCGCTTCCAGGTCATGAACGGACCGGCCGCCATGGCGACGAGCAGCGGCACCATCAGCGGCACGAAGGTGGCGTTGAAGTAGGGCACGCCGACCGAGATCTTGGCGCCGCCGATCGAGTCGAGGAAGAGCGGATAGAGCGTCCCCAAAAGCACCGTGAAGGCGGCGATGGCGAGCAGCACGTTGTTGAGCACGAGGGCACCTTCGCGCGAGATCGGCGCGAAGCTGCCGGTTGCGCGGAGTGCGGGCGCCCGGATCGCAAAGAGCATCAGCGAGCCGCCGATGACGAGGACGAGCAGTGCCAGGATGAAGGCGCCACGCGCCGGATCGACCGCGAAGGCATGGACGGAGGTCAAGACGCCCGACCGCACCAGGAAGGTGCCGAGCAGCGACAGCGCGAAGGTCAGGAGTGCTAAAAAGATCGTCCAGCTTTTGAGCGTGCCGCGCTTCTCGACCACGATCGCCGAGTGAAGCAGCGCCGTGCCGGACAGCCAAGGCATGAAGCTGGCATTCTCGACTGGATCCCAGGCCCACCAGCCGCCCCAGCCGAGCTCGTAATAGGCCCACCAGGATCCGAGGCAGATGCCCGTGGTCAGCGCACACCAGGCGGCCAGCGTCCAGGGCCGGACCCAGCGCGCCCAGGCGGCATCGACGCGGCCCTCGATGAGGGCGGCGACGGCGAAGGAAAACGCCATCGAGAAGCCGACATAGCCCAGATAGAGAAAGGGCGGATGGAAGGCCAGGCCCGGATCCTGAAGGATGGGATTCATCCCCTGCCCGTCCGGCGGTGCGGCGCCCACGCGCAGGAACGGGTTCGAGGTGAAGAGGATGAAGGTCAGGAACCCGACCGAGATCATCGCCTGCACCGACAGCACCCGCGCCTTCAAAGCCGGCGGCAGATTGCGGCCGAAGAGTGCGACAGCCGCACCATAGACGGTCAGGATCAGCACCCAGAGCAGCATCGAGCCCTCATGGTTGCTCCACACGCCCGAGATCTTGTAGAGCAGCGGCTTGGCCGAATGGCTGTTGCGGATGACGTTCAGGACCGAGAAATCGGACGAGACATAGGCCTGCATCAACGCCAGGAAGGCGAATGCCACGAGCGCGAACTGCAGGAGTGCCGCTGAATCGGCCAGCTCCATCATGCCGCGATGCTGGCGAGCCGCCCCGATCATCGGCACGATCGATTGCGCCAGCGCCACGGCGAGCGCCAGCGTCAGCGCGAAATGGCCGAGCTCGACGATCGAGAAGGACATGGTGAAGAGGCCGGACATCATTCGGTCTTGGCCGCCTGCCCGACCTGTGCCGGGAGTGCTGCGGCCGCTGCCGCCGGATCACCGCGCCACTGGCCGGATTTCTTCAAGGCCTCGGCCACTTCGGGCGGCATGTAGCGTTCGTCATGCTTGGCGAGGATGGTGGCCGCCCGGAAGACCCCGTCGCCATCGAGCTTGCCTTCCGCCACCACCCCCTGCCCTTCGCGGAACAGGCTGGGCGGCACGCCGACATAGACGACCGGCAGATCACGGGCGCCGTCGGTGACCTTGAAGGTGATCTCCTTGCCGCCGTCGCTCTTGACCACGGACTTGTCCTCGACGAGGCCGCCGATGCGCATGGTGCGGCCGGCCGGCGGATGTTTCGCCGCGAGATCGGACGGGCTGTAGAAGAAGACCAGATTGTCGTTGAAGGCGTTCAGCACCAGGAAGGCGGCGACGCCGAGGCTGGCCATGCCCGAGAGCACCAGGATCAGGCGCCTTTGCTTGCGGGTCATCGGCTTTTCGCCTGAAGCTCGCCGAGCCGGCGCTGGGCCGAGCGGTAGCGCATGATCGCGGTCACCGTGAAGTACCCGATTATAATGAAAGCGGCGCCATAGGCCGGCCAGACATAGAATCCATAACCGCCCATGGCAAGGAACTCGGCCAACTCAGCCACCCTGCCGCGCGAAGCCGTAGGATGAGGCGGCCGTCTCCGCCTCGATCCGCATGAGTGCCCGGATCTTGCTTTCCATGAGGGCGGCCCGCATGCGCAGGACGAGCAGCCACATGAAAAGCAGCGTGAACGCCACCGCCATCACCAGCAGCGGCCAGAGGATCGATGGATCGATGGTCGAGCCGCCGAGCCTGAGCACGCTGGCCGGCTGATGCAGCGAGTTCCACCAATCGACCGAGAATTTGATGATCGGCACATTGACCCAGCCGACCAGCGCCAGCACCGAGGCGGCACGGCTGCCGCGCACCGGGTCGTCGAAGGCGCGCCCGAGTGCCATATAGCCCAGATAAAGGAAGAACAGCACCAGCTCGGAGGTCAGCCGTGCATCCCAGACCCACCAGGTGCCCCAGGTCGGCGCCCCCCAGAGCGAGCCCGAGATCAGGCAGAGCGCCGTGAAGCCGGCGCCGAGCGGGGCTGCCTCCTGCGCTGCGATCTCGGCGAGCGGATGGCGCCAGACGAGGGCAGCACCGCTTGCGACGGCGAGGATGGTATAGACATAGAGCGACATCCAGGCGGCCGGCACATGGATGAACATGATCCGCACCGTGTCGCCCTGCTGGTAATCCGGCGGCGCGCGGAAGCCCAGCACCAGCCCCACCGCGAGGCAGACGGCCGTGACGGCGCCCAGCCAAGGCAGGATGACGGTGCTGATCCGCATGAAGCGGGCGGGGTTGGCGAAGCGGTGCATACGGTATCGGTGCCCTTTCGCGCTTCAGATACACAAAATATATGACTCATTCGAGAGCCTGGCGCAAAGCCGCCGCCGCGGCCAATGGGCACAGCGGCAGGGCCGCTGCTAATAGAGCGCCCAGAATATAGAGTTGGGCCGAGCCCGCCTCATGCATGATCGCGGCATCGGCGGCACCCACACCAAAGATCAGCACCGGGATTTCGAGCGGCAAGACGAGCAGCGAAATCAGCACGCCGCCGCGTCGGGCACCCAGCGTGAGGGCGGCACCGACCGAGCCCAGGAGGCTGAGAATCGGCGTGCCGATCGCCATGGCACCGATCAATCGCGGCAGGCTGTCGGGCTCGAGCCGCAGGAGCAGCGCCACGATCGGCGTCGCCAGCAGCACCGGCACGCCGGCGACCAGCCAGTGCGACAGGCATTTCGCCAGCACGGCAAGCTCGAGCGGCAAGGGCGAGAGGCGGATCAGCTCGAGCGTGCCATCTTCCCAATCGGCCAGGAACATCCGGTCGAGCGCCAGGAGCGTCGCCAAGAGCGCCGTCACCCAGATGATGCCGGCCGCCGTGCGCGCCAAAAGCTCCGGCTCCGGCCCAATGCCGAACGGGAACAGGATCGCCGCCAGCACGAAGAACATGACGGCCATGGCGCCGTCTCCCCCTTGGCGGAAGGCCAGGCGCAGATCGCGCCGGATGATCGCCCAGAAGGACCGCATCACCAGTCGAGCGCCGGATCAGAGGCTCCGAACGCCGGCTTGGCCGGCGGGAAATCGGTCAGCCGCAAAGTGTCGGCACCCTCAAGCTCGATGCCCTGATGGGTCGAGAGAATGACGATGCCGCCCCGACGCCGATGCTTGGCGATGAGCTGACCGAGGGCGCTGAGGGCGTCGCGGTCGAGCCCGACAGCCGGCTCGTCGAGCAGCCAGAGCGGCGCCGGCCAGGCCGCCAGCCGCGCAAGCGCCAGACGCCGCCGCTGCCCGGAAGAGAGGAACCGGCACGGCAGCGATGCGATCGGCGCCAGCCCGAGTGCTACCAGCGCCTCGGCGCCGGCCTGGCCCCTGCCTGCGAGCTTGATCCAGAATTCCAGTGTCTCGGCCACCGTGAGCGCCGGCTTCAGCCCGTCGAGATGACCGACATAGTGGAGGCGTGCGCGATGCGCCTCGACATCGCCGGCGATATCCGCACCGTTCCAGGTGAAACGCCCCGCCAGCGGCCGACCGAATCCGGCCATGAGTCGCAGCAGGCTCGATTTGCCGCTGCCATTGGGGCCGGCGAGCAGGAGTGCCGCCCCGGGCGCCAGGGTAAAATCAAGGCTGGCGAAAAGATTCCGCTCACCGCGCCGGCCGGCAAGACCAATGCCGGCGAAATGTCCGGATAGATCCGCAATCATGAGGGCGGGATAGCATTCCCTGGCATCACTTGTAAAACGCCGCGCGATCCGGACGGCGGCAAATCAAGCGTTTAGCGGTCGAGCTTGAGGGCGGCGAGAATGGGGCCCGGCGCGTCCGGCTCGATAAACACCACCTCCGACTCGGCGGATTTTGCCGGAAGGGCGAGCTCGAGGGGTGCTCCCTGCCACGTGCCGAGCGTCACAGCGTTGCGCACGACCTGATATTCGGTGAGCGACCGCCCCGAATTCTCGCCGCGGCCGATGGATGTCACATGATGCGCATCGTAGGCGACGAGCCACACCTGACCCGCCCCCTTGCCGGCGCCGACGCTGATCGCTTCCGTCCCGTCGGCGCGGTGGCCGACCGTGAGCGGGGGTCCCTGCACAGCGCGCCGGTTGGCAGCGTTGATGAGCCGAGCCGCCTCGGGCCCGTCCGACCCGACCGCCTCGCTGTCGCCGTCGATGACGAGCTGCGGCGTATAGACCTGGCCGCCCGAGCCCAGCCGCTCGGCATAGTCATATTGCCGATTGGTCCATTCGTGATTGGAGAACTGGTCCTTCCAGCCGAGCCCGTCCCAATAGTCGACATGCCAAGCGAGCGCCAGCACGCCCGGCTGCTTGGCCAGCTCGCCCAAGAGCTCATCGGCCGGCGGGCAGGAGCTGCAGCCTTGCGAGGTGAAGAGCTCGACCACGATCGGCCGATCGGACGCGGCATGCCCCGCGATCGGAAAGAGTCCGGCTGCGACAAGGGCGCAGCCGACGAGAAGAGATTTTACAGGCGTCATCATGCGAGGACGAAACCACCAGGCGCATGAAGAGGCAAGTCATCTCGCGTCACGTTCAAGTGACGAAAAAGTGAAACGCCTTAGCGGTCGAGCGCCAGGGTCGCCAGCATCGGGCCGGGTCCGTCGGGCTGCACGAACACGACCTCGGCACTCGCGGTCTTCTTCGGCAACGCGAAATCGAGCGCTTTACCATGCCAGGCGCCAAGCCGAGTCGCCTTGCGCACGACTTGGGCCGCACCCGGCGGCGTGCCGGCGGGATCGTAGGCGACGAGCCAGACGGTTCCGGCCCCGGCGCCCGAACCGAGCGAGACCGAGGCGGTCCCGTCCGGCCGGCTCGCATAATTGAGCTCCGGCCCCTTGGACGGGCGGATCGCGGCGGCCTGGATCAGGCGCGCGGCGGCACCGGCATCGGAGCCGATCGTCTCGCTGCTGCCATCGACCACGAGCTGCGGCGTGTAGACCATGCCGAGCTTGAAGCGTTCGGAATAATCGATCTGGCGCTCGTCGGCGCTGTGGATCGAGTAGTGGTCCTTGCGGCCGGGGCTGTCCATGTAATCGACATGCCAGGCGAGCGCCACGACACCAGGCTGCTTCGCGATCTGCCCCAGCAGCGCGTCGGCCGGCGGGCAGGACGGGCAGCCTTCCGACGTGAAGAGCTCGACCAGCACCGGCCGTGCCGGCGACGCATCGGCGGCGCCGACTAAGAAAAGCCCGATGGCGGCGGAGAGAACTGCAGTCAATACTATCAGTGGCGAAGCTGTCTTCATTTACAAAGTTCCTTCGCGCAATTCTGCGCCGCTCTTTGAACGTCTAAGATCGAGTTGCGTCCGAGAAAAATCTCGATGATTTTAGAAAAACGGATACAATGTTCTATAAAATTCGTCTTATATTATTTGACGATGACTTACATAGCGCAGCCATTCTCCGGGATGAAGAAGAATTGCTCTACGAAAACAATCAATTTTTATGAATTCTTTCGACAAATTGGCGGCGGTGGATGCGCCCGCCGAATCCGTCTAGAACGGGCCGATGAACAAGCCCCTGCCGAAAGCCGCCAAGAAGCCGACGAAGGCCGAGATCGAGCGCTTCTTCGCGCTGCTGGCCGAGAGCATTCCGGCACCGGCGACCGAGCTCGAGTATGAGAGTCCGTTTACGCTGCTGGTCGCGGTCGTGCTGAGCGCGCAGGCGACCGACGCCGGCGTCAACAAGGCGACCAAGGGGCTGTTTGCGGCCGCCGACACGCCCGCGAAAATGGCCGCCCTCGGCGAGGCCGGCATCCGGCTCTTCATCAAGACGATCGGCCTTTTCAATACCAAGGCGAAGAACGTGGCCGCCCTATCGGCCCTGCTGGTCGAACGCCATGGCGGCGAGGTGCCGCGCGATCGGGAAGCACTCGAGGCGCTGCCCGGCGTCGGCCGTAAGACGGCCAATGTCGTGCTCAATGTCGCGTTCGGCGAGCCGACCATCGCGGTCGACACCCATATCTTCCGCGTCGCCAACCGGACCGGCCTCGCCCCCGGCAAGACGCCGCGTCAGGTCGAGGACGGGCTGGCTGCCATCGTGCCGACGCAGTGGCTGATGACGGTCCATCATCGCCTCATCCTCCATGGCCGCTATGTCTGCAAGGCGCGCAAGCCCGACTGCCCGACCTGCGTCGTGCGCGAGATCTGCCGTTTTCCGGGCAAGACCACGCCCCTCTGACGCCTCAGCCTTTTGATTGATTGGCCTCGAAAAAGCCGCCTTTGACGCGATTTTGTTGCTGAAAAGGCGTATGCTTGCGCTCAACGGCCCTACTTGAAGCTTATGGGAGGGGGATCATGACACGGCAGCTGAGCGCCGAATTCTTCGGCACCTTTTGGCTGGTTCTGGGCGGTTGCGGCAGTGCCGTGCTGGCCGCGGCCTTTCCGCAGCTGGGCATCGGCTTCGCCGGTGTAGCACTGGCATTCGGTCTTACCGTCGTCACCATGGCGTATGCGGTCGGTCATATCTCGGGCGGACATTTCAACCCGGCCGTGACGGTCGGACTCTTCGCCGGCGGCCGCTTTCCGGCCGGCAGCGTTATCCCCTATATCGTGGCGCAGGTCCTGGGCGCGGTCGTCGCGGCGGCGGTGCTTTATGTGATCGCCAGCGGCCGGGCGGGCTTCGATGCCAGTGCCGGCTTCGCCTCCAACGGCTATGGCGAGCATTCGCCGGGCGGCTTCTCGATGTCGTCGGCGATCGTGTGCGAGCTGGTGATGACCGCCTTCTTCCTGATCGTCATTCACGGCGCCACCGACAAAAGGGCGCCGGCCGGTTTCGCGCCGCTCGCCATCGGGCTGACGCTGACGATCATCCACCTCGTCAGCATCCCGGTCACCAACACCTCGGTCAATCCGGCGCGCAGCACGGGTGTCGCCCTCTTCCAGGGCAGCTGGGCGATCGAGCAGCTGTGGCTGTTCTGGATCGTGCCGCTGATCGGCGGCGCCATCGGCGGGCTGATCTATCGGCATCTGCTCGAAGCCCAAGACACGCACGCCGTCGGTACCGATCACCCGGCCCTCCATCCGGCTGAGTAGCGACAAGCACCACCAGGGCGGCCGGCCGGAACGGTCCGGCTGCCTCGGCGCGGGCGAAGGAGGAGCTAAGTCGTCACCGCGTGATGACGGCGTCCGTCCCGGAACGATAAGATGCCACGAGCCGCCGCACCTTCTCCCTGCTTCCTTCCGAGAGAATCGCCATGACGAAGATGATCGCGATGGCCGTGCCGCGCGCCGGCGGCAAGTTCGATCGTGTCGAGCGCGAAGTGCCGAGCCCTGGCCCGCATGAGATCCTGCTCAAAATCCATGCCTGCGGCGTCTGCCACAGCGACTCCCTGACGGTCGAAGGCTATATGCCGGGCATCGCCTATCCGCGTGTGCCCGGCCACGAGGTCATCGGCACGGTCGAAGCGGTGGGCTCAGGGGTCGAGGGCTGGACGCTCGGCGAACGCGCCGGCGTCGGCTGGTTCGGCGGCTCCTGCGGCCATTGTGCCCGCTGCCGCCGCGGTGACGAATTCGCGTGCGAGACGATCCGGGCGGTCACCGGTCTCACGCGCGACGGCGGCTATGCCACCCATATGCTGGCCGAGGTCTCGGCGGCGGCCCATGTGCCAGCCGATCTAGACGCGGTCGAGTCAGCACCCCTGCTCTGCGCCGGCATCACCACCTTCAATGCGCTGCGCCATTGCGGTGCGGCGCCCGGCGAACTCGTCGCAATCCATGGCGTGGGCGGCCTCGGCCATCTCGGCATTCAATTCTCGCGTCGGCTCGGTTTCCGGACCGTCGCGGTCAATCGCGGGCGCGACAAGGAAGAGCTCGCCCGCTCGCTCGGTGCCCATGACTATATCGACAGCTCGGCCGGCAATGTCGCCGAGGCTTTGCAGAAGCTGGGCGGCGCCAAGGCGATCATCGCCACCGTCACCAATGCCGATGCGATGCGCGACATCGTGCCGGGGCTCGGCCCCAACGGCACCATGATGGTGATTGGTGCGGTCGGTACCTTTCCAGTCGACTCGCTCGATCTTCTGGGCAAGCGCGCTGCCGTCAAGGGCTGGTATTCGGGTATCGCCGCCGATTCCGAGGATACGCTGCAATTCAGCAAGCTGAACGACGTGACCTCGATGAACGAGATCTACCCGTTCGAGGAAGCGCAGGCCGCCTATGACCGCATGATGAGCGGCAAGGCTCGGTTCCGCGTGGTTCTGAAGATAAGCTGACGGGATCGCGATCAGAAACCAGCCGAGGCGGTCATCGGTGCCCCGAACGGCGTGCAGCTGTTTTCCGGTGTCTTGAGCGCGGTAC
Organism: uncultured Alphaproteobacteria bacterium; assembly: GCA_963762435.1. Taxonomy (GTDB): domain Bacteria; phylum Pseudomonadota; class Alphaproteobacteria; order ATCC43930; family CGMCC-115725; genus JAXDMU01. The sequence goes on along the minus strand of CAVXLN010000020.1, from coordinate 159,189 downwards.
GGTCGCGCGTCGCGGCATGCTCGACCTTGAGCGCGCCGTCATCGGGGTAAAGGAAGACCACGAGCACGCATTTGTCGCCGCGATATTGCCAGATCTCGGCATCCGACTCCTTGCGCGTGAAATCGGGTTTACCCAGCCGCTGGAGCAGTTGCTGGTCCGACAGCGCATGAAGGGCCGGCAGGTCGCGCACCTCGAGATGCGGGCGGGCCAGGCTCATCGCGACGGGGACGGCGATCTCAGCGCTTGCGGCGGGAGCGGCCGGCGGCGCCGGAGCCGTGGTGCCGGCGCAGGCGGAGGCCAGAAGGCAGACTGCCAGGGCAGCCGCTGCGCGCCAGGAAAATGCGATCGGCAAGGTTCTGAACATAACGCCCCTGATATTGCCCGGCCCGGCCGCCGCGACGCAACCCTGGCGGGTCGGCGCGGCACCAGGCCGGGATACTCCTTGTTAACCCTGTTTTGCCTCTGAATCGTTAACATCCGAGGCGACGGACTGAATATCGCCGGAAATCTGGCCGCCGGCCTCGATTTCGATCTGTCCGTAGCGGATCGACCCCGTCACCTTGCCTGTCGCGCGGATGAAAAGCCGCTTTTTGACGGTGAGCGTGCCTTCGAATTGGCCGCGAATTTCGGCCTCATCGATCGAGGCCGAGCCTTTGAACAGGCCCGACTCGGCGATGTCGACGTCATGGCAATTGGCGAGATTCGCCTCGACGCTGCCTTCGACGACCAGACGGTCGCAGGCATGGATCTCGCCCGAGAGCGAGATCTCGCGGCCGACGATCAGTTGACGGATCTCGGCATTGGGGCGCGGTGCTGGGGCGACCGGTGCTGCAGGGGCGGCAGCGCTCAGCTCGCTCGGGCGGCGCGGCAACTCGGTCGGGCGCGGCATGTCGCGGCCGAGCTCGGTGGCGGATGGGCGAGGCGGCAGGTTGGGCACGCGGTTCGGGAGTGTCGGCGAGCTCATCGTGCTTCCCCCCGGCACCGGCGTTCCGCTGGGCTTTGCGGCAGGCGCCACGAGATTTTCCGGAGAGAAGTCATCAGATCCCAATTCATCTCCATCGGCCCTTTTGTTGCGGCGAAACATGGTTAATCCTCTTTTCGATCTGGATCCGATTTGCTCAGCCCCACACCGGATCGAGCCAGTGCGGCGGAACTCCGCGCCATAGCTCAACCCGTGACGAGAACCCCTTCCGATTGCCGCAGCTTTTCGACCAGATGGACCGAAGCCGCGGTTCCTACGATCGGCGCGATAAGGTTAATGAAAGGTACCAGGAACAGCCCGGCGGCGACACCACCGCATAGCACGATCTCCATGCGATGGCGCCGCCAGAGCCGTTTCGCGTCGCGGGCAGAGAGGCGCCGGAGCGCCACGCTGTTGAAGTATTCGCGGCCGAGCACGTAGCCGTTCACCGCGAAAAAGAGGAAAGGCAGGCTGGGCAGAAACAGCAGCCCCAGGATCAGCACGAGGATGTTGAGGACGATCCCGATCACCGCCAGCCGGAGCCCGGAGACAAGGGCCGACAGAAAATTGGCCCCCGAGGGTGGCGGCAGGTCCGGATAGTAGCGCTTTTCGACCGCGACGATGATCGCCTCGGAATAGAAGCCGAGGATCATCAGCGCCACGCTCGGAAACAGGAACCAGGTCGCAAAGGGCACGGCGACGGCGCCAAGAATGCCGAAGATCCAGCGCAGCGTGGCGCTGGTCTCGGTTTCGTGCGCGACGCCCCAGCCGACGGCGATCCAAAGAGCGACCAGCACCACGATCGACCAGGCGAGCGTCAGGATGAGCGGCCGCCGCATCTCGCGTTCGGGCAGCTGGGCGAAGGCTAACAAAATGGCATTGAACATCGGGCTTCGGCGGCGGTCCCCGGTCCCGGATAGGACCCTTGCGCCGGCTAAGGTTGCCACGCGCTTCGATCTACTACATATACTGCGCCGCAAAATCGCCGGCTTCAACAATTGGATCGGGTTTTCTGGATGACGACGAGCGCGCTCGACGTGGTCGGCATTGGCAATGCCATCGTGGACATCATCGCCCATGCGGACGATGGATTCCTGACCGCGCAAGGCATGGCCAAGGGCAGCATGACGCTGATCGACGAGGCGCGCGCCGAAGAGATCTATAAGGCGATGGGCCCGGCGGTCGAGAGCTCGGGCGGCTCGGCGGGGAACACGATCGCGGGTATCGCATCCTTGGGCGGCAAGGCCGGCTATATCGGAAAGGTTCGCGACGACCTTCTGGGCAAAGTGTTCCGGCACGACATCACCTCCGCCGGCGTCACCTTCACCACCGAAGCGGCCACGGATGGTCCGAGCACCGCGCGGTCGATGATTCTGGTGACCCCCGACGCGCAGAGGACCATGAACACCTATCTCGGAGCCTGTGTTAATCTTCGGCCCGAGGATGTCGATCTTGCGCTCGTCGAAAGTGCCCAAGTAACTTATCTCGAAGGTTATTTATTCGACCCGCCGCTCGCGCAGGAGGCGTTTCGCCTGGCCGCGCGCACGGCGCACGCAGCCGGCCGCAAGGTCAGCCTGTCGCTTTCGGATGGGTTCTGCGTCGGCCGCCATCGCGCGGCGTTCCTCGACCTCGTCGAGCACCATATCGATATCCTGTTCGCCAACGAATCGGAGATCTCGGCCCTTTTCGAGACTGACGATTTCGACACGGCGACGGCCCGCGTCCGCGGCCTGTGCGAGCTCTCGGCGCTCACGCGCGGCGCCGACGGGTCAGTGCTGGTATCGCGCGACCACATCATCGAAGTGCCGGCGGCCAAGGCCTCGAAGATCGTGGATACCACCGGCGCCGGAGATCTTTACGCCGCCGGCGTTCTTCACGGCCTCACCACCGGCCGCACGCTGGCCGAATGCGGCCGGCTCGGCAGCCTGTGCGCGGCCGAAATCATCAGCCATTACGGCCCCCGACCCGAGACGCCGCTCAAAGATTTCGTTCGGGCCGCTTGAAGCAGAGACACTCCATGGACATCCGCAACATCGCCATCATCGCCCACGTCGACCACGGCAAGACCACGCTGGTCGACGCGCTGCTGCGGCAGAGCGGCACCTTTCGCGCCAACCAGCAGGTCGCCGAACGGGCGATGGATTCGAACGATCTCGAGCGCGAGCGCGGCATCACGATCCTCGCCAAATGCACCTCGGTGGTTTGGAAGGATGTGCGGCTCAACATCGTCGACACACCCGGCCATGCCGATTTCGGCGGCGAGGTCGAGCGCATCCTCTCCATGGTCGACGGCGTGGTCGTGCTGGTCGATGCGGCCGAAGGGCCGATGCCGCAGACCAAGTTCGTCGTGAGCAAGGCGCTGAGGCAGGGCCTGCGCCCGATCGTGGTGATCAACAAGGTCGACCGGCCGGACGCGCGCGTGCAGGAGGTGCACAATGAGTGCTTCGACCTCTTCGCCATCCTTGATGCCACCGACGAGCAGCTCGACTTCCCCACGCTCTTCGCCTCGGGCCGCAATGGCTGGGCCAGCGAGACGATGGACGGGCCGCGCGAGGATCTGTCCCCGCTGTTCGAGCTCATCGTGCGCCACGTCCACCCGCCCGCGGGCGATCAAGACGCACCCTTCGCCATGCTGGCGACCACGCTCGAGGCCGATCCCTATCTCGGCCGCGTGCTGACCGGGCGCATCATCTCCGGCATCGCCAAGCTCAACATGCCGGTCCGCTCGCTGGCCCATGACGGCCGTGTGATCGAGCAGGCGCGGCTCACCAAGCTCTTGTCGTTCCGCGGGCTGGAGCGCGTGCCGATCGAAAGCGCCGTCGCCGGCGACATCATCGCGGTGGCGGGCCTGACCGAGACGACGGTCGCCGATACGATTGCCGCCCCCGAAGTGACGGCACCGCTGACGGCGACGCCGATCGACCCGCCGACGCTGGCCATGACCTTCTCGGTCAATGACAGCCCGCTGGCGGGCCGCGAAGGTACCAAGGTCACCTCGCGCATGATCGCCGAACGGCTCTTCCGCGAGGCCGAGGGCAATATCGCGATCAAGGTGCGCGAGACAGCGGACAAGGACGCGCTCGAGGTCGCCGGCCGCGGCGAGCTGCAGCTGGGCGTGCTGATCGAGACGATGCGGCGCGAGGGCTACGAGATGTCGATCTCGCGCCCGCGCGTGCTCTACAAGACCGAGAACGGCCAGCGGCTGGAGCCGATCGAGGAAGTCCAGATCGATGTCGACGAGGAGTATTCCGGCGTCGTCGTCGAGAAGATGAGCTTGCGCAAGGCCGAGATGACCGACATGCGCCCGTCGGGTGGCGGCAAGCTCCGGCTGACCTTCCACGCCCCCTCGCGCGGCCTGATCGGCTATCAGGGCGAGTTTATGACCGATACGCGCGGCACGGGTCTCATGAGCCGGCTGTTCCACGGCTATGCTCCCCATAAGGGCATGCTCGAGGGCCGGCGCAACGGCGTGCTGATCTCCACCGGTGACGGGGATGCAGTCGCCTACGCACTTTGGAACCTCGAAGATCGCGGGCCGATGTTCATCACGCCCGGTACCGCGGTCTATCAGGGCATGATCATCGGCGAGCATACCCGCGAGAACGACCTTGAGGTCAATCCGCTGAAGGGCAAGCAGCTGACCAATATCCGGACTACCTCCAAGGACGAGGCGGTGCGCCTGACCACGCCCCGGATCATGTCGCTCGAGCAGGCGATCAGCTACATCCAGGATGAGGAGCTGGTCGAGGTCACGCCGAAGAGCATCCGGCTGCGCAAGCGCCTGCTCGACCCCAACGAGCGCAAGCGTGCCACCCGATCGCAGGAAGCCGGCTAATCCACGATCGTTAGCCAAGGCCAGCGGGCGCGATAGCTCTCGGCCTTGGCACGGAAGAGATCGGGGCGCGGATTGGCTGGGTTCATGCGCAGCTGGCCGGCCCAGAGTTCGTCCAACCCGTAGGGCGCATAGACCGCATTCGTGCCGGCCTCGATGCCGATGCAGGTGCAGGCGACGAGATAGCGGTCGATGCCGTCGCGCGTCGAGGCGAGCGGCGGGTAGCCCGGACCGAAGCGCTTTTCATACCAGAGATGGACGCGCGCCTGATTCTTGAGCTCGATCTCGGCGCCAAGATCGGCGAAGAGATCGGCCGCCCGGCGGATCACGCGATCCTCGGCCTCGTAGGAAAGGTCAGCGGCGTCATAATAGAAGACGTCGTAATCCTTGATCATGGCGTCGGCCGATCGATCGCTCAACCTGTTCCACACTGCCTGATAGACGCACCCCGCCACGAGATAGGCCTGGGGTAGCCCAAGCGATGGCAGCCGTTCCAGAATCGCCCGGTTCATCGGGTTCTCGAGCGCCCACGAGACAAGCGTCTTAATTTTCATCCCCGCTTCCGATGCATGGCCGAACCCTTTCGAATGCGCGCATTCGCAAGGGATGTTAGCCGCGGCCGCCGCCAATAACTCTACAGATACGACGATGCTGGCGCATGGGCACCGGCACAGGCAACGGAGCGGAAAATGTCGATTTCAGCGGTTGGCAAAGGTTTGGCGATCGCGGCGGTGGCCGCGGCCGGTTTGGCGGTCAGCACCCCGTCGGAAGCGCGGGTGTTCGTGGGCTTCGGCTTCCCGGTGGTGGCCCCCGTCGTGGTCGCCCCGCCGGTGTATGCGGCCCCGGTCGTGGTCGGCGGCCCGGCCTTCTACGGCTACGGTTATGGCTACGGCCATCCTTATTATGGCGGCCATTTCTTCTACGGCCATCCCTACGGGCATCACTGGCGCTGATCGCTAGAGCAAAGTGGGGTCGGCATCCTGCCCGCCAGCGGGCGAGACGCCCGCTCCACTGTGGGAGGGTGCTCGGCGCCCTTCCCTGCCCGCTAGCACTCCGCTATGGTCCGGGCCGTTTTCGAACTGCTCGGTGTCTTCAGCCATGTCAAAGCTCGTTCGGCTCGCCTTTCTCTTAGCAGCCCTGTTCACGCTCAATGCGCCGGCCCGCGCGGCCGACCTCGAGAATACGCTCTATCTCGACGTGCCTGCCGGGCGCGTGGTGATCGAGATGCGCCCGGATCTGGCGCCGGTCACGGTCGCCCATATCAAGGAGCTGACGCGCAAAGGCTTCTATGACGGCCTCACCTTTCATCGCGTGCTTGCCGGATTCATGGTCCAGGGCGGCGACCCGACGGGCACTGGCTCAGGCGGCTCGGGCCACCCGATCAAGGCCGAATTCTCCTCCGAACACCATGTCCGCGGCGTCTTGTCGATGGCGCGCACCAGCGATCCGAACTCGGCGGACAGCCAGTTCTTCATCATGCTCGGCGACGCCCCCTCCCTCGATGGCAAATACACGATCTGGGGCAAAGTCACCTCGGGCATGGAATATGTCGATGCGATCAAGAAGGGCGACGAGGCGCAGAACGGCGTCGTGAAGGACCCGACCAAGATCATCCGCATGCAGGTCGCGGCCGACGTGAAACCGTGATAACGAGTTTTCTTATCACATAGAAAACTTTCTGTTTTACAGAAAGAAAATTCCTTGATAGAAAGGCGCTCTCGAAGCTGATCCGAGAGCGCCTTTCGTCATGGTCGACCCTGCCGCCAAAATCCGCCGTCTGAGCCGGGTGCTCCTGGTCTTCTGCGGCTTGGGCATCCTCGTCGTGGCGCTGGTCTATCCGCTCTCCTGGATCGTCCTCCGCACCGACTCCTATCGCCATCTCTGGCAGATCCCGGAACATATCCCGCTCGACGCTCCCGGCCCGGCGCTCCGGCTTATGGGGTTCGCCGTCTCGGGCCTGCTCTATGGGCCGATCCTCTATGGCCTCGCCCAACTCTGGCTGGTGCTCCGGCAATTCAGCCGCGGCGTGCTGTTCGACCGGCGAAACGTAAGGCGGCTGCGCCATATCGGCTGGGCCATCATCGCGGTCGCGGCCGGCGATATCGCAACGGAAATCCTGGTGCCCTTCGTCCTGACCCTGACCAATCCGCCCGATCAGCGCTACCTGCTGATCGACTGCAATGACGGCGATCTGCTCGCCCTCTTCGCCGGCGGCGTCATGCTGCTGATCGCCCGCGTGCTCGATGCCGCGCGCGAGATCAGCGAAGACAACGCACAGATCATCTGACCGCCATGGCCATCATCCTCCGCCTTGATGTCATGCTGGCCAAGCGCAAGATGCGCTCGAACGAGCTGGCGCGCGCGATCGACATCACCGAGGCCAATCTATCTCTATTGAAATCCGGCAAGGTGAAAGGAATCCGCTTCTCGACGCTGGAAGCGATTTGCCATCATCTCGACTGCCAGCCGGGCGATATTCTCGAATACCTGCCCGACCCGGAAGAAGAACCGCCATAGTCTAAGCACGACTGCTGAACTATTCGCGATTTCCCGCGGGGTGCTCTCCGCGAACGATGTTCCATGCCTTCAAGGAGGCTCACTATGGCCAAACTTTCCATTTTCGGCACGATCCTCGACAGCTATTGGGCGGGGCTCGCCGCCATCCGGGAAATTCCCGTCTCGCTCGCCATCGCGGCACTCGTCCTCATCGGCGAAGATATTTCACAACAAGCGCTCGGCCTGACGGCGATCAACCCGGCGGAAGCGCTGACCAACCCGATCCTGGCCGGCCTGTTCTTGTGGAAGCTCACCGGCCTCTGGCTGGTCACGCTGCTGGTGATCCGCGCGGTCGCGGACGGCCGGCGTGGCGCCAGCCTGTGGCGCATCGACGGGCTGGCGCTAGCGGCGCTGGCCCTGATGATAGCGCTGACGGTAGTTGATGTTGCCGCGGCCAATCTCGTTCATATCGCCGCGGTCCCGCTTGCCGGTGACCGGGTATGGCTGCGCGTGACCATCGGGATCTGCGGCCTGCTCGGCACCAATCTCGCCCAGCTGCGCTTCACCACGCTCCTCGATGCGGCATGGCGCCTGGGCGACGGCGCCGTCGGGCCGATCGCCTCGTGGCGAGGCACACGCGGCAACACGATGCGGATCTTCCTGGCCGAGACGTTGCTCATCCTGCCGGTCATGGCCCTGCATTACGGTATCGCGTTCGCCTTCAAGGGCGGCACGGCCGACGTTCGGACATCTCGCTTGGCTGGGCTTCGACGGCACCGTCGAGGTGATCATCGCCGTGCTCGACAGCGCCTTCCTCGCCCTGGTCTATCGCCAACTCCGGCCCTTCGCCACACAAGACAAGGCGACCGCTTCGACCGCGATGCCCATGCCTCGGCTGCTGGCGGCAGGACGCTGACGAACACCCGTTTTCACTCAGCACAACGCAATCCAGTCGAGGCCGACATGACCAAGATTCCCTTCTGGCGAACAATGCTCGATACCTACCAGGCCGCTTTCGCGACGGTCCGGCAGATCCCGGTTTCGCTTACCTTCGCCGCTCTGCTCCTCGCCAGCGAGGATGTGGCGCAGCAGGCGCTCGGCCTTACCGCGATCAACCCGGCCGACGCCGCGACCAATCCGACACTCGCCGCTCTGTTCCTGTGGAAGGATATCGGCCTTTGGCTCATATCCCTGCTCGTCATCCGAAGCGTCGTTGCCGGCCGGCGGGGGGCCGCACTTTGGCGCATCGATGGGCTGGCGCTCGCGGCCTTCGCCTTTGCCGAGGCCATGGTGATCCTGGACCATGCCTCGGCCGCTTTCTTCGGCGACGCAGCGGCGGCATATGCCGGCATCGGCCACTGGATGATCGTGATCATCAAGTTCGCCACCATCATCGGCCTCAATCTCGCCAGGCTCCGCCTGACCCAATTACTCGAACCAGCCTGGCGCCTTGGCGACGGCAGCGTCGGTCCGATCGGTTCCTGGCGAGCAACCCGCGGCAATGTGACGAGGCTCTTCTTTGGCGGGCTCCTGGTCGCCCTGCCCGTATTGGTACCGCACTACGCGCTTAGCTATGCGCTCGAGGGTGGCGGCACCAACCTGTCGCGCCTGGCCGGAATCGGGCTCGACGGGCTGCTCGAGGCTGTCCTGATCCTGATCGACGCTGCCTTTAACGCCGTAGTCTATCGCCAGCTGCGCCCCTTCATCGCGTCAGCGCCCAGCGTGGCCCCAATCACGGCCGCCGCCTGATCGAGGGCGCTTCCCCTGCCGCCATGCCTCCTTTATGGTGCGCGCCTATTTTACCACCGGGAGACGAGACATGGCGGCGGCGCTTGAGGATACGCTCTATCTGGATGTGCCCGCCGGGCGCGTGGTGATCGAGCTCAGGCCCGACCTGGCACCCAACCATGTCGCCCGCATCAAGGAGCTGGCACGCGAGCACTTCTATGACGGCATCGCCTTTCATCGCGTGATCGACGGCTTCATGGTCCAGACCGGCGATCCCAAGGGCGACGGCACCGGCGGCTCGGGCCAGAACCTGAAGGCGGAATTCTCGGCCGAGCCGCATGTCCGCGGCATCTGCTCGATGGCCCGCACGAGCAACCCCAATTCGGCCGACAGCCAGTTCTTCATCATGCTGGACGATGCGCCGAGCTTGAACCGCCAATATTCGGTCTGGGGTGCCGTGACCTCGGGCATGGAGCATATCGACGCGATCAAGAAGGGTGACCGGATGCGCAATGGCGCCGTCGCCGATCCCGATCGCATCGTGACACTGCGCGTCGCGGCGGATGAAGAGAAATAGCGGGGCGGCCTTCCCGCCCCTCTTTCCTTGAGCCTCTCCTCGACCGAGCCTCCGCGCACGCCGCTCGCCGTCTATACCCAGCCGCGCCTCATCGCCGTGCTGGTGATGGGCTTCGCGAGCGGCATGCCCTTCGCGCTGACCGCCTCGACGCTCGCGATCCGACTGAAGCAGTCGGATCTCAGCTTCTCCGCGATCGGGCTCTTCGGCTTCGTCGGCCTTTCCTACAGCCTCAAATTCCTGTGGGCGCCGTTGCTCGACCGGGTACCGGTGCCGATCCTGACCAGGGCGCTCGGCCGACGGCGGTCCTGGCTGATCGTGATCGAGCTGGGTTTGATGGCGGCGATCCTCGGGCTCGGATTTGCCGACCCGGCCCAAGATCTCGAGGCAACCGCCCTTTGGGCCCTGGCGCTCGCTTTCCTTTCCGCCACGCAGGACATCGTCATCGATGCCTATCGCGTCGAGCTCTTGAGTGATGCGGAGCAAGGTGCCGGGGCGGCCGCGACACAGATGGGCTACCGCATCGGCCTCATCGCGTCGGGTGCGGGTGCCCTCTATATTTCTGCCGGCTCGAACTGGCAGGCCGCCTATGCGGTGATGGCAGCATTGCTGCTGGCCGGCCTCGCCGCGGCCCTCCTGACGCCGGAGCCGCAACGGATCACAGCGCCCGAGGAGGCCACGTCCGGCTGGTTCGAACGCGTGGTCGCAGCGCCTTTCCGCGACCTCCTCCGCCATCGCGATTGGCTGCCGATCCTGCTCTTCGTGCTGGTCTATCGGCTGGGCAGTGCCGTCGCCGATCACATGGCGCCGCCCTTCTATATCGCCCTGGGCTTCAGCCCGGTTGAATATGCCAGCATCAGCAAGCTGTTCGGCGTGATTGCCTCGCTCGTCGGCGTCTCGCTGGGCGGAGCGCTCGTCTATCGGGCCGGCGTCATGACGGCACTGCTCATCGGCGCATTGCTGCAGATCGTCTCGGACCTGACCTACATCGTGCAATATTGGGCAGGGCATGATATTCGAGCGTTGACCGTGACGATCGGCGTCGAGAGCGTATCGGCGGGGATCTACGGGGCGGCGTTCGTCGCCTATCTTTCCGGCCTGTGCAATCGCGCCCATACCGCCACGCAATATGCGTTGCTGACGGCGCTTGCGGGCCTGACCTATCGGATCTTCGGCTCGACGGGTGGCATTGTCGTCGACCGGATCGGCTGGGTTCCGTTTTTCGCGCTGTCGGCGGGCTTGGTCCTGCCGGCCTTGTTCTTGCTAGGCTGGTTGATGCGTAATCGTAGAGAGATAAAGGGTTGAAGCATGGATCTTCGTAAAATTCCGATCGGCGAAAACCCGCCCCATGACGTGAACGTCATTATCGAGATCCCGCAAGGCGGGTATCCGGTGAAATATGAGATGGACAAGGAATCGGGGGCACTTTACGTCGACCGCTTCCTGCATACCTCGATGATCTATCCGGCCAATTACGGCTTCATCCCGCACACGCTGAGCGGCGACGGCGATCCGGTCGATTGCATGGTGGTGGGCCCGACGCCGGTCGTGCCCGGCGTGGTCGTGCGCTCGCGCCCGATCGGGGCATTGCTGATGGAAGACGAGTCCGGCATCGACGAGAAGATCCTGGCCGTGCCGGTCGACAAGCTGCACCCCTTCTATACCTCGGTCAGCTCCTATCGCGATCTGCCGCAGATCCTGATCGACCAGATCGGCCATTTCTTCGGCCATTACAAAGATCTGGAGCGCGGCAAATGGGTTAAGGTCAAGCGCTGGGCCGAGCCGGCCGAGGCGATCGACCTGATCCGCGCCGGGATCGAGCGCGCCCAGACTAAGGGCGGCCTCAAGCTCATCGACGGCTGATCTCGACGGCTCTCCGCTCCAAAAGACGGGGAGCCTCTCTTCCGCGCAGGAAGGTATCTGCGGGCGACGACGGCTACTGAACCTGATGTCCCTCCACTGGCCGCCAGGCCGCCTCGCTCTCGCCGGCCGGCACCCCGGCCCGGCCCCAAGCATGGTATAGCCGCGCCTGGCGCGCCCGGTAGGCGGGGCTGGCATGGATGTCGAGGCTTTCGAGCCGCGCCACCGTGATCCAGGGATTTAGGCTTTTCAGCCGGGCGAGCGCATCCGGCACCTCGTCGGTGCGGCCGGTCAGCTCAAGCAATCCAATGAGATAGGTCCAGGCCCAGGGATCCTCGGCATCGACGGCGACGGCATGCCGGATCGCCTCGAGCGCCGCCTCGTCCTGGCCGAGATGAAGCCGGATCACCGCGAAGGTGCCATAGACATAGAACATGTTGCTGGCGCTGACCGGCCTCGCCTCCTCGAGCTTGGCGAGCGCCTGCTCCGCCCTGCCGTCATAGAGCTCCTGCATGGCGAGCGCGCCGATCGTGTATTCGTCGGTCGCATCGAGCTCGAGCGCGCGCTCGAGCTCGGCCCGGGCGGCGTCGTAGCGCCCCTCGACAACATGCAGATCGCCCAGCGCGCGGTGGAGTACAGGACGATTCGGTGCCAGCCGTGCCGCCTCGCCGAGCGATCGCGCCGCTCGCTGCATCAACCCGTCGCGCTCTTGATCCGTCCGATAGACGAGATAGGTCGCCAGCTCCGTTCGGGTCCAGCCGGCCATATAAAGCGCGTGCGGGTCATGCGGCGCGATCGCGAGCGCCTGATCGATGAGCGCCAGCGGTTTGGCCCAGCCGCCGCCGACCGGCTCCTCGGCCAAGGCGATATTGGCCCGGCCGAGCAGATTGCGTGGGTTCATATCGTCGGGCGGACTCGCGGTCAGCCGGCGATGCTGATCCTGCGCGGCCGCGTGCAGCAGCTGATCGGTAAGACCAGCGGCAAGCCAGCGCCGCATCACGGCCGGTCCAGCGGCAATCTGGATTGCCCGGCTCTCAGCGAGATGCGTGCCGTTCCGCCCATCGATCAGCATCGCCACCGCCTCGAGCCCGGCGCCAGACGGTTGCAGACTGCCCTCGACGATGTAATCGAGGCCCAGCTGCCGGCCGAGCGTCGCCTCGTCGGTGGTCTTGCCTTTCAAGGCGAAGGCCTCGTTATGCGCGACCACTGAAGCATCCCACGCGTTGGCCGCGATGCGGGCGGCGGTCTCGTCGCTGAGCGCGTCGGCCAGTGCCTCGTTCGCGGGATCGCCGGTGCGATTGGCGAAGGGCAGCACCAGGTAGCGGCTTGGCCGCTCCGCCGGCCGGTCGCCGCCGCCGGTCCAGCTCACCACGGTGAATCCGGCCGTGACCACGGCCGCCACGGCCAGGCCGGCAGCAGCCAACATTAACGGACGGCGATCATTTGCCTTGACGGCGGCAGGCGGGATCGGTGCCTCGAATGGCGTGCTTGCTTCCGGCTGTGCCGCTGGCCCCGCGAAGCGGTAGCCGCGGCCCTGCACGGTCGCGATCCAGCGCCCATCCTCGCCCAGCGCCTTGCGCAGGGCCGAGATATGAGCCTGGAGCGTGTTTTCCTCGACGATCAGACCCGGCCAGACGCGCTCCATCAGCTCGTCCTTGGTAACCACCTGGCCTGGTGTTTCGACCAGCGCCGACAGCACACGCAGCGTCTTGGCGCCGATTTGAACCGGCGCTCCGCCGCACAGCAGCTGACGGCCGGGCTGCAAGGTGAAGCGTCCGATCACGAGCGCGCTCTCTGCCATGGCGTCTCGCCCAGCGGTGATTGTAGCGGCCCCACAATAACGAAATCGATACGATCCCGTCGAGCGACCCGTTACCAGGAATTTTTCAGGAAATTCTCAGCGCCGCATCAAGGACTTGCGGGCCTGTTCCGGGCAGCTTGCGGTCTCAACGCACCGACCCCCGGTGCCGTGACGGGAGCGACATCATGATAAAGGGAGTGACGAAATTTCTGGCACTCGGACTGATGGCCTATGCCTTCGGCTCGACCGGGGGCGCCAGCGCCCAGACACCGACCCTCGCCAGCCATTATGATTTCTCGATCGTGGATTTTCCGGGCGCACCGCAAACCAACGTCATTGCGATCAATAACCGGCGGCAATATGTCGGCGCCTCGATCGACGCCAGCGGCAACGACCACGCCTTCCTGTTCGATGGGCACCAGCTGGCCCTGCTCGACCCCTCCGGGCCGATCGGTAAGAGCGTCAACAGCTTCGCGCTCTCGCTCAACAATTTCGGCTGTATCGTCGGCGCTTTTCAGGCGGGCCAGGCATTCCATGGCTTCCTCGATTGCGACGGCCATGTCGAGACGATCGATTTTCCCGGCGCCCCCAGCACCGAGGCCTTCGGGATCAACGATTTCGGCGAGATCATCGGTATCTATGCCGACAGCGCCAACAATACCCATGCGTTCCGCTTGCGCGATGGCAAGTTCGCGAATGACGACATCCCCGGCGCCAGTCAGACAGTTCCTTTCAGCGTCAATGATCTGGGCGACATCGTCGGTGAGGATGCCGTCGTCGCGGGCACGATCGGCCATGGCTATTTCGAGGATTTCCTTGGCCATCGCACGCTCGTCGATGCGCCCGCGGCACCGGCCAACAGCACCTTCTTCATCTCGATCAACAATCGACGGCAGATCCTCGGCGCCTTCGCCGACGCCGCCCAGGTTCAGCATAATTTCTTGGATGACAGCAGCAATTTCCTGCCCTTCGACCTGCCGGCAAGCTTCGGCTCGACCTTCACTTCGGCCCAGACGCTCAATGATCTCGACGACATCGTTGGGCTGTTCAGCGACCAGGCCGGCGTGCAGCACGGTTTCGTAGCGTTGCGGCGGAACTGACGGCTCGGATGTCAGCGCGAACAGGCTCAGCGTCTCGCTGCGCCCGTCATTGCCGGTGAGCGTCAGCCGATATCCGTCGGCCTTGTAAAGCCTCTGCTCGACCAGGCGGTTGTTGCTGCGGCAGCACCCGTCCGGTCGAGCAATATTACACAAATTTAACTCGACCCGCGAGGCGGATGTGCCAGTTATCGGTAGTAATATATGCGGGAAGATTCAACTTGATATTGCGCCGCGGGAACCACCGCCTGCTCTACGCCTTCTTGGCGCTCTGCTGCCTCGTGCCGCAATGCCCGGTCCGGGCGGACGGTTCCGGTGCATTTCTCAGCGCCGCCGAAATCGAGCGCGTCGATGCTGCGGTCGCCCATGTCATGGGGAGCAAGGTTCCGGGCGTTTCGCTCGCGGTGATCAGGGACGGCGTTCCGGCATATGCCCGCGGCTATGGCGTCATGGATTTGGCAGGACACCGCCCGATCACCGCCACGACCCGGATGGAAATCGGCTCGGTGACGATGCAGTTCACCGCCGCCGCGATCCTTCAGCTGTCGGAGGCCGGCAAGCTTTCGCTCGATGACAAGCTGGGCAAATATGTGCCGGAGTATTCTGCCGGTCGCGATATCACATTGCGCCAGCTGCTGGAGCTCCAGAGCGGCATTGTGGACTACTATCCGATCGACGATGCCGAGGCGGGCAAGATCTTCACCCGGAAGGCAAGCGTCCAAGACGTCCTGGCGCTCTTTGCCGACAAGCCGCTAGCGTTCCCGCCGGGCAGCAGGTTTGCCTTCAACAACACCGATTATTTCCTGCTCGGCCTGGTCGTCGAGCGGGTCTCCGGGCTCGGCTACGACGTCTATCTGAAGCGGAACATCTTCGACCGTGCCGGCATGACGCGCAGCACCACCGTGTCTTCGGAGCCGCGGTTGAGCGACTTCCCGAGCGGCTATTGGCATGTTGGCGGAGCGGTCGGCAAGGCGCCGCGGTTAGAGGATGGATGGGGCCTGGCGACCTTCAATATCGTCAGCGATGTCGGCGATCTGGCGAAGTGGGATGCAGCACTGTTCGGCGGCAAGATCGTCAATCGCGACGATATCGTCCTGATGGAGACGCCGGCCATGCTGTCCGATGGCAAGCCATCGCCGCTCGGCTATGGCATGGGCTGGTTCAGCAGTGCGATCGAGACTCACAAGATGCTGCGGTTCCAGGGCGGGTCGCTGGGTTTCGGCGCCATGAACGCCGTCTTTCCCGACGACCATCTGGAATTGATTGCCGAGGTCAACGCCACCTCGACCGTCATCGTCCCGCAAGCGATCACGACCGCGGTCTTCGAAGCGCTCTATCCGGAGATCGCGGCCAAGCGTCTGATCCCGGCCATCGGCGAGGATGCGGCGATCACCGCAAAGGCCAAGAAGTTCGTTCTTGCCCTTCAGGCAGGCAGTCTTGAGCCCATCCCGATGACCGAAGCGCTTCGAGAGAAGCTGACACCAGGAAAACTGGAGCAAATAAAGGCGGTCCTGACACGGTCGGGCGAGATAAGCAGCTTCGTCTTCAAGGGCTGGCAATCTGCCGACGACATCGCCAGCTTCGATTATCTGGTGCTGTTCGACAACCAGAACTGGTCCTTCCAGATCGGTTTCGATCCGGCCGGCATGGTCGCCTCGCTCAGCCTTAGCCCGGCTTGACGCCGGGTCGTTTCACATCTGGATAAACCCAACATCATGACCAGAGGCGACCTGATGAAACTGTCTCCGATTGCGATCATTGCCGGCCTTTCCGCCTGTCCCGCCTTGGCTTTCGCCTCGGAGGTTTCGGATTCGCTGCTGAATGCCGACCGCGCTCTTGCGGCCGAGAGCCACGAGATCGGCTTCGTTGCCGCCTATGCCAAGGCGATGGGGCCGGATGCGCGCAAGCTTGATTCGGGCGCCCCAACCTTTATCGGCCACGACGCCATCCTGGCACAGCTGGCAAGGTACCCGGCCGACCTCAAGATCGACTGGACGCCGCAGGAAGCCACCGTCGCCGAAAGCGGCGAGCTGGGCTACAGCTGGGGCTACTATGTCGCCACCTTCCAATCCAAAGGCGAGCTGAAATCGGAGCGCGGCAAATATCTCGATGTCTGGCACCGCGGCAGCGACGGTGTCTGGCGCTGGATCGCCGATATCGGCAATACCGGCGCTCCACCCGCCTAGAGCCCGATGCGATCAGGTCTGCTCGACCTGATCGCTGAATCGATCTCTAACTCTTTAAATCAGCGAAGGATTCAGATTTCAGGTCGATTCGACCTGAAATCATCCTGCGCGAGAGGCCTTAGTCCCGGGCCTCGTCGAGCGCATATCCCGCGGATCGGACCGTGCGGATGATGTCATGCTCGGCCGGGCCGTTGAGCGCCTTGCGCAGCCGGCGGATATGCACATCGACCGTGCGCGGCTCGACATAGACATCATGGCCCCAGACCGCATCGAGCAGCCGCTCGCGCGAGAAGACGCGGCCCGGATGCTCGAGCAGGAAACGGAGCAGCCGGAACTCGGTCGGCCCCAGATGGATCGGCCGGTTTGCCCGCATCACGCGATGCGCCGCCAGGTCCATCTGGACATCGGCGAAATTGAGGCTCTCTTCGGAAGAATCGGGCCGCGCCCGGCGGATCACCGCGCGGACGCGGGCGATCAGCTCGCTCGGGCTGAAGGGCTTGGTGATGTAATCGTCGGCACCGCTGTTGAGGCCGCGGATCTTGTCGCCCTCCTCGCCGCGCGCCGTCAGCATGATGATCGGCAAGGCGCGGGATTGCGGCGACCGGCGGATCTGCCGGCAGATCTCGATGCCGGAGACGAGCGGCAGCATCCAGTCGAGCAGAACGACATCGGGCTTGCGCTCGGCGATCTGCACCAGCGCCTCCTCGCCGTCGCTTGCCTCACAGACGCCGAACCCCTCCTTCTCGAGGTTGTAGCGCAGCAGCGTGACGAGGGGCGCCTCGTCCTCCACAATCATCACCAGCGGTTTCATTCTTCCGGCTGCTCGCTTTCAGGGATGACCAGGCTGTCGTCGCTGACAAGACCCATCGGGCCGGACAGCACGACCGAGGAACTCGAGCGGTCGCGCTTCGGCCTTGTTTCCTTGAGCGGCGTGCCATGGATGAGGAAATAGATGGTCTCGGCGATATTGGTCGCGTGGTCGCCGATGCGTTCAATGTTCTTCGCCATGAACAGAAGATGGGTTCCGGCCGTGATGCTGCGCGGATCCTCCATCATATAGGTCAGAAGCTCGCGGAACAGGCTGGTATAGAGCTCGTCCAGCTCCTCATCGCCGAGCCAGACACGCATCGCCTTGTCGGAATCGCGGTGGACATAGGCGTCCAGCACATCCTTGATCAGGATCTGCGCCAGCTTGCCCATACGCGGGATGGCAAGCGCCGGCTTGGCAACCGGCGCCTGGTTGAGCGCGATCGATCGCTTGGCGACATTGGCCGCATAGTCGCAGATCCGCTCGAGATCGGACGCGATCTTGAGGGCGGAGATGATCTCGCGCAGGTCGCGGGCCATCGGCTGGCGCAAGGCCAGCAGGCGAACGACGAGCGCCTCGACCTCCGTCTCCAGCATGTCGGCGCGGACATCGCCCTCGACCACCTCGGCGGCGAGCTCGCTGTCGCGCCGCATGACCGACTGGATCGCGGCCGCGACCTGGCTTTCCGCCAGGCCGCCCATCGAGATGAGCGTGTTCTGGAGCCTGTTCAGCTCTTCGTCATAGCTTTTGAGGATGTGGTCGGATGACATGAATCAGCCCTCAGCCGAAGCGCCCGGTGATGTAATCCTCGGTCCGCTTGTTCGTCGGATTGGTGAAGACCGTCTCCGTCGCATTGAACTCGATCAGCTCGCCCAGATACATGAAGGCCGTGTAGTCCGAGCTGCGCGCGGCCTGCTGCATGCTGTGGGTGACGATGACGATGCAATAGTCGGATTTGAGCTCGGAGATCAGCTCTTCCACCTTCTGCGTCGAGATCGGGTCGAGCGCCGAGCAAGGTTCGTCGAGCAGCAGGATCTCCGGCCGCACGGCGACCGCGCGCGCGATGCAGAGGCGCTGCTGCTGGCCACCCGAGAGGCCGAGGCCGCTCTGCTTCAGCTTGTCCTTGACCTCGTTCCACAGGGCGGCCCGGCGCAGCGCCGATTCGACCCGGTCGTCGAGCTCGCTGCGTGAAATGCTCTCATAGAGCTTAATGCCGAAGGCGATGTTGTCGTAGATCGACATCGGGAACGGCGTCGGCTTTTGGAACACCATGCCGATCTTGGCGCGCAACAGATTGAGATCGACCTTCGGTTCCAGGATATTCTGGCCGTCGACGATGATCTCGCCGGTCGCGTGCTGCTCCGGATAGAGGTCGTACATGCGGTTGAGGCAACGCAGCAGGGTGGATTTGCCGCAGCCGGACGGACCGATGAAGGCGGTCACCCGCTTGTCGAAGATCCGCATGTTGATGTTCTTCAAGGCCTCGTACTTCTTGTAATAGAAGCGAAGCTCCTTGATCGCGATCTTGTCGTCCGGCTCGAGCGCCGCAGTCGGCTGGAGCTGGGACGCCTGAGAGGGGGAAACCATCGGCTGCATCGACACCGGTTCGGGGTTGGTCATTTCATGCTGCTCAGATTGGCCAGAGAACGGGCAACGATATTCAAGATCAGGATTGTGGCCGTGATCAGAAGGGCTCCGCCCCAGGCAAGATTGCGCCAATTTTCGGCCGGGTTGTTCGCGAAGATGAAGATGACGACGGGCAGGCTGGGCATCTGGTCGAAGAGATTGTATTTCCAGAATTGGCTATAGCCCGAGGTGAAAAGCAACGGCGCCGTCTCGCCGCTGATGCGGGCCAAGGCCAGGATGACGCCGGTCACGATGCCCTGGGTGGCCGCGCGATAGCAGACCACGACGATGACCTTCCATTTCGGCGTGCCCAGTGCCGACGCCGCCTCTCTGAGCCCGTTCGGGACCAGTTGCAGCATCTCGTAAGTGCTGCGGACCACGACGGGGATCACCAGCAGCGAGAGCGCCACGCCGCCCGCGAGTGCCGTGGCGCCGCGCATCGGCACCACCAGGACCACCGAAATGAAGACGCCGATGATGATCGAGGGCGCGGAGAGCAGGATGTCGTTGATGAACTGGATCGCCTGCCCCAGCCTGTTGCCGCGGCTAAATTCGGAGAGATAGGTGCCGGCCAGCACGCCGACCGGCGTGCCGATCAGCATGCCGACCGCTGTCATATAGAGGCTGCCGATGATGGCGTTGCCAAGGCCGCCGATCTCCGGGCCGGGCGACGGCGTGCGCTCCGTGAAGATCGACAGGCCCATCGCCGGCAAGCCGTTGACCAGCAGCGTCCCCAGGATGGCGGCGAGGAAAAGGAGGCCGATGGCGGTCGCTACCAGCGATAGGACCAGGAAAATGACGTTTTGCCGGCGGCGGCGATTGTAGCGGGTGAGGTTGAAAGCGATGGCCATCGGGATCAGCCTCCCGACTGGCGCTGCATGCGCAACAGCATGGTCTTGGCGAGCGCCAGCACGATGAAGGTGATGATGAACAGCACGAGGCCGAGGGCGATCAGCGAGGAGGAGTAGATCTGATCCGTCGCTTCGGCGAATTCGTTGGCAAGCGATGACGAGATGGTCTGGCCGGGCGCCAGCAGCGACACGTTGTAGCGCTGCGCATTGCCGATGACGAAGGTCACCGCCATCGTCTCGCCCATGGCACGGCCGAGCCCCAGCATGATGCCGCCGACGACGCCGCGGCGGGTGAAGGGGACGACGATGTTCCAGATCACTTCCCAGGTGGTGCAGCCGAGGCCGTATGCCGATTCCTTGAGCATGGGCGGCACGGTCTCGAACACGTCGCGCATGATCGAGGAGATGAAGGGCAGGATCATGATGGCGAGCACGATGCCCGCCGTCAGGATACCCACGCCGACCGCCGGCCGGCCGAACAATGCTCCCAGCACGGGCACCTGGCCCAGCGAGCCGATCAGGAACGGCTCGATATACCGCTTCATGAAGGGTGCGAAGATGAAGAGGCCCCACATGCCGTAGATGATCGAGGGAATGCCGGCGAGGAGCTCGACCGTGATCGAGATCGGGCGCTTCAACATCGGCGGGCAGAGCTCGGTCACGAACACAGCCACGCCGAAGCTCAGCGGGACACCGATCAGCATGGCGATCGCCGAGGTTACGAGCGTGCCGTAGATCGGCACCAACGCGCCGAATTTGAGCGCGTTCGGATCCCAGACCGAGGTGTAGAGGAAGGCCGGGCCGAACGCCGCGAAAGCCGGCGCGCCGCCGATGATCAGCGACACGATGATGGCGCCCAGAATGACCAGCACCAGGCCGGCAAACGAGAAGGTCGCAACCCGGAACAGCGAATCGTAAAAGCTCTGCGGACCGCGCAGCGTCACCGGAGAGAGTGCCTGATCGACCAAGCTCAGCGTCCTCGCTTCATATGCTTTCGGCCGCGATACGGAGAGGCCAAGTGCCGCCTCTCCGTCGCGACCGTCCTATTCGACGGATATCGAGGGGCGCCGGTTACGGCCAGAGCGCCTTGCCGCCGCCCTTGATCTCCTTGGCCCAGCTATCCTGGATCAGCTTCACGACATTGTCCGGCAGCGGGACATAGTCGAGCGAGCCGGCAGCCTCCTGGCCGCTCTTCAGGGCGTAGTCGAAGAATTTCAAAGTTTGCTTACCATTTTCCGCATTGTCCTGGTTCTTGTAGACGAGTGCCCAGGTCGAAGCGGTCATCGGCCAGGAATCCTTGCCCGGCTGGTTGGCCAGGATGAGGATGAAGTCCTTAGCATTGGCCCAGTCGCCATTCGCCGCGGCAGCCTGGAAGGTCTTGGCGTTCGGCTCGACGAAGACGCCTTCCTTGTTCGACATCAGCGTGTAGGCCAGCTTGTTCTGCTTGGCATAGGCGTATTCGACATAGCCGATCGAGCCGTCGGTGCGCGTGGCCGAGGCGGAGACGCCTTCATTGCCCTTCCCGCCGATGCCGACCGGGAAGGAGACGGAGGTGTTGACGCCCGGGCCCGACTTCCACTCCGGCGAGATCTCGGCCAGGTAGTAGGTGAAGTTGTAGGTGGTGCCCGACCCGTCCGACCGGTAGACGACCGTGATGTCCTCGTCCGGCAGCTTCAGATCCTTGTTGAGATCGACGATCTGCTTGTCGTTCCACTTCGTGATCTTGCCGAGATAGATGTCGGCCAGCAGCTTGCCCGTCAGCTTCATGGCGCCGGGTGCAACGCCCTGGATGTTCACGACCGGAACGATGCCGCCCATGATGAAGGGGAATTGGGTCAAGCCGGCATCGTCGAGATCCTTGGGCTCGAGCGGCTTGTCGGTGGCGCCGAAATCAACCGTCTTGGCCGTGATCTGCTTGATGCCGCCGCCGGACCCAATCGACTGGTAGTTCATGCCGACATTGGTCTTGGTCTTATAGGCCTCGGCCCATTTCGACAGGATCGGGAACGCGAAGGTCGAGCCGGCGCCGGAAATGTCGGCTGCCTGGGCAGCGCCGACGGCAAAAGCCATGGCGCCAGCGACAAGGGCTCCGATCAGCTTGGAGTTGAGAGCAGTCACGGATGGATCTCCTAAAGTATCGCCCGGCGATGGCTGAAGGTGCGAAGGAGCGCGGGCTACGCGTGGAGATACCCGTTCAATGTTACAGTTTTATGACAGACGCCAACCCTTTTAGTGAATCCTGCCTAGGCTTGCGAGACCGGTCTCGGCGCCGGCTGAGCGGTCCCGGAGCCAGCTTCGGGCGCATTGATGCGAAGCGGTACAACCCCCCGGAGGTGAACGACAAATACCGAACCCTCGCCGACTTCGCTATCGATTTCGAGCAAGCCCCGGTGCCGGCTCACGATATGCTTGACGATGGCGAGGCCGAGGCCGGTTCCGCCCATCTCGCGCGAGCGTGCCGTGTCGACGCGGTAGAATCGCTCGGTGAGGCGCGGCAGGTGCAGCCGCGGGATGCCATCGCCCCGATCGCGCACGCTGATCGCGACACCGGGCCGCAGCTTGCCCGAGGCCGAGGCACCGACCGTGATGACCGTCGCGGGCCGGGCATATTTGATCGCATTGTCGACGAGGTTCTGAAAGACCTGGGCAAGCTCGTCGGCGTCGCCGATCACCGGCATCAGCTCGGGCTCGATCTCAAGCTCGATACGCATGCCGCGCGCAGCTGCCTTGAGCTCGAGCGCCGTCGCCAGGGTTTTGAGGAGTGCTGGAACCTGGACATGCCCGGTCGGCGGCAGATGCTCGTTGAGCTCGATCCGGGAGAGCGACAGAAGATCGTCGACCAGCCGCGCCATTCGGCCGGCCTGCTGCTGCATGATCGGCAGGAAGCGCTTCTGCGCCTCCTGATCGTCCGCCGCCGGCCCTTGCAGGGTTTCGATGAAGCCGATCAGCGTCGAGAGCGGCGTCCGTAGCTCATGGCTCGCATTCGCGACGAAATCGGCCCGCATCTGCTCGGTCCGCTTCATGGCGGTAAGATCGGTGAGCGTCACCAGCACGGCATAGCTGCCGGCGACCAAATCAGGCAGCGGCTCGATTCGCGCGCGCATGGTCCGTTCGACCGGTGCCGAGAGCTCGAACTCGATGAGCTTGGCCTCACCCTCCTTGAGCACGAGGTCGGTGGCGTTGAGGATGAGCGGCGATCGGAGTGCAGCCGCAAGATCGCGCCCGATCAGCTGGTCGCCGAAGAGCTCCGCCGCCGCCGCATTGACGCGCATGATCTGGCGCCGCCTGCCGACCAGGATGAAGGGGTCGGGCAAGGAATCGAGCACCGCGTCCGACCGCGCACGGGCCGCCTCGGTCCGATCATGCCGCTCGCGCCAGTCGCGATCGATCTGCTGCATCCGCTGCCAGATCCGGTTGATCACCGGATTGGCGGCACTGAGTCGCCGCGGCGCCCGTTCCGGCTCTGCGAGAAGACGGTCGACGCCGTCGCGCAGCGCGCGGAGCCCGTTGAGCTGGGAATAGAGCAGGGCGCCGGCGGCGAGCAGGATGAGACAGGCCGCGATCGCGGCCGTGACGAGATTGAGCCTGCCGGCGCCCGCGAGGACCGCGAACACCAGCAGTACCACCGCCCCCATCATGCCGAGCGCGATCAGAAACTGGCGAGCCGGCATGATCTCCTTCCGAAGCGGTCGTCCCTACCGCCGGCGGCTGACGCTACACGATCGCGGCATGAGCCGCCAACGCCGCCAGATTGACGATGTCCGACACTGTCGCACCGATTTCGACGATTTGCGCCGATTTGTCGAGCCCGAGCAGCATCGGACCGATCACCATGCCGCCGCCTAGTTGCTGAAGCAGCTTCGAGGACACGTTCGCGGTATGGAGCGACGGCATGATCAGCACATTGGCCGGGCCGGTGAGCCGCGAGAACGGATAGGCTTTCCGCATGAGATCGAAATCGAGCGCCACATCGGCCGACATCTCGCCGTCATATTCGAAATCGACGGCGCGCCGGTCGAGGACGGCGACCGCATCGCGGATCCGGTTGGCGCGCTGGCGCATCGGATTGCCGAAATTCGAGAAGGAGAGCAGCGCCACGCGCGGCACGGCCCCCATCTGGCGTGCCTTCTCAGCCGCCTGGATCGCGACATCGGCGATCTCCTCCTCGTTCGGCAGCTCGTGCACGGTCGAATCGCCGATGAAGACGGTCCGCCCGCGCGCCACCATCATGGTAAGGCCGAAGACGCGCTTGCCGGGCTTCGGATCGAGCGCGCGGCTGATCTCCTCGAACGAATCGAAATAGCTGCGCGTGCTGCCGGTGACGAGCGCGTCGGCGTCGCCCAGCGCCACCATGCAGGCGGCGAAGACATTGCGATCCTGATTGACCCAGCGCTGGCAATCGCGATGGAGCGCGCCCTTGCGTTGGAGCCGCTTGAAGAGGAAATCCGTGTAGGCCTTGTTTGCCTGGCTTAGCCGCGCATTGTGGATTTCGAGCTGGCCCGGCGTGAGACCAATTGATTTGAGCGTCGCCAGGATCCGTTCCTCGCGCCCGATCAGGACCGGCGTGCCGTAGCCCGCATTCTTGAACTCGAGTGCCGCGCGCATCACCGTCTCCTCCTCGCCCTCGGCGAAGACGACGCGCTTGGGATGCGTCCGGACCGTCTCGAAGATGCCCTGCAGGCTGGCCGCGATCGGGTTGAGCCGGGTCGAGAGCTTCCGCCCATAGGCCACGAGATCGAGCGGCTTCTTGGCCACGCCCGAATCCATCGCCGCCTTGGCGACGGCGACCGGCACATGGCTGATGAGGCGCGGATCGAAGGGTGCGGGGATGAGATAGTCCGGCCCATAGGTGAGGCGCCGGCCGGAATAGGCGGCCGCGACCTCGTCCGGCACATCCTCCCGTGCCAAGGCTGCCAGCGCCTCGGTCGCCGCGATTTTCATCGCGTCATTGATGGTGGAGGCGCGGACATCGAGGGCGCCGCGGAAGATGTAGGGGAAGCCCAGGACGTTGTTGACCTGGTTCGGATAGTCCGACCGGCCGGTCGCGACCAGCGCGTCGGGCCTGACGGCCTTTACATCCTCGGGCGTGATCTCGGGGTCGGGATTGGCCATGGCGAAGATGATCGGCCGCTTGGCCATGCGCTTGACCATCTCCTGAGTCACGGCACCCTTGACCGAGAGGCCGTAAAAAGCGTCGGCACCGTCGAGCGCCTCGGTCAGCGTGCGCCGGTCGGTCACTGCCGCGTGAGCCGATTTCCACTGATTCATGCCCTCGGTGCGGCCCTGGTATATGACGCCCTTGGTGTCGCACATGATGATGTTGTTGCCGGGCATGCCCATCGCCTTCAAGAGCTCGACGCAGGCGACGGAGGCCGCACCGGCGCCATTCACGACGAGCTTCAGCTCCTTGAAGTCGCGGCCGGTCAGGTCGCAGGCGTTGATGAGGCCGGCAGTGGCGATGATTGCCGTGCCGTGCTGATCGTCATGAAAGACCGGGATATCGAGCAGCTCCCTGAGCCGCTGCTCGATGATGAAGCATTCCGGCGCCTTGATGTCCTCGAGATTGATGCCGCCGAAGCTGACGCCCAGATAGCGCACGCAATTGATGAACTCGTCGACCTCCTTGGTCGAGACTTCGAGATCGATCGAATCGATGTCGGCGAAGCGCTTGAACAGCACCGCCTTGCCTTCCATGACCGGCTTCGACGCGAGCGCGCCCAGATCGCCGAGGCCCAGCACCGCGGTGCCGTTCGAGATGACGGCGACGAGGTTGCCCTTGGCGGTGAAATCGTAAGCCGTGTCCGGATCGCGTGCGATATGGAGACAGGGATAGGCCACGCCCGGCGAATAGGCCAACGACAGGTCGCGCTGCGTCGTCAACGGCTTGGTCGGCGCGATCTCGATCTTGCCGGGCTTCCCTTCCGAATGGAACAGGAGCGCGTCCTGCTCAGTGATTCGCCCGCTCAACTCGGTCATAATAAAGTGGTCCTCCCTAGGCGGCAGTGTAAGCGCCCCGCCGCTCGCAAGCCGAGAGCTTTGCCCGGAACCGGCGCGCGGGTAAAGGCTTGCGTGCCAAGCCCCTGCATGCGTTTCTTGACGTTTCCACGATGTGGAAGCGAGGCATCCGGGTAGCTCGGCCTCTTACCCCATGCTATTGCGGGTGCTCACTCCTCCGACCGGATTTCCCTGCGCTTCATGTCTCTTCCCGCCGAGCCGTATCAACCTGCCGCCGATGCGACGCCGATGATGGCGCAGTATCTCGAGCTCAAGCGGCAGCATCCGGATCATCTCCTGTTTTACCGGATGGGCGATTTCTACGAGCTCTTCTTCGAGGATGGTGTCAAGGCGGCCGCCGCCCTCGACATCACGCTCACCAAGCGCGGCAAGCATGAGGGCCGCGACATTCCAATGTGCGGCGTGCCCGTCCACACATCCGATGTCTATCTCGCTCGTCTCATCCGTCACGGCTTCCGCGTCGCGATCTGCGAGCAGATGGAAGACCCTGCTGAAGCCAAGAAGCGCGGCGCCAAGCAGCCGGTGCGGCGCGCCGTCGTGCGCATCGTCACCTCCGGCACGCTGACCGAGGACAATCTCCTCGATGCGCGGCGGCACAACTTCCTGGCGGCCTTGGCCGAGGTCGGCGGCGATTATGCGTTGGCTTCGGTCGAGATCTCGACCGGCGAGGTCGAGTTCCAGCCGCTGGCACTCTCGGGCGTGGCGCCGGCACTGGCGCGGCTTCAGCCAGGCGAGCTGCTGATCAGCGACCGGCTCTTGCAGCGGAGCGAGCTGTTCGAGCTTCTCGCCGAATGGCGGCCAGTGCTGACGCCGCAGCCCAATGCGCGCTTCGACAGCGAGGCCGGGCGATTGCGGCTGGCGCGGCTTTATGGCGTCGGCACGCTCGACGGGCTCGGCAGCTTCGGCCGTGCCGAATGCGCCGCCGGCGGAGCGCTTGTCGACTATATCGACCTCACCCAGCAGGGAAAGGTGCCGCATCTGGGCCTGCCCAAGCGGCTCGCTTCGGGCGCCGTCATGGAGATCGACGCCGCGACGCGACGCAATCTCGAGCTCGTCGAGACACTTGCCGGCGAGCGGCGCGGCAGCCTCCTGGCCGCGATCGACCGCACGGTCACGGGGCCGGGCGCGCGCCGCCTCGCCGCCGATCTCGCCGGGCCGCTGACCGATCCAGATGCGATCGAGGCGCGGCTCGACCTGGTCGAGTTCTTCCGGCGCGACGAAGCGCTGATCGATGCCGTGCGCAGCCTCCTCAGAGAATGTCCGGACATGGCGCGCGCATTGTCGCGCCTGTCGCTCGGGCGCGGCGGGCCGCGCGATCTCGCGGGCTTGCGCGACGGGCTTCGAGTGACAGCCCGGCTCAAGCCGATGCTGGCCGCGATCGAGGGTGCGCCGCCGAGCCTCTTGCGCCGCGCGCTGACCGATCTCGGCGATCATCCGGTGCTGATCGAACGGCTCGGCCGGGCCTTGGCGGCGGAGCTGCCGCTCTTCGCGCGCGATGGCGGCTTCATCGCCTTGGGCTATATGAGCGAGCTCGATGAGTGGCGCGAGCTCCGCGACGAAAGCCGGCGCATGATGGCAGCCCTCCAGGCGCGCTATGCCGAGGAGACCGGCGTCGCCAGCCTGAAGATCCGGCACAACAACGTGCTGGGCTATTATATCGAGATCTCGCCCAACCATGCGGGCAAGCTCGATGCCGGCCCGGGCGGGCGCTTCATCCATCGCCAGACCATGGCGAACGCCATGCGCTATACCACGGTGGAGCTGAGCGAGATCGAGACGCGCATCGGCCAGGCCGGCGACAAGGCGCTGGCGCTCGAGCTCACCCTTTTCGACGATCTCGTGACCGAGGCGGTGGCGCGGGCGGAAGCGATCCAAAATGCCGCATCTGCACTGGCCTCCCTCGATGTCGCCGCCGGCCATGCCGTGCTGGCGCTCGATGAGCGTTATTGCCGGCCCGTGGTCGAGCCCGGTCATGCCTTCGAGATCGTGCAAGGCCGCCATCCAGTGGTCGAGGCCAGCCTGCCGGCCGGCAGCCGCTTCGTCGGCAACGACTGCACGCTCGAGACCGGCCGGCGCCTCTGGCTGCTGACCGGGCCGAACATGGCGGGCAAGAGCACGTTCCTCAGGCAGAATGCGCTGATCGCGATCCTGGCGCAGATCGGCGCCTATGTGCCGGCCGATTCAGCGCGCATCGGCATCGTCGATCGGCTCTATAGCCGGGTGGGCGCGGCCGACGATTTGGCGCGCGGGCGGTCCACCTTCATGGTCGAGATGGTCGAGACCGCGGCGATCCTCAATCAATCGGGACCTAGTGCCCTCGTCATCCTCGACGAGATCGGCCGCGGGACTGCAACATATGACGGGCTATCGATCGCCTGGGCCGCAGTCGAGCATCTCCACAACCGCAACCGCTGCCGAGCGCTCTTCGCGACCCATTATCATGAGCTGACGGCGCTCGCCGCCACGCTCGCCGATCTCGCCTGCTACACCATGCGGGTGAAGGAATGGCAGGGCGATGTCGTGTTCCTGCATGAGGTGGCGCCCGGCGCCGCCGACCGGTCCTATGGCATTCACGTCGCCAAGCTGGCCGGGCTGCCGAAGCCGGTGATCCAGCGCGCCGAAACCGTGCTGGCGCTCCTGGAAAAGAGCGATGCCGGCAGCGCCTTGAGCCGGCTGGCGGACGATCTGCCGCTGTTCACCGCGGCCCGGCGCGCCGCCCCCGCTGCGTCGTCCGAACCGCCCGGGCCGAGCCCGCTCGAGGTGCGGCTCGCCGAGCTCAACCCCGACGAGCTGACGCCCAAGGCGGCACTCGAGCTGCTCTATGAATTGAAACGCCTGGGCGCCGTGACCTGATGCCGCAGTGCGGCGAATGATTGCGCTATGGCAGCGTTACGGCTAGGAGGGCCGGCGAGGTTCGGTTCAGATTAAGACCGGGCCGAGAGAAAATGGAGGAAGCATGCGTAAGATTATGAGCACCTGGAGCGCTGTTGCCCTGGGTGCGATGCTGGCCGGAACGGCCTTTGCAGCGGAACCGAGCGATCTTGGCAAGACGCTCACCCCGTTCGGCGCCATGAAAGCCGGCAATGCCGACGGCTCGATTCCGGCCTGGGATGGCGGCATCACCAAGCCACCGGCAGGCTACACCCCCGGGCAGCACTACATCGACCCCTATGCGGGCGACAAGCCGCTCTTCACCATTACGGCCGAGAATGCCGACAAGTACAAGGACAAGCTGTCGGGCGGCACGCTCGCGATGCTCAAGGCCTATCCGAGCTTCAAACTGATCGTCTATCCGTCGCATCGCAGCTTCTCGGCGCCGCAATATATCTATGATTCGGCAATCAAGAACGCGACCACGGCGCATCTTTCGCCCGACGGCTACAATGTGCTCGATTCGGTGCACACGGTTCCGTTCCCGCTCGCCAAGAACGGCAATGAGGCGATCTGGAATCACATTCTGCGCTGGCGCGGCAGCCAGACCAAGAGCCACACGCTGACGGCGGCGGTCACCGAGGGCGGCGAATATACCGAGCAGAAGATCGATCTCAAGATCATCTTCCCCTATGACCAGCCCAGCGACGAGCCGACCAAACTCGACAATTACTTCTATGCCGAGACGGTTTCCCCGCCGCGCACCGCGGGCGACATCACGCTCGTTCATAATTTCACCGATCCGGTCGTCGAGGAGCGACAGGCCTGGACCTATAATCCCGGTCAGCGCCGCGTCCGGCGCGCGCCCGAGATTTCGTACGACAATCCGATCACGGCCTATGACAGCCTGGCCACGATCGACGATTTCGACATGTATAACGGCGCCATCGACAAGTACGACTGGAAGCTCGTCGGCGTGAAGGAGATGTATATCCCCTATAACAACTACAAGCTCCAGGATCCGAAGTATCAGTACACGGACGTGATCAAGCCGCTCCACACCAATTCCGATCTTGAGCGGTGGGAGCTGCATCGGGTTTACCAGGTCGAGGCGACGCTGAAGGCGGGCGAGCATCATGTCTATGCCAAGCGCGTCTTCTATGAGGACGAAGATAGTTGGATGGTGGCGCTGGCCGACAATTATGACGGCAAGGGCCAGCTCTGGCGGACGTTGACCGCGTATCTGATGAATTATTACGAAGTGCCGATCCTGATCTCGAACGGCGAGGAATATACCGACCTGCAGGCGCGACGCTATGCGGTGACCGGCTTGTTCAGCCAGGACCCGGTTCCGGTTTATACCGGCTCCGATCTGCAGATCAGCGACTTCACGCCCGAAGCGCTGCGCCGCAGCGGCACGCACTGACGAAGCGCGGACCGGGCCGTCGGGTCCGGTCCGCCTCTTCTCGCGAGCCCCGGCCTTGACGGGCCGGTTTCGCCGGGGTAGGTATCCCCTCATGATCCGAGCCGTTCGCCCCTTCCTGTCCTATTACGCGACGTTCCCATAGGAGCGGCGCGGTTCGATCATGTCCGAAACGAAGCCGCCGCCAAGGCGGCTTTCGCTTTTGACGGCGTCCTTGGCAGCGGTGCCCTGCCCTGGAGACGCTTCGATGAGCTCGACTTTCCGATCCCCTGCCCTGCGCCTTCTCGCGGAGCGCGGCTACATCAATCAATGCACCGACCTTGCCGGGCTCGATCAGGCGCTGGCTGAGGGTCCGGTGCCGGTCTATATCGGCTTCGACGCGACGGCGACCAGTCTCCATGCCGGCCATCTTGTGCCGATCATGTGCCTGCGCGCGCTGCAGCGCTGCGGCCATAAACCGATCGTACTGATCGGCGGCGGCACCTCGCGCATCGGCGATCCGAGCTTCCGCAACGAAAGCCGTCCGCTGCTTACGGATGATGAGATCGCGCGCAACAAGGCGGGCATCGAGCGCTGCTTCGCCCCCTTCATCCGCTTCGGCGACAAGGCCAGCGACGCGATCATGGTCGACAATGCCTACTGGCTCGACGAGCTGCGCCAAGTGCCGTTCCTGCGCGACATCGGCCGGCACTTCACGGTCAACCGCATGCTGACGCTCGATAGCGTCAAGGCGCGGCTCGAGCGCGGCGACCCGCTCAGCTTTCTCGAATTCAACTACATGGTTCTGCAGGCCTTCGATTTCCTGGAGCT
Source organism: uncultured Alphaproteobacteria bacterium (assembly GCA_963762435.1). Taxonomy (GTDB): domain Bacteria; phylum Pseudomonadota; class Alphaproteobacteria; order ATCC43930; family CGMCC-115725; genus JAXDMU01. The sequence continues at coordinate 128,250 of CAVXLN010000020.1, read as the reverse complement.
GTCGCGGCGCTTCGGCTGCCGGGCCCAGATGGGCGGCTCGGATCAGTGGGGCAACATCGTGAATGGCGTCGATCTCGTGCGCCGGGTCGGAACGTTCCTCAGGCTCTTCACCGAGCTTCCGCTCGACGAGATCGATCGGCTCGAACGGCTCGGCGGTAGCGAGATCAATGCTGCCAAGGAGATCCTGGCAACCGAGGTAACCGGCCTGGCGCACGGGCCGGAGGCCGCTCGCACCGCGTCTGCGACTGCTCGCCAAGCTTTCGAGGGCACAACCGAGATTGACGGGCTGCCGATGATGATCGTAACAAGGGCGGAGATCGAGCAAGGAATTTCGGCGCTCGATCTCCTCGTCCGGACCCGGCTATGCGCCTCCAAGAGCGAGGCGCGGCGGCTGATCGCCCAAGGCGGCCTGCGTCTCGATGGCATCGTGATCGACGACTCCACGGCAGCGGTCCGGCCCGCCAACGACGCGTTGAGAGTGTCGGTCGGGCGCAAGCGCCATGCGGTCGTGAAGATCGGCTGATCGGGACGGGAACGACGGAGCCGTGTTAGACACTCCTCCCCGCTTGTCCCGGAAGGAAGGTGTCGCCATGCCCCTGGTCGCCCTGGTCTCGATCCTTGGTCCCGATCGCGTCGGTCTTGTGTCGGACATCTCGGCCAGCCTGTTCTCGGCCGGGGTCAATCTGCGCGACACCCATTTCGCCGCGATGGGCGAAGGTGCTGAATTCAGCGCCATCTGCGAGCTGCCGCATGGCATCGCCCTGGCGGAAGTGCAGCGCGGCCTGGCCGCCCTGCCCTCGCTTGCCGGGGCAGAGATCCGGGTGCTGCCCTATCCGTTCGATCATCGCACACGGCCAGTCGAACGGATCACGCACCGTATCGAGGTCGTGGGCGGCGATCAGCCGGGGCTGATCGCGCGCCTCGCCGAGATCTTCGCGCAATATGGCGCCAATATCGTCCGGCTGGACGCCCGCAACCTGCCCGATGGCGCGGGCGGCCGCTACGTCACCCGTTTCGCCATCTGGCTGCCGTCCGAGCAGACCGCACTCTGTCTCGCCGCCGTCGATAGCACGGCCCGGACGCTCGGCCTCAGCTGCCGGGTCGAGGAGGAACCGGTCTAAGTTTGGGCCCGCTCCGCGGGCCGTGGGCCACGGTCGCGCTGTGGCAGGCGTAAGCGGGTAGCCTGCCGTACCAACTCGGCCAGAGAGTCCGCCTTCATCTTTCGCATGACCCTGCCCCGGTGTGCTTTTACCGTGATTTCGCTGAGACCGAGCTCGCCGGCGACTTGCTTGTTCAGCAATCCGGCGACGACTAAAGCCATTACCTCCTGCTCCCGACGACTGAGCGATGTGTGCAGGCCCTGAAGCGCCTTAACCTCGGCTTCGTGCCGGAGCGCCATTTCGCTCCACTTGATACAGCGTCCAATCGTGCTCAACAGCCCATCGTCGTCCGCCTGGGTCGCGATGGCCCGGGCGAAGCCGCTCTTTGACGCATGAACCGTCATGAGCACGTCGCCGCTGACGCTGATGAGGATGATCGGCATGCCGGACCGATCGGCGGCAACGCGCCTCTGAAGATCAAGGCCATTCAGTCCCGGCAGGGTAACGTCGAGAACGAGGCAGCTTGGACCAACGGCAGGAGGGCGGGACAGCAATTGCTCCACGGACGCGAAGGTTTCAGTCCGCCATCCAAAGTCGGAGATAAGTGATTCCAGCCTATCCCGTAGCGAGGCGTTGGTTTCTATAATGAAGACGGTTGGCGAAATGCTCGCCGCAAATGAAGAGCGCATGACCTCGAATGACCGCGCCACGCGATCGTACCCGCACGCTAAACTCATTTTGCCGTCTCCGTTATGTGAAAGCCGAACGACACGAGAGGTGATTGGGTAGCTCTTGGGCTGGAGTGTGCGAGATCGAGCGAGCAAAGTCCTGATAGAGAGCTGATCCGAGCTGAAAAATCATGCTTCGGCCGTCAATCTTTCTGGTAGGGTCGAGCAGCGCTGCGATCTGAGCTTCACTCAGCGCCTAGTTTCCGACGGCGCACGAACGCAGAGCCGCCGAAGGGTCATTCCGTCGGACAGGAAATTGAACTGTCGATAGGCGCTCAGCCTCGATCTGGGCAGCTAAAACGTCATTCGATCTCGCAGCAGCCGGCTCAACCAGCTGCTTACTTCATCTGAGCTGAGGGCCCGGTTCCGCTTGCCCTGCCGGTTTTCCTGAATAAAATCTGAAAATCCTGAATCGGAGGGTGCGTGCCACAGACCAAGCCGCTCATGCCTGATGCTGGCGGGTGGGAGATCGACCTTGCTCAGCGCGAGCTGCGCATACGTGGCGAAGCGGTCACCATCGGCAGCCGCGCCTTTGAAATCATCGAGCTGCTCGTGAGGTCGTCCGGCCTGCTGGTCACCAAAGACGAGCTCATGAAGCAGATTTGGCCGGGATGCATTGTCGAGGATAATACGATCCAGGTTCATATCTCCGCGATCCGCAAGGCTCTGGGTCCGGACCGCGGTATGCTGAAGACCTTGTCGGGTCGTGGCTATCGGATACTGGGCAGTTGGGGTATCCGGGAAGCGAGCACGTCGCCGCCGCCCGAGATGCTCCCGCGCGCTCGGGGGGAAGGCCGCCGATTTTCTTCCAATGTCCCGGTTTTGGCATCGGCCCTCCTCGGCCGGGAGGCCACGCTGCGGGCCTTAGGTGACTTGTTGTCGGCCTACCGCATCTTGACGCTTACAGGGCCGGGCGGGATCGGGAAAACCGTACTGGCGTCGGAGATAGCGCGCCGGCAGTTCCCGACGCTCGAAGGCGATGCCTGGTTCGTCGAGCTCGCCTCGCTCTCCGATCCCGAACTGCTGCCATCGGCCGTCGCCACGACGCTCGGCCTGCAGCTGGGCGGTGCCGAGATCAAGCCGAGTTCCGTCGCTGAGGCGATCGGCAACAGGAGGGTGCTGCTGGTTCTGGATAATTGCGAGCATCTCGTCGACGCGGCGGCAGCTTTTGTCGAGACCCTGACGCGCAATTGCCCACACTGCACGATTCTCGTGACGAGCCGCGAAGTCCTGCGCATCGATGGAGAATGCGTCTACCGCGTTCCGCCTCTCGAGATTCCTGCCGCGGACGACGAGGATCCGGCTTCCATCCTGAGCAGAAGCGCGGTCGAGCTTTTTGTCACCAGGGCGAAGGCCCGGGATTCGGACTTCCTGCCTCATCCCGACAACCTCTCGGCAACTGCCGCGATCTGCCGGCATCTCGACGGGATCCCCCTTGCGATCGAATTTGCCGCGGCTCGCGCCGCAGCACTCGGCGTTCAGCAGGTGGCTGCCGGTTTGCACGACCGCTTTGCGATGCTGACGGGCGGGCGCCGCACCGCTCTGCCGAGGCATCAAACTCTTCGCGCCGTGTTGGATTGGAGCTACCAATTATTGCCGGAACAAGAGAAGCGGCTGGTACGTTGCCTCTCGCTCTTTCCCGCTGGATTTACCCTCGATGCTGCCGTCGCCGTCATGGCGGACGCACAGCTGAGTGTATTGGCTGTATCGGAAGCTATCGAGAATCTCATTCTCAAATCGCTGATCGTGCGAAGCAAAACAGAGTCAGCCACCCGCTGGTATCTGCTCGAGACAACACGGGCCTATGCGCGGGAAAAGCTGGAGGAGAGCGGAGAAGCCGGGCAGATCGCCCTGCTTCAGGCGAAATTCTATCTGGCACTCTTCGCTCCGTTCGCAATCGAGGGGCAGATTCAGGGCGCCCTCGATGACCTTGCTACCTACCGCCGCGAGCTCGACAATATACGCGCGGCACTGAATTGGGCTTTTGCCCCCGATGGCGATGCGGCGACAGGCGTCGCCCTCGCCGCTGCCGGGGCGGATTTCTGGGCGGGGGTATCGCTTCTCGCCGAGGGTTGCGAATGGGCCGGAAAGGCGCTGGCGCGGATAGGTGCCGCGACGGGAACCCGTTCCGAGATGATCCTTCAATGCAGCCTCGGCATGACGCTGATCTATACGAGAGGGATGGTCGACGCTGCTCAGGAAGCTCTGACGCGAGGGCTGGCTCTGGCACAGAGTTTTGCAGATTTCGACTATCAGCAGCGGGCGACGGGTGGTCTCTGGCTATTCGCGGCGCGCTCATCGGCACTCGATGAAGCGCTGGCGATTGCGCATGCCTATGAGGCGGTGGTCCACCCTGACGACCGGCAAGCCCGGGCTATGGCCGACTGGCTGATCGGCGTGCCGCTGATATATCTCGCCGAGCACACTGAGGCGAGCGCGCGATTGCTGCGGGCGATTGATCAATATCCGATCGAACGCCGGAGCCTGGACACGGTGCGACTTGGCGGCGATCTTTTGGCGTCGGCCTTGGGCCATGTTTCGGTCAGCCTGTTGTCGCGAGGTCTCGTGGATGCCGCGACCCGGGCGGCGACGTGTGCAGTCGAAGACGCGCGCGACAGCCATCAGCCCACCGTGCTGTGTATCGCTCTGGCATGGGCGGCCGGCTTCATCTTCCTGAGCCTTGGCGAGCTAGATCAGGCCGAGCGCTATGGCGAGGAGCTGATCATTCACGCGCAAAAGCACGAGCTGTGGCCATTCCATGCCGCCGGCCTTTGCATCCGAGGCAGCCTCGCGGCCAGGCGAGGTGCTCCTGATATCGGGATTGATTTGCTCCGTCGCGGCCTGGCCGACATGCGGGCGGCGGCTTATCTGCTGTTCTACCCCTTTTTCCTGGTTGAGCTGGCCGCAGCACTGGGAGCCGCGGACCGTGTCGATGATGGCCTCTCCGAGATCGACGCGGCGCTGCGCTTTGCGGTGGCGACGGGGCATCGATGGTTCGTGCCCGAAACCTTGAGAGTGAAAGGCGAATTATTGGCCCGGCATGGTTCGGATGCTCCGGCCGCCGTCATGGATTTGTTCCGCCAGTCAATGAGCCAAGCACATCAACAGCACGCGCTTTATTGGGAACTTTCGGCGGCGATCAACCTCGCGGAAATTATGCAAAACCAGCATATGGACGCAGAAGCGAAAGCGGTGCTCGCCTCCTTATACGGTCGTCTCGCTGAAGGCTTTTCCGCGTCCAGGGTAAAGCAAGCCGAGGCCTTGTTGAAATGACTCTCAGCCGGCGAGTGAGACCAACCGATCGTAGAGCGACGCCGCGAGTACCTGGTCGAGTGCCACCGGGTTCGGCGCCGCCTCGGCCTTCTCCTTGAAATAGCGGCCGCTCACGGCCGCGAGCTCAGGTGCCAGCGCCACATGGATCGTGGTCTCGGCCCCCTTCTCCTCGCTCAGCAGGAAGGGTTTCAAAGACCCGAAGATCCAGCTCTTCCAGCCGCCGAGATTGCCGATATTGGTCGCGACCGTGCCGGGATGGACGATATTGGCGGTGACGCCGGTCCCTTCCAGCCGTCGCGCGAGCTCGAAGGTCCACAGCATCATGGCAAGCTTCGACTGACCATAGGCGCCCATGATCGAGAAGCGCTTCTCGGCCTGCAGATTGTCGAGATCGATCCGGGCGCGATCCGAGCTGGCCGAGCCGACATTGACGATGCGCGCCGGGGCGCCCGCCTGAAGCAACCCCTCGAGCTCCCTGGTCAAGAGGAAGGGCGCCAGGCAATTGACCGCGAATACGCGCTCGAACCCCTCTTCGGTCAGCTCGCGTCGATCGCGGATGAGGCCGGCATTGTTGACGAGGAGATCGAGCCGCGCATGCCGCGCCCGCACTCGGGTGGCCAAGGCACGGACAGAATCAAGCGAGGCGAGATCCGCGATCTCGAGCTCGAAAGAAGCCGCCGGTGCGCGCTCGACAAGCCACTGCTTGGTAGCCGCACCACGCGTGGCATCGCGGGCGACGAGGATGATGGTGCCGCCCTGTCGCGCCAAGCCAAGCGCCGTCCAGAGGCCGATGCCGTGGGTGACGCCCGTAACGAGCGCCACCGGCACCTGATCGCGCTCAGCCGGCAAGGGAGAGCACCGTGCGGAGGAGCACCTCGGCGCCGGCGGCCGCCTGGCCTTGGGTGATGCTTTCCTCCTCATTATGGCTGATGCCGTCGAGACACGGCACGAAGATCATCGCCGCGGGTGCTACAGCCGAGATATGGGCCGCGTCATGGCCGGCCCCGCTGACGATCTCGCGATGGGCGAAGCCCGCGGCGTCGGCCGCCTGACGCACAGCATCGATGCAGCGCTCGTCGAAATGGATGGGGGCCGCAGCCCAAGTTGTCACCAGACCGATTTCGAGGCCGAGGGCGGCTTCGATCTCGGCGATCTTCGCCTTCATTTGCGCTTCGATCGCTTCCAGCTTCTCGAAACGCGGATCGCGCAGATCGACGGTCAGTTTGACCTTGCCCGGGACGACATTGGTCGAGCCCGGCTCGACCGTGACGATACCGATGGTGACCACCGCGGTTGGGCCATGCTCGCGTGCCAGCGCATCGAGCGCCACGGCGAGCCGGGCGGCACCCTGGAACGCGTCGTGCCGATGCTTCATCGGCGTCGTGCCGGCATGGGCGTCGCGCCCGGTCACGGTCAGCTCGTACCAGCGGATGCCCTGGACGCCGGTGACGATACCGACCTCCTTCTCCTCGGCCTCGAGGATCGGGCCCTGCTCGATATGGAGCTCGATGAAGGCGCCCAACGCATGGTCGCCGCAGCGCTCGGGACCCGTGAAGCCGATCCGGTCGAGCTCGCCGCCGACCGTCAGCCCATCCTTGTCCTGACGGGCGAGCACCGTCTCGAGCTTGAGCTTGCCGGCGAAGACGCCCGAGCCCATGACGGCGGGCGCGAAGCGGGCCCCCTCTTCATTCGTCCAATTGATGAGCTCGATCGGCGCCTGGGTCTCGTAGCCGGCATCTTCGAGAGTGCGCAGCACTTCGAGCCCCGCCAGCACACCCAGCACGCCGTCGAACTTGCCGCCGGTCGGCTGCGTGTCGAGATGGCTGCCGAACGCGATCGGCTTCAAGGAATTGTCGCGGCCCGGCCGGCGCGCGAAGATATTGCCCATCCGATCGACCGTGATCGTGCAGCCGACCGCCTGGCAGCGCTCGATGAACCAGTCGCGCACCTGACGATCGAGATCGGTGAGCGTGAGGCGGCAGATACCGCCCTTCGCCGTGCCGCCGATCCGGGCGGTTTCCATCAGGGTGCCCCAGAGCCGTTCGCTGTCGATCTTGAGATTTGTGGTGGGCTTGAGATTCGTCATCGGTCCGCCATTCCGCCGGGTATCGTCAGACAGGTCTATAAACACAAAAAGAATGGCAGGGAATTACCCCTGCCATTCCATCGATGTCGATCGCGCCGGCAGAGCCGGCGCGAAAGCCTCTTACGGGTTGCTGGGCGTGTCTGCCGCGCCCGAAGGCGGCGCGAAGGACAAGCCGAGGAAGTTCGAGACGATCAGCGTGCTGTTGCCGAGCACCTCGCTGTAGGCATCGCCCGGCGACACGGTGAAGCCGTTGTTGTTGCCGCTGATATTGCGATGGAAGAACTGCAGGCTGGCCGGCGGATTCTTGCCGAGTGCCGTCTGCAGCGCCGACAGCGCGTAGATGAGCGGATTGGCGTTGCCCTGACGCCCACCGAGCTCGATCGCATGCGCCAGCACGCCGGCGAATTGCGGCGAGGAGGAGCTGGTACCGATCAGCAGATTGGGCGCACCGTCGATCCACACGATCGCCGCACTGCGCGGCAGATCGAGGCAGTTCTGCGCCGTGAGGTCGGCATCGCCCGGGCAGCCGCCCATCATCAGAGACAGGTCAGGCACGGCCCGCTTCTTGGCGTTGCCGGTCTTCACCAAGCTCTGATAGTCGGGCTTGGCGAAGATGACGCTGAAGCCGCCGCCCGAACCCCAGGTATTGTTGCCGACCGTGACGCTGCCACCGCCCGAGAGATCGAATGTCGCCGGCACGCGCGGATCGAAATTCGCATTCTCGGACAGGTAGGTCGCATCGTTGGGGGTCGGTTTCGGGCTGACTTGGAGGTTGGTGCCGCCAACGGCCGTCACATTCGGATCCGACGCCGGGTTGCTGACGCCGAGGACGAAGTTCGTTCCGTTCGTCGGGTTGCTATCGAACGCGGTCGAGGTGCACGGGACGGCGCCATTGTCGCCGGAGCTGGCGACGAAGGTGATGCCTTGCGCATTGCCCTGGACGAAGAGCGCATGGAAGACCTGCAGAATGCCGGTGAAATCGACACCGCCATTGGCAGCCGCAGTGAAATCGAGCTCGCATTCGCCAAAGGACGAGCTGACAACATCGACCGCGTTATCCTCATCGACCTGGGTATAGCCCGCGACGATCGCTGCATCCGTGAGGTCCGGGATGTCATAGACGATCTCATGGGCACCCGGTGCGGTACCCAGGGACATCTGGGTATCGAGCGAAGCTTCCGCCGCATCGTCGCTATTGGGGTTGAACGCGCCGCTGCCGCCCAGCACCGGCTCGATGACCGGTTTCGGGAGCGGCACCGTTGTGTTGCCCGAATAATTGTTCACATCCACGTCGGTCGCACTAGTGCTGACGGTCGAGTTGAAGCTGGCATTGATGTCGCTCTGCAGCACGGTCGAGGAGATCACGATGCCGATCGTCGCCCCGGCACCATCGATCTGAACCGGCTTCGAGCTGCCGACGGGGATCACCTGGGTGGTGAAGGACGGGAACTGATAGGATTCCCGCATATCGTTCGCATAGAAGAAGCTATCCGCCGCTCCCAGCCTTTCGTTGGTCTTGGCGCCGCTCCCGCTGGGCGCACCGAGCGCCAGATGCGAATGCACATGGGACGCGAGGTGGCTGGTGAATTCGGGAATGACGGCACCGAGGGCCGCCAGCGAGGCCGGCACCGTGAGCTGGTCGCCATGAGCGACAAGCTTGTTGGCGCCCTGTTTCGTCTGGACGACTTCGAGCTGGGCGGCCAGGAACTTCTGGACCTTCGCGACCGGGCCCTGGACGGACAGGCTTTGCGTCTTTTCCGCCGTGACGGTCAGGCCGGCCGCCGACAGGATGGCCTTGGCCTGATCGATGGTCGCCCGGCTGGGCCCGAACTGGGCCTTGAACTGCGCCGGCGTCAGGAATTGATGATAGCTGGCCGATTGCGGATCGGTCAGGCCGCTCAGCAATGCATCAAGTTTATCCTGATGAGACAAAGGAAGAAACACATTGAAATTGGCGATAGAATTCGGGTCCGCTTTGCCCAACACGGTTGCATCGTTTGCCGCCGCCATGACGCCGACGGGCGCCAGGGCAGCCGTAAGCGCGCAGGCCGCAGTAGCCAGCGCGAGACGAGTGATACGCATATTGACCTCCCCAAAAGTCGAATAACGCGGATCGTGCCTCGGCGGCTTTGACAAATCAAATCGAATTTTAACTAATGGTTAACAATCACGTCTTTTTGAATGTTGTAAATCAGCGAAATTTGGCCCGCGCTTGAATTAGGTTGCGCTCCCGCAGTGCAGCATGTCATCTCGGCGTGACATGGCGTAACCAAAATCCAAGCGTGGCGCCGCGCATCGCCATCAAGACAAGCAGGGCCGCCCAGAGCCCGTGATTGCCGAATTCGCGCTCCAGCAGAAGCACCGCGGCGAGAAACGCCAGAAGCGAAAGAGCCATGCTGTTGCGCAACGCCGCGGTTCTGGTAGCACCGATATAGATGCCGTCGAGCTGAAACCCCCAGACCGAGATGAGCGGCGAGACGGCGGCCCAAGGCAAGTATTCCTGCGCCGCAGCCACAATCGACGGATTATCGGTCAACAGCCCGATGATGGTTCGGCCGGCAAGCGCATAGCTGAGAGCGAATAAACCGGCGCCCACGCCCGCCCACAGCATCGAGGCTCGCACCGCCCACGTGAAGCCCACCCGGTCGCGCGCGCCCACCGCAGCCCCCACCAAAGCCTCCGCGGCGTGGGCGAAACCATCGAGCCCGTAAGCCATGAAGGTCTGGAAATTCAGCAGCACCGCATTGGCCGCGAGCACGACATCGCCCATCCGCGCGCCCTCATGGGCAAAGAAGCCAAAGCTGCCGATCAGGCAAAGAGTTCTCAAAAAGATGTCGCGATTGACCGCGATCAGCCGGATGAGCGCCGCGCGCTCGATCAGATCACGCCAGGCCGGCGGCCGCAGTCCCGGACGGCGCAGCAGGTAAAGCAGGACAAGGCCGAACGCGAAGCCGGTCCAGTCGGCGACGGCGGTCGCGGCACCGATGCCGCCCACGCCCCAGCCGAACCCGTACACGAAAAGAAAGGCCAGCCCCATATTGACGAGGTTGACTAGGATCTGGACGGAGACGCCGAGCTTGGCGCGCTGCCGGCCGAGGAGATAGCCCAGCACCACATAATTTCCGAGCGCTGCCGGGGCCGAGAGGATCCGGCTGGCGCAATAGAGCTCTGCATTCGCCCGCACGACGGCACTGCCGCCCAGGAGATCGAGCACGAACGCGATAAGCGGTGCCCGGACCAGGATCAACAGCATGCCGATCGCGAGCGCCAGGCCGAGTGCTCGCAACAAGCTCGCGCGCAGCCCTTCCCAATCGCCGGCGCCGAATGCCTGGGCCACGAGGCCGGTCGTGCCCATGCGCAGAAAGCCGAAGCCCCAAAAGACGAAATTGAACAGCAGCCCGCCCAGCGCCACGCCGCCCAGTGCCTCGGCACCGGGCAGATGCCCTGCGATTCCCGTATCGATCGCGGAAAGAGCCGGCTGAGTGAGGTTGGCAAGCACGATTGGCACCGCCAAGGCCAGCAGCTGCCGATGCGCCGTTACCGAGGCGGGTGCTGCGGGCGCGGCCTGACCGGACGGCGATTTCTCCAACGTATCCGGGGACATATCCTGGCTTCCGACGCGCGAGGAGGGCAGCGTCTCATGCCGCGGCGGCGCCGTAAACCGGCTGATGGTCCAGACATTCGACCGTCGTCGCATTGATTTTTGAGACAATTTGTCGCTTGCTTATAGCCTCGCCGTTGGGACGGCGCGGCTTAAGGCGCGCCCAACCCTGTGGATGTGGGAGGAACTTTCAGATGACCAGTTACGCAGACGCCGTCGCCCGGCCCATGGGCGGAGAGGAGCGGCGGGTGATCTTCGCCTCGTCGCTCGGCACCGTGTTCGAATGGTATGATTTCTACCTTTACGGCTCGCTCGCAGCGATTATCAGCAAGCAATTCTTTTCCGGCGTGAACCCGTCGGCCGCTTTCATTTTCACGCTTTTGGCCTTTGCCGCGGGCTTCTTCGTCCGGCCGTTCGGCGCACTGGTGTTCGGCCGGCTCGGCGATATGGTCGGCCGCAAATACACTTTCCTGATCACCATCGTGATCATGGGCTTGTCGACCTCGGTGGTCGGTTTCCTGCCGAGCTACGCCTCGATCGGCATTGCAGCACCTGTGATCCTGATCCTGCTGCGCCTGCTCCAAGGTCTGGCGCTGGGGGGCGAGTATGGCGGAGCCGCGACCTACATCGCCGAGCACGCGCCGCACGGCAAGCGCGGCGCCTACACTTCCTGGATCCAGACGACCGCCACGCTCGGCCTGTTCCTCTCGCTCCTGGTGATCCTGGCCTGCCGCGTTTCCATGGCGCCGGGCGATTTCGATGCTTGGGGCTGGCGCATCCCCTTCATCGTCTCGATCCTGCTGCTGGCGATTTCGGTCTGGATCCGACTCAGCCTCAATGAATCGCCGCTGTTCAAGCAGATGAAGGACGAAGGCAAGCTGTCCAAGGCACCGCTGACGGAAGCCTTCGCGCGCTGGGACAATCTCAAGATCGTCATCCTGGCGCTGGTCGGCCTGACCGCCGGCCAGGCCGTCGTCTGGTATACGGGCCAGTTCTACGCGCTTTTCTTCCTGACCCAGACGATCAAGGTCGACCCCCAGACGGCTCAGATCCTGATCGCGGCGTCGCTCGCCCTCGGTGCACCCTTCTTCATCGTGTTCGGCACGCTGTCGGACCGGATCGGACGGAAGCCGATCATCATGGCCGGCTGCCTCATCGCCGCGCTGACCTATTTCCCGCTGTTCCAAGGCCTGACCCACTATGCCAACCCCGCGCTCGAGACGGCGCAGGCGGCGGCACCAGCCGTGGTCGTGGCCGATCCCAATGAATGCTCGGTGCAGTTCAACCCGGTCGGCACGGCCAAATTCACGACAAGCTGCGACATCGCGAAGGCGGCGATGGTGGCCCGCAGCGTGCCCTACTCGAACGAGGCGGCACCGGCCGGCACCACGGCGCAGATCAAGATCGGCTCGACCGCGATCGATTCCTATGACGGCAAGGCCGAGGGTGCCGCCGAGAAGGGTGCCGCCTTCACCAAGGCCGTCGGCGGCGCTCTCGATGCGGCGGGCTACCCGACCAAGGCTGATCCCGACAAGATCAACAAGCCGATGGTGCTGCTGCTGCTTTGGATCATGGTCATCTATGTGACGATGGTCTATGCGCCGATCGCAGCCATGCTGGTCGAGATGTTCCCGACCCGCATCCGCTACTCGTCGATGTCGCTGCCCTACCATATCGGCAATGGCTGGTTCGGCGGCTTCCTGCCGGCGACCGCCTTCGCGATCCAGGCCAGTACCGGCAATCTCTATAGCGGGCTCTGGTATCCGATCATCATCGCCGGCATCACCTTCGTCGTCGGCATGATCTTCGTACCGGAAACCAAGGATCGCGAGATCCGCGACTTCTGATCGCGGAATCGGGCAAGCGGAACCGGCGGCGGGGTTGACCCCTGCCGGTTCTCCTCCCCAATCATCGGCTGCCCCAGATGGGCGGGGCGCCGGGTGGCGGCGGGCCATGAGTTCATCTCGTCCATCATGGCGAGCGCCTCGGCCGTGATCTCCTCGATGGATCGCGCCGGTGCTTGTGGCACCGGCTCGACCGGGTCGCGTACCCGCCAATTCTCGGTCAGATACCAGCCCTTGGCCCGCCAGATCTCGCGATTGATCTCGATGCCGAGATCGTCGCACACACTCGCCACCATCTCGCCGATCGAGCGTGTGGCGAGATCGACATCGATATCGGGATCGTCGAGCCGCTCCTGGAGATCGGTCAGCAGATTCTCCGTGTCGGACCGGCTGTACTCGGCCTTGACCGTCTCGGCGACGGCGCGCCCGAGCTTGACCTTGCGCCAGCGACGGCGCGAGGCATCGGCCTCACGCTTCCGCTCGTCGCCTGCGACGGCCGAATTCCGCTTCGCCGCCAGCTCGGAGAGCTTCGCCTTGAGGGCCAGCGTCTGGCGAACCGAACGCGAGAGCTTGGCGAAGGCTTGATCGACCGGGCCGAGATCGCAGGCGGGATCCACCGCCATCTTGGCCTCGGCATTCGTCTCGAGGAGGCGGACGAGCCGCATGCCGATCCCGGCCAGCTCCTTCAGCATCTCGGCATCTTCAGCGGCGGCCATGCGGGCAAAGTCCGACTTCGTTCCCCTGAAGGGGCCGGAACCGTCTGCCATCGTCATCTCGTCGTCGCTCCGTTCGTTGTTATGAACGGAAAGGGAACACGAACGAAGCCGAGCGGTCAAGATGACGTGGATTGGACGGGTGTGGATAAGTTCAAGACAAGCAGAACCGGCCTAACTATTGATCCCCTCGAACTCGTGCGTCTTCAGCACGGCATCGGTCGAGGCATCGATCTCCTCGAGCTTGACGCCGTAGGTCCAGAGATCGGCGACGTGCTTCAGGACCGAGCGGCAGGTCTTGTCATCGAGCAGGATGCCGTCATGCACGCTGTGGCGCAGCTTCAGCGTGCGGTCGCCGGTCATGTCGACATCGGCGACCTGGATATCGGGCTCGCGCCGTGACAGATCGTAGGATCGGGCGAGCGCCGAGCGCACCTCGCGATAGCCCATCTCGTCATGAATCGCATCGACCAGCATGGTCGGCTCGGCCGCATTGTCGTAGACGCGGAAGAATTTGAACTTGCGGATGACGTTGGGCGACATGAACTGCAGAATGAAGCTTTCGTCGCGATAATTCGCCCAGGCGTCGCGGAGCGTGCCGTAAGGATCCTGGTTGCCGGCGATCTGCGGGAAGAAATGCTGATCCTCCTCGGTCGGATTGAGGCAGAGGCGCTTGATATCGTCCATCATGGCGAAGCCCAGCGCATAGGGATTGATGCCGCTATAGCGCGGATCGTCATAGTTCGGCTGGAACACCACGCTCGTATGCGAATGCAGGAATTCCAGCATCGAGCCGTCGGTCAACAGTCCCTTCTCATGCAGCCGATGCATGATCTCGTAATGGACGAAGGTGGCGCAGCCCTCGTTGATCACCTTGGTCTGCTTCTGCGGATAGTAATATTGCGAGATGTTGCGGACGATGCGGCACAGCTCGCGCTCCCAGCCTTCGAGATTGGGGGCGTGCTTCTCCATGAAATAGAGCAAATTCTCTTCCGGCAGGCCGAGCTGGCGCACATGCTCGCGCTGCATCTTGGCGACCTCGTCGGCGTCGAGCTTTTTCAGGGCGTCCGGTGCCGGAACCGTGCGCCAGAGGTCGTTGTAGGTCTTTTCGGCATGCTGCCGGCGGGTCGTGTCGCGCCTCTGCTCGTCGGCGAAATTCAACGGCTTGCGGCGGGCATAGCGATTGACGCTCTGATCCATGAGCGCATGGGCCGCGTCGAGAATGCGCTCGACGCGCAGGACCCCGTACCGCTCCTCGCACTTCATGACATAGTCGCGCGCGAAGGCGAGGTAATCGAGAATGCCGGACGCATCTGTCCATTGCTGGAACAGATAATTGTTCTTGAAGAAGTGGTTATGGCCGAAGGCCGCGTGCGCGATGACCAGCGTCTGCATGGTCATGGAGTTCTCTTCCATGATGTAGCAGAGGCAGGGGTTGGAATTGATCACGATCTCGTAGGCGAGACCCTGAAGCCCCTTGCGATAGAGCGCCTCGTTATAGGCGAAGCGCTTGCCGAAGCTCCAATGCCGGTACATCAGCGGCAATCCCACCGAGGCATAGGCATCGAGCATCTGCTCGGACGTGATCACCTCGATCTGGGTCGGATAGACATCGAGGCCGAGTTCCTTGCGCGCGATCACCTCGATCGCGTCATGCGCGCGCTTCAGCTTCTCGAAATCCCATTCCGGACCGTCGAACAGGGGTTGGGAGCGATCGAGAACGATAGCCATCAGGCAGTCTCCTGTTCGGCGACCTTGGATTTGTCGCGCGAAAAGAGGTCGTGGAACACAGCGAAGATATGGGCCGGATCACCGACCTTGCGCATCGCGAAATTCGCGTGGGCCGGCGCCACATCGGCATAGGACCGCCAGAGATCGGTCTTGTCCATGCGCCGGTCGCCGAAGCCGTCGCCGGATTCGCTGACCTCGATATAGGCAAAATATTGGCAGACCGGCAGCAGCTCGTTGAGCAACGCGATGCAGCGGCCGCTATCGGCACCAAAATTGTCGCCGTCCGACGCCTGGGCCGCATAGATGTTCCAGGCATCGAGCGGATAGCGCTCCTTGACGATGCGCTGCATCTCCTGAAGTGCCGTCGAGACGACCGTGCCGCCGGTCTCGCGGCTGTAGAAGAAGGTCTCCTCATCGACCTCCTGCGCCGTCGAGGTGTGGCGGATGAAGACGATGTCGACCTGCTTGTATCGACGCACCAGAAAGATGTGCAGCAACATGAAAAAGCGCTTGGCCAGATCTTTCATGCGCTCGGTCATCGAACCCGACACATCCATGAGGCAGAACATGACTGCCTGGACATTGGGCTTCGGCACGCGTTCGAAGCGGTTGTAGCGAATATCGATCGGGTCGAAATAGGGGATCGCCTTCGACCGGCGCTGCAGCCTCTCGAGCTTCGCGACCGCCTCGTCGAGGGCCACTGACGGTCCTTTCTCCTTGAGCGCCTCGACCTCGGCCTCGAGCGCCTGGAGATCCTCGAGTTTGGGCCGCTTCAGCGACAGCCGGCGGGCCATCGAATTGCGCATGGTGCGCACGAGGTTGAGATTGGCCGGGTTGCCGCTGACCGCATAGCCGGCGCGCGACAATTCGGGCGAGGAGGCCTCCGACAGCTTCTTCTTCACGAGATCGGGCAGCGCCAGATCTTCGAAGAAGAGATCGAGGAACTCCTCCTTGGTGAGGGTGAACTCGAAGGCATCCTCCCCCTCGCCATCGTCGCTCGCTTCCGAGCCGCGGCCGCCGGCACCGCCTTGGGGCCGCTCGATCTCGTCGCCGACCACATGCTGCTTGTTGCCGGGCACCACATAATGCCGCTGACCGCCCGACGAGCCCTGGCGGAAGCTCGGCTCGTCGATGCCGCGGGTCGGGATCGAGACCTTCTCGCTGCCCTCGACCTCGGTGATCTTGCGCTTGCGGAGTGCGTCGAGCACCGCACCCTTCACTTCCGCCCGCGCCCGCTCGATGAACCTGCGGCGATTGCCGAGGCTTTTGCCCTTCGGGTTGGGGCGGCGATCGACGATGTTCATAACTTCCTGCCTCGCCCCTTTGATCCGCCGGCGGCTAGCCTGCCTTGTTGACGCGCATGTACCACTCGACCAGCCGGCGCACTTGCCGCTCGGTATATTTGCGCGAGGTCATGCGCTCGACGAATTGTGCATGCTTATTGTCGCTTTCCGAGTCCTTCTTGCTGCCGAAGCTGATCACCGGCAGCAGATCCTCGACCTGGCTGAACATCCGCTTCTCGATGACCTCCCGCAGTTTTTCGTAGGAGGTCCATGTCGGGATTACGCCCGGAATTGGCGGCTCGGTTGCGGAGCGCGAACTTTACCACCTCGTTGCGGAAATCCTTTGGGTTGGCGATGCCCGCCGGCTTCTCGATCTTGCGACAGCTCCTGATTCAAAAGCTCGCGATTCATCAGCTGGCCGGTGTCCGGATCCTTGTAGTCCTGATCTTCGATCCAGGCGTCGGCATAGGCGACGTAGCGGTCGAACAGGTTCTGGCCGTAATCCGAGTAGGATTCGAGATAGGCCTTCTGGATCTCGTGACCGATGAACTCGGCTGTAGCGCGGCGCCAGATCGCTCTTGATGAAGTTGAGCAGCCGCTTCTCGGTGTCCTCGGGGAACTGCTCCCGGCGGATCGCCTGCTCCATCACATACATGAGATGGACCGGATCGGCCGCGATCTCCTGATTGTCGAAATTGAAGGTTTGCGACAGCACCTTGAAGGCGAAGCGGGTCGAGATGCCCTCCATGCCTTCGTCGACGCCGGCGGCATCGCGATATTCCTGGACCGACTTGGCGCGCGGATCGGAGTCCTTGAGGCTGTCGCCATCGTAGACTCGCATCTTGGAATAGTGGTTCGAGTTCTCATGCGCCTTCAAGCGCGACAGCACCGAGAAGCGCGCCAGCATGTCGAGCGTGCCGGGCGCGCAGGGCGCCTTCGAGAGCTCGCTGCTCTGGAGCAGCTTTTGGTAGATCTGGCATTCCTCGGTCGAGCGCAGGCAATAGGGCACCTTGATGACCGAGATGCGGTCGATGAAGGCTTCGTTGTTGCGGTTGTTGCGTGAAGGTCTGCCACTCCGCCTCGTTCGAGTGCGCCAGGATGATGCCCTGGAACGGCAGGCCGCCGATATTCTCGGTGCCGATATAATTGCCTTCCTGCGTCGCCGTCAGCAGCGGATGCAGCATCTTGATCGGCGCCTTGAACATCTCGACGAATTCGAGAATGCCCTGGGTCGTCCGGTTGAGGCCGCCCGAGTAGGAATAGGCGTCCGGGTCGCTCTGGTTGAGGAATTCGAGCTTCCGGATATCGACCTTGCCGACCAGGCTCGAAATATCCTGATTGTTCTCGTCGCCGGGCTCGGTCTTGGCGACGGCGATCTGCTTCAGCCGCGAGGGCTGCAGACGCACGACCTTGAAGCGCGAGACATCGCCCTCGAACTCGTCGAGCCGCTTCGCCGCCCAGGGCGACATCAGGCCGGTCAGGCGCCGGCGCGGAATGCCGTACTTCTCCTCGAGCGTGTTGCCGAACTGATCGGGCGAGAACAGGCCGAGCGGGGATTCGAGCAAGGGGCTGACATCGTTGCCGGCCTTCAGCACATAGATCGGATGGGTTTCCATCAGCTGTTTCAGCCGCTCGGCCAGCGACGATTTGCCGCCGCCGACGGGACCCAGCAGATAGAGGATCTGCTTCCGTTCCTCGAGGCCTTGGGCGGCATAACGGAAGAATCCGACGATCCGTTCGATCGTCTCTTCCATGCCGTAGAAATCCTCGAACGCGGGATAGACCTTGATGGTCCGGTTCATGAAGATCCGACCCGTCCGCGAGTCGAGGCTCGTATCGACCACTCTCGGCTCGCCGATCGCCTTCAAAAGGCGTTCGGGCGCGCTCGCATACATCATCGGGTCGTCCGAGCAGCCGCGAATATAGTCTTCGAGCGACATCTCATGTTCCCGCTGATTCTCGTAGAACCGCGCGAAGGAGCTGAAGAGATTGTCATAGGCCGGCATGGTAGACTCCGCTCAGGTACAGTGCGTTACCAGATCGCTGGTTCGTCGTCCGTCTCTCGGCGGACTGTGACGGATTCGGCCGATCATCCTTTGGTGCGGCGGGTTGCCGCGCGCCTTGCTTGCGCAAGCGCGCGGTGCAGGGCAGCACCGGACCATCGCTGGCCCAGGCTCCGCCGCCCATCGGCAGGATCGTTTCAACAAATTCAAAAAGCCGGGACCACGGTGGGAACGTCCGTCATCCGGGTATAGTGAGAATAGTCCGACTGTTGTGCTTAACAATGTCTTGAGCAAAGACGCATCAAATGCCGCCGATCGTCGCGGGCCAAGACGCCCGGCCGCCGAAGCTGGCCATGAGCGTGCGATCATCCTCATCGCGGCCTGACGAGCCCCCTTGGGAACTGCTGTGATATCGATCTCATGTGACCACAACGTCGATCGCTACCCGTTCCTTCCATCGGCAGGAGCGGCACCGCGCCCCAGGGCGGCTCGACCGGCCGAGATTGACCCGCCCGCTGCCCGAGCCGTAGTTTAGCACCTGTTCCGACGGAGGATGAGGAGGCATTGAGGTGGCTGGCAATAATCCGACACGGCGACGGTTTCTCGTCACGACGGCTCTCGGCGGTATCGGATTGGTCGGTACGGATAAATTTGCTCAAGCCTTTACGCCGCAAAAGATGACCGCCGACGAGCATCGCGCTTACATGAACGCCTGTTCCAGCGTTGCCGATCCCTACCATAAGCAACTTGCCGACGAATTGGCGGCACGACTCGGGTCGAGCGTGACACCGGCAGCGCTCGACCAGGCGCTCGCGGCGGCGCGCTGCCCGATCTGCGGCTGCAGCCTCGCAGCATCGCGCGACGCCGGACCCGCCTAGATCATGTTCGCGCCGCGCCTCCACGATCATGCCGAATGCGTCGAGACCGCACTCGACCGGGCGGCCTCGGTCTGCGATGCGCGCGGTGCCAGGCTGACCGAGCTCAGACGCCAGGTGCTGGAGCTGGTCTGGCGCCGGCACGAGCCGGTCGGCGCCTATGAGCTCTTGGACGAACTCAAGGCATTGCATGGCCGTGCCGCACCGCCGACCATCTATCGGGCGCTCGATTTCCTGATGGATCACGGGCTGGTGCATCGGATCGAATCGCTCAATGCGTATATCGGCTGCACGCGGCCGGAGCAGGAGCATGCCGGCCAGTTTCTGATCTGCACCCGCTGCGGCTCCATCGGCGAGCTCGACGATGCCGAAATCGCCCGCGCGGTCTCGGAACGTGCCGCCGCGATGGGCTTCAAGGCGCTGCACCAGACGATCGAGGTGCGCGGCATCTGCGCCGATTGCGCGCCGAAGGACGAAGCGGCGGCAGCAGGCTGATGTCCAACATCGCAATCCAGAGCGCCGGCCCGCGCCTGCCGGTAACCGTGCTCACCGGCTTCCTCGGCAGCGGCAAGACCACGCTTCTCGCAGCCTTGCTGCGCCGGCCGGAGCTGGCGCGCACCGCTGTCATCATCAACGAGCTGGGCGAGATCGGGCTCGATCACGATCTTGTGCGGGTCGGCGGCGACGAGACTGCGATGCTGCTGCCCAGCGGTTGCGTCTGCTGCACGATCCGGAGCGATTTCGCCGACACGCTGCGCGAGCTGTTCCTGAAGCGCGTCCGCGGCCAGATCCCGGATTTCGAACGGGTCGTGCTCGAGACGACCGGCCTCGCCGATCCGGCGCCGGTCCTGCACACGCTGATCTCCGACCCGATCACCGCGGCGCGCTACCGGCCCGACGGGCTGATCACGACCATCGATGCCGTCCACGGCATGGGGCAGCTCGACCGCCATCGCGAGGCGCTGAAACAGGCGGCGATGGCCGACCGCATCCTGCTGACCAAGACCGATCTCGCCGATCCCGCCGAGACAGCCCGTCTGATCGCGCGCCTCGCCACGATCAATCCGGGTGCCAAGCCGATCCTCGCGACCCGCGGTGCGGTCGAGCCGGCAGCGATCCTCGCGAGCGGCTTCGGCACCAAGGGCCCGGAGGTCAGTGCCTGGCTCGCCGAGGAAGCGGTGCTGGAACAGGAGCATGCCCATAATCATGCCCATCATGATCACGACCATGCCCACGGGTTCGATCCGCACCGCCATAGCGACGGCATCGATACCTTCAGCCTCAGCTTCGAGGAACCGCTCGATTGGGACAAGGTCGCGACGGCGCTCGATCGCCTGGCCTCCTTCGCCGGCGAGAAGCTGTTGCGGATCAAGGGCATCCTGAATATCGCCGGCAGCGACCGGCCGGTCGTCGTGCAAGGCGTGCAGCACCTGTTCCATCCACCGGAGCTGCTCGATGATTGGCCCGGCCCCGCACGCAGCAGCCGCATCGTCTTCATCACCCAAGATGTCGATCGCGCCGCGGTCGAGAAGACATTCCTGGCGCTCCTTCAATAGCCGGCGAAACACTTAGGATCGCAGGGGATTGCGGCAGGATTTTGGCCTGATCAAAGGCCGGAGCTGCTGGGCTCCGGCCCGATATAGCGGGCACGCGGGCGAATCGGCCCCTCCTCCTTGCTCTGCTCCAGCGCGTGGGCGATCCAACCGATGCTGCGGCCGAGCGCAAAGAGCGTGAAGCCGGCGCCGGACGGCAAACCGAGATGCCGTACCAACGCAGCCAACCCGAAATCGATATTAGGCGCCTCGCCGCCGAGTGCCGCGACCGCCGACGCCAGCGCCCGCGCCGGATCGTCCGCCGGCAGCCGGGCGAGCAGCGCTCGGCCGCGCGGATCGCCTTCAAGATAGAGCGGATGGCCGAAGCCCGGCAGCGCTTCGCCCCGCTGAAGACGCTGAGCGATGATCTGGCGCGGCTCGGGCCGGTCGATCGCCGCCGCCTCGGCCAGCTCCGCATTGACGAGGCGATGCGGTGCCGCTTTGCCGACACTATCGTCAAGAAAAGCCTCGACGCGCGCGACCATGCCGCCATGACGCGGTCCGGAGAGGGCCGCCAGGCCGGCAAGCAGACAGGCCGGCAGTCCAGCACTGGTCGAGGCCACGCAACGGACGGTGAAGCTCGAAGGATTGAGCTCGTGATCGGCCGACAGGATGAGGGCCGCGCGGACGAGGTCGATCTGCGCCGGCGCCAATCGCCACGCGGCGCCGAGCACCTCCGCCACGGGCCGGCGGCTCGGCTGCATACCGACCGAGACCGCGGCCAGGAGCCGGATCAGATGCGCCGCCTCGCTCCAGAGCGATGCCCGATTTCGCACCCGTGCCGCCAGCCCCATGGATTCAGCCAGCGGCAATACGGTCGTCAGCCGATCGATCGGGGCTGAGCCGGCCAGCTTCGCCAGCATCCCATCGGTGAACTCGGGCAGCTCCGCCGCGTCATCACCGAAGGGATCGATAGCGCCGCATTGCCACAGCAGACAGGCCAGCGCCTCGACCGACATGTCGTCCGCCAAGGCGATCGCTTCCTGTCCTCGATAGAAGAGCCGGCCGTCGCGGATGAGCGTGATCGCCGAATCGAGAATCGGCACGCCCCAATCGAGCGTCGATTGCGCCACGGCCTCGAACCGGCGGCCGCGCTGCTTCCGTGTCCGGAGCGCCTCGACATCCTCGGCCCGATAAAGCTTGCGGCGTGGATCGGCCGGATCGGGTGCGGCCCGGATCTGCCCACGGCTGACATAAGCGTAAAGCGTCGCCTTGGAAATGCCGAGCCGCTTGACCGTCTCGGCCGCATCGATCAAAGAGGCCATGACCATATATTGATTATCTTTATCAAGATTGACCATATCAATGTATATCGCGATATCCGGCTGGTCACAAGCATCGAGGTGCCCAAATGTCGGACGGTTTGGCCGGAATTGTCGCCGCGGAAACCAGGCTCAGTCATGTGGATGGCGAGGCGGGGCGGTTGATCTATCGAGGGTTTCAGCTCGAGGAGCTGGCGGGGCGGGCAAGCTTCGAATTTGTCGCAGCCTTGCTTTGGGACGGGCTGGCCGATGGGCCGAACGATGAGATTGCGGTCCGTGCCGCCCTGGGCCAGGCGCGTTTGCGCGCCGCCGCGATTGCCGTGCCGCTGTTACCGCAGGCGGCTTCATTGCCCCCGATCGAGGGGCTGCGTCTGCTGCTCGCCGCCCTTGGCGATGCGGAGCCGCTGCCGCCTCACCTGCTCGCCGCGGCCGCGGTCCCGGTCTTCGTCGCCGCTCTCGCGCGGCAGAGTGCGGGAGACGATCCTGTGGCACCCGACCCGGCGCTCGGTCAGGCCGCGGATTTCCTGCGCATGCTGCGCGGCGTGCCGGCCTCGGACCAGCATTGCCGCGCGCTCGAGACCTATCTTGTGACCGTCATGGATCACGGCCTCAACGCTTCGACCTTCACGGCACGCGTGGTCGCATCGACGCGGGCCGGACTCTATTCCGCCATTGTCGCGGCACTGTGCGCCCTCAAGGGCCCGCTTCATGGCGGCGCCCCCGGCCCCGTGCTCGACATGCTCGATGCGATCGGCGACGAGGCGTCGATCGATGCCTGGCTCGACGGCGCCATCGAGCACGGCGATCGGCTGATGGGTTTCGGCCACCGCGTCTACCGGGTTCGCGATCCGCGGGCCGAGGTCTTGAAGCGCGTGGCGATCGATCTGCGCGGCAATGCCAATCGCATCCGCTTCGCCGAGACGGTGGAGAAACGCGCGGTGGCGCTGCTGGCTCAACGCAAGCCGGGCCGCCGGCTCGACACGAATGTCGAATTCTACACCGCACTCGTCCTTGAAGCGCTCAATCTGCCACGCGCGCTCTTCACCAGCGTGTTTGCGATCGGCCGTGTCGTCGGCTGGACGGCGCATTGTCTGGAACAGGAACAGCATGGCAGGCTGATCCGGCCGCAATCTTCCTATATCGGGCCAGCGCCCAAGCTGGCATTGGTAAGCTGAACGACAGGCCGCGGGTCGGGGCGATGACGGATCGAATTCATCAGGGCTTCACGGAGCAAGCGCATTGGTGCCGGCAGCTGGGGGCGCCCTTCACCGCCCTCCTCTGCGATCTCTTCGCCGAGCATCTCGATCGCACTTCAGCACTCGGCCGGCGCATGGCCGAGTGGCCGGCCGAGCGCAGTCTTGCGGTCGATGCCGTTCCGCTTCGCCTCTTGGGCGGGCTCCATGCGCTGGTGCGAAGCGGCCGGCTGCCCGAGCTCGCTCGCCTTTACCCACCGACGCCGACCGATCATCCCCAACCGCTCTGGACCGCGATCGCGGGCGCCCTGGCGGAAGCCGAGAGCGAACTCCTGCCCTGGCTCGACGGGCCGCCGCAAACCAACGAGATCGGCCGTTCGGCCCTGCTGATGAGCGGCCTGCTCACGGCGGTCAAGGCGTTCCCGCTGCCGCTGGCGCTCTACGAGGTCGGCGCCAGCGCCGGCCTCAATCTGCAGCTCGACCGCTATGCCTACCGGCTGGGATCGCTTGCCGCCGGCGAGCCGGGCTCGCCCGTGACGCTGGCGCCGGCCTGGGACGGCGCCGCACCGCCCGAGGGTGAGATCCGCATCCTTCGCCGCCGCGGCGCCGACCTCAATCCGCTCGATACCGGACGGGAGGAGCATCGCAATCGCCTGCTGGGCTATATCTGGCCGGAGCAGGCCAACCGGCTGGCCCGGACCGAGGCGGCGCTAGCGCTTGCCGCGACGGCGCCGCCACGGATCGACCGCGCCGATGCGGCCGACTGGACCGAACGGATGCTGGCACCGGCACCCGAGCCAGGCACCTTGCGGGTTCTGATGCATTCGATCGCCTTTTCCTATTTTCCGAGCGAGACCAAGCGGCGGCTCAAGGCGCATCTCGATCTGGTCGGCAGTGCGGCCAGCGCTGCCGCTCCGCTCGCCTGGCTGCGCTTCGAGCCCGATCCGGAGCACGGCAATCTGCCGAGCCTGCGCTTGCGGCTGTGGCCTGACGGCACGGACCGGCTATTGGCCTTCGCCGATCCGCATGTCCACTCGGTGCGCTGGCGCCTCGATTAAGCGGGGGCCAAGGCCCGCTGCATCAGGCCGGCAACCGCCGGGAGGGCCGGGATTTCGGCGAGGTCCTCAACGCCGAACCAGCCAAGCGCATCGGCATCGTCACCCGGCACCCCCTCCCCGTCCTGCCAGGTGAAGCGGACGACGACGAGCGTGTAGTGGTAACGGACGGCGCCTTGGTCGTCCCGGTCGATCGCGTCCAAGGCCGTGAAGATGACGGGATCGACGGCCGTGATGCCGGTTTCCTCGGCCAGCTCGCGCGAGGCCGCCTCGACCACCGTCTCGCCCAGCTCCTGCACGCCGCCGGGAAAGCCCCACATGCCCTTGTTGGGCATGCGCCCGCGCCGGACCAGCAGGAAACGCGCGCCGCGCCGCACCATGGCCAGGATGCCGACGACCGGCCGTTGGGGATAATCGCGCTTCATGGCAGCGACTATGCGGGTAGCACCGGGACCGGTCAAACCTCCCTATTCCGCGACGATCCGGCAATAGGGGGTCAGGCTCATCAGATCGGGATCGGTGTTATGGCCGTAGAGTGCTGCTTGGGACGTGCCGAGCGCATGAAGCAGAAAGAGGTCGGTGCGCGGATTGATATGCGGCTTCATGACCTCGACAAGGAAATCGAGCGAATGCGCGCTCTCGAACAGGACGAAGCCGTCGGTACGATCCCAATACCGCTTCTGATAGGCGTTGATCGTCCTGGTCAGCCCGTAGAGCCGTTCCTTGCGACCCGGATCGTCATGGATGCGATAGCTGATCCAATAAGCCGTCATCTTGGCAATTCCGCTGCAACGGTTTCGCTTTAGCGGAATGCCATTAAGCAGCTGTGAAGAGTGGGCCTTTTTCCGCTAAGCACGCGGATCAGCTGGCCGCGTCATGGAGGATGATGCCGAGCGTGCTTCGACGGCCGGAACGGATCCGGCCGACGCCATGCCGCTGATTGAGCCGGTACCAGCCGCGCGTGCCGCGAGCGGGCCGATGACTGACCGCGAACACAACCATATCGCCCTGCTCCAGCGGCACGATCTCGACCCGCGACTGCGCGCGCGGCCGCTGCTCGACCAGCGCGAACTCGCCGCCGGTGAAGTCCTCGCCGGGGCGGCTCAAGAGGAAAGCCGCCTGGAATGGAAAGACATGAGGGCCATAGAGGTCCTGATGCAGGCAATTATAACCCTCGGCCTCATAACGCAGCAGCAACGGCGTCGGCAGCGCCTGACCAGCCGCGTGACAGCGTGCGAGATAC
Organism: uncultured Alphaproteobacteria bacterium; assembly: GCA_963762435.1. Taxonomy (GTDB): domain Bacteria; phylum Pseudomonadota; class Alphaproteobacteria; order ATCC43930; family CGMCC-115725; genus JAXDMU01. Next base: position 102,668 of record CAVXLN010000020.1, on the reverse strand, counting down.
TCCTCATAGGAGCTCGGAAACGGCGCCCCTTCCCCGCCGAGATGCTGGCGCCAGGCTTCGGCGAGCGGCATCAGGCCCGCATAGAGCGAAGCGCGCAGTCCCGCAATGGCGGGCGGCAGCGGATAGCGCCAATATTTGTAAAGGCCTTGGCCGAAGCCGTGGCGCTCCATCACCACGGTCTTGCGGAAACGCTGTTCCTCGTCCCAAAGGGCGGCCATTTCGGCACATTGCGCAGCATTCAGCACGGGTGCCATCGCCCAGCCTTGCCGATCGAGCGCATCGCCGACCCGCTGCCAATCCAACCCCGCCAAATCCAGGCTCATGCTCCTGCTCCATCGCGTTTCTCGAGAGGAAGCTAGGGCTGACGGTTCGGCGGCGCTATCCGCTCCTTGCGCTCTTCTTCAGGAGCGATGCAATAAAAAAGCCTCCGGCACCGAAGCACCGGAGGCTTTGATCCTACGCTTGGGCGGATTAGGCCTTGGCGTGCGACTTCTTGCTGACCTTGTGATGGGTCGAAGCCTTATGCGCATGGGTCTTGTGCTTGTGGGTCGCGGCATGCGCCACGGCCGGAACCGTTGCCGCGCCGACGAAGGCGAGCAGCGACAGAGCGTAAACGAGGGCCTTCATGGGAGTCTCCTGGATATCGAAAGGCGGTTACTGTTGCGGCATGGACTGGGTTGATCGGGCGCTTGCACGGCTCATGACTTGCCCAAAACTCGCACCTTTGCTTTTAGCACGGGCCAAAGAATAAGCAATAGAGTTTTACTGCAAAAACGCAGCGTTTTCTCAAGACCGAGCAGTATTTGTTAAGAACTTCTTAAAAAGCGCCAACAATAGAAAAAGCTCGTCGGCGGGCCGGCCAGGGCTTGGAAGCAGCGGCGGGACAAGCGGTGCAGATCTATCGCCCCTGCGCCACCGGATCAATCGGCGCCGCGAGTCGGCCGGCACCGAAGCGTCCGGACTGTAGCATTTATGCCGCAAGGGCCGCCCCAGGGCCGATCAAATCATCATTCCGACTCTGAAACGATCAAGCTCTCGAATGATCTTCCGACCCGTCGGCGGGGTCGGGACCGGGCGACTCGTAACCGCACTGATGAAGTGCCGGCAGCATATGAGCCGGCGGGGGTGCCGTCACATCGATGACCGGCCGCTTCGGCCCGAGCTGGAAGCGGATATGGCGGGCATGAAGATGCAGCCTTTCACCCGGCCCAGCCGGCACGCCATAGAGCGAATCGCCGACGACCGGGCAGCCCAGCACCTTGGCGTGAACGCGCAGCTGGTGGGTGCGGCCGGTGCGAGGCGAGAGCTCGAGCCAGCTGCGCGCGCCATCGCTGCCGAGGCGCCGCCAATCGGTGATGGCGCTTTGCCCGCCGGGATCGGCGACCATGCGCCAGAGACGCCCGCGATGGACCTTGAGCAGCGGTGCCTCGATCAATCCTTGAGAGTCGGCCGGCACGCCTTCGACCACGGCCCAATAGCTCTTGTCGACCGCTCGTTCGGCGAAGAGCTTCATGAGAGTGCGAAGCGCTTGCGGATGACGGCCCAGCACCAGGCAGCCGCTCGTCTCCCGATCGAGGCGATGCGCCAGCGCCGGCGCCCATTTGAGGCCGAAGGAGAGCGTCGGCAGCACCTGCTCCAGCGACGCGCCGACACCAGGGGCCTGATGGACGGCGATGCCCGCAGGCTTGTCGAGCACCAGCACATCGGCATCGCGATAGAGCAGTCGAGCTTCGAGCTCTTGGGGTGTCATGATCTCCGGTCTTGAGCGCTTCGATCTTGTGAGTGGTCGGGATCTGGCCTTAGGCTCCGCGGCAGAGCCGAAAGGCAACAGGAAAGAGGTAATTGCCGACATGCCGATCGGGCAAGTGCTGGCGGCCGATCTCGTCGCACTGATTCTCCTGCTGGCGCTGATCCGGTGGCTGACCGGCGCACGGCGGCGGACGCTTGGCGATATCGCGGCAGTCGAGCGGATCATTACGTCCGCCTTCCCCGGAAGCAAGCCGATCGAGCCGGCAGTGGATCTGGACGGCCAGGCCGCGATTGCCTTCGAGGCCGGCAGCGAGGACGGATTCCTGGTCTTTCTGCATGGCGCCAAGCCGGTGGTCTGGCGCATGCCGGCCGAACGACTGCGCCCACCTTCGGCCCGCTATGACCAGGCCGGCAGCCTCGTCATCGAGACCGGGGATCGGACGCGACGGCATCTGGCGCTGCGCGTGCCGGAAGCAGCCTGATGACCCTGCCCGATCCCATCCAGCTCGCCGGCCCGGCCTTCATCCTGCTGCTTCTGGTGGAAATCCTGGCCGCCCATCGGCTCGGCCGCGACATCTATGAGCTCAAGGATGCGGCGGCGTCGCTCACCATGGGCTTCGTCAACGGGATCGAGCTTCTGATCACCACGAGCCTGCTCTATGTCGTGCTGAGCTTCGTCGGGCAGTGGCGGCTCTTCGATATCGGTTATGAATGGTGGGCCTTCGTCCTGATCTTCTTCGCCGAGGATCTCTGCTTCTACTGGTTCCATCGCCTCAGCCACGAGCATCGGATCTGGTGGGCGGTGCATATCAGCCACCATTCGTCGCAGCATTACAATCTCGCGACCGCCTTGCGGCAGCCCTGGTTCGGCTCCATTGCACTGATCTGGCTGCCCTGGGTGCCGCTGGCGCTTATCGGATTTCCGGTGCCGATGATCCTGTTCCAGAAGGCGGTCAATCTCGTCTACCAGTTCTGGATCCATACCGAGCTGATCGGCCGGCTGCCCCGCCCAATCGAGGCTGTGTTCAACACGCCCTCGCATCACCGCGTCCACCATGCCAGCAATTCCCGATATCTCGACGCCAACTACGGCGGCACGCTGATCATCTGGGACCGGCTCTTCGGCACCTTCATCGCCGAGACCGAGGCCGAGCCCTGCCGCTACGGCATCATCCGCAATATCGGCAGCTTCAATCCGCTGGTGATAGCACTCCATGAATGGCGCAGCCTGGTGCTGGACCTCATCGCAGCGCGCGGTTGGCGCGCACGGGCAGGATATCTCTTCGGTCCGCCGGGCTGGCGGGCGGACGGCACCGGCCGAACATCGGCTATCCTCAAGGCCGAATGGCAGCAAAGAATCGAAAAGGAGGAAATCGCATGAGCACGACGAATCGCCAGATCCTGTTGAAATCCCGGCCCGTCGGCGAACCCAAGCCCGACAATTTCGAGCTGGCTGAGTCACAAGTGCCGACCCCGGGCGACGGCCAGATGCTGCTGCGCACGATCTATCTCTCGCTCGACCCCTATATGCGCGGCCGGATCAGCGACGCGAAATCCTATGCGACGCCAGTACAGCTGGGCGACGTGATGGTCGGCGGCACGGTATCAGAGGTCGTCGCATCCAATCTGGCTGGCTTCAAGGCGGGCGACATCGTCGAAAGCTATTGCGGCTGGCAAGACTATGCGCTTTCCAACGGCACGGGCATACGCCTGCTCGATCCGGCGCTGGCGCCGATCTCGACTGCCGTCGGCGTGCTCGGCATGCCGGGCATGACCGCCTATACCGGGCTCCTCGAGATCGGCAAGCCGCAGCCCGGCGAGACGGTCGTGGTCGCCGCGGCCTCCGGTGCCGTCGGCTCGGTCGTCGGCCAGATTGCCAAGATCAAGGGCGCCCGCGCCGTCGGCATCGCCGGCGGCAAGGATAAATGCGATTATGTCGTGCGCGAGCTTGGCTTCGACGCCTGCCTCGATCACCGCAGCCCCTCTCTTGCCGCGGATCTGAAGGAAGCCTGCCCAAAGGGCATCGATGTCTATTTCGAGAATGTCGGGGGTGCCGTCTGGGATGCGGTTTTCCCGCTCTTCAACCCGTTCGCGCGCGTGCCGGTGTGCGGCCTCATCGCCCATTACAACGCCACCAGCCTGCCGCCCGGTCCCAACATGGTACCGGCGCTGATGCGCTCGGTCCTGAGCAACCGACTGACCTTGCGCGGCTTCATCGTCTATGATTTCGCCGACAAGCAGCCCGCGTTCCTGAGCGATGTCGGCGCCTGGATCAAGGAAGGCAAGCTCCGCTATCGCGAGGATATCGTGGACGGGCTGGAAAAGGCGCCGGCGGCTTTCATCGGCCTCTTGCAGGGCCGGAATTTCGGTAAGCTGGTCGTGCGGGTCGGATCGGAGAAATGAACATTCCGGACGCAGTCACGTTGTTAAAATAACGCAACTGCGCTGGAGATGACCATGTCGACCAACGACAAGACCCTCTCGGGCCGCACGAAACGCGCGGTCCTCGTAAGTTTGGCTTTCGCTCTGCCGCTCAGCCTCGGCGCCTGCGCCGAGACGGTCGGCGCCGGTGCCGGCGCCTATGCCGGCAACCAGTTCGGCCATGGCTCGGGCAAGACCGCGGCCACGGTCGGCGGTGCCGTCGCGGGTGCCGCGGTCGGCCATGCTGTGGCACCGGGCTTCTAACCTCTAACCGGGCTTCTAACCCGCCGAGGATCGAGCCATACTTGACGGCCTCTTCAGCCGACGAGATCCCCGATGCCCCTCGATCCTTCCGCCCAGGCCGTTCTCGACATGATCAAGGCGGCCGGCGGGCCTCCTTACGAGACTTTGGCGCCTACCGTCGCGCGCGAGCTCTATCGCGCCGGCCGGGCTGTGCTGACGCCGGATGGTCAGCCGGTCGCGGCGGTCGAAGATCTCGCCGCCGCGGGTCCGCATGGACCAATTCCGCTGCGCTATTACCGCCCGCAAGGAAGCCGCGCCGACCAGATCCTGCCGGCGCTCGTCTTCTTCCATGGCGGCGGCTGGGTGATCGGCGATCTCGATACGCATGATGCGGCCTGCCGCCACATCGCCAACCGATCCGGCGCCGCGGTCGTCGCGGTCGATTACCGGATGGGGCCTGAGCATAAATTCCCGGCGGCGGTCGATGACGCCTTCGCCGCGGTGCAGTTCGTCTCGGCCGAGGCGGCGCGGCTCAAGCTCGATCCTGATCGCCTAGCGCTCGGCGGCGACAGCGCCGGCGGCAATCTGACGGCTGTCGTCAGCCTGCTCGCCCGCGACCGGGGATTGGGCGGGATTCGCCTGCAGGTTCTGATCTATCCCGCCACCGACTTTACCGGCCACTATGGCTCGCAGGAGCGCTTCGCCGAGGGCCATCTTTTGACCAAGGCCAACCAAGCCTGGTTCCGTGGCCATTACCTTGACGATTCCGACCAGATGGCGGATTGGCGCGCATCGCCGCTGCTGGCGCCGGATCATCGCGGCTTACCGCCGGCCTATGTGCTCACCGCCGGGTTCGATCCGCTCTCAGATGAGGGCGAAGCCTATGCCAAGCGGCTCGAAGCGGTCGGCATTACCGTGACAAGACGGCTTTTTCCGGGGCAGATACACGGCTTCATCACCATGGGCCGGGCGATTCCCGAGGCAGGCACGGCGCTCGATGAGGTCGGCGACATCGTGAAGGCGCACCTCGCTTGAGCGTCGCGGCTGACCGCATCCCGGTCATCATCGGAACCGGCGAGATCAACGACCGGCCGGCGATCGACTCCGAAGGGCTGAGCTCGCCGGAACTCATGGCGCAAGCGCTCGAGCGCGCGGATGCGGAGGCCGGCGGTGGGTGGCTCGCCCGGATCGAGATGCTCGATATCGTCAATCAGATCTCCTGGCCGGTCGAAGATCTGCCCGGCACGGTAGTTCAGCGCCTCGGCATCGCGCCCGCCCATCTCGCCACCGGGTCCGTCAGCGGCGAGGCGCCGGTGCGCTATCTCAACGAGGCGGCCAACCGGATCGCCCGCGGCGAATGCCGCGTCGCCGCCGTCACGGGTGGCGAGGCGCTCAGAACAGCGGCGGCGCGCAGCCGTGCCGGAGCGGCCGACAAGCCTTCGAAGGAGATGCTGCGCGCGCGCGCCGAAGCGGCCGCCTCGCCGCTCCGGCTCCGCTATGGGCTGCTGACGCCGACCGATATCTATCCGCTCTATGAAGCCGGCACGCGAGCACGCTGGGGCCAGAGCTTCGCCGAAGCGCAGGCCGAATCGGCCCGCATCTGGGCGGATTTTTCCGCGGTCGCCGCCGACAATCCTGCGGCCTGGATCCGCCGCACACACACGCCTGACGAGATCGCAACGGCCTCGCCCGAGAATCGACCGATCGCGCATCCCTATACCAAGCTGATGGTGGCCAATTCCGCGGTGAACCAGGGGGCGGCCCTGATCCTCACCAGCCTGGCCGCAGCGCGCGCGGCCGGCCTGCCCGACGAGCGCCTGATCTATGTCTGGGCCGGCGCCGGCGCCAAGGAGCCGTCGGATTTCCTGCACCGTGACGGGTTCGATCACTCGGCCGCCATGGAGGCGGTGCTCGACGAGACGCTCGCCCGCAACGGGCTCGAGACCGAGCAACTCGACCATGTCGAGCTCTATAGCTGCTTTCCCTGCGTGCCGAAGATGGCGCGGCGGATCATCGATTGGCCCGAGACCAAGCCCGCGAGCATGATCGGCGGCCTAACCTTCGCAGGCGGCCCGATCGCCAACTATATGAGCCACGCGGCGGCCGGCATGGTCCACCGGCTGCGGGCCGGCGGCCGGTTCGGCTTGCTCTACGGCAATGGCGGCTATGTCACCGGGAACCACGCGCTGATCCTGTCGCGCGAGCCGCCGCCGGCTGAGCTGCTGGCGCGGGAGCACGATGTGCAGGGCTTGGCAGATGCCCGGCGGCGCTCGATCCCGCCTCTGCTCGAAACCTATGAAGGGCCGGGCACGATCGAAAGCTGCACCGTGCTTTATGGCCGCGACGCCGCACCTCGTCAGGGCGTCGTCATCGGCCGGACGCCGGCGGGCGAGCGCTTCGTCGCCCGGGTCCGGCCCGATGACGACGCCACGATCGGCCTGCTCCTGTCTCAGCGCGGCGAGCCTGTCGGCTCAGCGGGATATGCCCGGACAAACCCGGACGGGCTCGTCGAATGGCGGAGCGACTAAGCCGCCGCCGCGATCCGACCCCCACGCTGCCCGATCAGATCGAGCCTGAGCAGCGCATCGGCAATCTCATGGCGAAGCGACTCTGCCGGAGGGACGAGCGGCAGGCGCATTTCCTCGCTCATCAGGTCCATCAGCTTGAGCGCATATTTCGCCGGTCCAGGACTGGATTCAGCCGCAAGCGCCTGGATCAGCTTGCTCAACAGCTCCCACGTCATCTCGGCTTCGGCACCGCCGCCGCTGTGCCAAGCCTCGTAGAGCTGAAAGAAACGCCGCGGCGCCACGGTTGCCGCGGCCGAGATGCAACCGTCGCCGCCCTCGGCGAGAAATCCCAGCGCCGTCAAATCATCGCCGGAGAAGAGCCGGAAATCATGGCCGAGGAGCCGGCGCAGCCGGGCTGGGCGCGAGAGATCTCCGCTCGAATCGACAAGCCCGACAATCCGCGGCAGCTCGGCCAGCCGGGCGATCGTATCGACCGCGAGCGTGCAGCAGCAGCGCGACGGCGCGTCCTGCAGCAGGATCGGCCGGTCGACCGCGTCGTGAAGTGCGGTGAAATGACCGAGCAGCCCGTCCTGGGTCGGCCTGTTGTAGTACGGTACCACGGAGACCAGCCCGTCGGCACCGGCGGCCACGGCACGACGCCCGAGCTCGATTGCGTGCCGGGTCGAATTGGCGCCGGCCTCGGCCAGGACGGGAACGCGCCCGCGGGCCGAAGTGACCGCCAGGCGCACGAGCCTTTCCTGCTCGGCAGGCGAGAGCGTCGGCGCTTCGCCGATAGCACCGCCGACCATGAGGGCCGGGGCCCCCTGCCCGATCTGCCATTCGCACAGGCGGATGAAGCCCGGCTCGTCGAGCGCGCCGTCGCGGAAGGGGGTCGGCAGGGCGGGCAAATAGCCGGCGAGCCGCGCGATCGAGGGGATTGGTGTTTTCATCGCGGTCACGCCGCCGACCGCAGCGCGTCGGCCGCAGGCGTCTTGCAAGCGAGCAGCAGCGTGCCGTGGCCCCCGGTAGCCTCGCCGATCACCGTGAGACCGGCATCGTCCAGGAGGCGGCGATTTTGCTGCCGCCATTTCCAGCCGGCATCGATCCCGTGCAGCACCACGCGGCCGCCCGGCCGAAGATGCGGTACGGCGAGCTCGAGCAAGGTTGCGAGCGCTGCCGGCGATGGCATGTTGGGGATAAAGAGAATATCGGTCGCTTCGACCGTTCTGGCGCAGTTCGGGAGCACATTCGCTGCTTGCCCGATCCCGTAATGAAGCAGCTCGATGAGCAGTTCGACGTCACGGCTGACGATGGTCACCTGATCGGTCGGGACGGCTCCGGAAAGCTCGATCATCCGTCCGATCAGCGTCGGTTCCAAACCCGCGGGGAGCGGGTCGATGTCTATCCTCATGAAACGCTTGCCGGCCCCGATCGGGGCGAGCCCTCATGTTGCGACTGACAGAAGAGTTGCGCGGGGCCTCATGAAAAATCGAGACGCGGTGTCCGGCCGCGGTATCAAGAGCGCATATAGGCCGGCAATCCCATCCGACGGGTTCGCCAATTATGCGAGCGCGTTCTTGACTGCCTCGTGCAAGCCGCTGAGCCGCCAAGGCTTTGCCAGCATCTTGCCGTAGCTCATCAGCTTTGGGGATTGCGGCAGATCCTTGAAATAGCCGCTCGTATATAGAACGCGCAGCGCGGGACGCAGCTGCTTCGCCCGATGGGCCAGGTCAAACCCGTTCATGTCGCCCGGCATCGCGATATCGGTAAATAGAAGATCGATATCGGAAACTTCCTGAACGATCGAAAGCCCTTGGGCCGCATTCCTCGCTTCCAGAATGTTGTAACCTTGGTCTCTCAGATAGGTGCTGGCAATGAGCAGCACCTCTTCATCGTCATCGACGACAAGTATCGTTGAGGGTTGGGTCGCCATCCCGCTTTCCGAATTCTGATCGATCGAATGCCACTTTTTGTCCTATCTTTAGCTAACTGAGGCGCTACTGCCAAGCTCAATAACGCCGATCGGATTCCCTTGAGGTCGAGACGAGCCGAGATGTTCGTCTCCCCGCAGCCGGTCCTGTTGCCCCCACCGGTCCGAGCCGTTACGGTCGGCGGGATGCTCGCGACAATTGCGCCTGGAAACGATATGTCCCTGCCCCGCTGCCCAAGACTTCTCACCCTCGCCGTCATTGCCGCTGCAGCCGTCGGTCTCGGCCACGCCGCGGCCGAGGAGCGGTTCAGCTTCGCCACCGCCCCGGGGATGCTGCCGAAAGATGCCATGCCGGTGGCTTACCGAATCGATCTCGTCCCCAATCTGGACGCGCTCACCTTCACGGGCCGCGAGGAGATCGATCTCGATGTCCTCAAGCCGACCGACACGCTGACGCTCAATGCGGCGACCATTGCCTTCACCAAGGCGGCGCTGATCGGCGAGGACCACGCCGAAGGCCAGGTCAGTCTGGACAGCAAGGCAGAGACGGCCACGATCCGTTTCCCGCACAGCCTGTCGGCTGGCCATCACCGCCTGGCGATCGACTATACCGGCGTCATCCAGACCCAGCCCCATGGGCTCTACTACAATGATTTCGACAGCGCCAAGGGTCGGCAGCGCATGCTGATCACGCAATTCGAATCGACCAGCGCGCGCTACATGTTTCCGGGTTGGGACGAGCCAGCCTTCAAGGCGCGTTTCACCTTGACCGTCACCCTGCCGGCGGGATTCGCCGCCATATCGAACACGCCTATCGCGAAGAGCGAGCCTGAAGGTGCGGTCACGAAGGTCCGCTTCGCCGAGACGCCGCGCATGTCGAGCTATCTATTGGTCCTCGCGGCCGGCCCCCTCGAGGGCATTCATGAAGCGTCGGCTGCGGCCGACATTGGTGTCTGGAGCGTCACCGGCAAGGGCGAACTCGGCCGCTATGCGCTCGATTCCGCCGCCAAGATCCTGCCCTATTACAACAACTATTTCGGCGTCCCCTACCCGCTGCCGAAGCTCGACCTCATTGCCGTTCCGGGCAATTTCTCGGCAGGCGCCATGGAAAATTGGGGCGGCATCACCTTCATCGACAATGATCTGCATTTCGATCCCGCGACCTCCTCGCCCGAAACGCGCGAGCGCATCTTCTCGGTGATTGCGCATGAAATGGCGCATCAATGGTCGGGCGACCTCGTCACCATGGGCTGGTGGAACAATACTTGGCTCAATGAAGGCTTCGCCACCTGGATGGCGGCAAAGGCGACCGATCACTTCAATCCCGACTGGCAGATCTGGCTGCGCTTCCGCCATTCCAAGGAGCAGGCGTTCGATATCGATGCGCGCAGCACCACTCACCCGATCCAGATGCCGATTCATGACGATAGCGAGATCGGATTGGCCTTCGATTCGATCGGTTACGAGAAGGGGGCCTCCTTCATCCGCATGATCGAAGCCTATCTCGGCGAGGCGACGTTCCGCGACGGCATGCGGCGCTACATGAAGGCGCACGAATATTCGAACGCCACGACGGCCGACCTCTGGGCCGCTCTCGAAGCAGCCTCCGGCAAGCCGGTCGCCAAGATCGCCGCGGGCTTCACCGAGCAACCCGGCGTGCCGCTCATTCATGTCGCGACCGAGTGTGCCAATGGCAAGCTCACCGCCACGCTGACGCAAAGCCGCTTCACCATCCATGATCCGAACGCGGCACCCCTGACCTGGCAGGTGCCCGTCGCAATCGGGACCGTCGGCGGCGAGCCGCCGCGCACCCTGCTGGTCGGCGACAAACCCGAAACGGTCAGTTTCAGCGGCTGCGAGCGCCCGGTTCAGGCCAATTTCGGCGATGTCGGCTATTTCCGCGTCGAGTATGAGGCCGCCGCCCTCCAGGCGCTGCTGGCGCACTATGCGTCCCTGCCCCCGGCCAATCGGGCGAGCCTCGTCGCCGATCAATGGGCCCTCGTCGAGGCCGGGCACTCTACCGCCGGCAATTATCTCGACCTGACCAAGGCGCTCGGCGGCGAGACCGAGCTCGCCGTCTGGGAGAGTGTCCTTGGCGCTTTGCAACAGATCGATGATCTGCTGCGCGACGCCCCGGAACGGGAGGGATTCCGCGCCTATGGCATCGGTCTGCTGCATCCGGTGCTGGCACGGCTCGGCTGGAATCCGAAGCCGAGCGAGCCGACCGAGGCGGCCATCTTGCGCGGCAACGTGATCGACATGCTCGGCCGCTTGGGAGATGCGGGCGTGGCGGCGGAGAGCCGCAAGCGCTTCGATGCGTTCCTTGCCGACCCGGCTTCGCTGCCGCCCAGCCTGCGCGACGCCGTGCTCGACACGGTCGGGCGGACCGCCGATCAAGCGACCTGGGACAAGCTCAGGGGGCTCGGCAAGGCCGCCAGCGGTACGGAAGAAAAGCTGCGCTACTACTATGCGCTGGCCGGCGCGCGCGATCCGGCGCTGGTGGACCAGGGCGTCGGCATCGGTCTCACCGACGAGATCGCGATCGGCCGGGTCAATCGTTTCCTCGGCAGGCTCGCGGCCGAAAGCGATCATCCGGATCAAGTCTGGCAGGGTGTGCTCGGCCATCTCGACCCCATTCTCGACAAGCTCGGCCATGTGCCGGGCATGGGCGGGCGGGCCGGGTTGCTGCCGATGATCGCCCGCGCGGCCAACGATCCCGCGATCGGCACGGCGCTCGAGGCGCAGCCTGAGATGAATGCAACCGCCGGCGCCAAGCGCCAGGCCGACCGCGCGGCCCAGGATATCGCCGCCAAGGCGGAACTGCGCGCCCGGCTGATGCCGGCCATTACCGATTGGCTGCAGGCGAATCACGGCAGCTGATCATCACCCGAGAATGTGCCGGGGCAGCCATAAGGTCAGCTCCGGCACATAGGTGATGATGCCCAGCACGCCCAGAAGCAGCAGCAGAAACGGCAGGATGCCGCGCACGACCTCACCGATCGGCGCTTGCGAGATGGTCGACAGCACGAAGAGATTGAGCCCGACCGGCGGATGGACGAGGCCGATCTCCATATTGTGCGTGAAGATGATCGAGAAATGCACCGGATCGACGCCCAGGGGCCGGAGTGCCGGCGCCAGGATCGGCAGAACCAGCAGCAGCGTCGCGGTCACCTCGAGAAAGCATCCCAAGATCAGCAGCAGCACATTGATGGCGAGCAGGAACTGCCAGGTGCTGAAGCCATGGGCGACAGTGAATTTCACCAGCTCTCCCGGGATGCCTGACAGCGTCATCCAATGGCCGAAGGCGAGTGCGGTCGCGATGATCAGCATGATCGTGCCGGCGCTGCGGATGCCCTCGGCGACGACGAAGAGCGTGCGCGTCCAATGGAAGCCGCGATAGAACCCGAGCGAGACGATGAGCGAGACGACGGCGGACAGTGCCGCCGCCTCGGTCACCGTGACGATGCCGCCATAGATCCCGACCATGACGACCAGCGGCACGGCGAGCGCCGGCAGCGCGTGGGCGGTGATCCGTAGCCTGTCGCCCAGGGGCAGCGCCGGCTCGATCGGAAAGTTCCGGCGGCGTGCGTCATAGAGCACCCAGAGGAAGAAGGCGGCCGCCTGCAGCAGCCCGGGCAGGATGCCGGCCAGGAACAGGCGCGGCACCGATTGCTCGGCGACGATGCCATAGAGGATGAGGGCCAGGCTCGGCGGGATGACGATGCCGATCGTGCCCGAGGCGCCGACCACGCCCAAGGCGAAGGAACGCGGATAGCCGCGCTCGATCATGGCCGGGATCAGGATCGAGCCCATCGCGAGGGCTGTCGCGACGCTCGATCCGCAGATCGCGGCGAAGAGCGTACAGGAGACGACCGTGACGAGGCCGAGCGAGCCGCGCACGCCGCCGAGCCAGGCCGCACCCAGATCGACCAGCGCCTTGGCCACCCCGCCGAACCGCATGAAGGACGCGGTCATGACGAAGAGCGGCAGCGCCATCAGCGTCGTCGAATTGAGCTGGGTGATGACGAGCTGTGCCGCCCCGATCAGCGGCTGGCCCGAGATGACGTAAAGGAGTGCGGCACAGCCGCCGAGCACCAGGAAGATCGGCATGCCGCAGGCGAGCAGGCCGAAGAAGAGCAGCAGGAACAGCAGCACGCTCATCGGCTGGAGCCGGGCTTGCGCATATCGAGCGGCATCTCATGGCTGCCGGGCTGGCCGACGCTCATGGTCTTGGGATCGAAGAAGAAGAGATAGCGGACAAGCCGGCCAGCATACCGCACCGCCATCAAGGCGCCGCCCGTCGGCAGTGCGGAGTAGTAGATCCACATCGGGAATTGCAGATCGGTCGAGCTGCGCTCGTCGAGCAGCAGCGAGGTATCGACGATCTGCCAGCCATACCAGACAAGGCCGGCGCAGAAGATGAGTGCCACCAGGCAGTTGAAGATTTCGACCCAACGCTGCACGCCGGGCGGCAGCAGGCGCAGCACCAGATCCGGCCGCACATGCCCGTCGATCCGCACGAGCTGGCTCGCCACGATCATGACGGCCCAGATCATCAGATAGACGATCACCTCCTCGGCATAGGAGATGGCATGGGCCGGATCGAAATAGCGGCCGACGATCTGCCAGATGCCGATGACGAGGGCGACGAGGCCGAGCGTTCCCACCAGGAGTTGCTCGAGCCGGTTCCAAAACCGGGCAAGGCTGGCAAGGCGCGGCAATTCGAAAATCCCGGCAGGACGAGTCAGATGGGGCGGATCTCAGGCCGGCGAGCCGGCATCGGCCATGACCAGCTTGACGATTTCCGGCGAGAGCTTGATTTCCTTCACCAACTCATCCTGCTGGACCATCATCTTGTTGCGGATTGCGATCACCTCTTCGGGCGAAGGGGCCGCGAACTTGACGCCGTGATCGATCATGATCTGGCGCGCCTGATCCTGCGCCGCCGCCATGTTGGCCCGATAGATCGGCACATTCTCGGCCCAAAGGGCTGTCATCATCTTTTGCTGCTCGGGATCGAGCTTGTCCCAGAAGCCGTTGCTCAGCATCGGCACATACATGGCCAGGAATTGATGGTCCTCATAGGCGTATTTGACGCCGGCCTCCCAAAGCTGCGCCACCTGGACGCTTTGATTGGTCGAGACCAGGCCTTCGAACATGCCCTGGCTGAGCGCCAGCGGCACGTTCGGCCAAGCGGTCGTGTTCGGGATGGCACCGAAGAAGCGGGCATGCCAGGCCTGTCCGGCGCCGCCGGAATTGCGCACCTTCATGCCGCTGAGATCGTCCAGGGCATGGATCGGCTTCGAGGTGCTGTACCAGGTCTGGAAACCGAGATCGAGCCAGGGTCCGATGACATGGCAGCGCAGCCGATCCTTGATCTCACCGGCCACGACGGCACCGGCCTTGCCGTCGACGATCTTGTGCACCGTGTCGGCCGACCGGCCATACATCACCGGCAGCTGAAAGAGGTCGGCGTCGGATACGATGCCGGTGATCGTCCAGCTGCCGGGCGCGGCCATCTCGACCTGGCCCTGGATCAATGCCTTGCCGACATCCAGATCGGCGAAAAGCTGGCCCGAATGAAAGACTTCCGCCTTGATCTTGCCGCCGCTCGCCTCCTCGACCTTGCCGAGATAGTCCACGATCGAGACGTTGCGGATGTGAGACGGCGCCGTGTCGAGAGAGCAGCGCAACTGCAGTGGCTCGTCAGCACGACCCCGGGCCGTCGACAGGAGGGCGGTCGCCGCCACTGTCCCGGCGACGAATTCGCGCCGGCCAATCTTGTTTTCCATGAGCGTCTCTCCCCGACGGTGCCGGTTTTCCCAGCTTAAAATAAACTTTATCCGGCACGACGCTGCTCCGCCACCGCGAACCGACTGTGCGACAAATCGGGCTCGCTTGACCTGGCCCGGTCTAAAGCCCAAATAGTGCCGGAAATGCCTGAGCCCTTACCCTATTCACCGCTGCCCTGGAAACTTCGCCTGATCATGCTGGCGGTAGCGGTCGTGCTGGCCTCGTCCGTGGTCGCCACATACGGCGCCGGCGTCCGCTTCGCGAAGGTCATGGAAGCGGTCGAGCATCAGCAGGCGGTCAATGACGCGGTCGCGGTCGCCGCGGCCAAGCGTGCTGCCGCCGGCGAGGCGGATTCCGGCGTCGTGACGGTCGGCATCGTGCCGGCGAAATCGGGCAGCTCCCCGCGGCACTGAGCACCGCGGTGTGCGGCCCGAAACTCCTTGCCGCCCCCTCCTCCCCTCGGCATGATCGCTCCGCTTTCTGTAGGGGGATGCGATGCGGAGAATCTGGTGCGCCTTGCTCTTGAGCGGTGCCTTCGTCACGGCGACCTCCGCAGCCCATGCCGACGCGCTCGACGATATCAAGGCGCGCGGCACGATCGTCGTTGGCACCAAGGCCGACTACAAGCCGTTCGGCTTCCGCGACAGCTCGGGCGAGATCGTCGGCATCGAACCTGACCTCGCCGCGGACATCGCGAAAAGGCTGAGCGTCAAGCTCGAGCTGGTGCCGGTCGTGTCCTCGAACCGGATGCAATTCCTCGATCAGGGCAAGATCGACCTGATGATCGCGACCATGAACGACACGCCGGAGCGGCGGAAGGCGGTCGAGATCATCGATCCCGACTATTACGCCTCCGGCGTCAATATCCTGGTGCCCAAGGCGAACGGGATGAAGCAGTGGGAGGATCTCCGGAACAAGACCGTCTGCATGATCCAGGGCTCGTTCTACAACAAGGACATCCAGGAGAAGTACGGGCCCGAGATCCTGGCTTTCAAGAGTGCCATCGAGGCGACACAAGCCTTGAAGGGCGGCAATTGCGCTGGCTTCGTCTATGACGACACGCTGATCGCGGCCCTGCTGCTCGAGCCGGAATGGGCCGATTACAAGATGCCGTTCGAAACCATCCTGTCCCAGCCCTGGGGTGCCGCAGTGAAGACCGGCGAGGACCGGCTGGCCAAGCTTGTCGCGGACGCGATCGTCGATTGGGACAAGACTGGCCTCATCCTGGCGGAAGAGCAGAAATACGGCCTGCCGCATGCGCCCTTCGCGCTCGAGATGAACAAGAAATACACCGCGCAATAAAGCGATACCGACCGCCGCCCCCGTCGAGGCTTGCACGATGAATCCGGTCGCGGCTTGGTTCCGCTGGCTGAATGATGCGCATGGCATCAATTTCACGATCGGTTACGACCGGTTCGACGCGATGCGCTTCCTGCACGGCTTGCTGACGACGATCGAGCTGTCGGCCGCCTCGATCGCTCTCAGCCTTTTGCTTGGTGCCGCCGGTGCCGGATTGACGCGGGCGCGCAATCCCCTGCTGCGCGGCACCGTCTATTGGGTCGTGCAGTTCTTCCGCAACACGCCGCCACTGGCGCAGCTTTACTTCTTCTTCTTCGGCCTCAGCTCGGTGCTGGTGACGCATGGGCCTGGCGGCGTGCCCCAACCGCTTTTCGGCAATGTCGTCTGGGCGATCCTGTCGCTGTCGCTCTTCGCCGGCGCTCACAATATCGAGATCTTCCGGGCCGGCATCGAAGCGGTTCCGGCAACCACGCTCGAAGCGGCGGAGTCTCTGGGCTATAGCCGGTTCGGGGCCTATCGCCACATCATCCTGCCGCTGGCGCTTCGCATCAGCCTGCCGGCGCTCAACAACAATCTCGTCAATCTGGTGAAGACCACCTCGGTCGCCTACGCGATCGCAGTGCCGGAGCTGCTCTATGTCTCGAACCAGATCTGGTCGGATTCGCTGAATGTGCCGGAAATGATGCTGCTGCTGCTCGTCTGCTATCTGGGCCTGGTCGGCATTCTGGTGCAGGCGATGGGCTGGTGGGAACGCGCACTCCGCGTGCCGGGATTCGGCGGATGAAACGTCTCGCGATTCTGGCAGCGCTCCTGCTGGGGACACCGGCGCTTGCAGCCGCAGCACCCGTCGGTGCGCATGAGTTGACCCTCGCCGCGCTGATCAAATGGACACCGTTCTTGGCGTTAGGTTTCGGCTTCAATCTGCTGATCAGCGTCTTGTCCATGGCGATCGGCACGGCGCTGGGTTTCGGCCTCGGGCTCGGCCTCATCGCGCGCAGGCGGTCGGTGCGGGATGCGAGCCGCCTCGTCATGAACCTCTTCCGCAATTCCCCACGCCTCGTGCTGCTGTTCCTCTGCATGTTCCTGATCCCCTACAAGATCAGCCTCTTCGGCACGGTCCTGATCCTGCCCGGCTGGTCGAAGGCGGTGCTGGGCCTGTCGCTCGCGGTCATGGCGAATGTCGCGGAGATCCTGCGCGGTGCCGTCCAATCGGTCCCGACGGCGCAATGGGAGTCGGCCGAATCCTTGGCCTTCACGCGCTTCCAGAGCCTGTGGAGCATCATCCTGCCGCAATGTTTGAAGCGGATGATCCCGCCCTGGATGAGCCTCTACTCGATCATCACCATGGATACGGTGCTGGTGTCGGTGCTGGGCATCGGCGAGGTCATGACGCTCACCGGCGAGGCGCTCGCCGCCGAGAACAATGACGCGCTGCTGCTGCCCTTCTACGGCTATGTGCTGGTCTGGTTCTTCCTCTATTGCTATCCGATCAGCCGCTGGACCGCCCGGCTCGAACGGCGCTATGCGGTAAAGCTCTGATGCCTCATCACGTCACCAGCGAAGTCCTGGTCGATATCCGGGATGTCCATAAACGGTTCGGCCAAGCCGAGGTGCTGCGCGGCATCTCGATGGAGGTGACGCGCGGCGAGGTCGTCTGCATCATCGGCCCGTCGGGCTCGGGCAAATCGACCTTGCTGCGCTGCATCAACGGGCTCGTCCCAATCGATCGCGGCTCGATCCGGGTGGCGGGCTTCGATGTCGGATCGCTCAAGACCGATGCGCAGAAGATCCCGCTGCGCAAGACCGTCGCGATCGTGTTCCAGCAATACAATCTCTTCCCGCACAAGACGGCGCTCGAGAACATCATGATGGCGCCGGTGCAGGTGCTGAAGGAGGATCGAGACGAGGTCGAGGCGCGCGCCCGGGCGCTCCTCGCCAAGGTCCGGCTCGACGGCAAGGAGGATGCCTATCCGGGCGAGCTTTCGGGCGGCCAGCAGCAGCGCGTCGCGATCGCGCGCGCGCTTGCCATGCGGCCACAGCTCATCCTCTTCGACGAGGTGACCGCCGCGCTCGATCCCGAGACGGTGAAAGAGGTGCTGACGACCATCCGCGGCCTGGTCGAGGACGGCATGACCTCGATCCTCGTCACGCATGAGATGCGCTTCGCCGCCGAGGTCGCCGATCTCGTCTGCTTCACCGATGGCGGCGTCATCGTCGAGCGCGGACCGCCGGCGCAGCTGTTCAAGGCGGCCGCCGAGGAACGAACGCGGGCGTTCTTGTCGCAGATCCTATGATCCATCTCCAGGAGGACGACCGATGAGCTCCTTTGTCCCGTCAGAATTCGAAGTGCCGCTGCGTCTGGAGCACCCGCAATTCGTCGTGCGGCCTTTGCTGATCACCGATGTGGTCAAGGATTATGACGCGGTCATGTCGAGCGTCGATCATCTGCGGCACATTTTCGGACCGCGGTCGAAATGGCCATCACCCGACTTGACCCTGGAGCAAGATCTGATCGATCTCGGTTGGCACCATAAGGAATTTCAGCTGCGCCGTTCCTTTGCCTACACGGTCATGCGGCCGGATGAGACGCGGTGTCTGGGCTGTTGCTACATCGAACCCAGCCGAACGAAAGCCTATGGTGCTGAAGCCTATTGCTGGGTTCGCGCTGATTGCCTGGAACTTGACCAGCCCCTCTATGACGCTCTCAAATCATGGCTCGACCATTCATGGCCGTTCGACAGGGTTGCCTTTCCGGGCCGTGAGCCGGCCTGGGAGCAATGGCAGGCAATCGTGTCACGCGGGTTATGATCAAGGTCGTGATCAAAACGACACCGACATGCCGCCATCCACTGTCAGGACATGGCCGTTGACGTAAGAAGCGGCGTCCGATGCCAGGAACACCGCGGCACCCGTGATCTCGTCGGGCCGTCCCCAGCGCCGCAGCGGGCAGCGGAGCGCCAGGAATTCGTCGTTGCGCGGATCGGCGACCATTGCTTCATTGGTCTCGGTCGCGAAGAAGCCCGGCGAGATCGCATTCACGGTGACGCCGTGCGGACCATATTCGACCGCCAGCGCGCGGGTGAGCGCCTCGAGACCGCCCTTGGCGGCGACATAGGCGGCATCGCCGGATTTGCCGAGCGGCCCCGCGATCGAGGTGATGAAGATGAGCCGCCCCTGGCCGCGCGCCGCCATGCCGGGCAGCACCGCCTTCGCCAGCGTGAAATTGGCGGCGAGATTGATGTCGAGCATCGCGCGGATCTGGGCGAGCGTGAGCTCTGCGAGCGGTGCGCGCCGCCTGATCCCGACATTGCCGACCAGGATGTCGATGCGCTCGATCGCGGCGGTGCCGGCACGGGTGGCATCCTCATCCGCCACGTCGAACACCGCAGCCTTGGCGGCGAGACCGCGCGCCGCGAGGGCGGCAACCGGCTGCTCGAGATGTGCGGCGTCCCGGCCGTTGAGATAGACGGCGGCGCCCGCCGCGGCGAGGCCCGAGGCGATCTCGCGGCCCAGGCCCCGTCCCGCCCCGGTCACAAGGGCGACCTTGCCGGTGAGATCGAAGAGACTCATGCGGGCGCCTTGAGCCGCGTCGTGGCGAACTCGCGGGCGGCCTTGTAGTCGGCCTTGCCGTTCGGCGCGCGCAGCGGCACCTCGCTCACCAGGATCCGCTTAGGCGTCTTGTAGCCGGCAAGGCGCGCCCGAACATGCGCCCGCAATGCCGCCTCGTCGATTTCGGCACCGTTATGCAGCGCCACGACACCGATCACGGCCTGGCCCCACTTCTCGTCGGCCACGCCGACGACCAGCGCGTCATCGACCGTTCCATGGGTCTTCAACGCCTCCTCGACCTCTTCGGGATAGACCTTCTCGCCGGCGGTATTGATGCAGGCACTGCCGCGGCCGAGCAAGGTCAGCGAGCCGTCGGCCTCGACCCGGCACCAATCGCCCGGGATCGAGTAGCGGACACCGCCGATGGTGCGGAAGGTCTGCGCCGATTTCGCCGGGTCTTTATAATAGCCGATCGGGATCGGCGGCCCGAGCGCGATCATGCCGGTGCGGCCGGAGCCGGGCTCGACCGGCTGGTCGTTCTCATCGAACACCTTGCAGCGCAGGCCAAGCGCGAACCGCGCCGTGCGCGCCTCGCCGTTGGCCGTCATGATCGAGTTGCCGAAGCCGGTGCCTTCGGACGCGCCGAACATATCGACGAGGGTCGCCGCCGGCAGATGCTTCAGGAGCCCGTGCTTGACCTCGGCACTCCACATCACGCCCGACGAGACGATGCGCAGCAGGCTTTCGAGGTTCCGCCGGCCGGGCGCCGTCTCGAGCGCCTGCAGCATGGGACGTGCGAAGGCGTCACCGACGATCGCCACACTCTCGACCCGCTCGCGCTCGACCGTGTCCCAGAGCTCGTCCGCATCGAAGGACGGGCTGTCGAGCGTCACGACACAGCCGCCCGCCATCATGGTCGCAAGCGTGACCAGCAGCCCCGTGCCATGCATGAGCGGGCAGGTCGGGATCATCTTGGCGCCCGGCCCGGTCTGCCGAAGGGTGGCCGCCAGCTCCGGCACGGTCTCGGGCACGGGACCGAGAAGCCGCGCCGCCGCAAGCTGGGATTCGCGCAGATCATGGTGCCGCCACATCACGCCTTTCGGCATGCCGGTGGTGCCGCCGGTATAGATCAGCAGGAGATCGTCGCCTGACCGTTCGAGCCCGAGCGGGCGGCCATGGCCGTCGGCGGCAAGGTCCTCATAGCGAAGGGCAAAGGGCGCCGGCTCGCCTTCGCCGATCTCGATGAAGAGCTGCACCTTGTCGAGCCGATGGCGGATCGCCTCGATGGCCGGGCGAAACTCGGCGCCATAGACGATGACCCGCGCATCGGAATTGTCGAAGATGTAATGCACCTCGTCGGGCGTGTAGCGGTAATTCACGTTGACGTGGACGAGACGCGCCTTGAAGACGGCGGCCAGCAGCTCGGTATATTCCGGCCGGTTGCGCATATAGAAGGCGAGATGATCACCCGTCTCTGCGCCGCGGGCCCGGAGTGCGCGGGCCAGATTGTTGGCGCGCCGGTCCATCTCGGTCCACGCGACCCGGCGCGTGCCATGGATCAGGGCCGGAGCATCCGCCGGCAGCGCCGGCGCGATCGCATCGAGAATGTCGCCTAAATTCCACCCCATCTTGGCCGCGCTCCCTCTCTATCCTTATGTCGTTGCCGCCATTATGGTAGTCGTCACTACCTTCCGACAATAACAATGGAAACGCTCCGATGCCCGCCATTCCGCTTCGCCACGGTGTCTTCCTGGCGCCCTTTCACCCGGTCGAGGATGATCCGACGCTGGCGATCCAGCGCGATCTCGAGCTGATGGAATGGCTCGACCGGCTTGGCTATGAGGAGGCCTGGGTCGGCGAGCATCATTCGGCCGGCTTCGAGATCATTTCGAGCCCGGAATTGTTCATCGCCGCTGCGGCGGAGCGGACGAAGCGCATCCGCTTCGGCACCGGCGTCATCTCGCTGCCCTATCACAATCCGCTGATGGTCGCGAACCGGATCATCCAGCTGGACCATATGACGCGCGGCCGGATCATGCTGGGTGTCGGGCCTGGCCTCCTCGTCTCCGATGCCGTCATGTTGGGCATCGATCCCAACAAGCAGCGCGACCGCATGGTCGAGGGCATCGATCTCATCCTTCGGCTCATGGCCGGCGAGACCGTGACCGAGAAGACCGAATGGTACGAGCTCGACAAGGCGAGCCTGCACCTCCTGCCCTATTCCCAGCCGCGACCGGAGATTTGTGTCGCCAGCTCGGTGACGCCGTCGGGCGGCCGGGTCGCCGGCAAGTATGGGCTCGGCATGCTCTGCGTCGCCGCCACCAACGCCGTGGGCTTCGATGTGCTGGGCGTCAATTGGAAAGTGGCGCAGGACACGGCCGCCGAGCACGGCAAGACCATGGACACCAACGCGCTGAGGCTGGTCGGCCCCATGCACATCGCCGAGACGCGCGAGCAAGCGCGCGCCAATGTCCAGTTCGGCATCCATAAATGGATCGATTACTTCGCGCGCGTGAACCCGATCGCCCCGCGCGGGACCGGCACCGGCGATATCGTCGACAATATGATCAACAATGCCGGCGCCGTGATCGGCACGCCCGAGGATGCGATCGCGCGCATCGAATCGCTCTATGGCAAGCAGGGCGATTTCGGCGCCTTCCTGCAGCTCGCGACCAACTGGGCCGATTGGGAAGCGACCAAGAAATCCTATGAGCTGTTCGCGCGCTATGTCCGGCCGCACTTCACGGGCGCCAACAAGCACCGGCGCGCCTCGCTCGATTATGTGACCGAACATGGCATGGATCTCGCCGGCCGGCAGCGCGAGGCGGCGATGAAGGCTTTCGCCGAGCATGCGGAGGCGCAGAAGGCGAAAGCGGCGGAGTAGGCCCGAAGGGTTGGGCGGGAGCAACCGCTCCCGCCGATCTCATTTCTTGCGGTTCGTGCCGATGGTCGGGCCCGAGCCGCGCCGCGGGCCCGTCGTGGTGCCGCCGCTCTCCGGCTGGGTCTGTGGCCCTGAGGTCTGCGGCCCCCTGGTCGGACGCGGCGGCGGCGTCGGCCGGTCGCTGCGTTCCCGCCCGCCCCCGCCCTGAGTTTGGGACTGCTGCTGGGTCAGCAGCTCCTGCTGCTTTTTGGCGGCTTCGAGCTTGGCTTTGACCAGCGCCATGGTCAGCTCGTCAGCACTCGCCTCGGCCAGCTCGGCGAATTTGGCCATGTGACCGGGCAACTCGGACGAGACCTTGGCGAGCTTCTGGCCTTCGGCGCCGAGATCGTCGACCAGGCGGGACAAGAGATCGATCCGCTCATCGAGCTTGTCCGGATTGAGCTTGTCCTCTTCCGGCAGCGGCTTCTGCGCGAAGCGGATGAGCGCGATCAGCGCATCCGGCGGCGCCGCGTTGGTACTGCCATAGACCTCGAGAAAGCCTTCCGTGCTCTTGAGCTCGGCCGTGATGACCCCATAGGTATTGAAGAGGACGCCCGGCACCAGCGCCGGCTTCGGCAGCTTGCCCTGCCAGCCCTTCGCATCCTCGTAATAGCCCACGACCGTGCCGTCATCGGGGAAGCGCACCTCGAGATATTGCTTCACGCGCCCGACATTGGTGTCCTTGTTCTTCAAGGTCTCCAGATCGATACCGCAGGCACCGGCCATATGGACCGCGACCGGGTCCTTGTCCTCGAACGCGCCATAGGCGATCGAGTATTTCGCCAGTGTCGGATTCTGCCGGCGCGCCTGCAGGCCGAGCTTGCGGTCCAGCGGATCGGCGAAGGCCGCGAGCGTGATCTCCCAGGACGCCTTGAGCTCGCTCTGGTGATGGAACTGATACATCGCCTCCGCACCCGTCTGGATGGCGGATACGGCAGTGACGGCCGGGGCCGCGAGCGGGAAGGCGGTAGCGGCGACCGAAGCGGCGATCTTGACGCCGTTCAAGGCCGCCGAGATCGCGTAATGCGTCAGCTGATTTTCCTGATTGCCGACGAAATTCTGGATCGAGGACAAATAGGGGCTGACGGCGTGGCTCGCCCCTTCCGCCTCATCGACGAAGGCGCGCAGATCGGCCGCACGCTGTACCGCGGCCGCGATATTGGCCGCCATCTTGATGATCTCGGTGCCGACCGCGAGGGGGGCGAAGAATTTCGACGCGACCTCGATGCCGCCCGTGCCGATCGCGACCGCGACGGAAATGATCGCGCGGTCGCGGGTGATCTGCTGGATCAGCTTCATCACCGTCTTACCGTCGGTCGAGGGGTCGTTCATCTTCTGGAGGTCGTCGAGGAACTCCTTCTTCTCTTTCTCGATGTCCTTCTGGACCTGGAGCGCCACATCGAGCGACTCCTTGTCCTTCTGCTCCTTGATCTTGGCGTCGGCTTCCTTCTCGAGCTGCTCGGTCAGCTCGTCGAGGGACTTCTTGCCGTCCATCGCCGTCTTCAAGATCTGCTTGCCGCTGGTCTTGAGCTGCGTCTCCGCCTGCTTCTTGGAGCTTTGGGTCGCGTTGGGGTCCGTGTCCTTCGGCGGCGCGTTGGTCCCCTTGTCGAGCGTATAGGCATCGCTCGCAATGGTCGGGATCGCCTTGGCGAAATCGAGCAGCACCTTCATGCCGGCCGACTTCGCCTTCTTCCAATCGCCGGCAAGCGCCTGGGTCGTGAACTCGACCGCATTGCTGGTCGACATCGCCGAGAGCGCCTTGGTCAGCGCGTCATTGATCAGCTTGTCGCGGTCCTGCTCTTTCTGAGTTTTCGAATCCTGACCAACCTTGGTCATGGTCAGGTTGATGATGTTGCTGATGAGGCCAAGGAGATCTTCCGGCGACAGCTTCTTGTTCTGGATGCCGTTGATGATGGTCTGAGCGGCCGATGCCGCGACACCGCTCGAGGCCTGGACAAGCTGGCCGATATCCGTGCTGCCGGTGGCGGCACCGACGAGGCTGCCGAGCATGGCGGGAATTTGGTTGATGAAGCCCGTGACATCGCTCGGCTGGATGCCGTCCACGACCTTCTGGCCGACATCGACGGAGAGCTTCAGCAGCGCCGTGGTGCCGTCCGCAACGTTCTTGGCCATCTTGGCGTTGGAGCCGGCCAGCGCCTCGATCAGCGTGTCCGCCATCTCGTTGCCGACATCCATCATCGATTTGAGGAGATCCGACTTGCCGGACGAGACCTTGTTCTTCTTGTCCTTGAGATCTTCCTTATAGAGCGAGGTCGTCGCGTCCAGCATCTTCTGGGTCTTGCTGAAATTCCCCGTGATGAAGGTGTCGGGCACGATCTTCTCGCGCACCAGCGGCGTGAACAGCTCGTCGGTGATCTCAACGGTCGTGAAGAGCGCCCGCTGCGGACCGGCGCTGATCACGCCGGTCTTCATGTCGATGATGCTGCGGCTGGTCTTTTCCTTCTCGAGATCGAGCCGGAGGCGCGTGATCATCGCATAGGCTTCGTGGGCACCCTTCACCGCCTCGGCACCGCCCTGCCCGCCCTTGCCGCCGCCGAGCTTGTCGCCGCCACGGATCTGGCGCGATTCGCCCGATTTGCGCTGGTCGCCGTCCTTGGCCTGGAAATCTTCGGTCTTGCCGCTTTCCTTGGTGATCTGGATATCGAAGGCCTCGCGCAGCATCGGCTTCAGCGGTTTGATCTGGCGCACGGCGTCGAGCAGCTTCAGCTGCTTCAATTGCTCATCGGCCAGATCCTCCTCGAGATGCTTCAGCCGGAGCTTCTCCTTCAGCGCCGCCGGGTCGGTCGGTGACGGATCGCTGCCCGGCTTGCCGCCGGGAATCGGCAGAGAGGCATTGGCGGCCTTGTTGAGCCATTCGGTCTGCGGTGCATCAAGCGGCATGTCGTCTCTCCAACGTCAGGGGCGATAGGGGCGGATCAGGCCCCTGCTCAGCCGCTCATCAGCAGATTCGTCTCGAAGTCCCAGAGCGCCATGTCGATCTCGTCGAGAGCGAGCGGCACGTTGAAGGTATTTCCGGCCAATGTTCGCACGCGCACATCCGCGGTCAGCATCCGCCGGATTCGCCGGATCTCGCGCAGCGCATCCTCGCGCGCATCGAGGCTTGCCGCCTCGTTGGTGCCGGCAATGCATTTGATCGATGCGGTGAAGGCATCGGTCCGGAACAGCTTCTTGACCGGCTCGATGGCCCCCGTCTTGAGATTGCCGGCCACTGCAATTGCCGCCTGATCGCCGGTACAGGCCTGGGTCACCGCCTCGCCGAGCTTGTCAAGGTTACCATGCAACCCGGCCACCGCTTTCTTCCACCGCCCGTCGACGGCCGGCAGGTTGTTGCGGGTCGTGACCCGCTGGCCCAGGGGCGCACCTTCGGCCGTGGCGATGCGGGTCTTCAAGGACTTGGCGAGCGTTTCGGCCGCCTTCACGTCGCGGGTCTTCTCCAGGCTCGAACGGCCGCTTTCGGCCGCCGTCGTCATCTGCTTGACCTGCTTCTCGAGCGCCTTGCGCTCGGTCTCGTTGGTCATCGCCTTCGCCTTCTCGGCGAGCAGCTTGAGATCGACCTCGATGAGCGTGTCGAGGGTCAGCTTGGCCGCGGCGAGCTCGGAATTGTCCTTGAGCGCCTGCTCCTGACCCGCCTTACGCAGCTTGTCATTCGGGTCATCATTGTCATTCGGCTTGCCCGGCGTCAGCGCCTTGGTCTTTTCCGCGTTCAGCGCGTTGAACTCGGCATCGTCGGGTACCTTCTTTTCCTGGAGCGACTTGACCAGCTTGCTCATCCGCCGCGCCAGCGCGTCGAAATAATCGGCCGAGCCCGCGATCATCTGCTCGAGATTCTTCTTCGGCGACTTGATCTCGTCGATCCAGTCGAGCACGGTCTCTTCTTGCGTCTTGGCCAATGTG
The DNA here is from genome assembly GCA_963762435.1 of uncultured Alphaproteobacteria bacterium. Classification (GTDB taxonomy): domain Bacteria; phylum Pseudomonadota; class Alphaproteobacteria; order ATCC43930; family CGMCC-115725; genus JAXDMU01. The sequence continues at coordinate 76,342 of CAVXLN010000020.1, read as the reverse complement.
GCCTGACTTTTGGCGTCCTCGATCGCTTTCTCGACATCCACCGCGATTTTCTCGACCCTGGTCTTGACCGTGTTCGGATCAGCTTTCGAGATACCGTCCTTCATCTCCTTCAGCTCGTCCGTCCAGGGCTTGGTCTGCTCCGCATGCGGTACGAGTGCCGAATGGCCGATGCGGGTCTCCACTTCCTTGATGCGCTTCAGGATGTCTCCGAAGCTGCCGGCCGCCTTGTCGTGCTTGCCGCCGGGCAGCATCTTTTCATACTGGGTGACGCGCGCGCCGAAGCCGGCAAGCTCCGAATGCGTGTCGCTCAGCATCGCGAAATCCTTGGAGACGAGCGCCGACGCGATCACTTCGAGATCGGATTTCAGCTGCTCGCCATATTCGGTGAGCGCCGTCAGCTCCTCCTTCGCCATGCGATCGATGACGTTGAGCCGGTCGCCTTCCTTCTTGATCTCCCCGGCGCCGAGATTGATGCGACGCGTATAATCCTGGATGAAGGCTTCGCACTGCCGGCGCATCTCGTCCGCGACCGAGGGGCCGCTGTCGGGCGCCTGTTTCTTGATCTCCGCGATCTTGGTCTGCATCTTCTTGATGACCGCCTCGAGGGCGTCGCCATCATGCTGCGCCAAGGCCGTGTCGCCTTCCTTGCCGAGCGCCGGCACGACGCTCAACAGGCCAAGCTTCGAGGCCTTGTCGGAATCCACGCCCAGCACCCGGTCAGCCTCCGTCTTGAGCTCCTTCTGCGCGAGCTCGTAGCGGCTGGCGATGCCGTCGAACTCGACGCTGCCCTTGAGGCCCGCCTTCTGGGACTGGTCGCCATCGAGCGCCTCGACCTCGTCGGCCACCAGCTTGAGCTCCGCCATGAAGCTGTCGGCCGCCAGCTCGCCCAGCGAGAGCGCCTTGTCGAGACCCTGCTCCCAGCGGCTCTTGATGTCGGCGAGCGTCTTGTTGAGCTTGCCCGATTCGCCGCCGACCACGCCGGATTCGCTATAGACCCTGGTGACCTGCTGGGCGATCTTGTCATGCGCGGTATTGAACGTCGTATCGAGCTCACCGCGCTTGGTGACGAACAGCTGATATTCCTGCAGCGTCTTCTTGCGTTGCTCGACCTGCAGCCGGCACTCCTCGATGCCCCGCAGCGCATCGGCAGCGAGCGCGTCTTTGCCGCCGTCCAGCATTAGGCCGATATTGTAGAGCCGGCTGATCACGCCTTCCATGTCGGAGGTGATCTGCGGATTGGGCGGTACGTTGCGCTCCTTGGCGGTGCCCCAGAGTTCCTGAGCGGATTTCTGCACGCGCTCGAGGCTCTTCTGGACGGCATCAGCCGTCGGCACCGGCCGCTGCTCCGGCCAGAGCTTGGCGAGCTTCTGGGCGGCGGTGTCGAGCACCGTGCCCGTGCCGGCATAGTCGAAGGAGCGCAGCAGCGTATCGGCCTCGGTAAGGAGGTTCGCGATCTCGAACCGCTCGTCGCCACCATCCGATACGCCGGCGAGCTTTTGGTTCAGCTGAGTGATGCGCGCGCGCAGCGGCCCGGTCTGCCGGTTGACGTCGAGCATCGCTCGCTCGATGTCCTTGCTGATCTGGTCGAGCTGGGTCTCGACCTGCTTCGGCGTCTGATTGCCGGTATAGAAATTATCGCGCGCAGCGCGGATGAGATTGGCGGTGGTCTGGAAGACGCTGTCCGGAATTTCGCCGCGCACCGAGTTCGAGCTCGCCCTTCACGGTCGCGATCTTGGCTGTCGTCTGCGGATTTTTCGTTTCGGTATTGGTCTTCTTCTTGTCGGCCGCCTTGATCGCTTCCTGAAGATCGGCATAGGCGATGCCGAGCGCGTCATAGGCCGCGGCATAGGTGATCTTGCCGGTCTTGGGAATCATCGCGTCGGCGCTCAAAGCCGCCTGGTCGGCCTTGGCGGCCGCCGCACTTAGCAGCGGATCCGAGGACAAGAGCTTGCTCAGCTCGGTCAGGCGCTGGCGGCGCCGATCGTAATCGAGCTTAGTCGTGCTGAGATCGAGCTTCTCGCGGATCTGTTTCGCGGTCTGCTGCAAGCTTTCCATCGTCGACCGGCTCGAGCGCTTGACCGTCTTCTTGGCCTTGCCGCAGGCATCGAGGATGCGCTGCGCGAGACTGGGCTTGTTCGATGGAACCGGCGTCGTGATGGGCTGAGCGGTAGACATGCTGCGACCCCTTATTTTTTATGCAGCGTGAAAAGTTGGATGCCGCCGGTCAGGCGGCGAGGGCCGTGGAGATCTGGCCGAGCACGCCATGCAGCTCTTCGACCAGGTTGATGCTGGAGAATTCCTCCTCCGCGATCTCCTGAAGCGCATTCAATGTGTCGGCGGATTCGAGCTCGGCCTGATACTCGTCGATCAATTCGCGCGCCCGATCCTTGAGCGCTTCGCGCATTTCCGATGAAACCGGGCTGTCCATCTTGTCGAGCAGCTCGTCGAGCTCGGTGCCGAAGCTCGGAACGGCCTTGGACAGGTCGGCCAGCGCCTTCTGGACATCCTCGAACAGCGGATCGGTCGAGATCTCGGGATGCGCCAGTGCTGCCTTGGAGAATTCGTTCAGCCGATCGTTGGTCTTGGTCTGCGCCTGCCGCCATTGAAGCTGGAGCTTGCGATACTGGACGCGGCCAGACGCGCCCTCTTCCGCCTCGAGCAGGCGGGCATCGCGTTTGGCGGCCGCGATCTGGTCCTCGAGCGAATCGAGGGCGACCATGGCCTCCTCATACTTCTTCGCCAGTATGAGGGCGGCGATATCCTTCGCCGTCTGGCTAAAACCGGCCCCCGCCTCGCCCAAGAGCTTGATCCCGATCACCGCGTCCTTGAGCCGATCCTGGGCCAAGCCGCGGACATCCTCGATCTCCTCAACCCCAGATTGGGGAGAACCGCCGCCGGCGAGCTGGATCTTGAGGACGGTTTCGAGCCAGGTCCGTTTTTCCGTTTGTCCGGGTGAAATGGTCGGTGCCTGGTCTACGGACATACTAACGTACTCCTGGCTCGGGGCGGCTCGTTCGAGGCCCTTCTATACGCCGTTTCTGCGGCAGGTGCATCAGTCTCTTCGACTATCCGCCCAGCGACGGCAGATCAACAAAGAGAAAAAAACCATTCAACGACAGAAGGATAGCGAAACAGGCCGAGATGATCGAGATCAACAGGAGCGACCGCGAGGCGGACAGGATGCTCACCGACGCGATCACGATCGCGATCTGCATCAAGGCTTCGGCGAAATCGAAATTGATATCACGCGCCTGGGATGCATTCCGCTTCTGCTTGAGCGTCTCGGCCTTGGCCAAAAGCTCCTTCTCGCCATCGCCGGTCGCCGGGCTGCTTGCGAAATGCTCGAGACTCTTGCGGTCGGTTTCGATCTTGGCGCGAATCGCGGTGGTCGCCTCCGCCGGCAGGTCGGGCCGGCTCAGCAGCAGCGATTCGAGCTCGTCTATCGCCAGCACCGTTGCCGTCTCGCGCGCCTTGCGCGCCTGATAGAAGGCATAATTGTCCGAGACCTGGATATTGTTGTTGATGGTCTCCTTCATGGCATAGCCGCCACCGAGACTGGTGATCGCCAGCACGGCTGCCAGCGCCCCGATATAGACGCCGACCCGCTTGCGGAAGGTCTCGCTCGACGCGGTATGACGCACCTCGGCCTCATGTGCGTGATCGTGCGCTTCCGTCAGATTGTCGGCGATCTCTGTCGCTTCCATCGCAATCCCGCTTCGTTCACCGCGTTCCCACCCTTCCATTAGAATGAAACGGGCGCATTGTCATGTTGCTAAAACCAGCACATGGTAACGTAAATTAGGCTGCGTTGTACGTTCGAAAGCTGCGGGGAATCCTGATGAGCACCCTGAAGAAAACCCACGAAACCCATGAAATTGCCGAAAAGATCGTCGAGGGTAGCGGGGCTCATGAGCACGGTCATGGCGACGGCGATCAGGCTGCATCGCATGATCGCGCAGCCGATGATAGCTTTCGCAAGAGGATCAGCGTCTTCATCGGATTCCTGGCGCTGCTGCTGACGATCAACGGCGTCGCGGGCAGCGCCGCCATGAAGGAGACGATCAACACCAATATCAAGGCGTCGGACAATTACGCCTTCTACCAGGCGAAAAATCTGCGCCAGACCGTCTATCTCCTATCGGCGAAAGAGCTCGAGCTGATCGGCTCGAGCCTCTCGGGCGCGCCGGAGAAGGCGCAGCAAGACATCGCCGCCACCGTCGCGCAATATCGTGAGCTGGCCGAGCGCTACGAATCGGATCCCAAGGGCGGCGAAGGCAAGAAGGAGCTGCTGTCCCGCGCCAAAGGTTTCGAGGAAGAGCGCGATGAGGCGCAGAAGCGCGACGTGAATTTCGAATATGGCGAAGGCCTGCTCCAGATCGCGATCGTGATCGCGTCGACCAGCATGATCGGCACCTCGCGCCGGCTGTTTCTGGTTTCGCTTTGCTTCGCCGTGATCGGCGCCCTGCTCACGGCGAACGGCTTCAGCGGGTTGATCGATCTTCGGCCCTATCTCTGATCAGTGCGGGATTACGGCGAGTGCCACCATGCTCAAGCGCGCGGGACTGCTTTTGGTCGCAGTCACACTATTGCCCTCCAGCGGGCATGCCGAGGCACCGGTCGGCGCGGAAGGGGTGCTGGCCGAGCTGAGCGATCGAATGTATGCGATTGGCGAGACCTCCGGAAAGCCGGAGCAATTCGATTCCGCCATCGTGACGGCGCGCGACAAGATCAGGGCTCTGGCTGCTGCCGGAGACATCTCATCGCTAACGGCCAAGGATAAGAGCGGTGCGACGCCTCTAATCAAAGCGGCCTATCTCGGCTATGCGGGAATCGTCGAGGAGCTGCTTTCCTACAAGCCGGTCGCCGATGGCCTCGACCAGGTCGATTCACACGGCTACTCGGCATGGACATATGCCAATTTCGATCTGCGCGAGAGCGCCTGGATCTGCAATCCGCCGATCCTCACCGATCCGTTCAAGATCGTGCCCATGATGGTCGAGCAGCCCTACTATCAGTCCGGTCCGGAGCCACCCTATATGAAGTTGCGCCGACTGCTCGTGGCAGCAGGTGCCAAGCCCGACATGGCCGACGCCAAACAACAATGGCTTTCGCTATGCACGGCCGCCGATCCGGATGCGCGGCGGAAGGTCGAAGCCGCGGATGATCTTCTGCTGTTCCTAAGATCGGCCGGTGCAGAAAAACTGAAGAGCATGCAAAAGCCCGCGGCTACGGGATTCTCCAGGAATTAGCAAGAAGACCGCATCCAACATCCCTACTTTGCCGCCGCGACCGAGCGACCGGCATCCGCGCGCAGGCCGTCGCCGATCAGGACGAAGGGTGCCCAGGCAAAGGGGTGCGTGAAAAGCTTGCCGAAGCTGCCGGACTTGCCGGCAAGCAGGCTCAGCTTCGCGTTCCGGAGCGCTGCCGCCGTATCCATGGGCGTAGCATTGGGCTCCATCGTCTCGAGCGTCCGTGTCGCGATGAGCTTCGCTGAATTATCCTCGACCGCCCAATGGGTCACGAGCAGGCCGCGCGTGCCGGCGAAGAAGAAGGCACGAGCCAGGCCCGACAGCGAATCACCAGCCGCCCCGCCGCCCGGCCCCGCCGTGTTGCAGGCTGACAGCACGACAAGATCGGCATCCATGCGGAGCTTCAACACCTCGTTCGCCCCCAGGAAGGCGGCATCGGCGTTAGGAGCATTGGGTGGCGTCGACATCAGGATCGAAGGCTCGCGCCGACAATGGAGCTCGGTCGGCAGCAGCGCGTGGGTCGCCAGATGGATGATGCGGTAATTCTTGACGTCGAAATCCAGGAGCCGCTGCTTGGTGAAATCCGCCCCCAGCACCATCTCGTCGGGTCGCGCGCCCAGCAGCTTGCCCACGGTCAGGATCTCGTCGCGCGTGCCCGGCAAGGCGCCGAGGCTCTCGACCCCTTCGAGATCCTCGCGGCAGCGATCGGGCGGAAAGCTTGCCGTCAGCTGCGCCTTTGAAGCCGGTCGGAAATCGCCGAAGCCCAGAAAGGGGCGCTTCGCCGCCGACGGCTCGGTGATGCGGCGGAGATCGACGAAGGTCTGTGCCGCCGGCACGTAGCTCACCTGCCAGCGCTTCAACAGGAACGGCACGGCGCCATAATCGCCATCGGTCACCGGCTGGGCCGCTTGGGTCACCAGCATCTCGAACGGCAGGCTCAGCAGCGGGCCGCTTGGCGAGATGACCAGGCTGTCGGCATCGGCCAGCGCCGCCTCGCCCGGACCGAACAGCGCCTTGTAGAAGCTCTCGGCGCCCGTGAGATCAAATTGCGGGACCTTGATCTGCTCGCCACTGAGATCGAGCTGCGCACTCTTGCGCAGGCCGGTAACGAGGTCGCCGACCTGCTTCTCGCCATAGGGCACCTCGAAGGCCACGATCTTGTCGCGGCGCACGACGAAGCCGTAGCTTTGATCGACGCCGATAAAATACGAGACCAGCGCCTCCCTGGGCCGCAACAGCGACTGCACCGTCTTGGCATCCGCACCGGTCTGCAGCAACTGGCCGTAGGCAGGGGCGGCCGACTGTGCTGCGAGCTCGGCATCGGCCCGTTTCTGGGTGGCGTCCGCGATCGCCTGATCGAGGGCGGCGACCGCCTTTTCATCCTGGAAGGCCGGCGGCTTCTGCGTCTCGCGGTCGCGATCTGTGAAGAGCTGCTTCAGCTGGAGATCGATCTCCTGGAGCTTGCCCAGCGCTGCTCCGACACGGGGATCGCCAGCGGCAAGACGGGCGGCCGCCTCGGCAATGAATTGCGCGGTAAGACCGGTCTGCACCAGCTGTGCCGCCTCGAACATCTCGACCTGAAGGGCGGCCGCGTCGTTCGGACGGGCCTTGGCCGTCGCATAGAGAGTGGTGAGGTAAGGCAGCAGCAGGTCCGGCGTCAGCCCGACCTTGCGCTCGTGCAGGATCGCAGCACCCTGGCGGAACTGGGCGAGGGCCACATCCGGATCGCCAAGCCGCGCCGCCTCGCGTCCGGCGAGGAAAAGTGCCACCGCGACCGGTCTTTCATTCGGCAGCGCGCGATTGAAGAGCTTCGTCGTCTGCTCGAAGCTTTCGGCATCATAGCTGTGTGTCTTGCCGCCATGCTCGCTGAGCGCCTGAACCAGGAGCGAGCGCGGAATGGCGCCAAGCGGATTGAGCCCGGCAGCGTCCAGCAGATCGTGGCTGGCACGGGCGCGATTCGCCGCCTGGTCGAATTGGCCGGCATCATAGTCGATCCGCGCCTGATAGCGCCAAACCGCTGCGAGGCCAGAAATCGCGAGCTCGGATTCAGGATCGATCAGCAGGGAATCGCCGATCTGCGACATGCCGTTGCCGCCGCCATGCAAGGCCGACTCGCGCATGCTGGGCGGCACGAAGCGGCTGAAGCCTTGCTCGGACCGGTCAAAGATCTTCACCGCCTCGGCCATCTTCTGCTGGTTGGCGCGGTGGAGCGCCAGATAATAATCGTAGCGTGCATGCAGCAGCGCATCAGGGGATTGCGCCAGCAGGGCTCCGGCACGCGTGAACAGCCCCTCCGCCTCATCGAACCGGCGCTGATTGCTGATCTGCAGCGCCAGCTTGACGAGCGGCACCACCAGCGCCGGATTGTTCGCACCCAGGATACGCTGCTGCACGGCGAGCGCGTCGCGAAAGGCATTCTCGGCCGCCGTGAAATTATCGACGGCATTCTGCTCGTCGCCGAGGCGGATCAGGCCAAAATAACGATCGAGATCGCCGCTGCCGAAAGGCTGGCTGCTGAGCTTGGCCGAAAGCGCCTCGCGCATCGAGGATTGGGCACCGCTGCCGGTCGGCACCGCATGGCCGGTCAGCGAGGCCACAGTCGCCTCGAGCGCCGGCTCGGCCGAGGGCACGCCATCGACCTCGAAGAGCGTGCCATCCACCGCCGCCGCGAAAGCGATATGCGGCCAGCCGCCCTGGCGCTGGGCGCACTGCATGAGCACGGCCGGAATGCCGTCGAGAATGCGGGTCGAGCTCGGCGCCTCGCAGGTCATCCGCTCATCGAGATAATCGCGCCAGGGACCGCCGGCGCCGAGTGCTGAAAGCCGCCCCGGGTCGGCGCCGTTCTTGGTCTGGAACACGCGGCCGCTGGGCTGGACCCAGGTGCCGCAGCGCACATCGAGCAGTGTGGCACCGGAGAGGCCGCGTTCCTCGCTGGTGCCGGGCTGATACTGGCACGCCTCGCCGACCGTATTCTGGCCGACTGGGGTCGACTGGGCCGAGCCGGCATCCGCACTCGCAGACGCCATGGCGCTCGGCGGCAAGGTCTTGCAGCCGCCCAGCGCGAAGAGGGCGGCAAGGCAGAGGGCTGCGAGCGGCCTAAAGATCATCTTCGTCACCGACATCGAGCCGCTCGAGCGTCGGGTCGTCGAATTTCTGGCGGGAATTCGACAGCTCGATCGTATCGATCTGCTGCGGCACGATCGGGACGAAGAGCGGCAGGACCACGCAGGTGGCATTGCCGATCGCACAGGCGTTGAGCTGGAACGCATTGTCAGGCGCGCCCGAGCGCACGGCGATCTCGGCCGCGGCACCACCCGACAGGCCACCGACGCTGCCTTCGAGCCCGGCCGATCCGCCATTGATGCCGATCACGCCCAAGGCTTCGATATTGATCTGGCCGCGCGCTTTGCCCTCGCCGAGGATCAGCAGTGCCGTCGTGTTCGGTGCCTGCAGATTGCCGAGATTGAGTGTGCCGAGACCGCTTTCGGGCCCGGGATCGATCTCGTTCACGAGCGCTGCCGGCCGGGCATCCGCCAGCGTGAGCATGGTCGCAACGGGCGCCCCGGTCACGTCGATGATCAGCAGCGGCGACGCTACGTTGAGTGTTCCCATCGCCGTGAACAGGCCGTGGGTCGTCAGGATGACCCGGTCGCTGGCGGTGAAATTGCCACCCGACAGCGTTATGCCGCCATCGGAGTCGAGGAGGACCGACAGGCCGTTGGCCGAGAAGCCTGATGCGAAGAGCGCACCCTTCGTCGTGACCGAGATCCGGCCGCCGAAATCCTGCAGCGTGCCGCGGAGCTGGACATCGATATTGTCGTCGATCGCGAGCGGCCCACCGCCCGAATTCTGGAAGTTGCCGATCGTGGCGATCGCGTTGGCGCCGGAAAGATCCGCTCCGCCGGCCGAATGGCCGGTGAGGAACGAAGCGAAGATCGAGCCGGTCTCCTTGATCGAGCCGCCTGCATCGAGGGTCAGGGTGCCGCTGGTCGAAAGGTTGCCTGGCACATTCAGCGAGCCGCCGAGATCGAGGGTCATGTCGCCGCCCGACTTGACCGTTCCCGCAATGTTGAGATTTCCAGCCGCCGAGAAATTCATCGTGCCGCCCGTGTTGAAGGAGGCGAGCGTCTGGATCTGGTTGGCGGCCTCGAGCGTGACGTTGCCGCCGGCGCTGCCGCTGAGCGTCGGCGCCACGATCAGCCCGTTCGTCTCGGTGATGGAACCAGTCGCGTTGAGTGCCACGGACGCGCCGGCCGTCAGCGTCGAAGCGAGCGTCAGGTTGCTGCCGGCCCCGATGGTGGTGAGCGCCAGCGTGCCGCTGCCCGCATTGATCGGCGCCGACACGGTCAAGGCCGGTACATTGGTGAAGCTGAAGCCGCCGTCACCACTGTTGGTGAAGCCGGCCAGCGTCGCGATCTGATTGGCCTGGTTGAAGGTGGCTCCGCCGACCGAGCTGCCGCTGAAGCTCGATGCCGAGATGCCCGTGCCGGAGACCTGGGTGATGGCGCCGCCCGCGTTAATGACCACGGCGTTGGCTGCGGTCATGCTGCCGAGCGACAGCGCTGCGTTCGAGGTGATCTGGATATTGGTGGCGCTGACCGAGAGCGTCCCGCCGGCCTGCTCGAAATTGTTGCCGCCATTGGTCAGGATCACGTCGCCCTTGGCGGTCAGGCTGGCACCGTTGGTGACGATCGCACTGCCGGCACCCTGGGTGATCGAGCCGCCGGAGGTGAGCACGAGATCGGCGCCGCCATCGGTCCCGGCCTCGTTCCTGAGCCCGCCCTCGCTGGTCCCGCTCTGAAGCGAGATCATGCCGAGCGACAGATTGCCGGCATTGGCGAGATCGACCGAGGTACCCGAGACCGAGAGCGTGCTGCCGGGCGCCGTCGTAAAATTGTTGCCGGCGTTGGCGAGCGTGATGGCACCGGCGGCGCTGATCGTGGCGCCGGCCGATGTGACCGTGGTGCCAGCCGCCTGGCTCAGCGCGCCATTGGCGGCGACGCTGAACGCGCCGCTGGCATTGATGTTGCCGATGACCAATGAGCCGCCATTGGCGAGCTCGATCGTGCCGCTCGACGCCGTCACGGTACCGCCGCCGGCTTCGAAATTGTTGCCCTGATTGGTGAAGACGAGGGCGCCGGTCGAGACGAGCGTCGCACCCGACGCCGTGATCGTGGTGCCGCCGGCCTGGCCGAGATTGCCGCTGACCGAGCGCAGGCTGAGCGTACCGGTGGCATCGATATCGCCGATGGCCAGGCTGCCGCCATTGGTGATGGAGATGGTGCTGCCGGACGCGGTGAGGAAGCCGCCGGCGCCAGTCGCGAAGTCGTTGCCGCCATTGTCGAGCGTGATGGCGCCCGAGGCGGTAAGCGACGTGTGGTCGGCCGTGACGGCGGAACCCGGCAGCTGGTTGAGGCTGGCGGCAGTGAGCGAAAGGCCGCCCGGCGTGCTGATCGCACCCAGCGTCAGGCCGCCGGCATTGACGATGTCGATCGATGCGGCCGTTACGGCGAGCCCGTTGCCACCGGCTGTGTCGAGCATATTGCCGGCATTGGTGAGCGTGACCGCACCGGCCGCGTTGAGCGTGGCCGTGCCGACGCTGATGCTGGTCCCGGCGAGCTGGGTCACGTTGCCGCCCGACGCCGTCAGCGTGAGGGCGCCCGGCGTCGAGATATTGCCGAGCGTCGCGGCACCGGCCGCAGTGAGCGTGGCGGTGCCGGCACTGATGTTGGTCCCGGCGAGCTGCGTCACGTCGCCACCCGACGCCGTCAGCGTGAAGGCGCCCGGCGTCGACATATTGCCGATCGTCGCGGCACCGGCCGCAGTGAGCGTGGCGGTGCCGGCGCCGACGCTGGTCCCGCTCATCTGCGTGAGATTGCCGCCTGATGCGATGAGCGTCAGGGCACCCGGTGTCGAGATCGCGCCGTAGGTAATGGCCCCTGCCGCCGTCAGCACGGTATTGCCGCCGGCACCGATGCTCGTACCCGCCGTCTGGATCAGGCTGCCACCCGACACGGCAAGTGTCAGGGCACCCGGCGTCGAGACGTTGCCGAGCGCCAGATTGCCGGTATTGGCGAGCCCGATCGAGCTGCCGGAAAGGCTGAGCAAGGTGCCGGAACCGGTCTCGAAATCGTTGCTGGCATTGGTGAGCGTGATGGCACCCGTGGCGGCAAGTGTAGCACCGTTCGCAGTGACGGCTGTGCCGGCAAGCTGGGTCAGATTCCCGCTCGTCGCGACTGTGAGAGCACCGCTGGCGCCGATCTGGCCGAGCGCCACGCTGTTAGCGGTGCCGATGGCGATGGTGGTGCCGCTCGCCGCCAGGCCGCCGCCAGGCGCAATATCGAAATTGTTCCCGCTGTTGGTGAGCGTGATGCTGCCGGACGCGTTGAGCGTGGTCGAGCCGGCGACGATCGAGGTGGCAGCCAATTGGGTGATCGGCCCGCCGGCCGTCAGCGTAAAGCCGCCGCTGGCGTTGACATTGCTGAGTGCCACGGCGCCGCCATTGGTGATCGCGATCGTGCCGCCCGAGGCCGATAGCAAGGTGCCTGGCTGGCTTTCGAAATCGTTGCCGGCATTGGTGAGCGTGATATTGCCTGACACGGACACGGTGGTGCCGGCCGCCGTGACGGTGGTGCCGGTCGATTGGCCGATCGAACCGGCGGAGACGAGCGTCAGGCTGCCATCCGCATCGATCGTGCCGAGCGTGAGCGTCGAGCCGTCATGCAAGCTGACATTCCGGCCGCTCGTCACCGTGACCGCGCCGAAGCTGTTCAGGTTGCTGTTGAGGACGATATCGTTGCCGGTGCCGGCGATCAGCGTGAGCGTGCCCGGCAATCCCAGCGAGCCGGCACCGCTTGAGTCGCCGATAGTGCCGTTGGCCTCGATCAAGAGCGAGCCCGGCAAGGTGACGGCACCGGTGACCGTGACGCCGGCGCCGGTCGCAAGCGTCAGCGTACCGCCGGCAGCGAGCTGGCTCGAGGCGCCGGGCAGCGCCTGGAGCGTGATCGCGCCGGATGCGCTGCCGATGGCCTGCGACCCGATCAGGACATTAGTGCCGCGCAGATCCAGCATGCCGCTGGACGCTATGAAGAGATCGCCGCCGGCGCCCGGATCGCTGCTGCCGCCAAGCGCGATCGCCCGCCCAGCCGTCTTGGTCTCGATCGTGATCTGGCTCGCCTGACCGGTATTGGCAGCACTGCCGCCGATCTGCGCGCCGATCGTCATGGTATCGGCCGTGAGCGCCACCGTGCCGGTCGTCAGCACGGCTTCGGAAACGACGAGGCCGGCACTGTCCGAGGTGAGTGAGACTCCGGTCGTCGCCTTGATGGTGCCGCCCGTCGCGGTCAAGGTTCCGCCGGTTTCGACTGTCACGGCGCCGTTGGTGGCGGTCAGATTGCCGACCGTCAGCGCACCAGCATTGGCGATCGTCACCGAGGTGCCTTGCGCCGACAGGCTGGTGCCCGGTTGCGATTCGAAATTGTTCGAGACGCCGCTGAGGTCGATGGCGCCGGTCGCGGTCAGGCTGGCGCCGGCCGAGGTGATCGAGCTGCTGGCATTGAGCGACAGCGATCCCTGCGTATTGATGGTAAGCAGGCCTGAAGCATTGACGCTGCCGAGCACGATCTGCTCGCCATCGAAGAGCGTCACCGCATTGCCGCTGATCACGGTCACATTGCTGAAGAGATTGCTGGCATTGCCGAGCGTGATGTTGCTGGTGCTGCCCGCCGTGAGCGATAGCGTCGCCGTGCCGGGCAGGCTCAGCAGGCCGGCACCGGACTCGGTGATTGCGCCGCTGGTGTCGATCGTGAGATCGCCGGGAAGGTGCATGGCACCCGTCAGCGAGACGCCGCCATTGCTCACGAGCGTCAGCAAGCCGCCTGTCGTGAAGGCGCCGCCGCCGGTGGCGTCGAAGCCCCCGATCGTGATGAGGCCGGCCGTACCGTTGCCGATCGTCACGTTGGTCGCCTGAATGTCGCCGACCGAGGCGATAAAGAGATCCGAACCCGGCGCCCCATCGGTGCCGCCGATCTGGATGGCGCGGCCGGACGAGACCGGGTCGATCGTGACGCTGGCCGCCTGCGATCCAGGCGTCGCCGTACCGCCAAGCTGAGCGCCGATCGAGATGAGGTCGGTCGTGAGCGTGATATCGCCCGCCGTCTGCACGGCGCCCTGCAACGACAACAGCGCGTTCGCCGGCATGGTGACCGTCAGACTGTCCGCCGTAACGGCGTCGAGATTGAGTGCATGGCCGTTGGTGATCGAGACATCGGCGCCGGTGAGAACGAGGCTGCCGGTCCCGTTATGCGTCAGATCATTGCCGCTATTGGTGAGGGTGATGTCGCCGGTGCCGGCGTTCAGGCTACCGCCCGCCGCCGTGATGGTCGCCCCGCTCGCCTGGGTGATGGTGCCACCAGTCGTCAGCATGAAGGCGCCGCCGGCATTGATGGTGCCGAGGCTGAGGCCGGGATCGGCGCTCACGACGGTGACGGTACCGCCGGTGAGTGCCAGCGTGCCCGAGCCGCCATGCGCGAATTGGTTGCCGGTGCCGCCGAGCGAGATATTGCCGGTGACGGCATCGAAGCTGGCCCCCGACGCGGTGATCGTCGTGCCACTGGCCTGCGTGATCGATCCGCCGGTCGTGCTTAGCGCGAGAGTGCCGGCGGCATCCATGCTGCCGATACCCAGCGCCGTGTCGGAGCTTGCGATCGAGATGGTTCCGCCCGACGCCGTGAGAACGCCGGCACCACCATGGCTGAAGCTGTTGCCGGTTTGGGTGAGCGTCACATCGCCGGTGCCGGCCGCGAAGTTGGCGCCCGACGCCGTGATCGTGGTCGAGGCGGCTTGCGTGATGGTGCCGTTCGTCGTCGTGACACCCAAGGCACCGGATGCGGAGATCGTGCCGAGCGTCAGCAAGCTATCCGTGCTTGCGAAGGTCAGCGCACCGCCGCTGGCCACAAGGCTGGTGAAGCTGTTGCCGCCGTTGGCGATCGTGATGTCGCCGCCGGCATGAAGCGTCGTGCCGTCTGCAACGAAGCTGGCCCCGCCAGCTTGCGTAATGCCCCCGCCCGTCGTGAGCGAGAAGGCGCCCGTGGCATCGATCGAGCCGATCGTAAGCGTACCGGTACCGGCATTGAAGAGCGAGACGGCATCGCCGCCCGTCACCGCCAAGCCGCTGAAGCTGTTGGTATTGTTTGTAAGGCTGATCTGGGCGTTCGATGCCGTCGAGAGGGCGAGCGTACCCGCGATCGAGATCGAGCCGGCACCACTGCTGTCCGTGATCGCGCCTGGGGCCGCGATGGAAAGATTGCCGGGCAGCTTGAGCGCGCCGCTCACGGTCACAAGGTCGCCCGAGATCAGGAACAGCCCGCCGCCCGTGGTGAAGGAACCGCCGGTCGCATCGAAGGCGCCCGTCACGATCGATCCGGCGCTGCTGCTGCCGATCGTTACATTGGTGGCACGGATGTCCGTGGCCGCGGCCGGATCGATAAAGAGAGTGGAGCCGAGATTGGTGCCGCCGAGCTGGATGAGGCGGCCCGAGGTCACGGGCGCAATGGTGACGTCGGCCGCCTGCGACCCGGCCGCTGCCGTTCCGCCCAGCTGCCCGCCGATCGAAATGAGGTCCGTCGTCAGCGTGATGTCGCCAGTGCTGTGCACGGGGCCGGAGATGGTCAGGGTCGTGATCGCCGGCATCGTCACCGTCAGCGAGCCGGCGGTGACCGCACCCAGCGTCAGCGCATTCGCATTCGCGATGGAGATGTCGCCGCCGTTCAACGCCAGGCTGCTTGTGCCGCCATGGGTCAAATCGTTGCCGGCATTGGTCAGCGTAATATCGCCAGCACCCGCATCGAACCCGCCACCCGCCGCCGTGATCGTCGCTCCGTTCGCCTGCGTGATCGAACCGCCGGTCGTGCTCAGCGTGAAGGTGCCCGTGGCATTGATATTGGCGAGCGAGAGGGCCGTGTCGGTGCTGGCGATCTCTATCGTCCCGCCCGTCGCGGCAAGGGCGACAAAGCTGTTGCCGCTGTTGTCGAGCGTGATGTCGTTGGTGCCGGCATTGAAGGTGCCGCCGCCGCCGATCGTGATCGAGGTGCCGCTCGCCTGCGTGATCGGCCCGCTCGAGGTCAGCTGGAACGAGCCGGACGTATCGACAGTGCCGAGGCTCAGAGCCGTGTCGGCGCTCTTCAGCATGACCGTGCCGCCCGTCACCGCCAGGCTGCCGACGCCGCCGCTGTTGAAGATGTTGCCGGTGTTGGTGAGGGTGACTGCAGCCGTGCCGTCGTTCAAGGTGGCGCCAGCAGCACTGATCGTCGTCGAACCGGCCTGGGTGAGCGTGCCCCCGCCCTTGAGCGTGAAAGCGCCCGTCGCGCTGATATTGGCGAGCAGGAGCGCCGTGTCGGTGCTGGCGATCTTGATGGTGCCGCCAGTTGCGGCAAGTGCCACGAAGCTGTTGCCGCCATTGTCGAGCGTGATGTCGTTGGTGCCGGCGTTGAAGGTGCCGCCACCGCCGATCGTGATCGACGTGCCGCTCGCCTGCGTGATCGGCCCGCTCGAGGTCAGCTGGAACGAGCCGGTCGCATCGATGGTGCCGAGGCTCAACGCCGTGTCGGCACTCTTCAGCATGACGGTGCCGCCCGTCACCGACAGGTTGCCCGTGCCGCCACTGTTGAAGATATTGCCGGTGTTGGTGAGGGTGACGGCACCCGTGCTGTCGTCAAAGGTCGCCCCGGCAGCACTGATCGTCGTCGAGCCGGCTTGAGTGAGCGTGCCGCCACCGGTCAGCTTGAAGGTGCCGGTGGCGCTGATATCGGCGAGCGAGAGAGCCGTGTCGGTGCTGGCGATCTTGATGTTGCCGCCCGTTGCGGCAAGTGCCACGAAGCTGTTGCCGCCATTGTTGAGCGTGATGTCGTTGGTGCCGGCATTGAAGGTGCCGCCGCCGCCGATCGTGATCGAGGTGCCGCTCGCCTGCGTGATCGGCCCGCTCGAGGTCAGCTGGAACGAGCCGGTCGCATCGATGTTCCCGAGGCTCAAAGCCGTATCGGCGCTCTTCAGCATGACCGTGCCACCGGTCACCGCCAGGCTGCCGACGCCGCCGCTGTTGAAGATGTTGCCGGTGTTGGTGAGCGTGACGGCACCCGCGCCGTCTTTGAAATTCGCCCCAGCAGCGCTGATCGTCGTCGAACCGGCCTGGGTGAGCGTGCCCCCGCCAGTCAGCGTGAAGGCACCCGAGGCATTGATATTGGCGAGCGAGAGCGCCGTGTCGGTGCTGGCAATCTCGATGGTGCCGCCCGTCGCGGCAAGTGCCACGAAGCTGTTGCCGCCATTGTCGAGCGTGATGTCGTTGGTGCCGGCATTGAAGGTGCCGCCGCCGCCGATCGTGATCGAGGTGCCGCTCGCCTGCGTGATCGGCCCGCTCGAGGTCAGCTGGAACGAGCCGGTCGCATCGATGTTCCCGAGGCTCAAAGCCGTATCGGCGCTCTTCAGCATGACCGTGCCACCGGTCACCGCCAGGCTGCCGACGCCGCCGCTGTTGAAGATGTTGCCGGTGTTGGTGAGCGTGACGGCACCCGCGCCGTCTTTGAAATTCGCCCCAGCAGCGCTGATCGTCGTCGAGCCGACCTGGGTAATCGTGCCCCCGCCAGTCAGCGTGAAAGCGCCCGAGGTGCTGATGTTGCCCAGAGCGAGCGCCGTGTCGCCGCTGGTAAGTGCCACGACATCGCCGCTCGTGATCGCGAGAGTGCCGAACTGATTGGCCGTATTGCTGAGCGTGATCGGGCTGCCGCTGGCTGCAGCGAGCGTCGTGACGGCGCCGACCGCGACCGAGCCGGTGCCGCTATTGTCCGTGATCGAGCCGGAGCTGGAGCCAGCCGAGACGGTCAGGCTCTCGGGCAGCTTGAGCGCTCCCGCCAGGCTGACACTGCCGTTAGTTTGGAGCGTCAGCAGGCCGCCAGTGCCGGCGGTGAAGGCCGAGCCTGAACCGGTGGCATCGAAACTGCCGACCGTGATGGCTCCTGCCGTGCCATCGCCGATCGTGACCGCGCTCGCACGGATATTGAGGAGATCGGTCGAGGCGAGGAGAAGGCCGGTACTAATGCCAGTGCCGCTGCCGACCGCGATGGTGCTGGCGGCCGGTCCCGCGAGCGTGACGAGGCTCGCTTGCCCGGCACCGGCAGCGCTGCCGCCGATCTGGGCCCCGAGACTCATGGTCTGGGCATCGAGCGCGATCGTGCCGACCGAAAGCACGCTGGCGCCGCTCGATATCGTGAGCGCGCCGGCCGTTCCGGCCTGGATCGTCCCGCCCGCAGTGGCACCGCTATTGTTGGTAGAGACTGAACCACCGATGGCAATGCTGCTGCCGGTGAGCGCCAGACTGCCGCCATTGGTCAGGATGCTCGACCCTGCGGTCAGGGTAGTCGCGCCGCCGCCGCCATTGAGCGACAAGTTCAGCGCGGCATTGGTAGACGAGATCGTGACACCGCTATCGACCGTCAGCCCCTCTTCGGCCGTGATCGTCAGCGAGTGCGCTGGGCCGGTATAGGTAAAGCCGGAGGCGATCTCGATCTGGCCGTTGCCCATCGTCGTGGCCATGTGGGTCGAGATCGAGACGTTGGTCGTGTTGAGCTCGGTCAGCAGCGTGGTGACATCGAGGATCGAGGTCGTGGCCGACGGCTCCATATAGTTGCCCGACATGTCGAAACTGCCACTGGTCGGGCAGGTCGTGCCGTTTTCGGCGCAGATGGTGAGTTCGGCCGGATCGAGCAGCAAGGTGCCGGACTTGCCCTTCGTCGGCGAGGAGAGATCGACCAGGCCGGTCAGCTGCAGCAGGCCGGCGCTCGAGATCTCGGCATTGCCGCCGGCCGCACCGCCGCGCGAGAAGAGTTTGCCGGCGAAGCCGGTCGCCTGGTTCGACCAGACCGTGACATTGCCGCCCTGCCCGCTTCCGACGGCGCTCGCATCGATAGCGGCACCGCCGGCGACGAAGGTCGTCTGGGCGTCGCGAACCGTCGCATCGGTGCCGTGCGCACCGCCGCCGATCTTGACCGTGCCGCCATTGAGCCCGGTCGCGTCGATCGCGGCATTGCCGAGCAGCGCCACACTGTTGCCGGTAATCGTGGCGCTGCCGGCCGATGCCGTGGGGCCGCCCGAGACGTCGAGGAAGCCCGTCACCTTGGCGGCACCGCCGGCACCGGCATCAACGATGATCGAGCCCTGCTGGCTGCCGATGCTCTTCGCCTGCAACACGCCATCGACGCGAATCGTGTCGTCGATGATGCCGGACACCGCAT
The DNA here is from genome assembly GCA_963762435.1 of uncultured Alphaproteobacteria bacterium. Classification (GTDB taxonomy): domain Bacteria; phylum Pseudomonadota; class Alphaproteobacteria; order ATCC43930; family CGMCC-115725; genus JAXDMU01. The sequence continues at coordinate 57,810 of CAVXLN010000020.1, read as the reverse complement.
CCGCGGTCAGCAGGATTTGGCCGCCATCGGCGATGATGGTGCCGGTGTTCGAGACGAGCGCGCCATTCGCCGGCGAGGATTGGACCTTGCTGGTGATGTCGAAGGAGAAGAGCCCGTCACCGTAAAGATCGACGGTGAAGGCATTGGCGCCGGCCAGCACGACCTTGCCCAGCCTGGCGTCGATCAAGCCGGAATTGGCCACGCTCGGCGCCACGAGTGCTGCGAGCCCGTAATCGGCGATGCTGATATGGCCCTCATTGGCGACGACGGCGCCGGGCTTGGTCGAGGGTTGCGAGAAATTGAGCTTGCCCGCCATGAAATCCGCATTGCGGACATTGGCAGTGGTCGCGATCAGGCTGTTGACATCGACTTCGGACCCTTGGGTGAAGACGATGCCGTTGGGGTTGATCAGGATGACCTGACCATTGGATTTGAGCTGACCCGCGATGCTCGACGGATCGCTGCCGATGACCCGATCGAGCGAAACCGAAGAGCTGTTCGGCTGCTGGATGATCGTGGTCTCGCCGGCCCCGATATTGAAGCTGTTCCAGTTGATCGCGGCGCGCGGGGTCAGCTGCTGGATCTGCAGCGTGTTGGGGCCGGTCTGGGTGATCGTGGCCTGGCCGCCGACGACCGTGCCGCCGGCGGGATTGGCGCGCACCGGTGCCGGCGTTGCCAGGAGCGCCATGCCGAGCGCGCACAGCACGCCGACGGACGAGATCGAGCCCAGGCAGCGGTCGCGGAATGCAAGATGACGGCTCGGCGTGAGGCCAGCCGCATCGATCAACGGTTTTGCCAAGCCCGTCATGACCGCCCCCATTGTCGCCCGATTTTACGATATCGGGTCAAAATTGTATTCCCGCTTCGACAATAAGCACACGCGGTGCCAAAGGCGAAACCGCCGATCCGCCTGATGGCCGCAAGGTGAAGCGATTATCGAGCTCGAGCGTCACCCAATAGCCCGGATAGACCGTCGCCTTGGCCCCGATGCCGGCCGATTGGATCTGCTGCGGCGGTGTTGCGGAGGTGTTGTTCCAGGCCTGGCCATTGTCGAAAAAGGCATAGTAGCGCAAGGCCATATCGGGCGGCTGCTCGTCGAACCAGGTGATGAAATTCGACACCGTCGTATTCACTTGCAGCTCGGCCGTCTCGGCGAGCGCACGGTCGCCCGTCACCTCGCCATTGAAGAAACCGCGGCCATATTGATTGCCGCCAAGGAAGAACTCCTCGCTCGATGGTAGAATCGAGCGGGTCCATTGCCCGGCGACTGCAAGTTTCAATGCAAATTGATAGTCATCGAGCGAAAAGAGATCCTGCACCCGGACGATCTCGCCGGTGTATTTGATGAAATCGCTCACCGTCCCGGGGCGCGGCAGCAGCTCGGCGTCGTTGGAGCTGCCATGCAGGATATCGAAGGCCTTGTGCGCCTGCATCGTGACGGTGGTGGCACCGCCCATCTCGGCGCCGAGCAACGTATCCTGGAAATTCAGAACGCCGCCGATCCGCAAGACGCGCAGTCGGCTGTTCGCCTCGCGCGCCCTGAGCCCGCTCGGACCGAACAGATCGATCTCGGACTGGAAGAAATCGAAATTCGAGGTGAGCTGCAGATTGAGCGCCCGGCTGCGGATGAGCGGGTAATCAGCCGCCACGCCGCCGGTATTGAGGCGACCCTTGTAGCCAATATTGCGCAGCACGTTGCCGGGCGAGGTTAGGCCATAGCCGACATAGCCGCGCACCTCTAGCCCGTCCGAGCCGACGAGTGCGGAGACGGACAGCTGGGCGAAGATCTGCTCCGGATCGAACGGCGTGTCGAAGAGATCGAGCTCGGTCCGTTCGCCTTCGGAGGTGAAGGAATTGGCAGTAGCGCTCGTCAGCAGCTCCGACGGGCCGGCCGTCTTGGGGCCGCGCGTGTCGAAATTGACAAGGCCGCCGAACTCCTTGCGGGCGACCTGTGCGACCAGTTCGACGGCCCCCGGCTCGCCGCCCGACGGACGCAGCACCGCGCGCACCGATACGCCGGGCACGCCCTGGGCCAGCAGCAGGTAGCGCTCGACATTGGCGATATTGACCGGCCGGATCCCGACCAGATTCTGTAGGTAATCATAGATTTTGCTGCCGGCCGGGCCGATATCGCCATCGATCTTGACGTCTGCGATATAGCCTTCCGTGACATGAATGCGGACCTTGACCCCGTCCGCCTCGGCCGTCACCGCGGCACGCGCCGCCGAGAGGAAATAACCGTCCCGGCGATAGCGGGTCTGGATCGCGTCGGCTGCGGCGGCGATCTGGCCGGCGGGCACGGTCTTGTTCAGGATCGGCGCGTAATATTGGGCCAGCTCCTCGGGCGAATAGTGCGTGGCGCCGTCGATATCGACCGATTTGACGAGCAGATCAGGACCGGCCTCGGGATTGGGCGCCGCACTTTCCGGCGGCGCCGGCGGCGGCGTGATCAGCGGCTGGCCGGGCGGCTGGACGCGCTCGATCGGATTGCTCGGCGGTGGAATCACGCCGGACGGCACCGGCGGGATCGGCACGGTAACCGATTGCGCCAGCACTGCCTGCGGTGCGGCGGTCAAGACCAGAAGTAACGAAAGTAGCGTTCGGCCGCCGGTGTGTTTCCAACGGCGGAAGCTCGATGAACGCCGTTGCGGCAGACAACTCACGGATATCTTGCCTTTTAGCAAAGTTCTTCCGATCCATGATCGTGCGAACACCGGCGCGACACAAGGAAAAAACTCCAAAACCTTGCCCCGACTAAAGAAGTTCGGCTGGCTCGCGTCCGCAGGGGCCATACAAGGGTAGTCGGTCCGCGCCCGGCCGGCGCGGCCTTTTCCATCCCTGCCGGCCAGCCGTAACAACGATAGTGCGAGGCCTGGAATACCGGGCGTCATCGCCCCTGCCCCAAGGCGAGGAGGCAGGAATTGAAGGGCGGCCGATCCGGCTCGGCGAGAAAGCTCGCCACGACCCGGTCGGCACAGCGATCGGAGGCAAGCACGCCATGGCCAACATCCGGAAACCGAAAGAAGCGTGCATGCGGCAGGCCGGCGGCGGCCGCCTTTGCCCATTCGGGCGGAGTGACTGGATCGAGCTCGCCCGACAGCATCAGGATCGGCACGTCGCTGACGAGCGGTGCCTGCTCGGCCTCACTGGCGGCGCCGACTGGCCAGGATGGGCAGGCCGCGAGCGGCATGTTCGCCAGCGCGAAGCGCTCATAGCGGCCGGATGCGGCGGCGGCGCGGCGCACCGCGTCCGGCGCGCTGAACGGATATTCGTCATGGCATTCGACCGACAGGAAGAGGCCGTGACTGAGCGCCGAGGATTCATAGGTCTCGAGCGCTTGCGTCGCGAAGGGCGTCAGCGGGCCGGGATTGCCATGTGCCAGTGCGGTTATCACGGTCGGCAGCCGACGAATGTCCTGCGCGCGATAGAGGCCGTAGAACAGCACCTCGATCAGCTTCGCATCATCGAGCATGGCGCGCTTGTCGGTGCTGCCGCCGACCTGGACCGGCACGGCGAGCGGATGCAGCGCCGCCTTCTGGATGAGATCGGCCAGGACATGGCCGAGATCGGGATTGAGGTTGCGGCAGACCGGATCGGCGGCACAGTTGGATGTCAGCAGATTGAGCGAGCGCGCCGCATCGGCCCCGGCCGTGATATAGGGCCGGCTGCCCGGCGGATAGACGGAATCGAGCACCGCGCTGCGCGTGCCGTTCGGAAAGTCGCGCAGGAACTCGAACACGACCCGGGTCCCGTAGGAGACGGCGAGCAGGCTCCAGCTGGGATAGCCCAGGCTCGATATGAGGGCGGCAAGATCATGCGCGGTCGCGGCCGTGTTGTAATTCTCGAGCCGGACGCCCGTAGCAATGAGACGCTGATGACAGCGTGCGGCGGCATCGGCCCAGGCAGCATCGACCTCAGCCGGTGTGACAGCGCCCAGGAACAGCTTGGAGCCGGCCGCTACCAACTCAGGGCAGGAAAGATCGGGTTCGGACAGGCCGACGCCGCGCTGGTCGAACACGACGACATCGCGGCGCTTGAGCCATTCGGCACTGCCAGTCCAATCCCACCAATGCTGAATGCCCTCGGCATCGATCATCGCCGGCTCGCCCGGCCCGCCGCTGACATAGACCAGCGGTTCGGCAGCGGCACTGCCCGTCGCGGGGAACACGACGAAACGGAGCGCGATCGCGCGGCCGGCGAGGTTCGACCAATCCTCCGGCACCAGGAGTTTGCCGCAATTGGCGCCGCGCCCGGCCGGTACCGCGAACCAGCATGCCATGGGCTCGACCCGCGGCAGGGCCGGCCGCGAGGCGGCGGGTGCGGCGGCAAACGAGGCTGCCGCGGGCGCCCCGCCGTGCCGCATCAAGCCGAACATCGCGATCGCGGCGATGCCGGCGATGGCGCCGGCCACAGCACATAGAATGACGATCAGCGGCCTGTTCATGACCGCCAGCACCCGTCCGAGCTGTCAAATTTCCGGCGGCGGCTCTGAACGCGGGCCATTGCGATCCGCGGCCGGCCTTGCCGGCTCAGCCGTTGAGATTGATGATTTGAACGCGCCGGTTGACGCCGCTCTCCGGATGAGCGGCATCAAGCGGCTCTTCCTGGCCCTTGCCGACCGCGGTCAGCCGATCGGCGGCAACGCCGTAGTGATCGACGAGAAATTCCTTCACCGCATCGGCCCGCTTCTGCGACAGGACCATGTTGGCATCCGGCCGTCCGGTGCTGTCGGTATGGCCTTCGACACGGAAGGTATATTTCGAAAGCTGGTCGGAATTGATCGCCTTGGCGAGTTGGGCGACGGTCTGCTTGGCACCGTCGGTGAGCTCGGCCGACCCCAGCATGAACTTGATGTCGAGCGCCACAGCCGGCGGCGCTGCCGGCTTCTCAGCACCCCCCGGATTGGCATTCAGCAGACGCAGGCCGCGCACCTGGAGCTGGCCGACATTCGGTTGGCCCGGCGTCAGCGCCTTGATCAGATCGTCGGACTTGGGCGAGGCGCCCATTTCTTGGGGCTGCTGCGCCCATGCCGAACCGTCAAAACCTGCAAAGACAACGCAGGCGACAGCGACCGCGGCCGCAATGGCGAGGATGTTCTTGCTTTTCATCGCACCGATCCGTTCAAAGAGGACGATTTTACCGTCCTGGCCCCAAAAAATGCCTTATTTTCTTAGGCCTCTGGCCCGATCATGTCAAGATTGGGTGGAATTGTCGGCTCATCTTTTGGTTCGCCGACCCGGATCGCAATGACCGTGACATTGTCACTGCCGCCGCCTTGAAGTGCCGCCTCAACAAGTCTTTGCGGAGCATCGGCCAATTCTGTCTCTTGCAAGATGCGAGCGATCTCCGGCTCATTCGCCGTCTTGGATAGACCGTCGCTGCACAGCAGAAAGGTATCGCCCGTCATCAGCTGGTCGCTGACCTTGTCGAGCTCCAGTGCTGGACTCACGCCGACCGCCCGCGTGATGACATTGCCGAGCGGGTGACTTTCGGCGAGCTCGGGCGCCAGGATCCCGGCATCGACCATCTCCTGCACTTGGCTATGGTCGCGGCTGATCTGCTCGAAGGCGCCGTGGCGCAGCCGGTAGAGGCGGCTATCGCCGGCCCAGACGCAGGCGAAATAGCGGCCGAAGGTCAAGAACACCACGACGGTGCTGCCGATCACGGCGCCATTGCCGCGCGCCGCCGCCTCGGCCAGCAGCCGATCATTGACGTCGGCCAGCTGCGCGCGGACCTGATTGAGGAAATGCACCCCGTCGACCGGATCCGCGATCTGCTGCAGCGCCTCGACGATGGATTGGCTGGCGAAATCTCCGGCCTGATGCCCACCCATCCCGTCGGCGACGACCCAGAGACCGATCTCGGGACGCACCAGATATGAATCCTCATTGTGCTTGCGCACCCGGCCGACATGAGTGGCGGCGGCGGAGTCGATCTCGAAGTCGGAGGTAGCTGTCATCGCCGATCCTACTCGTCCCGGTCCCAAGGCAGCGGGGCGTCCTCGCCGGCCGGGCCTTCGAACCGATCGGCCGGGGATGCCGCCAGAAGGTCCGGCTCGCCCGGCGCAGCGGCCTCGGTCATGGCCCACCCGCGCCCGGCCCAATCACCGTCGAGAAAGGAGGCGAAAGCGGCCGGATCGGGCATGCCCTCGACGATTGCGAGCACGGACGGAACCCGTTCGGACCCGATCGTCCACCACAGGCTGTGATGGGCGCCGCCGGCGCCGAAACGGCTGCGGTAGGCCGGCCCGGGCTGGATCGGCGGCGCGAGCGGCAGGTACAGGCCGGGCGGCGAAAGACGGGCCGACCCCGCCATCGAGGCCGCCGGCTCGGTGCCGACGAGATCGACCATGGCATCATCGAGCTCCTCGAGCCGGAAGCCGTCGCGCAAACTGTTGAGCGCCGCTGCCTCGGCATTCTCGAACCACGCCTCGCCCCCGCCGGCGACGGCGCCGAGGGCGGCCGCTGCCGGCAGCTCGGCCGCGATCAGCAGGGGAAAGTTCCGCCCGACGGTATCGACGCTCGGCATCATGATACCGGCCAGCGGCGCCGGTCCGCACAGGCCGCCAGCCAGCACGAAGCGCCAGATCGGCGCCACCATGTAGAGATCGAGCCAGGCGCCGCCCAGCTGCTCGCGACTGGTGTAGATCGCCAGCTGGAGCCAATCGTCCCACGGATCGACGACCGCGCGGCTCAAGCGGCGCGAGACGAAATCGCCGCGCGCCGGCACCTTGCCGTAATAGGCCGCAGGTCTCGACGGAACGAGGATCATGGCGCCGATACGGTCATAGCGAGGGGGGACACCGGAATTGCTGGAGCTGGTTGGAGGCGAACGGATTCACCACGCTGTTGGCGCGGATCTCGAAACCGGCGCTGCGGCCGCCGGCATTGAAGGTGACGTTGAAGCGGTCGGGACCGCCGGCCGGTTTGATCTGCGCCTTGTCGAGCAGCCGGAACCAGGCCCAAACGCCGTCGGTGTTGATCGCGGTATCGGTGCCTTGCGGCTGGAAGCTGATGCGCACGCCGGCCGGACCGGTCGGGCCGGGCCAGGCCATCTTCACGGGGCGCGGCGGGCCATGGTCATATGAGAGCGACTGCCCGTCGATCTCGAGCAGGACCGAGGTCGAGGTCGCGTCGAGCGTGGTCGGCTGCAGCTCGAAGCTGACGCCGGGCTTGGTCCCCGTCGGGAACATGCTGTCGCGGATCGCCGCCGCGCGCTGGAACTCCAAGAGCACCGCCGGCGAGATGCCGAGATCGAGATTGTCGACCTTTTGCCAATGCCAGGGGTTGGTCGATTGATCGACGAAAGAAGCGAGGTTGGTCGTGAAGAACTGATCGATCAGCCCGCCCTTGGAGAAAAGCCGCGTGAAATCGTCGAGCGTCACTTCGGCGGCACCGGTCGCATAGATCGGATAGCGATTCTCGGTCGCCTGCTTGCAGAAGGGCAGCACCGAGGCCGTCCACAGCGCGTTCAGCTGCTGCTTGGCGCCGCCGACCGTCAGCGTGGAGCTCGATTTCGTGAGCGTGCCGACCATGCTCTTGAGCGGCTCCGGCATCGTCGCAGCATTGGCCTTGAGCTGAGCCGAAGCGCCGCCATCGCCGCCGCCCGCTGCACCGAGCAGCGCCCCGCCCTGATTGTTGGCCGAGCCTACCTTGCTCATGGAACGATAGAGATCGCCAAGATTGGCGATGGTCCCGTCGATCGGCGCCGCCCCGTTATTGGGCCCCCCATTGACGAGATCATGCAGCGCCTTGAAATGCTCGTCCGTGCTGCGGCCGACCAGGTCGGCCGGCCCGCCGGCCTGCTGACCGCCGGCGCCGAGCATGGCCGCGAGCTTGTCCTTGTCGCCGCCCGGCACGACGCCGGCTGCCGCCGCACCGGCCGCACCGCCCGGCACGCCCTTGCTCGCCTTCGCCTCGGCTGCCGCAGCAGCAGCAGCCAGCGGATCGGCATCGGCCGGCGGCTTCTTCGAGAGCCAGGTTTCCTTCGCGGCGGAGACGAGGAACAGCTTGATGGGCGATTCAGGCGCCGACAGGATGGCTAGCGTATCGACCGACTGGCCGACGCTGGTAAAGGGGATAATCGTGATATCGCCCAGCAGCTTGTCCCATTGCGCCTTGAACTCGTCGACATAGAGCGAGGCCACGTCGCGCTGCAGCCGCTGCACCGAGGCAGGATCCTCGCTCGCCTGGGACTGCGCCCCCAGCACCCAGCTCTCCTTGGCAACATCATGTGCGATGTCCGGCAGCAGCGGCAGGAAGACCTTATGATAGCCGTCATAAGTATAGAGACCGGGGATGCCTTCGGAGAGCTTGCGGCCGGACGGGCGCGTGAAGACGCGGCCCGCAGCCGGCCCGGAATAGTCCGCGATGGTCCATTCCGGCAGCTCCGTCACCTTCTGGTTGGTCTTGAGCAGGCTATAAGCGCGCTCGGCCAGCGGACGCTGATTGAGCACCAGCCGGCTCTTCTGCACGGTATCGGCATTGATCTCGATCTTGGGCAGCGGCTTCAGCAGCAGCGCGTCGAGATGGCCGGCCAGATCCTGGCGGAACTGGGCGTTGGAATCGCCGGCATATTGGACGCTCCAATCGAGCGCCATCCAATGTTTGACGAGCGATTTGTCGAGCGGCCCCTGATGCCCCAGCATCAGATAGACCTTGAGCCCCTCATAGAGGAAATCGGGGTTGCCTTGATTAGCGGCGAGCTGATTCTCGAGCCGAAGCAAGAGGCGTGGCAGGAAGACATTGCCGAGATCGCGCTCATAGGCGGCGATCGCTTGCGAGCCGACCTTGCCGCCTTGATAAAGGCCGAACTGCAGTAGTAGCGGCGTGTCGTTCTGCTGATCGGTATAGCCGCCGGGCAGGTCGCGCAGCAGATCGAGCAGCGGCATCACCTGCCGGAGATCGGGATCGGCGACGCGGTCGAGCTGCAAAGTCTTGGCCTGTTCATTGTACTTTTCGACCTTGGCGTCGGTCTCGGTCAGGAGATCCAGATTGTTGAAATAGCTGACCGTCCAGAGCGCGATCATGGCGAGCACGATGACGCTGGTGCCGGCATAGGCTGCGATGCGGACGGTACGGTTGCGGCGCTCGACCTTGGGATCGGCATTGACGATGCCGGCCTCGCCGAAGATCACCTCCTTGAGCAGCTTCGACAGGAAATAGCTGCGGCCAGTGCCGCTGAAGGACGGCAGCTGCTGGCGATTGATGCCGAAGGTCGCCGACATGGCGCCCATCAGCCGGTCGATCGGGGTGCCGAACTGTGTGCCGCTGGTGAAATAGACGCCGCGCAGCTGAATCGGCTCCTCGAACCGGTTCGATTGGAAGATGTCCTTGAGGAAATTGTCGGTCATCTCCTTGAGGCTGGCGACCTGCTGCGGGAAGCCGAAGACGAGCGCCCGTCGCTCGATATCGAGCTCGGCCTGGAGACGCTCGGTGAGCCGATCGTCGAGCCGGCCGATCAGCCCGTCGAACTCGTCGGCATAAGCCAGGACCGCGCCGCCCTCATCCTCCTTGGGCTTGAAGGGGAAAGTGATGCCCCAGACCATGTCGCGGTCCTCGCGGCCGAGATCGTCGAAGAACTCGACGAAGCCCGCGATAAGATCGGCCTTGGTAAGAAGCACATAGATCGGCAGCCTGACGCCCAGCTCCTTGTAGAGTTCGCCGATACGCTGCTTGATGGCGCTCGCATGCTCGGTGCGCTGATCGGGGGTGGCGGTCGTGAGATCGCTGATGCCAATCGCGACGATGATGCCGTTCAGGGGCTGACGCTTGCGGAATTTCTTCAGAAGCCTGAGGAATCCCAACCAGGCGGTCTTGTCCTGCTCGGCCTCGCTGTCCTGCGTCGTGTAGCGGCCGGCGCTGTCGATCAGCACCGCACCATCGGTGAACCACCAGTCGCAGCTGCGCGTGCCGCCGACGCCCTTGACCGCGGCCTTGCCGAACCGGTCGGCCAGCGGGAAATTGAGGCCGGAATTGGTGAGTGCGGTGGTCTTGCCCGAGCCGGGCGGCCCTATGAACATGTACCAGGGCAGCTGATAGAGATAACGCCGCCCGGCCGAGCCGGAGAACCGGCTCTTCTTCAGGAGTTCCAGCGCTTCCTTGAACTTGCCCGACAGCTCCTCGACCTCGGCTTTGCCTGCCGCCGAGCCTGCGACCTCGGTCGCAAGATCCTGGTTGGCCTTGGCGTTGGCGCGGGCCAGAAGGACTTCGCGGATGCCGAACACCACTGGCAGCAGGCACATGCCAAGCGCGCGGGTGACGACACCGCTGAACGGCGTGGAGTCGGCGATGCCGAGCAGCGGGCCGACGAACCAGATGATCACGGCAACGAGCACGCAGCCGGTCACGAGCAGGACGAGTCTCGAAAAGAAAATCTTGCGCAGCAGCTTCATCATTTCCTCATCCGGACCCGGCCGCCTAGGCGGCAGTCTTGGACAGCGTGACCTCGATGCGACGGTTCTGCTCGCGCCCTTCCGGCGTCGTGTTGGGCGCGATCGGCTGGGTGTCCGCCTTACCTTCGGCCGACAGCCGCTTGGGATCCTGCATCTTCGAGCCGACGATCGCCTGCACCGACTTGGCCCGGGCCAGCGACAGCTCGAAATTCGACGGGAATTTCAGCGTGCGGATCGGCACATTGTCGGAATGGCCGGTGATCACGACATTGCCGGGCTCGGTATTGAGCGCGTCGCCGATGCGCAAGAGCGTGTTCTTGAAGCTGTCGACGACATCCGCACTGCCCGAGGCGAACATGCCCTGGGCCCGGAGGCGTACGGTGATGGTCTGGTCGTCCTCGAGCACGGTGACCAGCCCCTGCTTGATCTCGGGCTCGAGGAACTTCCGGATCTTCTGCGACTGCGTCGTGTCGATCGGCGGGGGCGGCATCGCCACCGCGGCCCGCGCGAAGCTGACCTGGCCGGTCGGCGGCAGGCTGGCGAGGCGCGCGAACACCAAATCCGAGCGGTCGGCCAGAAGGTAGCTGAAACCGAAATAGCACAGCAGCAGCACGACCGCTGCCGACGCCATGATGACCCAGATCGGCACGGCCGAGATGAGGCCGCGATATGCGGCCTGCACGCCCTGCCAATGCGGCGACAGATGTCGCTCGAACTCGCCGCGGTTGTTGCGGATCGCGCGATAGAGATCTTCGCGCACCAGCGCCAGCTCGGAAGCACCGCGCGGCATCACCCGGTACTTGCCCTCGAAGCCCAGGCTGAGCGCGAAATAGAGCAGCTCGAGCAGATCGAGATTGACCGCCGCATCCTTCTTCAGCTGGGCGAGGAGGTCGAAGAAACGATCGCCGCCCCAGGTTTCGGTGAAGAAGGTGCCGACCATGCTTTTGGTCGACCAGATGCTGCGGCTGCCCCAGGGCGTGTTCAGGACCAGATCGTCCATGAGCGCGCAGACCGCATATTTCGCGGCGCGGATCGTTTGCGGTGCTATGCCGAGGGGCGTGATCCGGCGCTCGAACGCGTTGATCTCCTCGATCACGCGCTGCCGAAGCCCTTCGACATTCGGGTTGACCGCCCGGTTCTTGAGCCGCACCGCCAAGCCCAGCAGCGGCACCGCGGCATTGACCAGGGGACTGAGGTTCTTGAGCTTGATCGCGTCCCAGATCTTGGCGTCCGTGGCGCCGGCAAGATCGGGCGGGGGCCGATATTGCGGCGGCGCGGGTGACGCCGGCTGGGCCAGGCGCCCGCCGGGATTGGGTCGGATGACCGTGCGCTCGGCGTCGCCGGGCTCGGCAAAAGGATCGTCGATGGACATGCACCCCGCCCCGTCCGGTGTGCGGCGAAGGCCGGCACACCTGTCAAGTCAACCCAGACTGTTCCGCCCGTCTCGTCCGCGCAGCCCCGCCCGGACGATGCCGGCCCTATCCGCCGGCCTTCTCGGTCAGTACCGACTTGCCGGCAGTCACCGCGACCTTGGTCGTCTGATTGACCGGCACCGGCACGTCGGCGCGCCAGGTCGCCTCGTCGATCGCCCGATAGCCCGCCGCGGTGCCCAGGAACTTCGTACCGGGCTTGACCTCGAAAGTCATGGTCTTGCTAGCACCGGGCGCCAAGACGACCTCGTCGCGCGAAACGAGATCAGTGCCCAGGAGTGCTGCCTCCTTGTCATGCAACTGGAAATAGTCAGCCTTCTCGAACGCGCCGGTGGCACCGAGCTGATAGATGCGGATCGCGATCGGCGACGGCTGACCGTCGGTCGACGGATTGACATCGGGTGCGGCCGTGACCGTCAGCTCGACCATCGTCGGCGGCGGTGGCGGCGGAGGTGAGCTGCATCCGGCAAGCACCGCCGTCATTCCCCCCAGGATCACACTGCCAACGAGCTTCTTGTCCACGATCGAGCCCCCTTGCCCTGTCAACTATCCAACATATGCCCCAGTCCCGCCAAGAAGAGCTTTTGCTCATTCCCTCAGGATCGGGTCGGCCCCCTCGCCGCCTTCTCCGCGTTCGGACACCGCCTCCAGCTGCTCTACCTGTGCGCGATAGGCAGCCGCAAACTCCGATCCGAACAAGCTTTGCAGATCATCCTCGAGCTCGCGCGCGATCTCGCCATAGAGCTTGCGGAAGAGATCCCAGTAGCGGGCCTTGCGCGCGCCCGGCAACACCCCGTCGAACACCGAGCTCTTCTCGATCCGCTTCTCGAGCTGCGTGGGATCGAAGCGTGCCACCAGCGTCGTCAGCGCCTTCTGCATGCCGGCCATCACTGCCAGCTGATGCGACTTGATGTCCAGCAGCGCCTGGCCGAAGGCCTGCTCGGCCGACAGGAAGCCTGGCACGTTCTGCAGCATCAGCACGCGCATCGCCTCGTCCGTCGTGGCGCTGAATTTAAGCGGATTGTTGTCGAGCTTGCCGATCATGGTCCGCTCGATGCGGAACTCCTGCTTGGTCGAGGCGCGTGCAGCCAGGATCTCGGTCATGCCCTCGACCAGAAGCCGCATGGTCCGGCCGAGCATGGCCATCATCTTGACGGCCTGCGCCTCGCTGAGCGGCATTCCCGCCAGCCCGGCGTCCCGAAGGAAGGCCGCCATGGCCGCGTCGCCGCCCGAGGCCGCCGCGACCGCGATGGCGGGCTGAGCCGGCGGCGTCTCGAACGCGGTCGCCGCGGGTCGGGCCGGCTGAGCCGCGACGGGCGGCATCTCTGGTGCCAGGACCGGCTGGGACGGCGGCGGGGATTGACTCTGAGGCGGCCGAGCCGGGGGCGGCTGATAGGGGCGCGGCGCCGCCGGCAAACCGAGATCGGCGGCCGGGTCCCAATCATCGGGGATCGACTCGGTCGAGACCTTGGGCGGCGCGAAGAAGCCCTCTTCGGAGGGGGTGTGATCGGCGCGCGAACCCCCCTGCCAATTGTTGCGCACGGGCGGTGGCCCGAACAGATCGTCATCCTCCGGGATGAGCATCCGCCCGCCGCCTTGCAGGGGCGACAGATCGCCGGCATTGCCCGGCAGCCCGCCGAACAGCTCGTCGCCGCCCTTGGCGCCGGGTCCGTAGCCCAGATCGAGCGGACCGCCCGGATTGATCGGCGAGCCGTAAGGCGATTGCGGCAAGGAGGACGGCGAGACCGGCGGCTTGTCCTCGAAGAAGGCGTCGAACGGATCCGGCCCGGCCGGCGGCGGCGATCGCCCGGGTGTCGCGCGCGGCGCCATGTCGGCGAAAAGATCGTCGAGATCCTCCTTCGCCGGCGCCCCGCCGACTGTTCCGGCCCCGCCGCCATAGGCGTCGCCGCCCGCGCCAGATGCGGCGGCCGCCACCTCGAGGACCACGAGACCGTAGTCGCCGAGCTGAAGATAATCATCCTGATGAAGCGGGGTCGGCACCTTCAGCGGCAGGCGTTCCGCCCCATGATTCATGAAGGTACCGTTGGTGCTGAGATCGGTGACCGTATAGCCCGAGCCATCGAACGACAAAAGCAGGTGGCTGGTCGAGACGACGCGGCCGGGATCGGGCAGGACCAGATCATTGCTGTTGCCGCGACCGACGGTGAGCGACTGCTCGACCGCGACGCGCTTGCCCGCGTAGGCGCGCAAGGCAGGATTGGTCGTTTCGACCATGAGGATCAGGGGCATCGCCGTTCAGCTTTTCAGCCGCCCATTGCCGCCGAGCGCGATATCCTTGCCGAGCGTGATGAATGCGGCGAAACGCTCGGGAGCGCGCTTAGGATCGACTGCGGCGCAGAGGGTGACGGCGCCGGCAACGGCCTTGGCGGTCAGCGTGGCACCGGGCGGCACGGGCGGAAGATCGGGCGGCGTCAGGCTGCCGCCGCTCCAGAACGCGCCCCAGGCGGCCCAGCCGGCGGGCTGGTCCTTGGTCAGCTGCTCGGCGCGGGCGCCGGCTGCGATGCGGTTTTCTTCCGAGGGCCGGCGAACCCATTCCTCAGCCGCGGAGACGGCGTCGCGCGCCGGACCGACCTCGGCAGCGCCGCCGGCGCGCAGCGCCACCGACGCCCACCAGACAGCCTCGCGCTTAGGTAAGCCGAATGCCAGGAAATTGACGGCGTCGACGAACGCCTTCGCCTCGACCAGCGCATCAAGGAAAGGCAGCGGCGCCAGCTCAGGGGTCAGCAAGGCGACCCCGACATCGCTCACGCTGAATCGCTCGCAGATTTGCATCGCCTTCTCGGCGCTGATCTTGGATCGCGGCTCAGTCATCGGACCCGTCGACTTGCTCAATCGATCTTGCGCCATACCAGCCGGCCGAACGGGACGACAGCATAGCGCGACAGCATGCGCCCGCCGCCGGGCAAAAGGCAACGGCGGATCTTCTAGATAGCATGTATCGAGGTGATATCCGCGGCATCGGCGCTACAATCCGCGGATCGCCCAGAGCGCCATTTCGAGCCCGGGAAAATCGCCGGCGACATGGAGGGCCAAACCGCCCGAATTATCGAGGCTCTTCCACAAGGCGCTCGTCCGATCGAGCTCGAAATAGGTGACGCCGGCGTGATACGGGATCTGGCGCGGCGCCACTGGCAGGGGCTGCAGGGTGATGCCGGGCAAAGCCACGTTGACGAGCTCGCGGATACGCTCGACCGGGCCGATCTTGACTTGGCTCGGATAGGTCTGGCGCAGCCGCTCGGGCGGAATGTCGGCCTTGACCGCCAGCACGAAACCCGCCGTCGTGAGCAGCGTGCGGTCCATGATCGGCGCCACGTGAATGCCGTATTTGCGCTCTTGCAGCGGGATCGGCACCGCCGTCTGCTCCAGCACCGCGCTCAGCGACTGGCGAATCGAGCGCATCACCGGCGCATAAGTGGGCGCCAGCTCGTCATGCTTATAGACGGGGAAGCTCGGCGGCCGCTTGCCCGAGGTCGTGAAGGTCGCCAACTCACCCGCGAGCTGGACCGACAGACCGTAGAGCGCCTCCGGATGGACGGTGGCGGCGTTGGCGAGATGCGCGAAGATCGGCTCGTAGCGGTTGACCGCCTGCAGCAGCAGGAAATCCGCGATCTCGGCGGCACCGCGCGTGCCCGATTCCGAGACGCGGCCGCCTAGCGCCTCGCCGCGATGGTGCAGCAGCCCTTGGACCTCGGTGATGAAATTGGCGAGGTTCTTGGACGCGGCACAGTCGAGGATCGGCGGGATGTAGGTCTCGTCGAGGATGATCTGCTTGTCGGCCCGCATCTCGACCATCCGGCCGATGCCGAGACAGACGAACCCTGCCCGCTCGGACCCCTCGATGAGCAGCCGGAGGCGCAGCCGGCCGACTTCGACCGATGCCTCGCCGCGATTATCGGTATTGGAATCGACGATCTGCTGCTCGGCGACGGTCAGCCGGGCGGCGCTCTCGACCCCGTCGCGCCGGTCGACTTCGGGCGCGCCCGGCTGATAGGCCGGCAATGCCAAATAAATAATCGCGTCGCGCGCGTTTTCCGGCGGCTCGAGCGGCACTGGTTGATCTGCATCCTCGGGTATGCTGAACGGGGTGCCGTCCTCAAGCACGCCGCGTGCTTCCTCGATCGCCACCTTGCCGAGGCTCAAGAGCTCGCGATTGAGCCGGAGATGGGTCAAGCCCCAGCCATAGCCGCGCAACCCGGCGGTTCGGCTGCGCACGAGCTTTTCGAGATAGCGGTCCGATTGCTGCAGATGCTGCGGGCGGAGAAAGAGCCCTTCGGACCAAACGACCTTATTATCCCAAGACATCGAGCCGGCCCTCTGCAGCTGAACGAGATACCCCGCCCCTCATGCGTCGCGCAAGGGCAGACCGCGGACGGCGAGATCGCGCCGAGCGCGGAGCCGCTTACGCTCCTCCTTAAGCTTACCACCGCAGCGGGTTTCGCGATAATAATCGCCAATATTCGGATGGATTTGCCACGGCATCTTGCCCGGCATAGGCGCCTCCCAGGCGGCCTCCACCTCGGTAAAATCGTTGCAATCCACGATCTCGATCGTGCGCTCGGGCGGCAGCGTGCCCGCAAGCAGCTCAGCCTGATAGCGCTCGCCGACGACAAGCCAATACCACCCTCGACAGAAATAGAGTTTCACGTCAGGCACGGGTTTCACTCGCCAGATCTGCCTCGACTGAGCGGCAGCGTCGGATACGGAGGTCGAACGGATCCGGACCCAAGAATTGGGCCGCGCCGAGGCGCATCACCGTCCCCATTGGCCGGGACCGCAATGTTGGACAGGCAAACATCGGAAGCAAGCCATTTTTTTGCCCCTTGGCCGAAGAATTTGTTTGTCAAGGTCACCCGAGATTGCCAAAGTCCGTCGCAGGAATAGGCGCGTTTGGGGGCGCAACTGTTGCCGTGCGCGATGTTTTTCGAGGCAAGACCGGCGAAGGGGGCTCTTGTTCGGTTGTCAAAACAACGCGCTGCACAAATAACACGGGTGGATACCTGCCGGCGATGGGTGCCGAATAGCGAATCATAGCGATCCCAGCGGATCGTTAAAACAATCGCATCTGCATCGTCTGTTAGTATTTGTTAAAATCGAGCGGCGTTACCGCGAGCATTTTTGATTGGGCAAGCGCTTGGAATGGCACAGATTGACGTCACCGCTCTGCTTGAACCGCTAGGCGAGTCTGCGCCCAGCGGCGATAATCTGGAATATGACGCGACCTTCCAGGAGCTGGAGACGGCCGCGCGGGGAAAGCCGGACCAGGAAATCGGCAATGTCAGGATCCCGGCCGAGCCGCCGGACTGGAACACTGTTTTCGAGCTGGCGGTCGGCTTGGCGGGGCGCACGCGCGATCTGCGCATCGGCATGATGCTCCTGCGCGGAGCCTTGGTGGCCGATGGTCTGGCCGGGCTCGACAAGGGGCTGGCGCTCATCACCGGCTATGTTACCCAATTCTGGCCGAGCCTCCATCCGACGCTCGACCCCGACGACGACAATGATCCCACCGTGAGGATGAACGTCGTCGCCGAGCTGTGCGATCCGGCCGGCTTGCTGCGCGATCTGCGCCAGATGCCGCTCAGCCAGTCGCGCCAGTTCGGCCGCTTCTCCTGGCGCGATTACGGGCTCGCCCGCGGCCTGCCCGAGGCAGGTGCCGCAGGCGACACTCCGCCGCCCGAGCTGTCGGCCATCGAAGCGGCGTTCCGGGACACGCCGCCGGCCATGATCGCGGCGAGCATCAGTGCCGCGGGATCGGCGCTCGCGAGCCTGGCAGCCCTCGACAGCGCGCTCAACGACGCAGCACCGGGACAAGCGCCGGATCTGAAGCCGTTCCGACGCCTGCTCAGCGATGTGAAGAAGTTGCTGGACGGCTTCGCCCCCAGCACCGAAGGCGGCGAAGCGGCCGCTTCGGACGCGGGCGATGAGGGAGATGCGATGCCCGATGGACCGACATCCGGGCCCGCGGCAGCGGGTCGCGCGCGGGATGGTGCAGTGCGCAACCGCGCCGACGTGGCCGCGGCGCTCGAACGGATCTGCGAATATTACCGGCAGTATGAGCCGTCGAGCCCAGTGCCGATCCTGCTCGAGCGCGCCAAGCGCCTCGTCGACATGGATTTCATGGCGCTGCTCGAGGAAGTGGCGCCGGATGGGGTCGGGAATTTCCGGAATATTGCGGGCATTAAATAGGCAGTCGGGATAGAATAGCGTTGGATCGCAGCCCCGGCGACCAGTGGGGCGATGGCAGGCAAGCAACCCCAGCCCTGTCCATTAAAATGCAGGGGCCGTTTCTGTAAGTGACCGCTGAGGTCGGGGGCCATTAAGGTCAATGGCCATTGAGATCAGGGCCGTTGAGATCAGGGAGCAGGATAAATGGCAAAAGCGAGCAGCCAGAAATTCATCGCGCGCAATCGGGCGCCGCGTGTGCAGATCGAATATGACGTTGAGCTTTACGGAGCGCAGAAGAAGGTCCAGCTGCCCTTCGTCATGGGCGTGATGGCGGACCTGTCCGGCAAGCCGGAGGAGCCACTGGCGGCCGTCGTCGATCGGAAGATGCTCGAGATCGATGTCGACAATTTCGATTCCCGCATGAAGTCGATGAAGCCGCGTGTCGCTTTCCCGGTCGAGAACACGCTGACGGGCGAAGGCAATCTGGCGGTCGATCTGACTTTCGAGAGCATGGACGATTTCTCGCCCGCGGCGATCGCCCGCAAGGTGAGCGGCCTCGACAAGCTGCTCGAAGCGCGCACCCAGCTGTCCAATCTCTTGACCTATATGGACGGCAAGACCGGCGCTGAAGACCTGATCGCCAAGTTGCTCGCCGATCCGACCATGCTGCAGGCGCTCGCTTCGGCGCCCTCGTCCAAGACTGAGCCCAAGGGAGAGTGAGAGACATGTCCACGCAACAGGCCGGCCTCACCTCCGGCGCCACCAGCTTCGCGGAAGCCGGCGATTTCGCCTCGCTTCTGCAGAAGGAGTTCCGGCCGAAATCGGACCAGGCGCTCGAAGCCGTCCAATCGGCGGTGCGCACGCTCGCAGAGCAGGCGCTCAGGGACACGACGATCATCTCGAACGACGCGCTGAACTCGATTCAGTCGATGATCGCAGCGCTCGACAAGAAGCTGACCGAGCAGGTCAATCTGGTCCTGCACCACCCCGACTTCCAGGCCTTGGAATCGGCCTGGCGCGGGCTGCATTATCTGGTGAACAACACCGAGACCGACGAGACCTTGAAGATCCGCGTCTTCAACATCTCGAAGAAGGAGCTCGGCCGGACACTCAAGAAGTTCAAGGGCACGGCCTGGGACCAGAGCCCGGTCTTCAAGAAGATCTATGAAGAGGAATATGGCCAGTTCGGCGGCGAGCCCTATGGCTGCCTGGTCGGCGACTACCAGTTCGATCATTCTCCGCCCGATGTCGAGCTGCTGAGCGGCATGGCCCAAGTGGCGGCGGCCGCGCATGCGCCCTTCATCACCGCCGCGGCACCGACCGTGATGCGGATGGATTCCTGGCAGGAGCTCGCCAATCCACGCGACCTGACCAAGATCTTCCAGACGCCCGAATATGCCGCCTGGCGCTCGCTGCGGGAGTCGGACGATGCGCGCTATGTCGGGCTCACCATGCCGCGCTTCCTCGGCCGCCTGCCTTACGGCGCCAAGACCGACCCGGTCGACGAGTTCGATTTCGAGGAGGATACCGAGGGCGCGGACAGCTCGCAGCTATCTCTGGGCCAATTCGGCCTACGCGATGGGCGTCAACATCACCCGCTCCTTCAAGCTCTATGGCTGGTGCTCGCAGATCCGCGGCATCGAATCGGGCGGCATCGTGGAAGGCCTGCCGACGCATACCTTCCCGACCGACGATGGCGGCGTCGACATGAAGTGCCCGACCGAGATCGCCATCAGCGACCGGCGCGAGGCCGAACTGGCCAAGAACGGCTTCATGCCGCTGGTCCACCGCAAGAACTCGGATCTGGCCGCCTTCATCGGCGCGCAATCGCTGCAGAAGCCGGCCGAGTATGACGATCCGGACGCGACCGCCAACGCCAATCTCGGCGCCCGCCTGCCCTATCTCTTCGCGACCTGCCGTTTCGCGCATTATCTGAAATGCATGGTGCGCGACAAGATCGGCTCGTTCAAAGAGCAGGGCGACATGCAGAACTGGCTCAATCGCTGGATCGGCCAGTATGTCGATGGCTCGCCCGAAACCTCGTCGGAACAATACAAGGCTTCCCATCCGCTCGCCGCTGCCGAAGTGCAGGTCGAGGCCGATGAGAGCAATCCCGGCTATTACCGATCGAAGTTCTTTCTGCGCCCGCATTATCAGCTGGAAGGGCTGACCGTATCGCTTCGCCTTGTCTCAAAGATGCCGTCCGGCAAGAGCTGACGGTCACATCATTTCGAATGAGACCGGATCGTCCGGCACGTCGACCGCAGATTAGAGTATGAAACTAGGGAGTAAATCATGGCCTTTGATGCATATCTGTACTTCTCGAGTAAAGATCAGAATACGAGTTCGGTGCAGCCTGCCGGCGAGTCGCTCATCGCGCAGGCCGCCATCACGCTCGGTGAGAGCTGGAGCTTCGGTGTCGAGAACAAGCTGAATATCAAGACGACCACTCAAGGTGGCGGTTCCGGCAAGGCCGAGTTCCAGGAATTCAAGATCAAGAAGTCGGTCGACACCTCTTCCACCTCGCTCTACACGTCGCTCGCCAAGGGCCTGGTCTATAACGGCGTGTTTCTGGTCCTGCAGAAGTCGATCGGCAGCAGCAGCACCTCACAATCGACCTCGCCGTTCCTGATCTGGGAATTCAACATGTTCATGATCGAGAAGATCGATTGGAGCCATGCGGACGAGGAGCCGGAGGAGGAAGTCACGTTCAAGTTCGGCGCTTGCCAGGTGACCTATTGGCAGCAGACGCAGAAGGGCACGCTGGTGAACAAGTCCCTGAACGCCGCCTGGGACCAGCTGTCGAACTCCGACTCGCCGTCCACCCCATTCCCGGCCTGGAGCCAGCCGGCGAAGGGCACGCCGGCCACCTAGGTCAGGTTTGATCAAGGCATCGGCACCGCGGTCGCGCTTCGCAAGCGCAACCGCGGTGCAGTGCATCGTCTGAAACGGCTGATTTCAAAAGGCATCCGAGCATGGGCCCAGACGCGCAGCCGAAAGGCGTGGATCCGGCCGCCGACGATCTTGCAGCGGGCGATCTCGACCGGGCGCTGGCGGGCGTGACCAATCGGGTTCGCGCCAACCCGGCGGATGTGAAGCTCCGTGTCTATCTGTTCCAGCTCCTCGCCATCCGCGGCGACTGGGCCCGCGCCAAGACTCAGCTCGATACGGCCTTGTCGATGGACCCGTCCCTGTCGATGGTCGGCCGGCTCTATGGCGACGCGATCAATTGCGAGACGGAACGCGCCGAGATTTTCCAGGGCAAGCGAAGCCCGACCATTTTCGGGCAGCCCGAAGCCTGGATGGCGAGCCTGGTCGAGGCGGCGCGGCTGCAGGCGATCGGCCAGCACGCCGCTGCCGAGAGCTTGCGCGCGACCGCCTTCGATGCGGCCCCCGCGACCGCCGGCACGATCGACGGCCAGCCCTTCGAATGGATCGCCGACGCCGACAGCCGGTTCGGCCCCATGCTCGAGCTCATCGTCAATGGCCGCTATTTCTGGGCGCCCTTTGCCCGTATGCGCGAGATCGAGATCGACCCGCCGAGCGATCTTCGGGACAAGGTCTGGGTGCCGGCCGTCGTCACCTGGTCGCATGGCGGCAAATCCGGCGCGCTCATTCCGACGCGCTATCCCAATCTCGCGGCCGATGCCGATGCGAGCCTGAAGCTCAGTAGCCAGACAATCTGGCAGGAAGTCGGCGAGGAGCTTTTCGAAGGTCGGGGGCAGCGTCTCATCGCGACCGACGCCGGCGAGTTCGCGCTGATGGATATCCGGCAGATCACGCTCGACACGCCGTTCGACGGCGCCGCCGAGACGGAGGATCACGAGGAGGAAGACGGGACGGCCGACGCCGATGTCTGACCTTTCCATGCAGGACCGGTTGCAGCCCTCGCTGCTCGACCGGTTGACCGATGACGATCCGACCAACAAGCAGGAAAGCCGCGAGCAGCGCTTTTTCACGCTGAACAAACTCCGGGCCGCCGTCCTGCGCGATCTGTCCTGGCTGCTCAATACGACGCAATATGAGGCGACCAACGATCTGTCCGCCTATCCGCACATCACCGCCTCGGTCCTGAATTACGGCGTCCCGGCCTATTCCGGCAAGATCATCCCGGGCCTCAAGTCGCACGAGGTGCAGAATCGAATGGCGGCGGCACTCCGCGTGTTCGAGCCGCGCCTGTTGCCCGAAACGGTCGGCGTCTCGCTGCTCGGCAGCAGCCGCACCGCGAGTTCGCTCGAATTTCGGATAGAGGGCGATCTCTGGGCGCAGCCCGTGCCGGTGCGCATGTTCATGAAGACCGATATCGATCGCGAGCTCGACATCGTCCGGGTGGTCGAAAGCCAGGGTGGCAGGGGCGGCTGATGGATCCCCGGCTACTGCGTCTCTACAATGAGGAGCTGGGATTCGTCCGCGAGATGGGCGTCGAATTCGCCCAGGCCTACCCCAAGGTCGCCGGCCGCCTGGGCATGGATTCGATCGAGGTCGCCGATCCCTATGTCGAGCGGTTGATCGAAGGCTTCGCCTTTCTCACCGCCCGGGTTCAGCTGAAGCTCGAGGCCGAGTTCCCGACCTTCACCCAGCATCTGCTCGAGATCGCCTACCCGCACTACCTCGCCCCGACGCCTTCCATGACGATCGTCGAGTTCCGGCCCGACGCTCAGGCGAAGCTGGAAAAGGGCTATCTCATCCCGCGCGACACGACCCTGGTCGGCAGCATGCCCAAGGACGGCATCACCGCCTGCGAGTTCCGCACGGCGCAGGATGTCCGGCTCTGGCCGATAAAGCTCGCCGAAGTCGAATATCTGTCGGTCGCGAGCCAGGTGACGGCGCTCGGCCTCAACGATCAGCGTGGCGCCAAGGCCGCGATCAGGCTGCGGCTCGCGACGACCGGTGCCCTGACCTTCGACAAGCTGGCGCTCAAGGAGCTGCCTTTCTATATCCGCGGCGCCGGAGCCGTCGGCAGCACGCTGATGGAGCAGCTGCTGATCGATTGCGTCGGCATCGTTGCCCGCCCGACCGTGCGGCCGATCGGCTGGCAGGAATTCATCCCGCCGACGCAGGTGACCCATATGGGCTTCGCCGATGGCGAGGCGATGCTGCCCTACGGGCCACGCTCCTTCACCGGCTACCGGGTGCTCCAGGAATATTTCGCCTTCCCGGAGCGCGTCATGTTCGTGAAGCTGGGCGGACTCGGCGATGCCGTGCGCCGCTGCAGTGCCACCGAGCTCGATCTGGTCATTCTGCTGAAGCGATCCGACCGGCAGCTCGAGCGCAGCGTCACGCCCGAGAATTTCGTGCTTTATGCCAGTGCCGCGGTCAATCTCTTCCCGCGCCGCGCCGACCGTATCCATCTCTCGGACAAGAGCTTCGAGTATCATATCGTGCCGGATCGCACGCGGCCGCTCGATCTCGAGGTGCACAGCGTGGTCGAGGTCATCGGCGAAGGCGAGGGCGAGGTCCAGCCCCGGCCGTTCCTGCCTTTCTATTCCGGCACGGATTTCGGCCATCCGGGCGAAGGGGCCGCCTATTACACGCTGCGCCGCGAATTCCGCCTGCCTTCGGCGCGCCAGCGCCTGGTAGGCGCGCGCAGCGCCTATCTCGGCGGCGAGGCCTTCATCTCGATCGTCGATCGCAACGAGGCTCCCTTCCCGACCAATCTGCGCCAGCTGGCGATCCGCTGCCTCTGCACTAACCGCGACCTGCCGTTGCTGATGCCGACCGGCCGCGGCAGCACCGATTTCACGCTCGAGATCGGGGCTCCCGTCGAAATCGATCAAATGCGTCGCCGGTCCGACCCGGCCGCGCCCGTCGACTGCGCGCAACGGCACGGCCTGGCGCCTCATAAGTCACCTCTCGCTCAATTACCTGTCGCTGACCGACGGCGCCGACGGCCGCGGCGCCGACGCTTTGCGAGAGTTGCTCGAGCTCTATGTCGATGTGACCGAAGTGACTCAAGCACGGCAGATCGAAGGGCTGAAATCGGTCACCTCCTCGCCGATCATTCGACGGCTGCCCGGGGCCGGACCGACTGCCATCGCGCGCGGCATCGAGATCGCGGTGACGCTCGACGAGACCCATTTCGAAGGCGTCGGCATCGTGGGCTTAGGCCTGGCGCTCAATCAGTTCTTCGCGAAATACGTCTCGATCAACTCCTTCACCGAGACGGTGATCAAATCCCAGCAACGCGGCGAGGTCATGCGATGGCCGATGATGGTCGGACGCCGAGCGATCTCGTAAAGCTGCTGACCGCGATCCAGCGGGCACCGCACGAGTTCGATTTCTTCCAGGCGCTGCGCCGGATCGAGGCTGTGGCGACAGAGCATCCGCGCCTCGGCCGCTCGGCGCGGCCGGCGCAGGACCCGATTCGGCTGGGCCAGGTCCCGTCCCTGCTGTTCGCACCCAGCACGCTCGCCGAGCTTACCTGGCCCGAAGAAGGCGGCGTGCCGCGTCTCAGCACCTATTCCTTCGGGCTTTTCGGCCCGAACGGGCCATTGCCGCTGCATCTCACCGAATATGCCTATACGCGCGAGCACAATAACAACGACACGACCTTCATCGCCTTCGCCAACCTCTTTCATCACCGCCTCGCCTCGCTTTTTTTCCGCGCCTGGGCGGCAAGCCAGCCAGCGGTCAATTACGACCGGCCGGATGCGGACCGCTTCGCGACCGAGGTAGGGTCGCTCATGGGCATGGGTATGGAGACGCTCCGGGGCCGCGACCGGATGCCGGACGATGTGAAGCTGCATTTCGCCGGCCGCCTGGGTCACCATACGCACAATGCCGAGGGGCTCCAGGCGATCCTGGCGGACTTCTTCCGCGTGCCGGTCGAGATCGAGGAGTTCGTCCCGCAATGGGCGAGCTTGCCGCCGCAGTCGCTGTGCCTTCTAGGCGTCTCGCCCGCCACGGGCACGCTCGGCACCACGGCGACAGCCGGCGCTCGCATCCATGTCTATCATCACAAATTCCGCATCCTGATCGGGCCCATCGGCCTCTCTGATTACGAGCGGCTGCTGCCCGGCGGCGCCTCGCTCGGCCGGCTGGTCCCGATCGTGCGGAGCTATATCGGCGACGAGCTCAATTGGGACGTGAATCTGGTCCTGTTCCGTGAGGAGGTGCCGGAGACACGACTCGGTGTCGCTGGCAAGCTCGGCTGGACGAGCTGGCTGGGAACGCGCAAGAGCCCGCATGACGCCGCAGATTTGCTGCTCAATCCATATGTGAAGGCGGCATAATAAGGTGACCGCCAACCACGGCCGGAACGCGGACGGGTCCCGCGAGACGGCGTGATACAGGGGAGAACATGATGGCCGAAATCAGCCGCGTCGCTCTGTTCGGCAAGCTCAACAGCTTGGCCTATCGGGCGATCGAAAGCGCTACCGTCTTCTGCAAGTTGCGCGGCAACCCCTATGTCGAGCTGGTGCATTGGCTGCATCAGATCCTGCAGCTGCAGGATTCCGACCTGCACCGGCTGATCCGGCACTTCGGCCTCGATCCGAGCAACCTGGCGCGCGATTTCCAGGCGGCCCTCGACCGGCTGCCGCGCGGCGCCACCTCGATCTCCGACCTCTCGGCCCATGTCGAGGAGGCGGTGGAGCGCGGCTGGGTCTATGCCAGCCTGCAATTCCGCGAGAACCAGGTGCGCACCGGCATCCTGATCTTCGCCTGCCTCAAGACCACGGGCCTCAAGAACGCGCTGCTGTCGATCTCCAAGGAGTTCGACAAGATGAAGCCCGATGCGATCGCCGAGGAATTCGACAAGATCGTCAAGGATTCGCCCGAGAACGGCCTCAGCGCCAGCGACGGCACGCACGCCGCCACGCCGGGCGAGGCGAGCGGTGCGATGGCGCCCGCCGCGATGGGCAAGCAGGAAGCGCTCAAGAAATTCACGGTCGACCTGACCGAGAAGGCGCGCAACGGCGAAATCGATCCGATCGTCGGCCGCGACGAGGAGATCCGCCAGATCGTCGACATCCTGATGCGCCGGCGCCAGAACAACCCGATCCTCACCGGCGAGGCCGGCGTCGGCAAGACGGCGGTGGTGGAGGGTTTCGCGCTGCGCATCGTCACGCGGCGACGTGCCGCCGCTCCATGGTCGATGTCAGCCTGCTGACGCTCGATGTCGGCCTGCTGCAGGCCGGCGCCAGCATGAAGGGCGAGTTCGAGCAGCGGCTGCGCTCAGGTCATCGAGGAAGTGCAGGCTTCGCCCAAGCCGATCATTCTCTTCATCGACGAGGCGCACACGCTGGTCGGCGCCGGGGGTGCTGCCGGCACGGGCGATGCCGCGAACCTGCTGAAGCCGGCCCTGGCGCGCGGCACGCTGCGCACGGTCGCGGCCACGACCTGGGCCGAATACAAGAAGCATATCGAGAAGGACCCCGCGCTCACCCGCCGCTTCCAGGTCGTGCAGGTCGAGGAGCCGAGCGAGACCAAGGCCATGCTGATGATGCGCGGCATGGCGTCCACCCTCGAGAAGCACCATCGCGTGCAGATTCTGGACGAGGCGCTCGAGGCGGCCGTCAAGCTGTCGCATCGCTATATTCCGGCGCGCCAGCTGCCCGACAAATCGGTGAGCCTGCTCGACACGGCGTGCGCGCGCGTCGCGGTCAGCCAGCACGCGGTCCCGGCCGAGGTCGATGATTCGCGCCGGCGCATCGAATATCTCGAGACCGAGCTCGGCATCATCAGCCGCGAGGCGGCGATCGGCATCGTCATCGGGGCGCGCGGGGATGATGCGCGCGCCAAGCTCGACGAGGAGAAGATCCGCCTCGCCGGCCTCGAGGAGCGCTGGCAGAACGAAAAGAAGCTGGTCGACGAGGTGCTGGAGATCCGCGGCAAGCTCCGCGCCGGGGCCCAGCCGATCGAAGGCAAGCCGGTCGAAGGCCAGGCCGCGGCAACGGCATCGGCCGAGGCGCCCATCGATCGCGAAGCTCTCCTCGCCCGGCTGGCCGAGCTTCAGACCGAGCTCGAGGCCCTCCAGGGCGAGAATCCGCTGATCCTGCCAACGGTCGATCAGCAGGCGGTCGCGTCGGTCGTGCAGGATTGGACCGGCATTCCAGTCGGCCGCATGGTCAAGGACGAGATGCAGACCGTGCTCGACCTCGCGGCCACGCTCAGCCAGCGCGTGATCGGCCAGGATCACGCCATGGCGATGATCGCCAAGCGCATCCAGACCTCGCGCGCCGGCCTCGACAACCCGTCGAAGCCGATCGGCGTGTTCATGCTTGCGGGCCCGAGCGGCGTCGGCAAGACCGAGACGGCCTTGACCCTCGCCGAGGCGCTCTATGGCGGCGAGCAGAATGTCATCACCATCAATATGAGCGAGTTCCAGGAAGCCCACACCGTCTCGACCCTGAAGGGCGCCCCGCCGGGCTATGTCGGCTATGGCGAAGGCGGTATCCTGACCGAGGCGGTGCGGCGCAAGCCTTACAGCGTGGTGCTGCTCGACGAGGTCGAGAAAGCTCATTCCGATGTCCATGAGATCTTCTTCCAGGTCTTCGACAAGGGCGTCATGGAGGATGGCGAAGGGCGGCTGATCGACTTCAAGAACACGCTGATCCTGCTGACCTCGAATGTCGGCAGCGACATGATCATGAATATGTGCAAGGACCCGGAGCTGATGCCCGATGTCGACGGGCTGGCCAAGGCGCTTCGCCCGGCGCTGCTGAAGGTGTTCCCGGCGGCGCTCCTCGGCCGCATCGTCATCATACCCTACTTCCCGCTCAGCGATTCCATGATCGGCAACATCATCAAACTGCAGCTGGGCCGCATCGCCAAGCGAGTCCGGGAGACACGCAAGATACCGTTCACCTATGATGATGGCGTCGTGAAGATGGTCGCCAGCCGCTGCACCGAGCTGGAATCGGGTGGCCGCATGATCGATGCGATCCTCACCAACACCATGCTGCCGGCGATCAGCCGCGAGCTTCTGGAGCGGACCATGTCCGGCCATGAAGTTTCGAAGATCCATGTCACGGAAGAGAACAACGAGTTCAAGTACGATTTCGGGGACTAGCACCCGGTTTCTCTTCAGGCCTGTTTTTCGTTAGGGAAGACGACCCATGCCCATGGAAATGAACTTCGGCTTCTTCGCCGGGAAAAGCGCTGGCAAGGCCGCGACAGTCGGCAACCCGTTCCGCATCGCGCTCTTGGGCGATTTCTCCGGGCGCGCCAATAGCGGCCGCCTCGATACCGGTGCCGATCTCGCCGGGCGGAAGCCGATCCGCGTCGATGTCGACAATTTCGAGAAGGTGTTCGCCAAGCTCGGCGTCAAGCTGCAGCTGCCGCTGGGCGAGGATGGCGCCGGCATCGAGATCCCGCTTGCGACATTCGATGATTTCCATCCCGAGCAGCTCTACGAGAATGTCGAGCTGTTCTCGGCCCTCGCCGATCTTCGGCGCCGGCTGCAGAGCAAGAACCAGTTCGCCGCGGCGGCGGCGGAGCTCCAGGGCTGGCTCGGCGAGGATCTGACACCGCTGCCGAAATTCAGCTCGCGGGCTCGCTCGGCCAACATCCCGCGAGGCGGCAAGCTCAGCGATTTCGCGGCCCTTGTCGGCCGGCCGAGCACCGGCAAAGGCGAGGCGTCGGTCGAGGATCTGGTCCAGCGGATCGTGGCACCCTTCATCACCGCCTCCAAGGACCCGCGCCAGGATCTGATGCTGACGGCCGTCGATCAGGCCTTGAGCGACGCGATGCGACTCGTGCTGCATCATCCGGACTTTCAGACGCTCGAATTGCTCTGGCGCTCGGTCGATCTGATGACACGCCGGATCGAAACCTCGACCAAGCTTCAGATCGTGCTCTATGACATCTCGGCCGAGGAATTCGCGGCGGATCTCAGTACGCACGAATCGCTCGAGGAAAGCGGTCTCTACAAGCTGCTGATCGAGCAGCCGGCGCTCGATGAGAATCAGGGTGCGCTCTCGATCCTGCTCGGTTTCTACAGCTTCGACATGACCCCGCCGCAAGCCGAGCTCCTGGGTCGCATGGCGGTCATCGCGGCCGCGGCCCATGCCCCCTTCATCTCGGCCGTCAGCAACGACGCGCTGATTTCCGACCCGGACGAGATTCATCCGCTGGTCAAGGAATCCTGGACCAAGCTGAAGGCGCTGCCCGAGGCGAGCTATCTGGGCCTGGCCGTGCCGCGCTTCCTGCTGCGCCAGCCCTATGGCGAGAACAGCGACCCGATCGACGCATTCGATTTCGAGGAATTCACGCCGCGCTCCGGCCTCGCCGGCATGCTCTGGGCCAATCCGGCGACGCTGGTCGGCACCCTGATGGCGCAAGCCTTCGAGAAACAGGGCTGGAAGATGCAGCTGGGCTCGACGCTCTCGATCAACGAGATGCCCTATTACTTCTACCGCGACCCCGATGACGAGGTGACGGCGCTGCCCTGTACCGAAAGGCTGATGACCGAGAAGACCGCGACCTGGGTCCGCAGTCAGAATTTCATGCCGGTGCTCTCGATCCGCGGGCGGCCCGAAGTGCGGCTGGGCGGCTTCACCTCGCTGTTCGGCGATGCGCTGGTCGGCCCCTGGATGGAGCCGAAGAAGATCCCGGTCCGAAAGCCGCCGCCGAAGCCGGTCGATCCGGCCAAGGAAGCGGAGGATCTGGAAAACCTGCTGCAATCGCTCGAGAACGCGCCCGCGCCGGCCGAAGCGGCGCCAGCCGAGCCTGCCGCCGAAGTGGCTGCCCCGGCCGAGGAACCCGCGAGCAGCGGCGACAGTGAGCTCGATGATCTCTTGGCCATGCTCGACGAGCCGGCCGCCGAGACTCCGGCCCCGGCCGCGGCGGCGGGCGGGGAAGAGGAGATGGACCCGGATCTGGCAGAGCTGCTGAAGGGCCTCTAACTCAGCCGGTCTGTTCGGTCCGTTCAACCGAGACGAGGTGAGCGCGGTACGATACGGTGCTGCGCTCATGGAGCCTTGTGTGCCAGGGCCAATCCTGGATCTCACCAAGCAGCCTTATGCCGGCAATCGATTGCGGATGGGCGCCGGGCGTCAGCAGCATCCGCAGCAACGGTTCGGCAGCACCGCGGAGCGGTCCGCGCTGGGAATGGCCTCCGATCCAGGAGGTCGGCTGCGTCACCTTGTTGATCCAATCATAGGGCGTGCCGAATGCCATTTTGCCACCGGGCGCCAGCACCTTGACGAGCCCCTGGAGGAAATCGAGCGGAGACGGCAGGCAGTCGAGCAGATTGAGGGCCGTCGCCAGCGCGAAGGATTCGTCTTTGAACGGCAGCACCTGCGCGTCGCAGCACCAAAAATCGACACGCTCCCCGCCCTCGATCGCGATCGGGAAATCGCGCCGGTCATACACGACGCCGATGCGCCGCCGGGCGTAGCTGACACGGCCCGTGCGCAGCACGCGCCGCGCGAAGCGCAGCTTGCTCATATTGAAATCGATGCCGAGCACGAGATCCTCGCAGCGCGCCGCGAGCCCCAAGGTCGAGGCCCCGACCGAGCAGCCGAGATCGAGCCTGGGCCCCACGGGTGCAGCACCCGCGAGTTCCAGCAAGGCCACAAGGCCGCGTCCGACGGCGCCGGGCCGCGGCCCGCCCTCGCCCTCCTCCGGATCGGCCTCGCCATAGCCGTCCCAAGCATAAGTGCTGATATGCTGGCGGGTCGAATCGTAGGCGCTGCCGCCGCCGGTGGCGTCGCCCACCAGGCTTTCGACAGCCGCGCCGAAACCGTCGCCGACGGTGATCTGTACGATCTGCGATGCAATGAAGGACGCCACATCCGGCACGATGATCGGCACGCCGTCGATGATCGGATATTCCTGGACGCAGGCAGGATTAGGGCAATGGAGGATGCCCTCCTCGACCTCATCCTCGGTCGCGCGCTCGATATGCGCGAGAATGAGCGGCAACGCCTCTCTCTCAGCCGCGCGGCAGCGCGGGCAGATCGGCTTCAGTGCCTCGAAATGGCGCTTGCGCATCAGCCGCCGATGATAACCGTCGGGCAGCCCGGCGGCATGACCAGGCCGGTCGGGCTCGGAATTGGAGCGACGCAGGTGGCGTGCGCGGTCTGGTCGCCGACGCGCGCCGCTGGCAGGCCGCCGATCATCACCGTCGCCGATCCCTTGGCGATCATGCCCGGCCCTGCCGGTACACAGCTCGGCAACATGCAGGGCTGCGACTGGTCGGTGGCCCGCGCAGCCGGCTGGCCGCCGATCAGCACGGTCGGCTCTCCCGGCGACAGCAGCGCCAGCGGCAATGCCGGATGCGGCACCGGTGTCGGCACCAACGCTGCCGGATGGATCGGAGCGTGGCAGTGCGGCGCCTGTTGCAGGATCTGGTCCCCAATCCGCGCGGCCGGCGGCATGTGCTCTCTCCCTGCGATCAGCCGGCGCGCCATGATCGCCTTCGCCGGCTGGTCCATGTATGATCCTCAAGGCATTATCGCCTATGGGCCGGTTCCGGCCAACGGCAAAATCCAGCGTTCCAAGCCCCTTCCGGAGCTCGATCCGCGTCATGGTCTGTTTCTGCAAGCCGAGCCTGACCCCGCTCCTTTCGGCGACGGCGCAGTTGAAGGCGTCGCTCACGGCGACGGTGGCATTGCCGGCCTTGCCGCCGATCCTGCTATCGCTGTCCGAGATGCTGACCCTGGCGCCGCCCTCGCCTTTTCCGGCCGAAATGCTTGGCGCGATCGAGCAGTTCCATCTGCCGCAGCTCAGCATCATGGCGGGCCTGCCGACCCTCATGGGCCTCGCCAATCTGGCCCTGCAGATGCAGCTGCATCTCGGCATCGACATCACCACCCCGATCGGGCTCGAGGCGCTGGCACAGCTGACAGCACAGATCGATCTGCCCCTTCTCGCACCCCTTGCCACCCTGCCCGTCAGCGCCTTGATCAAGCTGTCGGCGCTCCTGTCGCTGACCGCCCAGATCAAGGCAGTGCTGGGACTCGATCTCATGAACCCGCCGGCCGATTTCGAGGCGCGCCTCGCGGTTGCCCTGCAGATCTTCCTGCCCCAGATCCCGTTTCCCTCTTTCGTGCTGCCGAAACTGCAGCTGATGGCTCAGCTGCGTCCGCTCCTGGCACTAGCGATCGCGCTCAAGATCGATCTTCTGGATCCCGCAGCGCTCGCGGCAATCATCAGGCCGCTCATCTCGCTGAAGCTGAATGCCGTAATCGTACCGCCGCAGCTCTTGAGCGCGCTCTCGCTGCTCAGCCTGTTGCCGAAGCTCGATATCGACCTGACGGCGACGGCCACCGCATCCCTGACCGACACGATCAATGCCAGAATCGGGCAGCTCCTGGCCGGCATGAAGCTGCTGTTCCAGGCCATGGTGAAACTCAATCTGGCACTGCCGCTGCCGGCGCTGTTGCCGGCGCTCACCATGCCCGAGATCGAGCTGATCCTGCGGCTCAACTTGCCGCAGCTGGCTGCGATCAACTGGCAGATCCCAACCACGCTGCCGGTGCTGCAGATCGGGTTGCCGCTCGTCTCCCTGATGGCGCATCTGCAGATGATCGTGCCGGCGATCCGGCTCAGCCCCTGCACGGGGGGTTGCCTGGCATCGGCGTTTTGATCGGCCCGCCTGGATCTTTCTCAGTTGATCTTGGTGATTCCGCCCTGTAGCTGCAGCATCGCGTCGCCCGAGACCTGGGTTTTAGTGCCGCTGAGTTGGGCTTGCAGATTGGCCGCGACGGTGATGTTCGTCGAGGAAAGCTGAATCTGCGTGGGCTCGATCGTAATCGAGCTGCCGCCCACCGTCAGTGTGATCTTGGTATTCGAGGTGATCGAGATGTCGCTGCCGGCGGTAACACTGATCTTACCTGCGGTGACGGAAGTGCTGACATTGCCTTGCGAGATAGTCTCGCTCAGATTTCCTTGGCTCAGCGTGTAGGTATCGTTGCCCTGATCGATCGTGGTCTTGACGTTTCCTTGCTTCACCTCGGTCGTCTTGTCCTGGGTGATGGTCATCGTGTAGTTGTT
Organism: uncultured Alphaproteobacteria bacterium; assembly: GCA_963762435.1. Taxonomy (GTDB): domain Bacteria; phylum Pseudomonadota; class Alphaproteobacteria; order ATCC43930; family CGMCC-115725; genus JAXDMU01. Next base: position 24,864 of record CAVXLN010000020.1, on the reverse strand, counting down.
GAGGACGACGCCATTGAAGTCCTTCTGGGCGTGCAGGAAGATATATTCCGAGCCCTTGAGGTCCTCGAAGGTGAACTCGTTGAACGTGCTGGCATCGCCGCCGGTCGATGACCGCGTCCGCGTGATGGTGCGGGTCTTGTTGTCGGGCAGCGTGTCGGGCGGCATGTTTGTGGCGTTGTAGACGACGCCGGTGACGAGCGGCCGGTCAGGATCGCCTTCGAGAAAATCGACCACCACTTCCTGACCGATCCGCGGGATGTACATGGTGCCGAAGTTCGGGCCGGCGAGCTTCTGCGCCACGCGGATCCAGCAGGAGCTGCTCTCATCCTTGGTGCCGAGCCGGTCCCAGTAGAATTGCACCTTGATCCGGCCGTACTTGTCGGTATCGATCTCCGCCCCCGACGCGCCGACCACGAGAGCGGTCTGGGGGCCGGGCAGCCGCGGCATCGGCGTGAGCCGGCGCGGCGAGAAGAAGGCCGACTGCAAGATCGCCTCGAAGCTGCAATCGAAGATCAGCCGATCCTCGCCGCCATGCTCGTCGCCCCATTCGCGCCGCATGCTGATCTCGGTCGCGATCACCGCATGTTGGGCGTTCTGGTCCGTGCGATCGCAATTCTTGAGCGTGAACAGCGTACCTGTCGTGAGCGACCGAGCCGAGCCCGCGCCGTGCACGCGCTTGAACGGGCTGCCGACTTCGTTCATGCGCGTCTTGGAGACATCGCCGCCCACGGCCGCGGTCATATATTTTCCCGGGTACTCATAGACCTCGAACGTGTTTTGATCGCTGCGCTGCGAGTTCTGCTGGACCTTCTGTAGATTGGCGGTCGGCGTTTCGAAATTATAGTCGGTGAGCGTGACCTTGTCGGTCTCGATCTCGGTCGAGACGCGCCAGTCCCAGATCACATCGACGCTGAGCTGAGTGTTGCGCTGCTCCGATTCGTGGCTGATGTCCGCGTAGTTCGGCACCGTCGACAGCGATGAGATCTGGTTGGCCAAGATCATCTGGTGCTGGCTGAGCTGGTGCTTGAAGAAATAGAAGATGCCTTCCTGCTCCATCAACCGGCTGACGAAGGCGAAATCCGTCTCATTATACTGGACGCAATAGTCGCGGGTCACCCAACCGTTGGCCGGCGCCGTCGTGTTGTCCTGAAAGCTTGCATCCGGATAATCGGCGAAGACGGCCTTGATGATGTCGAGCGCCGTCTTGCTCTGAAAGATCTTGCAATTGCGCCGACGGGTGAGCAGCCAAAGCCAGGGGCGGATGGTCGCCGAGAAAATGCCGAGCTTCGCATCCATGCCTTCATAGGTGAAGTGCGTCACCAGCCCGTCGAAATTGCGCGTGGTGCTGCCCGTCGTATCCATATCGAGCGTGACGGACATATGGGTGCCCAGCACGCTGACGAGATCGAGATCATTGGTCGAGCTGCGAAGATCGAGCCGATATTCGAACAGCTCGCTCAGCCGCTCGGACCCTGTCACCCGAATCAGCGTGACCTTGGTCGCGTCAAGCGTCGATTTTAGGTCGATTAGCCGATTATCCGCCATCGCGATCCTCTTAGCCCGCGGCGAACCCGCGCCACGGCCCCCCTTCATGCCCCTGCCCAAGGCATACCACACCAAGCGTATCGCCAAAACTGGAACAAACCTATGGCGTTCTTACTTTTGTGCTTTTGACGATCGGCAAGGTCAGGGTTGTGCTCTGATGAGAGCGTGACTTTCAGTGGACATTTTGCCGACCGCGCTGTATCCGCATGGCAGGGCCGTTCAATTGAGTTTCAGCCGCGGGCCGCTTCCTGCTGCTTGGCGGGGTCATAGGGCGCGCGCTAGGCTAAGGCGACAGCAGCGCGAGAGGTCATGTCGGATTCTTCATCACCGCCTACCGGACCGACCGGGCTCGACGCGGAACCGGATGACGAGGCGACTCGGTTCATCGCCCGCTCAGCCAGCTCGGCGCCGCCAAGCAGTGCTTCCTCATCGCCGCCATCGCCGCCCGAACCATCCCAGCCGAGCGAACCTTCCTCCAGCACGCTGATGTCCGGCGCCCCGCCGGCGCCACCCAGCCTCGCTTCAATCCGCCCGGGCGTGCTGCTCGGCCACACTTACGAGATCGAGCAGGTTCTGGCGCGGGGCGGCATGGGCGAGGTCTATCGCGCCCGCCATGCCGAGCTCGGCAGCATGCATGCGATCAAGGTTATCCTGCCCGAGCTGGCGAACGAGCCGCGCATCATCTCGCTGTTCCAGGAGGAGGCCCGCAAGCTCCGCCGCGTGCGCAACGATGCGGTGGTCGCTTATGAGGGGCTGTTCCGCGACGAGTTCGGCCATCGCTATCTGGTCATGGAGTTCGTCGACGGCCCGTCGCTGGCGGGCGTGCTGAAGCAGCGGAAACTGGAGCCTTACGAGGTGAGGCTGCTGCGCGACCGCGTCGCCATGGGGCTCGCCGCCGCCCATGAGAAGGGCATCTATCACCGCGATATTTCGCCCGATAACATCATCCTGGTCGATGGCAAGACCGATCTCGCCAAGATCATCGATTTCGGCATCGCCAAATCGACCGAGCCGGGCGAGCGCACTGTCATCGGGCAGGATTTTGCCGGCAAATATTCCTATGTCTCGCCCGAGCAGCTCGGCATGTATGACGGCAAGATCGATGCCCGCTCGGACATCTACAGCCTGGGGCTGGTGCTGGCCGCGGCCGCCATCGGCAAGCCTTTGCCGATGGGAAATTCACCGATCTCGGTGATCGAGGCGCGGCGCGGCGTTCCCGATCTCAGCGATGTGCCGGAGGAGCTCAGGGCGGAAATCGCCCCACTGCTCGAGCCGGACCCGCAGTACCGGCCGCAGAGTATGCACGTTCTGCCGGGCGCCGGCGGTACTGCGGTTGCGCCGGTGGTGCCCGTCTCGCCGCCGTCGCTCGATGATCTGGGCCTCATCCCGCCTTCGCCCCCGCCGGCCGCTGTCGAGCCGGCAAAGCCCGTCGAAAAGCCGAAGCGGTCAAGCGCCGGACTGCTGATCGCGGCCGGCCTCCTGTCCTTTGCCGTCGCGGCCGGGGCCGGCTGGTATTTCTTCCTGCGCCAGCCCGACGAGCAGATCGCGAAGCTCGGGCCGACGCCAAACCCGATACCGACCGCCGCCTTCACCCCGACACCCAGCCCCACGCCCACCGTGGCGTTGACGTCCTCGCCGACACCGACGCCGGTCTTCAGCCTGACCCCGACACCGACGCCGGCGATTACGCCGACCGCGCCGGAAACGTCACAGGCACCAACGCGCACCGCGCTCCTCGCCGCAGTCGAGCCGCTGCTGCAAGGCTATAAATGCTCGGACCTGTCCTTGAATGTCGGCAACGACCTCAGGGGCCAAGTGAAGGGCTTCGTCAGCACGGCGCAAGATCTGGCCGGGCTCAAAGCAGCACTTGTCGGCGCACCCGGTGGTGCTGTGACCGCCGATGCCGTCAAGGTCTATGTCTGGCCGCATTGCGACGTTGCGAAGGCGCTTGCGGCTGCGACCGGCCCTGGGACTGTCCCGCGCATCGAGCTCAACAAGCCGTCCGCGGTCTACAAGGACGGCGAGTATCTCGTGGTCAAGATGGTGGCCGGCGATCGCGACGGTTATCTCTATGTCGATTACATCGACAATGCCGGCAGCGTCGCCCATATGCTGCCGACCCCGCTCCGGCCGAACAACCGGGTAAAGGCCGGCCAGGAACTCACGCTCGGCACCGCTAAACCCTCGACGACGCGTGCCGAGGATGTCTATCAGGTCGCCGAGCCCTATGGCCCCAATATGCTGGTAGCGCTGTTCTCGCCAACGCCGTTGTTCGAGAAGCAGGAATCGCAGACCGAGGAGATTGGGCCCTACCTTAAGATGGTGCAGGCCGCTCTCGCCCGCAGCGGCGCCCAGGCGACCACCAGCTTCAGCTTCTTCGAAGCCGTCAAGTAGCGAAAAAAGCCCCGGCGGCGATGCCGTCGAGGCTTGTTTCAGCGCGAGCGACGTGCTCCGCGCATTTGAATCAGATCAGCTCGGCAGCTGCTTGCTGATCGCGTCGAGCACGCGGGTGAAGGATCCGACCACGTTGGGGGAGATCCCCCACGGGTTCGTTTCGATTTCCTGCAAGAACGCGCTGCGGGAGTTCGAGCTCGCTGCGATAGCTGTCGACCAGCTTGCGCGCCTTCTTTTGAGATTCTTCCTTCTTCGCGGCCTCGGTCGCTTTCTGCAACGTCTCGAGTTCGTCGGCGAGCTTGTTGTCGAGCGTGGTGAAGAAGCCGTCGATCGGCTTGAAGCCCTCGTCGATCTTGGCCGCATCCTGCCCGAAGTCCGCCTTGATCTGCTGCTTCAGCGCGTCCATTTTGGTCATCGCGGCCTTGCGCGCATCGGCCCAAACCTTGGCTGTGGGCGCCTTATAGTCCTTTTCGGCCGACTTCAGGCCAAGCAGCTGCTCGAGCTTCTCGCCGTCGGCAATCATCAGCTTCAACCGGGCGACATCGGTATCGACCGCCCCCTTGCCCCCCATGCCCGGATCCGGGGCGTTCGCCGGCAAATGGCGCGACAGGGCACGGCTGAAGATGGTGTAATCCGGCTTCTTCTCCCCAGTGTCGCCGCCGACCAGCGCATGCTGCTTCTGGGCAAGTGCTATCAGCTCGGCGACTTGCTGGTCGATATAGGCCTTGAGCGCGCCGCCGCTGGCCGGCTGCTCCGGCGGTGCTTCCGGGGGCACCTGTTCCTGCTGGCCACCCGGCGGCGGCGGCGGTGCCGCCTTCGCGAGCTGCTGGACCAGCGCTTCGGCCTCGACGATCAGCGTTTCGGCACCCGGGCCATCCTCCTTGCCGAGCGCCGTCTTGGCGTCAGCGGATTTCTGCGCGGCCTCCTTGACGACCGGAAGGAGCTCGGGATGGGCCTTGATATTGGCGGCAGCGAGCCGCAGGAAATCGGCAAGTTTCTGCTGCCTTGCCTGAAGCTCCGCCAGATCGATCTGGGCAGGCTCTTCCTGCTCGGTCGGCTGCGACTCACCGCCCTCGGACTCCGACACCTCGCCCTCGTCGTCGCCAAGCGCTTCGTCGTCCGTCGCATCATCTTTCCATTCGCCCGGCGGCACGAGCGTGATGTGCCGGCTCAGCGTCGAGTTCTTGCACTTGTCGAAATATTCGATGAAATTGGTCTTGATCTTGGTCGAAGGCGCCTTGCGGCAATTAAGAATGATCTCGCCTTCCTTGTAGTGCAGCAGACCCAAATTAATCAGCGTTACCTTCTCGCTCTTGCCGTCCTTGGTCTTGGCTTCCTTCTTGAGGCCCTTCTCGGCGTTACCCGGCTTGCCGCGGATTACAAACAGCACCGGATCTTCATCCTTGCCCGCATGGCCGATTGCCCAGGCAATTGGTATTTGCGCATCCGGCTTGGCAATCCGGATCAAGGCCTTAAATTTCTCGGCGGTCGAGGCTTTGTATTCCATGGCTTCCTCCGGAAATGCGCTCTGCACGCTGCTGGCCGGCCGCGGCCGGGCGAGTATCAGGGGCGATTTTACCGTCTTCTCGGCCCGGGACAACTATTTCGGCAGTCCCGGGCCTAGCCCTTATTTCAAGGTTGCAAGATAAGCGATCAGATTCGCGCGATCAGTGTCATCCTTCAGTCCCGGAAACACCATCTTGGTGCCGACCACGACGCCGCGCGGATTGGTCAGGTAGATATTCAGCTGATCCTCGGTCCAGACCTTGTCGAAACCCTTCATGGCCGGCGAGTAGTTGTAATCCTCGATACTGCCGGAATGGCGCCCGACGACGCCGTGCAGGCTGGGGCCGACCTTGTTGGTGCCGGCTTCCGGCGAATGGCAGACAGAGCATTTCGACTTGAAGATCGCCTCGCCCGCAGTGGCGTCGCCGGCGGCCAGGGCCGGCGTGGCAAAGGCCGTGACGGCCAGGATGGCGACCGAGCTCAATACAGCGCGCTTCATCGTGATCTTCCCTTCATTTGCGATTTTCCGGTGAATTCGGTGCCTGTGATGTCGGCTCCTGCGGCTCAGGCGTTGCTACCACAAGCGGCAGTCCCGCCGCTGCCCAGCCGTCGGTGCCGTCCGGATACCAGACGACATCTCGATAGCCATAGGAAATGGCGCGCTTTGCCGCGTTCCAACTCATCCAGCATTGGGACAAGCAGTAGAATATGATCGGTTTCCCCTTGTCGCCCCCGCTCGACCGCTTGAGTTCCTCCTGAAACCATTGATCAAGTTCCGAACTTATCGCACCTCGGCCGACATCGGGCAACCACAGGCTGCCCGGCAGGTCGCGCCGCGGCAACGGCATCCAGGGCGCGTCCGGCCGCATCCCTTCGGGCCGGCGCGGTGCCGGCAGCACGTCGATCAGCACGACGCCGCCCCCGTCGCCCTTGGCGTCGATCAGCGCCTTGACATCGTCGGTATGAAGCGCTTTGCCGCCCGCGACTCCATCCGGCACCGGCGCCTTGTAGCCATCGAGCCGATAGCCCTCGGGCTCAGGCACGCCGGCCGCAGCGGCGACGCCCCAGATAAGGCCGATCACGGCCAGCCCCGCCCCTCGCCTCATGGGGGACCCGGAATCGGGCGATTCTGCTCGTCGAGCAAGGGAACACCATAATCCTGCAGGATCGCGGTGATCTCCGCCTGATGCCGCGTGATCGCCTGATTGATCCGACGGCGCCATTCCGGCTCGTTGGCCCGCACGCCCATGGTGATACGGTAATCGAGCCGAGTGGCCTCGTTCTCATTGTCGAGCAGGGCCGTCTCGAGCGGCAGCTGGTCCTTCTTGATGTAATAACCGGCGAAGGGACCCCAGACGAGCGCCACGTCGATCTTGCCGTCGACGAGATCCTGCAGCATCGCACGCGGCGGCGATTCGTAGCGCGTATCGACCGCCAGCGAATAGGAGGTCACATGCGGCATCAGCCCGTGCTTGAGCAGAAGATCGGTCGGCGGCGTCGCGGCCACCACGCCGATCCGCTTGTCGGCAAAGACCGGATCGGCCAGCGACCGCGCGCTGATGCCGGCATCCTGGCGCGTCACGATCATATAGGCGGTGTGGTAGTAGGGGTTGGTGTCCTCCATCGAATCGTCGCCGGACAAGGCGCCGATCACCAGATCGCACTGGCGGGCGCGCAACGTGTTGCGCACGAAGCCGATGACCTGCGGAAACCAGACATAGCTGACCGGCAGGTTGAGATCCTTGCCGAGGATCGCTGCGATCTTGTTCTCGAAACCCTCCTTCTGCTTGTTCGAGAAGGGCAGATCGTTCGGGTCGGCGCACACTCTGAGCTCATTGCGGGAGATGAGCTCGGTCGTCTGCGCCTCGGTGTTCTGAGCGGAGAGCGGCAGCAGCAGGAGCGCCGCCGCGAGCATGTATCGGATCTTCAATCGTCGTCCTCGCCGATTCTCTTGGGTCTGCCTCTGGGGATTTTGCCGTCTGATCTGCCTTTGAGATAGCCGTAGATATCGTCGAGATATTCGACGACATCCTCGGTCGTGCCGAAGGACGGCATGACGTTGGAGTTGGCCTGGTTGACGTTCTTGCGGCCGTTGATGACGATTTCCTCGAACTGCTCCTTGGTCATGGTTTGGAGCGACTGGGTGAGGTCTGGGGCGTAGGAGGATCCTGCCCCGTCGGGACCATGGCAGCGCAAGCAGGATTCGCCATAGCGGCGGTAGCCGTTGAACGTGCCCTTATCGACCCGGCCATTCTCGACCGTATAGGCCGGCGGGTCCGCAGCATAAGCGGAACCGAACTGGCCGAGCATCGCCATCGCGAGGAGGATGGCGAGCGGGTGTTTCGACATTGATCTTAGCTCCATTACATCCTGTGCCTCGTCAACGCTGAGAGGCAGACAAAGTCCGCCCCGGAAGGGGGTGCCTTCCGGGGCGGAAAGTTAGGCGGACCGAGCGGTCAGGGGGAGGGAAGAGCAAACACCGTCAGTACGCCACCGAGTTGGGTGTCGTTGGACAAGGCCTTGTACGCCCCGACCGCCTCCAGCCCACCGGTATCGCCCGTGAGACCCGCCGCCATGCTCGCGGGTCGTCACGTTGCCGATGATCCCAGACGGCGTCTTGAACCGGTAGAGCTCCTTGCCGGTCTTCATGTCGACCGCCTTGAGATACCCTTCGAGCGTGCCGTAGAAGACAAGCCCATCCGCCGTCGTCAAGGCGCCCGACCAGACCGAGAAGGGCTCCTTGTCAGACCATTTGATCTTGCCGGTACCGGCATCCCACGCGATGAAGCGGCCGGTCGCCCCCGCAACTCCGTGGCCTATGCGATCATGCGCGCCAAGCGCGGCCGAGTCGCTCTACTTCAATTCCGCGCAAGCATAACAATTGATTTCCGCGCCGAGCGCGATTTCCACGAACCTGGGGGTTTTCCAAAGCATAGCGCGCTCCTCTTGTATTGCTTGGCATCATCTTCTGAGCTGCTCGACCTGAGGCCAATTGTACTTTGGTACTAGCGATCTCCGGATCGCCCAAAATTCAATCAATATATTGATATTGCACCAGAATATCGAGCCGGCAGCCATGTCGTCCGGCGCCTGCCGATTCGGCCTGGATTCTGCCCCCAGACCGCACTTGTCGAAGGAAATCATTGCCCTGGCGAGCGGCCTGGAGATCGACTAGCATGACCCGCGGGATAAACCGTGCAAAGCGACGGTAATGAAAAAGATCATCATCGCCGACGACCACCCTATGATCCGCGGTGCCTTGGCTCTCGCCATCACCACCGCCTTTGGAACCACGGAAATCCTCGAAAGCGCCACACTCGGCGAGCTGATGGAGCAGCTTGAGCAGAATGGCGACGCCGACCTCCTGCTGCTCGATCTCCGGATGCCGGGCGTCGACGGGTTCGAGGGGCTCATTACCGTGCGGACGCGCTTCCCGGCCACACCCGTCGTTGTCATTTCGGCACTCGAGGATCCGCGTCTTGTCAGCGAGGCTCTGGCGCTCGGTGCCTTGGGCTTCATCCCGAAATCGACGCCACGGCACGAGATCGTGACGGCGCTCAATCTCGTCGCCAGCGGCGAGATCTATATGCCTCCCCATCTTGGCTTGGCGCCGCCCGCGGTTGAGATCGATCCGGACTTCGCCCAGCGCGTGCTGACGCTGACGCCGCAGCAGCGACGCGTGCTGCAGCTGCTCGGCACCGGCAAACTCAACAAGGAAATCGCCTACGAGCTCGATATCGCCGAGACCACGGTCAAGGCCCATGTCTCGGGCATCCTGCACAAGCTCAAGGTCTATAGCCGGACCCAGGCTGTGGTCATGGCGGGCCGCCTGCATCTCGATAATTTCGTGGATGTGCGCGAGGCCTGAGACACCTGTTTCAGGCCAGCACGCTCGATAGCAGTGAGCGGAGCTGAGCGGGCTTCACCGGCTTGCGCAGAAGCCAGAAGCCCTGTTGCTTGACCAGCGCCTGGGTCTTTGGGTTGTGATCGGCCGTGATGATGATGCCGGGAATCGCCTGGCCGGCGGCCTGCCGGATTCGCCCGATCTCCTGCACGCCCGTATTGCCGCCTTCGAGATGGAAATCGGCGATGACGACGTCGGGCGGCCGCGGCCCTTGCGTCAGCCGGTCAAGCGCCTCGTCGCCAGTGCCCGCCGTCGCCACTGTGCAGCCCCAGCCCCGCAGCAGCGCTTCCATGCCGGCCAGCACGCTCGGCTGATCGTCGAGCACCAGAACCGAAGCTCCGCGCAATTGCCGCAACGCCCCGTCCGAACGGGCAGCACTCGCGGTCGAAAGCGGGCGGGTGCCGCGCGGTACGGTCACCGAGAAGACCGAGCCCGCGCCCACGACTGAGCGCGCCCCGATCGGCAGATCGAGCATCTTGGCGGCGCGTTTGACGATCGCAAGGCCGAGGCCGATGCCGCGATCGCCCGGCCCGCCTTCCTTCTGGAGCCGGTGGAATTCCTCGAAGATGGCGTGAATCTGGTCGGGCGGGATGCCAGGCCCCGTGTCCCAGATCTCGATCCGGATATGGTCGCCGACTCGACGGCATCCCAGCAGCACGCGGCCTTTGCGGGTATAGCGAATGGCGTTGCTGAGGAAATTCTGCACGATCCGGCGCAGCAGCAGGAGGTCGCTGCGCACGACGGCGCTCGATCCGACAAGCCTCAAGGTGAGCCCGCGATCGCGCGCCAGCACCATATGCTCGGTTGTAAGCGAGCCGAGGAGCGAGCTGATTGGAAAATCGACGATCTCGGGCGAGACCGCACCGGCATCGAGCTTCGAGATATCGAGCAGCGTGCCGAGCAGATCCTCGACCGAACTCAGGGACACGTCGACATTGTCGATGAGCCCGCGGATCTGCCGGGAATGCGGCAGCTCGGCGAGGGCCGAGACGAAGAGCCGCGCCGAGTTCAAGGGCTGCAGCAGATCGTGGCTGGCGGCCGCGAGGAAGCGCGTCTTGCTGAGATTGGCCTGCTCGGCCTGACTCTTCGCGATCTGCAGCGCCTTCTCGATCTCGCGCCGCTCCGAGATCTCCTGATGGAGCTGGCCATTGAGCCGGCGCAGGGCCGCCGTCCGCTCGTCGACCCGCCGTTCGAGCGTCTCGTTCGCTTCCTTGATGGCGGCATCGGCCCGGCGCCGTTCCGTCACATCCTGCATCAGCGCGAAGAAACCCAGGATCCCCTCGTCATCGCCGATATGGGGCAGGAAGGTAACCTGCGCATAGCGGGTCGGCTCGACCTTTTGCGGCGTGAGCTCCGTCTCGAAGGCAACGCCTTCACCGCTGAGCGCACGTGCCGCATAGAGCCGGCAGCGCTCGTAGAATTCCGCCGGCAGCACGGCGCTCATGCGCCGGCCGAGGATCTCGAGATCGGGACGGGCCACCCATTGCCGATAAGGCTCGTTGACGAACTGATAGCGCTCCTCGGCATCGACATAGGCGATCAAGGCCGGCATCGCATCGGTGACGAGCCGGATGCGCCGCTCGCCGTCGCGCAGCGCCTCCTCATTGCGTTTACGCTGCGAGATGTCGGTGAAAGTCAGCACGAAGCCGCCATCCGGCATCGGATTGCGTTCGATATCGAGCATCCGGCCATTGTGCCAGGCTTGCTCGAATTTCAACGGCTCGCGGCTATTGTGCGGAGTCAGGAACTCGGGATTGGCGATGCCCTCCGGTCCGAGCGATTCATCGAAGCGGCGCAGATCGGCAAAAGTGGCGCTGCGCCGGATGCAGCGCGGCGGCAGATCGAGCAGCCGGACGAACTCGTTGTTCCAGGCGACGAGGGCCAGGTGCGTGTCATAGACCGCGACCCCCTGATAGATCGAATTGAGCGTCGCCTGCAGCAGGTTCGATTTCTTGGCGAGGGCCGCCTCCCATTGCAGCGTCTCGCGGCGCTTGAGGTTGGTGATGTCGGCATAGATGCCGACGATGCCGCCATCGCCGGTGCGCTTCTCGTTGATCTGCATCCAGCGCCCGTCGCTGAGCGCGTGCACGGTCGGCCCCGCGCATTCGGCATGCTGGCGCAGGCGGCGCCGGATCCAGCCTTCGGGATCGCGATACGCGTCGAGCACGCCTTTGTGCTGGACGGCCAGATGAACCATCTCGGAAAAGGACATGCCGGCATGGATCTCGTCGGCCATGCCGGGCCAGAAGGTCAGGTAGCGCTGATTGAACAGCGCCAGCCGATCCTGGGCATCGAACAGCACGAAGCCTTCGCTCACCGATTCGATCGCGGCGAACAGCCGGAGCCGGGCCGTCTCCGCCTGCTCGCGCGCCTTTGCCGCCTCGTGATAGGAGCGCTCGAGATCGGACAGTGTCTGCTCGAGCGCCAGCGTGCGCGCCCTGATCTGCGCCTCGAGCACGATCGCCGTCTGAAACAGCGAGAAGGCGGAGCCTTGGCCATCCATGCTGCGCTCGACCCGATCGACCAGCGCGTGCTTGATGCGTGTGAGCTTCTCGACCTGCGCCTCGAGCTCGGCGATCCGGATCGCCGGGTCTCCCCCGGAGGTAGCGCCTGGTTGCGGCGGGTGGCGCAAGAGCTTCATGACGCTCCAATCGCGACGCCGGTGAAGGTCTGGTTCACATGCATCGACATATATTGCTCGCCATAGGTGCAAAACCCGACGACCCGGTGCTCGACGAACAGCGACGAGACGGCCCGTTTCAATTGCCGCTGCTCGAGCTCGATGTTGCGCAGCACGCAATCACAGCCAAGGATGACATCGGGCGGGCCGACATCACGTTCCAGCCGGCCGAACAGCTCCTTGAGATTCTGAATGAGATCGACGCCCTCCGCCAGCGTCAGCACCAAGCCCTCATCGATCGCGCAGAGGAAAGTCAGGCTGTTGTCCGGATTGACCTTCTGGATGGCGCGCACATGGTATTGGCCGCCGACCCGGACGACGACCGGATGGGCTGCGAAGATCTTGGGCGACAGGATCTCGTCGGTAAGCCCGACCAGGCGGGCATATTCGAGCGCCGCGGGCTCGGCATTGATCTCGAACACGCGGCGATGCTCGAGATCAGCGCCAGTCACGATCATCTTCTCGTCGGTCGGCACGAAATGCTCGGTCTTGAAGACGGAGAAGCGCCGCCGAGTCGAGATCAGCAGCAGCAAAGCCGCATCGGTGACGAAGCGGTCGCGGAAGAAGACGAAGCTCTGCTTGAAATCGAGCCCATCTCCCGCCGAGCCGCCGACCAGCGGCGTGCCGGCGAGCGTATTGCCCACAGCACTGACTAGTTGCTCCTCACGCACGGAGAGGCCGTCGATCAGAAGGAGCCCGAAAGAGCCAGCGAACCCGTTTCCGCCATAGGCCATGAGCGTGTCGCGCTCGGCCATCAATTGCCGCGTCTTCTCCATCGTGGCCCCGATCTCGAAGGCCTGGAGCTCCTCGAACAGGCCCGCCACCACGGCGAAATCATCACACGGGAAGCTAACGCCGGAGAGGCCGCCGCTGATATAGCCGAACGGCGTGATCTCGCCCGCCGTCGTGCAGCCATAGACGGTCGTGCCGGCAAATTCCTCTGCGATGGCGTGGCCGAGCGCCTCCCGATCATAGTCCGGCGAGGCAAAGATCAACACGAAAGCGATGCCCTCGCCGGCGCCGATCTGCGCGCGGAGCTCCGCCATGGCCGCCCGCGGCTCCGGATGATCGGAGCCTCCCCGGCGCAATTGCATCTTCGGCATCAGGCCGCCTCCCTCGACCGACCTGTCTCTTGCGCGGTCGAGCATTCTTCGGCTCGGCGTCTCCCGCAGTCGGAAGTGCGGCCCGGCTTTGATCGGGACTATAGACCGTTGAGTTTCAGCGGTTCAACGCCGATCGCCTCAGTGGTCCTTCGCATCCGCACCAAATCGCACTGCGAGTACTCCAGGTAGCCGCTACAGGCTCGGCAGATCGCGGCAATGCTGCAACAGTCCTTTAGTGCTATTGCGCGATTCCGACCGAGCATCTTTAGTGATCACTATAAGGTCGGATTGGTGAGAGTCCGGCCAAGTCATGACCAAACTTGTCGCGCCGTAATCATGGACGCGAGGCAGTCCTGTTGTGCCGGGACTAGCATAATAAAGCAGGGAGGATAAAGGACATGGCGCTCGGCGGAACGTCACGATTCTATCTTGCAGCAGCAATTTCCGGATATGCCCTCATGGCCGCGGCGCCGGCCTGGGCGGATGCCATGGACAATCTGCTGGACAAGCTGTTGGCCAAGGGGGCGTTGACCAAGCAGGACTATGATCAGCTGAAGGCCGAGAAGGCCCAGGAGTCGGCGGCCCCGCCACCCGCACCTGCGGCCGCACCAGCCCAAGCCAGCTTTCCGCCGCAGGGCGATCAGAGCTTCGTGCGGATGATGGACAAGGGCGTCGGCGTCCATGTCGGCCCGGTCGATGTGACGCTATCCGGCGAGGTCAACGGCTTCTACGTCCATGACAGCCCGGACAGCCCCGGCCCGAACAAGGTCGTGGATGGCGGTCTCGCGACGGTCGGCTCGAGCGGGAATTCGTCGGTCCGCAACGGCCTGCTCCCCGGCAACTTTGCGGTCGAGCTCAAGACCCAGCAGGAAGGCTACGACATCGCCGTGCATTTCGGCCTGTATCCCGGCCTGAACAGCTCATCGGGCGTGGGCGGCGCGAATGGAGCCGGTGTTGCGCGCGCGCTCGGTACCAGCGGCATCGACTTCCGCCAGCAATACATCACGGTCGGCACGCCGCAGCTCGGCACCATCAAGGTCGGCCGCGATATCGGCCTGTTCGGCCAGGAGGCGATCCTCAACGATTTCACGCTGTTCGGCGTGGGTTCGACCGGCGGCAACATAGCGCCCAGCAACACCTCGCTCGGCCGCATCGGCTTGGGGTATGTCTATACCGACTTCATTCCGCAGATCACTTATACCTCGCCGAAATTCGCGGGGTTCCAGGGCTCGGTCGGTATCTTCACGCCGCTCCAAGCCTTCAACTTCTCGGGTGACTCGGGCACGTTGTCCGCCAACGACTCGCCGCAGATCCAGGCGAAACTGGCCTATTCGCTGCCGCTGCCGCCGAGCAGTCTGGTCAAGGCGCAGTTCTGGACCAATGTGGTGACCCAGGATCTGCAGAGCGCCGGCGGCACCGACGCGCTGCCCGGCGGCAAGAGCGTCCAGGGCACGGGTTGGGATTTCGGCACCAAGGTCGATATCGGTGCCTTGGACATCATGGGCTACGGCTATCTCGGCTGGGGCCTCGGCACCACCGGCCTGTTCTTCGACGCGGTCAGCCCGACCGGCCAGCTGCGCAATTCCGACGGCTATATCGGCCAGGTGAGCTACACCTTCTTCGACAAGCTCACCTTCTCCGGCAGCTACGGCCTGAGCCATCTCGACCTTGCCTCGGGAGAGTTCAACCCGACATTGGTCAAGGACAACGAGTCCTATGCGTTCGGGATCAAGTATCACCTGACCAGCTGGGTCAATCTGGTCGGCGAATATACGCACACGACGGCGACCGCGCACAACGGCAACCAGGCGGAAGAAGATACCGTCGCGGCCGGCGCCATCGCCTTCTTCTGAACCGGCAACCCGCCTGCAACCATTTGGTTGCAGGCGGGTTTCGCCTTCAGTGTTGTGCCAATCCGACTAGCTCTATAGAACTATTGATCGAGGTAAATCTAGGATTTCCGCCATGGAAACTGGTCACCTCGGCCAGTCCGGGGTTGACCGACCTAGATTGGAATGGTTATAAATTACTTGGACGGAATCGGTATGGTGCCGTCATTGTGGAGGACAGAAAATGGCTTGGAAGACTCCCAAGATCATCGAAGTCGCGCTCGGTGCAGAGATCAACTGCTACGCTTGCGCTGAGATCTAAGTGAGAAAGGACTCGTCATCGCGAGCGAGGCTCGCGGTGGCGAGGCCCCCTTATGCATGCAGTGGTTCTTGGCGCCGCAGCGGGTGGCGCCTTTCCGCAATGGAACTCCAATGCGGCAGCCTGCCGTCGCGCGCGCAGCGGCGACCGCGCGGCGCGGCCCCGGACGCAAGCGTCCCTGGCGGTGAGCGGCGACGGCAAGGCGTGGTTCCTTCTCAACGCGGCACCTGACCTGCGCCAGCAGATCGAGGCAACGCCCTTCCTTCAGCCCTTCGAAGGCCTGCGCTCCTCGCCCGTTGCCGGCGTGGTCCTGACCGGCGGCGATGTCGACGCGATCACTGGCCTCTTGACGCTGCGCGAGCGCCAGAAATTCTCGATCTATGCGACCGGGCGCATTCATGACGTGCTCGACGCCAATCCGATCTTCGAGGTGCTGGCGCGCGATGTCGTGGCGCGCCGCCGGATCGCGCTTGGCGCCAAAGTGGCGCTCGAGCTGCCGGACGGGACACCGAGCGGCCTCGAGATCGAATGTTTCAGCGTACCCGGCAAGGTGCCGCTCTATCTGGAGGAGTCAGACACGCCGCCGATCGTCGAAGGCGAAGACACGGTCGGCGTCGCAGTCACGAACGGCGCGCGCACCCTCTTCTTCATTCCAGGCTGTGCCGCCGTGACGCCGGCGCTCAAGGACCGGCTGCGCGGAGCCGATCTCGTCTTCTTCGACGGCACGCTCTATGACGATGACGAGATGATCCGCGCCGGCCTCGGCCGCAAGACCGGGCGGCGGATGGGCCATATGAGCGTGTCGGGACCGGACGGGGTCATCGCCGCCTTCGATCAGCTCGGCGTGAAGCGCCGGATCTTCATTCATATCAATAATTCGAATCCCATCCTGCTCGATGACTCGCCCGAGCGCGCGGCCGTCGCGGCGGCCGGGTGGGATGTCGCCTTCGATGGCATGGAAGTGAGGCTATGACGGATCGCCCCCTATCGCCTGACCAGCTGGAAGCAGCCCTGCGCGCCATCGGTGCCGAGCGCTATCACATCCTGCATCCGTTCCATAAGAAGCTGCATGGCGGCCAGCTGTCGCGTGGCCAGGTCCAAGCTTGGGCGCTCAACCGCTACTACTATCAGTGCCGGATTCCGGCGAAGGACGCGACGCTGCTCGCCCGCCTGCCCACGACCGAGCTGCGCCGCGCCTGGCGGCACCGGCTCGAGGATCATGATGGCAGCGAAGGCAAGATCGGCGGCGTCGAGCGCTGGCTGAAGCTGTGCGAGGGCGTCGGGCTCGATCCCGCCTATGTCGCCTCGACCGACGGCCTGCTGCCCGGCACGCGCTTCGCCGTCGACGCCTATGTGGCGCTCGTCCGCGACCGCAGCGTGCTCGAGGCGATCGGCTCGTCACTGACCGAGCTCTTCTCGCCGACCATCATCGCCGAGCGCGTTTCCGGCATGCTGGCGAATTACGATTTCGTCACCGAGGAAACGCTCGCCTATTTCACGCCGCGGCTGACCCAGGCGCCGCGCGATTCCGATTTCGCATTGGCCTATGTGCGCGAGCATGCGCAAACGGTCGAGCAGCAGCAGGCGGCTCTCGCAGCACTCAAGACCAAGTGCGACATCCTCTGGGCCCAGCTCGATGCGCTCTATTTCGCCTATGTCGAGCCAGGCATGATCCCGCCCGGCTGCTTCGTACCGGACGAGATGAAGCGGACAGCCGGCCGATGAACGAGACCGCCGTCCCAGCTTTCCCCCGCGGCGTGCGGTTTCGCTATGACGAGATCCGCAACGCCTGGGTCGTGCTGGCGCCGGAACGGCTGTTCCTGCCGGACGAGCAAGCGGTCGAAATTCTGAAGCTGGTCGACGGCAAGCGCGACCTGGGCGCTATCATCGATGTGCTGGCCGAACGGTTTTCGGCACCGCGCGATCTCATCGCGACCGATGTCGGCGCCATGTTGCAGGATCTGGCCGAGAAGGGAGCCGTAACGCTATGAGCCTGCCCGATCCGCCCTTGGGGCTCCTGGCCGAGCTGACCCATCGCTGCCCGCTGCAGTGCCCCTATTGCTCCAATCCGCTGGAGCTCGAGCGCACGAGCAACGAGCTCGATACCGCGACCTGGCTGCGCGTGTTCGAGGAAGCGGCGAAGCTCGGCATCCTGCAGGTGCATTTTTCCGGCGGCGAACCGACCGTGCGCAAGGATCTGCCCGCGCTCACCCGCCGCGTCGCGGAAGCGGGCCTCTACAGCAACCTCATTACTTCGGGCGTGCTGCTCGACCGGCGCCTCCTGGAAACGCTGGCCGAGGCTGGGCTCGATCATGTCCAGCTGAGCTTCCAGGATGTCGAGACCGAAAGTGCCGAGCGTATCGGCGGCATGCCGGGTGCCCAGGTCCGCAAACTTGCGACCGCAGCGCTGGTGAAGCAGATCGGCATGCCGCTGACGGTCAATTTCGTCGTGCATCGGCAGAATCTCCATAATCTGCCGAAGATGATCGAGCTCGGGCTCGAGCTGGGCGCGCAGCGGATCGAGGTCGCCCATGTGCAATATTATGGCTGGGGCTTGGTCAATCGAGCGGCCCTGCTGCCCAGCCGCGCGCAGCTCGAAGCGGCGACCGCCGAGGTCGAGGCGGCGCGGATCCGGCTCAAGGGGCGCATGGTGATCGACTATGTCGTGCCCGATTACTATGCCGCTCGTCCCAAGGCCTGCATGGGCGGCTGGGGCCGGCGCTTCATCAATGTGACTCCGATCGGCAAGGCGCTCCCCTGCCACGCCGCCGAAAGCCTGCCGGGCTTCGATTTCCCATCGGTTCGCGAGACTTCGCTTGCCGACATCTGGAACCATGCAGAGGCGTTCCGGCGCTATCGCGGCACCGATTGGATGCCGGAGCCGTGCCAGAGCTGCGACCGGCGTGAGCTCGATTGGGGCGGGTGCCGATGCCAGGCCTTCGCGCTGACCGGCGATGCCGGGCGGACCGATCCGGCCTGCGCGCTGTCGCCCGATCATGGTGTGATGGCCGAGGCGGTCGCGGCCCGGGGCGACATGCCGTCAGAGTTCGTCTATCGCCGGATCGGCGGTGCGCCGGTGCTGGTCGAATGAGGGTACGGCCGCTGATCGCTCCGATCGCGGTCCTGTGTCTTCTTGCCGTCCACGCCCAAGCGGCGGCTCCCTTCGAGGTCACGGAAGTGGCGCCCGGCATTTTCGTTCGCCAGGGCGTCCATGAGGACGCAACCAAGGCCAATGCAGACGGAATCGCCAATATCGGCTTTGTCGTCGGGCGTGACGCCGTCGCCGTGATCGATCCGGGCGGCAGCCGGATCGACGGCGACCGGCTGCGCGCGACGATCGCCGCCAGGACGGCGAAGCCGATCCGCTACGTGATCATGACCCACGGCCATCCAGACCACATTTTCGGCGGCACCGCCTTCACGGCCGATCATCCGACCTTTGTCGGCCATGCCAATCTGCCGGGCGAGCTCGCCGCACGCGGCGCCTATTACCGCGACGAGCTGGCGAAGCTCCTAGGGGTCGAGGCGGCCGGTGATTATGTCGTGCCGAGCCTGCTGGTCGAGGACAAAGGCGAGATCGATCTCGGCGGCCGGCGCCTCGAGCTCATGGCCGAGCCGACGGCACATACCGACAATGACCTGGCGATCTATGACCCGGGAACCAAGACGCTCTGGGCCGGCGACCTGCTGTTCGTCGATCGCGTGCCGTCGCTCGATAGCAGCCTGTCGGGCTGGCTCAAGCTCTTGAAGACGCTCGAAGCCATGCCAGCGGTTCGCGCGGTGCCCGGCCATGGCCCGCCTTCGGTCGCCTGGCCGACGGGTGCTGCCGATGAGGAGCGTTATCTGGGTCTGCTCGATCGCGAGATCCGCGCACTCCTCGCCAAGAATGGCGATATCGAGACTGCTGTGCGCACGGTCGGACTCGGCGAGCGGGACAAATGGCAGCTTTTCGACGATTATAACGGCCACAACGTGACCGTCGCCTTCAAGGAACTCGAATGGGAAGAATAGGAGGAGGGCTATGAGGACGCTGATCTCGGCGCTGGCGCTCGCCTCGGCGATCATCCTGCCGGTCCGCGCGGAAGAGGATGATGCCGCACGCGCCGCACGCTGGCAGGAATTGCAGCACACCATGTTCGGCGACCGGCAGGTACAGCCCGGCACCGGTCTCATCACGCTCGAAGCACCCCCGCGGGCGCTCGATGCGGCGCTGGTGCCAGTGACGATCACGCTGGCCGAAGGGTCGCCCGAGATTGCCAAGGTCCGGGCACTCTATCTTCTCATCGACGACAATCCATCGCCGCTCGCCGGCACCTTCCATTTCGGCCCAGCGGCCGATCCGCGCGAGATCAAGACGCGCATCCGCGTCGATTCCTACACGCTGCTGCACGCCGTCGTCGAAACCGAGGACGGCAAGCTGTTCGCGACCGCAACATTCATCAAGGCCGCGGGCGGCTGCTCGGCGCCGGGCTCCAGCAACACACAGCAGGCGTTGGCCCGGCTTGGCCAGATGAAGCTGAAGCCGGTCGCCGATGCGCCGGCCGGCCGCAGCGAGGCCGAACTGCTGATCAGCCATCCCAACTATAACGGGATGCAGATGGACCAGGTGACGCGCAATTACACGCCGGCCCGGTTCGTCCAGGACATCAAGGTCAGCGAAAAGGGCGTGCTGATCTTCGATCTCGAATCAGACATTTCGTTGAGCGAGGATCCGGCCATCACCTTCGGCTATGTGCCGCAGGGAACAGCACCGCTCGATGTCGAGATGCACGACAGCACCAACGCCGTGTTCAAGCGCAGCTTCGATCAGCCGGCGAAAGGCGCCTGAGCAAGGCTCAGCTACAGCGGAGATTCACCTCAGCCTGGGCGCGCCGCAGCTTCTGGGTCTCGTCCTTCGCGATCGGCGTGTCGCGGAAAAGAGCGCCGCGCTGGCCGAGACCACCCTGCTGCATGCTGAGGATCGTGTTCGCCTTCTCATAATCGTCATAGGGCAGAAGATCGGCGATCGTGTCGATCCCGCAGGCGCATTTGTCGAGGAACTCGCGCTTGAAGTCGTTGGCCGCAAGGCAGCCGATGACATAGTCGGCGCGTGCCGCCGTCGGATAATCATATTTCGGGTGATGCGCCTGCTGCGCCTGCGCCGCAGGCGCCAGCAGCAGGGCCGCAAGGGCGGCGGCGGCGAGTTCCTGCCCTGCCGGCATTCTTATCATTGTGCCGCTCCCGTGAAGGTGATCGCCTCGGACCAGGCGGGCAGATGGCTCGCCTCATCGCCCGGCGTCTCGGTCTTGAGCGACTGGATCTCGCCCGGCACGTCATCGGCCAGCACGAAGCTGTAAGTCTTGCCTTGGACCGTCGGCAGATGCTCGAAACGGGTATCCTTCGCGAACGGACGCAGCGTGATCAGCTTGGCCGGCACCTTCTTGCCGTTCAGCTCGATCGTGGTGTCGCTCATCGTCGCCTGATCGACGAAGGCGGCACGAACCCGGTCTCGGAGATATGCCGCGGCCACACCGACCTGCTGCTTCATCTCCTGCACATCATGCTCGAGAAACAGCATGAGCAGCGGATTGCCGGAGAAATTGTCGACGGCCGGATAGAATTGGTGATTGTCGCCGGTGAGGAAGTCGAAGCCGACGAGTTTCGTGCCGTCGGGATGGACCGTCTCGATCTTGACGGTCACCGTATCGGTGAGTGGTGTTATGCCGATGCGCTCGAAGCTGTAATGCAACGCTTCCGGATGATCGATCGTTTTCAGATGCGGCGTCTCGAAGAGTGCGATCTGGGCCGGGCTCAAAGGCTTGTCGGCGAGATCGCTGTCCGGCGCTGCCGCACGCGCAACGCCTGCGTCGATGAACAGGCTGGACAGAAGGAGCAGCGGTAAGATACGCGGAATCGGAATTAAACGTCCCATGATGCCACCATGATCGAACTCGTCCTGGTATTTTGCCTTGCCACCGACTCGAGCCAGTGCATCGAGCAGCGGCCGATTTTCGAGGAGCCGCTTAGCGGTATGGCGTGCATGATGAATGCACAACGCATGGCGTTGCAATATGTCGCTGACCATCCGGGATGGCAACTGAGCGGCTGGCGCTGCGAGAAGGACAAGCCGCACCAGGACCGGACATAGCCGAACCGCTCAGCGCCGCTTTCCTCAGTACACCACCACGCTGCGGATCGATTCGCCGCGGGCCATCAGATCGAAGCCCTCATTGATCCGCTCGAGCGGCAGAATGTGGGTGATCAGATCGTCGATATTGATCTTATGCTCCATATACCAGTCGACGATCTTCGGCACGTCCGTCCGGCCGCGCGCGCCACCGAAGGCCGAGCCCTGCCAATGCCGCCCGGTGACGAGCTGGAACGGGCGAGTCGAGATCTCCTGCCCTGCCCCTGCGACGCCGATGACGGTCGAGATGCCCCAGCCCTTGTGGCAGCATTCCAGCGCCTGCCGCATCAGCGTGGTGTTGCCGACGCATTCGAAGCTGTAGTCGGCCCCCCCTTTGGTCAGCTCGACCAGATGGCCGACGATGTCGCCCTTGACCTCCTTCGGATTGACGAAGTGGGTCATGCCGAATTTTCGCGCCAGCGCCTCGCGCGCCGGGTTGATGTCGACGCCGACGATCATGTTGGCACCGACCATCTTGGCGCCCTGGATGACGTTGAGGCCGATGCCGCCCAGGCCGAATACGACGACATTGGCGCCGACTTCTACCTTGGCCGTGAACAACACCGCACCGACGCCGGTCGTAACGCCGCAGCCGATATAGCAGACCTTCTCGAACGGCGCGTCCTCACGGATCTTGGCGAGCGATATCTCGGGCAGCACCGTGTAGTTGGCGAAAGTCGAGCAGCCCATATAATGCAGCACCGGCTTGCCGCCCATCGAGAACCGGCTGGTGCCGTCCGGCATCACACCGCGCCCCTGGGTGCTGCGGATCTTCTGGCACAGATTGGTTTTGCGGCTGAGGCAGTACTCGCATTCACGGCATTCGGGCGTGTAGAGCGGGATGACGTGATCGCCTTTCTTCAGCGAGGTCACGCCGGGCCCGACCTCGACGACAATGCCGGCCCCCTCATGGCCGAGGATCGCTGGAAACATACCCTCGGGGTCGTCGCCGGATAGCGTGAACTTATCGGTATGGCAAATGCCGGTCGCCTTGATCTCGACCATCACCTCGCCGGCACGCGGGCCGTCGAGCTGAACGGTCTCGATGCTCAAGGGCTTGCCGGCCCCGAGGGCCACAGCGGCGCGTACATCCATCTCACTCATCCTCCAAGAATCAGGTGCCCAAGCCGATACCGCGGTCGATGCGGCGGTGGGCGGCATCGATGTAACGCCATTCCGCCATGCCGGCTACCGCCGTGCAAGGGCGACCCGGTCCGACCTCCCTGCCTTGGTTGCGCCGCAGCATGACCTGTAGGATAGACCTATCATATTGATATAATATGCGAAAAACAGAATCATCAAGGGCCTCGGCAGGGCCGGTTCGGGCTGGGTCTCGACCGCACAGCACTAAAGTCGGAAGAGCCGCCCACCTGCCCACCATTGACCGATTTGCCGGGCCGCGCGATCGTGCCCGGCATCTGCCAAAAGTTCCCGGAAAACCTGTCAAAGTTTCCCGGAAACCTGTCAAAAGGTGGATTGCAGGGACAAATCCGAGCCGCGCGCAGTCCGACATCGCCTGCACCAAGCGGTTACAAGATGGGAGGATATCGTGAAACTGAGGGACGTTTCGCTACTGGCCGGTTCGGCGATATTGTTGTGTTCTCCAGCGTTGGGGAATGAGGAGCTTCAGAAACTATCTGGAGATGCGAAGCAGTGGGTGATGCCGACGGGCGATTATGCGAATCACCGCCACAGCTCGCTGAACCAGATCACGACGGCGAATGTGAAGGAGCTCCGGCCGGTCTGGACCTTCTCGACCGGCGTGCTGCGCGGCCATGAAGGTGGCCCGCTGATCATCGGCGACGTGATGTATGTCCATGCGCCGTTCCCGAACACGGTGTTCGCGCTCGATTTGAACGACAATGGCCGGATCCTGTGGAAGTACGAGCCGAAACAGGATCCGAACGTGATCCCGGTGATGTGCTGCGACACGGTCAATCGCGGTGTGGCCTATGGCGAGGGCAAGATTATCCTCGATCAGGCCGATGCGACGGTCGTGGCGCTGGACGCCAAGACCGGCAAGGAGGTCTGGAAGGTTAAAAACGGCGACGCGACCAAGGGCGAGACGATGACGTCGGCGCCGATGATCGTGAAGGACAAGGTGTTCGTCGGCATCTCGGGCGGCGAGTTCGGCGTGCAGGGCCGGATGACGGCTTATAATTTGAAGGACGGGTCCCTGGCCTGGAAGGCCTATTCGGTGGGTCCGGACGATCAGATCCTGTTCGACGACAAGACGACGAGCCTGGGCAAGCCCGTCGGCAAGAACTCGTCGCTCTCGACCTGGGAAGGCGATCAATGGAAGACCGGCGGTGGTGCCACCTGGGGCTGGTATTCCTATGACCCGAAGCTGAACCTCATCTATTACGGCTCGGGCAATCCCTCGACGTGGAACCCGGTGCAGCGTCCGGGCGACAACAAATGGTCGATGACGATCTTCGCGCGCAACCCGGACACGGGTGTCGCGAAGTGGGTCTATCAGATGACGCCGCATGATGAGTGGGATTATGACGGCATCAACGAGATGGTCCTGGCCGACATCCCCGTGAAGGGGAAGGAGACTAAGGCGCTCGTTCATTTCGACCGCAACGGCTTCGGCTACACGCTCGATCGCGAGACGGGCGCGCTCCTTGTCGCCGAGAAGTATGATCCGGCCGTGAACTGGGCGACGCATGTCGACATGGCGACGGGCCGGCCCGAGGTGGTGAAGGAATACAGCACGCAGGCCGGTGGTCCCGATCACAACACCAAGGGGATCTGCCCGGCGGCCTTGGGCTCGAAGGATGAGCAGCCTTCCTCGTTCGATCCGGAGTCGAAGCTCTTCTACGTGCCGACCAACCACGTCTGCATGGATTACGAGCCGTTCAAGGTGAGCTACACGGCGGGCCAGCCCTATGTGGGTGCCACCCTGTCGATGTTCCCGCCGAAGGGCGAGAGCAATCTCGGCAATTTCATCGCGTGGGACGCCGGTACCGGCAAGATCAAATGGTCTGACAAGGAGCCCTTCTCAGTCTGGTCGGGCGCCTTGACAACGGCGGGCGGGCTTGTCTTCTACGGCACGCTCGAAGGGTATCTGAAGGCGGTCGACATGAAGACCGGCAAGGAGCTCTACAAGTTCAAGACCCCGTCGGGGATCATCGGCAACGTGACGACCTACGAGCATGGTGGCAAGCAGTACATCGCCATCCTGTCGGGCGTTGGCGGCTGGGCCGGAATCGGCATGGCGGCGGGCCTCACGGGCGATACCGATGGGCTGGGCGCGGTCGGGGCATACAAGGCCTTGTCCAACTACACCCAGCTCGGCGGCGTGCTGACGGTGTTTGCTCTTCCGTAGCCGCTCGGTCTGACTGACTTTCCGCCCCGGAAGGCACCCCCTTCCGGGGCGGACTTTGTCTGCCTCTCAGCGTTGACGAGGCACAGG
>CAVXLN010000019.1:0-10008 GCA_963762435.1 uncultured Alphaproteobacteria bacterium | reverse complement strand
AAGCGAGATCCTCTACCCCAAGGATGCAGCGGGAGCCGCCTTGCCGCTCGGTCAGGCGCAGCCGCCATCGACCACCGATAATCTCAAGGAACTCAGCCTTCCGCCATCCTATAAGCCGGGCTGGTTCGTCGATGTATTCCCAGTCATTGGCGACGACACCGCCTGGACCGTGCCGCCGAGCGCGCCGCGCCAGGGCACATTCATCGGATCGCCGGGCGGGTTCGCGATGAACGAGCATATTCTACGGGGCTTGATGACGAATGGCGCGCCCGATCATGCGGGCAAGATCTTTGTCGCGACGTCGCTCTTCTTGGCGCCCAAGGCGGGTCACTATACTTTCGTGATCGAGCCGGAGAATCCTCAGATCGAACAGCTAAAGAAAGAAGAGGATTGCATCGTCGAGCTCAAGGGAACCACGCCGAAAGGCGAGCCGATCCCGATCATCGACGGATCGAAGGTGAACCTCTTTTTTCTCGATGGCGTGGTTCATCCGGCATCCGGCGGCGTCGAGCTTGGCAAAGGCGCATATCGCATCAGCCTTCGTGTGTCCTGCGCGATCTCCGGGCTCGCCGACATCAGCCAGAACGGCTATGGGCTTACCCGCATGCAGCTCTACCTGCTACGGCCCGGCGAGCAGTTGCTGAGCCCGGCGCGCGACGGGGATTTCGTCTATAAGACGGCACAGTGAACTTCAAGGCTCGTCCGGCTTGAAGGGCGGCTCCTTGCCAGGCGGCACGCCTTCCTCGGCGGCACTCAGGATCATGGCGACCGCGACATAGGTGCCGCTCAAGGCCGTGAGATCGACGACACCCTGGTCGCCCAGCACTTCCTTCGCCTTGGCGAAACTCTCGTCCGAGACCTTGTGCTGGGTCGACAGCTCCATGCAGAAATCATAGATCGCCGCCTCGTCCGGCTGCATCGCCGTCGGCCGCTTGTTGGCCTTGAGGTCGGCCGCGACCTGCTCGCTCAAGCCCGCCTTCAGCGCCAGCGGATAGTGCGCATACCATTCGACTTGCGAGCGCCAGATCCGCGCCTGGATCAGGATGGCGAACTCGTTGAGGCGGGTCGGCACCGAGGTCTTCCAGCGCAGATAATCCAAGAGATCATACATGCGCTGCGCCATGACCGGGCTGCGCAGCATCGGATTGTAGGGTCCGGCGAGGCCCACGCTCGAGATCTTCATGATCTTCTCGCCGAGCGGCCGCTGCTCGTCATTGAGCTGATCCAGCGTCAGCTGCGGAAAACGCGGCGGATGCGCGGCATCCGGTGCGTTGGCGATGCTCGATGCCGCCCAGCCGCAGGCCAACGCCAAGGCAAGCGAAATCGGCCAGAGGATGCGGTGCCTCATGTGAATCCTCCCAGTGCTGAACAGCTTCGACTCAGCCTAGCAGGTTGCGCGCGTGATGGGCGATATGGTCGGCGATGAAGCTCTGGATGAACCAATAGCTGTGGTCATAGCCTTCCTGCCGGCGCAGCGTGAGCGACTGGCCGGACTCGGCAGCCGCGGTTTCGAGCGCATCGGGATGGAGCTGGCCGGCGAGGAACGGGTCGCTGGTGCCCTGATCGACCAGGATCGAGCCGGGCCAGGGGACCCGGCGCATCAGCAGGCTGGCATCCCAATCCTCCCAGCTCTTGCGGTCGGGGCCGAGATAGTTCGAGAAGGCTTTCTCGCCCCAGGGCACCGCGACCGGGTTCGCAATCGGCGCGAAGGCCGAGACCGAGTGCCAGAAGGTCGGGTGGCGCAGCGCCGAAACGAGCGCGCCGTGCCCGCCCATGGAATGGCCGAAGATGCCTCGGCGCGCCGGATCGACCGGGAACTCCGCCTCGATCAGCGCCGGCAGCTCACGATTGATGTAGCTGCCCATGCGGTAATGCGCCGACCAGGGCTCGGCCGTGGCATCGAGATAGAATCCAGCGCCGGTGCCGAAATCCCAATCCACCTCCTCGCCCGTGATGTTGGCACCACGCGGGCTGGTGTCGGGCGCCACCAGGATCAGCCCGTGCTCGGCCGCGAAACGCAGCGCGCCGGACTTGATGACGAAAGTCTCCTCGGTGCAGGTGAGGCCGGCGAGATAATAGAGGGCCGGGATCGGTTTCTTCTCGCACTGGCTTGGCACGAACACCCCGAAATTCATCTTGGTGCGCGTCTCTTCCGAAGCATGGGAATAGAATCCCATCCAACCGCCGAAACAGCGATGCGTGCCGCGCGTCTCGATCGTCATGCCGACTCTCCTTATAGCGGTGCCGATCCTAATCCGCCCGGACCGATCGCGAAACATTTGCCCGCCTGCTACTAAGGTCGAGCTTGCCCGATCATCGGCACCGCGGCCATGAATCCATGGTGGAGGCTGAAGCAATGATCGAGTTCGTGGCCGTCATCCTGATTTGTGCCAACAATGTGCCGGCCGACCAGTGCGACGAGAATAATGCGCTCGACATGATGTCGACCGATGTCGAGAACGAGCTCGGTTGTGCCAGCGGCTGGCAGGACGTCATCGCCCGCTCGGCACTGCGTGAGGATATCGGCAAGACCGCCTATGTCCGCACCATCTGCCGGCGCAGGGATACGGATCAGCCGACACCGTCGGTCAAATCCCCGCCCGGACTGCTCTGAGCTCGGCGGCGACGCGCTGCGCTGCCTCGGGGCCGGCGCGGCGGAGCGCTTTCGGCACCTCATAGTGGGCAAGGATCCGCGACGGACCGCCTGACAGCACCAGCACGCGATCGGCCAGCGCACCGGCCTCGGCGAGGTCGTGGGTGACCAGCAAAGCCGCGACGGGATGGCTGCGCCAGAGCGTCAAGAGCGCCTCGCGCGCATCAGCGGCGGCGCTCTCGTCGAGCGAGACGAAGGGCTCGTCGAGCAGCAAGAGGCCCGGCTCGATCGCGAGCGCCCTGGCCAGCGACAGGCGCCGCGCCATGCCGAGGGAAAGGTGCGACGCCCAATGATCGGCGAACCGGCTAAGCCCCAGCCGCTCGAGCAGCGGCCGCGTCACCGTTTCGCTAGTCCCGGCGGGCAGCACGAGATTGAGATTGTCGCGCACGCTGAGCCAGGGCAGGAGACGCGGCTCCTGGAACACCATGCCGATGCGGGGCGGCGGCCCGTGCCAGTCAAGCCTGCCGTCGAAATCGGGATCGAGTCCGGCGACGAGGCGGAGGAGGGTGGTCTTGCCACAGCCGGACGGGCCGGTGACGGCGAGGATCTCCTCGGCCTCGAGTTCGAAGTCGAGCGCTTCCAGCACCGGCCGGCCGCCGAGCCGCTTGGATTTGATATCGACCGAGAGAATCACCGGCGCCATCGTGTCGCCCGCCTTTCGAGCGGCTGCAGCACGCCCCATTCGATCAACTGCACGACCAGGATGAAGGCCAAGCTGTAGGTCAGAATGCGCGTCACGTCGAACAGCTGGAACGCGACCTGGATCTCGAAGCCCACGCCATTGCTGCGGCCGAGCAGCTCGACCACCAGCACGATCTTCCAGATCAGCGACAGGCCGGCGCGGGATGCGGCGAAAAGATAGGGTACCAGCTGCGGCAACACGATATGGCGCAGGATGCGGCCGCGCCCGATGCGGAAGCTGGCCGCCATCTCCATGAGCCCGCGATCGAGCGCCCGCGTGCCTTCGCGGATCGTCACCGCGGTCGCCGGCAGCTTGTTGAGGGCGACCGCCGCCACGGCTGAGACCTCGCCGAGCCCGAACCAGATGAAGATGAGCACGATCACCACCAGCGCCGGCACGTTCAGCAACACGATGAGCCAGCTGTCGAGCAGCAGATCGACCCGGCGCCAGCGCCCCATGGCGAATCCGAGCGCCGTGCCTAGCAGCATGGCGAGCGTGAAGGCGGCGGCGACCCGCGCCAGCGTGATGCCGAGATTAAAGGGCAGGACGCCGGACACGGTCTCCTGCGCCAGCAAGGCGAAGACTGCGGAGGCCGGGGGGAATTGCGGGCTTGCGGCAAGGCGCGCCGCGACCTCCCATAGCGCGAAGAAGCCCGCGAGGGATATGAGCCGCGCCGCGCGTGCCCGGGCCGATGCGCTCGCTAGGAATGCGGCCAAAATGTCCCAGGTGCCAAAGCCTTGTCGGTGCCGACGAGATCGGCGCCGCCGATGTCCGCCAGCAACGCATAGAGCTGTGCTGCCGCTTGCCGCTCTGCCTCGCCCCAATGCTGGGGAATGCCGCGCCGGTACCAGGCCGCCAGCTGCATGAGCTCGGCCGGGTCGGCGGCACCGGTCAACGGCATCAGGCGCTGCCATTCCTCGTCGGATTGCGCAAGCAGCGCGCGAGCACGCTCGGATGCCTTGAGGAAGCCCACAAGGGCGGCGGCATTGGCGCCGGCCCATCGCTCCGAGAAGACATAGCCCACGATCGGGACGCCGGCACCGATGCCGAGCGCGGACAGCGTATCGTCGATCGCGATCACGCGGCGCATTCCGGCCGCTTCCTCCTTGGCGGCGTAAGGCCAGAAGTTGAGCGAGGCATCGAGGCGGCCGGCCTTCAGCTCCTGATCGAGCAACGGCGGGGCCGCAAAGCTCTTTTCCGACTTGGCGTCGAGATCGAGGCCGAATTGCTTCAGGGCATAGGCACGCAGGATCAGCCAGCTCTTGTCGATCGGGCTGCCGGCGATGCCGAGCCGCCTGCCGGCGAGATCGGTCACTGTATGGACGGGCGAGTCCGCGGGCGCCATGACGGCGCCGACAGCGTTCGAAAAGGGCGTGAAGGTCCAGTCGGCCCCGGCATGGCGCTGCCGGCTCACCCACAGCCAGTCGACCACGATCATGTCGACATCCTGCGCCTGCAACGCCACCTGCGTCGCTTGCGATGTCGCGAGCGGGAGGGCGGCAATGGATATGCCCGCCTCCGAGTCGAAGCCATGCTCGCGAATGACGTTGAGCTCCCATGAGACCGTGCCGAACTTCAAGACGCCGATGCGGATCGGGGCGGCCGCACGGGCAGGCCTGATGGCCGCGCTCGCCAGCAACGTCGATAGCATCGTGCGGCGCGACAGCCTCATTCCGATCCTCCAGCTCAGCCGAGGCTGATTATGCGGGCAGCCGGGCGGTCTAAGTCAAATCCGCGGGCGCGACGATCCGCCTTAAGTAGTAGCCGCCCAGTGCTTTGTTTTCACTGGCCTCGATCGTCGCAGCTGGGCATTATCGCCCGGGTCAGGAGACAGCGATGCCGGTTGGACGTCTCACGGGCAGCACCATGATCGCCATGGCTGCCGCCCTCATATCGCTCTCGGGCTCGGGCGCTGTGCATGCCCAGGACACCAAGCCACCTCAGGCCAACGCGCGGGTCGATATCGCCTATCTGGCACTCACGGTGAAGCGGGTGTTTCCGCTGAGCTATCTCGACCAGCCGCCCGATGACGAGGGCGTGCAGGGCGCGCGGCTGGCGCTTGCCGACAACAGCACGACCGGCAAATTCACTCATCAGGATTATCATCTCGAGGAGGCGGCCGCCCCCGATGCCGACGGCGTCATCGCCCGGTTCAAGGATCTGGTCGGCAAGGGCTATCGGAATTTCGTTACCGATCTCCCCGCCGACCTGCTGCTCAAGGTGGCGGATCTGCCGGAAGCGAAGGGGCTGACGCTGCTCGACGCCACCACGACCGACGATCGGCTGCGCGGGGCGGATTGCCGGGCGGGCATGCTGCATCTCCTGCCCAGCCGGGCCATGCTGGCCGACGCGCTGATGCAGTATCTCACGGTCAAGAGATGGCAGCATATCCTCCTCGTCTCGGGCCAGACCGATGACGACAAGGCCTATGCCGAGGCGATGCGCCGCTCGGCCAAGAAATTCCAGATCAAGATCGTCGACGACAAGCCCTGGACCTTCGTGGCGGGCGCTCGCCGCACCGATACCGGCCATTTCCAGATCGAAGCCGAGGTGGCGCGTTTCACCCAGGGCATCAGCTACGACGTGCTCGTGGTGGCCGACGAGGAGGATAATTTCGGCGACGATCTCTCCTATCGCATGACCGATGCGAGGCCCGTGGCCGGCACGCAGGGGCTGGTGCCGACGGCCTGGGCGCGGCCCTTCGAGCAATGGGGCGCCACTCAGCTGCAGAACCGGTTCCTGAAGCAGGCCGGCCGCTGGATGACCGAGCGCGATTTCGGTGCCTGGATGGCAGTGCGCGCCTTTGGCGAGGCGGCGACCCGGTCGGGCAGCACGGATCCCGCCCAGATGGGCGCCTTCATGCGCGGCGATCAGTTCGAGCTTGCCGCCTTCAAGGGCGCCCGGCTGACCTTCCGCCCGTGGGACGGGCAGCTGCGCCAGCCGGTGTTGCTGGCCGATCCCCGCTCGCTCGTCTCGGTCTCGCCGCAGCCGGGCTTCGAGCATCAATTCTCCGAGCTCGACACGCTCGGCTTCGATCAGCCGGAGACGACATGCCACATGTCCTGAGACTGCTGCTGTCGGCGGGATTGCTGCTGAGCGCGCCGGCCTTTGCCGAGAAGATCTATGTCTCGAACGAGAAGGACAACACGATCACCATCCTGGACGCGGACAGTCTGAAGATACTCAAGACCGTGCCGGTCGGTGCCAGGCCGCGCGGCATCGTGCTCTCCAAGGATGCCAAGACCCTCTATATCTGCACCAGCGACGCCGACCATATCGAGGCGCTCGATCTCGCCACCGACCAGGTGACGCGCGTGCTGCCGAGCGGCCCGGATCCCGAGCTCTTCGCGTTGAGCCCGGACGGCAAGCTGCTCTATGTCTCGAATGAGGACAACGCCATGGTCTCGGTGCTGAACATCGCCGAGAGCAAGATCGATACCGAGATCCCGGTCGGTGTGGAGCCCGAAGGCATGGGCGTCAGCCCCGACGGCAAGACGATCGTGAACACGTCTGAAACCACCAGCATGGCGCATTTCATCGATACGACCACGCACGAGGTGATCGCCAATGTGCTGGTCGACAGCCGGCCGCGCTTCGCGGAATGGACGCGCGACGCGACCAAGGTCTGGGTCTCCTCCGAGGTCGGCGGAACGGTCGCCATCATCGACTCGGCCAGCCACAAGGTGATCCACAAGATCCATTTCGACATTCCGGGCGTGCCCAAGGAGTCGATCCAGCCGGTCGGTGTGGCGCTGACCGAGGACGGCAAGACCGCCTTCATTGCGCTCGGTCCGGCCAACCGGGTCGCCATCGTCGATGCCCAGAGTTACGAGGTCCGGAAATATCTGCTGGTCGGCCAGCGCGTCTGGCACCTGACTTTTTCCGGCGACGGCAAGCGGCTCTACACCACCAATGGCGTCAGCAACGATATCTCGGTGATCGACGTGCCGGACGAGAAGGTGACCAAATCCGTGCCGGTCGGGCAGGCGCCCTGGGGTGTCGTGGTGGCGCCATGACGGCGGACGCATGAGCGAGGCGGCTCTCGCCGTTGCGGGCCTTAGCCACGCCTTCGGCTCTGCCAAGGTGCTGGACAATGTCGGCTTCGCGGTCAATCCCGGCGATTTCACCGTGCTGTTGGGCTTGAACGGCGCCGGCAAGACGACGCTCTTCGCGCTGGTGACGCGGCTCTATCACAATCGCGCAGGCTCGATCACCGTGTTCGGCCGCGATGTCCGGCATCAGCCCTCGGCGGCGCTGGCGGCGATGGGCGTGGTGTTCCAGCAGCCGACGCTCGATCTCGATCTCACGGTCGAGCAAAACCTCTTCTATCACGCCTCGCTGCACGGCATGGCGCACAGCACGGCACGACAGCGCATCGATGACGAGCTTGCCCGCATCGGCCTCGCCGAGCGGCGGCGCGACCGGGTCCGTCAGCTCTCGGGCGGCCAGCGCCGACGGATCGAGCTTGCCCGTGCGCTGATCCACGACCCGTCGCTGCTGCTGCTCGACGAGCCCACGGTCGGCCTCGATATCGAAAGCCGCCGTTTCCTCATCGAGCATGTCCGCCATCTGTGCGCCGAGCGGCGGCTTGCCGTGCTCTGGGCGACCCATCTCATCGACGAGGCCAATGACGAGGCGCGCGTGATCGTACTGCATAAGGGCCGCGTGCTCGCCGACGGGTCGGTGCCGGAAATCGTGGCTGCCAGCGGTGCCGCCGATCTCAAGGGCGCCTTCGATCATCTGGTCAAATCCGCCGGCGGGGAGGGCAGGGCGGCATGAGCCCCGCGCAATATGCCCGCTGCCTCGGCGGCATCATGCGGCGCGAAGGGTTGCGCTGGGTCAATCAGCGCAGCCGCTTCATCTCGGCGCTGGTGCGGCCGCTCGTCTGGCTCGGCATCTTCGCGGCGGGATTCCGCTTCGTGCTCGGCGTGTCGATCATTCCGCCTTATGAGACCTATGTACCTTACGAGGTCTATATCGCACCCGGACTGGTCGCGATGATCCAGCTCTTCAACGGCATGCAGAGTTCGCTCTCGATGGTCTATGACCGCGAGATGGGCAGCATGAAGACGCTGATGGTGAGCCCGTTTCCCCGCTGGTTCCTGCTGACCGCCAAGCTGCTCGCCGGCGTTGCCGTCTCGGTCGTCCAATCCTACATCTTCCTCGCGATCGCCTGGTTCTGGGAGATCGAGCCGCCGCTTTACGGCTATATCGCCGTGCTGCCGGCGCTCATCCTGTCCGGGCTGATGCTGGGGGCACTCGGGCTGGTGCTGTCCTCCTTCATCCGCCAGCTCGAGAATTTCGCGGGCGTGATGAATTTCGTCATCTTCCCGATGTTCTTCGCGTCGTCGGCCCTTTATCCGCTGTGGCGGGTGAAGGAGGCGAGCCTGACGCTTTATTGGATCTGCGAGATCAACCCTTTCAGCCAGGCGACCGAACTGATCCGTTTCGCGCTCTACGGCCAAGTGACGCCGATCGCGACGGCGGTGGTGGCGGGGGCGACGCTCGTGTTCATCGTGCTCGCCGTCTATGGCTATGACCCTGGCCGTGGCCTGATGGCCCGGCGCGGCGGCGGCGAATGAGGAGAAAGCCGATGCGGCATCTATCTTACTGTCTTGCGCTGGCACTCGTCGCCAGCTCGGCGGCGATCGCGGTCCCGGCACTGGCGGCAATTCCGGGCGCCGATCCCGATTGGCCGTGCCAGCAGCGGCTGGTGCCGGAGCTGACGGGTGCCACGCTGTGGAACGGGCCGCCGCTGCCGGCCGATGCCAAGTGGCAGTCCGACAAGCGCATCGCTGGCCTCGTCACCAGCGTCGCCGCGCGCGATCTGCCGGTCGAGGAGGGCGAGGCTCAGCTCGGCAAGTTCGTCGATGCGATCAAGCCGGCCGAGCGCAAGACGCTGGTGCCGGAGATCTTCGTCGGCATCGTCGATGAGGTAAACCGCCAGCGCGGCGACGTTATCTCGCGGATCAAGGATTTGGATCGCAGGCAGAAGAGCGTCGGCGATGTGGTGGCCAAGGTCTCGGCCGAGCTCGAGCAGATCCCGGAGGATGCTCAGGGTGACGAAGCCAAGCGCCGCGACGAGATCGTTCAGCGGCGGGACTATGTCATCCGGATGTTCGAGGAGACGGAGCGCACGATGCGCTATGCCTGCGAGGCGCCGGTCAATCTCGAGGCGCGCCTCGGCGATTACGCACGGCTCCTGCAGGCCAAGCTCGGCAGTTGATCAATCGTCGTCGCTGTCGCCGATTCTCTTGGGTCTGCCTCTGGGGATTTTGCCGTCTGATCTGCCTTTGAGATAGCCGTAGATATCGTCGAGATATTCGACGACATCCTCGGTCGTGCCGAAGGACGGCATGACGTTGGAGTTGGCCTGGTTGACGTTCTTGCGGCCGTTGATGACGATTTCCTCGAACTGCTCCTTGGTCATGGTTTGGAGCGACTGGGTGAGGTCTGGGGCGTAGGAGGATCCTGCCCCGTCGGGACCATGGCAGCGCAAGCAGGATTCGCCATAGCGGCGGTAGCCGTTGAACGTGCCCTTATCGACCCGGCCATTCTCGACCGTATAGGCCGGCGGGTCCGCAGCATAAGCGGAACCGAACTGGCCGAGCATCGCCATCGCGAGGAGGATGGCGAGCGGGTGTTTCGACATTGATCTTAGCTCCATTACATC
>CAVXLN010000018.1:0-219069 GCA_963762435.1 uncultured Alphaproteobacteria bacterium | reverse complement strand
TCGTGAAACCGAAGCAGAAGGAAGTTCGTCGCTGTTTTTGAAACCGCGTTATGGCTTTGCTATACAGACGAAGTTGCAGATGACAGACTTTGCACGCGAAAATTAACAAACTTCAAGTAAGACCTTTGCTATTTGATGACATTGTATCAAACAGACTTTGCACGCAAAAATCAACAAATTTCAAGTAAGGCCTTTGATGACATTGTATCAACAGATTTCGCGCGCGAAAATTAACAAACTTCAAGTAAGGCCTTTGCTCTATGATGCCATTGTATCAAACAGACTTTGAACGCGAAAATTAACAAACTTAAGTAAAGCCTAAAATCGCGTAAAAATTCGTCAAATCAATTTAAAAAGTTGGTAAATTGCTAACGATTTTTCGTTACCCTTAATTTTAAGATCGATAATCAACTGCCGTATTGTGTATTCCCGATCGTTTTGGCGCCAATTCCGCCCCCGAAATCGGTGGCGGCGGAAAGCGGTTCGAAGCCTCTGTTTGAGCTCAGTTTTATTATGAATACCAGCTAATAATGCGATTCCACAGATCAAGTATTAAGAAATGTTTTAAAAAATGATTAAAAAAATGATAAAAATGATTTAAAAAACACTTTCGTTTAGGTATTTCAAAGTTTTGTTCCAAGAAATGGCCTTGCAAGTCGATCAAGGCTTCATCAACGAAGCGATGCAGTTATTTTTTGGCACCGAAGCTTCACCCATTTTTTGGGGTAAATATTACGGAAATTATTATTTTTTGTGCAAAAATTTGGATAATTTTCGTAATTTTTTAGTAATTTTTCAAATGGATTTGAATTGAAAAAATTTTTAATTTTCATTTGCAGCGCGAACTTTACGAAAAGGATCGAAAGTTGATTGGACTTTTTTTGGAAAGCATTACGAAAGAAATGAGCGCGATTGGAGGTTTGAATTGACAAGAATATATTACGAAAAATATGACACTTAGGCCAGAACCGGGGGGGGGGGGCAAAGAATATGACATTTAGCCCTTCGGAAAAATATAAGAACAATTTCGTTGTTATTTACACGAAATAATTTTTATTTTGCTTTAAGAGAAGAGGGTTTCTGTAAGGATTCTGGGGTTAAGATTGGGCAAACATGGGCTGTGTTCTTTTAAATTTGGGTACCTGGTGTTAAACTTTGGTCGATTTTCTCGAAAGACCAACGGGAAGATGTCGGTCGGGTTCTGGCCTATTGTCATACTCTTGTTGATACATTCTTGATATTTGCAGTCGCTTATTTGGAGTGAATTGGCAATTCAATATATTTCAGATAAAATTTACTTCGACAATATGCATC
Source organism: uncultured Alphaproteobacteria bacterium (assembly GCA_963762435.1). Taxonomy (GTDB): domain Bacteria; phylum Pseudomonadota; class Alphaproteobacteria; order ATCC43930; family CGMCC-115725; genus JAXDMU01. Next base: position 217,755 of record CAVXLN010000018.1, on the reverse strand, counting down.
TTTCGCCGATTAAAATCCACCTCAGTTTTTCACAAGGCGGGAGCCCCGGAGGCGGCAAAGCCCAAGCGTTGCCCGGGACTTTATGAGCCTTTTGATGAAATCCGTCGGCGTCACGTTGACCGAAATTCAAGACGTTGTTTTCAGGTCCTGAATATGCTTTTTATTAGGCTAGTGGGGGGCCCCTTGCAAGTGGAACCCCTACTAGTGGGACCTAGGCTAGCAAGCTTAGCAAATTGCAAACTCCCAATGAATCTTAGGTTCGATTATTTGAAATTATTTGGCAAAATTGTTTTTGGTTTTAGGTTGGGTTATTTCGAACGAATGGGCGTTTTCCTGTCTCGGGCGGAATTGCAGGGCGCTGTGATATCGCACTACACGAAACAAGCGATCAAGCAATTTTATGTGCTTGTCTTGGGACTGGACGTGATTGGGAATCCGGTATGAGAAAAAAGTTTAAAAGTTTAGGATTCGAATATACTTTTGTTTCCATTTTTTTTAGTTTGGATTGCTCGTAAACATTGGCGAAGGTGTGCAGGATTTTTTCTACGAACCGATACAGGTCTCTTTTTACTGGTCATACTTCGACATGGTCAAGCAAATTAGGGGGGAGGGGGGTCAAAGGCGTTAGGGGTGGTTTAGCTCCCCCCTCCGCACCCCTCCAGCACCCCCCGCCCCTTTGTGTCGAAGTGTGATGATTAAAAAAATCTTTCGATTGTAGCTAAATTATCTCAACTAAATGACGTTTAGGGCGCAATACAAGGCCCGGAAGAGTTCGCTGAGGGTTTAGCGCTTGGATGTCGAAGCCTCTTCGGTCACGCCGTGGGCGGCGCCGCGGGCGCCGTTGGCAGAATTACCGGTACGCTTTAAAATCAATTGGGAGCCACAGGGATAGGAGGAACCCCCCCCCGCCCCTTAGAGCCCTTTTTAGCCTACATCCCCATGCAAAGTCTAGCTATGCCTAGCTGAGTCCTAGTTATGTAGTGGGTAATACTCGGCTACCGGCCCCTGACTTTGGCTCCAAGTATGAAAAAGTATTTGCAATGTTTAAATAATTGTTAAAATATTGTAATATTGTAAATAATTGTAAATAACTGTTAAAATGTTGAAATAATGTAAAGAATTGTTTAAATTTTTTTTGGCACTTTGGGTAAAGGAATTGCTGCGTTGACGATGGACGAAGAATATCAAAGAAAACGTCAAGAGGCGATGAATCGCCGACCGCAGGATTTTGCGTCGGGCATGGCTCAAAGTTCGCACGGACTAGTCATGGTACTGTAAGGGTTTTCTTATCATTTTTTTTATTTGATTTTGCGTCGGGCATGCCTCAAAATTAACACGGACTAGTCATGGTAAAGGGTTTTCTTATCATTTTTTTTAATTGACTTCGCGTCGGGCATGGCTCAAAATTAATATATAAATAGTGTATGGAGGGGAGGGCACTAGTTGAAAATAGTGGACCGAGGTCGTTGGCTGAGAGCTTTAGCAAACGCCAGAGGGCGCGTAGCGCCCGAGGGCGTTTGCTAAAGCTCGAGGCCGACGACCGAGGTCCACTATTTTCAACTAGTGCTCTCCCCTCCATACATTATTGATGTTAGTGCGAGCTGCACAGCGTCGAACACCGAAAATCACGAATTTTTCCAAAATAACTTGTAACTATTGAATAGCTACTATAGTTTATTTACCGGGGCAGAGGGCGGTACCGTGAAATATATGCCCCGAGGGTAGGGCCGAGGGTGATATATGGAGTCCGCGGGCGGGTGATATTGTCCCGAGGGCACACATTTCACAGTGCCAGCCGAGGCGCCGGTAAATAAAAGTTTTATACTATGGTTTAGAACGGGCTATCGGAAAACAGAATTATTCAAGCAATAAAATTCGTGAAGGTTATTAATTAGCTGCGAACGGTGATGTACTGTTTGACATCCCATAATATTTATATTGCAACGCGATCAACACAATAAATAGAACGTGTGTGCTTTTATATGGTGCTTCAACGTTGCGCGCACTCAGTACTGTTTCACATCCCATGGAGTTTATATTGCAACGAAATGGTCACAATAAATAGGTTGTACGCGCGCACATAAGAGTGTACGGCTAGAATTTCGTGATTTCGCAGAATTTCGTGCTAATACATGGGTGCTAATGCCCTAGGGCATTAGCACCGGGCACTGGTGAAAAATAATGACCCGATTTTCTCGCACTATTTCTCCATAATGACGCTGTAAGCTCGCACTAACACGGACTAGTCATGGTACTGTAAGGGTTTTCTTATCATTTTTTTTAAATTGATTTTTGATTGATATTATTTTATAAGATTGATTTTTGATTGATTGAATTTGATTTTTGCCGCATTTGTTGAATCTGTTCTTTTTTTTTCTAGGGATTTGTTGGCGGTGTTTCCGGTGTTGTGATGCGACCGGTCGAAGGGGCTAGACAGGAAGGAGCAGCAGGTTTTCTTTGCTTCCATTTTTTTGCATCATCTGAGGAGGCGCATTTTGTAAAACAAAATTAAAATGTTCTACAAAACCGAAAACCAAATTAAATTGTTCGGTAAAACCAAAACCAAAACCATTTCAATGCATAGGGAAACCAGGGATATCTTCAGCCCGTATGGAAAATGATTTTACATTTCGCACATGGGACACCACCGTCGTCGGAGTGAAGTGCCACGCTGTGTGATGCAAAAAAAAATGGCGGCGCATAAAAAGATTTTTTTAACACCTTTGCATCGCTTTTTTTTAACTTTAGGTTTCGCGAAAGGCGTTGGCAAGGGACTGATCGGCCTCGTCGCCCGTCCGGTCGGCGGAATTGTGGATTTCGCTTCCGGATCTTTGAACGCCGTCAAACAGTAATGGCATTGGGAAAAAGGGGGGTTGTGGACTAGGAGACGGGGGGGGGGGGGTGAGGGGTGAGGGGATAAGAAAGGGGAGGTGAGGGGACCAAGATGGAGGGGGGGGGGGGTGAAGGGACTAAGACAGGGGAGGGGAGGTGAAGGGACCAAGATGGGGGGGGAGGAATTGCGGGGTGTCTGAGCATAAATGAAGAAAAAACAATGTTTTTTTAGCGTTGTCGAGACCGGCGCGGCCGTCAATCGGATCCGCCCTGCGCGATTTATTGGCGCGAACAGTTTCGTCGCCGCTTATCAGTTGCGGAGCGCCGAAGGAAATGAAATTTTGCAAAACGTGGACAAAGGGCAGTTCGCGTCCACCGATTATTATGGGATCCATGCGACGACCAAGGATCCGAAATGCGTTTTAGTTGCCACTGATAGGTAAAAATTAAAAAATTTTTATAATAAAAACTTTTTCTTTTTACTTTTTAATTTAAAAAAATTTTCGTTTCAGACGTATAATTTTTGCCTGCAAAGGTGGCGTTTTTGGTCAATGGGAGGTGAGTGTAATAAATAAATAAAAAGGGGGTGAGTGTAGAAGTGTAATTAAATACATATTTAATGGATGTAATCGCAGGAGGGGTTATAATAGTAGTTGGGGGGTATAATTGGAAGAGGGGGGGGTGTATAACTGTAGGTTGGGGGTGTATAATTGTCAGAGGAGCGTAGCTGTAGTTGAGGGGGGGGGGGGAGGAGTATAATTGCTAAAGGGATATAATGGTAGTGGGGATATATTGTAATATAATTGCAGGCGGAATGGGACCATTGTTATACGGAGATGTCGGAGCCGCCGAAGTTGACGGACAAAGGTCTGCAGATTTTGATCAAAGCGGAGAAAAAGAAACTCGGATTATTCAAGTCGGGTCCTTCAGGACGGGTCGTTTTGTTTGCCGATCGAAAAACTGCTGAGGTAATTAAACAAATTATTTTTTTGATCCTTAATTTGATCAATTCAAAAAAGTTTTTCTTTTAGGAAATTTTGCCGAAACTTGTCGAACTTTATCATCAGGCGATCGTGTAAAATATTGGTCGGGAAATCGTATTTTAAATAAATATCGACCGGAAATCGTAGAAAACTTGCCCAAACTGTTTCATCAGGCAATTGTATTAAAATTCTCGAATTTTTTATCATCAGGCAATCGTAGAAAAAAACGTAACCGCGAGCAATTTTTTGACAATTTTTTGCATAGATTCTCAAATCTGTCCCTTCCACTAATACGTAATATGTAATATGTAATACGTATACGAATGTGCATAACAGGGGTGTGGCCAGGGGAGGGCTAGGGGGCTTTTGCCTCTCCCCTTTTATGTGCACGAACGCCCCCTTCCCTCAGAAAATCTTGGCTACGCCTCTATTGCATACAGTATACATCGCAGGGTGGCCCAAAAGTCCAGATTGATTAAAGTGAAGAAGCTAGATTCATTTGCGCCCATTTTTAAAGCCCATTTACGATACGTTTGATGTGATACGATTGTTTTAAAATTTACTCCGAGTTTTTTAATCGAAAAATGAAATATCGTAAAAAATGGTTCCTTTTCGTTCAATATTCAGAAAACGATATTTTGGTCCAAAAGATGAATGGCGATGAAATTTCGTTGTTTGATTGTGATAAAAAATTTCTGCATATTAAATTTCAACGTTTCATACCATGTTTGGGGGAGGGGGGGGGGGTCTTTCACTTAAAATTTTTCACAATTGTCGCTGCTTAAGAATTGGTTTGGACTTTATTCGCCACCCTGTAGTTAATTAATTAACTATTAATTAAATTGTTTAATTACTAAATATTACTTAGTTTTCTTTTCATTATGCTTTGAAACGCGTCCATGCTTAAACGCGTTATGACTTTTGCAATTACTTTTTATTAAAATTGCTAGCGAATCACAATTCTTATGGCCTGTGATGGATTTTTTGTTTTTTTTTCAATGCAATCGGGTAATTTTTTGTTTCTTTGATGTAGCCCCAGGAATTGTTTTTTTTTGTAGCCCCCGGAATTTTGTTTTTGGTTTAGTCTTCATGGTTTTGATGGTATTTAGCCCGGATTGTTTTTGATATATTTCCCGGAATTTTTTTTTATGCTGTTTCTGGAATTTTTTCAATGTAGCTTCAAAATAGATAAAATTAAATATTCAAGATTAGAAATCGATATTAATATCTGGTCGTTTGCTGAATTGAAAGTTTGCTTTGCTGATTTGTTTTGTGCAAAAGTTTTGCGCTCAATCGGTGGATTATTAAATAAAACGGTTATTGAATAAAACAATGATAGTTTAAATCTACGCAACACTTTTATTTGCCTTCATCAAAAAAATCAACTTCCAAAAACAAAGGCCCTTACAAAGGCCCAACGTATTCACAGTCCTATGTAATCTTACAAAAAGGTGCATCTTTCAGAAATAAAGGCCCTTAAATCCTGTGCAATCTGATAAAGGGTAGACTGGCCTATCTTTTTACGCACTTTCTAAGCTTAAAACAGGCGTTACAAAGGATTGTGAATACGGGCTAGAGTCTATCGTTTGGTCATATTGTTTCTTCTTCAGCAAATGATTTCAAAATACGGGCTAGAGTCTATCACTTTGTCATGTTGTTTCCGCTTCCGCTTCTGCAAATCGCACACGATCGTTGACGATGCGAACTTTTTTAAATTTCTGCAGTTTTAATCCGAAAGTTGTAACTAATTCATCCTGCGATGAAACGGACTGTTTGACAGCGCTGGATTCCAAATAAGCGGCGATTACTCGTTTTCGAAGTCGTTTCAGTTTCATTTCGCCGTCTGGCTGCGCTTTTAGTACCGATTTGATCGCTGAGCCCCACTTGAACCTTTTTTTTTCGTTTTCATTTTTTTGATCTTCCGGAGAAAATCCGTTTTGCATATCATCCGCTTCACCATCGGAAAGTTTTGCTTTCTTTGGTGTTGTTTGTGCGTCAGATTCGAGTTCGGCTTCTTTTTGATTCGATTCGTTTTCGTGTTTTCGCTTCTGAGACGTTTTATCATTTTCGTTATTCAATTGATTCCCGTTTTCAGCTGGCGCTGCTTTGTTGAGGACGGAAGAAATCGCTTCCCAAGCTTCGTCGGCCAATTTTGCATCACGAATCCGAAGTGAATTTCCAAGAAAGTTGATAAATTTTTGCTTTTTTCGCGGAATGTTTGGATAATTGGTCAGCTGGTTCAATACAACGGTTAGTTTATGATGTTTTGGATTGACGGATTGAATTGCTTCTTGAACCTAAATTCAAGCGAATTGACTTTAACACTAACATTATCAAAAAATTTTCAACTTTTAAACTTATGCTTCGTATTTTGATTCAGATTATGGTTTAGGCTTAAGCTTAGTAGCGAAAGTTATGTTTTTGTCAAATAACTAGTCCCCGTCTTTTCCCAATGTTTCAGAAATTCTTTACCTGTTCGAACCACTTTTGCTGCTTCACTTCGCCCTTGTTTTCCTTTGGAACGAAATTTTTCCCGGAATATTTTTCTTCTTCAGAAATACATTTGTAATGTGCGTTAGCTTCAGCGAGGGTAAAATTCTTATTACAATCCATGCAAGAAAATCGTTTGCCGCGACACTAAAATTTTATTGATTGCACAATCGTAAAAATTCAGTACGTAAATTCAGACGTAACTTACTTGGAACGTATGCTTTTCAATTTGATTCTTTTTCACCGAGCCTCCGCAGGTTTCACATAGAAAGAATACCATTTTCAGAGGAACAAACAAAATGACAATAAAATATGCGGTCGCAATCGTCTGTAACTCCAACAACGCCGAAGACTCGGGGTAGTATTGAACCTGGGCATTGACTTGCAGCAGAGCTGAACAAAAAACTCAAGTCAAACTTACGATGGACGTAGAAAACGAATAGAAATGCCAAAATTCCAAATTCACAAAATTTGCCCAAGTTTTTTTTTTTGATCCAGGAACGCTGCTGTCGCTTAACTATTTAGATGTGAATTTATCATTTTATTTCGAAAGAGCCTGTTTTACAGTAAGGCCTACTGTACTGTACTGTAAATGTATGAATGGGTTACTGGCTAAAATTACTAAATAAAGCCACAGAATATATTTGTTTGATCGAGAACATAAGATATTAAATGTTTACTATCAGAACCCTTATTAGCTAAGAGTTAGTAAACCATGTCAAAGTTGCGTTTTTGTTCTTCGGTCCAATCAAACCGGGAAATATTCGAGCGAAGTACCATCACCATCTTTCGCGGTGAATTAACCCCGAGGAATTCTTTTATTTGTAGCTTGCGTACGGTATGGATTGCATAGATGCGATTGAAGAATCGTTACAATTTTGTTTCGAGCAACTTTTTGCATCTGAAAATCCCGAATGCGTCCCAGCACAGTCCGTCCAGCAATTTCTTGGCCGAACTTCGAAACTGAATGAAAAGGAGGTTGAACAGCTTTATCAACTCGCAAATGACATAATTGTCGCCGCAGAAAATTTCAAGGTCCGTTTATTCGCAGATGGTGGGACTTTGCTCGGGGCTATTCGCCATGGGGGCCTGATCCCATGGGATGACGATTTGGATTTTACGATCGTAAACACCGAACGCAAACGCTTTGAGACTTTGGTGCTGCCACAGTTGCAAAAATGGGACTACGAATTCACCCCCTGGTGGTACGGCGGATGGCGAGTTTTTCCGGCCGCTGCTGACCGAAAAGTAGCCCATGGAGATTCGGAGAACCAATGCAAGTATCCTTTTGCAGACATTTTTGTCATGAAAGCACACGATTGTGGCCGCCTACTGTAGAAATTCAATAATAAGCCACATAGCATTGTATTTTTTAAATTTCCGAAATCCGTATTATTTCTGGAAACAATTTCTCGGACCCTTTCTCTAGCCAAAGTTTGGGCATCAAAATAGGGTTTTTTTTAACACGTAATTTCTTATCAAAATTTGAATTCCAAACTTAAAATTCTCAAGCTATGAAAAGTTTGTGGAATTTTTTTCAGATATAATTTGCTTATTTTCGAATTTCTACAGTATTGTACAATAACGAACGAGCGAAAACTTTGTGGCGATCAGGCTTGACTATAGATAATTATTTGCCATTGACCTCCCTAAATTTCGGACCGGTGAGGATTCCAGCGCCAAATGCTTATGAAGAGCACCTGAATTGTCTTTACGGCAACGATTGGAACGAAATCGCTTATGATGCTATAGATCATTTGACAGGTCAATTTTTGCCGAAGAAAAAATTTGCGATGCAGAATTTTGAGCCGCTGCTGCCAAAAAATTTACATCTTATAAAGCGTAGATTCGAGTGATATGAAGTGCAGCTTGTGTGATTCTAATAGAGAATTTTACAATGTTCAGCTTATAAAGTGTTTGATCTGAATAAAATTTTTACGAAGTTTTCTATAAGCATGTTGTTTCTTCATTTTTGCTTTTTTTGCACTCTACGTTAACAATAATAATAATAATATAGTTTTACACATTCGTAAACGACCCAACATATTTGATCATACTTGGGCAAGGTCAAGGTCGGTTACCGAGGGTAGTTAGATAAATATTAACCATACATAGCTAGGACTTAGCTATACTTGTAAGGGGGTAAGGGTGACCCCCTAGACCGCCTTGCCCTGCCCAAACATGTATGAATCTCGTCTAGTAAACCGGCATTGAAAAGTAGCATTAACTGCTGAAAATAGCATTCACTGCAATCTATGGGTTTCATTGTGATGGCGAAAACGATGTGGGTAACATTAGTTTCGATTGCATCGTTCGGATCAGGGGCGACTGTGTAAGCAACAGTTGTGTCCTGAAAAAAAATCATTTTTAAAGAAGAAACAAATACAAAATCTATTAAACAAAATTGCACGAACCCAGCCAGGTTTTCGCCAAGTCTCCTCGCGGACTTGTTTTCGATGCTTTAGATCTTTGTAGGCCCAGAAGTGATAGACCACATACAGCTGGCCGATTTGTGCAAAGAATCCACCGAAATCCTGGTTGTAATCTCTTCGCAACTTTATTCCTCGTGCCCAGTTATTGCCCCATTCAATCATCGTCCCTATCAAATGTCAATCATCATTCAAGTATTTTATACATAAAATGCTGTAGAAATTTCAAAGAAGCAATTATGCGCTACTTTTCGCATCTGTCCCAGCTCAGGTTATTTTTTCTCTGCAAATTTTCAAGTTTTTTGCAAAATAAATGGTTTAATTTCGTTTTTTTGCCTCTGCAAAAAATTGAAATTAAGATTTTTGGACCATAGGTGTAATTATTGGAAGGGAAATCTTTAAAGATAAACTCACCTGGTTTCAATACGTAGCGGCGCATTTCATAAATATGCTTCGGGGCTAGAGGCTTCGGCTCATTCCAGAAGCTGAACGATAGCATCAGCGTTGATCGGCGCTTTGAACAAAATTTTCCTACTTCGTCCCGTTGTCGACTCATTTCCGCATCGCTCATCACCATGCCTCTGAATTGGTCAGCACCCTCCATTCCCTGTTTGTAACGCCAGATGTGCACAACCTGGTCCTGATTGCCGATGTAGATCTGCCAGGAGCCAAGCAACTCTGTGATACCGGGACATTTCTGACTAAACGACTTCACCATCGATTCGTATGAAGCAAGATAATCGGACATGGCTCCTGAGCGAATATTGTGAGTGGCTAGTTCGTAAACGCTTTCTCGGTCGGAAAGCATCGACGAATGCGCTCCTAAATCAGATACATTTTGCACCAAGAATACGATCATGTGCTGCTACCTTACCGGTCATCGGCTCAATCTGTTGAACGCCCAACAAACGACTTAAGAAACCTGGTTGGCCTAAAGAAACATTAACTATTTTCATTGTTATTCTGCATTACATGTTCATGTTTCTAACTTTCTTGAACAACGGGAAAGCTTGTTTGGAGTTTCCTAGTAATTTGCTGGATTCTGACACCATGATTGGGTCTTCCGATACATGCAGTAACTTGACGAACTAGCATTCTGACCGAATTCGTTCGTACAGGTGCAATAGATTGTCGTATTGGGGTCTGCTTATGATGGCAATCTTGTTGCTACCCTTTTTGTCGTCTATCGTGCCATCTCCGCGTCTACGAATCGTAGAAAATGTCCTCAAATTTTATGGTTTCACAAATTTAATGCACGTTGGTATTTCCATCCAGGTAGCGATGGCATAGCTAAGTTACTAGGCGGCTGCTTGCAATCTTTCCTCCTGAAATGTTTTTTTGGCACATTCTTTCTGAAGCTGGATTGATGTTTCCATTTTATAAATGGAATAAGAAGTTTCGGTTGGCAATGTTTATGATAAATTAACATTTTTTGGATGTATTAAAATTGGTTTTCGTTCAATGTGTCGATGTTGAATTCAATTTGATTGAATTTGTCTGTCAACCTGACAGCCTTGCTCTTCCATCCCGTTATTGTTTGAAACCGGGCAAAATGATTGATATGACAGTTGTGTACGATTTCATTGAGTCAATTTATATATTTATTCCTGTTATTGCCGTCATCTCGTTCGTTTTGATTTTGTATTTTTGTGGCATTGGAAGTTCGCAGGCGCCACCACAGGAGTACTTGGAAAAGATCCAACGGACTGATCCGGTGAAGCCAAAGGTGAATGATCCACTGTTGTATTTTCTATGAATAGCTATTGAAACTTTTGATATCTTATATTGTTTAGAAAAAACAAAAGTCAGAGCCTTCGAAGCCTCTGAATCGTGCGAAATCTTACGAAGATGATTCGGGCATTGAAAAGCGGCCGGTTGCCGACGAATCGGAGGTTCGACAGCGACGTCCGCAAAAAGATCAAAAGAAATCAGCAAACGAGCATGTTCCTGGCGAAGAAGAGAAGGGTGAATGGACGGTAGCAGTCAGCAAGAAGAACAAGCGCCGTTTGCGCGAAGAATCAATCGACGCTGAAGAAGACATGCAGCATGATAATGCGAAAGCTTCCAGCGTAGAGGTAAGCTAAGCTTGGTTTAGTTTTTTAAGTTAAATTGATTTTTGCAGAGTTCACCGGAAGCGAAACCAACCAAGAAGGTGCAGGAAGCAATGCAGAATTGCAAGAAGGACAGCGGAGAATCTGAACCTCGAACGGCAGCTGCTGGCGCAAAAAAGAACAAAGCGAAAAAGTCTGGCCCAGCCGAAGGCGCTGATACTTCGTCGCCGGATGAGAAAAGTTTCTCAACAACCAATAGTGATGCTGAACGATCACTGTCGGACAAAAGCGGGGGAAATGTATCTGCGAAAAAAATTGGAGATTCTCCAGCGAATGTTTCCTCATCAGCCGAATCTTCGCCGGCTCATAAGCCGGTTGAACCAGTGTATGTGAATACTGCTGTCGATGGGGCTGAAGATGGGGAGGATCCGGAGGACGCCTGGCAAGATCTGAAACATTCGCGGCAGAAGAAAAACGCAAAGAAGAAACGCAAAGATCAGCGCCCTTCCCCGCCATTGCCGCCACCTCCTGATGAGAAGGGTATAAAAGATGTCAGGCATTTATGTTTCGATAGCTTGCGTTTCGCAGGCTATGTGAACCAACTATAACATCTGGTTGGTTTACCTAGCCTGCAAAACACTAGTTATTCGAACCTTTGTCTTGCCGGACACCCATTTGTTTCTTAACTAACGATTCGGTTCAATTTTTATATGATTATTTGTTTGTTTTAGTTGCTTCTGAAGCTTTGAACATGAATTCGCTTGACGTGGATGACCACATTCCGGAAGGTACCCAAAATTACGGCAATTATTTATTTATTAGTTGAAAATGAAAATAAGAAATATCAAAAGCGGCATCCTCTGTAACTTTTTTGCGTATATTTTATGTTTCGCAGCAAAAGATGAAACGAGGGAGTGTACAGGGTGAAAATGGGTCAAAATGGGGTGAAAATGCACCAAACCCCCCATCCTTTACTTAATCTTGCTTGACGCTCTACTAAATTTACTAATTAATATTTACTGCCCTTTTAATTTTTCATATTTACATTAATTTCAGACATGGAAATCGTTACGCGTAAAAAACGAAAGCCTCGTCGTGAGACGTGAAAACAAAAACAAGGTTGTTTTTGACGTGAAAACAAAAAAGACAAAGCTGTTTTTGACGCGTAAAGCAAAAATTTACAATTAACCAAAAATGGACTCGGTCCTTGAAAAGGTTAAGTTCATAATCGGTGCCAGTTCTCTTTGCAAAGATTTTGTTTGTCGTTTGTTTTTTTTCATAATCATAATCATTAGACCGTTGTTATTTGGTTAAAAATTTCTATCTCTTTTTTTAGGGGCGTTGTCAGGGGTTTTTTTCCCAAGGGGGGGGGGAAGGGCAGGGGGTCAAACGTTTGATGGAAACGTTGAATTGGTGAAAAATCGATAACAGACCTAAGCTTTAGCATGGTTTTTCTTTATATAAAAAAATATCAAAATGTTTCCGTTATTCAAGAAAAATCACCTGTGTTCTTTCAAAAGGGGGGAAGGTCAACTGCCATATGAAAAATCTCTGCCCACGTCTCGCCCCCTTGGGAAGGGGGAGGGGTCGATTGACTTTTTGAAAATTATCTGCCACGTTTCGCCCCCTTGGGAGGGGGTAGGGGTCGATTGACCTTATGAAAAATGCCTGCCAACGCCCCGGCCCCGTGTTGCGTATACGTATATTTAATCCGCATTTTAACGGCACAGTAGACACAAAAAGTTTGTTTTGCCACAGAGTGTCAAAATGGGAATTTGCTCATTATTTATTTTAGCTTTGTAAATTTGTTATTTTGCAACAAAAAACACATTTAGGTGTACAGTAATAAGATCAGAATCGAAAAATCGTAGCGAAACATTTTTGCATGAATTACTGTATTATGTACTGTATGCATTATATACGGTATACAGCACATGTAATACTGTATGCAGTATATACTAGTATACAGTTCATGCAGTACTGTATACGTCGTATATACGGTATATAGTATATAGTACATGTAATACTGTATGCAGTACATATGGTACATATTAGTATATAGTACGCGTTGTATTGTATACAGTACATTTGGTACATGGTATATAGTACATGTAGTACTGTATACAGTACATGCAGTATATGGTACGTGCTTATACAGTACATGCATTGATTTAGTTTTTGTTATTTTGGGGCAAATGTTTTTTTCTTTTGTATCTCATTTTATTTTTTTTGTTGCTGTTATCGTTTGAAATGTGATAGTCAATCATTTTTTTTCCGGGAGTTGGTTTTTACTTTATTTTTTTAATTATTTTTTTTTGGCAAAAATGCAAAAAAATTTTCGATTTTTTTGCTGAGTTTTTTGTGATCACTTTTTTTTCCTTGAAAAAAATTTATTTTTCTCTACAAAATTGCTTTTTTTTCTTCAAAAAATTATTTTTCTCTACAAAAAATTTTCGTCTCGATTAATTTTTTAAACAAAAAATGTGAATCCCCCCCCGTCCGACTGGGTTCAAAACTGGGTTTCAACCCATCCGATTGGGTCTGAACCCATCCAACTGGGTTTGAACTCATCCAATTGGGTTTCAAACCCATCCGATTGGGTCTGAACCCAACCAATTGGGTTTGAACTCATCCAACTGGGTTTCAAACCCATCCAATTGGGTCTGAACCCATCCAACTGGGTTTGAACTCATCCAATTGGGTTTCAAGCCATCCAATTGGTTTGAACCCATCAAATTGGGTCTGAACCCCGTCCAACTGGGTTCAAAAAGGTTGCAGCTGGACTATTATCTGACTTTTTTCAACACGAATAATGATATTCAATATTCAATGATAGTCTACAGATTATCCGTCAATTTAATTAATAGTCTATAGTTTATCCGTGAAAAATTTCCACGTCGGTGTTTTTTTCTGTGGTTTTGTATAGTTTGGCAGCTTATTGCTTATTGGGTATGGTTTTGGTTGGTCATACTTGGGCAAGGAGGGCAGTAACTAGGAACAAGGGGACAGTAGCCAGGGAGGGGACATAACTAGGGGCAATGGGGACAGGAGCTAGGGAGCACGCTGTTGGAGCCATCTTGTGAAGCTTAGCTATGTCCTAGCTATGGATGGCTAATACTTATCTAGTTACGCCTGGCGTTTGCCCAAGTTTGGTTTTTCTGATAAATGATTGAAAAATTTTGTCGGAGAACTGGAATTTCAAAAAAAAATTTTTTAACTTTTTTAACTTAAAAACAAACTTTTTGTCGAAATTTTTTTCTTGTCGAATTTTTTTTTCTTTGTTGAAACCCTTAAAAAAACTTAGCAAAATTTGTTTTTTTTGGAAAAACTTACAAAATTTTTGTCGGAATTTTTTTTTAAACTTTCAAGGGAATTAAATTAAAGTTAAATTAAATTGTTAAATTAAAGAAAAAATATTTTTGGTGAATTGGGAGATAATTAAAATTTAATTAAATAATTATTTGTTTTTTTTTTGGTTTTTGGTTTTTGATCACTTTTTATTAAAGAAATATTTTATGTTCGTTTTTGAAGGTTTTTTGGAGGTTTTTTGGAGGTCATTTGAAGGTTAGACCCTTTTTTTTCGTTTATCCTTTGGTTTTTTTTTCTTTGAAATTCTTTATTTAAAAAAAAAATTTCTTTATCCTTCTATCCTTTATGTAACGAAATTTTTTTGATTCGGGTACCTTTAACTATTCTTCTCTTTCGTTAAATTTTGGAAGAATTTCGAAAAATTTTTGGAAAAAACTTTGAAGAATTTCGAAAAAAATTTTCAAAATGTTTCCAAAAATTTTGAAAAAAATTGGATACAATATATATAATATATAATCAGCGAAAAAAATTTGGATTTTTTGGATATTTTTGTTTGATTTAAAAAAATTTTCTTCTCTTTCGTTATCAGCGAAAAAATTTTTTGCATTTTTTGGATTTTTGGAAGAAGGGAGCGAAAAAAAATCATTATTTTTATTATAAACATGTTTAAAGGAAAACAATGCTTATAATTCTTTATTTTCTTTACCAATTTAGAGGCTTCTACTACAATACCTAATGTGTCTACAAATAGAGGCTTCTACTACAATACCTAATGTGTTTAAGAACAGAGGCCTCTCTACTTGTATTTACAAATAAAGGCTTCTTCCTTATGATTTTATAAATAGAGGCCTTTATTTGTAAATACAAATAAAGGCTTCTTCCTTATGATTTTACAAATAGAGGCCTCTACTTGTGTTTACAAATGGAGGCTTCCCTTATGATTTTACAATTAAAGGCTTCTACTACAATACCTAATGTGTTTAACAACAGAGGCTTCTTCCTTATGATTTTACAAATAGAGGCTTCTACCTGTGCTTACAAATACAGGCTTATTTTCTTATTTTACAAATAGAGGCCTCTACCCAATGTTTACGAATAAAGGCCTCTACCTGTTATGTTTACCAATTAGAGGCTTCTGATATAATACCTAATGTGTTTAAGGTGAACTGAATTGTTTTCTTATTTGAATAAAAAAATTGGTTGTTTACTGATATTTCTCGTTTTTTGCTGTTTTTATCAGAATTAATAATTGACACTTTTAGATAATTATTAGAATTAATAATTTGACACTTTTAGATAATTATTAGAATTAATAATAAGACGGTTTTAGGTAATTATTAGAATTAATAATTGACAAATTTCGATCATTACCATAATTAAAATTTTGAAAAAATTAGATTATCATCGTAATTAGATTAGGGTAGTATAGTTAATATTTAATCGGGGAAGAGGCATACTTTTATTTTTCACCCAGGCTTATTTAGCCATCATCTGCATGAACTTTGTAGAATTTTTCCATCAAAGAAATTTTTGGTGGTTTTCAAGTTTTTCTTGGGGGGGGTGGGATTTTGAAGTTTTCTGGCAGCCCTCCAATCTTTGACCCCCTCCACTTAACTAATAGCGGACCCCCACCCGAGTGTGAATAAATATTGAAAATTATCAGAAGAAAATAATAATTCAACGAATCAAAATTGAATATTATCAGAAAATATATATATAATTGTCAAACGAATCAAAATTGAAATTTGTAGGACTGTAGAAGCCTGAAAAATGGGAAAAGGTGGATACTTGTTACTATTGAGGGAAGTGCTGAACGATTTGAGGCAACAGAGGGCCAACACCTCCGGGGGCTTGAATAATTCCGACGTGCGGAATTTTGCGGACTTGCGGTGGCGCCAGATGACGACCGAAGAGAAGCAAGAGTATCACGATCGGGCCGATGCGGAGGGATACGGTCAAGCGACGCAGAGGCGATCCCGAAAGCCTGGCAAACTATGCAAAATGGAACGAAAGGTTTTTATTGTTGGGGGAGGAGCGTGTTAAAGCCCAGGGTTAGGGGGGGGGGGGTGCCGTGTTAAAGCCCAGGTTAGGGGGGGAGTGCTGTGTTAAAGCCCAGGGTTAGGGGGGAGGGTGCCGTATATAGAGGGCACGTAAAAAAACTTTACCTTGTTGTGTGCGATAGAAGTATTTAAAGAAAATTTTCAATCAAATAGGTGATGCAGCAGGAATATAGAAGAAAAATGCGAAAGGAGAACGAAAAGAACGAAAGGCAGACCAGTTCTGGAACCACGGGAACTCATAGGAAAAGTTTGGGCACTGATGATGACGATGACAATTATTGGGCGGAATGTGATTGCGAAGCATTCGATTACGTCAAAAAAAGCGGCGCCGAGCCGGCCCCAACTGGTAAAAGTAGTGGCGCTGTTGGCGCCCGGGGGTATAAATGTAGTGGCGCTGTTGGCGCCCGGAGGTATAAATGTAGTACAGATATTGGCGTCCGGAGGTATAAATTTAGTTGCGCTGTTGTCGCCCGGGGTATAAAGTTAGTGGCGCTGTTGGCGCCCGGGGTCGAGCGAAGCGAGGCGCGCAAATATTGATTTTATACTCGTAGATTTTTGCTTTTTTTTGCAGATCCGATTCTGAAGAAAGAACTTTATATCGTTTGTATGCAGTCTTACGCCGATTACGATGCGGCGCAAATTTACCCGCCGAACGAGATCTGCATAATAAAATTCAGGATCGCCGACGGGATTGAAGAAATTTTTCACGAATTTATCGAATTTGATGGTGACCAAAAAATGCAATTTTTGTCTTAGAATTACTTTTTTAACTAGTTTCACTTTTACTTTTAACTACTTTTAAGTAATTTCAGCTTTGTTTTAGCTACTTTAAACTGAAAATTTGCGATTTCTTCTTGAAAATTAACAATTTTTTTAAAGAATTTTTGGCCTCGTAATGAAATTTTATTTTTTAAAAACAATTTTTTAGACGTTTTATTGCGTCAGGCACGACCTGAAATTTGGGCGCAGTTGCTTTCGTGCAAATACGATTCGACGAAATTTTCGATGAAAAAAAATTCGAAGGAAATTTTTTGTTTGGGCAAAAAGAAAAAAAATTCGAACGAAATTCGCGGCGCCGTTTTGAAATTCTTGAAATGCCGTTCGTTCGATCAAATAAAAGATCGAATTTTCGTCCCGAATTCGCTTTACAAACGGACTTTTTTTGGTTTACGACAAATTGGTAAAGAATTTTGAAAATTTTTAAAAAGAATTTCGAAAATTTTAAATATTTTTTTTTAATTAAAAATTTTTAAGGAATTTTGGATGACGAATTAATTGGAAAAAATTCTGGATTTTTATTGAATTCGCTGGAAAATTTCGTCATTTCAACGTTGGAGAAAAAAGAGAAAAAAATTTTTAACGAAATTGCGAAAAAAAATTTATTTTCGCTTTTTGAAGAAAAATTTTTCCCGAAATTTTTATCGACTTCGATTTTTTCTTCGATTTTTTCGTCGACCTCGATTTCGTCTTCGTTTTCGTTTACGAATTCGTTTTCGCCGCCGTTTACGAATTCGTATCCGAATCTGTTTTCGTCTCCGATTTCAATTTCGAATTCAAATCCGTTGCCGATTTCGAATCCGATTTCGAATTCAAACCCGTTGCCTATTTCGAATCCGATTTCGATTTCGAATCAGATTTCGAATTCATTTACCGAACCACCCTCTTTCGAGGGGAGAGCGGACAACAAAACGCCGGTCGGCTTCGCCGTCCGGGCGTTAAGGCGCATCCACGCGTCGACTTGATGAAGGGAATATGACGGTTCGCCGTCTCGCTGGCAACCCCCAAGCAACGCATCTGCGTGCACGGCATGAATGCGCGGGTCAGGGCTTGACGGCCCCGGGCGAGCGGCAACCCGGAACCGGCGGTCCCGAGTCGCGCCCTGTCGCTTCCCTACGAACTGCTAGAGATCAAACGGCTTTTCAGCCCTCCGCATGCGTCGACTGCAGGCGCAGCCCAAGCCTGCCGCCGGCGACATGGACCGTGTCGCCCTCGCCCAAAGTGCCGTCAAGGATCATCTGGGCCAATGGATTCTGCAGCTCGCGCTGGATCACCCGCTTCAGCGGACGTGCCCCATAAATCGGGTCATAGCCCTCGTTGGCGAGCCATTCCCGGCCGCTTTCCTCGAGATCGAGGGCCACGTCGCGATCCTCGAGCAGCTTCTTGAGGCGTGCCATCTGGATATCGACGATCGAGCCCATATCGGCCCGGGTGAGCCGGCGGAACAGCAGGATCTCGTCGAGCCGGTTCAGGAACTCGGGCCGGAACGCGGCGCGCACGATTTCCATCACCTGCGGCCGGACATCCTCGATCGTGGCCGTCTCGGGCTGGTTCGCCAGCACCTCGCTGCCGAGATTCGAGGTCAGCACGATGAGCGCATTGCGGAAATCGACCGTGCGGCCCTGCCCGTCGGTCAGCCTGCCGTCATCCAGCACCTGGAGCAGCACGTTGAACACGTCCGGATGCGCCTTCTCGACCTCGTCGAAGAGGATCACCTGATAAGGCCGCCGCCTGACCGCCTCGGTGAGCGAGCCACCCTCGTCGTAACCGACATAGCCGGGCGGCGCGCCGATGAGGCGGGAGACCGCGTGCTTCTCCATATATTCCGACATGTCGATCCTGAGCAGCGCCGACTCGTCGTCGAACAGGAACTCGGCGAGCGCCTTGGTGAGCTCGGTCTTGCCGACACCCGTAGGCCCGAGAAACAGGAACGAGCCGGTCGGCCGGTTCGGATCCTGCAGCCCGGCCCGCGCCCGGCGGATCGCGTTCGAGACGGCGATGACCGCCTCGTCCTGGCCGACCACGCGCTTCTCGAGGTGCGCCTCCATCTTGAGGAGCTTCTCGCGCTCGCCGGCCAGCATCTTGTCGACCGGGATGCCGGTCCAACGCGAGACGATGCCGGCGATTTGCTGCTCCGTCACCGCCTGGTCGAGCATCCGGTCCGAGCCCTCGGCCTCCTTGAGCTCCTTCTCCAGCCCCGGGATCACGCCATAGGTGATCTCGCCGGCCTTGGCCCAGTCGCCGGCACGCTGTGCCGCTTCGAGCGAGGCACGCGCATGCTCCAGCTGCTCCTTGAGCTTCTGAGCGCCGGCAAGCCGGTCCTTCTCGGCCCGCCATTGCGCGGTGAGCTCGTCCGACCGCTCTTCGAGCTCGGCCAGCTCCGACGCCAGCCGCGTCAGCCGTTCCTTGGACGCCGGGTCGCTTTCCTTGCCAAGCGCCTCGCGCTCGATCTTGAGCTGCATGATGCGGCGGTCGAGCTCATCGATCGCCTCCGGCTTCGAATCGACCTCCATGCGCAGCCGCGAGGCCGCCTCGTCGACGAGATCGATCGCTTTGTCCGGCAGGAACCGGTCGGTGATGTAGCGATTGGCGAGCGTCGCCGCCGAGACGATGGCGCCGTCGGTGATGCGCACGCCGTGATGGACCTCGTACTTCTCCTTGAGGCCGCGCAGAATCGAGATCGTATCGACGACGCTCGGCTCGGACACGAACACGGCCTGGAAGCGCCGGGCCAATGCCGCGTCCTTCTCGATATGCTTGCGATACTCGTCGAGCGTGGTGGCGCCGACGCAATGAAGCTCGCCGCGCGCCAAGGCCGGCTTCAGCATATTGGACGCGTCCATGGCGCCATCTGCCTTGCCGGCACCGACCAGCGTATGCAGCTCGTCGATGAAGACGATGATCTTGCCTTCCTCGGCCGAGATCTCGCCCAGCACGGCCTTGAGCCGCTCCTCGAACTCGCCGCGGTATTTGGCACCCGCGATCATGGATCCCAGATCCAGCGCCATCAGCTTCTTGTCCTTGAGGCTTTCCGGCACATCGCCATTGACGATGCGCTGGGCCAGCCCCTCGACGATCGCGGTCTTGCCCACACCGGGCTCGCCGATCAGCACCGGATTATTCTTGGTCCGGCGCGACAGCACCTGGATGGTGCGGCGGATCTCCTCGTCGCGGCCAATCACCGGGTCGAGCTTGCCCTCACGCGCCGCCTCGGTCAGGTCGCGCGCATATTTCCTGAGCGCGTCATAGCCCTGCTCGGCATTGGCGCTGTCGGCCTTGCGGCCCTTGCGCAGCGCATCGATCGCGCGATCGAGGTTTTGCGGCGTGACCTTCGCCGCTTTGAGCGCGTCGGCCGCAAGGCCCGGAACGACGGCGAGCGCCACCAGCAGCCTCTCGGCCGTGACGAAGCTGTCGCCAACCTTCTTCGCCTGCTCCTCCGCACTGTCGAGCACGCGTGCGAGATCCGGCGACAGATAGACCTGGCCGGCGCCCGAGCCTTCGACGCGCGGAATCTTGGCCAATGCCGCCTCGGCCCCGGCCAGCGCCAGCTCGGGCTGACCGCCGGCACTGCGGATGAGATTGGCGGCGAGGCCTTCCTCGTCGTCCAACAGAATTTTCAAAAGATGTTCCGGCGCCAGCCTTTGGTGCCCGCTCCTGAGCGCCAAGCCTTGCGCGGATTGCAGAAACCCCTTTGACCTCTCGGTCAATTTCTCATGATCCATGAGCTTCTCCTGTCGGTGCCCGTAGCACACCAATTCGGCCGCCCCGCCGAGGCGCAAGCGACTTTGCAGCGCATCATATGGTCAGCGCCTTGACCTCGCTCAAGAAGGGGAGGCAGGGTCCGGCGCGGAATATCAGCGGAGCGAAATCGAACGATGGCGCGGCTCCTGGCAGGTCTTGTCATTCTCATCCTTCTGCTGCTGCCGAGCACGGCGGGCAGCGGCCGGCTGCCGGCGCTCGACTGGCGGCTGCCGATCGAGGCGCTGATCCCCATAGCCTTGCTGGCGCTCGTGGCATTGACGGGCGGGCGCCTTTGGCGGCCGCTGCGCTGGCTGCTGGCGCTGCTGCTCCTTTTGGTCGCGCTGCTGCACATCGCCGACGCCGAAGGGCAGCCGCTGATGGGGCGCGAGCTCGATCTGGTTGCCGATCTTGGCCATGCCGCCTCGATCGTGTCGCTATTCCTGGCCGCGGCGAGCCTGTGGCAGATCCTGCTGGCGCTCCTGGTCGTGATCCTGCTGCCGCTGGCTCTCATCGGCCTCGTCGCCTGGGCGCTTGGTGCGATCGAACAGGGGCTCGCCGGCCGGCCCAGCCGTGCACGCGCGTTCCTCGCCCTCTCGGTGCTTGGCCTTGTCCTCCTCGCGACGCCGGCCGGCCCAAGCCTCGTCTCGGCCAACACGGTGGCTGCCCTCGAGCATCAGGGCGGCTCGATGCTCGATAATTGGCGCGTCGCCCATGGCGAGCGCGACGCCTTCATCCGCGCAATGGGGCCGGCGCCGCGGACCGACGCTGATCTGAAGCGGCTCGCCGGGCGCGACGTCTATCTCATCTTCATTGAATCCTATGGCGCTGTCGTCTTGGACGATGCTGGCCTGCGCCCCCAGGTGACGCCGGCACTCGATCGATTTGGCGATAAGCTCGCTGCTGCGGGCTTCACCCTGCGAACCGCGCGCATCGCCTCGCCCACCTATGGCGGCGGCTCCTGGCTTGCCCATGGCACCGTCGATTCCGGCACCTGGCTCAACAGCCAGCTGCGCTACGATCTCGAAACCACGACTGACCGGCCGACTTGGCCACGCCTCATGGAGAAGGCCGGTTATGAAACCTGGGACGCGATGCCCGGCCTGAAACAGCCGCTCGACAGCGCCGGTTTCTGGGGCTTCGACCGGATGATCGGCACCGATGCGTTCGACTATCACGGGCCGTCCTTCGGGTGGTTCGGCCTGCCGGACCAGTTCTCGCTGGGCGCCGTAGCACGGATGCCGCGCGATCCGGCGAAACCGCTGTTCCTGCAGATGGCCTTGCTGTCGAGCCATCTGCCCTTCGTGCCGGTACCGCCCTATGTCGAGGATTGGTCCGATGCGGAGCGCTTCGCGACCCATCCGGAAGTGGCCCATCTGCCGTCGCCCGACTGGGCGCATCTGGCCGGCCCCTATGCCCAGTCGATCGCGTACGATCTGGAAGCGCTGGGCGACTGGCTGCCGCGGGCGGTCAAGGGCGATGGGCTGGTGATCCTGCTGGGCGATCATCAGCCGCCAGCGCTGATCGGTGCTGCCAGCGCCTCCCATGACGTGCCGATCCATATTCTGTCGCGCGATGCGTCTTTGGTCCGGCGCCTTGCCGACAAGGGCTTCGCCGATGGCCCGTACCCCAGCGGCTCCGCCGGCACCATGGCCGAGCTGCTGCCGCATTTCCTGGACGCCGTGTCGAGCCCCGATCCCAGCTAAAGAGTCTTGAGGACGCGCTCGAAGGCGGCAGCGAAGGCGACGCGATCCTGTGGCCGCCCGACTGTGACGCGGATGCAGCGATTGAGCGGGGCTGCACCCGGCATGCGGATGAAGACGCCTTCGCGCTCCATGAGCGCCGCCAGAATCGCCCTGGCCCGCTCGACCGAGCCGACATCGATCGCGACGAAATTGGTCGCGGATGGCAGTGCCGTGAAGCCATGCTCGGCCGCCATGGCGGCATAATCGCGCCGTCCCTCCGCCACGCCGGCCACGACGCGGGCGACATGGTCGGGATCGCGAAGGGCCGCGAGTGCCGCTGCCTGCGCCATGCGGCCGACTGCATATTGATTGCGGATACGATCGAACGGCCGGACGAGATCGGGCGAGCCCACGACATAGCCCACGCGCATGCCGGCCAGCCCATGCGCCTTGGAAAAGGTGCGGAAGCGGATGACGCGCGGATCGTCGGACGCGAGGGTCGCGAGCGCACCGGGCGGCGCGAACTCGGCATAGGCCTCGTCGAGCACCAGCAGGCAATCGGGCGGCAGACGATCGAGCAGCTCCTGCTGCTCGGCCGCATCGAGCCAACTGCCCGACGGATTGTCCGGATTGGCAAGGAAGAGCAGCTTGGCATGCTCCTCTTTCGCAAGATCGATCAGTGCCGGCCGATCATTCCGGTCGTCGCGATAGGGCACCGTCCGGACCGAGCCGCCATAGCCGCGCACCGAATAGGCGAAGGTCGGATAGGCGCCTTCCGACATCACCGCGATCTGGCCCGGCGCCAGATAGGCTTGCACGACCATCGCCAGCAGCTCGTCGATGCCGCCGCCGAGCACGACATGCTCGATCGTCACGCCATGCTGACGAGCCAACGCCGAACGCAGCTCGAACCCTTCGGGATCGCCATAGAGCTGGATCTCGAGGGCAGCTTGCCGCATCGCCTCGATCGCCTTGGGCGAGGCACCAAACAGGCTTTCATTGGCGCCAAGCCGAAGCTCGAGCGGCCGACCCATGCGGCGCTCGAGCGCTTCCGGCCCGACAAAGGGAGTGGTCGCCGGCAGCGCCCCGACCAGCGGGGTCAGCGCCGGCAGATGGCGGCTCAGCCGACCTTG
Source organism: uncultured Alphaproteobacteria bacterium (assembly GCA_963762435.1). GTDB lineage: Bacteria > Pseudomonadota > Alphaproteobacteria > ATCC43930 > CGMCC-115725 > JAXDMU01. The sequence goes on along the minus strand of CAVXLN010000018.1, from coordinate 194,268 downwards.
CGGTCGGCGGTGACCGCTTCGCTCGTGCCGGGCACCGGCTGCTGCGGCGCGGCCTGGCTCAGCGTGGTCTGGTCGCCAGGCTTGCCATCGTCCCGCATGCCGGACTTGAATTCCTTGATGCCCTTGGCGAAGTCACCCATCACGCTGGGCAGGCGGCGGGTGCCGAACACCAGCACCACGATCACCAGCAAGATCAGCATATGATAGATACTAAAGCTGCCCATATCTCGATTCCCGCTCTGACAACCCTCTGACCCTAACACATCGGTGCCGGGCGACCGACTCTCATCGGAACGGCGTCGCTTACCATGAGATTATGTCATGTCGTCGAACCGAAGGGAAAATACAACCGTCATGGATGACTCGTCGTGCCCGCGGAGCGCGAGGGGGCCTGCGATGCAAGCCGGGAACGGCCAAGGAAACCGGACGTTGACCGCAGCGACGAAGTTTCCTGAGGAGGCTGGGATGTCTCGATCCCTCACTATGATCCAGGCCGGCTCGGCGTTGCTTGCAGTCGCGGCTCTGGCCGCCTGCGCCACCTACGAGCCGCCGCCCCCGGCGCCGGCGCTCGCCGGGCCATTGCCACCTTCCGCCCCGTCCAGCCCGCCGCTGTCGCCGGCGCAGGACCAGGCGCTGGTGTCCGGCAATACGATCAGCGGCATCGCCGAAAATGGCGAGCCGTATTTCGCCTTCTTCAGCCCGTCCGGCACGATCCATTTCCGCCATGGCTCGTTCGACGACAACGGGACCTGGCACACCAGCACGGATGGCCGGCTCTGCACGCTTTACCGCAAGGTAGGCGGCGGCGCCGAGCATTGCTATGCCTTCTACCAAGTCGGCCCGCAGGTCGTGTTCTATGATCCGACGGGCCAGTCCGCGACCGGCGCCTTCACCGTGCTGAGCGGGAATCCGGAAGATCTGTGACGCCCGAGACTTTCCGGCGGGGTGCGGTAGCGGGCCGCGCTGGCGGGTTCGGCGGCAATTTGTATAGTGGGCGCCATGAAAAAAGGCTTTTGGATCGCCCCGTTGCTGGTCGCGCTCGTCGCGGCCGCCTTTCTCTTTCGCTCGGTCCTGACCGGCCGCGAGGTACCGGCGCCCGCCGCATCGCCAGCGCCGGCCGCTGAAGCGCCGGCCACGCCGGAACCTGTCCCCACCGCAACGGAGACGCCGGCGCCCGAAGCCGCAACCCCGGCACTGTCGGACGGGCCGCCGCAGCAGGCCGCCTTGCCGCCGGTGCCGGAGATACATTTCGGCGACCATCCGATCCATGAGGTGCCGGTCGAACCATTGCCACCGCCCAAATCCGGCGATGCGGGGCAAGGCGGCCGAACCGGACAGTCGGACGAGGTCGCCCTCGGCCCGCGGTCCCTGCAACTGCCGACCGCGCCCCGGCAGTTCAACGGCAGCGCCAAGCCGACCGGCGGCGTGGGGCTGGAGGTCGGCACAACGAATGTGGAGCTGTTCGGGGTGAAGACGCCTGGGGCAGGCTATCGCTGCGGCGCCGATTCCGACGCGGACTGCAAGTTGGCGGCGCAGCATGCGCTTGAGAAGCAGATCGGCAATGCCGGCAAGGTTTCATGCCACGTGCCGAATGCGAAGCCAGGCCTGGCGGTCGCTTTCGCCATCTGCCTCGATGGCAACGGCGTCGATCTGGGCGGATTTCTCATCGGCGCCGGGCTGGCCGTGGCCGATACGGGTCAAAGCTATGATTATGTCGGAGCCGAAAGCATCGCCCGCAATCTGAAGCGGGGGCTTTGGCAGCCGAAGTGAAGGCCGCCGGCCAAAGCCGGGGCAGAGCCGGCTTCAGCGCGAGGTGGTGAAGTAGACCCCGGTAGCGATCGTTGCAGCCAGGAACAAGATGCCGAACGTAATCATCTGTCGCTCCCTTGTTCTATGTTGATGATGTCAACATTCCGGCAAAATTTTTTGCCGCAGACTCAGCGCGCCGGGGTGAAAAACACCGTCGTGGCAACGATACCGACGAGGAACAGAACGCCGAAAACACTCATGATCATCTCCTGCAGGGTGAGGGCGATTTGTGTCGCTCTCGATGTTGGCATCGTCAACATATGATATGATGTAGGCGATGTCAACATCCCGTTAAAATTTTTTGCCGATCAGTGCTCGGGCGAGAGGAACAGCGCCACGGCGACCGTGCTGGCGAGGAACAGAATGCCGAATGCAACCATTTTAACCTCCACTGGTTTCGACCTAGCGCCTTCCGGCGATCGATGTTGATAGCGCCAACATAGAATGGCATGTAGACGATGTCAACATGCGAGCCATCCGCGCCACGCGGGCGTGATCAGCAATCACTGCAGAGGTCGGGTGCCTGGACCGAGGTCAGCGGCGCCCCCAGCTTGAGGCGACGAAAACAAGCATTTTAGCGTCCCGGCGGTTGACAGAACCGTCAAACTCCGGGAAGTTGACAGTAACAACATAAAAGAGATGTGGTCAATGACAACATTAGAAGAAAAGGCTGGAGGATCCTCATATCATCATGGCGATCTGCGCCGCGCGCTCGTCGATGCGGCCGCCCAGCTGGTTTCCTGCTGCGGCCCTACTGCCGTCAGCCTCCGCGAGGTAGCACGGATCGTCGGCGTTTCGCACAATGCGCCCTACCGGCATTTTCCGACGCGTGAGGCGCTGCTCGCCGCCGTCGCCGCCCGCGGCTTCGAGATGCTGTCGGAGGGCATGCGCGACTTGCCCGACGGCGCCGATGCCAGCACCAGCCTGATCGAGTGCTGCCGCGGTTACATCGAATTCGCGATGCATCATCGCGGCGTTTATCAGCTGATGTTCAGCGACGAGATCCAGAAAAGCGCCTACCCCGAGCTACTGTCGGTCGCGGAGCGCGGGTTCCAGTCATTGGAGCGCCGGATCACGGCGCTCAACCCGCATGTGCCGGCCGTGCTGTCGACGATTACGGTCTGGTCACAGATTCACGGCATCGCCCATCTGATCCTCGACAATCAGCTGAAGCGCCATGTCGAGGACCCCGAGCATTCCAAGCTGATCGAGGTGGCAACCAACATCCTCGTCGCGGGCCTGATCCATGCGCCGGCCAATTTGCCCGATGCCGAGCCGACCGGCCCTACCGACTGCATATAAGGTTGGGCTACCCCAGGGCTCAGGGCAGGCCGGGCAACGGAATCGAGTAGTTGATCAGCGCTTCCTCTTCGCCGGGATTGCGCTTGGTCAGGCCGGCATTCGAGATGTGATGGAAGCTGAGGCCGATGCGGGCGCCCCCATCGAGCCGGTAATCGATCTCGGCACCGCTGCGGAACTCGACATAGGAGCCCAGATTCTTCGAATCCTTGTCGCCGCGCGCCCAGAAGCCGACCGCCTCGTTCGGGGTCAGCACCCAATTGTCGCCGATATAGATGTCGAGCCCGAAGCCGCCATACTCATAGGTGGCACCATCGGTCGTGACCTCGGCACCGAGCAGCGGGCGAAACACCCAGAGCTTGCTGGCGAAGCGGTATTCGCCGCGGAACACGCCGGCGGTGTTGTTGTGATCGACATCGTATGCGCCACCGCCCAGCTCCAGCTGTGCGGGATCATTGCCGTCGAGGCTGATCTGCGCATGCGCGGCGATAGGAGCCATCGCCAGGCCGCCGATGAGCGCCGCGAACATCCCGAACTTGCGCAAAGTCCCTCTCCCACACTTGATTCCACGGCGCCACCATAGAGCGTCAGGCCGCTAAATCAACCGCTTCATCCGCTCGACCGCTGCCAGGAGCTGGGTGCGGATGCCTGGCTCCATCGCGGAATGGCCGGCGTCGGGCACCACGCTGTAGCGTGCCTCGGGCCAGGCGCGCGCAAGATCGTCGGCCGTGACCGTCGGGCACACCGTATCATAGCGCCCCTGGACGATCTCCCCCGGACGACCGCGCAGCCGGCCGATATTGGCGAGCAGCTCGCCCTCGGCAAGGAAACCCCGATTGCGCATATAATGGGCCTCGATCCGCGCCAGCCCGAGCGCCATGCGGTCCTCGCCAAAGGCCGAGACCGTCTCCGGGCTTGGCAACAATGTCGAGCAAGCACCCTCATAGGTGCTCCAAGCGCGCGCGGCCGGCAGATGCACCGCCGGGTCGGAACTGCTGAGGCGGCGCCAATACCCCTCGAGCAGATCGCCCCGCTCCGCGGCCGGCAGGAACTCCGCAAAGCTCCGCCACGCCTCGGGAAAATAATTGCGCATGCCGTGGAGGAACCAATCCACCTCGCTGGCCCGGCACAGGAAGATGCCGCGCAGCACGAAGCCCAGGCACCGTTCCGGATGCGCCTCGCCATAGGCGAGCGCCAGCGTCGAGCCCCAGGATCCGCCGAAGACCAGCCAGCGCTCGATCGCGCGATGCCGGCGCAGCAGCTCGAGATCGGCCACGAGATCGGCGGTGGTGTTGTCCACGACCGATGCGAGCGGTGTCGATCGGCCGGCACCGCGCTGATCGAGCACGACGATACGGAAGAAGACCGGGTCGAAGAAGCGCCGATGCGTCGGCGTGGCACCCGAGCCGGGACCACCATGAAGGAAGACGACCGGGACGCCGCGCGGATTGCCGCTTTCCTCCCAATAGATCGTGTGGGTCGCATCGACGGCCAGCCGGCCTGACTGATAGGGCTCGATCGGCGGAAACAGGTCACCACGCGGCATATTCTGGCTTCGTCCTGGGTTCGATCCAGCCACTCTAAGGGCCTCGGCGGCCAAGGCAAAGCATCCGTCTTGATCGCCCTCGAGTGGATGCGTGGCTTTTTGGCCGCAGGGTGGGAACCAGCAATGCGAAACTGGCACGGCTCCCGCACTGCACCATTGCAGCCCCCCTTCCTATATCGGAATATCGAAGCGCAGCGTTGCGCATTGAAAAATCGCTGTGGCCGTGGGGCGGCTAGGGGTTCGTAACCTTTTCATGGGATAGACGAATCTTGGGCAGTGAAGCCCGCTACCCGACTGTCGCGTCTTTGAGGGAGCATGTGATGTCCATTCGACCAAACAAGGCTTGGTGGCGCCGCGGCATCGCTGGGCTCGCGATCGCGTCGGCCCTGGCAACGACGCCTGTTTGGGCTGCCGACCCTGTCACGGGTGGTGATCCGGTCGTGACGGTCTCGGGCCTCGACCAGTCGCTGCTCGATGTCATGCAGCACGCCTCGCAGCTGGGCTATAACGGTCGCTACCAGAAGCTGGCCCCCGTGGTGAGCCAAGTCTTCGACCTCCCCTACATGACCAAGCTCGCGGTCGGCACCAACTGGTCGACCCTGAGCAAGGACCAGCAGAGCCGGCTGGTGACCGCGTTCGGCGAGTTCATCACCGCGACCTACGCTCACCGCTTCGACGGCTATTCGGGCGAGAAGTTCGAGACGACTGGCTCGCGCCCGCTCGGCAACTCGACCCTGGTTGAGACGCGGCTCATCAAGTCGGATGGCGAGCCTGTGACGCTCAACTATGTGACCCGCCAGCAGCAGGATGGCCATTGGCAGGTCGTGGACGTGTTCCTGACCGGCACGATCAGCGAGCTTGCAACCCGGCGTTCCGAGTTCTCTGCGGTGTTCCAGCGCGACGGCTTCGACGGGCTGCTCGCCACCCTGCAGCAGAAGACGTTCCAGATCGCCTCCACCTCGTAACGGCCCGGCGGAAAGCCGGGCCTTAGCGGGCTACCGCCGCTGAAACCTCTTGTTACAGCCTGCTCGCAAGTGGCGAGTATTGCTGAAATAATCAGCCCTTACGCTCCGAAGCCTCACTCGTGAAACCTTCGGCGAAGGATTGTATTATGTTCGGCAAGAAGACCCTGGCGGTAGTGTTCTGCGCAGCTCTCCTCTCGGCATCGGCGCTCTCAGTGTCGGTTCTGGCTCAGGAAGGGCCTGGCGGTCCCGGCGGCTTTGGCCATCATGGCGGCGGCATGGATCGTGGCGCGCTCGCCTTCCTCCATGGCATCAACCTGACCGATGCGCAGAAGACGCAGATCGATCAGATGCGGGAAGCTCATTTCCAGCAGATGAAGCCGGTGATGAAGCAGCTGCGCGACCTCCACAAGCAGATCTTCGAGTCGCTGATGAGCAACGCTTCGGTCAACACGGCGCAGCTCTCGAACCTGCAGCAGCAGGCCTCGCAGCTGCGCACGCAGATGGATGCGGAAAACCTCAATATGGCGATCCAGATCCGCGGCCTGCTGACCTCGACTCAGCTGCAGCAGGCGTCCCAGCTGCATGACCAGCTCGGCCAGCTGCGGGCGCAGGAGCGCGCGCTGATGCACCCGCAAGGCTCGGCCCAGTAATACGCTTCGATAAAAGCTCGCCGCCCGGATCCGGCATCCCGGGCGGCGCGCCTCTTCTGGGTCCTAGTCGGACCAGCGCCGGTGCAGCCAGAACCATTGTTCCGGCTGCTCGCGCACCCAGTCCTCGATCAGCCGGTTGATGGCAATCATCGTGGCCTTGACCGCTTCCTTGCGGTTGGCGCCGGACGCCACGCTCATGGGCGGATAGCAGATCAGGCGGAAATGGGCCCCGCCCACCCGGTCGACCCGGATCGGCACCATCGCGCAATCATAGCGGAGTGCCAGTTCGGCGATGGCCGGCGCCGTCATGGCGTCGCGGCCGAAGAACGGCACCGGGATGCCGTCATTCATCTTCTGATCGACCAGCATGCCCAGCCCCTTGCCGCTTCGGAGCGCCTCGATGATGCGACGAGCGCCGGCCGCTCCCTTGGCGATCGGCTCGAGCCCAAGCGAGCGGCGAAGCGAGGCCATGAAGGCTTCGACCGCCGGGTTGTTGGCGGCGCGATAGACCTGCGCGTAATTCATCCCATGTTTGACGGCGACGACGCTCGACACCTCCCAGTTCGAGAAATGGCCGCCGAAGTAGATCGCGGGCTTGCGCTCGGCGAGCAGGCGATCGACATGCTCGAGCCCGTGTATTTCGACGCGGCTGCCCGGCCCGAAGCATTTGAGTTGGCTCAGATGCGCATATTCGGCCGCGACCCGGCCGAGATTTTCCCACATCTGGCGGATGATCCGATCGCTCTCTTCCGAGGTTAGGCCCGGCAGCGCGCGCTCGAGATTCAGCCGGGCGCGCCTGGTGACACCGAGGCGCGGCCCGATTACGCGCGCGATAGCGCCGCAAACACCGGACGCGATATCGAGCGGCAGGGCACCGGTGACGGCGTGAAATCCGATAAGCAGGCCGGCCTCGATCCGCTCACGAAAGCTGGCAGTCCGAGCGACCGACGTGGTGCCCCGCGACGCGGCCTCGTTCAGAGCCGCCCCTTGGCGGTGGCCTGCTTCACCTTCAAGGGCGGTCCCTTGACCGGCGGCTTGGCGCGTGCCTTGTCCATGTCGACATTGATCTCGAGCGTCGAGACCTCGCCGCGGCGTTGGAGATTGACCCGGATCATGTCTTCCGACACGTCGAGATACTTGCCGACGACGGCCAGGAGCTCCTTCTGCAGCACGGGCAGAAAGTCGGGCGCATCCCGGCCGGCGCGCTCATGGGCAAGCACGATCTGCAGCCGCTCCTTGGCGACCGAGGCGGTGTTGGGCCGCTTGCCGAGGATGAAATCGAGCAATCCCATCAGGCTTTCCCGAACAGGCTGCGGAACAGGCTCTTGCGCTCTGTCTTGAGGAAGCGCATCTCGCGCTGCTCGCCGAGGAAGCGGGCGACCGCATCCTCATAGGCGCGACCGGCGCTGCTTTCGATGTCGAGAATGACCGGCGTGCCGGTGTTGGACGCCTTCAGCACCGCCTCGGATTCCGGAATGACGCCGATCAGCGGGACGGACAGGATCTCCTGCACATCCGAGATCGACAGCATCTCGCCCTTGGTGACGCGGTCGGGCGAATAGCGGGTCAGCAGCAGATATTCCTCGACCGGCTTCTCGCCGCGCTCGGCACGGCGCGACTTGGATGCCAGCATGCCGAGGATGCGGTCGCTGTCGCGCACCGACGAGACCTCCGGATTGGTCACGATCACTGCCGCGTCGGCATGATAGAGCGCCGTCAGCGCGCCATGCTCGATCCCGGCCGGGCTGTCGCAGATGACATAGTCGAACTTGTCGCGCAGTTCCTCCATCACCCGCTCGACCCCGTCCTTCTTGAGCGCGTCCTTGTCGCGCGTCTGCGAGGTCGGGAAGATGAAGAGATTCTCGACGCGCTTATCCTTGATCAGCGCCTGGTTGAGGTTGGCGTCGCCGTTGATGACGTTGATGAAGTCGAAAACGACTCGGCGCTCCACCCCCATGATCAGGTCGAGATTACGCAAACCGACATCGAAATCGATCACCACGGTCTTGTGACCGCGCTGGGCGAGGCCGGTGGCGAACGCGGCTGACGTGGTCGTTTTACCGACGCCACCCTTGCCCGACGTGATGGTGATGACCCTGGCCAATAAGCCCTCCTCGAGAAAGCGGTCCCGATCGCTCGGGCCGGATTAACCCGTCCCGCTGTCCGGCGCAATCCCACGTAATGCTCTTGCCCGAATCAAAGTTTAGCGGGTCGGCCGGTCCCGAGCCACAAATTGTGTGCTCTGATGCCTCGAATTTGACGGATTTAATACGTCCGGGCAATGGCTGAATCTCAGACCGGCGAAATCTCCAGCCGATCCTCGACGAGCGCCACCTGGACCGATTGTCCGCGGAATTCGGGCGCCACCGCCTCGCTCACGAGGTAATGCCCTGCGACGCAAAGCAGTTCCGCTTCGAGCTTGCCAGCAAATATGCGCGCATCGGTATCGCCGCTGGCGCCGGCGATCGCGCGGCCGCGCAGCGGACCGTAAATATGCACATGACCGTCGGCGATCACCTCGGCGCCGGCACTGACCGCGTTGAGGATGATGAGATCGCTGCCGCGTGCATAGATCTGCGTCCCGGAACGCACTGGCAACGTTACGATTTTAGGCCTGACGAGCGTGGCCGGCGGAAGCGCTGCGGCGGCCGATGCGCGCGGTGCGCGAGCGGGCGGCGGGGGAGGTGGCAGCGGCGACTCGGCGACGGCCCCATCGGCGCGTCGGGCGCCGGTAGCGGGGAACGCCGCAAGATCGGCATTCATGGCGGCGCGTATCTGAGTCGCATTCGCGTTCTGAACGCCGACGGCGACCAGATGCTGTCGCTTCAGCAGCTTCTTGACCTTGAGGAACCCGTCGGCGGTGGCCAACCCGTCGCAATTCTTGATGTCGAGCACGACAGGCGCATTGGCGAAGAAGGCGGGGCTGCGCGCGACCTGCTCGGCCAGCCGGCTCTCGAAATTGACATCGCCGGGATCGTCTACACGGACGACCATCACGGTGAACATGCTGCCGTGAACCAGATCGCTCATGCGACTCGCTCCGTGATGAGCGGCGGCTTATCCAAGGACGCGACCGAGAGAGGGCCCCGGCCGCACTACGCGACTCAGGCCGCCTTGGCGGCCTTCTTGGCAGCCGCCGCCTCGATCTGCTTCTTCAAGCGCCGCGCCTCGGCCGGCAGCTTCGACATCGGGGTCGACATGAGGAACGCGTCGATGCCGCCATTATGCTCGACCGTGCGAATGGCCTGGGTCGAAAGACGCAGCCGGACCGCAAATCCGAGCGTATCGGAGAGCAGCGAGGTCAGCTGCAGGTTCGGCATGAAGCGGCGACGCGTCTTGTTGTTCGCGTGGCTGACATTGTTGCCGGTCTGCACGCCCTTGCCGGTAATCTCGCACTTTCTGGCCATGACGGTACTCATTTCAAAATAGACAGGCGCCCGCGCGCCGATCCCGGCCGCAGTAAGGCAGCGGGTTCTACGCGAGCGAGCCGCCTTCGTCAAGCACCTGAAGGTGTCTTTGTCGAGTGCGGCCAGCCTGGTGCGCCCCATCCTAAAGCATTGCGCAGCCGGACGCCGCTCGCATGCAGCGTCGAGGACCAGACCGCCCGCAACGGCGTGAGATCGTCCATCACGCGCAGCTCGACCCGGCTCTCCGCCAGATGGTCATCGAGACCGCTCAGGGCATCGACCCGCGCCGGAACGACGGCCTGCCGTGCCACCCACATGCCGACATCGCCGATAGGTTCGAACCCGTCCGGCGGCAGCGCATACCGCCAGATCGTGGCTGATCGCAGACGCGCAAGCCAGCCCGCCTCGATATAGGCGACGGCGCGGGCCTCAGTCACGCCCATCCAGCGCGCACGATCTCCGTCAGTGGTCGCGTCAGTCGGCCAGATCAGAATCCGCGGGCAGTCGCGCGGAAAGAGATAGAGCATGCTGTGCCAATCATCGATGGCCCAGACTAGCGGCCCGTTGAGCCATTCTTGCCCGGCCGGCCGCTCGGCGGGAATGCGCACCGGGCGCGGCGCGAACACCGCGATGCTGGAATTGTCGCTGAAATGGAAGAGCCGCATCACGGCGCCGGGGCAGGGTCCGTCTTGCCGAGCAGGAACAGTGCCAGCAGGCGCCTGGCGCCCGCCATCGGCGTCGCGGCACCGGCGCGAACCGCCGCCTCGATCGCGGGAATTTCGTTCGCGATGTCGGGCCGGCGACGCAAGGCAGTGATGAGCCCGTCGCCGAGATCGTCCCAGAGGGCGGCCTGCGCCTGAGCGGCACGCCGTTCCGTCTTCTCACCAGCCGCGGTCAGAAGCTCGGCATGGCGCTCGATCGCCGCCCAGACCTCGGCAAGGCCGGCACCGGTCACGGACGAGACCGGCAGCACCGGCGGCTGCCAATGGCTCGAAAGCGGCCGTAGCAGGCGCAATGCCGCCGCATAGTTGGCGACCGCCTGATGTGCTGCCGCCTCGGTGCCGCCATCCGCCTTGTTGACGATGACGAGCTCGGCCAGCTCGACGATGCCTTTCTTGATGCCTTGGAGCTCGTCGCCGGCCGAGGGCAGCAGCAGGAGACAGAAAATATCGACCATGTCGGCGACCGCCGTCTCAGACTGGCCGACGCCGACCGTTTCGACCAGGACCACATCGAACCCCGCCGCCTCGCACAGCAGGATCGATTCGCGCGTCCGCCGGGTGACGCCGCCGAGCGTGCCGCCGGTCGGCGATGGGCGGATGAAAGCCGCCGGGTGTCGGCCGAGCTCGACCATGCGCGTCTTGTCGCCGAGGATGGAGCCGCCGGTCCGCCGCGACGAAGGATCGACGGCGAGGACGGCGACGCGATGGCCGCGCTCGATCAGCGTCAGCCCGAACGCCTCGATGAAGGTCGATTTGCCGACACCCGGCACGCCGGAGATGCCGATCCGGATCGATTGCCCGGTGTCGGGCAGAACCCGCTCGACGAGCGCCTCGCCCGCCTCGCGATGGTCGGCCCGCGTCGATTCGATCAGCGTGATGGCACGGGCCAAGGCCCGCCGATCGCCGGCCGACAGGGCGGCCGCCCGCGCCTCGAGCTCGTCCTCCGGGATCGCGATCCCGTCGGACATCAGGATGCCGCCAGGACCGGCTGCGGCGCACGGCGTACGACGCCGTAGGCCATCACGGCGGACGCCAGCATGAGCAGCGACCCCGCAATATAAGGGGCACTCGGCCCGGCATAGGTGAAGGCGGCGCCCGCGATCGCCGGCCCGACGATACGGGCGAAGCTGCCGACCGACTGGTTGACGCCCAGGATGCCGCCCTGTTCCGACACTCCCGCCTCGTGCGAGACGAGCGCCGACAGCGCCGGCGATGCCAGCCCCATGCCGACCGCCAACAGTGCGGAGGCGAAGATGCCGAGCGGCGGCGAGAGTGCGGCCGCCATGAGGGCGAGGCCGATGCCGATCGTGACGGTGCCCGCGAACAGCGCCCGCGCCTCGCCGATCCGGCGGATGATCGGGCCGATCAATCCACCCTGGATGATGACCAGCACGATGCCGATCAGGCCGAAGATCAGGCCGACCTGCTGCGGCCCCCAGCCGAAGCGCGTATAGGTCCAGAGCGCGAAGCTGCTCTCCATGCCGGCAAAGGCCACCGTATTGGAGAAGAAGAGAATCATGAGCTGCCGGAGCCGCGGCCGTGAGAAAGCATCGCGGATGAGCGCCAGCCGCCCCTTGCCGCCCTTGGCCGCGGCACGATGCTCCGGCGCCAGCGATTCCTTGAGCGCCACGATCGCCACCAGCAAGGCCATGAAGGACAGGCCCGCCGCGGCGTAGGAGGGCAGCGCCACATTGAGGTGCTCGGTATCGCTGCCGGCGAGCAGCCCGCCGATCGCTGGGCCGACGACGAAGCCCAGCCCGAGTGCGGCACCCAGGCCGCCCATCGCCTTGGCCCGGTTCGCCGGAGTCGAGATGTCGGCCATATAGGCCTGCGCCACGGAGATATTGCCGGCAGACAGCCCTTGGACCACGCGGGCCGCGAACAGCATCCAGAGCGCGTCCGCCGAAGCGAGCCAGAGATAGCCCAGCACCGAGGTCGAAACACTCAGCAGCACCATCGGCCGGCGGCCGACCTTGTCGCTGAGTCGGCCCCAAAGGGGTGCCGCGATCAGCTGACAGGCCGAATAGGTCGACATCAGCGTCGTGATCGTCCAGGGCGAGGCGTGGAAATGCTCGCCATAGAAGGGAAGCAGCGGGATGATCACGCCGAAGCCGACGAGATCGATGAAGACGACGGAAAGCATCACCAGCATGGTGGCGCCTAGATACCGTCCTTCGCCCGCGAGGGACAGCCCCGCAAGCTCATAAATTCTGTGAAATCATGAAGCACCCGCCCGGCGCAGCACGGATTCGACCGTCTCGGCCGGCACGCCGCGCGCGACGGCGCTCTTTCCGATCGCATCGAGCAGGATGAAGGTGAGCTTGCCGTCGCTCGCCTTCTTGTCGAGCCCCATATGCTCGACGAGTCGGCGCGCTGCGAAGGGAGCGCCAGGAATCGCCGCCATGGCCGTGGGCAAGCCCACGGCGGCGAGATGCCGGCGCAAGCGCTCGACGTTTCCAGCATCGAGCCGGCCTAGCGCCGCCGACAACTCGGCTGCCAGCACCATGCCGATCGCGACCGCCTCGCCATGCAGCAATTTGTCGCCATAGCCGGTCTCGGCCTCGAGCGCATGGCCGAAAGTGTGGCCGAGATTAAGCAGCGCCCGCCGCCCCGCCTCACGCTCATCCTCGGCGACGATCTCGGCCTTCATGCGGCAGCAGGCGAGCACCGCATCGGCGAGCGGCCCGGGCTCAAGCGCCAGGATGCGCTCGGCCACAGCCTCGAGATGCGTGAAGAATCCCAAATCGCCGAGGGCACCGTATTTCGCCATCTCGCCATAACCCGCGAGGAGCTCGCGCCGCGGCAAGGTCTTGAGCGTGTCGAGATCGGCCAGCACCAAGAGCGGCTGGTGGAAGGCGCCGACGAGGTTCTTGCCCTGCCGCGTATCGAGGCCGGTCTTGCCGCCGACCGAGCTGTCGATCTGGGCCAGGAGGCTGGTCGGGATCTGCACGAAATCGAGCCCACGCAACAAGGTCGCCGCCGCAAACCCCGCGAGATCGCCGACCACACCACCACCGAACGCCAGGATGATGGTGCCGCGATCGAGCCGCTCGTCGAGCAGCCGCTCCATGAAATCGGGAAAGCGGCCGATATCCTTGCTCGCCTCACCCGGCGGCACGACAATGGTCGAATGCTTATAGTCGGCGGCATCGAGCCCGGCTTGGAGCGATCCCAGATGCTCGCGCGCGACATTCTCGTCAGTCACGATGATGAGCCGCCGCCGGCCGACGACTTGGGCGATCAAGGCACCCGCTTGGCCCAGCAGGCCCGGGCCGATCACGAAGTCATAGGCACGCCCGGCGAGATCGACAGTCAAGCGCTGGGTCGATGGGGCGGTCAATTCGACGCACTCTCCGGAGCCACGGGACGATCGATCAGGCGCGACGGCCCGGCCCAGCGGATCAGCGCGTCGAGTGCGGACTGCACCGTCTGGTCGACCGGGCCGGCCAGGCTGTCGATCGCGATATCGGCCTCGGCATAGAGTGGATAGCGCTCGGCCATCAAGCGCTCAAGGACCTCGCGCGCATCGCCGTTATTCAGCAGCGGCCGATGCTGGCGCCGCGAGGTGCGCTGCACCAGCGTCTCGAGATCGGCCCTGAGCCAGATCGACACACCCGCATTGCGGATCTCGGCCCGCGTCGCCGGGTCCATGAAGGCGCCGCCGCCGGTCGCCAGCACTTGCGGCGGCCCGGCGAGCAGCCGGGCGATGACCCGCCTTTCGCCGACCCGGAACACAGCCTCGCCTTCGCGCGCGAAAATCTCGGCAATGGTGGCGTTGGCCGCCTTCTCGATCTCGGCATCGGAATCGACGAAGCCGGTCTCGAGTCGCTGTGCCAGCCGGCGCCCGATACTGGTCTTGCCGGCGCCCATGAGGCCGACGAGCACGATCGATCGTGCGAGGCGAAGAGGCGGCGCAGAAGGCGGATTCATTTTCCCGGACAAGCCTGTCGGCGGTGCTGCGCTTTCGAGACCGCCGAGAAAATGCCATAAATGCGGTTCATGACGCAGCGTAACATGAATTTCCGGTTGCGCCAGAATTCGAGAGTGGCGAGATGAGTTGGATGGGTAGAATACTGTTAATCGCAATTCTCGTTGTAGTCGTCGGCTTGGCCGGCGCCGGCGCGTTCCTGGCGTTCTGGACGCCTTCCCCTCCGACCGAAAAAGTCGAAAAGGTGTTGCCGGATGCACGTTTCCCGAAATAGCCGCACGGCTGCACTCATCAGCACGGCACTTCTGATCGCGGCACCGGCACTGGCTCAGGTCGGCCCGCCGGTCCGATTGCTGCCGCCGCCCGGCTCCGTGCAGCCGCCGCCGGGCTATCCGGCACCGGCCTATCCGCAGCCTGCCTATCCGACGCCTAACTATCCCGGTTCGCAGCCGCCGGTCGGCCAATACCAGGTCCAGCCGCCGCGCGCGCCGCAGGGGGTGGTGGTCGATCAGCTGGCGCCGATCACGCCCGATTCGACGGGCGTGCTGAGTGCCGCCGAAGGCGCCTTTCCGGGTACGATGTGGCAGGGCTCGACCCGGCAGGTCGTGCAAGCGCTTCTGCCCAGGATCGGCACGACTACGTCGCCGGCCCTCCAGGATCTGGCCTATCGGCTGCTGGCGAGCGGCGCCGCCCCGCCCGCCGGCAAAGGCGAGAACGGCGCCCTGCTGGCACTGCGCGCGGAACGGCTGACCAATGCGCTTGGCCGCCCCGGTGTGGCGCTCAATCTGCTGCAAAGCCTGCCGCCCGATCAGCGCGGCGAGGACATGGCCAAGGTCGGCGTCGATCTCGCCTTCCTTTCCGGCAACGAGCCGGACGCCTGCAATCAGATCCGCAATCGCGACCATGCGTGGCAGGGCACATATTGGGACCAGGGCATCGTCGCCTGCCAGGCGATCGACGGCCAGGCGGCGGAGGCGCGGCTCGGCCTCGACGTGCTGCGCGAAGGCAAGTTCAAGGATGACGGCTTCCTCGTGCTGGTCGATCGGGCACTCGGCACCGAGGGCAAGCTGCCCGACCAGCTGCCTTCGCCGCAGCCCATGTCGCTGGCGCTCTTGGGCAAGGCCGGGTTGGGCCTGCCGAAGCGGGCGCTCGATTCGGCCAAGCTGCCGGTGCTGAAGACCGTGGCGGCGGGCGACAGCTTTCCGGCCGAGCAGCGGCTGGTCGCGGCCGAGAAGGCGGCCGCCTATGGGGCGCTCGAGCCGCAGCGGCTGGCCGAGGCCTATCTCGCCGTGCCGATCGAGGATGCGGATCGCGAAAGCCCGCTCAACCGCGCCGATGCGGCCGGCGGCGCCAAGGGCCGCGCGATCCTGTTCGAGGCGGCGCGCGATGCACCGACGCCGGATGCCAAGGCGAATTTCCTCGACGCGCTCTATAGCAAGACCCAGCGGACCGAGCTCTATCTCGCCGTCGTGCGCGCGTCGGCGGAGATCCTGGCCGAAATCCCGGCCAGTCCGGATCTGAAGCCGGTCGCGGTCGATTTCGCCCGGGCACTCTATGCGCTCGACCGGCCGAACGATGCCGGGCAATGGCTCGAGATCGCCGGGCCGGACGCGTCCGCCGGCCTTATGCCGCTCGCCCATATCGCGGCTGGTGCTGCCGCCCCGCCTTGGGGCGAGGAGCAAGTCACCGAGCTGCTGCAGGCGAATGGCGGCAAGAAGGATCCGGCGCTGGCGCTGCGCCGCGCCGTGTTGACGGCCCAGCTGCTGACGGCCGAAGGCACGCCGCTGCCGGACCGGCTGGTGGCCCCACTGCTCGATGCCAAGATCGGCGTACCGCCCAACGCGGCGGCCGCCCTGCTGATCGACAGCGAGGCATCCGCAAAACATCTGGGCGGAACCGTGCTCGCCGCATTGGCCGCGCTCGGCGATGACGGCGCCAACGCGCCGAGCGGTGTTGTCGCCGAGGCCGTCGCGGGCTTGCGTGCCGTCGGGCTCGGCCAGGAGGCGCAGCACCTCGCCATCGACGCGGCGATCGGAGCCGGGCTCTGACCGGTCCCGGCCGGCCGCGGAAGCCCGCACCGGCATTGCCGAGCCTCGCCGAGGCCTTCCTCGAGATGCTGGCAGCCGAACGCGGCGCCGCCGCCCTCACGCTCGACGCCTATGGCCGTGATCTCGCCGATTTCGCCGCGTTCCTGGCTCCCGCCGCGATCGAGGCCGCGGGCGAGGCGGATCTGCGCCGCTATCTCGAACGGCTCGACGCCGCGGGCATGTCGCCGCGCACGGCGGCCCGGCGATTGTCGAGCCTCCGCCAGTTCCACAAATTCCTCTTGAGCGAGAGCATCCGCGCCGACGACCCGACGGCCGCCCTCGACACGCCGCGCCAGGGGCGGCGGCTGCCCAAATTATTGAGCGAGGATGAGGTCGAGACGCTGATCCTGAAGGCGGCCGAGGATGTGAGCCCGGAGGGGCTTCGGCTGTCGGCGATCCTCGAGCTGTTCTACGCTTCAGGTCTTCGGGTCTCCGAGCTGGTGGCCTTGCCGCTCGGCAATCTGGCGCGCGGCGAGAAGGCGATCACGGTGCGCGGCAAGGGCGGCAAGGAACGGCTGGTGCCGATCGGTCAAGCGGCACGCGCCGCCCTCGACGCCTATCTCGCCCAGCGCAGCCCGTTTCTGGCCGAAGGCAGCACCTCGCGCTGGCTGTTCCCCTCGCGCAGCGGCTCGGGCCATCTGACGCGCCATCGCTGCGGGCAGCTCTTGAAGATGCTGGCGGTGAAGGCCGGCATCGATCCCGACAAGCTGTCGCCCCACGTGCTGCGCCACGCCTTCGCGACACACCTGCTGAGCCACGGCGCCGATCTCAGAAGCGTGCAGCAGATGCTCGGCCATGCCGATATCGCCACGACCGAGATCTATACCCATGTCGAGATCGAGCGTCTGTCGCGGCTGGTGGCGACCGCCCATCCGCTGGCGCGGCGGGGCGGCTAGCTCACTTCTTCAGCGTCCAGCCCAGATTCTGCATGCATTGGTCGAAATCGCCGGCTGGGCGATTGGGCGGCCCCTCGCAGGTCTGCGCATCCGCCTTGAAATCCTGGTCGGAGGCGTTCGGCTTCTGCCAGCTATAGGTGCCGCAGCCCCCCAGCGTCACGGCCAGCATTGCAACAAGACGGATTCCAGTCGCCGCTTTCATGCCTCCCCCTTTGCTTCTGCTTGATCCCCGCCCCCCGGCATAGGGTACGATTATGGCGAGCCGAAGGAAAACTCAAGCCAGCAAGGGGAATGTGGACCATGAGCTTCACCCTGATCGAGCAGGCGACGCCCCGTCTCAATCGTAGCGAGCTGGCCGTACCCGGCAGCCAGGTCAAGCTGTTCGAGAAGGCAGCGAAGAGCAGCGCCGATGTCGTCTTCCTCGATCTCGAGGACGCGGTCGCCCCCGACGACAAGCCGCAGGCGCGCAAGAACATCATCGCGGCGCTGCACGACATCGATTGGGGCAACAAGACCCTCTCGGTGCGCATCAACGGGCTCGACACGCATTACATGTATCGCGACCTCGTCGAGGTGCTGGAGGCGGCGGGCGACAAGCTCGATCTGATCATGATCCCCAAGGTCGGCACGGCCGCCGACGTCTATGCCGTCGACATGCTGGTAACCCAGATCGAGACGGCCAAGGGCTTCAAGAAGCGCATTGGATTCGAGCTCATCATCGAGACCGCTTTGGGCATGCAGAACATCCACGCCATCGCGGGTGCCTCCAAGCGCAACGAATCGCTGCATTTCGGCGTCGCCGACTATTCCGCCTCGACGCGCGCACGCACGACCAACATCGGCGGCGCCAATCCCGACTATGCCGTGCTGACCGACGCCGCGGGCGAGGGCGGCCGGGTCAGCCATTGGGGCGATATGTGGCATTACGCGATCGCCCGCATGGTCGTGGCGGCCCGCGCCAACGGGCTCCGGCCGGTCGATGGTCCCTTCGGCGATTTCTCGGATGCCGACGGCTACCGTGCCGCGGCGCGCCGGTCCGCCGTGCTGGGATGCGAAGGCAAATGGGCGATCCATCCGTCCCAGCTGGCGCTCGCCAACGAGGTGTTCACGCCGCCCGAGGCCGAGGTCACCAAGGCGAAGCGGATCCTGGCCGCGATGGCGGAGGCTGAGCGCGAAGGACGTGGTGCGGTGGCGCTCGACGGCAAGCTGATCGACTATGCCTCGATCCGCCAGGCTCAGGCGCTGGTCAAGACCGCCGAGCGGATCGCCGCGAACGGCTGATTCAACGGTTCAGCGTAAGATTCACGTCCTGGATCGAAGTGATCCAGGACAATCTTGCTCTATGCGTCGTGCTTCTGCAGCAGACCGGCGAAGGCTTTGAGGTCGGTCTCGGCTACATCCGAGACGGCCCAGAAATTCATGCCGTCGCGGTGCCAGCAGACGACATTGTAGCCTTGCTGCGTCGGCATCGTGATCAGCCCCTTCTCGGCCCCTTCCGCGGGCCAGACGAAGACGTTGATGACATGCTGCTTGCGCTTGTAGACGAGGGCGGCCACCTGCTGCCGGTCGAAATAATCGAGCCGGCCGCCGATCAGCGGAAACCCCTCCGCCTGCGGATCGACCACGGGCG
Organism: uncultured Alphaproteobacteria bacterium; assembly: GCA_963762435.1. Classification (GTDB taxonomy): domain Bacteria; phylum Pseudomonadota; class Alphaproteobacteria; order ATCC43930; family CGMCC-115725; genus JAXDMU01. The sequence continues at coordinate 175,329 of CAVXLN010000018.1, read as the reverse complement.
GCGAGAAATCGAGCTTGCCGTCGAACCAGGGCTTGACCGTGTGCTGGTCGGTGGAGGCGACATCGAAGAGATGGGCCGCCGCGAGAGACCGGATATGGCTCGCAACGATCTCGGTCTCGAGCGAGTTGGTGGCCACCGAGTGCTCATCGAACGCGCGCATGCCGCCGGCCGAGACGAGCGCCACCAGCGCCACCGATGCCGCCATCGCCACCCAGCGCGGCCGCGCCGCCGGACGGGGCGCCGTCCGCTCGCGCGCATCGGCGAGCGAGACGATGTTCGAGTCGGATTTGACCAGCTCGGGCCTCGGCGCTTCCACCCGCCCGGCCTGCTCGATCGACGGAATCATGCGCAGCCGAGCCTTGAGATGGGCGGGTGCCGCATGACGTGTGGCCGACCGTCTGGTCGCCTGGCTCATCTCGCGCTGCTGCGCCAGCGCCTGGCGGCACTGGGCGCACTCGGCGATATGCGCCTCGAGCCGCTGATAATCCTCTTCGGTCCCCTGGCGATCGACCAGCAGGCCGAGATCGGAGGGGTGCTCGTCAATGCTCATGGGAGTCTCTCCGCGCGGCAGCGCGCCGCCAATCGGCGAACAGACGCTGCCGGGCACGCGCCAAGCGCGACATCACGGTTCCAATCGGTGTGCCGATGATCTCGGCAATATCCTTATAAGACATATCCTCAAGCTCGCGCAGAACAAGGACCTCGCGCGCATCGGCGGGCAGCGCCTCGATCAGCCGGTCGAGCAATTGGCGATCCGCCTGCTGCTCCAGCAGCAGGTCGGGCAAGGGCGTCTCGCTCGACCACATCGGCACCACGCTGCTCGACGCTTCCCCGCCTGCCTCGCCATCATCGCCGAGCGAGACCATGTCGCGCGGCCGGTTGCGCTTGAGCCACGTGAAGCAGCTGTTGCGCACGATGCTCAACAGCCAGGCGCGAGAATTTTCGCCATTGAAGCCGTCGAGAAAGCGATAGGCGCGCAGCATCGCCTCCTGCACGACATCCTCTGCATCCACGTCGCTGCGCGTCAGCCAGCGGGCCAGACTATAGGCCTGATCGGCATGGGCCAGCACGAGCGTTTCAAAACGGGACGCCCGCTCCTTGTCGTCGAGCACCGGTCCTCCAGACAGAAGGGTTAAGGGGCCGTCCGAGACCCGGGCTGCCGATATGGAAGATCGCATGATCAGCCTCTACCGATCAACCAGCATGGGATACCGTCCGGCCCTTGCCCTTACGGTGCCTTGACGATGACCGTGCCGGTCATGTGGGGATGCAGAGCGCAGAAATATTTGTACTCGCCCGGCTGCTGGAACGGGACGTTGCAATCCTCGCCCGTGTCCATGACCTTGCATTTGAAGGTGCCGGCCGTCGCTTCGCGCACATTGTGCGGAATGTCGTCCTGGTTGATCCAGTTGATCGTGTCGCCTGGCTTGACGGTGACGGTCTGCGGGTTGAAGGAGAAATTGTCGATCGTCACCTTGACCGTGTCGCCGGCGAGAGCAGAGCCGCTCGTTGCCGCGAACGCCAGAAGAGACAAGGTACCGATAAGAACGGATCGCATCATAATATTGGTCAAGCTCCGGAATTCCTGGGCGGGTCGATGCGGGCGGTCGGAACCGCCCGCGGTCCCGACTAAAGCGCGCTGATGGTGGTATCGGTGAGGGCCAGCGTTTCCTTGCCGTGCGTCACCTTGATCTCGGTGATGCCAAGCACGCTGCGCAGCTGATCGGCCGGAACCACCTGCGGACCGGGCGACTGGGCCGTGCCGGGTGCCGGCTGCGGGAAGGCGGTCGAGCGCGCCGTGTGGAACACGACCTTGCCCTCGATCTTCTGCTGGATCTGATGGATGTGGCCGTTCAGCACCGTGACCGAGCCGAACTTCTTCAGAAGCGCCAGCGCCTGGGCGCCGTCATCGGTGCCCCAGCCCCAATCCTGATAGACGGTCCAGAGCGGAATATGGGCGAAGACGACGATCGGGGTCGACGCACTGCGATGCTTCACATCGTTCTCGAGCCAGGCGAGCTGGTCGGGCCCGAGCGTGCCGAGGCCGCCGGCCTTGAGGTTCATGACATTGACGAGGCCGATGAAATGGACGCCGTCCTTGTCGAAGCTGTACCAGCCGGAGCCTTGCGCGCCGACCTTCTTGCCGTAGCGATCGAGATAGGCCTTGCCCTGATCCTCATCGACCACGTCATGCTCGCCCGGCACGAAGAAGGTCGTGACGCCGAGGTCGCCGATCGCCTGGTCGGCATCGTCGAACTGCTTCGGCTTCGAGAGATGGGTGATGTCGCCGGTATGGATCATGAAATGCGGCTTCGGCATCGTCTTGAGCTTGCCGATCGTCTCGTTCAGCGTGCCCAGCGCATCGGGATTGGCCGCCTTGTCGAAGCCGATATGGCTGTCGCTCAGCTGGATGAAGGTGGGGCCTGCCGCAACGGCGGCCTCGGCTTCGGCCGAGCCCAGGAGGCCGGCCGTGCGCGGAACGCCGCCGGCCACCGTCCAAACCACGCCGGCCCCGATCCAGGCCGCGCATTTCAGCACCCCGCGCCGATCCATATCGGCCGCGGGGGTTTTGTCGTCTTGCCTGTCGGTCACGAGGGTCTCCATTGTCGAAAGGGCTGCAACACCCTCTCGACCAGCCCCGGCGGCCGCTTATTCCAAGAATCTTCCGACTCTCCGTTGCACTGCACCCCGGCACTGGCGCCTCGCCCTATGGCGTGCTAGCAACACGCCCCATGCAGAATTTCCTCGAATTCGAGCGCCCGATCGCGGAGCTCGAGGTCAAGATCCAAGAGTTGCGACAGCTGCCGGCCAGCGGCGACGTCAATATCACCGACGAGATCCTCACTCTCGAAGCGAAGGCTTCGCGGCTCCTGAAGCAGGCCTACGCCAAGCTGACGCCGTGGCAGAAGGTGCAGGTCGCGCGCCATCCCGATCGGCCGCATTTCCTCGACTACGCCAATGCCCTCTTCACCGAGCTGACGCCGCTCGCCGGCGATCGGCTCTATGGCGAGGATCAGGCGATGATCGGCGGCCTTGCCCGCTTCCGCGGCCGCGCCGTCGTCGTCATCGGCACCGAGAAGGGCCATGAGGTCGAGACCCGCGTGCGTCATAATTTCGGCATGGCCAAGCCCGAAGGCTATCGCAAGGCGCGGCGGCTCTTCGATCTCGCCGAGCGGTTCCGCCTGCCGGTCCTGACACTGATCGACACCGCGGGCGCGTTTCCCGGTGCGGAAGGCGAGGCGCGCGGCCAGGCCGAGGCGCTGGCCCGCTCGATCGAGACCTCGCTCGGTCTCACCGTGCCGCTGGTCGCGTCGATCATCGGCGAAGGCGGCTCGGGTGGTGCTGTGGCACTCGCGACCGGCAATGCCGTGCTGATGCTGGAGCACGCGATCTATTCGGTGATCGCCCCCGAAGGCTGCGCCTCGATCCTCTGGCGGTCAGCCGACCAGGCGGCGACGGCGGCCGAGGCGCTCAAGCTCACAGCACAGGATCTGCTGAAGCTCGGCCTCATCGACCATATCGTGCCTGAGCCGGTCGGCGGCGGCCACCGCGACAAGCATGCGACGATCGCGGCACTGGGCGACGCCATCGAGGAGGCGCTGAAGCCGCTCCTCGAGATGGACGCGGCGGCACTCCGCCGGCACCGCCGGGAGAAGTTCCTGGCGATGGGTGCGCACGGGCTTTAGGCGGATCCGGGCGGAAGGACTCACCTATGATCGGACGATTTGTGCTCACGGCGGTGCTTGCTTCGCTTGCGGTGTCCAGCGCCGTGGCCGGCACGCTCGGCGGCGGCGCTTGGACGCCAGGCAGCTGCGGCGACGAGCCGGTCGCCCCGACCCTCAACGTCTCAAGCGCCGAGGCCTATGGCGAGAGCCTGAAATGGATCAAGCTCTACGAGACCAAAATCAAGGCCTACAATGACTGCTTCATCAAGGAAGCAAACGCCGACAATCAGGCCATCAACGACACGGTCAAGGCTGAGCAGGCGCGCGTAAATGCGGCCTTCGACAAATATAACGCCGATTCGAAGACCGCTCAGGCACGGTTCAGCGGCAAGTCGAAGTAGCGCCGACTCTAACCTATTTCAGCCAGCAGCCCGACGCGGTCGAGCGATAGCCCAATGCCTTGTAGGTCGCATCGATCAGCGACTGGCCGCGCTCATTGAGCAGGATGCCCATCAGCCGCCGGTTCATCGTGTAGCCGAAGGCGAGGCCGCATTCAGGATCAGCGAAGCCGATCGAGCCGCCGGCGCCGACATGGCCGAAGGCCTGGCGGCCCAGGATGGCGCTGTCGCGGCCGACCGTGCGTCGGCGATTGTCCATCGACTTCATGAAACCCAGCGCAAAGCGCGTCGGCATCATCAGCGTGGCGTCGAGATGAGTCGCCATCGAAACCTCGCCCATGCGGGCGAGCGTTTCGGCATCGACGAGCTTGCCGCCGCCATTGGCGAGTGGGGCATACATGCCGGCGAGGCCGCGCGCATTGGTGATGCCGTTGGCAGCACCGATCTCGGCAGCATGGCCCGAGCGGGAATTGACGCCGCTGCTGCCCCAGCGGCCGGAATTGAAGATGAAGAGATTCGGGATCGAGCCCGGCTGGGTCAGCGCCTTGCTGAACGGCGTCTCTTCCGGCGGGGGCCGAAGCTCGGCCAGGATCGGCGCCACGCGCGGCTCGATCTCCTCCGGCAGGCCGATCCAGAAATCGAGGCCCAAGGGCTTCGCCACCTCGTCGCGGAAGAAGGTGCCGAGCGACTTGCCGGCGACGCGCCGGACGATCTCCCCGACCGTGAAGCCGAAGGTGAGCGCGTGATAGCCGTTGCGGATGCCGGGCTCCCAGAACGGCTCCTGCGCCGCCAGCGCCTCGGTCATATAGTCCCAATCCTCGACGCCGTCGGGCTTCATGGGGGCCCGCATCACGGGGACGCCGACCGAATGGTCGAGCATCATCCGCACCGTCGCCTTCTCTTTGCCGGCTCGAGCGAATTCCGGCCAGATCTCGGCGACCGGCGCCTCGATATCGAGCTGGCCGCGGCTCGCCAGGATATGGGCGCAGAGCGCGGTCGCGCCCTTTGTCGCGGAGAACACGATCGAGACCGTGTCCTTGAGCCAGGGCTTGCCGGTCTCGGAATCGGCCGTGCCGCCCCAGAGATCGACGAGCGTCTCGCCCGCGAGATTGACCGTGACCGAAGCGCCGAGCTCGCCGCGCCCCGCGAAGTTGCGGATGAACTCCTCCGCGACGGCGCCGAAGCGCGCGTCGCAGAAGCCTTCGACCAACCCTCTCGGCGTCTCTTCGCGGATCGTCTGCATGCGCTTACCCCTCCGGGTCCAGGATTTTCTGGTAGTCCATCATGCCGTGCAGGACATGGATGATGCGATTCGGTCGTCCTCGATGCGATAGAAGATCAGGTAGTCACGATAGGGGCGCCGGCGAATGCCGCGCTGCTCATGACCGGAGAGCAGCGGAAAGGCCTGAGGCATATTGCCGAGCTGAATCGCCGCCGCCTCCAGCTTCTCGACAAAGTCGAGCGCCCTAACAGGGTTGTCTTCGGCGATATAGTCGCCGATCGCGGTCAGTTCCCCTACGGCCTCGCTGGAGAAAACGACTCTCACGGCTTCTTGCGCTCATCTCTCATTCCGGTGTAGCGAGCCTTCAATTCGGCAAACACGTCTTCCGCATCATGCACCCGACCGGCCTCGATATCCGCGATGCCACGATCGAGCGCGGTGTCGAGGGCGGCACGCCGCTGCTCGCGCCATTCCATCAGCCTAAGCGCCTCGCGCAGCACCTCACTCGCATTGTTGTATCGGCCGCTCGCCAGCTGAGCCTGGACGAATTCCTCGAAATGCTTGCCGAGGGTGTAGCTGCTGGGCATCGGAAACCGCCTCTCGCTATCATTAGATGATAGCGAGAGGAGAGCTCAGGTCAACCGCTCAGCGCAGCCCCATCCGGATGGCGCCGTCGAGCCGGACATGCTCGCCGTTGAAATAGGGGTTGCGGCACATTTCGAGGGCCAGCGAGGCATATTCGTCCGGCAGGCCCAAGCGCTTCGGGAAGGGCACCGAGGCGGCGAGCGCTTCCTTTACGGCGGGCGGGGCCGCATTCATCAGCGGCGTGTCGAAGATGCCCGGCAGGATCGTGTTGACGCGGATGCCCTCGGCCGAGAGGTCGCGCGCGATCGGCAGCGTCATGCCGACGATGCCGCCCTTGGAGGCGGAATAGGCCGCCTGGCCGATCTGGCCATCCTCGGCTGCCACCGAAGCGGTGTTGACGATGGCGCCGCGCTCGCCGTCCGGCAGCGGATCCAAGCTCAGCATGCCGGCCGCCGATTTGGCGATGCAGCGGAAAGTGCCGACGAGATTGATCTGGATGATGAAATTGAAGGCATCGAGCGGGAAATGCTTGATCGAGCCGTCGGTCTTGGAGCGGGACGCGGTCTTGATCGCATTGCCGGTGCCGGCGCAGTTGATCAGGATGCGCTCCTGCCCATGGGCGGCGCGCGCCTTGGCGAAGCCCGCATCGACTTCCTCGTCCGAGGTCACATTGACCTTGCAGAAGGTGCCCCCGATCGCCTGCGCGAGCTCGGTGCCGCGCGCCTCGTTGAGATCGAAGATCGCAACCTTGACGCCGTGAGAGGCGAGCGCCCGCGCGGTGGCGGCACCAAGGCCGGAGGCGCCGCCGGTGACGACAGCAGCGATCGATGCATCGAGTTTCATGTGAAGACTTTCCCCGTAGCTTGTTCTTGCGTGGTTATTGGACTGAAGGTCAGGCGTTGAATTCGAGCTTGAGGCCGGGCCTGGGCCAAGTCGCCTTGAACAGCTTCCCGGTGCTGGACGCCGTGATCCACGCCGTGCGCATGTCGGCGCCGCCGAAGCAGATATTGGTCACGATGAGGTCCGGAAAGGCGTAATGCTCGAAGCTGCCCGACGGATCGAAGGCGGTGATGCCGCCATTGATGATGGTGGCGACGCAGACCTTGCCGCCCGCCTCGACCGCGAGGCTGTCGACCAGCTGATAGCCCGGCAGCGTGGCGATGAGCCGGCCCGGCATCCAGCCCACGGCAGGCGGCGTCAAGACGCCCGGCCCCTCGATATCGAAGGCCCAGAGCCGGCCGGTCAGCGTCTCGGCCGAATAGAGCACGGTGCCGTCGGGCGACAGGCCGACGCCGTTGGGCGAGAGCAGCTGCTCGCGCAGCTGGACTACCTTGGAACCGTCCGGCAGCGCGTAATAGAGCCCGCCATATTCCTTGTGGTCGTTGGTGCTCTTGCCGAGATCGGAGAAATAGAAGCCGCCCGCCTTGTCGAAGACGAGATCGTTCGGGCCCTTGAGCTTCTTGCCGTCGCACTCGGTATAGAGCGTGCGCACGGCGCCGGTGGCGAGATCGACGCGCTGGATCGAGCCGCCCTTGTAATCGGGCGGCTTGTGGCCGGGTACGGTCAGGCCGCCGACATCATGCCAGACGAAGCCGCCATTGTTGCAGACATAGGCCGCACCGTCGGGACCGATCGCGGCACCGTTGGGCCCACCGCCGAGCTCGGCCACGACCGAGATCTTGCCGTCCGGCGCCACCCGGCTGAGCGTGCCGCGCTTGATCTCGACCAGGATGACCGAGCCGTCCGCCATGGCGACCGGCCCTTCAGGAAATTGCAGCCCTTCGGTAACGAGCTCGAACTCCACCCTTCCCTCCCATATTCTTTGCCGCGCATGTAAGCATAGTTCGGCGGCCCGAACTATGCCCGATTGCGCAAAAGCTGCCGGGGAAAGATTCGGAAGCGGGAAGGATCAGCCGTGGTCGATGCGGACGGCGACGAAGCGCAACTCGCCGCCACGGTCGACCAGCATCAGCACGGTCTTGCGCCCGGCCTTCTTGGCCTCGTCGACCTTGCGCGGAATGTCGCCGGGGCTCTTCACCTCTTCCTGAGCGATCTCGACGATGACATCGCCCGGCTTCACATCCTTCTCGCTGGCCGGGCTGCCCTTGGCGACCGAAGTCACGACCACGGCCGCATTGTCGCTCAGTTGGTATTTGTCCTTGAGCTCCTGAGTCGCCTCGGCAATGACGAGGCCCAAGGCCTTCGCCTGATTGGCCTGCGGCGGGGTCTGGTCGTTCTTGGGCAGGTTGGCGACCTGTTTCGCATTCTCGGCGCTCTCGTCGAGCTCCGTCAGCTTCACCTCGATCGTCTTTTCTTGGCGTTTGCGCCAGATCGTCAGCTTGACCGGCCGGTCGAGCGGCGCATCCGCGACGAGACGCTGCAGATGCCGAATGTCGGTGACCGGCTTGCCATCGACGGTCAAGATGATGTCGCCCGGCTGGATGCCGCTCTGCAGCGCCGGGCTCTTCTCCACCACATCGGCGACGAGCGCGCCCCCCGCGCGGTCGAGGCCGAGCGCATGGGCGACCCCGTCATCGACCGACTGAGTGCGGGCGCCGAGCCAGCCGCGCCGGGCATGGCCATATTGCTTGAGCTGGCCGATGATCTCGCGCGCGAGATCCGCCGGGATCGCGAAGCCGATGCCGATCGACCCGCCCGAGGGCGAGAAGATCGCGGAATTGATGCCGATCACCTCGCCCTCGAGATTGAACAGCGGACCGCCGGAATTGCCCTTGTTGATGGCGGCGTCGGTCTGGAGGAAATCGTCATAGGGGCTGTTGTTGTTGTTGATCTCGCGCGCGCGGGCCGAGATGATTCCGGCCGTCAGCGTGCCGCCGAGCCCGAACGGGTTGCCCACGGCCAGAACCCAATCGCCGACCCGGATCTTGTCGCTGTCGCCGAACGGCACCGCGATGAGCGGATGATCGGTCTTGACGCGCAGCAGCGCCAGATCGGTCTTCTCGTCGCGGCCGACGAGCTCGGCCTTGATCGTGGTGTCATCCGTCAGGATGACCGTGATCTCGTCGGCATCGGCGATGACGTGATTGTTGGTCACGATCAGCCCCGACGCGTCGATGACGAAACCCGAGCCGAGCGAGGTCGCCTTGCGCCCGGCCTGACCGCCGGGCTGGCCGCGATGCGGCATGAAATGCTTGAAGAAATCCTCGAAGGGCGAGCCGGGCGGCACCGGCGAGTTGTCGGGCGGCGCCTTCTCCGGCTTGATCGTCTGGGTGCTCGAGATATTGACCACCGATGGCAGCAGCTTGGCTGCGACATCGGCGAAACCGTCGAGCTGCGGCTGCGGCACGGCGCCGGCCGGTTCCGGGAGTGCCAATGTTCCCCCGAGCAGCACAAGCGAGGCGAGCCAAGCCAGCCCTGTCATCCGCCAGGCGAATTTGCGGGACGGAAGAGAGGCTCGGCGCACGGGTACACTCCTCGGACCATCAATAGGACCGTATATGGTAAAGCCAAACGCCAGGCCAAGCCAGCCGAACGTGATGCGGCTCAATGGTGCCGGATCAGCCAGATGCAGCCGACGCCGAGGATCGCGGCACCAAGGCCGGCGCCCCGAAGGATCGTCTCGGGCTGCGCCAGCGCCATCAGCATTGCGCGTTTCATCGGCTGCGGAAAGAGCGCGTAGAGCGTGCCCTCGACGACAAGCACGAGCGCCAAGCCAGTCCAGAGGTCCTGCATCGGGTCAAGGTCCCGCCGGATGAGCGCCCGCCTTTCGCCCTTGGAGGAAGCGCAGGAAGTCGCTGTCCGGCGACAGAACCATGGTCGTGTCGCTGCCGGCGAGCGCTTCGCGATAGGCCTGGAGCGAGCGGTAGAAGGTGAAGAAATCGGCGTCCTGGCCGAACGCGTCGGCATAGGTCTTGATGCTGTCGGCATCGCCCTCGCCGCGCGTCACCTGGGCCTGTCGATTAGCCTCGGCCCGGATGACCGTCACCTCGCGATCGGCCCTGGCACGGATGCCGAGCGCCAGCTCCGCTCCTTGCGCCCGGAACTCCTTGGCCTCGCGTCCGCGTTCCGAGATCATGCGGTCGAAGATCGCCTTGCTGTTCTCGCTCGGCAGGTCGGCGCGGCGAATGCGCACATCGATCACATCAATGCCGAAGGACTTCGTCTGAGCAGCGACCTCATCCTTGATCTCGTTCATGATCTGCCCGCGATCGGGCGAGAGCAGCTTCGAGAGCACGATATTGCCGATGACACGCCGCATCGCGCCGTTGATCGTGGCCGAGAGCCGAGGCTTGATCGCCTCCTCGGTGCCGACCGTCTGATAGAATTCGAGCGGATCGACGATCCGGTAGCGCGCGAAGGCATCGACCACCAGCCGCTTCTGATCCGACGCGATCACCTCTTCCGGCGGCGGCTCGTAATCGAGCACCTGGCTGCTGTAGAGGACGACATTCTGGGTGAGGGGTATCTTCACATGAAGCCCGGGCTCATGCACCTCGCGCACGAGCTGGCCGAACTGCAGCACCAAGGCCTCGCTCTTCTGATCGACGATGAAGAAGGCATTGCCGGCGATCAGCAGGATTACCGCGACGGCGACGCCGATCGCGACGAGGAGATAGCGGCTCATCGCGCGGGCCTCCCGATGACGGGCCCACCAGGCGGGCTCGCCGCCGGGCTTTGCGGCACTTGCAGTGCCGGCTTGGCCGGATTGAGGGAAGGCAGGGGCAGATAGGGCAGCACGCCCGCCGATTTGTCGATCAGCACCTTGTTGGCGTTCTTCAGCACCTGCTCCATGGTCTCGATATAAAGCCGCTCCGCCGTCACATCCTTGGATTGGCGATAGGCGTTCAAGACCGAGAGGAAGCGCTGCGCATCGCCCTGGGCGCGCGCGATCACCTCCTGCTTGTAGGCATTGGCACTCTGCTCGATCTGCTCCGCTTCGCCGCGGGCGCGCGGCACGATGTCGTTGTGATAGGCCTCGGCCTCGTTGCGGGCACTTTCGAGGTCGGTGCGCGCCCGCTGCACGTCGCGGAACGCTTCGATCACCGAATCGGGCGGATCGACCTTCTGCAGCTGGACCTGCGTGATGGTGATGCCGGCGCCGTAGGAATCGAGGATCCGCTGCAGCAATTGCTGTGTGCCGGTCTCGACCTGGCCACGGCCCTCGGCGAGCGCGCTGGCGATGGGCGTGCGCCCGATCACCTCGCGAATCGCCGCCTCGGCCGCCGATTTCACGCTCGCCTCGGGATTGCGGATGTTGAAGAGATAGGCGCGCGCATCCTTGATGATCCAGAAGACCGACAAATTGATGTCGACGATATTCTCGTCGCCGGTCAGCATCAGCGACTCTTCCGGCAGCTCCTGGCGGATCGGGTTGCGGCCGGTGCCTTCGGCCACGCCGACCTCGGTCCGGTTGACGCGTGTCACCTTGGGCAGATCGACCGTCTCGATCGGCAGCGGCAGATGGTAGTGCAGGCCAGGCTGGGTCGTTTCTTGGTACGCGCCGAAGCGCAGCACCACGCCCTGCTCGTCAGGCGAGACGAGATAGATGCCGCTCGCGAGCCAGAGTGCTACGACGACCAGCGCCGCTCCAGCCGCGAGCAGGCCGCCCCCGCCGCCGAACATGTTGCGCAGACTGTCCTGTCCACGCCTCAGGAACTCCTCGACATTGGGTGGCCGCGGGCCGCGAGGGCCGCCGCCGCCCGAACCCGACCCGTTGCCCCAAGGGCCCGGGCCGCCGCCGCCACCCCAGGGACCACCACCACCGGTGCCGCCGCCGCCGCCACCGCCGCCCTTCTGATTCCAAGGCATTTCGCTTTGACCTTCGTCCGACGCGCTCTTTGCTCCCGACGCAGGATTGTTAGAGCCGCCGCGCAGCCCTTATATCAAGCCTCTCGGGCGGCGCATCCGTTTTTCGCCCGTATCGCATTTGGAAGGCCCCGACATGGCGCAGCTTACCGAGCAGCAAATCCTCGACGCGTTGAAGACGGTCATCGACCCCGACCGCAAGCAGGACCTGGTCAGCCTGGGCATGATCTCGGGTGTGGCGTTGCGCGACGGGCATGTGGGATTCTCGATCGAGGTCGATCCAGCCCGCGGCCCGGCGCTGGAACCGCTGCGCAAAGCGGCCGAGCGCGCCGTCGATGCTGTGCCGGGCGTCCTGTCGGTGAGTGCCGTGCTGACTGCAACCCGGGCCGCACCCGCGCCGCGGCCCCATGCTCATGCACATGGGCCGGGCCATGGGCAGGCCAAGCCGCTGGCGCCGACCGTCAAATCGATCGTCGCCATTGCCTCCGGCAAGGGCGGCGTCGGCAAATCGACGACCGCGGCCAATCTCGCCGTGGCACTGGCCACGCTGGGGCTCAAGACCGGGCTCCTCGATGCCGATGTCTATGGCCCCTCGATGCCGCGCATGCTGGGCATCACCGGCAAGCCGCGCTCGGCCGATGGCAAGATTTTGGAGCCGATGCGCCGCCACGGCATCGCCTGCATGTCGATGGGTTTCCTCGTCCCGGAGGACACGCCGACGATCTGGCGCGGGCCGATGGTCATGGGCGCCCTGCAGCAGATGCTGCGCGATGTCGCCTGGGGCGAGCTCGACATCATGCTGGTCGACATGCCGCCCGGTACCGGCGACGCGCAGCTGACCATGGCGCAATCGGTGCCGCTGGCCGGTGCGGTGATCGTCTCGACGCCGCAGGACATCGCCCTCCTCGATGCGCGCAAGGGCCTCAACATGTTCCGCAAGGTCGAAGTGCCGGTGCTCGGCATCATCGAGAATATGAGCTATTTCTGCTGCCCCAATTGCGGCCATCGCAGCGAGATCTTCAGCCATGGCGGCGCCCGGCTTGAGGCAGAGAAGCTCGGCATCGAGTTCCTGGGCGAGCTGCCGCTCGACATCGCCATCCGTGAGACTTCGGATGCTGGTACGCCGATCGTGGTCGCCGACCCCGCCTCGCCCTTGAGCCACGCCTATCTGGCTATCGCCGCCCGGATCCGCGACAAGGTCGGCGCGTCATCGGCGACTGCCCGGCCAGCGCCTCGGATCGTCATCGAGTAACCGATTGCCCGGATCGTCATCGCCCTCGTAAAGCCGGGTATTCGATGAGTCAATTGCGCGGGATTTGCCGTCACCGCGCGGCGTCTCGCCGCAGGCGATCTAAAAATATCTTACCTGGAACAGGGTCTTCGAAGGATTCGTCGAAAAACCTCGTGAAATCGTTCGATTGAATCCCTTGCGCTGCAATACTGCGTGGGAGATGTTATCTTGCTTATCGAGCAAAGCCGATAAGACGAATTTTTGCGGCACATGGGGCGGTGTGATGGCCAGAGTGCTGATCGCGGATGATGATGTGGCTTTCCTGGAGACGCTGAAGCAGCTCCTGGATGCCGTAGGACACAAGGTCGAAATAGCGATCGACGGAAAGTTGGCGCTCATCCGTGCGACTGAGCGTCAATTCGATGCTCTGATTGCCGATATCGTAATGCCCAACATGGATGGGCTCGAACTCATCCGGATGCTGCGCCCGGTGCAGCCGCGGCTCATCATGATTGCCGTCTCGAGCTCGGGCGGCGAAGAACGCGGGCAGGATTACTTGCCGGCCGCCGCCGTATTCGGTGCCGACGCGACCTTTCCGAAACGCCGAATCATCGATCTGCCGGAAGCGCTTGACCGGATGCTGGCGGCACGGCACCGGGCTCGGCTCGCCGAGGCCGTTTAGCGGCCCAAGGTCGCCATCAGCTCCGTCCATTCGCGGCTGGACAGGCCCGAGCTCTGCTGGGTCACGTCCTCGCCGGCCAGGAGCGCCTTGACCGCTGCCAGGCCGCGCTCCGAGAGATGCGCGCCACCCAGCCGATATTGCCGGAATGCCTCCGCCGTATGCGGGACCCATCGATCGAGCACGCCCAGCATGGCGTCGGCATAGACGCGAATCTCGTACTGGGCATGGGCATCGGCGCGCAGGCTGAGGAAATGCATGAAATTGTGCAGATCCGTCTTCCAATACCATTGCGTGTAGAAATTCAAGGATAGATTCATGCGCGCGAGTTCGCGTGCCAGGCCTTGGCGGGACGGATCGACCGGATCGCCGGCCTCGTCCTCGTTCAGCATGTCGGCATAATGCTCATAGGAGCGGGCCGCATCCTCGCGCAGCAACCGCATGACCAGCGCCGCCTCCGCCCCTTCCAGCACGGCACCGCGGCCCTGGCGATTGACCGCCGACTGCGCCGCCAGCTGAGCCGGCGCCGGTATATAGAACTCGTTGTCGAGGATCGAGTAGCGCGCCGAGATCTCGTTGACGTTGGCGGTGCGGTGCCGGATCCACTGCCGCGCCACGAAGATCGGCAGCTTCACGTGGAACTTGATCTCGCACATCTCGAACGGGGTCGAGTGGCGATGGCGCATGAGATACTGGATGAGGCCGCGATCCTCGCTGACCTTCTTGGTGCCGCGGCCATAGGAGACGCGCGCCGCCTGCACCACGGCACCGTCATCGCCCATATAATCGACGACGCGGACGAAGCCGTGATCGAGCAGCGGGATCGGCTCGTAAAGGATCTCCTCCAGCGCTGGCACGGTGGCCCGGCGTGTCGGCGTGGCCGTGCTGCGGACGCGCTCGATCTCGGCCTGTTGCTCCGCGGTGATCTTCATGCTCATTCTTCCGTCGGCGGACTCTTCGCCTACAACATATTGCGTCTCTCGCGCCCCAGATAGCTAAATCTGCGCGGGCGATCCCCGTTGCGTCACTTCGCGATCCCCTTTAGAAGTGCCGGGAGAATCACGGGAGGTCCCGAATGGACGACAGCTTCGAACGCCATGCCGCCGAGATCACGGCGCGCATTCTGCTGGAGACCCGCTCGGTCCATTTCAGCCCGGACAAACCCTTCACCTGGACCTCGGGCCGCAAAAGCCCGGTCTATATCGACTGCCGGCGGCTCATCTCGTTCCCGCGCGCCCGCGCCAAGCTGATGGACCTCGGCACCGAGCTCATCCATCGCCGCGTGGGATTCGAATCGATCGATGCGGTCGCCGGCGGCGAGACGGCCGGCATCCCGTTCTCCGCCTGGATCGCCGAACGCATGACGCTGCCGATGCTCTATGTGCGCAAGCAGCCCAAGGGCTTCGGCAAGAACGCGCAGATCGAGGGTCAGTTCGCCGATGGCGACCGGATCCTGCTGGTCGAGGATCTGGCGTCCGAGGGCACCTCCAAGCTCAATTTCGTGCGCGCGATCCGCGCCGCGGGCGGCGTCATCGCCCACACCTTCGTGGTCTTCCACTACGGCATCTTCCCGTCGAGCCTCACCTCGCTCGCGGCGGAGGGGGTCGCGCTCCACGCGTTGGCGACCTGGCACGACGTGCTGGTCGAGGCCGATCGGCAAGGCAGCTTCACGCCCGAGCAATACCAGGCGATCAAGTCGTTTCTTGACGCACCCGACGCTTGGACTCCGCCGCCCGAGGCATGAGCCCGGGCTGCCACGGCAGCAGCGTCCCGCCGGCAGCGCTTTCGAACGCGGTGCGCAGATGGTGCATGATCGCCTCGACCTCCTCGATCGTGGCGATGACATGCTTGCGCCCGCATTCGGTGCTGATCGCGCGGACGGCCTGGAGCTTCGCCATCAGCCGGTAGAAGAGATAGATCACCTCCGGCTCGAGCTGCCCGATATCGCGCTCCAGCGCCTCGAGACCGGGTGCCGGCAAGGCCAGGAACGCCTTGACCTGGAACGCCATGAAGGAATCCTGGACCGAGCTCCGGATGTCGAGCTTGACCGCCTCCATGGCGAAATCGAGCTGGCGCAGGCCGGCATCGAGCCGGCGGATCGCGTTGGCGCGAATATCCTCCTTGCCGTCGGACACCGGCAGGGTGGCCTCGGTCGGGCGCGGCAGCGGCGCTGCCTGCTGGAGGAAGGGAGACCAGCGGCGAAGTCCCCAGAGCAGCAATCCTGCCGCGATGACGCCCTGCCAATCGCGCAGGATATGGTAGATCCGAATCGCGAGCGCGTCATAGGGCGCCGGCAGGATCGGGCCGTTCGCGAGCAGATCGGCCGCCTGATCGAGCCCGATCGTCTCCCAGCTGAGCAGGACCGCCATGCCGAATAAGCCGAGGGCAGCGAGGATGACGTTCGCCGGCAAGGTGCGGTCCCTTCGATCGGGGGAATTCGAGCGCCTCTCCTACCCTTCCGCCACCAGCGAGGCAAGGCGCTTTGGCGCCGTCATCCGATAGCTGCGCTTGAGGAGGAAGGCCGCCTCCGCCCAATCGGCGCCGTCGCCGAGCCGCATGCCGATCCAGCCGCGCGGCCCGACATAGGGCGGGGCGAAGAAGCGCTCGGGATCCGAGCCCACCAATACCTGCTGCGCCCCGCCTGGCGCCTTGCACCAGAAGGCGGTGCCGCCATTCGCGACCATGGCGAAGATCTTGTCGCGCACGCGGAAGGTCTGTGTCTCCCAGGTCTCCTTCTCGACCGCCTCGGGCAAGGCGAGGCAGATCGCCCGCAGCCGCTCGAGAATCGCCTCGCTCACGACGCCCTTCCTTCGGCGACGGCATGGCAGGCGACGAGCGACGGGCCCTCGGCGATGAGCGCCGGCCGCTCGACTCGGCAGCGGTCATTCGCAAGCGGGCAGCGCGGATGGAAGGCGCATCCCGGGGGCGGATCGATCGGATTCGGCACCTCGCCCGAGACCGGTTGGCGCTGGCGGCCGGTCATGTCGATGTCCGGCACCGTGTCGAGCAGCAGCCTGGTGTAGGGATGGCGCGGCCGGGCGAAGAGATCAGCCGTCGCCGCCAGCTCGACGATGCGGCCCAGATACATCACGCCGATCCGGTCCGAGACATGGAAGATGACGGCGAGATTGTGCGAGATGAAGAGGTATGTCAGGCCGAGCCGGCGCTGCAGATCCTTCATGAGGTTGAGGATCTGCGCCTGGACCGAGACATCCAGCGCCGAGGTCGGCTCGTCGAGCACCAGGAACTCGGGCTCCGACGCCAGCGCCCGGGCGATCGAGATGCGTTGGCGCTGCCCGCCCGAGAAGGCGTGGGGATACTTCTCGCCGTCGGCCGGCGCCAGGCTCACTTGGCGCAGCAGCTCCTCGACCCGGGCACGGATCGCCGCTTCGCCCTGCACCAGGCCGTGGGTCCGGATCGGCTCGGCAATGATGTCGCGCACGCGCCAGCGCGGATTGAGGCTGGCATAGGGGTCCTGGAAGATCATCTGGACCCGGCGATGGATCGGCGCCAGCGCCTTGCGGCCCTTGAGGCTGGCCCGATCGGTGCCGTCGATCTCGATCCGGCCCGATGTCGGCCGATAGAGCCCGACGATGAGCCGTGCCACGGTCGACTTGCCGCAGCCGCTCTCGCCCACGAGCGAGAAGGTCTCGCCGCGCTCGATCGCGAAGCTGACATCGTCGACTGCCCGAAGCACGCGCCGCCCCGAGCCGGTGAGGAGCCGCGTCACCCAAGGCGGCGAGACATCGAAATTGCGGCCGAGCGCCTCAGCCTTGAGGACGGTCTCAGGCATTTGCAACTCCGGGGGCGGCCCGATCGGCGACGGTCTGCGCATGGAGCCAGCACGCCGCCTCGGTCCCGCCCGCCGGCAAGAGCTCCGGCCGCTCGACGCGGCAGCGGTCGAACACGCGCGGGCAGCGCGGATTGAAGGCGCAGCCGGGCGGGATGCCGCCCAAGCGCGGCATCGAGCCGTCGATCTGCCGCAAACGGTCGAGCCGATGGCCGATCGCCGGGATCGAGCCCATGAGGCCGACCGTATAGGGATGCTGCGGCGCCTGCACGACCTGGCGGACCGGCCCGATCTCGGCGATGCGGCCGGCATACATGACGGCGACCCGGTCGGCCGTCTCGGCGATGACGCCCATATCGTGGGTCACCAGCATGACCGCCGTGCCATGGTCGCGGCACAGCCGCTTCAGCAGCTGGATGATCTGCGCCTGGGTCGAGACATCGAGCGCCGTCGTCGGCTCGTCGGCGATGACGAGGCGCGGATTGGCGGCGAGCGCCAAGGCGATGACGACGCGCTGGCGCATGCCGCCCGAGAAATGGTGCGGATAGGCGTCGAAGCGCTGGCGTGCCGCCGGAATGCCGACCTCGTCGAGGAGTTCGAGTGCGCGCGCCCTGGCCTTGGTCTCGCCCATGGCCAGATGCGCGCGGATCGTCTCGGTCAGCTGCTGGCCGATCGTGTAGAGCGGGTTGAGGCTGGTCAGCGGGTCCTGGAAGATGGCGCCGATGCGCTTGCCACGGATGCGCCGCATCGCGTCGGAGGAGAGATTATCGATCCGCTCGCCTTCGAGCCGGATCTCGCCGCCGGCCATGCGCAGCGGCGGCTCCAAGAGGTTGATGATGGCGGCCGCGGTGATCGACTTGCCGGCCCCCGACTCGCCGACCACGCCCAGCACCTCGCCGACGCCGATCGACAGGCTGACATCATCGACCGCGACATGAGTTCCGCGCCGCGTCGGCAGCTCGATCCTAAGATGGGAGATCTCGAGAAGCGGTGCAGCCATGGTCGTTATCGCAGCCGCGGATTGAGCGCGTCGCGCACCCAATCGCCCAGGAGATTGACGGAGAGGATTAGGGCGCCGAGCGTGATGGCGGGAAAGAGCGTGATCCACCATTCGCCCGAGAAAAGGAAGCTGTTGCCGACCCGGATGAGGGTGCCGAGCGAGGGCTGGGTCGGCGGCACGCCGACGCCGAGGAAGGAGAGCGTCGCCTCGGTGATGATGGCGTTGGCGAGATAGATCGTCGCGATCACCAGCACCGGCGTCAGCACATTGGGCAGCACGTGGCTGACCACGATGCGGATCGGATGGACGCCGATGATGCGCGCCGCCTGGACATATTCCTTGTTGCGCTCGACCAGTGTCGAGCCGCGCACGGTGCGGGCGAACTGGACCCAGCCCGACAGGCCGATCGAGACGACCAGCACCCAGACCGCAATCTGGTCCTGCAGCTCGTGCGGCAGCACGCTGCGCGCGATGCCGTCGATGAGGAGGGCGACCAGGATCGCCGGGAAGGAGAGCTGGACATCGGCCAAGCGCATGATGAGCGCATCGATATTGCCGCCGCGCCAGCCGGCGAGCAGGCCGGCCGAGATGCCGAGCGTCATGGCGAAGACGACCGACATGGCGCCCACCAGCAGCGAAATGCGCGAGCCGAACAGGATGGCCGAGAACACGTCTCGCCCCTGCCCGTCCGTGCCGAAGATGTGGGCCGGATCGCCGCCCTGAACCCAGGCGGGCGGATCGAACGCGTCGAGCAGGCTGACGGTGGCGAGGTCGAACGGGTCGAACGGCGCCACGAACGACGCGAAGACGGCGCCCAGGATGATGACGAGCGCCACCACGGCCGAGACGATCGCGACCGGCGAGCGCAGGAAGCTATAGACGAGGTCGCCGTCGGCGAAGCGCCGGACGCGCTGGGAAAGCGTCAGATCAGCCATGGGCGGCTCGGGCGCCGGCCTCGATGCGGAGCCGCGGATCGACGACGTAATAGAGGAGATCGACCGTCAGATTGATGATCACGAAGAACAGCGCCACCAGCACCAGATAGGCCGACATGACCGGGATGTCGGCGAAGGTCACGGCCTGGATGAACATCAGCCCCATGCCCGGCCATTGGAACACCGTCTCGGTAATGACCGAGAAGGCGATGAGCTGGCCCAGCTGCAGCCCGATGATGGTGATGACCGGCACCAGCGTGTTCTTGAGCGCATGGTGGAAATTGACGGCACGGCTGGAGAGGCCGCGCGCGCGGGCGAACTTGATGTAGTCGGTCCGCAGCACCTCCATCATCTCCGCCCGCACCAGCCGCATGATGAGGGTGAGCTGGTAGAGCGCGAGCGTGGTGGCCGGCAGGATGAGGGCGCGCCAGCCGTCGAGCGTCAAGAACCCGGTCGACCACCAGCCCAGCTGCACCACCGTGCCGCGCCCGAAGGAGGGCAGCCAACCCAGCAGCACGGCGAAGATCAGGATCAAGAGGATGCCGATGAGGAATGTGGGCAGCGACACGCCGACGAGGGAACCCGCGAGGAAGAGTCGCGAGAGCCAGGAATTGGGCTTCAGGCCGGTATAGACGCCCATCGGCACGCCGATCGCGAGCGAAAGCAAGGCCGCGACGAAGGAGAGCTCCAAGGTCGCCGGCATCTTTTCGAGGATCACGTCCCTGACCGGCCGCGCCAGCTGATAGGAGAGGCCGAACTCGCCACGGACGGCGCGGCCGACGAAGCGTGCGAACTGCACCGGCACCGGCGCGTCGAGGCCGAGGCTGTGGCGTAGTGCTTCACGCTCATCGACCGGCGTGTCCTGGCCGACCATGGCCGAGATCGGGTCGCCGACGAAGCGGAAGAGCGAGAAGGCGACCAGCGCCACGACCAGCATCACGAGGATGGACTGGACGAGGCGCTGTCCGATGAAGGCGATCATTAAGCTGCTTACTTCACCGTGACGTAGCGCAGCGGGAAGTAGTTATCGGCGAGCTGCGCCACATCGACATTGCTGCGCGCGGCCCAGACCACGACCTGCTGATGCAGCGGGATATAGAGGTAATTGTCCTTGACGAACTTGAGCTCGTCGCTGATCAGCGCCTGGCGCTTCTCCTTGTTCGTCTCGGACTGGATCGCATGCATGGCGTCGTCGATCTCCTTGTAGGAGAAGCCGCCATTGTTGAAATCGCCGATGCCCGGCGGATGGCGCGTCGCCTCGAGCGCCACGATGGTGTTGTGGGCGTCGTATGTGGCCGGCGTCCAGCCCAGCATGTAGAAGCTGGTATTGTAGTCGGGCGGGTTGATCTTGGCGAAATACTTGATGCGGGTCTGCGCCAGCAGATTCACCTTGACCCCGACCTTGGCCAGCATGGCGACGACCGCCTGGCAGATCGCCTCGTCATTGACGTAGCGGTCGTTCGGGCAATCCATGCCGACCTCGAACCCGTCGGGATATCCGGCCTCCTTCAGAAGCTCCTTCGACTTCGCCGGGTCATAGGAAGGCCGCTCGTTCAAGGCCGGATCGAAGCCGTTGACGCCGGGCCCGATCATCTCCGCCGTGGGTGCGGAGAAGCCGCGCATGACCTTGGTCTTGATCGTATTGATGTCGATCGCGCGATAGAAGGCCTCGCGCACCTTGATGTCCTTGAAGGGATTCTTGCCCTTGACGCTGGATTCCAAGAGCTCGTCGCGCGCCTGATCCATGCCGAGGAAGACGGTGCGAAGCTCCGGCGTCTGCAGGATCTTGAGGCCGGAGGTGTTGCCGATCCGCTCCACATCCTGCGGCGGGACGGTATAGATGAAATCGATCTCGCCCGAGAGGAGAGCCGCCACCCGGGTCGAATCATTCTGGATCCGGTTGAAGATCGCCTCGGTGATATTGTGCTGCGGCTTGTCCCACCAATTGGGGTTGGGCACCAGCACGGTGCGCACATCCGGCACGCGCTCCTTCACCATGAAGGGTCCGGTGCCCATGGCGTTGCGGGTGGCGAAGCCTTCCTCGCTCGGCTTGTTGAGGTCGGCCGGCTTCTCGGCATGATTCTTCTCGCACCAGGCCTTGGACATGATGGTCCAGGTGGTGAACTCGTCCGGCAGGATCGGATCCGGCCCCTTGGTCACGAACTCGACGGTGTAGTCGTCGATCTTGCGGACATCCTGCACGGTCGTGAACACGCTGCGGATGTTCGAGGTGGGTTCGAGCGCCCGATGATAGGAGAAGATGACGTCGTCGGCATTGAAGGGGGTGCCGTCGGAGAATTTCACGCCCTCGCGGAGCTTGAAGCGCCAGACATCCGGCTGCGGCTGCGACCATTCGGTCGCCAGCGCCGGCTCGAGCTTGAGCTGGCGATCGCGGCGCGCCAGCGGCTCGTACATGTTGGCGTCGAACGAGAGCAGGAAGGTTTCCTGCCTGGCATAGGGGTCGAGCGAGTTCACATCGCCGTCATTGGCCCATCGGAATACCGCCGCCGACGCGCCGGCACAGCTGAGCGCCAGCCCCAGCGCTGCCGCGAATACCGCAACCCTGATCCGCATGTTCGTGTCCCCCGTCAATGCGCCTAAGCTTTTGATGCCGTATCGGCGCGCTCCCACGCAACATAATATCGCGTGAACGCCTCGTTCGGTGCCTGCTGATTTGACGCGTTTCGCGGCATAGCCGATAGTCGCTCTGCCCTCAAAACTATCCGTTGGATCGCGATGAGCTTCAAAGCCAATTCAGCAGCGAGCCGCGACCGCGCGTTCGTCCTCCATCCCTATACCAATCTCGCCACCTTTGCAGAAAGCGGGCCACTGGTCATGACCGGCGGCCACGGCATCCGGGTGACCGACGAGGAGGGCAAGGAATATATCGAGGCGATGGCCGGCCTCTGGTGCGCCTCGTTGGGCTTCGACGAGGAAAGGCTGGTCGAGGCGGCGGCGCGCCAGATGCGGCAGCTGCCCTTTTACCACACCTTCGCCGCCAAATCGCACGATGTGGCGGGCGCTCTCGCCGAGCAGCTGGTCGCCATGGCGCCGGTGCCAATGTCGAAAGTGTTTTTCGCCAATTCGGGTTCCGAGGCGAACGACACGGCGATCAAGCTGGTCTGGTACTACAACAATTCGCGCGGGCTTCATCGCAAGAAGAAGATCATCGCGCGGATGAAGGGCTATCACGGTGTCACGGTCGCGACCGCGAGCCTGACCGGCCTGCCCAACAATCACCGCGATTTCGACCTGCCGATCGCCAATATCCGGCACACCGACTGCCCGCATCATTATCGCTTCGGCAAGCCCGGCGAAAGCGAGGAGGCGTTCGCGACGCGCCTCGCCGAGAGCCTCGAGGCGCAGATCCTGCGCGAGGATCCGGCCACCGTGGCAGCCTTCATCGCCGAGCCGGTGCAGGGCGCCGGCGGCGTCATCCTGCCGCCCGCGACATATTGGGCGAAGATCCAGCCGATCCTGAAGAAATACGACATCCTGCTGATCGCCGACGAGGTCATCACCGGCTTCGGGCGAACGGGCAAGATGTTCGGCAGCGAGACATTCGGGCTCGAGCCCGACATCATGACCATGGCGAAGCAGCTATCGGCCGCCTTCCTGCCGATCTCGGCCGTGATGATCAATGAGCGCGTCCATGCCGAGCTGGTCAAGCAGAGCAGCAAGATCGGCACCTTCGCCCATGGCTATACCTACTCGGCCCATCCGGTCTGCGCCGCGGTGGCGCTGGAGACGTTGGCGATCTACCGGGAGCGCGACATCATCGGCCATGTCGGCCGGGTGGCGGGTCCGTTCCAGGCGGCGCTCCAGAGCTTCGCCGACCGGCCCCATGTCGGCGAGGTGCGCGGCATCGGCCTCATCGGTGCGATCGAGCTGGTGCGCGACAAACCGACCAAGGCGTCGTTCGACCCGGCCAAGGGTGCCGGCGTGTTTTTCGGCGAGCGCGCGCAGGCGCACGGCCTCATCGTCCGTCCGCTCGGCGATTCCATTGCGCTGTGCCCGCCGCTGATCCTCAACGAGGCGGATATCGGCGAGATCAAGGCCCGGCTCGGCCACGCCATGGATGATTTCGAGGGTTGGGTCGAGCGGGGCTGACAGTGTAGCTGTCCCTGCCGCGGGACGGACGAGCGGAATCAACCCTCGCCCGCCTGGCGGGAGAGGGTGGCGAGTGGAACGAGCCGGGTGAGGGTCTGCGCGAGGTGATGGCGAGGTGCTACACCCTCACCCTCCCGCTGACGCGGGCCCCTCCCGCTCCCGCAAGCGGTAGAGGGGTTTTCTCCCTCTCCCGTGATGCGGGAGAGGGTTGGGGTGAGGGTAGACCGGCTCCGGCCGCGGCCGATCCTCGTTGATGAACCAGCCCTTGTCCTGCCAGACTGACAGCTCGACCGGGATGCCGAGCTCGTCGCACAGGCCGATGATGACGTTGCCGACCCGGATGGTGAGGAGCTCGTCCTCGATGTCCGGATCCATCAGGCGCTCGTGCAGATCGGTCAACAGGCTCTCGGGTTCCGACGTGGCTTCGACCATCTCGGCAACATCACGGGCGACCTGATGCTTCTTGACGCGGAGGCGTGACGTTCTCGATCGCCTGCTGACGCTCCTTGACATGGCGCTTCTCCGCACTCTTCGCCGCCATCTCGGCAAGCTTCGCCTTGAAGGCCAGAGTTTGGCGGATCGAGCGGGCCACGCGGGTGAAGGCGAGGCTCAGGCGGTCGGCGCTCTCGGCATTGCCGGCAGCGGCTTCCGTCACGATCTGCGCCTTCA
Source organism: uncultured Alphaproteobacteria bacterium (assembly GCA_963762435.1). Classification (GTDB taxonomy): domain Bacteria; phylum Pseudomonadota; class Alphaproteobacteria; order ATCC43930; family CGMCC-115725; genus JAXDMU01. The sequence goes on along the minus strand of CAVXLN010000018.1, from coordinate 151,279 downwards.
GCGCAGTCGCGACTTCGAGCGCCAGCTCGGTCAATGTTTCGAGGATCTCGGGATCTCGCGCCGTCTCCACCGCCAGACCTCCTCGTTCCATGACTATGAACGAATAAGGAACATATCGGCGGCCGACCGGTCAAGTCTCCTCGGATTCCGGGCTGTGGATAAAGCGAAAGGCGGCCGGGTCGCCCCGGCCGCCTTTGCCTTGTTCGTCAGCGATCCGATTAGCCGCGGAGCAGCGTCAGGACCGACTGGTTCTGGGTGTTGGCGCTGACCAAGGCCTGCACGCCGAACTGCTGGCGCAGCTGCAGGGCCTGGGAGTCAGCCGCCTCGGTGTTGAGGTCGGCCAGCGTCAGGGAGTTGGCGCCGGATGTCAGCGAGTTGGCGTAGTTGGAGCTGAAGTTCGAGCGGGTCTGCAGGATCGTGACGTTGGTGCCGAGAGCAGCACTGATACCACGAAGCTGGCTGATCGCGTTCGAGATGCGGTTGTCGGTACCGGTGAAGATCGCATTCGCGATCGACGCCTTCACCGTGCCCGTGCCGGCCTGGGTGCCGGTCAGGTCGAGCTGCGAGAAGCCCTTGACCGTATTGGCGAGGGTCGAGTCACCGATGATGTTGGTGAAGGCGAGCGAGCCATCGGACTTGAAGACCGCGGCCTGGGTGAACAGTGTACGGCCATTGTTGGTCGAGGTCGCGACCAGATCGTAGCCCTGGATGGTGAAGGTCGCCGCCGTCCGCTCGGAGAACTGGGTCGCCAGCACTGCCGAGGTCGAGGTCAGGATGTTGAGACCCTGGAACGAGGCGTCCTTGACCAGCTGCGCCAGCTGCTGGCCGATATCCTTGAACTGCTGGGTGGACGCGATGCGCTGGTTGAGCGAGGCGCCGCGGGCACCGTCGACGACACCTTGCAGCTGCTGCAGCAGGCTCGTCACGGCCGAGGTCGCGGTCAGTGCGGTTTCCACCGACTGAACGTTCTGATCGACGGCGCTCTTGCGGTTCAGAATGTCGGATGCGCGCTGCGACAGCGACTGGGACTGGAAGAAGGCGGTCGCACCGTCAGCGGCAGAATTGACCTTCTTGCCGGTGTTCAGCTCGTTCTGGGTCGAATTGAAGAGCTGGGTGACGTTCTGCAGCGAGAGCAGGGTCTGACGCGACGACGAGTCGAGAGTAATGTTGGACATAAGTACTATCCTTTAAGGATGAACTGCATCGCCTTTGCGACACAGGGCTCGTTAGAGCCGTTACGAACATATAAGTCAGCAGCACTTGGTGCTGCCGTTTTGCCGGGCGGTTTCCGCGCCGACAGGAGGGTTCTAGCCCCGACCCAATTAACAATTCGTATCTAATGCGGGATAAAATTCAGATTATCTGCAGCGATCTCGGCGAGGCTTTTACCGGCGGCACGCGGATCGGTCACGCGCACCGGCACCACGCCCTTGCCGGTCTCGATCGCTTTCTCATAAGCCGACCGCGCCTCGCCATTCTTGCCGAGCGCCTGATAGGTGACGCCGAGATCGAGCGCCACATAGGGATCGTCCGGCCGCAGCCGCTGGGCATCGGTGAGATATTGCAACGCCTTGTCGTAATCGCCGGCATCGAGCGCGTCGACGCCTTGGCGATATACCGCCCGGCCGGCCGCGCCCGGCGCCTCGCCCCAGCAGCCGGCGAGGACGAGGCCGAGGAGGAAGAGCGACAATATCCGCATCGGCGATCTCATGGGTAGAGCCGGCCGCGCCGCCACGAGCCGGACTCGGCGGTAAACGAGATCCGGTCATGCAGGCGGGACGGACGGTCTTGCCAGAATTCGAAATAGCGGGGCCTGAGGCGGAAGCCGGACCAGAAATGGGGACGCGGCACGGTTGCGTCCGGAAAGCGCGCCTCGACCTCGCGCACCCGCGCCTCGAGCTCTTCCCGGCTTTCGAGCGGCCGCGACTGGGCCGACGCCCAAGCGCCGATCTGGCTGCCGCGCGCGCGGCTCGAATGATAGGCATCGGCCTCTTCCGGGGTCACCTTCTCGACCGCGCCCTCAATGCGGATCTGGCGGCGCAAGGACTTCCAATGGAATGCCACGGCCGCCTGCGGGTTGCCCGCGAGCTCGGCACCCTTGCGGCTGTCGAGATTGGTGTAGAAGGCGAAGCCCCGCCAATCGACGCCCTTCAGCAGCACGATGCGCACCGAGGGGGCGCCATCCGGCCCGACAGTCGCGAGCGACATGGCGTTCGGGTCGTTGGGCTCGGCCGCCTGCGCGTCGGCGAACCAGGCCTCGAACAGAACCAACGGGTCGGTCGCCTCGTTCATATCCATGGGGCATCCGTCTTCGTGCTGAGTTCGGCCGGTCCAGTCTTCGATTGACGGATCAGCTCTGTCGTCCCACCCTCTATCGCTGTCCATAGGTCATTGCAATTCACTAAAAATCAACCCAAACGGTCCATTGTCGCCCGCCATGTTGGATCCATACGCTATCCTGCAAGTCGATCGCCGTGCCACGCAGGACGAGATCAAGCGGGCTTATCGCAAGCTCGCCAAGGAGCTGCACCCCGATCTCCACCCCGATAACCCGGCGAGCGCCCGGCGCTTCAAGGACATCACGGCCGCCTACGACGTGCTGTCGGACGAGACCAAGCGCCGCCGCCATGACCATGAGGTGAAGCAGGCCGCCGCCGCCGCCGAGCAGCGTTCGTCCAGCCGATTCGAGGAGGGGCTCGAAGCCTTCTTCGGCGGGCGCGGCTGGGGCAATCGCCACGAGGGCAGCGCGTCCAACGGGCCGCGCCGGCGCGGTGCGGACATCTATCAATCGATCAAGGTGAGCTTCGCCGAGGCGGCGCTGGGCACGCGCAAGCGCATCGTCGTCAATGACGAGCGCACGCTCGACGTGACCGTGCCGCCGCTGACGACCGACGGCCAGAGCCTCCGGCTCAAGGGGCAGGGCGGGCTCGGCCAGAGCGGCGGGGCGTCGGGCGACCTTTTCGTCGAGGTGACGGTCGAGCCGCATCCGACATTCACGCGCCGCGAGCTCGATATCCTGATGGAGCTGCATGTCACCGTGCCCGAGGCGGTGCTGGGCGCCACCGTGACCGTGCCGACCGTGGCCGGCCTGGTGCAGCTCAAGATCCCGAAGGGCTCGAACACCGATACGGTGCTGCGGCTCAAGGGCCGTGGCCTCGTCGGCCCGAACGGGGCGCAGGGCGACCAGTATGTCACGCTCAAGGTCGTGCTGCCGGATCGCAGCGACCCGGATTTCTCAGCCTTCATCGAAAGCTGGGCGAAGCGCCACAGCTATACGGTCAGGCCGATTCCGACCACGGTCTAAGAGGCGAGTTCGGTCCGCACGATCGGGCTGCGGCCGCGCTCCGCTTCCAATTCGAGGATAGAGGCGACCGAGACCGCGAGCGCGTCGGCCTCGGCCCGGCGCACGGCGGCGAAGCGCTCGTCGAGGCGGGCGAAGCCGCTGCTGGCACGATGCCGGCGCTGATCGAGCGCCTTGCGCAGATCGAGGATCGTGACAGCGGCGAGATCGCGCGCCAGCACGAAGCCGCCATCGGCCGTGACGGCGATGAGCCCGGCACGATCGAGCTCATCGAGGCATTGCCGGACGAGGCCTGCCCGCACCCGGACGGCACGCGCCAGCTCGCGCAGCCGTGCCGCCCCGCCGCGGCCCGCCTGCGCCGTCAGGGCGGCCAGCAGCCGGAGCGCCAGCTCGAGCCCGGAAAGCTCGACCGTGTCGTCGAGCGCCTCGTCGATGCCCCAGAGCGGGATCGCGGCCGCGATCTCGGCCCCGAACAGCACGACGCTCCAGGAGAGATACATCCAGAGCAGGAAGGTCGGGATGACGGCAAGTGCCCCATAGACCGCCTCGTAGGAGCTGTATTGGCGCACGAAGATGGAGAAGACGAGCTTGCAGATCTCGAGCAGCAAGGCCGCCACGGCGGCACCCGTGAGCGCATCGCGCCAGCGCACCGGGCAGTTCGGGATGAGGCAGAAGCAGAGGGTGAGGGCGAGCGTCTCGACGACGAGGGGCACCACGATCGAGAGGCTGTGGAGCCCGCGATCGAGCGTGGCACCCGAATGACCCGGCAGCGCGAACATGTGCGAGAGCGTGCCGACATCGCCCGAGAGCGAGAAGGCGAAGCCGAACATGACCGGGCCGAAGGTCAGCACCGTCCAATATGTCGTGACGCGCATCATCCAGCGGCGCGGCGCCGAGACGCGCCAGATATTGTCGAGCCGATCCTCGATCGTCGCCAGCAGCATGATCGAGGTGAAGGCCAGAAAGACGAGGCCGACCGCGGTGGTCTTGCCGGCATTGGCGGCGAAGGAGCTGATATATTGCTCGACCGTGCCGCCGATGGACGGCACGAAAGCGTCGAACACGAAACCCAGGAGCTGGCTGCGGAGCGTATCGAAGATCGGAAAGGCGGAGAGCACGGCCAGGCTGATCACGACCAGTGGCACGAGCGAGACGAGCGTGGTGTAGCTGAGCGCGCCGGCAGCGGCGAGGCAGCCATCCTGCTGAAAGCGCCGCAGCACATGGGCCAGGAACCGGCCCAGCTTGTGAAGACGCGAATCGCCCGGGGGCTCAATCATGCCGACCTCCCGCCGGCTTCTCTAGGATGGATCATGCTGTACCATGAGCAGCGGGCCCGTGCCGAGATGGCGCGCTTTTCCGCGCCGCGCCCTTTCGTGTATCGTCCGGCGCGCACCACGCATACTAAGCCTGTCACCCGATTGTAGCTTATCCTAATCCGCAGCGTATCAAGGAGTTGCCGAGCAAATGGCGATAAACGGGCCCCTTATGGCCGGGAAACGCGGCCTCATCATGGGCGTTGCCAATCACATGTCGCTCGCCTGGGGCATTGCCCAGGCCGTGCATGCCCAGGGCGCCGAGCTCGCCTTTACCTATCAGGGCGAGGCGCTGTTGAAGCGCGTGCAGCCGCTGGCCGGGGGTATCGGCTCGAATTTCTTGGTCGAATGCGACGTGACCGACGACGCCTCGCTCGACCGGCTCTTCTTAGCACTCGAGGAACGCTGGGGCAGCCTCGATTTCGTGCTGCATGCGATCGGCAATTCCGACAAGGAGGAGCTGAAGGGCCGCTACGCCGACACCTCGCGCACCAATTTCCTGCGCACGCTCGACATCTCGTGCTTCTCCTTCACCGATATCTCACGGCGGGCGGCCAAGCTGATGCCGAAGGGCGGCAGCCTGGTCACGCTGACCTATTACGGGGCGGAAAAGGTGATGCCGAACTACAATGTGATGGGCGTCGCCAAGGCGGCCCTCGAGGCGAGCGTCGGCTATCTCGCCGTCGATCTCGGCCGCGACAATATCCGCGTCAATGCGATCTCATACGGGCCGGTGAAGACGCTGGCCGCCAAGGGCATCAGCGATTTCAACTACATCCTGAAATGGAACCAGTATAACTCGCCCTTGAAGCGCAACGTCTCGACCGAGGATGTCGGCGGCGCCGGCCTCTATATGCTGAGCGATCTGAGCTCCGGCGTGTCGGGCGAGGTGCATCATGTCGATTGCGGCTATCATGTCGTCGGCATGAAGGCCGTCGACGCGCCCGATATCGCGACGGTCTAGCGACTGCCATGGCCGGCAACAGCTTCGGCACGATCTTCCGGTTCACGAGCTGGGGCGAGAGCCATGGGCCGGCGATCGGCTGCGTCGTCGACGGCGTGCCGCCGCGCCTGGCGCTTTCCGAGCCGCTGATCCAGCATTGGCTCGACCGGAGGAAGCCCGGTCAGTCGCGCTTCACCACACAGCGGCGCGAAGCCGATGCGGTCAGGATCCTGAGCGGCGTGTTCGAGGGGCTGACCACCGGCACGCCGATTGCGCTGGAGATCGAGAATACCGATCAGCGCTCCAAGGATTATTCCGACATCAAGGACAAGTTCCGGCCCGGCCATGCCGATTATAGCTATTGGGTGAAATACGGCATCCGCGACTATCGCGGCGGCGGCCGCTCTTCAGCCCGCGAAACGGCGAGCCGCGTCGCCGCCGGCGCCGTGGCACGGCTGGTGCTGGGGTCGGACGTGACGATCCGCGGCGCCCTGGTCCAGATCGGGCCGCACAAAATCGACCGGGCGAATTGGGATTGGGACGAGATCGAGCGCAACCCCTTCTGGTGCCCCGACGCCAGGATGGCGTCATACTGGGAAGAGTATCTCGACGGCGTGCGCAAGGCGGGCTCGTCGGCCGGGGCCGTGATCGAAATCGTGGCGTCCGGCGTGCCGGCCGGGCTCGGCAACCCGATCTATGCGAAGCTCGATGCGGATTTGGCCTCGGCCATGATGTCGATCAATGCAGTGAAGGGAGTCGAGATCGGGGCGGGATTCGAGGCGGCTTCGCTGTCGGGCGAGGAGAATGCCGACGAGATGCGCATGGGCAATGACGGCGTCCGGTTCCTGTCGAACCAGGCCGGCGGCATCCTGGGCGGCATTTCGACCGGGCAGGATGTGGTGGTGCGCTTCGCGGTCAAGCCGACGAGCTCGATCCTGGCCGAGCGGCGCACGGTGACGGTCGACGGGCAGGACACGACGATCATGACCAAGGGCCGCCACGACCCCTGCGTCGGCATCCGCGCGGTCCCGGTCGGCGAGGCGATGATGGCATTGGTCCTGGCCGATCATCTCATGCAGCACCGCGCGCAGATGGGCGGGCGCTGAGATCGATCTCTGTACGCGTCTCGAAGCAGGTGAACCCGACCCGCTCATAGGCCCGGCAGGCGGCCGGGTTGTCGGCGTTGGTGCCGAGCGTCAGCGTGCGGATGCCTTCGGCCCGAAGCGCCGTCGCGAGCGTGGAGGCCAGGATTTGGGCCAACCCTTCACCGCGATGGTCCGGCCGGGTCAGGAAATTGCCGATATTGGCGAGGCCGTCCGCCATGGCCACGGCACCGCCGCAGGCGATGAGCTCTTCCTCGGCGTCGAAGAGACCGAAGAAGGGTAGATCGAGCATCCAGCGCGAGAAGATGGTGCCGGAATAGATGGTGCCGAAGAAATGGCGCACCCGATCGAAATCATCGGCTCGAAGCCGCCGGCAGCTTTCATCGGGTGCGAGGTTCGGCGGCCCGTCGAGCCGGTAATAGCGGAGCTCGCGCCGGGCCTCGAGCCGCCGGTCGAACATCGGCTCCAGGCGATCGGCATCCACGGCATCGAGATGGAGCTCGGCGGCAGATTCGATGTCGGCGACGGCGGCGACCTCGTCGAAACCGAGCCGGCCGACGATGGTGCGGATGGCAAGACCGTCGAAGCGGATGCCGAAGGCGAGGCCTTCTTCGTCGCGCCCGCGCAGCACCGTGCGATCCTGGCCCTTTCGAGCGGCGGCAAGGCCGGCCTCGAGATAGAGGCGATAGACGGGATGCTCGCCGACGAGCGCGCGCAAGGCCGCGATCTCCGGTTCGAGGAGCGCGTCGAGCAGCTGGAAGGCGGGCTTTTTGTCCCAGGGGTCGATGATCGGGCTCGCTCGTCGTTGGCTGTTTGGCACCGCCTCGATCATGGGGCAATATCCGGCGTTCGTCTTGCCCGACTTCAAGGACCCGCCATGCCGCAGCCCGACCATATCTCCAAGCTCGGGACATCCGATCCCTCGAGCCTCGATGCGGATTTGAAGGCGATCTACGACAAATGCGTCGAGAAGCTGGGCTTCGTGCCGAACGTCTATCACGCCTATAACCTGCGGCCGGCCAAGCTCCGCAATTTCATCAATATGTACAATGAGCTGATGCTGGCGCCCTCGGGTCTGTCGAAGCTCGAGCGCGAGATGATCGCGGTCGCGGTGTCGAGCGCCAATCGCTGCTATTACTGCCTGGTCGCCCATGGCCAGGCCGTGCGGCGGCTGTCGGGCGATCCGCAATTGGGCGAGATGATCGCCTTCAATTACCGCGTCGCCGAGCTTTCGCCGCGCCATCGCGCCATGCTGGATTTCGCCTGGAAGCTGACGGTGACGCCCTATCTCGTCGAGGATGCCGATCGCGCCGCCCTCAAACATGCGGGCTTCAGTGCCGAGGATATCTTCGATGTGGCGGAGACGGCCGCCTTCTTCAACTTGTCAAACCGGATGGCCTCAGCCACGGATATGATGCCGAACGCCGAATATCATCGGCTCGACCGTTAGGACTGGCCCATGCGCGTCATTCTCTGGATCTTCGCCGTCATCGGCTTCCTGTCGCTCGCAGCACTGGGCGTGCTGCTCTACTTCGCGATGCATCTGCATCTCGGCAGCAAGCCGGCGGCGATCGCCGACAACACCGTGCTGCAATTCGATTTCGACCGGCCGATCATCGAAGGCCAGCCTTCGGTCCAGGAGATCTTCAACGAGCGCACGATCAGCTTCACCACGCTGGTCGAGGCGCTGAGGCGCGGGACGGCGGACAGCCGGGTCAAGGGGCTGGTGGCGCGCGCCGGCGATGTGACCCTCGGCCTCGGCCAGATCCAGGAGCTGCGCGACGCGATCGCCGCCTTCCGCGCCAAGGGCAAGTTCGCCTATGTCTATGCCGAAAGCTTCGGCGAGCTGGGCGGGGGCACGCGCTCCTATTACCTGGCGAGCGCCTTCGACAAGGTCTATCTGCAGCCGGGCGGCGCCTTGGCGCTGGTCGGCATCCGCGCCGAGATCCCGTTCTTCAAGGGCACGCTCGACAAGCTCGATGTGCAGGCCGAGTTCGACCGGCGCGCCGAATACAAGACCGCGGCCACGCAATTCACCGACGACAAGCTGAGGGACACCGACCGCACGGCGTATGAGGCGATGCTGAGCTCGGTCTATGACCAGATCGCCCAGGGCATCGGCAAGGACCGCAAGCTCGACGCCGATGCGGTGAAGCAGCTGATCGATGGCGGCCCGTATCTGGGCCAGGAGGCGCTCGACAAGCATCTCGTCGATCAGCTGGGCTATCGCGACGAGCTCGAGGCGGACGCGAAGAAGACGGCCGGCGCCGGCACGCATTTCATGGAGGCGCAAAGCTATGTCGCCTCGGCCGCGACGGCCGATTCGAGCAATCTGGTCGTGGCGGTGATCCGCGCCGTCGGGCCGATCCAGTCCGGCCGCGGCCCCGAGGGGCCGCTCGACGACAAGAAGTTCATCGGTGCCGACACGATGGTGCGTGCCCTCGACGAGGCGGCGCATGATCCACAGGTCAAGGCGATCGTGCTGCGCATCGACAGCCCCGGCGGCTCCAGCATCGCGTCGGAGACGATCTGGCGGGCGGTGAAGCGGGCGCGCGAAGCCAAGAAGCCGGTCATCGTCAGCATGGCCGACACGGCAGCCTCCGGCGGCTATTACATCGCGGTCGGCGCCGACAAGATCGTGGCCGAGCCCGCGACGCTGACCGGCTCGATCGGCGTCTTCGCCGGCAAGTTCGTGGTCAAGGGGCTGTTGGACAAGCTCGGCATATCGGTCGACACGCTGGGCTTCGGCAAGGATTCCGATATCGAAAGCTCGATGTCGGGCTTCAGCCCGGAGGCGAAGCAGCATTTCACCGCCATGCTGGACGACACTTACAAGCTGTTCGTGGCCCATGTCGCCGACGGGCGGCATCTCGACCCGGTCAAGGCCGAGGAGCTGGCGCGCGGCCGGGTCTGGACCGGCGCGCAGGCGAAGGAGCGCGGCCTGGTCGACGCGCTGGGCGGGCTCGACACGGCGATCGATCTCGGCAAGGAAGCGGCCGGCATCACGCCGGAGGCTGGGGTCGTGCTGCGCGCCTTCCCGCGTCCGAACTCGACCTGGGAAAGGCTGCTCTCGAGCCTCGATACCGGCATGGCGCAGCAATCCGAGATCGCCCAGCTGATGGCACGGGCCGAGCTGGCGGAGCCGGTGCTGCATCAGCTCGACCAGCTGCGCGCGATCTCGGCCGGCTCGCTCAGCATGGCACCGGTGGAGCTCAAGGATTGACCAGCTTCGCGCCGATCTATCAGGCGGCCTTGAACCGGGTCGGCGAGGTCGAGCTCACCGCGCGCCTGCCCGAGGTCAAGGACGCGGCAGCGCTCGCGGCCGAGCCGGACGACCGGTATCTGTCGCTGCTGTGCCTGCGCGTGTTCCGCGCCGGGCTCAAGCACAGTCTGGTCGATGCGAAATGGCCGGGCTTCGAAGCGGCCTTTCATGGCTTCGACCCCGCCATCGTGACGGCGATGTCGGACGAGGCGATGGAAGCGCTGATGCAGGATCAGCGGCTGATCCGCCATTGGGGCAAGCTCAAATCCGTCCGCGACAATGCCGCCGCCTTGGCGGCGATCTCGGCCGCCGAAGGCGGGTTCGGGCGCTGGATCGCCGGCTGGGACGCGGGCAACATCGTGGGATTGTGGGACGAGATCGCCAAGCGCTTCAGCCAGATGGGTGGTGAATCGGGACCGCGCTTCCTGCGCATGGCGGGCAAGGACAGCTTCATCCTGACCGGTTCGGTCAAGGCCGGGCTGATCGAATGTGGCGCGCTGACGGCCGAGCCCAAGGGCAAGGCCGATCGCGCCCGGGTCCAGGCGCAATTCAATGACTGGGCGGTGGAGACCGGGCGGTCGCTCGCCCATCTGAGCGTGATTCTCGCCGCCAGCGTCGTGACGCCATGAGCGACACCGTCTTCGCCGTGATCGGCGCCGGCATCGCGGGCGCCTCGGTCGCCTATGAGTTGGCCGGCCGCGCCAAGACGATGCTGATCGAGCGCGAGAGCATGCCGGGCTACCACACGACCGGACGGTCGGCCGCCCTCTTCAGCGAGACCTATGGCAATGCCGTGATCCGGCGCCTGACCGGCGCTTCGCGCCGCTTCTTCCTGGAGCCGCCCAAAGGCTTCGCCGAGGAGGCGCTGCTGAAGCCGCTGGGCTTGCTCTTCATCGCGCGTGACAATCAGCTCTCAGCCCTCGAGCCGCATGTCAGGGACAGCGACCAGATTCGGCTGATCGAGGCGAAGGATGCCTTGAAGCTGGTACCGGTGCTGCGCCCGGATTATGTCGCCGGGGCGGCCTATGAGGCGGATGCGATGGATATCGACGTCCATGGGCTGCACCAGGGCTTCCTCAAGGGTGCCCGCGCCCGCGGCGCCGTGCTTCGTTGCGATACCGAAATCATCGGTATGGAGCGCCGGCAAGGCTATTGGGAAATCGCGACGCGTGACGGCATCATCACGGCTGAGACGGTCGTCAATGCCGCGGGTGCCTGGGCCGAAGAGGTAGGCTCGATGGCCGGCGCCGATCCGATCGGCCTTGCCCCGCTCAGGCGCACCGCCCTTGTCGTCGATGCGCCGGGGGGTGTCGATCCGGCCGGCTGGGCCATGGTGATCGATGTCGAGGATAGCTTCTATTTCAAGCCCGATGCCGGCCGCATCCTGGCTTCACCGGCTGACGAGACGCCGAGCCCGCCCTGCGATGCGCAACCGGAGGAGCTCGATATCGCCCTCTGCATCGACCGGGTGCAGCAGGCGGCCGATTTGCCGGTCAAACGCGTCGTGCGCGCCTGGGCCGGCCTGCGCAGCTTCGTCGCCGACCGCACGCCGGTCGCTGGCTATGATGCCAAGGCCGAGAATTTCTTCTGGCTGGCGGGCCAAGGCGGCTACGGCATCCAGACCGCCCCGGCGCTGGCCCGGCTGGCCGCGTGTCTGGCACTGGGCGAGACGATGCCGGCAGAGCTCGCCGATGCCGGGATCGAGGCGGCAGCGCTGGCGCCCGACCGAGCCGGGCTGAGGCCGGCGGGCTGAAAAGCGGTCTGGAAAATGCGGATGAGAGGATCAAGGCCGGCCGCGGAACCTCGCCCGCCCGGCGGGCGAGTTTGGCGCGCCGGGTGAGGGCGTGTGCGCGAAATCCTGCCGCAGCTCGCGCTCTATCTTGGCTCCGACGCTCTCCCACACGGCGGGAGAGGGACTGCCCATGATGGCCGTTCGCGAGATCCCCTATGTCGAGCCGATCGAGGCCTTCGCCCGCTGGGCCGACGAGCCTTACCTGGCCTTCCTCGACAGTGCGGCCGAGGAGGATGCGCGCAGCCGGTGGAGCATTCTCGCGATCGAGCCCTTCCGCCTCATCACGGTGTTGGATGGGCAGGTCTTCGTCGATGGCGCGGCGGCGGCCGGCGACCCCTTCGCGGTGCTGGAACAGGTGCTGGCGGCCGAGCGCCGCACGCCGGTCGAGAGCCCCCTGCCCTTTTCCGGCGGGGCCATCGGGTTCCTGGGCTACGAGCTGGGCTTCCCGCTTCAGGAGCTGACGAGCCGGCATGGCAACCCGGACGGGGTGCCCGATATGGTGGTCGGGCTCTATGACAAGGTGCTGAGCTTCGACCGTCTGGCGCGGCGCGCCTTTCTGGCCGACCCCGAGCCGCATGGCGCGATCCTCGATCGGCTGATGGGTCCGGCGCCGTCGCCGGAGCCGGCGCCGATGTCGCGCGAGCCGTGGCGCGCCGAGATCGACCCGCAAGCCTATGAGGCGGCGGTCGCGCGCATCGTGGAGCATATCCGGGCGGGCGATCTCTATCAGGCGAATTTCACGGCACGCCACCTGCTGCCGCGGCCGCCCGGCACTTCGGCGGCATCGATCTATCGCGCCTTGCGCGCGGTCACGTCAGCCCCTTTTGCGGCCTATCTCGGCTGCGGTCCCGATCTCGCGATCGCCAGCGCCTCGCCGGAACGGTTCCTGAAGCTCGACCGCGACGGAAAGGTCGAGACGCGCCCGATCAAGGGGACGCGGCCGCGCGGGGCGACGCCGGAAGAGGATGCCCGGCTGGCCGCCGAGCTTGCCGCCAGCGTCAAGGATCGGGCGGAGAACTTGATGATCGTCGATCTGATGCGCAATGATCTGAGCCGGGTGGCACGGCTCGGCAGCGTCAAGGTCTCGGCCCTCTGCGCAATCGAGAGCTTCCGTCATGTGCATCATCTGGTCTCCGTCGTGGAGGCGCGGCTCAAGCCCGGCGCCGGTGCCATCGACCTGTTGCGGGCGACCTTTCCGGGCGGTTCGATCACGGGGGCGCCCAAGCGGCGGGCGATGGCGCTCATCGACGAGATCGAAGCGGCGCGGCGCGGCCCCTATTGCGGCAGCATCTTCCGCTTGGGATTCGACGGCGCGCTCGACAGCTCGATCGCGATCCGCAATCTCACGATCACGCGCGACCGGGTGATCGCCCAGGCCGGCGGTGGTATCGTCGCCGATTCCGATCCGGCGGCCGAGCATGAGGAGATGATGGTCAAGATTCGCCCGCTGCTGCGCGCCATTCCCACCCCATGATGCTCTGGCTGGACGGCCGGCTGGTCGAGCGCGAGGACGCGCGGATCGATCCGGCCGATCGCGGCTTCACGCTGGGCGATGGGCTGTTCGAGACGATCCGGGCCGAAGCGGGGTGTGCCGCCTATCTCGACCGGCATCTCAAGCGCCTCAAGGAGGGGGCTCAGGTGCTTGGCATTCCGCTCAGCTGGCCGGATGCGGCGATCGAGGCGGCGCTCACGGCCCTGCTCGCGGCGGAAGGCTTGCGGGAGGCGGCACTGCGCCTGACCTTGACGCGCGGGCCGGGACCGCGCGGGATCGTGCCGCCGGCCGAACCCCATCCCACGCTGATGATCACGGCGGGACCGCTGCCGCCGCCCGCCGGCCCGGCCCGGCTCGTCATCGCCACGGTCACGCGGCGCAACGAGATGTCGCCGCTGGCGCGGCTCAAGACGCTCAATTTCCTCGACAATATCCTGGCGCGGCGGGAAGCGGCCGAGCGTGGGGCGGACGATGCGATCCTGCTCAACACCGCTGGACGCGTGGCCGAGGCGACGGCGGCCAATCTGTTCGTGCTCAAGGACGGGGTTTGGGTGACGCCGCCGGTAGAAGACGGCGCGCTCCCCGGCATCGCACGCGGGAGGCTGCTGGAGCAAGGGGCGGTCGAGGCATCGCTCGAGCCCGCCGATCTGGCCCGAGCCGCGGCGGCGTTCTTGAGCAACAGCTTGGGGCTGCGGCCCGTCGCTGCGATCGATGGGACGCCCCTGAAGGAGCTAACCCTCTCGCCATCGAGCTGGTCAAAGTGGGGCGAGCATCCTGCCCGCCGGCGGGCGGGACGCCCGCCCCACTTTTTGCCATAAGTTAACTATCGCCCCGTAAAGGCCGGCTTCCGCTTCTCCATGAAGTGGGCGACGCCTTCCTTGAAATCGGCGCTGTCGAAGCTCTTCGCCATCTCTTCCTCGGCGATCTTGGTCGCCTCGAGCAGCGTCTGGCCGGCGGCATGCCAGACCTGGCGCTTCATCACCGCCATGGAGCGGGGCGAGACATTGTCGGCGAGGTCGAGCGCATAGGCGCGCACCGTCGCCATCAGCTCTTCCTGCGGCACCACCTGATTGACGAGGCCGAGGCGGGCCGCCTCCTCGCCGCCGACCTTGCGGGCGGACATGAGCAGATCGAGGGCGGCCGAGCGGCCGATCAGCTGCGGCAGAATCCAGGCGATGCCATATTCGGCGACGAGGCCGCGGCGGGCGAAGGCGGTGGTGAAGAGCGCCTCCGATCCGGCGAACCGCATGTCGCAGAAGAGGGCGGCCACCATGCCGATGCCGGCGCACGGGCCGTTGACGGCAGCGATGACCGGCTTTGGCACGGCCGCGAAATAGCTGCAGCGGCCGCGGAAATCGGGGGGTGCGTCGAGGAAGTCGGGGGCGCGCTGCGGTGTCACGGCGACCGACGGGCCGCTGGTGGTCCGGCTCGACAGGTTGCCCATATCGGCACCGGCACAGAAGCCGCGGCCGGCGCCGGTGAGGATGATGACACGCACGCCCTCGTCGGCGGCCGCTGCCTTCACCGCGTCGCGCAGCTCGATATCCATCTGCATCGTCCAGGCATTCAGCCGGTCGGGGCGGTTCAAGGTGATGGTGGCGATGCGCTCGCTCACCTCATAAATGATTTCCTCGTAGGCCATTTTCTTCCCTTCCCTGTTTTTATGCGCTTTGGGCGATGCGCCAGGCCGACTCGGCCATCATGGCGTAGTGACTGCCGCGCTCGACCGCCTGGCTGTCGGACGCATTGCCGTCGAGGCCGCGGCGATAGACGCCGGCCAGGATCGCGGCAATGCGGAAATGCGCGAAGGCCAGATAGAATGCCCAGTTCGGCACCCGCTCGCGCCCGGCATGGCGGCAATAATCGGCGAGGTATTCGTGCTCGGTCGGGATCCCAAGCGCCGGCAGATCGACATCGGCGAAGCCGCGGCCGGTATGCTGGCTCGAATGGTAGTTCATGCAGTTGTAGGCGAGATCGGCGATCGGGTGGCCGATCGTGGCGAGCTCCCAATCGAGCACGGCCACGACCCGCGGCTCGGTCGGATGGACGATGAGGTTGCCGAGCCGGAAATCGCCATGGACGATCGACGCCTCGTCGTCATGCGGGTCGTTCGCCGGCAGCCATTCGAGAATCCGGTTCATGGCCGGGCAGTCGGGCACGTTCGACGCCACATACTGCTTGGACCAGCGCGCGATCTGGCGGCCGACATAGCCGTCGGCCCGGCCGAAGCCCTCGAGCCCGACGGCTTTGTAATCGACCCGATGAAGGCGGGCGAAGACCTCGACCATGGAGGCGTAGATGGCGCGGCGCTCGTTGGGATCGAACCCCGGCAGCATCGCGTCGCTGAGGATGCGGCCCGGCACATGGTCCATGAGGTAGAACATCTGGCCGATGACGCTGTCGTCGGTGCAGAGGAGATGGACGGCCGGCACGGGCACGCCGGTGCCGGCCAGCGCCTTCATCACCTGGAATTCGCGATCGACGGCATGGGCCGAGGCCAGGAGCACGCCCGGCGGCTTCTTGCGCAGCACGAAGGTACGATCGCGCGCGGTCAGATGGAAGGTCGGGTTCGACTGGCCGCCCTGAAACTGCCGGACGGTGAGCGGCCCTTCGAATCCCGGCAAATGCTCGGCGAGATATGCCGTAAGTGCCGCCTCGTCGAAGCGATGATTGGGCAGCACCGGCACCAGCAAGGCCTCGCCCGCGCCACTCGCCATGCTTTACCTCCCTTGAGTTTTCTTCTCGTTCATCTTTTTAGCCTCATAGAGGGCGATCGCGTAAAGGGCAATCCGCATCGCCGCCCGCTGGTCAGGTCCGTCCGGCCGTGGCAGAGTGCGCGCCCCGCGATGGGAGAGGCGTATGGGTTACGGGGTTGGTTTCATTGGTCTCGGCATCATGGGCCGGCGCATGCTGGGCATGATCGAGCGCCATCCGGGCTTCACCGCGGTTGCGGCCTATGATCCGCGGGCCGAGGATCTGCCGATTCCCCGCGTGCCCAGCATCGAGGCGCTCCTCGCCCGCACCGACCTCGATGCGATCTATGTCGCTTCGCCGCCCGAGGCGCATCTCGACGCGATTCGCGCCGTGGCGGCGCGCCGGCTGCCGCTGCTGTGCGAGAAGCCGCTGGCCGCCACCATCGCCGAGGCCGATGCGGCGGTCGAGATCGTCAAATCCGCGGGCCTGCGCGCCGCGGTCAATTTCCCGTTTGCCACCGCACCCGCCCCACTGGCGCTGATCAAGCTTCTCAGCGAAGGCCGGATCGGCACCGTCCGCGGCGCGCGGGTGACGCTGCGCTTCGCGGCCTGGCCCAGGCCCTGGCAGCAGGGTGCCGCCTGGCTCGCCGATGCCCCGAGCGGCGGCTTCACGCGCGAGGTCGCCTCGCATTTCTTCTTCCTGCTGCAGCGGCTTTTCGGCGACGCGCTGGTGCTCGACTGCGCACTCAGCCGGCCGGCGCCGGGCCAAGCCGAGGATCGGATCACGGCGCGGCTCCGATTCGGTGCTGAGATCGTCGAGTATGACGGCGCCATCGAGGGCGAAATCGCCGATCGCAACGAGCTGCTGATCATCGGGGCCGAGGGCCGGGTGCGACTTTATGACTGGCTGAAGCTCGAGCTCGACGGGGCGCCGATGGCGTCCGGGGAGCGCGACGGGCCGAGCCAGCTCGACGGGCTCGCCGATCTCATCGAAGGGCGCGCATCAACGCTCGCCAGCGTCGAGGAGGCGGCCGGCGTCGCCACTCTGGTCGAAACCCTGCTGGCCGATGCCGGCTAGGCGGGTCATGGAAGCGCCATCCAGTTGAATTCGTCCATTCCCTGCAATCCTCGACGCTTTGATCGAACGCCGCTTGCCTTTATGATTGAGGCGGGATTTGCATCCTTTTGGCGAATGCAAAATCTGATTTTCGCCCGTACATTGCCTATGCATGGCCGGACGGCATCGTACCGGCCGATCTGGCGACTTTCTCGGTCTTTTGGAGCGTGACGGAACAGGCAATGGGCGCTTCCAGGGTTGATGGACATGACGCGCCGGACCCGTCACGGGCCGTCGCATCGCCTGCCGTTGCGCCGGTCGCAGGCGGTCCGGTGCCGCCGCGCCTCTCCGTTCCCGGTTTCGACATCCAGGAGATCGCCAGCCGGTCGCGCGACCGGATCTGGTATCGCGCAATCCGCTCGTCCGACCGGCAGCCCGTGCTCATCCGGCTGGGCGAGGCCGATGCCGAGCCGGCCTCGCTGCGGCGTGAAGCGAGCCTGATCGCCGATCTCGACGGCAAGGCGCCGGTCGCCGCCACGATCGGCATGGTCGAGACCAGCAGCGGCCCGGCGCTGGTGCTGGCCGATCGCGGCCTCGATTTCCTGGCCAACCGGATCCGGCCGGGCGGCATGCCGCTCGACGCCTTCATGCCGCTGGCCGTGCAGCTGGTGGGAGCGCTGGCCGCCCTCCATGCCAACGAAGTGACGCATCAGGATCTCCGGCCGGCCAATATCCTGCTGGCGCCGGACGGCACCGTGCTGCTGGCCGGATTCACGCGCGCCGGCCGCCTGCCGCGCGAGGCGGCCGCGCCCAACCGCTCGGCCCCGCTGGGCGGCGACCCGGCCTATCTCTCGCCCGAGCAGACCGGCCGGCTCAACCGGGCGATCGATGCGCGCAGCGACCTCTATTCGCTGGGCATCACGCTGCATGAGATGCTGACCGGCACCCCGCCCTTCCGCGCCGCTGATGCGATGGGCTGGATCCATTGCCATATCGCCCGCCAGCCGGCCGCGATCGACGAGATCCGGCCCGACATCCCGTCGGTCATCGCCTTCATGGTGCTGAAGCTCTTGGCCAAGGCGCCGGAGGCGCGCTACCAGACCGCCGAGGGGCTGGCCCGCGATCTCGAAGCCTGTGCCGATGATTTGCGCGAGCGCGGCTCGGCCGAGCCTTTTGCACTCGGCCGCTTCGACCGCCCGCTCAATCTCACCCTGCCGCAGCGCGTGGTCGGGCGCACCCGCGCGTCGGCGCGGCTGGCCGAATGCTTCGACCGCGCCATGCGCGGCCAGCCGGAGCTGGCGCTCGTCACCGGCATCACCGGCATCGGCAAATCGGCGCTGGTGCAGGAGCTGAGCGCCACCGCCGTGCGCCATGGCGGCTATTTCGTCGGCGGCAAGTTCGACCAGAACCGGCGCGACATCCCCTATCAGGCCGTGATCGAGGCGCTGAGCGAGCTGTGCCGGCACCTCTTGAGCGAAGGGCCGGACCGGCTTCTGGGATGGCGCGCGCGCCTGGGATCGGCACTGGGCGACAATGCCGGGCTCATCGCCGAGATCGTGCCGGAGCTGAAGCCGATCCTGGGCGATTTGCCGGTTTCAGGGAGCGCCCCCGGCGATAGCCAGAACCGGTTCCAGGCGGCGCTGACGCGCTTCGTGGCGACACTAGCAGCAGAGCAGCCGCTGGTGCTGTTCCTCGACGATCTGCAATGGGCCGATCGCGGCTCGCTGAAGGCGCTGACAGCGCTTTTGACCGACCCCGAGATGCGGGCGCTGATGGTGATCGGCGCATATCGCGACAATGAGGTGCGGCCGGACGACCCGCTGCCGCTGGCGCTGGCCTCGCTCAAGGGCCTCGTGCCGGTCACCAGCCTGCCGCTCGAGCCGCTGAGTGCGGCCGAGAGTGCCGAATGGCTGGGCGAGGCGCTGGGCTGGCCGGCGGACGATGCGCTGCCGCTGGCGACGCTGTTGAACGAGCGCTGCGGCGGCAATCCGTTCTTCCTGAGCCAGATGGTCTCGGCGCTGACCCGCGACGGCATGATCCGCTTCGACAGCGCCGCCGGGCTCTGGAAGGCCGATCTCGACGCGATCCGGCGCTATCACACGGCCGACGATCTGGGCGCATTGCTGGCCTCGCGCCTCGGCGACCTGCCGCCGGCGGCGCGCCACGCGCTGGCGCTGGCCGCCTCGATCGGCAGCCGGTTCGATCTCGAGACGCTGGGCGCCTTGACCGGCACGCGCGTCGCCTCGCTCATCGGCGATCTGCTGCCGGCGTTGCGCGGCGGCCTGATCCGCGCCGACGCCGAAGGCCAGCGGATCCATCATCTGCAATTCGCCCATGACTGGATCCAGCAGGCGGCCTATGAGCTGTTGCCCGAGATCGCGCGGCCCGGCATCCATCGCCAGCTGGGCCAGCGCGTGCTGGCCCGGATCGAGGCTGGCGATGTCAGCGATGCGGCCCTTTTCGACGGCGTCACCCATCTCAATCTCGGGCGCACGCTGATCGAGACCGGCGACGAGCGGCTGAAGCTGATCGGCCTCAATCGGCAGGCGGCCGGGCGGGCGGGTGAGGCGGTCGCGTTCGAGACGGGTTTTCATTTCCTCAGTACGGCACTCGATCTGCTGCCCGGCAGTGCGGCCGACCGGCTGCTGCGGCTCAATCTCCATCGCGAGACGGCGGATGCGGCGCGCCTCGCCGGCGATTTCGCGGCATCGGACCGGCTGGTCGAAGCGGCCTCCCTTTATGCCGAGACGCCGCTCGAGCGGGCGGCGCTGCTCGAGATCAGGACGCTCGCCGCGGCCAACCAGAGCGAGCATGGTGCGGCGCTGGCCCATGCGCGCGAGGCGCTGAAGCTGCTGGGCGTCGAATTCCCGGCGAGTGCTTCCACTTTTCGCGTGCTGGCCGATGTGGCGCGCGTGCGCCTGGCTTTCCTCAGGCGCGGCATCGACCGGCTGGCCGAGCTCGATGCCATGACCGATCCGGTGGCGCTGCAGACGATGCGGCTGCTGATCGCGGCGTCATCGGCGGCGTATCTCTCAGGCTCGAATCTCTTCGCGCTGGTGGCGCTGCGCGGCACGCTCCTGTCGATCCGGCATGGGCTGGCCCCCGAATTGGGCTTCCTCATGGTCACGACCGCGACGATCATGACGGCCGCCCTCGGCGATATTCCGACCGGCTATGCCTTGGGCCGGGCCGGGGTCACGATCGGCGCCAAATTCAATGCGCAGCGCCAGAAGCTGGGCTTCGCGCTCTTCGTCAAGCATTGGATCGATCCGATTGCCGATTGCATGCCGATGCTGGCCGAAGGGTTCCTGGCGACGCGCGAGATCGGCGATTTCGAATATGCCGATTATTTCTCGAGCTCGCATTCCTCCTACGCCTATTTCGCCGAGCCGAGCCTCAAGGCGGCGCGGGCGATCGCCCAGCAATCGCTCGATTTCTCGCGCCGGCGCGGCACGCCCGCGACGCGCGGCTTCCTCGAGCTCCTGCTGATGGTCTATGACGTGCTGATGGGCGAGGCCTATGAAGGCATCGACACGGCCCACCCAGCACTGCGCGACTTCGCCGAGCTGCCGCCGACGCCGGAGAACGGGCTCAGCCTCTCGTCATATTTCTATTACCGGGCGCATCTGGCCTTGCTGTTCGGCCGGCCGGCGGAGGCGCTCGATTTCATCGATCGCTGGCGGCCGCTGTCGAATTTCATCCTGGGGCAGGCCGGCACCGTGGTGATGCCGTTCTATGAGTTGCTGGCGCTGCTCGATCTGCTGCCGGACAAGGCACCGGCCGGCGCGCAGCGCCGGATCCGGCGCAACCTCACCCGGCTGCGCAAATTCGCCCGCTACGCACCGGCCAGCCACAGCCATCGCGTCGCCCTCATCGAGGCGGAGCTGGCGCGGCTCGAAGGCCGCATCGACGTGGCCGCCTCGCTTTATGAAGCGGCCTTCGACCAGGCCCTGCGCAACAATTACCTGGGCGATGGCGGCCTCGCCGCCGAGCGCGCCGCCCGCTTCCAGCATTCGATCGGCCGGACCGAGCTGGCACGGTTCTCGGTCCACACCGCCTTCGAGCTGTTCCGGCGCTGGGGCGCCACAGCCAAGCTGCGCCACCTGAACGCGGTGTTCGGCGACGAGCTGGCGCCGGCGCCGATGATCGAGGCGGCCATCTCGCTGCCCTCGCCCACGAGCGACCGGGCACTCGATATCGATACCGTCGCCAAGATGGCGCAGGCCGTGTCGGGCGAGCTCCGGCTCGACCGGCTGGTCGACCGCATGCTGCGGCTGGCCATGGAGAGCGCCGGCGCCCGGTTCGCGGCCTTGATCCTGGCCGATGAGGGCGGCCTCACCGTGCCGGCGCTGCGCAGCGTCGAGGATCGCTCGGCCGAGGTGATGCTGGGCCGGCCCCTGCGCCAGACGCCGCTGCCGGCACCGGTGGTGCTGTTCGTGGCCCGCACGTCGGAGAGCGTGGTGCTGCAGGATGCAGCCCGGGCACCGCAATTCCGGCACGATCCGCGCTTCGCCGCCGCCGGCCCGCGCTCGGTGCTGTGCGTGCCGATCCTGCATCAGGGCAGCTTCGCGGGGGCGCTTTATCTCGAGAACGAGCTGGTCACGGGCGCCTTCACCGAGGACCGGGTCGGGCTGGCGAAGCTGCTGGCCTCCCAGGCCGCCATCGCGCTCGCCAATGCGCGGCTTTATGGCGAGCTCGACCGGGCGCGGCGCGAACTCGAAAGCTACAGCCAGACGCTCGAGGCGAAGGTGGCGGCCCGCACGCTCGATCTCGAGCAGCGCTCGGCCGCCCTCGAAGCGCAGACCGAGCGGCTGGCGCTGGCGCAGAATGCGGCCGAGACGGCGAACCGCGCCAAGTCGATCTTCCTCGCCAATATGAGCCATGAGCTCAGGACACCGCTGAACGCCATCCTGGGCTTCTCGGAAATGCTGCGCGACGGGCTGGCCGGGCCGCCGGGGCCGGCTTGGGCGACATATGCCGGGCATGTCCACACGGCGGGATCGCATCTCCTCACCATCATCAACGACGTGCTGGACCTCTCGAAGGTCGAGGCCGGGCGGATGGATATCGACGAGGAGCCGATCGAGATCGAGCGGCTGCTGCGCGAGGTGTTCAACCTCCTGGCGCCGCGCGCGCGGGGCAGCGGCATCAATTTGTCGAAATCGACCGATCCGGCGCTCGCCATGATCAAGGCCGATCCCGTGCGGCTGAAGCAGATCGTGCTGAACCTGCTGTCGAACGCGCTCAAATTCACGCCGTCCGGCGGCAGCGTGCGCGTGTTCGTGCAGCGCTCGCTGGCCGGCACCATCGACCTCTCGGTCGCCGATACCGGCACCGGCATGACCGAGGACGAGGTCAAGCTGGCGCTCGAACCCTTCGGCCAGGCCGATAACGGCCTCGGCCGCAAGCATGAGGGCACGGGCCTGGGCCTGCCGCTGGCCGCGCGGCTCGCCGAGCTCCATGGCGGCAGCCTCTCGATCGACAGCCGCAAGGGGCTGGGCACGACCGTGACGATCCACCTGCCGCCGGAACGGCTGGTGATGCCGGAGGATTTGGCGACTTAGGGCAGATCCCGTTTCGCTAGAGCAGATCGCGATCAGACGGAATCATCTGATCGCGTGAATTTGCTCTAGACTCACTAGATTAGAGACCGATTCAGCGATCAGGTCGGTTCGACCTGATCGCATCGGGCTCTAGAATCATCGAAACGGGTGAAGATGCTCGTCAAACCAACAGATTAGAGCGTCGGCCTTGAGCACACGCAAACGGAAACCCTAAGGCGTGCGGCGCGAAGGCCGCTCCTCAAGATCCGATACGGATTTGGACATAGAAGTCCGATTCCACCTTCGACCTGGCATTCCAGTCCAGATCCGTCTGGGGATCGATCGACCTGCCATCGGAGATCTTCAACATGACATCCGAGAACCGCAGCGCCTCGGCAAAACCGACGACCAGAGCGGCGGCGTGTGGTTTGCTGACACCTTTGGCGGACGCGGGCAGCGTCTCCGCCAGCCCATGGATCGCGGCCGTGAGCGTGTCCAGATCGAGCGAGTATTTGCTGGTCCGATCGATGCCGAGCTCCTTATAGCTGCTGCCGAAACTCAAGGCTGTCGGGCTGGTGAAGTTCGGCAGATTGAAATTACAATCTCTAAAGCGAAAGAGAGTTTCGTTCGCCACAAATCCTAGAATATAAAAGTCTTTCGCCCGATACAACACCGGCAAGGATACCGCCGAGGCCCCCTGCGACCGGATTTTAATCTCATGCAGGATGAGTCCATCCCGGCGCGGGATATATTGACCATTGGGGTCGCGATCCGCGACGTTGAAGCGGATCGCAGCCAGTATCTGGGCGTATTGGTTTCTGTCCACGGAGATCTTCCTTTCACTTACTATCAGGCCGTGATTGCTTCATGGAAGACGGTGATGTTGGTGATCCAGTAGAATGCGTTCGGTTTCTCCGCGGTGAAATCAGGCTCCTTCGCGCCAATGCGGACCGGCTCGTTATTGACGAATTTCCAGGAATTGTAGTGGAGTGGCGAAAAATATAGTTTGCCGTTGATATAATCGAACACGATTTGTCCGGCGCGTTCCAAAACTAAGTGCAACAGGAGCAGGTTCCTGGGGTGCTGATCTTGGAGCGAGGCCATGGGAGCAGTTTACAGTCATTTGAGCTATGGCGAGCGGTTAGCGATCACGGATGGCCGACGCGCTGGTCTCAGCATGCGGGCGATCGCCCGCATGCTGGGCCGCGATCCGTCGACGGTGAGCCGGGAGCTGCGCCGGGTACCGCCGTGGAGCGTTGGCCGGTACGACGGGTGCTCGGCCTATTTCGGCGCGGTCCGTCGCCGCTGCCTGAGCCGGACGGGCGGTCGCAAGTTGCGCCTGGGCTCCGCTCTGTTCGACACCGTGGCCGGTCATATACGCGAGGGATGGTCGCCCTTGCAGATCGCAGGCAGACTGCGGCGCATGGAAGCTGACGATCGGCGCCGGCGCGTCTGTCACGAGACCATTTATCTGGCGCTTTATGCCCTGCCGCGCGGCGAGCTGCGCCGGGAATTGCTCGCTTGCTTACGCCAGGGACGGCAAGCTAGGCGTCCGCGCTCGCGCGGATCCGACCGGCGCAGCTGGGTCCCGAACGAGCTGCGGATCGCCGCACGCCCGGAAGATATCGAGGAACGCCAGATCCCGGGCCACTGGGAGGGCGACCTCCTGAAGGGCGCCTTCAACCGCTCCGCCGTCGGCACGCTCGTCGAGCGCTCGAGCCGTCTGGTCATGCTGGCCCGCCTCGAGGCAACCGATGCCCAGGCCGCACAACAGGGCTTTGAGCGGCTGTTCGATCAGATGCCGCAAGGCCTGCGCAAGACCATGACCTATGATCGCGGCACCGAAATGACCTGTCATCAGGAGCTTACCCGCAAAACCGGCGTCAAAATCTACTTCGCCGATCCCCATAGCCCCTGGCAGCGCGGCAGCAACGAGAACGCCAACGGCCTCATCCGCGAGTACTTGCCCAAAGGCACCGATCTCAGCTCCTTCACCCAGGACGATCTCGACGACATCGCCTACCGGCTCAACTCACGACCGCGAAAGGTGCTCGATTTCAGGACCCCGTACGAGGCCTACAATGAATACTTGAATGCAACTTTAGCTGCCGAAGCCGCTGTTGCGCTTCAGGATTGACACCGCCCCCCCTGACTTCCGGCTCCTTCGAATATAGACCCTGTTCGCCTGCGGTATATTCGATATAGCCGGTGGCGGCATTGCCGCCGCCATTGCCATTAGTTTGCCTTTTGTACGAAACAACGTAATGATTGAACGCTGCTTGGCGACTGCCCCCGCCTTTATCGTCGTATTTCGACAGGTCGGGCGCGGTCAGGGGCGGCAGCCATGGCGGGTCGTTGGAATGAATCTGCCGCATCGCACCGAAGGTTTCGTCATTCACATCGTTTCTTCGTTCGGCCGCGTCGTAGGGGGCGGCGGATGTCGAAATCTGGCTGAAAAGCTTCAAGAGCTTTTCGGGGACCTTGCCGTCACTCGTCTGCAGGGCACGAAACGGCACGCAGCGGATGGGACGGATCGGCCCGCTGGCGGGGTTAAGGCGGATCCGTGAATCCGTCGCATGATCATCGAGATATCGAATAAGGTCGCCTACCGTCGGCATCGTTCACGTCTCCACTCTCTCCAATGAGATGTCAGTGTCCGTTTTTGCGAAGGCCGGACCTTTAACGGCGCGGCGCATAGCCGGCGAGCGGCGCAGCCGAACCTTGCGTTACATTGGAAAATCGGCGCTTCCTTGAGAAATATTTGGCCCGCGCTATACGAGCGTCGGCGCCGGCCGAGCACTAGTTCATTTTACAGAACCAAACCTGTCGTCGGCATTATATTTACTGCGCATTGATTACGACCGAATGTCGATCTCGGACATTTTGATTACAGGCGTAACGGAGGCGGAGGAATTTCGATTTCGGCGATGCGACGGATGGCGTTTCGGTGCGGCGTTTGATGCATCAAAGTTAGATCGCTGAATTCGGCGTGAAAAATTATCGCGACAGCGCGTCGCCTATTCGCCCAATTTGTCACAATTCCAAAAGAAATCGGCAACCGCTCTCCGGTAGGCATGCTGCGCCTCGGTATATGTAGAGAACCCCCAACTCCGACATTTACGCGAGAGGCGCTTTCTATGCCGGATCGCTCGTCATGGCCGGACCAGCCGCCGGGCCTGCTCGAGCCATCCAACCTTCATGAGGGCCAAGATGAAGCACGCAATTCTCAGCACGGCGCTGGCCACGGGCCTTGTCGCCGTGTCGGGCCAGGCGCTTGCCGCCGCCGCAGCACCGACCGAGACGCCGATCAAGCATGTCGTCGTGATCTTCCAGGAAAATTCTTCGTTTGATCATTATTTCGGGACATATCCGGTCGCGGCCAATCCCGAGGAATTGGGCGGCGCTCCCGTGCCGCAATTCTTCGCGACCGTCGACACCCCGACGGTGAACGGCCTGTCGGCCGTGGCGCCGACCGCCGGTCCCTTCACCGATGTGGGCTCCGGCGCGCTCTTCACGCAGAATGGGAACAGCGTGGCGCCGTTCCTGATCGGCCGCAACAACGCGCTCGTGTGCGACCAGGATCACGGCTACACCGCCGAGCAGCAGGCCGTCGATGGCGGTGTCAGCGACCATTTCTGGCTGCCGCCGGGCCAGTTCAACGCGTCGGGCCAGGTCCTGCCGCTGGGCGGCACGGCCGGGACCGGTACCGGCTGCCAGACCACCGCGGGCGCCAACATCCCGGGCTACTCAATGGCTTATTTCGACGGCAACACCGTCACGGCGCTGTGGAACTATGCCCAGAATTTCGCGATCAGCGACAATTCCTTCGGCACCACCTTCGGCCCGTCCACGCCGGGTGCCGTCAACCTCATCTCCGGCCAGACCCATGGCGCCCAGGCGGCCGGCAAGCTGGTCACCAGCGCCACTCAAGCTGCGGTCGATAAGCTCGCCGTGGCGGGGGGTGTCATCGTCTCCGATGGCGGGACCGGCTTCACGCTGGTCGGCGACGTTGATTCCGGGCTCGATGATTGCGGCGGTGCGCCCAGCGAGGGGGCGGCGTTCAATGATCCGAACTTCCCGTCGCGCAATGTCGGCGACCTCCTGAACGAGCATGGCGTCACCTGGGGCTGGTTCGGCGGCGGCTTTACGCCGACCGTCACCGCGGCCGCGAGTTCGACCGGCTTCGCCGTCTGCGGTGCGTCGAGCGAAGCCCATCCCGCCGTCACGGTGCCGCCGCCGGGCGCCACCGCGGCGCAGATCCATGGCGGCAGCGGCGACTATGTGGCGCACCACACGCCGTTCATGTACTTCCCCTCGACCGTGAACCCGCACCATCTGCCGTTCACGGCGGTAGCCAAGATCGGCCAAACCGACCAGGCTAATCATCAGTATGATTTGAACGACTTCTTCACCGCACTCGCGGCGGGCAACCTGCCGGCCGTGTCCTACCTCAAGGCCAAGGCCGAGGGCGACGGGCATCCGAGCAATTCCGACGCGCTGTCGGAGCAGCAATTCATCGTCAACACGATCAACACGATCATGACCAGCCAGTTCTGGGACACGACGGCGGTCATCATCGCCTGGGATGATTCCGACGGCTTCTATGATCACGTCACCGGCCCCGTGGTCAGCGCGTCCGCCACGAACCTTGACGCCTTGCAGGGCATCGGCAAGTGCGGCACGCCGGCACCGGGCGCGTTCCAGGGCCGCTGCGGCTATGGCCCGCGCCTGCCGCTGCTGGTCATCTCGCCCTTCGCCAAGGCGAACTATGTCGATCACAATCTGACCGACCAGAGCTCCGTGCTCCGCTTCATCGAGGAGAATTGGGATCTGGGCTTCATCGACGGCCCGGTCACGCCAGCCGCAGGCCAGGGCTCGTTCGACCGCATCGCCGGCCAGATCAACGGCATGTTCGACTTCGACAAAACCAAGAAGCAGCTCACGGCACCGGTCATCCTCGACCCGCTGATGGGCACGGTTGCGAGCGCCGACTAAGACCTCGCGCAGGGAAGCACCCGGTCCGAGAGGGCCGGGTGTTTTCGTTTGCTCGTCAGAAGAAGTGGAGCGGGCATCCTGCCCGCCGGCGGGCGGGACGCCCGCCCCACTTTTTCGCCCCTTACTCCACTGTGATCGTGATCGGCTTCGACATGACCGGCGGCTCATGCGGCACATGGGACCAGTCGCCGAGGAGCAGCTGCAGCGTGTGCTTGCCCGGCGGCAGCGTGACGGTGGCTTCGGTCTGCGCCTTGCCGAAATGCAGATGATGCTCGTCGGCCGGGATCGGCTCCTTGAGCGCGTCGCCCGTGAGCGTGGTATCGATCAGCAGATGGTGATGGCCGGTATTCGGCGTCTCCGTCCCGGCCGGGGCCAAAGCCATGCCCGAGATGCCGAAATGGACGGTGAAGGGGCTTTTGACGGTGTCGCCATCCTTGAGGCCGACGAAGAACACCTTGGCATCCGGCGCCGAGGGCGTTGCCGTTGCGAGACCGGCGCTGCCCAGGAGGCAGGCAACCGCGAGGATGGTGAGGCCGAACCGACGTGACATGCTGATCTCCCGCTTGGCGTGTTTAAAATAAGCCGCGCGACACTAGGGAGCAAAGCAATCCGCGTCCAGGCTCCCGCTTATCGGAATGACGAAATTATGGTTACAAGCGTAGCTAAGGTTACGTAGACTACACATTCAAAGATCATGGCTGCCGCCGACCGGGTTTATTTCACAATCCATCGCGGTCGCCCAGAGTTGACAGTATCTGCGGCATGGATCGGAGAGATCCGCAAGTCGCTCCCGGTATGGCCCGTATAATGATCATCGAGCTTACGAAAAAACGCAGCGCGGAAATCGACGGCCGGGATCAGGATCGCTCTTGGCCATTCAATCCCGGATCGATCGAAAGCTGTCGGCTTTGTAACGCGGAACCGACTGCCGCCTGATGCAGAGTTGCGCGGGAAGTTGGGATAAAAGGCCAATTCTCATGCGCGTTGCTGCTGCCACGATCTCACTTGCGCTTATGGCACTTGCCGCCACCTCGGCCGCACGCGCCGATACGCGGGATTGCCACATCGGCTCCTATCGCCTGGATGACGGCAGTGCCGTCGATATCGGGCCATCGGATGACGACACGCTGCGTTGGCGCTTGTTCAGTGGCGAGACCGGTCAGCTCCATCCCCGCCCGGACGGCACATGGACCAGCACTCTTGGCTGGACCGGCAAGCCGGACGGCAGGGCTGTCTCCTTCTCCGGTTGTGCCGAAGGCGGCATCGCCTTCGACAGGAAAAGCGGCCACCGCATCGCGTTCGAGGTCAGCGACACAAGCTTCGACAGCCACGGCACCAAGCTGATCGGCCGGCTGGTGATGCCGCCGGGAGATGGCAAAGTGCCGGTGGTGATCCTGGTCCACGGCTCCGAGCATGATTCCGCCGTCGATTTCCATTCGCTGCAGCGTATGTTCCCGGCGCAGGGCATCGGCGCGGTCGTCTATGACAAGCGCGGCACCGGCGCTTCCGGCGGCGCCTACACGCAGGATTTCAGCACGCTGGCCGATGATCTGATGGTGGCGACGGAAGAAGCGCGCCGCCTGGCGGGCGGGCGCGCCGGCCGCGTGGGATATCAGGGCGGCAGTGCGGGCGGATGGGTGGCGCCGCTGGCGGCGAGCCGCACGAAGGTCGATTTCGTCATCGTCAGCTTCGGCCTTGCCGTGACAGTGCTTGAGGAAGACCGGGAGAGCGTGGCGCTCGACATGAAATTCCACGGCCATTCCACCGGCGACACCAAGAAGGCGCTGGAGCTGGCCCGCGCCGGCGAACGGGTGATCGAGACCGGCGGCAAGGAAGGCGTCAACGCGTTCGACGCGCTGCGGCGGAAATACCGGGCCGAGCCCTGGTACAAGGACGTGCATGGCGACTTCCTGTTCTTCGTCATGCCGCTGAGCAAAACGGAGATCGACGCGGCCGCGAAGCAGTTCGATTTCCACACGCCGTTCCGCTACGAACCGATGCCGGTCCTCAGCACCTCGACCACGCCGCAGCTCTGGGTGCTGGGCGGCGACGATCTGGAGGCGCCGAGCGGCGAAACCTCCAGACGCATCGAGTCACTGATCAAGGACGGCAAGGATTATAGGCTGGCGGTATATCCCGGCGCCGAGCATGGCATGACCGACTATGAACTCGGTGCCAAGGGCGAGCGCCTCTCGACCCGCTACGCGCCGGGCTATTTCCAGATGATGGCCGACTTCATCCGCGATGGCCGTATCGGCGACCGCTATGGCGATGCCAGGATCACGCAACGGCCGGAGCGTTGACCGGGAAGACGGGTCACTTCACGGCGACCGCCTTCTCGAAATACTGGCTGGCGACGAAGCTCGCGAAATCCGGCTGGGCCTGGAGGTTGCCGAGCGCGATCTGGGTGTCGAGGCCGAGCTTCAAGGCCGCCGGCGTGATCTCGACGCTAGGCGGATAGACATTCTCGGCGATCATGCGCTTGACCGCGGCCTCGACCACAGCGGGGTCGAGGGTCGGGAATTCCTTCTTGGCGATGGCGACGGTGCCGGCCTCGTCGCTGCGGATGTAGCGCATGGCGGCCTCGAGCCCGTTCGCCAGCTTCTGCGCCAAACCCGGATCGACATCCTTGCGCGCGGTGATGGCGGAGAATTCATAGGCGCCATAGAGCTTGGGGAAGCCCAGCACGACCTTCATGCCCTTGGCGACGGCCTGGTCGAGGCCCGGCTCGTACATGACCGCGACCTTGCCCTGGCCGGCGACGAACGGGCCGATCTCGGAGCCGATCGGCACCTGCAGCATCGTCACATCCTTGTCGCCATCGAGCCCGTTCTCCTTCAGGAGCTTGAGGAACAGCGAGGTGCTGGTCGTCGGCATCTGGCCGGTCACGACCGTCTGGCCCTTGATGTCCTGGATCGAGGTGAAGGGAAAGTCCGGGGTCGTGGCGATCCAGACGGCCGCCCCATTCACGACATTGGCGATGATCTCGACGGGCGCCCCCTTGGATGCGGCGATCGCCGACCATTCCGGGCCATGAAGCGAGAATTGGGCACTGCCGGAAAGCACGGCCGAAAGGGCCGTCGAGGGCGCACCCGCCGTCTCCTTGGTGAGATCGAGCCCCTCCTTGGTGAAGAAGCCCTCGTCGAGGCCGACATAGAGCGGCAGATAGAGCATCGACTGGAAGGCCTGGGAGATCGTGGCCTTGGCATTCTCGGCCCGGGCCGGCGATGTCACGAGACCGAGGGCGGCGAGGGCCAGCGCCAGCATCGAGGCAGGTTTCAACATTGGAAATTCCCTTCGCTAAACATGCAGTTCGGTACGGTGCTGGTCGAGCTTCCAGGGCAGCATCCGCCGCTCGATCAAATCGATGACGAAATAGAGGACGAAGCCGATGCCCATGAGGGTGAAGAGGCCGAGCCAGACCGTGTTGAGGTCGTAGAAGCTGGAGGCGGTGAAGACCATGTGGCCCAAGCCGCGCTGGGACGAGATGAACTCGCCGACCACGGCGCCGACGAGGCCGAAGCCCACATTGATGCGGAAAGTGGCGATGATGCCGGGCAGCGCCGACGGAATGACGATCTTGTAGAAGATCTGGTTCTTGGAGGCGCCCAAGGTCAGCATCAGCGAGAGCAGGTCCGGATCGGCCTCCTTGGCGGCCTGATATGCCGCGATGAGCGCCACGATCGCGGTCAGCGAGATGGCGAGCGCCACCTTGGAGGAAAGGCCGGTGCCGAACCACAGGATGATGATCGGCGCGAAGGCGATCTTGGGCACGGAGTTGAAGGCCACGATCAGCGGCTCGACCGTGCGGGCGACGAAGCGCGAGTACCAGAGGGTGAGGCCGAGGAAGGATCCGACCGCCGTGCCGATCACGAAGCCCAGGATCGATTTATAGAGGGTGATCCAGATATCGTAGAAGAGCGAGCCGTTGGCGATCACCGTCCAACCATAGGCCAGGATCCCGCTGGGCGAGCCCATGAGGAAGCCCGAGACGAGACCGGCGCGCACGCCCAATTCCCAGAACAGCAGGATGCCCAGCACCAGCGCCAGTTGGATCGCGGTGCGGCCGAAGGGCGTGTCGGCGCTCATGCCGGCACCTTTTGGCTCGCGGCCTGGCCGGTCTGGATCTCGAGCTCGCTGCACAGGCTTTTGAAATACCCCGAGAATTTCGGATCGCTGCGGGCGCCGATCGGGGAATGCTCACGGATGTCGATATCGTAGACCGCCTTGACCGTGGTCGGCCGCTGATTGAGCACGACGACGCGGCGCGAGAGCGCCACGGCCTCGTCGATATCGTGGGTGACGAGCACCACCGTCTTCTTGAACTCGGCTACCGCCTGCATCAGCACGCCTTCGAGATAGAGGCGGGTCTGGTAGTCGAGGGCCGAGAAAGGCTCGTCGAGCAGCAGGATGTCGGGATCGGTGATGAGGGTGCGGATCAAGGCCGCGCGCTGGCGCATGCCGCCCGAGAGGGCGCGCGGATAGGCCGTCTCGAAGCCCGAGAGCCCGTATTCCGAAAGATATTTCCGCGCCCGGTCGCGCGCCTCCCGCGGATCGACGCCGCGCACCTCGAGCCCGAGGACGACATTGTCGAGGACAGTGCGCCAAGGCAGCAGCAGATCCTTCTGCATCATGTAGCCGACCCGGCCGCGCAATCCCGCGATCGGTTGCCCCTCATAGGTCAGCGTGCCGCTGTCGGGGCCGACGAGGCCGGCGATGATGTTGAAGATCGTCGTCTTGCCGCAGCCCGACGGGCCGATGATGCTGACGAAATCGCCATCGAGGATGTCGAAGCTCAAGCCGTCGAGCACGCGGACGGGGCCGGAGCGGGCGGGAAAGGACTTCTTGATGTCGCGAAGCGCTAACTTCGGTGTGGGGGCGAGCATGAAACCGGCCAGGAAGTGGGTACAGCTCCGGTCAGCAAGCCCTATGCCACGGCCAAGCCGATGACGGTGCCCTGTTCCGGCCGATTTCTGCCTAAAAATTAGGCGCGCCGCATCGCCGGGCGCCAAGCTGGAAGCAAGCCTGGCTCGAACCTCCCTGCCATCCTTTCTACCTCGCCTAAGAGGACGGCTTCCGCTATCATCTTGAAGTTGCACGTGGGGGCGTGCAGCCAAGAGAGAGCGGCACATTCGGGGTCAGGCTCGCTCGGGAAACCGGGCGCGAGGCTGAATTTGGGGAGTCCTAAGCTCGCCCAACGCTCAGGGGGACTGCGATGTCGAATGTCGCCGGCAAGGCTTACGGCATGAATGTTATCACGCCGATGAAGCCTTGGAAGACCTGGATCAACCGCTTCCTGTTCATGGCGTCGCGCGCGCTGCCGGAGAATCTGGCCGGGCTGCTGGGCCTGTCGCTCATCCATTTCGCGCGCTGGGTCATGATCAAGCGCGACCAGTGGCCCGACATGGGCCAGGGTAAGCAGCATCTGGCCAACGACTACATGCTGTTCTGCAGCAACTTCAACGGCACCTGGGACCAGTATATCGACGCCTTCGCCGACGGGATTCCGAACGGGCTCAATCTTTTCTGGTATTCGAGCACGAAATTTCCGGGATCGATCCCGATCACGCCGTTCAAGGACTATATCCGCTTCAATCAGTTCACTTGTAATTACTATTACAACGCGACGCCCGGTTCGGCGCAGCGCGACGTGAAAGCCGCCCTTCGGGTCGCAGCCCAGCTGCGCGCGCTGGCGGCCGCATATCCGGTCGCGACGATTGCGGAGTTCGCGACGGCCTATCAGACCGCTCTCCTCGCCATCCAGAACGATCTGGGCTCGCCCGGCTTTGCGCCGGAAGCGAGCCTCGACGCCCAGAATGCCGCCCTCAACCGGGCCCCCTTCGTGGACGCCATCTGGGGCAAGGGCAGGCCGGCGACGCCGGAGCCGACGGCGCTGGCCTGGCGGCCGCCGAGCCCGTACCGGAAGCATTGATACCCGGCCGCTCAAGCATCTTTCCGTTGCTTTTTGCCTTTTTGGGGAGCGTCGCATGCCCAATTTCGACGGGGGCCATTATTTCCTGACCGTGCTGGCCCCGATCGAGACCCAGCGACTGGTCGAACATGACGGCTTGAGGAGCTCGGCCGTCCATATGGTGCAATCGGCCCTGGCGACTTTGCCGACCGCGCGCCAGACCGAGGCGACCGAATGGCTGCATCTGGGCAGCCCGTTCGCGCGCTCGACCCGGACCCATTTCGCCCGGTTCGCGGTCCTCAACGACACGATCTATAACGGCCGCGATCCGGAGAATGCGCTGGCGATCGCGCTGCTCGGCCCCAATCCCGTCCTGCCGCTGCCCTTTGACCGGCTGACCACGCCCTTTCTGATGCTCGCGATCGATTTCGATGCGGCCAGCGGCGATCCGGCCGAGGTGAAGGCCTACCTGGCCGAGCTGTGGCACTTGATGGAGGCGGAGCTCACGGCGGTCTTCCGCTATTGCGTGGGCTTCGGCCAGGTGCGGGATGGGGCGAGCTTCGCCGACTACATCGTCGGCTGCCAGGTCGAGACGACCATGCCGTTCAATGATTATTGGACCGAGGCGCCGCCACTGACCTCGATCCTGAACACGCTGATCGGGATGGCGGTCTTCGTGGTGGTCCTGGGCGTGATCGCCGGCTGGGCGATGATCGGCGCCGGCGTGCCGTGGGGCTGTGCCGTCGTGACGGCGCTGATCGGCACAATCATCGTGGCCCTCGTCGCGGCCTATGTGATGATCATGCAGAAGGGCCAGATGCCCTTCCCCGCCGCACCGCATTCCGACCTGCTTTCGGTGCTGAAATCGCTTTATCTACAGCAGCGCTTCACGCGCTTCGCGATCGAGACCCAGGGGCTCGACGATGCCGCACTGCATGAGCGGTTCGGCAAGTTCCTGGCCGATCACAAACCCGACGATCCGACTGGACCGACCCAGCCGCCCGGTGTCGTCCGCACGCCGGAGGTGATCCCGTCATGAGCCGGATTCTCGATCTCGCCGACATCCAGGGCAACATCCTGCGGCCCTATGGCCGGCAGGGCTTTCCCAAGGCGCGCTACATCTTCTTCCATGTCGCGGACGGAGCGGCCGGGCGCGCCTTCGTCTGGTCGCTGCTGCCGCTGATCACGACGGCAACGCGCTGGGAATCGAAGGAATCCTATCCGGGCGAGGTGATCCAGCCGCGGCCCGAGGTGGCGGCGAATCTGGCCTTCACCTTCTATGGGCTGGTGGCGCTGGAGCTGCCGACCAACACGCTCGCCCATATGCCGCCCGAATTCATCGACGGCATGGCGGCGCGCGCCAACATCCTGGGCGACCTCAATGGCCGCAGCAAGCAGGAGTGCTGGGACGCCATCTGGCAGAACTCGGCAGGCGACACCAGGGTCCATCTGCTCGTGTCGCTGAATGCGCAGATGCAGCCGGACGGCAATCCCTCCCCGGCACTCGATGCAATGACGGCGCAGATCACGGCGCTTGCCGACAAATCCGGCGGCAAGGTCAAGGTTTTGGCCGGCAACGGCCGGTCGAACGCGCTTTATCAGGATGCCAGCGCGATCCTGGTGAAACAGGCGGACGGCACCATGGCGCCGACGCCCAAGGAGCATCTGGGCTTCACCGACGGCTTCGGCGACCCGGTCTTCGTCGGGCAATATCCCGCGAACGAGGTCAAGGCGAAGGCGATCGGCGGCGGCAAGATCATGCCCGATCAGAGCTGGGCGCCGCTTGCCACCGGCGAGTTCCTGCTGGGCCATCCCGACGAGGCGCAGGAGATGCCGGGCGGGCTGCTGCCGCCCGAATTCGTCCGCAACGGCACCTTCATGGCCTATCGCAAGCTGCAGGAGAATGTCGGCGCGTTCGAGACCTATATCGCGGAGACGGCGGCAACCTATGCCCGGGTCATGGGGCTGTCGGATCTCGATGCCGCGCGCGAGATCCTCATGGCCAAGATCTCCGGCCGCTGGTCGGACGGCGTGCCGCTGATGGCCGCCCCCACCTTCGAGGATTGGCTGGCCTTTCAGCAGCGCGAGGCGGCAGCGGCGAAATCCCAGGACAAGAAGGCGCTCGCCGAGATCAGCCAGGAATATGTCAACTTCAAGTACCGGACCGATCCCGACGGGCTCAGATGCCCGGTCGCGGCCCATATGCGCCGGGCCAATCCGCGCGACGCGCTCGATCCGACCGGCAGCTCGACCGATCCCAAGGATTGGAACGGCTCGGTGCTGAACAACCGCCGGCGCATCCTGCGCCGTGGCCTGCCCTATGGCGCAGCCGACCTCAGTGCCGCACCCGACGGCGAGCAGGGCATCATCTTCCTCGCCCTTTGCGCCAGCCTGTTCCGGCAGTTCGAGTTCGTGCAGCAGCAATGGATGGAGTACGGGCTCGATTTCAATGTCGGCAACGATACCTGCCCGCTCGTGGGGTTCCACGCGCCCGACGCCAAATATGTCATCGCGTCCGATCCCAAGACCGGCAAGCCGCCCTTCATCTGCGACAAGCCGCCGACCTTCGTCGAGACGCGCGGCGGCGAATATTTCTTCATCCCGAGCATGACGGCGCTGCGGATGATCGCGATGGGTACGGTCGATCCGACATGAACTTCTTCTCGGCCCTCGCGATCCGCGTGCTCATCTTCTTCGACGGGCTGGCGGCACTGTTCCAGCTGATCGGCCTCGGGCTCGAGAGCCTCAGCGGTGCCGGGACGCTGAAAGACCGACTGACGGCGAAGCTCACCTCGGCTGACGGGCTGCGGCTTCTCTTCACCTTTTCCCGCAGCTGGCTGCCCAACCTGGTGATCGGCCAGAAATTCGTGACATCTTATGACAATACGGGTTCGGCGCTGGTGGCGCGCTATGGCGATGTCCGCGAAGTGCTCGATCGCAACGAGGATTTCGAGGTCGTCTATGGCCCGCGCATGACCCTGATCACCGCGGGCTCCAACTTCTTCCTCGGCGAACAGGATTCGCCCGCCTATACGCGCGACACCTCGAACATGCGGATCGCGGTCAGGCGCGACGATGTGCCCGCGATCGTGGCGCCGTTCGTGGCGGCAGAAGCGGCCGCGATCGTGGCGGCCTCGCCCGGCCGGATCGATGTACCGAAGGACCTGACCCTGCCGGTGCCGGCGCGGCTCCTGGGATCCTATTTCGGCACGCCGGGACCGTCCGAGCATATCATGATCGACTGGACCACGACGCTGTTCTGGTACCTGTTCATCGATCTCAACGCCGATGCCGGGCTCGATGCCAAGGCCGCGACATATGCCGCATCCGCCCGGACATATCTTGACCAGGCGATCGCGGCGCGGAAGGCCACGCCGACGGGCAAGGACGATATCCTCGGCCGCTGCATCGCCATGGGGCAGGCCGGGTTGCCCGGGATGGACGATCTCGGTATCCGCAACAACCTCATCGGACTTATCATCGGTGCCGTGCCGACGATCTCGAGAGCGTCCGTCCAGGCGCTCGACCAGCTGCTCGACCGGCCGGAGGCGCTCGAGGGGGCCCAGCAGGCGGCACGTGCCGACGACGATGCGCTGCTCGGCCGCTATCTGTTCGAGGCGCTGCGCTTCAACCCGATCAATCCGGTTATCCCAAGGCGCGCGACAGTCGATACGGTGGTGGCACGGCACACGCTGCGCGCCCGCAAGATCCCAAAAGGCACGATGGTCTTCGCCGCCAACCTCGCCGCCATGTTCGACCGGCTGGAGCTGCCTGATCCGAACAGCTTCCGCATCGACCGGCCCTGGGAGGACTACATCCTCTGGGGCTATGGCATGCATACCTGCTTCGGCCAGCATATCAACCGGGCCGCCATCCCGGCGCTGCTGAAGCCGCTGCTGCAACAGAAGAATCTGCGTCGTGCCAGCGGCGCCGCCGGGCAGATCGATGTGGCGGGCACGCCGTTCCCGGCGCATCTGGTGTTGGAGTTCGATCGGTAAGGAGCGGAACATGGCCCAGATCAACCACGTCATCGTGCTGATGCTGGAGAATCGCTCCTTCGACTGCATGCTGGGGAGCTTGAGGCCGAAGAGCGACGATTTCGACGGGCTGGACGGGACCGAGACGAACCCGCTGACCAACCCGCCCAACGACAATCTGGTCAAGGTCTGGAACCGGCCGGGCACCGACCGGGCGACCATGTCGATCCCGGACCCGGATCCGGGCGAGCTCTTCACCGACATGAATACGCAGCTGTTCGGGCCGGGCGGTGATACGGCGGGACAGGCGACAATGCAGGGCTTCGTCGTCAACTATCAGGCGCAGACGGGACCGGCGCATCAGGCCGACGCGGTCATGCATTATTTCACGCCGGACCAGGTGCCGGTGATCAGCACGCTGGCCGACACTTTCACCTGCTCCGACCGTTGGCACGCTTCCGCACCCTGCCAGACCTGGCCCAATCGCTGCTTCGTCCATACCGCGACGGCCGGCGGCCATATCAATAACGAGCCGGACAAGCTGCCCTTCCGGATGAAGTCGATCTATGAGCTGCTCGACGAGGGCAACAAGAGCTGGAAGATCTATTTCCACGACCTGCCACAGGCAGCGACGCTGCAGAATGCCTGGGAATCGGGCGCCATGAATTTCCGCCTGTTCGAGGCGGAGTTCGCCAAGGATGCCGCGGCCGGCACGCTGCCCAATTACAGCTTCATCGAGCCGCGCTATTTCGCCGACGGCCCGCTTAATCTCATCCCGAATGACGAGCACCCGCCGCACAATGTGCATTACGGTGAGCAACTGATCGCCACCATCTACAATGCGCTGCGCCAAGGCCCGAAATGGCCCGAGACGCTGCTCATCGTGACCTATGACGAGCATGGCGGCTGCTTCGACCATGTGCCGCCGCCAGCAGCCCCGCCGCCGACGCCGGGCTGGGCACCTGAAGGCTTTCTCTTCGACCGCTACGGCGTGCGGGTGCCGGCGGTGATCGTTTCGCCTTGCCTGAAGGAACCGGGCAAGATCGCCCGGCCGCCGGCCGACGCGACGCTGCCCTTCGACCACTCGACCGTCATCGCGACCGTCCGCAAGATCTTCGGGCTCGGCGGCCCGCTGACCGGGCGCGACGCGGCGGCGCCCGATCTCATGCATCTCCTCGATCTCGATAACTACTCGATGCTGGATGCGCTGCCATCGATCGAGGCGCCCGATACCCAGCCCCTGCCCGGCGCCGGGGCCGTGATGGCGGCGCAGCCACCCAACGGCATGCAGGCGAGCCTGTGCAAGATGGCGCTGCGGCTGCCGACGATGGAAGCGGAGGTCGCGGCCCATGTGAGCGGCTTCCTCGCCCGCTTCCGGCCGGCCGCCGGACCGGGCGTGGGCAACTAGCCAACCGGCCCGAGACGGGCTTGCTCGCCTCATAGTGCCGGGCTAGCATCCGCTCATCGACCGAGTGGCCGCTAGAGCAGATCCCGTTTCGATGGGCTCATCGAAACGGGTGAAGATGCTCGCCCGACCAATAGATTAGAGCGTTGGCCGTAAGCATACGCGAGCGGAAAATGCTCTAAGCGCCCTCAGCTCCGCGGCTGATCGAGAAAGCGCTCGAACGCCTCCTCATGGGCCGCCATGCCTTTCGTCAGCATCGCGCGCATCAGATTGTCGCCGAGCTTGGCCGCGCCCACCAGCGCCTCGGCGCCGGTGCCGAGCAGGCCCGCGGCCAGGCTGGCCCGGATGTCGGATGGGGCGGCGTCGAACACCTGGCGGCATTTCGCGATCGATAGCTGGGACACCAACGCCTGATCGCCATTCTCGGTGGTGATCCGCACCGCCATGGTGAAAGCGACGAAATCGAGGAGGCCGGGCGATAGGCGCTCGAGCTTGGTCAGCAGCTGTTCCGCGGCCGTGCGATCAAGCTTCACTGACGGTGTCAGATAAGAGCGCGCCTGCTTCAGCCTGGTATAGACGAGGTCGCGTCTGCCGTCGGAGCGCGCGGCCCAGGCCGCCTCGCTCATCAGCGCCGCCTCGGGAAACTCCGTCTCGGCGCCTTCCGGCGTCGAGCAATAGACGATGCCGTCATCGACATCGTCGACGATATAGGCACGGCCATCCTTGGCATACACCATCGAGCCGATGCGAAATCCTGACGCCATCGCGATCCTCCCTCATCCTTGAACGCGCCGGAACGCACCGACCAGCTCGACATGGCTCGACCAGAGGAACTGGTCGACGGGTTGCACCTGCTCCAGGCGATAGCCGCCGGCGACGAGTGTCGCCGCATCGCGGGCGAAGGTGGCGGGATCGCAGGATACCGCAATTACGACCGGCACGGTGGATTGCGCCAACTGTGCCGCCTGGGCGCGGGCACCGGCGCGCGGCGGGTCGAAGATCACGGCGTCATGGCGCTTGAGCTCGGCCGGCAGCAGCGGGC
The DNA here is from genome assembly GCA_963762435.1 of uncultured Alphaproteobacteria bacterium. GTDB lineage: Bacteria > Pseudomonadota > Alphaproteobacteria > ATCC43930 > CGMCC-115725 > JAXDMU01. Next base: position 111,450 of record CAVXLN010000018.1, on the reverse strand, counting down.
GCGTCTCGAGATCGCGCCGCTCCGCCGTGACGCGGCCAAGGCCGGCTCGGCGGGCGGCGGCGGAAAGCGAGGCCAGCGCCGCCGCGTCGCTTTCGACGGCATGGACGGCGCGGCCCTCGGCCAACGCCAGCGAGAAGGTGCCGCAGCCGGCATAGAGATCGGCGATGCGGGCGGCAGCGCCGACACCGGCGCGCACGGCCTCGACGAGAGCCGCCTCGCCGTCGGAGGTCGCTTGCAGGAAGGCACCGAAGGGCAGCTCGACCGGAATGCCACCGAAGTTGAGGCGCAAGGGCTCGGCCTGGGATGCCAGCACAGGGGCCGAACCTTCCGTCCGCCACCAGATCCGCGCGACCGGCGCGGCGGCGAATCCCGAGAGCGTCTCGAGGCCGGCGAGATCGGGCTCGCGCGGCAGCTCGATCCCGAGATCGATGCCGGACGGCAGCGCGGTGACGAGGATCGAGGCGGCGTCGCCCGGCCGGAGGAGTGCCGCGCAGAGCGACCGGAGCGGCCCGAGCAGATCCACCAGTTCCGGCTTCAGGATCAGGCATTGCGTGAGATCGACGATCTGGCGGCTGGCCCGGCCATGGAAGCCCAGCACCACGCCGGCGCCGGTCCTGCGCGCATGGAGTGTCGCGCGGCGACGGCTCGCGGGCGGGCTGATCGCGGTCTCTCGCACTGGGACATCGAGGCCCTGGCGGGCGAGTGCCCCCATGACGAGCTGGCGCTTGAAATCGGCATAGGGAGCGGCTGCCAGATGCTGCAGCGTGCAGCCGCCGCACGGGCCGTAATGCGGGCATGGCGGCGGCACGCGGTCGGGGCTGGTGCTCAAGCGTTCCAAGAGCATGACATGTTCGCCCAACCGGACGCGGACCACTTCTCCCGGGAGCGCATCAAGCACGGCCACGATCTTGCCGGCATGGCGGGCGAGGCCGGCGCCGTCGGTGCCGAGCCGCTCGATCGTGAGCTCGACCGTCTCGGCCGGCCGAGATGGCGCATGCCGGCGCCTCACGGCAGATGCTCGGCGGCGATGAGGAATTCGCGATTGCCGTCACCGCCCTCGATCGGGCTCGGGGCGAGGCCCAGCACATGCCAGCCGGGCAGGCCGCCAAGCCAAGCCTCGATCCGGCGGCAGACCTCGTCATGAAGGGTGGTGTCGCGCACGACGCCGCCCTTGCCGACCCGGCCCGGCCCGACCTCGAATTGCGGTTTGATGAGGGCGATCAGCCGGGCGCCGGGGGCCGCGAGCGAGAGCGGCGCCGGCAGGACCGCTTCGAGCCCAATGAAGCTCGCATCGCAGGTGACGAGATCGATCGGATCCGGCACCTCGGCCCGCGTCAGGTTTCGGGCGTTCAGCCGCTCCAGCACGATCACGCGCGAGTCACCGCGGAGCCGCGGGATCAGCTGGTCATGGCCGACATCGACGGCATAGACGCGTCTGGCACCGCGCGCCAGCAGCACGTCGGTGAAGCCGCCGGTCGAGGCACCGATATCGAGTGCGGTCAAACCCACTGGATCGATCCCGAAACGATCGAGGGCTGCCGCGAGCTTAAGGCCGGCGCGCGAGGCCCAGGGATGATCGCTGCCGGTGAGCGCCAGCGCCGCATCAGGCTCGATCAGGCGGCCAGGCTTGTCGATCGGCGCGCCGTCGAGTGCTACGAGCCCGGCCGCGATCAGCGCCTGGGCGCGGCTTCGACTGTCGGCCAGGCCCCGCTCGACCAGCAGCTGGTCGGCGCGCCGCTTCATGAAGCGGCGATCATCTGGGCTGTGCGCCGGTCGAAGCGCAGCGCCAGCAGGATCGACACGACGACGAGGGCGCTGACGAAGCCCCACCAGAGTCCGACCGGTCCGAGCTTGAGGCCGAAAGCGAGACCGGCGCCGATCGGCATGCCGAGGCCCCAATAGCCGATCGTGGCGGCGATGAGCGAGGCGCGCATATCCTTGAGGCCGCGCAAGGCGTAGGCGGCCACGACCTGGATGCCGTCGAACACCTGGAAGATCGCGGCCAGCACCAGAAGCCGCGTGCCGAGCGCCAACACGGCATCGAATTGCGGGTCGTCCTCCGTGAGATAGAGCCGGATCAGCAGGCTGCCGAAGAGCCAGATCGCAACCGCCATCAGCGACATGAAGCCCGTGCCCAGCGCCAGGGCAGTGAAGCCGGCATGGCGCGCGCGGATGAGCGTGCCGGCGCCGACATGGAAGCCGATGCGCACCATCGCCGCCTGGCCGATCGCAAGCGGGACCATGAAAGTGAAGGCCGTGATGCCGAGGCAGATCTGATGCGCCGCCAGCGCCACCGGGCCGAACAGGCCCATCAGGACCGAGGAGGCCGAGAAAAGCCCGACCTCGGCGAGATAAAGGGCGGAGACCGGCCAGCCGAGCTGGAAGATCGCCGCGAGCCCCTGGCCGATCTCGCGCCGGCTCAGTTCGAGAAACCGCGCCGGCAGCAGCCGGGCGCGCCAGACATACAGCGAGAAAGCCAGGAGCATGAGGTTCCAGCTGATCGCCGTCGCGTAGCCGGCACCGGCGATGCCGAGCGCCGGCAGGCCGAGATGGCCGAAGATGAGCACCCAATTGAGGCCGAAATTGAGGATGCAGGCGACGACGACGACCGTCATGATCACGCGCGGCCGCTCGATCGCCGAAAGATAGCTTCTGAGCGCCATTTGCACGAGCCCAGCCGGCACGCCCCAGGCAAAGGCCCGCTCGTAGTCGAGCGTCAGGAGCGCGATATGATGCGGCTCGCCCGCGGCATCGAGGATCCGGTCGATCTGCAGCAGGATGAGGATGATCGGGACGGACGCCACGGCCATGGCGACGAGGCCTGCCGCCAGCGTGCGAGCGAAGGGCGAATGGTCGCCCGCACCGCGCGCCTGGGAGACGATCGGCTGGATGCTGACCGCGATGCCCTGCGCCAGCACGATCATCATGAAGGCGACATTGCCGCCGAGCCCGCCGGCGGCCAGCGCCTCGGCCGAGAGATGGCCCATCATGATCGTGTCGGTGATGCCCATCGCCATCTGGGCGAGCTGAGCAGCCGCAAGGGGCAGGCTCAGCCGAAGGAGATCGACGAGCTCCCCCTGCCGGCCCGGTCGCCCGTCCGACAAGGCGGAAGCGCCGTCCATGCTAGTCTCCGAGACGCTTCGTCAAGAGCGGCGCTCCACGACGAAATCGGCGGCCTTGCGCAGGAGATCGGCCTTGTCGCCGAAGGGTTCGAGATGGCTGCCGGCTTGCGCCACCAGCGCCTTGGCCTGTTTGCGCGCGCCTTCGAGCCCGAGGATCGAGACGAAGGTCGCCTTGCCGGCCTCGGCATCGCGGCCGACCGACTTGCCGGTCTCTTCCGCACTGCCTTCAGCGTCGAGGAGATCGTCGGCGATCTGGAAGGCCAAGCCCAGATCATGAGCATAGGCGATGAGGGCCTTGCGGTTGTCCACGCTGCTCTTGCCGAGCACGGCGCCGGCCTCGCAGGAGAAGGCGATGAGTGCGCCGGTCTTGAGGCGCTGCAGCCGGGTGATGGCGCCGATATCGAGGGTCGAATCATGCTCGGCCAAGAGATCGATCATCTGGCCGCCGACCATGCCGGCCGCTCCCGCCGCCTTGGCGAGGCAGGCGACGAGCTCGACCCGGACGGCAGGATCGCCATGCGTGTCGGGATCGGCCAGCACCTCGAACGCCATGGTCAGGAGCCCGTCGCCGGCCAGAATCGCGGTTGCCTCGTCGAACGCCTTGTGGCAGGTCGGCCGGCCGCGCCGGAGATCGCTGTCATCCATCGCCGGCAGATCGTCATGGATGAGCGAATAGGTGTGGACGAGCTCGATCGCGGCGGCCGCCTGCAAGGCGCTGCGCGATGAGACGCCGAAGAGATGGCTCGACGCCAGCACCAGGAACGGCCGGAGCCGCTTGCCCGGCGCCAGCGAGGCATAGCGCATCGCCTCGTAGACGCGCGCCTCCGGCCCATCGGGCTGGGCCAGCAGCCGGTCGATCAGCGCGTCGACGGCGTGGGCCGACTCCGCCATGGTCACGGCGAGGTCGGCGGGATTGGTCCAAAGCGAGCTAGTCAAGGGTTTCGGTCTCCGGTTTGAGCGTGCCGTCCGGGGCGAGCGCGATCTTCTCGACCTTGGCCTTGGCCTCGCCGAGCTTGGTCTCGCAATGGCGCTTCAACGCAGCGCCGCGCTCATAGGCGCCGATCGATTCGTCGAGCCGGAACCGCCCGGCCTCGAGCTGGCGGACGATCCCTTCAAGCTCCTCGAGCGCCTGCTCGAAGCTCAAGGAAGGGATATCGGTGAATGCGGTCTCGGCCATCGCCATGAGCTCTCTCGCCTCGGGCGGCGGAGTGTATGCGCGGGACCTATATGCTGCAACGGGGAGCTACTTGCACTAGCTGTGCAAACTGACTAGATAGCTAACTAGCCACGCTTCAGGAGACGACAATGAAAAGCTGGGCAGTGCAAGATGCTAAAGCCCGCTTCAGCGAGATGCTGGATACCTGCCTCAAAGAAGGCCCACAAATTGTGACCCGGCGTGGAGCCGAAGCCGCGGTGCTCGTCCCGGCGCCGGAATGGCGCCGGCTTCAGCGATCCGCTCGTCCGGGCCTCAAGGCGTTACTGCTCGCTGAAAGTCCGCGTGGTGATCTCAATATCCCAGAGCGCGGAAAGCTGCGCCGCCGGATTCCGAGCGAGATCGCCTAAGCGCGATGTATCTGCTCGATACCAATGTCGTGTCGGAGCTCCGCCGGCCGAGACCACATGGTGCGGTGCTGTCGTGGCTGGGCACTGTTGCCGAGACAGACCTCTATCTCTCCGTCATGACGATAGGCGAGATCCAGGTCGGGATCGAGGTGACGCGCGATCGGGACCTCGAGAAGGCGATCGAGATCGAGGCATGGCTCAACCAGATCATCGAGACCAGCAACATCCTGCCAATAGACGCCGCAGTCTGCCGCCTCTGGGCTCGTTTCATGCATCGCAGGCCGGATACGCTGACCGAAGATGCGATGATCGCCGCGACCGCCGAGCGTCACGGATTGATCGTGGCGACACGGAATGTCCGCGATTTCCTGCCTTTCGGCGTCAAGACTCTGAATCCGTTCGAGACGCCGTCGTAAGATCGAGCAGCCCACCATAACGAAGCACGGGACCGAGCAGCGGCACGGTAAAGCCAACGCTGAAGCGGTAGCGCCCCTCTTCGATCCGCTTGTAGGCCTCCGTCCTGGGCAGGAGCCCCATCGGGATGGGCAGGACGCCGAAGATGGCTCGCAACGGTCGCCAGTACCAGCCGCCGTCTCTTATATCGACCGTCAGCGCCAAGCGCAGCGGTCCGGTCGTCTCTAGCCAATATCCGTCGGGCCAGGTGCCGACCGGCTGGAACAGCGAGACCATCTCGCTGCCGGTCTCGAACCGGCGGCGCCAGTGGAGGATGCCGTCCTCGTGACGGATCTCGACCCGGAAGCCGCAATCGGTCCGATCGATGGGAATGCCGAACCGCCGGGCGAGGCGCCGGCCGATCCAGCCGACAGGCTCGATCCGGATCCGACCGGAGAGCGTGCCGCCGGTCTTGTGAAGCTTTTGCAGGAGCGGATGGAGATCCGCGAAGTGTTCGCCGAACCAGCTTTCGGCCGCGCTGGGCACCTTGCTAGCCGACCGCCCCCTCGATCCAGGCCGCAAGCCCGTCGATCGCGACCTGGTCGCGATAGAGAAGCTCACGCCCGGCCGCGATCTTGGCCGAGAGATCCTTGCGCATCACTGCGTCCTGGCCGAGGCGGATGGCGAGGTCGAGATAGGCCGCCTCGTCCGCGGCGATGAGCTCCGGCACGCCCAGCCTGGTGAGGATGGCGCTGCCATGCCGGCCGCGCAGGAGCGGGCCGGCCTGGGTCACCACGGGCACGCAGGATTCAAGCGCTTCCAGCGTGGTGTTGCCGCCGGCCCAGCCGATGCTGTCGAGGAAGATGTCGGCGAGCCTTGTGACTCCGGCAAACTCGGCGGCCGAGAGGCGCGGCAGGATGGTACAATGGGCCGCCCAATCGAGGCCTTCGGCCGCGAAGGCGGCGGCAAGGCGCGCGCGGAAGATGTCCGTCACCGTCTCGCCGCGCTGGAATCCCAGAAAGGCGAAATGCGCGTTCGGCACCGATTTGGCGATCCGGGCGAAGACCCCGTCATGCTGCGGCAGATATTTGAAGAGCGACTGGCAGCACCAATAGAGCACGCCATCTTCCGGAATGCCGTGCTGGGCGCGGGCGACAACGGCCGGTTCGAGCGCAGGCGGCTCGTAATAGATGCCGAGATTGGGCAGCCGGACGAGAGTCTCGGTATAGGCGGCCTCGGCCCCTTTCGGCTCCATGAGGTCGCTCGAAAGGAAGGCATCGATCGTGGCGAGGCCGCTCGTCTCGGGATGGGCCCAGCTGGTCGCCTGGACCGGCGCCAACCGCAAGGAGGCCAGCCTGAGCGTCAGCGCATCCATGCCGAGATCAGGGAAGATCAGAAGGTGGAGCTTGTCGGCCCGGACTGTCTCGGCCCAAACATCGAATGGGCGCCGGCCGCTGATGAAACGGTGGCAGAGCGATGCCGCCGCCTCGGTCTCGGCATCGGTGCGGGCCCCGACATGATAGCCATAGAGCTCGAACCGGTCGCGATCGAGGCCGGTGAGCCAGCCCTTGATCAGGATGCGCCAGACGGCATGGTCCCAGAAGGAGGCCGAGAGGAAGCCGACGCGGATCTTGCCGGTGGGACGCTCGACGGCAGGCGCCTCGACGAGATGCGGCCGGGCTGCCGCCATCACGGTGCCGAGGAAGCGGCCATATTGCGTCTGGAGCGCGCGGTCATCCTGGCCCTGATAGGCCAGGAAGAAGGGCGGGATCTCGCCCGTGGCTTCCGGCGCCATGGGCTGACCGGCCTCAATCTGCGCCTCGGCGGTGGCGAGGAGGATGCCGAGATCGGCCTCGTAGGCGGCCCGGCTGGCCGCGATCTCGGCCTCGTCGCGATAGAGCACGGGCAGCTTGGCCGCCATCAAATTGGCGCGCACGCCGAGCCAGCCGGCATCGATGCCGAGTGCCGTCTCGAACGCGGCGATCGCATCCTCGCGCCGGTCGAGGCTGGCGAGGATCGTGCCGAGATTGCCATGGAGTGCGGCCGAGCCGGGCTTGAGCTCGATCGCCGCGCGATATTGGATCTCGGCATCGGCCAGCCGGCCGAGATTGACGAAGGCGTCGCCCAGGCCTTGGCGCGCCTCGGCGCTGTCGGGCCGGAGCTTGAGGGCGGCCATGAAATTCTCGGCTGCGAGATCGGCCCGGCCGAGCCGGCCGACCGCCATGCCGAAATTGAGCCGCGCCTCGAAGAAATTCGGCTGAAGCTGCAGGGCCGCCTGATAGGCCTCGGCGGCCGGGCCGAGCTGGCCCTGCGCGATCAGGGCCGTGCCGAGATTATTGTAGATATCCGGCGATTTGGGTTCGAGGCGGAGCGCGTCACGGAAGCAGGCGATCGCCTGGTCGAGCCGGTTCATGCCCATGAGCGCGCAGCCGAGGCCATAATGCGCGCGCGCATTCTTGGGATCGCGCCGGATGAAGGCTCGATAGCGGTCGGCCGATTCATCAAGCCGGCCGAGGCTGCCGAGCGCAAAGGCGAGATTGCCGAGAGCCGCGATATTCTTGGGATCGAGCTCCAGCGATTTGCGGAAACAATCGATCGCGGCATCGAGCCGGCCGAGATTGCCGAGGATACTGCCCAGATCGAGCCTAAACCGCGCATTGTCGGGCTTGAGCGCGACCGCGCGCTCGAATTGCGTCAGCGCCTCCCCGCCCCGGCGGGCCTGGGCCAGGATCAGCCCCAGGAGGTGATGCGCCTCGGCATGGTCCGGCTGGGAATCGAGCACGCGGCGGCAGCCGGCCTCGGCCCGGTCGAGCCGGCCGGCCCGATGGTGCTCGGCCGCTTCCTGAAGGGCGAGCTGTGTCGACGCGGTCATGTCACGCTTTCTCCATTGGGGCCGCCGTCTCTAGCCCGCATGGCGCCCTGCTGTCCAGACAGGTTCCACGGCTGTCCCGGTGCGGTAATATTCGAGACGATCGAGTGAGGAGTGCGGCCATGTATGTTCCGGCTCAATTCAAGGAAGACCGCGTGCCGGTGCTGCATGAGGCGATCCGCGAGATCGCCTTCGGCACGCTGGTGACGCTGGGATCCGACGGGCTCATCGCGAGCCATGTGCCGATGCTGGTAAAGCCGGAGCCGGGGCCCTACGGCACGCTCGAAGGCCATCTCGCCAAGCCCAACCCGCAGGGGCGCGGCCATGAAGGCGCATTCGAGGCGCTGGCCACATTCCTCGGGCCGCACAGCTATATCTCGCCGTCGCTCTACCCGACGAAGCAGGCCAATGGCCGGGTCGTGCCGACCTGGAACTATGCCGCCGTGCATGCCTATGGGCCGGTCGAGTTCTATACCGATCCCGACCGGCTGCTCGATCTCGTGACCCGGCTGACGGAAGTCCACGAAGCCGGGCGGGCCGAGCCTTGGGCCGTCTCCGACGCACCGGCCGATTTCGTGCGCGGCATGCTGAACGGCATCGTCGGTTTCTCGATGGTGATCACCCGGCTCGACGGCAAATGGAAGATGAGCCAGAACCGCCCGGCCGAGGATCGCGCCAAGGTCGCGGCCGAGCTCGAGAACCGCGAGGTGGCGGCGATCGTGGCGGAGCGGGCGTAGAACCCTCGCCCGCGTGGCGGGAGAGGGTGGCGCACATAGCGAGCCGGGTGAGGGTGAGCGCTCCACCCTCACCCTCCCACTTCGTGGGCCCCTCCCTCTCCCGCCAGGCGGGCGAGGGGTTTATGCGGCCATCAGCACGGCCACATGCGCGGCGGTGCTTGAGGCCAGCGCGTTGAGGTCGTAGCCGCCTTCAAGTGCGGAGACGAGCTTGCCCTGGCAGGCGCGCTCGGCAAAGGCCGCCAGGCGTGCCGTCACCCAGACATAGTCGCTCTCGTCGAGCCGGAGGCCGCCCAGCGGGTCGTCCTTGTGCGCGTCGAATCCCGCCGAGATCATGACGAGATCGGGACCCCAGGCTTCGAGCGCCGGCATGATGAAGGCGTCGAAGGCGTGACGGAACTCAGGACCGCCGGCGCCCGCCCGCAACGGCGCATTCACGACATTGCCGAGCCCGGTCTCGTGCGCCGCGCCCGTGCCGGGATAGAGCGGCCATTGATGGGTCGACGCGTAGAACAGGCCGGCATCCTGCTCGGCCACGGCTTGGGTCCCGTTGCCGTGATGAACGTCGAAATCGATGATGGCAACGCGGCTGGCGCCATGGACGGCGCGGGCGCGCTGTGCCCCCACCACGATATTGTTGAAGATGCAGAAGCCCATGGATTGCGCGGGCTCGGCATGATGGCCGGGCGGACGGACGGCGCAGAACGCATTCTTGGCCTCGCCACGCATGACCGCATCGACAGCGGCCACGACAGCGCCGGCGGCACGCAAGGCTGCATTGCCGGAGCCCGGCGACAGGATCGTGTCGCCGTCGATCGGCCGATAGCCGCGCTCGGGAATGGCGGCGAGCACGGCATCGATATGGCGCTGCGGATGGACGCGCGCGATGTCGGCAAGCTCGGCGAGCGGCGCCTCGCGCCGGATGAGGGCGGCGAATTGGGGTGCCCTGAGCGCCTCGAGCACGGAAGCGAGGCGCGCCGGGCATTCCGGGTGATAGGCGCCCGGATCATGCTCGATGCAGTCGGCATGGGTATAGAAGAGGGTCGACACGCGGGATCTCCTATTGGCGCGCCTAGTCTAGCGGATGCTAGCCGTTTTCGGCCAGCACATGGCCGGCGAGATAGAGCGAGCCGAAAATGAGGATACGGGCCGGGCCGGGGTGCCGGATGAAGGCGTCGATCGCGGCGGCAACCGAGGCGGCCGGTTCGGACTCGAGGCCGAGCACCTGCCCCGCCGCGGCGATCGCATCGGCCGGATGGGCGTTCGCCTCGCCGGGAATGGCGACGCCGCGGAAGGCTTTCAGATAGGGGACCAGCGGCGCCAGCACATCGGCCGGATCGCGCGATGTGAGCCCGCCGAAGAGTCCGTAGAGGGGCAGGTCGCGCCAATTCTCGGCCTGAAGCGCCAGCGCATCGGCGCCGTGCCGGTTGTGGGCGCCGTCGAGCCAAAGCTCCCAGCCGTCGGGCAGCATTTCGACCAGCGGTCCTTTGACGAGACGCTGCAGCCGCGCCGGCCATTCGACCGAGGCCAAGCCTGCCGCAGCCTGGTCGCGCGTGACGGTAAAGCCTTCGAGCTGCTCCAGCACGGTCATGGCAATGCCGGCATTGTCGATCTGATGTCGGCCTGGCAAGCGCGAGAGAGGCAGGTCCCAACGTCGAGCCTCGCTCTCGTAGCGCCAGCCGGTCGCGGTCGGCTCGGCGCGCCATTCGCGGCCGAAGCGGAAGAGCGGCGCGCCCAAGGCCGCCGCTTCGGCTTCGATCACGGCGAGGGCTTCCGGCACCTGGGGGCCGATCACGGCCGGCCTGCCATGCTTCAGGATGCCGGCCTTCTCGCCCGCGATCTTCGCGATCGTGTCGCCGAGGAAATGCATATGGTCCATACCGACGGGCGTGATCGCGGTCACCGCCGGCTGGGCAAAGAGATTGGTCGTATCCCAGCGCCCGCCGAGCCCGGTCTCCAGCAGCACGATATCGGCCGCCACGCGCGAGAAGGCGAGATACGTCGCGGCCGTCGTGATCTCGAAGAAGGTAATGGAACCGCCGTCATTGACGCGCTCGACCTCTTCGAGAAGATCGGCGAGATCCTCCTCCTCGATAAGCCGGCCGGCGAGCCGGATGCGCTCGTTGAAGCGGACGAGATGCGGCGAGGTGAAGGCGTGGACGCGATACCCCGCCGCCTCGAGGCAGGCGCGCAGCGTGGCCACCGTCGAGCCCTTGCCGTTGGTGCCGGCGACATGGATGACTGGCGGCAAGCGCTCGTGCGGATCGCCGAGCAGGGACAGAAGCCGCTCGATCCGGCCGAGCGTGAGATCGATCGCCTTCGGATGGAGGCGGGTCATGCGGTCGAGAATTGCGTCCGAGCGGGGCATGGAACCGGCGGTTTCCAACGATAGGAAGCGATGGGTTATTTCCCATCTGAGATGGGATAAATCCTATCGTTGGCTGTCTCGCTAAGCGAGAACGACAACATGAAAGCCGCTATGACGAGCACGCGCGGTTAAGCCAATGCTGATGATCGAGCGTACTCAGTCGCCGCCCGTGGTGATAATTACATTGCCGATGGCAGGCTGCCCGAAGGGTGTGACATCGCTCAGTTCGGCACCGCCACTCGACGGAGCGCGAAGGTGAAGATGACCGGCTCTCTGCACTTCCTGGAGCGCCTCGATAAGCCTCTGAAGACCGGCATCATCGCAATCAATCTGAACGCCTTGGCCCTTGAACCAAGGCCTCACTTGGAAGCTGAGCATGCCGAGCTCCACAGTTCGTCTGTTGAACGAGGACGCTACCGGCTCTGGATCCACACCATGTTCTCGATGGCCCGCTGTCCTCACGCCGCGAATTGCCGCTCCAGCTGCGCCGACAACCGCCCATAGACCTGTCGTGCATTGCCCTCATAGATCCGGCCACGGTCGGCATCGGTGAGCCAGGGCACGGCGTCGATATAGCGCTTGGTGTCGTCGAAATGGTGGCCGGTTTCGGGGTCGATGCCGCGGACGGCGCCGATCACTTCCGACGCGAAGAGGATGTTCTTGACCGGGATGACCTTGGCGAGAAGCTCCGCACCCGGCTGGTGATAGACGCAGGTGTCGAAGAACACGTTCTTGAGCAGGTGCTCGGTCAGCGGCGGGCGGCCCATATCCTGCGCCAGCCCCCGATAGCGGCCCCAATGATAGGGCACGGCACCGCCGCCATGCGGGATGATGAATTTGAGCGTCGGGAAATCCCGGAACAAATCGGAGGTCAGGAACTGCATGAAGGCGGTCGTGTCGCCATTCATGTAGTGGGCGCCCGTCGCGTGGAAGTTCGGGTTGCAGGACGAGCTGACATGGACCATGGCCGGCACGTCGAGCTCGACCATCTTCTCATAGAGCGGATACCACCAGCGGTCAGTCAGCGGCGGGTCGGTCCAATAGCCGCCCGAGGGGTCGGGGTTGAGGTTGCAGCCGACGAAGCCCAGCTCGGTGACGCAGCGCTCGAGCTCGGCAATGCAGTTGTCCGGTCTGACGCCGGGCGCCTGGGGCAGCTGGCACACGCCGACGAAATTCTTGGGGAACATCGTCACGACGCGGTGGATCAGCGTGTTGCAGAGCTCCGACCAGCGGGCATTCATCGCGGCATCGCCATCATGATGCGCCATGCCGGCGGCGCGCGGCGAGAAGATGGTGAGATCGGTGCCGCGCTCGCGCTGGACCCGGATCTGGCCAGTGACGACGCTGTCGCGGATCGCCTCGTCGCTGATGATTGGCGGGGGCGGCACCTGCGCCTTGTCGCCCTTGGCCGCCACCTGAGCCTTGCGCCAGCCCTCATGCTCGGGCGGCGAGGTGGTGTAGTGGCCGTGGCAATCGATGATCATGAGGGGACCTCTCCGGCATTGTCGACGGCGACCGGACGCCCGCTGCCGGGCTTGGGCTCGACCCGCATGAAGACGGCGATGATCGAGGCCAGCACCAGGAACGCCGTGAGCGTGAGCAGCGCCAAGGTGAAGCTGCCGGTCTCGCCCTTGACGAAACCGATTAGCCAGGGGCCGATGAGGCCGCCGAACTGCGCCACCGTGTTGATGAAGGCGATCGCCGCCGCCCCCGCCGCCCCGGTCATGAGCGAGGAGTTGAGGCTCCAGAACAGCGGATTGCCGGCCGGGATGGCGAAACCCACGATGCAAAGGCAGATGTAGGAGAGGACCGGATCGGTCGCGACGGCGCTGCCGGCCATGCCGATCGCGGCCAGAAGATAGACCGCGGCCAGATGGTACTTGCGATCGCCGGTGCGGTCCGAGCTGCGGCTGACCAGCAGCTGGCCGGCGACACCGAGCAGCGGCGGCAGAGCCGAGAGCCAGCCGATCTCGATATCGGTGAGGTTGCCCATGCCCTTGATGATCTGCGGCAGCCAGATGAGCAGGCCATAGAGGCCGACGAGTGCGGAGCCGAACAGGATGGCGAGACACCAGACGCGCGCATCGACGAAGATGTCGCCGAACTTGAAGGTCCGGTCCTTCTCGAGGGCCGCCCGCTCGCGCGCCAGCTCGCCCGTGAGCCAGCCGCGTTCGGCGGGCTCGAGCCAATCCGCCTCTTCCGGCCGGTTGGGCAGGAAGCGAAGGAAGACGAGGCCCAGCAGCATCGCCGGCACGCCTTCGAGCACGAACATCCATTGCCAGCCATGGAGGCCGCCGAACCCGTCGCCATAGGTCATGATCTGGGTCGAGAGCGGGCCGCCGATCACGGCCGCGAACTGGCCCGCGATGATGTAGCCGCCGACGGCGCGGGCGCGATAGGCGGTCGGGAACCAGAAGGTGAGGTAAAGGGCGAGGCCGGGCAGGAAGCCCGCCTCGGCGGCACCCAGGAAGAAGCGCAGCGCGTAGAAGCTGGGCCCGTTCCAGACGAAGGCCATGAGCGCGGCGATGAGGCCCCAGCTCAAGAGGATGCGCGCGATCCAGAGGCGGGCACCCAGCCGATGCATCGCGAGGTTGCTCGGCACCTCGAGCACCATGTAGCCCAGGAAGAAGATGCTGGCGCCGAAGCCGAAGACCGCGGGCGAGAGCGACAGATCCTGGTTCATGCGCAAGCTGGCGAAGCCGATATTGATGCGGTCCAGGTAGTTGAAGAACATCGCCAGGAACAGGAACGGCATCACGCGCCAGAAGACGCGGCGGATGGTGGCGTCGCCGAGCGGGCCGGTCTGGGGTTGGGACGTCATGGGTTTCCTCCCGGCATGAGCCTAGTCACGCCTGTCTTCCGGTCAGGCCGGATTTGAAGTTGCTGATTCTGATCTTGGCACTATTCGAAGGTGCAGCCGAGGCGCGTGAGGGCGGCATCGATCCAGGACCGGTCGGGCAGCGTGCCTGACCGCATAGTGCCCAGCACTTTTTCCTCATCCGCGAGCTTCTTCTGTGCGGCCTGGCAGATCGCCTCGGCCGCTTCGAACGGCACGCAGAGGAGCCCGTCGCCGTCGCCGATGACGAGGTCGCCCGGCTCGATCACCATGCCGTCGAACGCGATCGCGACGTTGATCTCGCCCGGCCCGTCCTTGTAGGGGCCGCGATGGGTGACGCCGGCGGCATAGACCGGGAAAGGACTGGCCCTGAGCGCGTCGACATCGCGGATCGAGCCGTTGATGACGATGCCGGCGATGCCGCGCGCTTGGGCATAGGTCGACATGATCTCGCCGATGAGCGCGTTGGTGAGGTCGCCGCCGCCATCGACCACGACGACATCGCCGGGCTCGGCGAGATCGAGCGCCTTGTGCACCATGAGATTGTCGCCCGGCCGCGTCCTGACCGTGAGTGCCGGCCCGGCCATGACGCCGCCCGCATGCATCGGCCGCAGCCGCGGCCCACCGGCCGTCATGCGCGCCATGCAATCGCTGATATTGGCGACCGGCAGCGGCCGGAATGCCGCCACGAGCTCGGCCGAAACCTTGCGATGGCGCTTGTTGATCCTGAATCCCAGACCCATGTCCCGTCCCTCGCTCCGGCTGGTCGCAGTCGCGCCGCCTTGTTGCAAGCCACGATCGCACCCCGGGATCAGGGGGTCCAATGCGTTATTGCCAGCGTCGGTATTCCCGGATGATCTGCCGATCGCCTGCTGGATCAGGTCGAACACCCGGTCCGCATGGGCAATCGCGATGAATTGCGGCGCCGGTTCGAAAGAGGGGCAGAAAAAGCCGATCCCCCCGCTTAGGCCGCGCGATAGGGCCTTGCCGAACCGGATCGTGCCAAGCTCGGAACGCCCGGGAACCAGCTCGATATCGGGAAGCTCAGCGAGCGCCAGCGCGGTAAAGCGATCGCGGAAAAGCAATGGTCCCAAGATCAGGATGCGCTGATCCGTGACGGCATAGCGAATGCCGTAGCGGCCCCAGGCATCGAGCAGAAAGCGGCCGATAACCAGGAACAGCCCGACACCGACCAGCATCACGCCCCAGAGCCGAAGGAAAAGTGCCGCGTGCCTGTGGACAACGCCGTAAGTCCAGAAGGCCGCGAAGCCGAGCCAGGCCAGGCTGAAGGGGATGAGATAGAGGTCGCGGCGGACGAAGATCGGCCACAGCGCGGGCCGGCCTTCCCAAAGGATCTGCTCGCCGAAGAGCAATCGGCGTCTGAAGCGGCTCTTCCTTCTCATGACCCCGCCGACGATGCTCCAACTTGTCGGTAGAGGCGCGGCCTTCGCCGTAAATCATGCATGATCGTCGAACATTGATAATTCCTACTCGACCGCGCTGCGAAGCGGCGGCAGATGGTCTTGGAGCGCCACCCATATGAGCGAGGCCGCCACTTCCTCATAATCGTGTCGGTATACGTTTCCAGCGCCAGCCATCTCTTTCCACGCGATGGACGGATGACGCGCTTTCAGCTCTTCGGGCAATCGGCGCGAGGCTTCCGAGATAATTTCGAGACAGCGGATCACGGCATAAAGCCGCAATAAATCGTCCTTGAACGCATCGTAGGTCACACCCACCGTGAAGCGTTCCGCCAGCGCGATGTTATGGCGCATGTCCTGCAGCCGACGGCGGATTGCTTCGCCTTCAGAAGGCATAGATTGCGTCGGCGATCGCGGCGCGGCGAAGGTAGGGCTTCAAGAACGTCTCGGTTGACCACATCCACCGGCCCGTCGAATAGGCTGGCGATATACTCCTTGAGTCCAACATATTCATAGACGCCGATCCGCGCTGCCGGATCGATATCAATCATAATATCGGTGTCACTATGCGGGCGATAATCATCGCGAGCACGCGAGCCGAACAAGGCCGCATGAGCGACACCTCGCGCCCTCAGCTCGGCCTCGTTCTCCCGCAAGCGGGCGATGATCTCTCGCCGGTTCATGGGCTTGACCATAGCAGAAAACGCCGTCGCACGCGGCGAGCAATCAACCTCTTTCGAGAGACGCCGATCCGACCCGCTACGCCGCCAGCGGCTTCCTGAGCAGGCCGATCACGCGGGCCAAGGTCGCGCGGAGATCGTGGCGGCGGACGATCATGTCGATCATGCCATGCTCGAGCAGATATTCGGCCTTCTGGAAGCCTTCGGGCAGCTTCTCGCGGATGGTCTGCTCGATGACGCGGACACCGGTCAAACCGATCGTGGCGCCGGGCTCGGAGATCATGATGTCGCCGAGCATGGCGAAGGAGGCCGAGACGCCGCCGGTGGTGGGATCGGTGAAGAGCACGATGTAGGGGAGGCCCGCCTCCTTCACCGTCTCGACCGCGATCACGGTGCGCGGCATCTGCATCAGGCTCAAGACGCCCTCCTGCATGCGCGCGCCACCCGAGGCCGGCACGGCGATGAAGGCGGCCGATTGCATCACGGCGAGCTTCGATGCCGCCACCATCGCCTCGCCCACAGCGATGCCCATCGAGCCGCCCATGAAGCCGAACTCGAAGGCGGCGACGACCGCGTCATTGCCGCCGATCTTGCCATGGGCGACGATGATCGCATCGCTGCCGGCGCCGAGCTTGGCCTGCGCCTCCTTCAGGCGATCGGTGTAGCGCTTGCTGTCGCGGAATTTGAGCGGGTCGAGCACCGGCTTCGGCAGCTCGATCCGAGAGAACTCGCCGTCATCGAACAGGATCTCGAGCCGCCGCTTGGCGTCGATCCGCATGTGATGGCCGCAGGCGTGGCAGACATGGAGATTCTTGTCGAGCTCGCGCTGGAACAGCATCTGGCCGCAGGCGGGGCATTTGGTCCAGAGATTGTCCGGCACCTCGCGCTTCGAGACGACGGCGCGGATCTTGGGCAGGACGATATTGGTGAGCCAGCTCATGCGGGTTCCTTAATTCCGGGCGGCGCGCACGCCGGCACTGAGGGCTGCGACCTGGGCATGAAGGGCTGCCACGAGGCCAGGCTTGGCCGCACCCTCGGCATCGAGGTGCGCCGCCACGGTTTCGACCAGCGCCGTGCCGACGACGACGGCATCGGCGAAGCGGGCGATGGAGGCCGCCTGCTCCGGCGTGCGGATGCCGAAACCGACCGCGATCGGCAGGTCCGTCTGGCGGCGGAGACGGTCGACGATCTGCTGGACGTCCCCAGCATCGGCCGAGCGCGTGCCGGTGATGCCGGCGATCGCGACATGATAGATGAAGCCCGAGGCGTCGCCCAAGATGACGCGGAAGCGCGCATCGTCGGTCGTGGGGGCGGTGAGGCGGATGAGGTCGAGACCGGCGGCCTTCGCCTGCGGCGCCAGCTCCGCCGCCTCCTCTGGCGGGACATCGACGATGATGAGCCCGTCAGCGCCGGCCGCCGCGGCATCGCGACAGAACTCGGCCGGACCATAGCGCCAGATCGGATTGAAATAGCCCATCAGCACGATCGGCGTCGTCTGGTCGTTCGCCCGGAAGCGACCGACCGCCGCCAGGATGTGCCGGAGCTTGGTGCCCGCCTTGAGCGCCCTCAGCCCCGCCGCTTGGATCGCCGGCCCGTCGGCCATGGGGTCCGAGAAGGGCATGCCGATCTCGACGAGATCGGCACCGGCGGCGGGCAAGCCCGCGAGCACGGCCTCGAAGCTCGCCATGTCCGGATCGCCGGCGGTCAGGAATGTGACGAAGCCCGCGCGGCCTTGAGACTTGAGTGCCGCGAAGCGGTGCTGGATCCGGCCGCTCACAGCGACACCCCGAAATGCTTCGCCACCGAGAAGATGTCCTTGTCGCCGCGGCCGGAGAGGTTGACGACGACGAGATGGTCGGCCGGCAAGGTCGGCGCCAGCTTCATGACATGGGCCACGGCATGGGCGGATTCGAGGGCGGGGATGATGCCTTCGAGCCGGGTGCAGAATTTGAAGGCCTCAAGCGCCTCGTCATCGGTGATCGAGACATATTTGACCCGGCCGATATCGTGCAGCCAGGCATGCTCCGGCCCGATGCCGGGATAGTCGAGCCCGGCCGAGATCGAGTGCGCGTCGATTATCTGACCGTCGTCATCCTGCAGCCAATAGGTGCGGTTGCCATGCAGCACGCCGGGATCGCCGCCATTCAAGGAGGCGGCATGCTTGCCGGTTTCGATGCCGTAGCCCGCCGCCTCGACGCCGTACATCGTGACCGACGGATCGTCGAGGAAGGGGTGGAAGAGCCCCATTGCGTTCGAGCCGCCGCCGATGCAGGCGACCAGCGAGTCGGGCAGACGGCCTTCCGCCGCCAGCATCTGCCGCCGCGTCTCGTCGCCGATCAGGCATTGGAAGTCGCGGATCATGGCGGGATAAGGATGCGGGCCCGAGACGGTGCCGAGGATGTAGAACGTGTCGTCGACATTGGCGACCCAGTCGCGCATCGCCTCGTTGACGGAATCCTTGAGCGTGCCGGTGCCGGAGGTGACGCTGCGGACCTCGGCCCCCAGAAGCCGCATGCGGAAGACATTGGGTGCCTGCCGCTCAATGTCGGTGACGCCCATATAGATCACGCATTTGAGGCCGAAGAGCGCGCACACGGTGGCCGTCGCCACGCCATGCTGGCCGGCACCGGTCTCGGCGATGATGCGGGTCTTGCCCATGCGCCGGGCCAGCAGCACCTCGCCCAGGCAATGGTTGATCTTGTGGGCGCCCGTGTGATTGAGATCCTCGCGCTTCAGATAGATCTTGGCGCCGCCCAGCTCCTCGGTCATGCGCTTGGCGAACCAGAGCGGGTTCGGCCGGCCGACATAATGCTCGAGATAGTAGTCGAGTTCCTGACGGAAGCTCGGATCGGCCTTGGCCGCCATGTAGGCGCGCTCGAGCTCGAGCACCAGCGGCATCAGCGTCTCGGCGACGTAGCGGCCGCCATAGGCGCCGAAATGGCCGTTCTCGTCAGGGCCGGCGCGATATGTATTGAGGGGCGTGGTCGACATCATCTTGCCAGGGAATACGGAGGGCGGACCCTATAACCCCGCGTGCCGGGCTTCAAGCGGGTTGGCGCCGACAACTGGCGCGACATCGCGGCCCATGGCAAGGTGCGCCCGATTCCGCGAGGATTTTTCATGCCTTTCTACCTTATCGAAGTGGCGCTGCAGATCGCCTGCATCATCCACATCATCCGAACCGGCCGCTCCTGGCTGTGGCTGACCGCGGTCATCGCACTGCCCGGCATCGGCATGCTGGCCTATTTCATCGCCGAGCTCTTGCCCGAACTGACGAGCGGCTATCGCGCCCACCGGATCGGCCGGGCCGCCTTGGGCCAGATCGATCCCGGCCGCGGCGTGCGGCGGCGCGCCCAGGCGCTCGATATGGCCGACACGGTCGAGAACCGCCGGCGGCTGGCCGAGGAATATCTCGACCTCGGCCGGACAGCCGACGCGCTCAAGCTTTATGAGAGCGCGCTCACCGGCATCCATGCCGACGACCCGGCCCTGCTTCTGGGCTTCGCCCGCGCCGCCTTTGCCGAGAAGCAGCCGCAGCGCGCGATCGAGGCGCTCGATCATCTGCGCGAGGCCAATCCCGAGTTCCAATCGACCGACGGGCATCTGCTCTATGCCAAGAGCCTCGAGGCGGCCGGGCGGCAGGTCGAAGCGCTCGAGGAATTCGCCGCCCTGGTCGACTATGCTCCAGGCGAGGAGGCGCGCTGCCGCTATGCCATGCTGCTGCGCGAGCGCGGCGATGTCGCGGAGGCGCACCAGCTCTTCAACGAGATCCTCGCCCGCGCCAAGCGCGGCACCAGCCGCTACCGCAAGACCGAACGCGAATGGATCGATCTGGCACGGCGCTATGCCGAGGCGTGAGAACTGATCATCTTCATCAATGGCGCGTTCGGCGTCGGCAAGACGACGGTCGCCGAGCTGTTGGCCCGGCGGCTGCCGGATAGTCTGATCTTCGACCCGGAAGAGGTCGGGATTCTGGCCAGGAAAATCCTGGCGCCGATCGAGCTGTGCGAGGATTTCCAGGATCATGCGCTGTGGCGCCGGCTGGTCGTGACGACCGCCGCCGAGCTGCTCGCGAGCTATCGGCGCACGCTGATCATGCCGATGACGATCTGGCACCTGCCCTATTTCGACGAAGTCGTCGGCGGCCTGCGGCGGATCGAGCCCGATTTTCACCATGTCTGCCTGACGGCACCGGTCGAGATCATTCAGCAGCGGCTGCAACGGCGGGGCGGCATTCCGGGCGATTGGGCCTGGGTCCGCGCCGAACGCTGCTGCGCAGCGTTCCGATCGCCTCGCTTCGCACGGCAGATATCTGCGGAGGCCGCTATGCCCGAAGAACTGGCCGCGACGATCCTCGGTGACATTTCCATCTCGACATAGTTAGCCGCGCATCGGCTGGCCGGTTAAGCGAACCGCTCCCAGGCCGATTGGCGGCTGACACCCAGCGCCTCGCCGATGCGTGCCCAGCTGACCTCGCGCCCCCGCAGCTCCTCGACCACGGTATGGAGCTGATTGCCCATGCCCTGAAGCGTCGTTTCGATAGGCTTCAATCGCTCCAGCAACCGGTCGGTCGGGATCTGGTCGATGCTCTTGATATCGACCTTCAACTCGCGGCCGGCGACCAGATCGTCACAGATCGCGACACATTCGTTGCAGATGAAGATGGAGCCGGGACCGGCAATCAGCTTTTCCACCTCATGTTCCGACTTCAGGCAGAAGGAGCAGTGGAACGGTCGCTTGCCGGCGGGCTCCGACGATTTTGTCGGCTGCTCGATGTCGTTGGCGGCTCTTGGCTTGGCGGTCACGATGCTGCCTCCGCGTAAGGAATTTCCTGACAGTCAGGTATATCCTTACGCGCCAACCGTCAAGCGTTTCCTGACATCACTGCAGAAGCTTCTCTTCGCTAGAACGCTCTCGCCGCGGCCAGAAACGCGCGGATGAGCGCCGGGTCCTTGATGCCCGGGCCGGTCTCGACAGCGGAGGAAACATCGACGCCGGGTGCGCCGGTAATACGGAGCGCTTCCGCGACATTGCCGGCATTGAGGCCGCCCGAGAGCATCCAGGGCACGGGCCAATCGCGGCCGGCCAGGATCTGCCAATCGAAGGGGACGCCGTTGCCGCCGGGGAGTGCGCCCTCGGTACGCGGCGGCTTGGCATCGAACAGCAGGCGGTCGACCGAGCCGATCCAGCGAGCGGCCTCGGCCACGTCATCGGCCGTGGCGACGCCGATCGCCTTCATGACCGGGCGGCCGAAGCGCTGGCGGATGGCGGCGGTGCGTTCGGGGGATTCGCTGCCATGAAGCTGCAGAAGATCGAGCCCGACCGTGCTCAGTACCTGATCCAGCATCCGATCGTCGGGATCGACGAAGAGGCCGCAGCGATGGATGCCGGACGGGATGGCGCGGGCGAGATCGGCGGCGCGGGCCGGGGTCACCGCGCGCGGGCTTCTGGGATAGAAGACGAACCCCACCATGTCGGCGCCGCCCTCGACCGCGGCCGCGATCGTCTCCGGCGTCGAGAGGCCGCAAATCTTGGCTTCGAGCCTCACAGGCCGAGCTCGGCGGCGATTGCGCGCGCCGCGGCGGCGGGATCGGGCGCGTCGGCGATCGGGCGGCCGATGACGAGATGATCAGCGCCCGCTGCCAGCGCTTCGGCCGGACCCATCGCCCGCTTCTGATCGCCGAGCTCGGCACCGGCCGGGCGGATGCCGGGGACGACGAGGAGGAAATTCGGCCCGCATTGGGCGCGCAAGGCTGCGACCTCGCGCGGGCCGCAGACGACGCCGTCAAGGCCGCTATCCTGGGCCAATCCTGCGAGCCGTTTGGTTTGCTCGAGCGCCGGGCCGCGCTGGCCGACGGCCTCGAGATCGCCATCATCGAGGCTGGTCAGCACCGTGACCGCGATGATGCGCATGCGCGGCCCGTCGCCCGCCGCCTCTTCCGCCGCGGCACGCGCCGCCCGCATCATGGCTGGACCGCCGGCGGCATGAACGTTGAGGATCGCCGGTCGCAAGGGTGCGACCGAGCGGACGGCACCCGCCACCGTGTTCGGGATGTCATGCAGCTTGAGATCGAGGAAGACCGGGAGGCCTGAGGCGGCGCGGCGCACGCCGTCGAGGCCGAGCGCGCAGAAATATTCGAGCCCGAACTTGACGCCCCCGATATGAGGTGCCGCGCGCTCGATCAGCGAGTGCGCGCGCTCGAGCACCGGCGTGTCGATCGCGAGATAGATCGGATTCATGGCGTTTCTCCTCTCGCCCAAAGCGCCAGATCGCCCGGCTCGCCGGCGTCCACGGCGCCAGCGACGGCGCTGCCCAGAAGCGGGCCGAATTTGAAGCCGTGGCCCGAGCAGGGGCTCATGACCCAGCCCGCGAGGCCGATCGGCTCGATGATGAAATGCTCTTTCGGCTCGACCGTGTAGAAGCAGGTCTTGAGCCGGTCGAGCCGGAATTCGGTGCCGCGCGCGAGACTCCGGCGGGCGGCGTCGAGCATCGGTGCCGCCTCTGCCGCGGCCGCATCGCGTGGATCGTCCGGATCGCCTGTCAGGCTGAAGCGGTGATCGCCGACCTTGAGGCCGGTTCCCGCAACGGGCGGCAACAGATAGAACCCGATCTCGGGATCGAGGTCGAGGATGAGCGGACCGCGCCGCCAAGCCTCGGCGAGATCGGGCGGCGGGGCGAGATAGGCCAGCACTTGGCGTGACCGCGTCACGCGCGGGACAAGATCCGGCACCAGCCGATGGACCCAGGATCCCGCCGCGATGACGACCGCATCGGCCCCGACCACGGCGCCATTGTCGAGCGTGACCCAGCCGCGATCGGGATCGACCGACCGGATACGCGTCTCGGGACGCAGCTCGACCCCACGGGCCGCCACGAGCCGCGCCATCGCGTCCACGATCCGGTCAGCGAGGAGCACCCCGCCGCTTTCGAGATGGAAGGCGGCGCCGACGCCCTTGGCCGCGATCAGCGGAAAGCGCCGTTCGAGCTCGGCTTGCGTCAGCCATTCGGGCTTATGACCGCCGGCCGCAAGGGCTGCCGCCGAGTCGGCGAGCCAGCCCGATTTGCCGTCGCCGAGGCAGAGCGTGCCGGTCTCGACATAGAGCGTCTCGCCGAGATCGTCCCAGAGCCGGCGCCAGATCGCATAGGCGTCGGCAACCATGCGCTGATAGCCCACGGCATCGCCATAGGCGTAGCGGATCGCCCGATGGGAATCATGCGAGGAGGCGTGCGGATTGGGGATCGGGCCTTGATCGAACAGCGTCACCTGATGGCCAAAGCGCTCAAGCGCCCAGGCGGTGCTGAGCCCCATGATGCCGGCGCCGACGATCGAGATTTTCATAAGCTTGACGGGATGCGCTGATTCTCGGCACCTCGCAACCGAAATCGCGGTCGTGCAATCGAGCCATCCGCCAAATGCAAAAGGCCCCCCGCCGAAACGGGAGGCCTTCGATGCTGTTACCGGGCCGAAGTCAGGAGAGGAAGAAGGTCGGCCCGGCGACCAACACCCACCGAAGCTGGTTAGGCAGCGGTCTTGAACAGCGTCTCGACCGCGGCGTTGACGCGGGCGGAGACCGGCGCGAAGGCTTCGGTGGCAACCTTGACGCTCATCTCGCTGATCTTGGTCGAGCTGGCAACAAGCTTCTCATAGCCCTGCTTCGCGTTGTCGGCGTTGAGCTGGGCAACGTCCTTGAGGTCCTTGGCGGCGAGCACGGCCTGGCTCGAGGCCGCGACGCTCTCGAGCTGCGCCTGGGTCTGGGCGAAGATCTCCTTGGAGATTTCCTGGGCGCCCTTGACGAAGACGGCATTGGCTTCGATCAGCGCTTCGAAATTGGCCTTGTGGAAGGCGACGATCTTGTCGAAGGACGGCAGGTACTTGGTGAAATCCTGAGCGTTGGTCATGGTCCATATCCTCTCATGTTGCGGTGCAATATTCGGGGATATAGGGGTGGGTCCGCCGGCCGTCAAGTGAATTTTGTGCGATGCAACATAAACCGCATGCGGGCGCATGGCGGCTAGCCGGCCGCGTCCGTCGCCGTCTCCTTGGCCTTGTCGGTCTTGGCCTTGTCGAGCTTGCGGCGCAGCTCCGCCTCGAACCGGCGGAGCTGCCGGTCGAGCTCCTCGATCTCGCCGAAATTGCGCTGGCGTGCCCGGCGCTGAAGGCGGGACGTGACCCGGCGCACGCCGAACTCGAGCACCATCGCGACCAGCACCAGCCCCGATATCGCGATCGCCACGGCACCGGCCGGGCCATAGCGCTGATCGACCGTGAGGACCGCTCCCCAGAAGCCGATCGTCACGATCGCCGAGGCGCCCACGGCGAGGATGCGCCGCATCACGATGTCGGAACGGCTGAGCTTGGCTTTGAGCTCGAGCTCGGCCAGGCTGTTCGCGATCTCGACCCGGGCCTTGGTCTGCCAGGCCTTGAACGGCATGCCTTTCTTGGTCTCGCGGCCTTCGATGATGAAGCGCTCGAGCTTGCGGACGAGATAGTCCGCCCGCTCCATCGGAGTCGGATCAGCCATTCCGAATCTGGTCAAGCAGCAGGATGGCGCCGGCCAGATCCTCGAGTGCCGTGCCGACCGATTTGAAGAGGGTGATCTGATCGTAATAGCGGCGCCCGGCCCGGCTGCCGCGGCAGAGCTCAAGCAGATCGCCGGCGATGTCGTCGAGCGTCAGCCGGCCATTGGCGAGCGGCTGAGTGATATCGCCGGCCTCCTGGGTCGCACCCTCGCGGGTATCGACGAAGATTCGCGCCCGGCTGATGCAATCATCATCGGCCTCGCGCATCTCTTGAGTGAAGCCGCCGACGAGGTCGAGATGGACGCCCATGGGCAGCCATTCGCCCTTGATGAGCGGCTCAGTCGCGAGCGTGGCGCAGGTCACGATGTGCGCGCCGCGCACGGCGCCGGCGAGATCGGTCGTCGATCCGACCTTGAGGCTGCGCCGGTCGAGCCGATGGGCGAGCTTGGCCGCCTTCTCCGGGTCGCGGCCCCAGACCAGCACACTGCGGATCGGCCGGACCAGGGCATGGGCCTCGACCAGATGCGGCGCCAGGGCACCGGTGCCGACCACGAGCAGCCTTTCGGCATCGGGCCGGGCGAGATAGCTCGCCGCCAGCGCCGAGGCGGCGGCCGTGCGGCGGAGAGTCAGGGCCGGCCCGTCGATAAGCGCCAAGGGTGTGCCGGTGGCCCCGTCGAGCAGCGCGTAGGTCCCCATCACCGCCGGCAGCGAGCGCTCGCCATTCGACGGAAAGACGGTGACGAGCTTGATGCCGACATAGCGCCCCTGCTGCCAGGCCGGCATGACCAGCAGCGTCGCATCGGGCCGGCCGCCGCCGACCGGGAGGGTGTGATGATGCCGGGCCGGCACGGTGCAGCCCGACCGGAACATCTGCCGGAGCGCCTCGATCAGCTGGTCGTAGTTGAGGCCGGCATGGGTTTCCGATGCGCCGATCAGGCGCGTGCCGGGGTGCTGCAGCGGCCGGTCGCGCAGCGCGTCGACCATGGCTCAGGCGACCAGCGAGCGGGACGGCGGAGCCGCAGGGGGTGCCGTCTTGGTGCGATCGAGCTCGGCCGCCAGCGTCTCGGCATGCCGCTGAAGGCGCCGGCGCGCGCGCCGGTCAGGCAGATGGGCGAACCAGGAGCCGAGCCAGCCCATCAGCAGGCCGATGCCGAACGGCGCCAGCACGGCCAGGAAGACCGGCAGATCGAAGGCCAGCGGCAACGGCCAGAGATCGAGCGACACCCCATGGCTGTTCCAGACGGCGAAGTTCGCCGCGACAATGGCGACCAGCGCGATGAAGATCCAGAAGACCCACCGCATCAATACCTCCGGGCGCGGTTCAAGCTTGAGATCGACAGACCAGCCGATCCGGCCGGATCGGTCAAGCCCTACCCGATCCCTCGGCCGTTACTCCGCGTGATGGCCTGCACCGGCATGGTGCCCGTCATTCAGGCGGTCGCGCAGCTGCTTGCCGGTCTTGAAGAAGGGGATGAACTTCTCATCGACCGAAACGCTGTCGCCGGTACGCGGGTTCCGTCCGATCCGGGCATCCCGCTTCTTCACCGAGAAGGCACCGAAACCCCTGAGCTCGACCCGATCTCCACGCGACAGCGCGGCAGAGATCTCGTCGAAGATCGTGGTGACGATGCGCTCGATATCACGCTGATAGAGATGCGGATTGCTCTCCGCAAGACGCAGGATGAGCTCAGACTTGGTCATGTCGGCCCGGCCTTCCCTTTTACGCAGCGGATCTGCTCGGACAAGCCTGCCAAACTGGCCGCGTAAGGTCAAGTAAGCCTTGGACAAAAAAGGCTTTTGCCAAAAAATGCCTAGGTTGGGGAGCCATTCGGCGTGGCCGCTTGGCTGCGCGCCCGACCGGAAGCGACAGCTTTAGCCTCGATATTCACGAAAAAGGGCGCGGCCCTTGCGGACCGCGCCCCTTTCGCGAAGAGCTTGAGAAGCCTTCTATTCCTGCGCTGTATCGGTCTTGTCCGAACGCGCGCGCATGGCGGCACCGAGAATATCGCCGAGGCTGGCGCCGGAATCGGACGAGCCGTACTCGGCCATCGCCTTCTTCTCCTCGTCAACCTCGCGCGCCTTGATCGACAGCGCGATTTTGCGAGTCGCCTTGTCGATCGCGGTGACCTTGGCATCGACCTTCTCGCCGATGGCGAAGCGGTCGGGCCGCTGCTCGCTGCGATCGCGCGACAGCTCGGACTTGCGGATGAAGCCGGGCATGCCGTCGGGCGACATCACCTCGATGCCGTTCTCGGTGATCTGCGACACGGTGCAGGTAACGACATCGCCCTTCTTGAGCTTGGCGATCGTCTCCTCATACGGATCCTCGGACAGCTGCTTGACGCCGAGCGAGATGCGCTCCTTCTCGACATCGACATCCAGCACCTTGACCTTGACCAGGTCGCCCTTCTTGTAGTCCTGAACGACTTCCTCGCCGGCACGGGCCCAGTCGAGGTCGGAAAGGTGAACCATGCCGTCGATATCGCCGGGCAGGCCCACGAAGAGGCCGAACTCGGTGATGTTCTTGACCTCGCCTTCGAGCTCCGCACCCACCGGATACTGTTCGACGAAGCTCTCCCACGGATTGGCGAGAGTCTGCTTCAGGCCCAGCGAGATGCGGCGCTTGGCCGGATCGACATCGAGCACCATGACCTCGACCTCCTGAGAGGTCGAAACGATCTTGCCCGGATGGACATTCTTCTTGGTCCAGGACATTTCCGAAACATGGACCAGGCCTTCGACACCCGGCTCCAGCTCCACGAAAGCGCCGTAGTCGGTGATGTTGGTGACCCGGCCCTTGAAGCGGGCGGCCGACGGATATTTGAGCTCGACGCCTTCCCAAGGATCGGCCTCGAGCTGCTTCATGCCGAGCGAGATGCGCTGCGTCTCGGAATTGAAGCGGATGACCTGCACCTTGACCGACTGGCCGATATGCAGCGCCTCGGACGGGTGGTTGATGCGGCGCCAGGCGATGTCGGTGACGTGCAGCAGACCATCCACGCCGCCCAGATCGACGAAGGCGCCGTAATCGGTGATGTTCTTGACCACGCCGTTGAGGATCTGGCCTTCCTTGAGGTTGGCGACCAGCTCCGAACGCGCCTCGGCCCGGCTCTCCTCAAGGACCGCACGACGAGAAACCACGATATTGCCGCGCGAGCGATCCATCTTGAGGATCTGGAACGGCTGCGGCGTGCCGATCAGCGGAGTGATGTCGCGGACCGGGCGGATATCGACCTGGCTGCCCGGCAGGAACGCCACGGCGCCCGAGAGATCGACGGTGAAGCCGCCCTTGACGCGGCCGAAGATCACGCCGGTGACGCGCTCATTGGCGGTAAAGCTCTTTTCCAGGAGCGTCCAGGCCTCCTCGCGCCGCGCCTTCTCGCGGCTGAGCTGAGCCTCGCCATGCTTGTCTTCCATGCGCTCGAGATAGACTTCGACGATGTCGCCGATCTTGATCTCAGGCGCCTTGCCGGCGGTGACGAATTCCTTGAGCGGAACGCGGCCTTCGGATTTGAGACCGACATCGATCAGCACATTGTCATTCTCGACGGCGATGACATGGCCGCGGACGACCGTACCTTCCAGGCTGGACGACGTGCCGAGGGACGCATCGAGGAGGGCGGCAAAGCTCTCCTTCTCGGGCGCGGCGGTATGAGTTGCAGAAGCCATTGGCTCTCCTCGATCCCTCACTCTTGAGACCGGACCGCCCGGGATCGAGGCGAACCGGCCGACCGCCGACAGGCGCGGGCGCGGCGGTGAAACCCGTTATTTCGAAGAGCAAAACACCGCGCCCGGGAGCGGGCACGGTGTGGAAGCGGGCGACTCTATACTCTTAGAGAAGGCTCGCCGCAACCAAATAGGACGCCAATAAAGGAATTGCTAGTGCTGTCGCCTGATCGTCTCGACCAGCGCGACAGCACGGGCGAAAACTTGGTCGGCATCGAGCGCAGTCGTGTCGAGCTCGACGGCATCCGCGGCCGGTTTCAGGGGGGCCGTGGCGCGGGCGCTGTCGCGGGCGTCGCGCGCCTCGATGTCGGCGCCGAGCTGCCCGAGATCCGCCGCCTCGCCGCGCGCCTCAAGCTCCTTGAAGCGGCGTTGGGCGCGGGCCGCAACGGACGCGGTCAGATAAAGCTTCACCGGTGCCCAAGGGCAGATGACCGTGCCGATATCGCGGCCATCGAGCACCGCCCCACTCGGCTGGGACGCGAAACGCTGCTGGAAGGCAAGCAAGGCCGCGCGCACGCCCGGATGGACGGCGACCTGCGAGGAGGCGCGGCCGACATCCTCGTCGCGGAGCCGCGGATCGTGGAGGCTTGCGGCATCGAGCGCCAGGGCCGCTGCCGCCGCTGCCGCGGAATTGGCTGGATCGCCGCCCGCCGCCAGCACGTCGCGCCCGACCGCGCGATAGAGCGAGCCGGTATCGAGATGGGGGAGGCCATAGCGCTCGGCCAGCCGCCGCGCGAGCGTGCCCTTGCCGGACGCGGCCGGCCCGTCGATGGCGATGACCAGAACTGACGTCACGCTGGGAGATCCTTTATATCGAGATCGGCCGGAATGAGCTCGGGCTGGCCTTCGAGGGTGACGCGCTCGCCGCCGGCCGCATCGGGCTCGATCGTGACCGACGCGCCGAAGCGCTCGAAGAGAAGTGCCAGCCGGCCGGCGACCGGCTGCGGGCTCGCGATGCTGCTGCGGCCCGGGATGTTGAGTGCTGAGAAGAGAAGGGCGCCCGCGATCTCGGCCGAGGGCAGCGCCAGCGCATGCTCGAACGGCACCGGGAAGGCCGCCCCCGTGGAGGCGAGCGGCAGGAAGCCGCCCGGCCGCGCCATGATCTCGGCGCCTAGGAGGGTGAGTGGTGCGATCAGCGATGCCAGCGGCAGCGCCGGCGCACCCGTGAAGAAAATGGTGATCGGATGGGTGGCGGCGAGCCCGATCAGAAGGTGCAGGCCCGCACTCGAAGGGCCGAGATCGAGCGCTTGCTCGGGCTCGGCAAGGCCGCCGATGCCGACGCCATCGATGGTCCAGAGCCCGTCCTGGTGGCGCTCAATCCTGGCGCCGAGGGCCGCGAGCGCCGCCGCGGTTCGGTCGAGCCTGTCTCCGGCAGCGGCATCCCGGATCGTGGTGCGGCCGACCGCAAGCGCGCCGAGCATGAGTGCCGCCTGCGCGATCAAAGATCCCGGCTCTTCGCTCAATCGAGCGTTACAGGCATTTCGTCCCGCCCTCATTTTGTTTCGACTCACGATTTTGGTTTTGACAGGGACGGGGGATCATGGCAATTGCCGCCCTTCCTAACCCGCACGCGACAAGATCGGAGCATCCGGTGTCAAAGCCCGAATGGGGTACGAAACGCATCTGCCAGAGTTGCGGCACGAAGTTTTATGATCTGCAGCGGGAACACATCGTGTGCCCGAAATGCGGCACCGAGTTCGATCCCGAGGCATTCCTCAAAACCCGGCGCAGCCGCACTGCCGTGACGGCCGACAAGGAAGTCGCCCCCACGGTCGCGGCCGGGCCCGGCGCCGAGGTCGAGGATGAGGCGCTCGAGGATGAGGACGAGGCCGCGGTCGCCGGCGTCGCCAGCGAGGAAGAAGACGAGGACATGATCGAGGACGCGTCCGAACTGGGCGAGGACGAAGACGACATGGCCGAAGTCATCGAGAATGTCGATGAGGAAGAGGAGCGGTAGGGGCTGCGCGGCGCCTCCGCATTTTTCCCTTGCACAGCGGTCGGGGCAGCAATAGTTTCCCCTCCCCGACCGCGCGCCGCCATGAGGCGCTGCCGAAGGGTTCGGGGTCATAGCTCAGTTGGTAGAGCGCTACAATGGCATTGTAGAGGTCTGCGGTTCGATTCCGCATGGCTCCACCAGTTTCCTGAAAAGGGGTTAGCCGGCAGCGGCTAACCCCTTTTTCATGTTTCATGACCTACAGTAAGCCATGAGGGCTCCGCCGGCGGATTCGAACCCGGCGCCTTCTCGCGCGCCCCGGCTTTCATGAGCGAGAAAAGAGGCCCGGCCGCTCGTACCGCTGTCTGTCCGATATTCGTTACTTCCAGTCTCTACGCTGTCAGGGTTTCAATATTATCGATAAAATGCAACCCATGGTGACAATTCCGCAACCTATTGCTCAGGATGCGCATTAAACCGCTGGCATCCACCGCGCCGATTGTGCACTGCAAATCGCTATGATATAGTGACACCCATATAAGAGCGTTCAGCTCAGTAATAAGAGAGTTCATTACCCTGTCAAACGCTCGACGCGAGCGAAAGACCGGAGTCGGAGTTATCCGGCAGGTATTTAATGGTCGGCTCATTTTTGCACTGCATAGTGCTAATTTATGGTGGCGAGCATGCAAGAGCAGAACCTCGTTCAATTTTCCGCTCCTCGCGGAGTAGAAATTGACGGGTTGAGGGATAGCGGCGTCTCGGGACCGGATTTGGTCGCTGACAGCCGACGTGGCCACCCGACCGAGGTCGGGATGGATTCACAGCGCAGCAACTTCGTAACATCCGACAAAGCCGTGCTCGGCGGCTACGAGCAGGCGAAGCGGACTGCTCGCCATCGTGCGCATCGCGCGTGGTCGGCGATGCGAATCGGGATGGTGTTTACCGACCTCGTCCTGCTGCTGGCACTCCCCGCACTCTGCCATCTGATCTATCTCGGCGACTGGGTCACGGATCCGGCCGAGCTGGCCTTCATCGAGATCAACGGCATCCTGACCCTTTGGGGGTTCCAGTTGACCGGCGTCTATACGAAGCGGGCGATGCAGCGCCCGGCTTTGGCCTTCAACTCGGTCATGCTGTCCGCCGGTGGCGCCGCTGCCGGCTTGATGGCCATTGGCCTGGCCACAAGCGAGTTCGCGGCTGTCTCGCGCGATTGGATGCTGTTGAGCTGGGCCGCTCTGTTCCCGCTGCTCGTCGGGCTTCATCATGCCATGACGATTCTGGTCCGGCGGATGATGAAGATGGAGGGTGCTTATCTGCGCGAGCGTGTGGCGATCGTCTGCGCCGGACCGGCAGCACAGATGGCGCTCGAGAAATTCAAATCCACCCTGTCGCCTGAGGTTCATCTCGTCGGTATTTTCGACGATCGCCGGACCCGGCTTCCGGAGGGCATGGAGCAGCACGAAGTCAAGGGCAACACCAACGCCCTGATCGCCTATATCCGCCGGCACGGGATCGATCGCGTGATCGTGACCATTCCTTGGACCGCTGAGAAGCGGATCCTCGAAATGGTCTCCAAGCTGCGGCAGACGCCGGTTCGCGTCGACCTCATTCCGCACAAGGTGATCGCCGACCTGTCGACCAACGTGAACTCGATCCAGGGCGTGCCGATCGTCACCGTCGCCAACGACCGCGTCGATGTGCAGATGGATTGGCTGAAGCGGGCCGAGGATCTGATCCTGGGCGCATTGATGCTGGTCTGCCTGCTGCCGGTCATGATCGGCGTCGCGATCGCCATCCGCCTTGACAGCCCCGGCCCGATCCTGTTCCGGCAGAAGCGGTTCGGCTTCAATAACGAGGTCTTCGAGGTCTTCAAGTTCCGCAGCATGACGCACAGCAAGGGATCGCCCGATTTCAATGTGCGCCAGGCAACGAAGAACGATGCGCGGATAACGCGCGTGGGCGCGTTCATCCGCCGTACCAGCCTCGACGAACTGCCTCAGCTGATCAACGTCATTGCCGGAGACATGTCTCTGGTCGGCCCGCGGCCGCATGCGGTGCCCCATAACCACCAATATGGCGAGGTCGTGGATTGCTATTTCGCCCGGCATAACGTCAAGCCGGGCGTGACAGGATGGGCTCAGGTGAACGGCCTGCGCGGGGAAACCGACACGATCGAAAAGATGAATGCCAGGGTCCAGTTCGACCTCCAATATATCGAGCGCTGGTCGCTGCTGTTCGATCTGCAGATCATCTTTCTGACGGCACTTCGGGTCTGGTCCCAGAAGACGGCCTACTGAGTTATCGAGGCTGAAGCGACCGTCCTCGGATGAGGTCGGCCGCCTTCTCGCCAATCATGATCGCCGCCGCATTGGTGTTGGACGAGATGAGGCGCGGCATGATCGAGGCGTCCGAGACCCGGAGACCGTCGAGGCCTCTGACCTTGAGATCGGGCGCCACCACCGCCATGCCGTCGACGCCCATCTTGCAGGTGCCGGCCGGATGGTTGGCCGAGCGGGCGACCCGGCGGACGAAATCCGCGCATTCCTGACGAGTCCGCGTCGCCTCGCCTGGAACATGCTCGCGCCGGACATATTGGCACCAGGCGCTTTGCGCCATGAGCTCGCGGCTCAGCAGCATGCCGTCGACCGAGCGGTCGAGATCATAGGGCTCGGCGAAGGCGTTGGGATCGATCACCGGCATGATGCGGGGATCGGCCGATCGAAGCGTCACCGTTCCGCGCGAGCGCGGGCGCAGATGATAAGAATTCAGCGTCACGCCATTGCCGCCCGGCACACCATCGGCGCCGCCGGCCTCGACACCGGCACCAGGCAGGAAGTGGAGTTGCAAATCCGGCGTCCGTTCCGCCCGGTCGCTCCACCAGAAGGCGCCCGCCTCGACGATGTTCGAGACGACCGGCCCCTTGTTGAAGACCGAGAATTCGATCGCGGCCATCAGCTTCCAGTGCGGCCTTCGATATTTATCGTAGGAATAGGCGCCGTTGAGCTCGTAAACGACATCGACATCGATATGGTCCTGAAAGTTCTGGCCGACGCCGGGCAGGTCGAGGATGACCGGGATGCCGAGGCGCCCCAGCGCATCGCCTGGGCCGATGCCGGACAGGAGAAGCAGCTTGGGCGAACCGATGGCACCTGCGCAGAGGATGATTTCGCGCTCGGCGTGCAGCACGCGGATGCGGCCGGCATCCTCGATCTCGACGCCGATGGCGCAGCAGCCTTCCATGACGACGCGCCGGACCTGGATGTCGGTGCGGATCGTGAGATTGTTCCGGCCGAGCGCCGGCCGGATATAGGCCACGCTGGCGCTGCAGCGGCGGCCGTTCCGGGTCGTCGTCTGATAGAGGCCGACCCCTTCCTGGGCGGCGCCGTTGAAATCCGGATTATAGGGCAATCCCAGCTGCTGGCCGGCCCGCACGAACACTTTGGACAAGAGGTGCGGGTGGACCGTGCTGACGCCGAGCGGGCCGCCCGTGCCGTGATAGGCGTCGGAAAAGAGATCGTTGTCCTCCGAGCGCTTGAAGTATTCCAGCACCTCTGGGAACGACCAGCCGGCGCAACCCTCCTCAGTCGCCCAGCAATCGTAATCCTCTGGGCAGCCGCGCGTGAAGACCTGGGCATTGATCGACGAGCCACCGCCGAGCACGCGGGCCTGCGGATAGACGATCGTCCGATTGTCCGCATGGATGAGCGGCGCCGTCTCGAAGCCCCAAGTCAGCGAATTATCGGCAAATTTATAGAAGCCGCCCGGTAAATGAATGTAGGGGCTCGTGTCGCGCGGCCCGGCTTCGAGCAACAACACTGTCACATCGGCATCTTCCGACAATCTCGATGCGACAGTGCAGCCTGCCGATCCCCCGCCAACCACAATAAAATCAGGCATTGGCGTACCCCGTTATGCAGAATATCCGTTTTCGTGGCACTCGATGACACCACAGCGAGTAACGACTAGAGGACGCACCGGAAGATTGCTCAGTTCCATGAGACCGTATTTGACATGGCGCGGGCAAGGACCGTGCGCGCGACGTCTCGGCGCGGGTGCGCCGTGCTGGCTCCGGCCGCGATTTCGGGCTAGATCACGGCTCCGATGACGAGACGAAGCGATCGCCCATGATAGAAGTGAATGACTTCCGACCGATACGCCGCTTCATCTTGGCATTGCCGTTCCTCATGATGCCGGCGCTCGCCGAGGCGCAGGCGGTGGTGGCGCCGCTGGTCGCGGCGCCGCAATCGGGCGGGCTCGTCTCGGTCACGATCGAGAATGACGGCAAGGAGGCGGCTCCCGCCCGCATCGTCACCTTCGGCCAGGCCTTTCTGCCCGGCGCCGTGCCGAAGGGCCACGGCATTGTCGCCGCGATGAAGGGAACGCCGCTCAAGGTGGCGCTCGACGCCAAGGCGCATCATGCGGATGGCTCGGTCCGGCACGGCATCGTGGCCCTCGAGGCGCCGGCGCTGGCGCCGGGCGAGCGCGCGATCGTGACGCTGTCGCTGGGCGAAGCCGCCGCCGCACCGCCGCTCAAACTCGAGGATTTCCTGCTGCCGGGCTATGAGCCCAAGCTAACGCTCGCTTTCGAGGGCGAGCCGGCGCGAACGATCGATGTGGCGGCCTTGGTGCGCGAGGCCTTTGCCAAGGGGAAGCCCGATATCTGGCTCGACAACGCGCTCGCCAAGGAGATCCGGGTCCAGGCCAAGCTCAATCAGGCGATGACCGCGACATTCGATATCCGCGCACTCGCCGACGGCCAGCTGCGGACCGATGTCATCGTGGCGAACGACCAGGCCTTCGTGCCGATCAAATTCTTCACCTGCGATGCCAGCATCGCCAATGGCGGCACCACGCTGTTCGAGCGCAAGGGGATGGTGCAGTACCCCTATTCCAATTGGCACAAGGAGCTCTGGACCGGCACGGCGCACGCCCCGCTCCATGTCTCGCTCGACCCGGCCTATCTCGCCAAAGCAGGCGCCATCGCCGATTACGATTTCTCGCTCGGCGTCTCGATGAAGGCGCTGGGCGACCGGCTATCGGAGCTGTCGGCCGCCAAATCCGGCCCGCTTGAGCCATCGCTCATCACGCCCGCGATGGGCACGACCGGGGGACGCACCGATATCGGCATCACGACCGGCTGGGCCGCCAATTACCTCGTCTCGCAGGATCGGCGCGCCGAGACGGTGATGCTGGCCGAGGCCGATCATGCCGGCAGCGTGCCCTGGCATCTGCGCGACGGCGCCACCAACGCCCCGATCTCGGTCGTGAAGCACCCGACCAGCTGGGCCGATTATCGCGAAGGCAAGGGCGTCGATTCGGCCGACCGGTTCGGCACCGTGTTCAATTCGGAAGCGGCCAAGGGCAATGGCGGCTGGGCCCTCGATTCGGCGCATGAGCCGGATCTCAGCTTCGTGCCCTATCTCGTCACCGGCAACCGCTACTATCTCGACGAGCTCGACTATGAGGCGGCCTATCTGACGGTCGCGGGCAACCCCGGCTATCGGCATGGCGCCGAGGCGCTGGTCTATCCGGTCAACCAGCTGCGCGGCACCGCCTGGAACATCCGCGATTTCGCCAATGCCGCCTGGATCGCTCCAGACAATGATCCGCTGAAATCGACCTTCGCGAGCGTGACCGAGGCCAATCTCGCCGGGCTCGTGGCGGAGACCGCGAAGCTCCATGCCGCCGGCGCCGAAGGCGAGATCGAGGGCTATGTGCCGGATATTCCCTTCGGCTCGGCCCAGACCGCCCCCTGGCAGAACGACTTCCTGGCGCTCACCATGGCGCTGATCGCCAAGCGCGGCGATGCCAAGGCCGAGACGGTGCTGGCCTGGCTCGATCACTTCAATTCCGGCCGCTTCACCCATGGCGCCAAGGGTTTCAACCCGCTGAACGGGCCGGGCTATTGGTGGACGATCGCCGGGACGCAAGACAATAAAGGCATCGCCCCCAATACATGGGCGCAGCTCTATCAGCGCAATTTCGGCGACAAGCCGGCACCGACCGAGCTCGCCAACACGCCCGAATGCACCTATTGCTACCCGGCCGTTGCGGCGGCATCCGCCGCCGAAAGCTTCAGCGTGACGCGCTCGCCCCAAGCGATCTGGGCCTATGCCTACCTCACCGCGCACACGCCGGCGCTGCGCCAGCCGAACGGCTATCTCGGCGATCCCGGCTGGCATATGACGCCCGTGCTGCCCGACGGCTATCGCCTGCGGCAAGCCGATATCGAGCTGGCGCCGCCCGGCGGCGGGAATGTCACGGCGGCAAGCGCCCATGCGCTGCTGGCCGGCGGCGCCGGCAAGAGCACGCTCCAGGGCGGCAAGGGTGTCACTGTCATCTATGCCGGCAGTGGCGGCGCCACCATGATCGCCGGCGGCGGTACGACCTATCTGATCGCAGGGGCCGGCGAAGGCGGGAAGCCGTCGGAGCTCATCATCGATGCGTCCGCAGAGGCGGAGGAGACGGTGCTCGATTTCGATCCGGCCTTCGACAAGATCGAGATCCGCAAGGCAGCCGGCCTGTCGCTCGGCACCGCCATCGCCGCCGACGGCAAGGGCGGCTCGATCCTGACGCTCGGGCCGGCGCACAAGGTGCTGGTGCCGGGCCTCGCACCTGCCATGCTGACGCCGGCGGTGGCACTCCGCTAGATATGCCGCTCCATCTGGGAATTCCGTTTCGTGTCCTTGATGCCGATATAGAACAGCAGCGAAATGAAGATGCAGCCGGTGGCGTACCAGTAAAAGCCCTGCTCGTAGCCTCTATCCTTGAAGGTGAGTGCCACGGAATTGATCGAGCCGCCGAAGATGGCGGCCGTGAGCGCATAAGGAATGCCGACGCCCATGGCGCGCACCGCGGTTGGGAAGAGCTCGGCCTTCACGATCGCGGTCAGGGCCGTGTAGGCGCTGACGATCGCCCAGGCGGTGCAGATCAGCAGGAATGCCACGAACGGGTCCTTGGTGCCCTGGAGTGTCGTCAGCAGCGGATATGTGCCAAGCGTGCCGAGCACGCCGAAGGCGATCAGCATCGGCTTGCGCCCGATCTTGTCCGATAAGGCACCATACAAGGGCTGCAGGATGACGGCGAAAATGAGCGACCCGGCCGTCACCATGGTAGTCTGGTCGTCGGTGAGGCCGACTGAGAGTTTGAGGAATTTCTGCATATAGGTCGTGTAGGTGTAGAAGGCCGAGGTGCCGCCGATGGTGATGCCGATCACCAGCACCATGGGCTTCCAATTCTGCGCCAGCACCGTCCAGCGGCTTTCCGAGCTCACCTTCTTGTCCGCCTCCGCCTTGCGGAAATGGTCGGTCTCGTGCATGTCGCGGCGCATGTAATAAGCGTAGACCGAGATGAACGCGCCGATGAGGAAGGGGATGCGCCAGCCCCATTCCTTGAGCTCGTCCGGTGTCAGGAACAGCTTCTGCAGCACCAGCAGCACTAGGAGGGCGGTCAGCTGCCCGCCGATCAGCGTCGTGTACCAGACGCCGGAATAGAAGCCCCGCCGGTTCGGATGGGCGACCTCGCTCAGATAAGTGGCGCTGGTGCCGTACTCGCCGCCCTGGCTCAACCCCTGAAGGATGCGGGCGACCGACAGGATGATCGTGGCGCCGACGCCGATCGACGCATAGGTGGGCGAGACCGCGATCAGCAGCGAGCCGAAGCACATCAGCAGGACGGAAAGGGTGAGTGCGTTGCGCCGGCCGAACCGGTCGGCGAGATAGCCGAAGATCACGCTGCCGATCGGCCGGACGAGATAGGCCACCGCGAAGAGAGTGGCCGCCGACAGCTGCTGCACGACCGGATTGCCCTTCGGAAAGAAGGAGCCGGCGAAATAGAGCGCGAAGGCCGAATAGGCGTAGACATCGTACCATTCGATGAGATTGCCGACCGAACCGACGAGGATCGCCTTTACCCGCCGCTTGGTGTCGGCCAGGTCGTAGCCATCGCCGGTGATCGCGAATTCCGATGCCTTGATGCTGTCCGTCATGGCGGCTCCCATCCCTTTAGCCGCAGCATGCACGCAGGGTAGGCGGACCGGTCAAGTGGGTTAGGACGGCGTCCTTTGCAGTTCGTCCATGAGAAAACCGATGACGATCCGCCGGTAATCTTTGGGATCCGCATCCTCGAGATCGACATGGCCGGCGCCGGGCACCCACCAGGAGCGCTTGGGCGGCCTCGCATGATTGTAGAGCGCCTGAGCCTGATCGAGCGGTGTCAGGATATCGATGGTGCCCGACGCCACGAGCAGCGGCACGGTCACATCGCCGATTTGGTCGATCGGCCGAAGATCCGCGGCCGAGACGCCGAGGATCGGCGGCATGAACGTCAGGAAGAGTGGTGTCAGCAGCGGCGTGAAGACGGGGCCGAGCGTCGGCCCAAGCCCGGCCCGAAGTCGGGTGATAAGAGCCGAACCGATATCGGGATAAACGGATTCGATGACGAGCGCGTCGACCGACAAGGGCTTCGGCCCGAGAAGTGCTGCAGCACCGCCCATCGAGACACCGATGGCGCCGACCCGCTCGCCCGGTGCCTCATGGCGGAGGAAATCGATAGCGGCCGCGGCATCGAACGCCTCGAGATGGCCGAAGGTGATGTGCTGGCCCGGGCTTTCACCATGCGCCTGGAAATCGAACAGCAGCACGGCGAATCCCAGCTCGTTGAAGAGCTTCGCGCGCTCGACCATGACCGTGCGATTGGCGCCCACGCCATGCATCAGCGCCACAGCCCCGCCGCCCGGCCGGCCCGGAATGAACCAGCCCTGAAGCCGCGAGCCAGATTGCGACGGGATCTCGACCACCTTCAGCCCCTCGATCGCCGGCGGCGGCCCGATTTGCGCCACGGCCGGAGCCGCGAGCTGGAGGCCGACATAGACGACCGAGATCGCCATGCCGAGATAGAGGGCGGCGCCGAACGCCACGAGGCAAAGGAAGAGCTTGAGCGCAATGGGCACGGTGCCTGCCGACCTATCCGAAAGGGGAGCAGCGCACTCTATGGTTGCGGCACGGATAAGCCAAGCGCATCAAGGATTTGTCGGCGCCGCACTTGCGAGCGCGGCGCCGGCGATGGCCAACTAGTCCTTCAGCACACCCTTCTGCTTCGCGATATGGGTCGCGATCGCGTCCATGAGCGGCGGCGACAGGCAGTCATAGGGTTCGAGATGGAGCTCCTTGAGGCGGCCGCGGATGGCACCCATCTTGCTCGGATGCGTGCCGGCCTCGATGATCGAGGAGACGAAGGCGGCGAATTCCGGGGCGGCCCAGCCATGCTCGTGCGAGAGCTCGGCATGGACGAAATCGAGCCCGAAGAAGGGGTGGCCGTTATTCTCGATGCGACCATACATATGGACGCCGCAATCCTTGCAGGCATGGCGCTGAATCGCGGCCGAGGCATCGACGATGGCGAGCTTCTCGCCATGCTCCAGCACCGCGACCTTGTCGCGCCCGACCACGGCGATGACCGCGAAGGTGGCGCCGGCCGGCTTCCAGCATTTGCTGCAGCCGCAGGCATGATTGTGCGCGATCTGACTGTGGATCGCGACCTTCACCGGATTGTGCGTGCAATGGCAGGTGAGCGTGCCGCCGGCGAAGCTCGCCGAGCCCTGCTTCACGCCGTGGTCAACGGACGGATGAATCGTAACCGCCTCTGACATTCCTTCCTCCCCAAGATGAAATTCTCAATGAAAGTGCTTCGCCTCAAGGCGCCGAGGCCGTGGTGCTTTGGCCGGACTCTTTCAGATTCGATCTGCCGCGCGCTATAGCACTTTCGCCCTGTGTGGCTCGGGCGCGGACGGCTGGTGAGTTGGGATTCAGGCGGATTGGAATAGGTGGCCGGGATCCGGCGTTCTCCAGCGGACGCATATCAGCGTCGAAAAATATAAGGAACGCAGAATGCCGCTCGGACCTCGCGCCGGCCGCTCCACCCTGGCCAAGCTCAGCCTGGTGGCGCTCGCCCTGGCCCTCAGCGCGCCAGCCCTTGCCCAGGAAGGCGATCCGCCGACGCGGGTCGGCCGCATTTCGGTGCTGGACGGATCAGTCAGCTTCCATGTGTCGCCGAACGATCCCTGGACCGGTGCGGTGATCAATTACCCGGTGGCACAGGCGAGCTCGCTCTTTGTCGAGCCGGGCGGCCGCGCCGAGATCGAGCTGGGCGGCGCCCGCGTCCGGCTCGATGGCGGCACCGAGCTCGACATCGCCGAGCTCGATTACGGCAATGTGGTGCTGTCCGTGCCGCAAGGCCGGATCGATGTCGGTATCCATGATCATCCGCCCGACGAGCATTATTTCGTGCAGACGCCGCGCGGGAATGTCGATCTCTCGGACCGCGGCCGCTATCGCATCATCGCCGGCACGCAGGACCAGCCGACCCGCCTCGCCGTGTTCAACGGCATCGCCAATGTCTCGAGCCCGACCGAGCAGGTCACGGTCAATCGCGGCCAGGAGGCGATCATCGGCCCGGGCGAGCCGCCCGCGATCCAGGTATCAGCCCCCGGAGCCGACGAGTTCGATCGCTGGAGCGAAGAGCGCGACCGGCACCTGTTCGCGCCCAACCGGCCCGTTTATGTCTCGGCCGGCATCCCCGGCGGCGCGGACCTCGAGGAATATGGCACCTGGCGGGATTCGCCGGAATACGGCCATGTCTGGATCCCGACCACGGTCTCGGCCGGCTGGGCGCCCTATCGCGAGGGCCATTGGGCCTATGTGGCCCCCTGGGGCTGGACCTGGATCGACGATGCGCCCTGGGGCTTTGCGCCCTTCCATTACGGGCGCTGGGTCGAGGTCGATGGCGGCGGCTGGGGCTGGATCCCGGGCGAGGTCGTGGCCCGGCCGGTCTATGCGCCGGCACTGGTCGCCTGGATCGGCGGCGTCGGCCTCGCGGTCGGCGGGGCCGCGGCGATCGGCTGGATTCCGCTGGGCCCCCACGAAGTATGGGTGCCGCCCTATCACACCAGCATCGAGTATGTCCGCAACGTCAACGTGACCAACGTCAACCGGACCGTGATCAACAACATCACGGTCGAGAACGTCCATACCTATAACGAGCACACCAATTTCGTGAATGAGCGGCATGTCACGGTCGTGTCGCAGCAGACCATGACCAGCGCCGCCCCGGTCAATCGCGGGCTGATCCAGGTCAATCCGGGGGCGGGACAGCTCCGTCCGACGCCGGCTGCGGCCCTGCCGCAACCGAGTGCGGCTGCCCGCCTGGCAGCACCGGCCAAGCCGTCCTTCACGCCGCCGCAATCGGCGCTGGCGGTCCAGCATCCGATCGTGCCAGTTCACAATGCGGCCCAGGGCGGCTTCGCTGGCGCCCCGCATCCGGGCGGCCCCGCGCCGACTGTCCAGCCGAGTGCGCCGCCGAACGCCCTGGCGCCCCATCCGGGGATCCAGGCACCGGAGGCGCCGCATCCGAACCCGGCGCCCTCCGTCCAGGCGCCTCATCCAGGCCTGGCGCCCGAGCCGCCGCATCCGGCACCGGCACCGCCGACAGTGAACGCGCCGCAGCATCCGGTAGCGCCGCCCCAGCCGCAAGCGGTCCCACCGCATCCCGTGGCACCGCCGCCCGTGGTGAATGCGCCGCAGCATCCGATTGCCCCGCCGCCGCATCCCGTGGCACCGCCGCCCGCGGTGAATGCGCCACAGCATCCGGTTGCACCGCCGCAGCCGCAGGTGGCACCGCATCCGCAGCCGGCCCAACAGCCGCAAGCGGCGCCGCATCCCCAGGGTTCACCGCCGCCGCAGAAGAATGAGAAGAACGAGAAGAATGAAAAGGACGAGCACGAGCAGCATTAGGCCCGTGCGCCACCCCGGGCGGCCGATGCCGCCCGGGGCTAGCTATTTGAATGAGATCAAGATTCACTGGCCAGGCTTGATGAGCCTGGCCAGACCTTGATCTAGGCCGTCAGGCGGCCGCGGCGCCGGACTGGGCGATGCGGTAGTAGCGGCCGAACCGGTTGTCGAGGAACCGGGCGAGCGTGATGTCTTCCTGCCGCACGAAGCCCTGCTGCGGCAGCTGGCCCGCGGCCAGCAGATCGAGGGCCGCGCAGATGCCGCCCGCGGTCGTCACCTGGATGGCGCTGTGCATGCGGCCATTGACCGGCTGGCTGTAGATTTTGTTGGCGTAGGTTTCCTGCACCAGCCGCTCGCCGCGCCAGCCGCTGACCGAGACCAGCACGACCACGACATCCTGCAGCGTCGCCGGCAGCGAATTCTCCAGAATGTCCTTCAGCACGTCGCGCCGGTCGCGCAGGCGGAGATCGTTCAACAGCGCCTTCATGATCGCGCAGTGGCCGGGATAGCGGATGGTGCGGTAATTCAAGGAGCGCACGCGGCCGGCCAGCGTCTCGCACAGCGTGCCGAGCCCGCCCGAGGTATTGAAGGCCTCGTACTTGACGCCGTCGAGCGAGAACTCCTCGAGCTCCTCCATCGGCGAGACCTCGCGCAAGCTGCCGTTCACGATCGCCTCGCACGGCTCGCAATATTCGTTGATCACGCCGTCGGTCGACCAGGTGAGATTGTAGTTGAGCGCGTTGGACGGATATTGCGGCAAGGCGCCGACGCGCATCTTGACCGTGTCGAGCCGGTCGAAGCCACGGGTGAGGTCATGCGCCACGATCGAGATGAAGCCTGGTGCCAGCCCGCATTGCGGAATGAAGGCCGCATCGGCGCCGACCGCGAGCTGCTTCACCAGCCGCGTGGTCGCGACATCCTCGGTGAGGTCGAGATAATGGGTCCCCACCGCGCGCGCCGCAGTGGCGATCCGGCCGGTCAGGTAATAGGGGGCCGCACTCACGACGGCGAAGCGGCCGGTAAGCGCTGCCTTGAGCGCCG
This sequence comes from uncultured Alphaproteobacteria bacterium, assembly GCA_963762435.1. Taxonomy (GTDB): domain Bacteria; phylum Pseudomonadota; class Alphaproteobacteria; order ATCC43930; family CGMCC-115725; genus JAXDMU01. The sequence continues at coordinate 68,457 of CAVXLN010000018.1, read as the reverse complement.
CCTCGTCGGTGATGTCGAGCGTCAGCCGCTCGACCGCGGCCCCGACCTCGAGCCGGGCCAGTTGGTCGGGCGAGCGGTCGGCAACGGTGACGCTATAGTCGCTCTGCGACGCCAGCATCTCGGCAATGGTCGAGCCGATCTTGCCGGCCCCGATAATGAGGATGTTCTTCATAGCCGCCCCCAAGGATGATCGCTCAAACAAGGCTCTGGATTTACGGCCTGACTTCGTCGGATTGTAGTGAGCAAGGTGACGATGTGAGGAATCGCTTTCGGCGTTTCGACGGAATCCATGAGCAATGTGACGATCGATGCCACGGATGAGGCGCTGCTGCGGCTACTCCGGGCCAATGCGCGGCTGCCGGCGGCGGAGCTGGCGCGCTCGCTGAAGCTGTCGCGCACGACGGTGCAGAGCCGGCTTGAACGGCTGGAACGGCATGGCGTGATCGAGGGCTATACGATCCGCTTGGCCCCCGCCTTCGCGCGGACCCTGGTGCGCGCCCATGTGCTGATCACGGTCGGCCCGAAGGCGGCCGCGGCGGCCGAGCGGGAGCTGAAGCGCATGCCGCAGATCGCGGCACTTTATTCGGTGAGCGGCCCCTATGACATGATCGCGGTGATCGAGGCCGTCTCGGTCGAGCAGATGGATCATCTGATCGACGAGATCGGCGCGCTCGACGGGATCGAGCGCACCATCTCCTCCATCATCCTCTCCACCAAGTTCGTGCGGCAAGGCACCTGAACCATGGCGGCAGCACCGATCCTGGTCGCGATCACCGGCGGCTCGGGCGCCGGCAAGACCAGCCTGGCGTATGCGCTGGCGGCGAGCCAGGCGGGCCGCTCGGTGCTGATGCTGAGCGAGGACAGCTATTATCACGACAATGGCGCCGTACCGGGCTTCGACGCCGCGAGCTTCAATTTCGATGATGCGGCGGCGCATGATCACGCGTTGCTGGCGCGCGATCTCGCCCTGCTGCGCGCGGGCAATGCCATCGAACGCCCGGATTATTGCTATGTCACGCATCGGCGGAAGCCGGTGCCGATTCCAGCCGGCCCGGCCGAGCTTGTCATCGTCGAAGGCATCCATGCGCTGCATGGCAAGCGGCTGCGGCCGCTCTATGACCTCAAGCTCTATCTCGATGTGCCGGAAGAAGTGCGCCTCGCCCGCCGGCTCCGCCGCGACGTCGAGGAGCGCGGCCGGACCGAGGCGAGCGTGATGGAGCAATATCACCGGACCGTGCGCCCGATGCATGAGCGCTTCACCGAGCCCAGCCGCGCCTTCGCCGATCTGGTGCTGTTCGATGATGGGGCGCCGATGCCGCTGGCCGAGACCATGGCGCGGCTTTTAGTGCCGGTGCAGGTGCTGCTGCACGATATCGACGCGGCGCGGTCAGGCGGCTAGATTGCGGCCATGACACTCCGCGACGGCTTCCTCGACAGCATCGGCCACACACCTCTCATTCGGCTGAAACGCGCCTCGGCCGCGACCGGCTGCGACATTCTGGGCAAGGCCGAATTCCTCAATCCGGGCGGCTCGGTCAAGGACCGGGCAGCACTCGCCATCATCCAGGACGCGGTGGCGCGCGGGCAGCTGAAGCCCGGCGGCACGATCGTCGAGGGCACTGCCGGCAATACCGGCATCGGACTGGCGCTGGTCGGCAACGCGCTGGGCTACCGCACCGTCATCGTCATGCCGGAGACGCAGAGCCAGGAGAAGCAGGATTTCATCCGGCTGATCGGCGCCGAGCTGAGGTTGGTGCCGGCCAAGCCCTATAAGGACCCGGGCAATTACGTCCATGTCTCGGAGCGGCTGGCGACGGAGCTCGCGGCAAGCTCGCCGAACGGGGCGATCTGGGCCAATCAGTTCGACAATCTGGCCAATCGCGAAGGCCATCGGCGCACGACGGGAGCCGAGATCTGGGCCGAGACGGGCGGCAAGGTCGACGGCTTCACCTGCTCCGCCGGCACGGGCGGCACGCTCGCCGGCGTCGCCTTTGCGCTCAAGGAACGGAAGCCCGGCGTGCGCATCGTGCTGGCCGACCCGATGGGTTCCGCCTTCTACAATCATTTCACCAAGGGCGAGCTGACCATGGAAGGCAGCTCGATCACCGAAGGCATCGGCAACAGCCGCATCACCAAGAATCTCGACGGCGCCCCGATCGATGCGGCCTACCGCATCCCGGACGAGGAGGCGCTGCCGATCATCTTCGACATGGTCGAGCATGAAGGGCTGGTGCTGGGCGGCTCGACCGGCATCAATGTCGCGGCATCGATCCGCCTGGCGCGCGAGCTCGGACCCGGGCACACGGTGGTGACGATCCTCGCCGATGGCGGGGCCAGGTATCAGTCGAAGATCTTCAATCCGGCGTTCCTGCGGGAGAAAGGGCTGCCGGTGCCGGGCTGGCTGGCGTAGGGCGACTGCTTAGGGATTCTCACCAATCTTCAACTGGACTTTGGCGCCGTCCGGGAGGCCGCGCATCTGCTCATGCATCGAGCCGGTTGCGGCCAGCCATTCGCGGGCCGAGAGAACGAAGGCATTGTCGATCGTGAATCGGCCTTCCTCGAAGATCGGCAGAATCGTCATACCGTAGCATTGGCCAGGGCCTGGTATCTTGCCGGCCTCGTGCAGTTGCTCCACGAAGCCCGGCAGGAACCATTCATCGATGCGCTGATGCCAGGCCTCGTCACGCGTTGAGCCGATGAACTCGTTGAATTGCTCAGCGCTATCGGCGATCGGCTCGACCGTGCCCATTGCACATTCCAGCCAGAAAACACCGCCGCTCGCCTTTTCCAGAAAGATCCCGCCTAACATCGAGACGACAAGCGGCCGCCAAGGCTCGGGAATAAGCCAAGCCCAGGCCTTAGCCGCATCCTGGAGGTCCTCGCCTTGAGGGAAGAAGGCGATGTCGGTCCATTTCATGGGCTGTCATCTTCCGAAATGGCCCAGGACCACGAAGCGCGCCTTCGCGGTCCTGGGAAGGCCTTTTAGTCGTCGAACGTGCTGTAGACCATGTTCGAAAGCGCCGTCGAATAATGCTCGCGCTGTCCCGGGCCTTGCAGCATGAACACGGCGAAGAGCTTCTCCTTGGGATCGACGAAGAAGCGCGTGCCGGCGGCACCGCCCCAGAAGAAATTGCCCTGCGAGCCCTCATAGCCCGCGATGCCGTTGGCGAGGCGGACGGCATAGCCCAATCCGAAGCCCAGGCCCGGGCCGGTGAAGGCGTCGATGCCGGGGATGGGTCCGAGATGGTCCGAGGTCATGAATTCGATGGTCTTGCGCGAGAGGTAGCGCCGCCCCTCGAACACGCCGCCATTCAGAGTCATCTGCAGAAAGCGGGCGTAATCGAGCGCTGTCCCGACCAAGCCGCCGCCGCCCGATTCGAAGCGGGGAGCGCGCAGCGCCGAATGGAGCTCGACCTTGACGCCCGTCTCGGGATCGGTCGGGAAGGCCTCGGCGATGCGGTGATGGTCGTGATCCGGCACATGGAAGCCGGTATCGACCATGCCGAGCGGCTGGAACAGGCGCTCCTTCAGGAACTGGCCCAGGCTCTGGCCCGAGACCACCTCGATGAGGCGGCCCTGGACATCGACCGAGACGCTGTATTCCCAGCGCGTGCCCGGATGGGATTGCAGCGGAATCTTGGCGAGCTTCTCGACCATCTCCTCGTTGCTCTGGCCGCGATAGCCGTCGATCTTCTGCTCTTGATAGAGCTTGTGGATCAGGCCCTCGCCGCGGAAGCCGTAGGTCAGGCCCGAGGTGTGGCGCAGGAGATCCTGGATCGTGATCGGCCGGTCGGGCTCCGAGAGCTGGAGACCGAGCTTGCCGGTGCGCGGGTTCCTCACCTCGGTGCCGACCTGAACCTGGCCCAGCGCCGGAATGAATTTCGAGACCGGATCGCTGAGGAGGAACTTGCCTTCCTCGAGCAGCATCATGATCGCGGTCGAGACGATCGGCTTCGTCATCGAATAGATGCGGAAGATCGAATCCTTCTGCATCGGGTCGGCCGCACCCGGGTCGCGTTTTCCGATCGCATCGAAATGCGCGATCTTGCCGTTGCGCGCGATCAGCAAGACCGCCCCCGGGATGTAGTTGCGCGCGACATCCGCCTTGAGGATGCCGGAGACGCGGGCGAGGCGCTCGGCCGAGAGGCCGACCTCGGCGGGATCGACGATGGGCAGTGTGGGTTCCGTCATGACAAGCCTCCGTTAGGGCGCTTCGTTGGACATGATGACCGTGCCGCTGGCGGCGAACATGCCGCCGACGCCATGGCAGACCGAGATCTTGGCGCCCGGCACCTGAGCAGGCGCAATGCCGCGCATCTGGCGTACGCTCTCCTGAAGCGCGTACATGCCGTACATGCCGGAATGCATGTAGGAGAGGCCGCCGCCATTGGTGTTCATCGGCAGCGTGCCGCCGATCGCCGTGTTGCGATCGGTGATAAAGCGCCCGGCCTCGCCGCGCGGCACGAAACCCAGATCCTCGAGCCCGAAGATCGGCAGATGCGCGAAGGCATCGTAGATCATCAGGTGATCGACATCCTTGTGCGTGATGCCGGCTGATTTGAAGGCGTTGCCGCCAGCGACGCGAAAGGCGCGCGAGGAGGTGAAATCGGCCATTTGGCTGACCATCGGCGTCTCGACGCTTTCGCCGGTGCCGAGGATGTAGACCGGCTTGGTCGGGAAATCCTTGGCGCGGTCGGCACTGGTGAGGATCAGGGCACCGCCGCCATCGGTGACGAGGCAGCAGAGGAGTAGCCGGAACGGATAGGCGATCATGCGCGAGCCCAGCACGTCGTCGACTGTGACCGGATCCTTGAAGGTGGCGCGCGGATTCTTGGCGGCCCATTCGCGCTGAACGACCGCGACCATGGCGAGCTGCTCCTCGGTCAAACCGTAGGTCTTCATGTAGCGCAGCACGGGGATGGTGAAGAGGGTGGGCGGACCCATCGGGCCGAACGGCGCCTCGAACTGGCCGAACAGGCTGGACGGCCCCGGCACCACGCGCGACCGCCCGATGCCGGACCGGCCGCTTTCGCCATGAGTGATGAGCACGGTCTTGCACAGGCCCGACGCGATCGCGGCCGTGGCGTGCCGGACATGGATCATGAAGGAGCAGCCGCCGACCGCCGTGCCGTCGACCCAGTTGGGCGTGATGCCGAGATATTGGGCAAGCGTCACCGGCGTCTCGCCGGCCGTCGCGATGCCGTCGATATCCTTGGGTGTCAGGCCGCAATCCTTCATCGCATTGAGGGCGGCATCGGCATGCAGCTGGATCTGCGACTGGTCCGGGATGACGCCCATCTTGGTCGTCTCGGCCGCACCGACGATGGCGATGGTCTTGGGAGCGATGGCCATGGTCACGCTCCCGCCGGCTTGAAGAGGGCAAGCGAGATCTCGTCATCGAGCTTCTCGAAACTGACCTCGAGCGGCATGTCGAGCTGCAAGGCCTCCGGCGTCTGCGGGCAGCCCACGATGTTGGTCATCATGCGCGGCCCTTCATCGAGCTCGACCACCGCGATGGCATAAGGCGGGGTGAAGCCCGGCACCGGCCGGTGATGGATGACGTAGCTGAAGAGCTTGCCCTTGCCGCTTGCCTTGAACACGCTGACCTCGCGGGACGCGCATTCGGGACAGAAAGGACGCGGCGGAAAATAGTTGTGGCCGCAGGCATCGCAGCGCTGCAGCCGGAGCTCGCCTGCCCGCGTGCCTTCCCAGAAATGCTGGGTCTCGGGCGTCGGCTCGGGCCGCGCGCGTCTCGGTTCAGGCATCTTCTCGTTCCTCCACTCTCGATCTTTTGGAAATAGTGCAAAGCTTCTCGCGCGCAGGCCAGCGCCAAAGGGCGGGAGCAGCCATTCGTCTCAGCGCCGCCCCTGGTCGGGCCAGAAGCGCACGCCCGGCCGCGCGATGCCGCCGCCGAGGCCGATCGCCGTGCCGTCGGCGCGCCAGCAGCCGGCACCGGTCATGGTGCCGTCATCGGCAAACTCGATCGCATTCATGCCGCCGCCGACCGCCGGCACGCTGACGGCCGCATGGCCGCGTGCCGCGAGACCGGTGCGGACGCCCTCGCCGAAGCCCGCCTCGAGCTCGAGCGCCTGACCCTGGGTCCAGAGCCGCGGCGCCTCGACGGCTTCCTGGAGCGCCATGCCGTGGTCGATGAGGTTGACCAGCGCCTGCATGGCCGAGCCGAAGATGCGCAAGCCGCCGGGCAATCCCAGCGCCCAGCGCAGCTTGCCGTCCCTGAGCGCCATCATCGGCGACATCGAGGTGGTGACGCGTTTCCCGGGGGCTAGCGACTGGACATGGCCCGGATGCGGGTCGAAGAGATGCATGTAATTGTTCAGCACCATGCCGGTGCCGGGTACCACGATGCGGGCACCGAACAGGCTGTTGATGGTCTGGGTGCTGGCGACGACATTGCCCTGGCCGTCGGCGACCGTGACATGGGTCGTGTTGGCCGATTCCACCGGCGCCACGTCGGCGCTCCAGGCTTGGACGCGATCGAGGTCGATGCGCCGGGCGCGCTCGGCGGCGTAACCCTTGTCGATGAGCCGCTCGACCGGGACCTTGACGAAGGCGGGATCGGCGGTGGCGACACGCCGGTCGGCGAAGGCGATCTTCAAGGCCTCGGCCAGAAGATGGGCCGTCTCGACCGTGCCGAAGCCCATGGCCGCGACATCGAAGCTTTCGAGGATGTTGAGCATCTCGACAATATGGACGCCGCTCGAGGCGGGCGGCGGCGGGCCGACGATCTCATAGCCGCGATAGGTGCCGCGCACCGGCTGGCGCTCGATCGTGCGGTACTCGGTGAGATCCGCGAGCGTGATGAGTCCGCCCGAGGCTGCCATATAATCCGCGACGCGGCGGCCGAGCGTGCCGCCATAGAGGGCCGATGGTCCGTCGCGCGCGATCAAGCGGAGCGTCTCGGCATAATCGCTCTGGACCAGACGCTCGCCGGCCTTGAGCGGCATGCCGCCGGGCATGAAGATCGCGGCGATGGCGGGATCGCGCGCCATGTCCATCGCGGCATCGCCGATGCAGTCGGCGAGATAGGGGGTGACGCGGAAACCGGCAGCGGCGTGGCGGATCGCCGGCGCCATGACATCGGCAAGCGGTAAGGTGCCGAACCGCTCGAGCGCCTCGCACCAGCCTTTGAGCGTGCCGGGGACGCAGACCGCCTTAGGACCGAGATTGTTCTCGCGCTCGGCGGTCTCGAGATAGTCGGGACCGGGCGTGTCGGAAATCGGGCGATAGAGATCGGCACGCGCGGCGGCCGGGGCCGCTCCCATGCCGTCGAGGATCGTGTGCCGCCCGTCGGCGAAGCGGAAATGCGCCATGCCGCCGCCGAAGATGCCGACCATCATCGGCTCGACCACGGAGAGTGCGAAGAAACAGGCGACCACGGCATCGACGGCATTGCCGCCGGCTGCCAGCATCTCCGCCCCGGCAGCAGAGGCGAGCGGATGGTTGGTCACGACCATGCCGCTGGACCCAAAGGCCGGCCGCTTCTCGCAGGTGAAGCCCGTCCCTGCGCGTTCCCGCCACCCGCCTTGAGTTCATCTGAGCCCCCGGAACATCGCACGCGCGAGATTGGCACCGGGCGCGGGCGGGTTCAATGGTTTGGTTCGCCGAACCGATCGAGTTTATTGCTCCCAACCGGGCTCGAACGGGAAACGCGCGGCCCAGAAGGCGGCGAGACGCGGCTCGGCATCGACCCGCCGCACGGTTTCGGCGAGCCTCGGCGCCATCGCATAGAAGCGCCGGCGCCAGGGGCCGAAGCGGGAGACGACCGTGACATAGAGATCGAGCACGGTGAGCGTGTCGCCGATGATGTAGTGGCCGGGGGCGATCTGGGCATCCATCGCAGCCCAGGCAGCGGCGATCCGGTCATGCACATGCCTGACCGTGCGGGCATGGTTCTCCGGCTCGACGCCGAGGCGGGCGGGATCGGGCTTCAGCCAATGGAGCGCATAGATGGAAGAGGAGACGTAGAGCATCCAGCGCAGGAATTGCGCGCGCTCGGGCGCCATCGGCGAGGGCGCCAAGCCGGATTCCGGATGGCGATCGGCAAGCCAGAGGAGAATGGCCGCACTCTCGGTCATGACCGTGCCGTCCTCGAGCACGAGCGTCGGCACCTGCCGCATCGGATTGACCGGGGCCACCCGATCGCGCGCCGCCTCCTCGGCCCAGGTGACGGCCTCGACGAGATCGTAGGGAATGCCGAGCAGTGTGAGGGCCGCTTCGACCGCGACCGACCCGGAGGCTTGGGCACCGTAGACGGTCAGCATGCGCGGCTTCTCCTCAATGCGAGCGGTCGAAGCTTGCCACGATATCAGGCTGCAGCTTTTGCGCGGCGGCAAGATCTGCCGCGGCGCCATCCTTGTCCCCCTTGCGGCTCTTAGCCAGGCTTCGACCGTAGAGTGCATTGGGATAGTTCGGGCTTTTCTGCACAGCTTTGTCGTATGCCGCGATGGCATCGTCGAGCCGGCCGGAGCGCAGATCGGCGAAGCCCATCGCTTCCTCGACCACCGGACTGTCGGGCTGCAATCGGACGGCTTCGTTGCAATCGGCGAGCGCCTTGTCGAGAGCGCCGAGCATCGCTCGCAGCATGCAGCGATTGCTCCAAAGGCCGGAACCTTCGGGCCGGATCTGGATGGCGTAGTCGAAATCGGCGAGAGCCTTGTCGTTGGCGCCCATCTGATGAAACGCCGAGGCCCGGCCATTGATCGCCGGAATGAATTGGGGATCGATCGCAAGCGCGGCTGAGAAGTCGGTGACGGCACCGTTGAAATTGCTCTTCGCCGCGTTGCCGAAAGCGCGGTTGGTGAAAGCCATCACCCGGGCCGAGGGCAGCTGATTGGGCGCGTCGAGCAGTGCCGAGCACGCCTCGAAGCGCTCTTCCGGTGTAACCGCCCCATCGCCCTGCATAGTGCCGCCGCATTGGAGCAAAGCTTGCAGATCCGCCTGCCGCTTCGCGATGTCCGCTGGATCAAGCGGCGTCGCGTAGAGCTTCTCCTCGTCATAGGCGATGTAGAGATGAAGCTGGCGCAACTGGCGCATGCCGAGGACCATATCGGCATCATCGAGGGGCATCAGGTCGGGCTGAATCACGACCTGCGGATTATGAAAGGTGATGCCGGCAAATTCGAGCGTGTCGAAGCGAGTCTCGTAGCGCTTGAGCCGGTTGCCGTCGGCAGCGACCTGGATACCGTGCTCCGTCACCCCGGGATCGCCGATCTTTCGGTCGAAAATCTTGCGAGAGTTCGTTACTTGAATGACCGAATCCCCGGCCCCAGTATCGAGCATCGCGCGCAGTTTGTGGCCATCGATTTTGACATTCACGACAATGTGGCGGCTGCGCGTGATATGGATGTCCTCCTCGACATAGCTCTGCGACCAATAAACCACTTTGCCTTCGCAATGATCTTGCGAAAACAAGCCGGCCTTCATCTGGCCAAAATCTAGATCGAGATCGTAGTTGGCCAGGAAATCGGCACCGAATAGCCCGTTCACGTCGCTCACGGCGCTGCTCGTGTCGCTGGTCACGAAGAACTCTGCTTGTTTCGCGGTCATGGTGCCGAGCTGAAACGTGTCGGCCACGACGAGCTGTTTCACGGTACCGCCGCCCGCCGCCATCAAGCTCAGCGACGTGTTCTTGGTCTCGAGCCCGAGCTCCTTGACGACATTCTGGTGCAAGGTGCTGAAGACGGCACCGGTGTCGAGCGCCAGCGCTATATCCTTCTTGCCGTTGAGACGGACCGGCACGCGGATCGTACCGCTGGGGTCGTCATAGATCGGGAAGGAAGCGACCTGCTTGAGCTGGCAGGTCCCGGCCCGGGCCGGCCCCGCGAAACCGAGCAGGAGAGCAACCGGCACGAGGCCGGCGAGGCAGCGGCGAAGGTTCATGGCACGCTCTAAGTGATTTCGGGGTCCGCTGTTCAGCTTAAGATAGCCTCCCGAGACGAGGCAAGCAGCACCTCGCCTTGCCAAGCGGGCCGCCCTCGCCCAAGCTCGGCCGCATAATAAACGGGGGGAACACGATGCTGCGCACGCGCTTCACGGAAATGTTCGGGGTCCGCCATCCGATCTGCCAGGGCGGCATGCAATGGGTCGGTCGGGCCGAGCTGGTCTCGGCGGTAGCCAATGCCGGCGCCTTGGGATTCCTGACCGCATTGACCCAGCCGACACCGGAGGCGCTCACGCAGGAGATCGCACGGACGCGGGAGATGACCGACCAGCCTTTCGGCGTCAATCTCACCATCCTGCCGACCATCACGCCGCCGCCTTATGCCGAATATCGCCAGGCGATCATCGAATCGGGGATCAAGATCGTCGAGACGGCGGGTTACAAGCCGCAGGAGCATCTCGATCACTTCAAGGCCAACGGCATCAAGGTGATTCACAAATGCACCGCGGTGCGCCATGCCATCTCGGCCGAGAAGATGGGCGTCGATGCGATCTCGATCGACGGGTTCGAATGCGCCGGCCATCCGGGCGAGGATGATGTACCGGGCCTGATTCTGATCCCGGCGGCGGCCGACAAGATCAAGATCCCGATGATCGCATCGGGCGGCTTCGGCGACGGGCGCGGGCTGGTGGCGGCACTGTCGCTCGGCGCCGACGGCATCAATATGGGCACGCGCTTCTGCGCTACCCGCGAGGCGCCGATCCATGAGGCAGTGAAGCAGCAGATGGTGGCGAATGACGAGCGCTCGACCGATCTCATCTTCCGCACCATGCGCAATACCGCCCGCGTCGCCCGCAATGCGATCAGCCAGCAGGTCGTGGCGCTCGAGAAGGGCGGCGCCCAGTTCGAGGAGGTGCGCGCGCTCGTCACCGGTGCCCGCGGCCGCAAAGTCTATGAGCTGGGCGACCCGGATTTCGGCATCTGGTCGGCCGGCATGGTGCAGGGGTTGATCCATGACGTGCCGAGTGTCGCCGAGCTCATCGACCGGATCATGAGCGAGGCGATGGCGATCATCGGCAGCCGGCTCAACAGCATGGCAGCGGTATGAGACGTCGCAGCCCTCGTTAACGGAATCATCCCATTTATTGAGCATTGTCGGTCCCGGATAAGCCGCTTCAAGCGGCATCAGAGCCTTTGAAGGGTCGGGACGGACATGGCACGCTCATCGCTTAAAGCCCTCTCCACCGGCTTGTTGGCAACGACGATCCTGTGCGGGCTCAGCGGAGCGGCCGAAGCGCAGAGCTTCACCAGCTTTCCGCTGGGCAATCTGCCGAACGGTCAGCCGATCATGCCGAGCAACATGCCGCACGCGCTCGTCACCGGGTCGGACGGCAGTCTGTGGTTCGTCGATGATTCGAATTTCGTTATCTGCCGCATAAACATCCTGGGCGGCGTCACGGCGTTCGGCCCGACGCCGTCGGGCGGCCAGCCGCTGGAGCTGGTTTCGGGCCCGGACGGTGCCTTGTGGTTCACCGAGAATCTGTCGGGGGCCATCGGCCGGATCACAACCTCGGGCGTCATCAGCGAGTTCCTCATCCCGGGCTCGACGGGCGCCACCTCGAACCCGAACAACCCCTTCCCGAGCGGCATCACGGTCGGGCCGGACAATAATATCTGGTTCGGCAGCGTCACCAACAGCGGCTTCGCAATCAACCGCGTCACGACTGCCGGCGTCATGACGAGCCTGCCGCTGCCAAGCACGCTCGGCGGCTTCATCACCGAGCTTACGGCCGGGCCGGACGGCAATCTGTGGTTCACCGAGAATAACAGCCAGAATGTCGGCCGGTTTACCACGACCGGCACTCTGCTGTCCGAGATCGTGACGCCGTCGGGCGTGGTCGAGGACATCGCTGCCGGCCCCGACGGGGCCATGTGGTACACGACCGACACTGCCGTCAACGCCTCGACGCCGACCAACAAGATCGGGCGCATCGCGGTCGGCGGCGCCAATGACGGCACCGTGCAGGAATTCGCCATCCCGACTGCCAATTCGGGGCCCGAGGCGATCATCGCCGGCCCGGATGGCGGGCTGTGGTTCACCGAGATCAATCCGAACCGGATCAGCCGGATCTCGACCGACGGCACCTTCGAGGAAGATCCGGTGCCGATCGCCAACTCGACCGTGTTCTCGATCACGATCGGGCCGGATCAGGCGCTGTGGTTCACCGAGGAGACGAGCGTCGGACGACTGGTGCCGCCCGATGTGACGCTGTCCCCGCCACCGCCGCCCGTGGCACCCCCGGTCCCGCCACCCCCACCCCCGCCGCCGCCGCCACCGAGCTCGCCGCCACCACCCCCGCCCCCGCCGGCCTCGCCGCCACCGCCGCCGCCGCCGACCGGGCCGGTCGCGGCAGCCGGGCCGCTGGTCTCGGCAATGCTGCCGTCCAGCCGCTCGGTCGAGGTCAATGGCTTGGCGACCGCCTTCGTCACCGTCATCAATGCCGGCACCAATCCGGCCTTTTCCTGTGGGATCGCGCCGGCCACCAGCCTGCCGATGGATTTCAGCTATCAGACCACCGACGCGAGCAACAACGTGATCGGCACCGCGAATACCGGGGCGACGATCGCGGCCGGCAAAGCCCAGAACTACATCATCGCGATCCAGCCGACCGGCGCTTTCGCGCCGAGCCAGATCCCCTTCACCTATAGCTGCGGCAACAGCAATGCCGCGGCAAACCTGGTCGGCATCAATACGCTGCTGCTGTCCTCGTCGAGCACGCCGGTGCCCGATGTCGTGGCGTTGGCGGCGACCGCCAACAATGACGGCATCGTCGATATCCCGGGCAATACCGGTACTGGCGCCTTCGCCGTGGCCACGATCAATCTGGGTGCTTCGAGCGCCATCACCGCCATCGCCGATACCGGTACCGTGACGCTGCCGGTCACGCTCAGCATCTGCCAGACCGTGCCCTCGACTGGCGCCTGCATGGCAGCCCCCGCCCCCAGCGTCGCCACGACGATCGCGGCCGGGACCACGCCGACCTTCGCCATCTTCGTCCAGGGCAAGGCCAATGTGCCCTTCTCGCCGGGCGCCAACCGTATCTTCGTGCGCTTCGAGGATGCCGGCGGCAATGTGCGGGGTGCCACCAGCGTGGCGGTGCGGACCCAGTAGCCGGGATCATCCACTGGCATTGGCCGAAGCGCCGATCTCTGCGACAATCCCGCGCGGGTAAACCCGTCGGGGGACGTGCGATGCGTTGGATCGCCATGCTGCTGGGCAGCGTGCTGACAGGCCATGCTTTCGCCCAAACACCCGGTACCGCGATCGAGTGGGAGCGCTACACCGACCCTGCCGAGCAGGCCTATCAGGTCGATCTGCCGAAGGGCTGGTCGGTGCAAAGCAGCACGATCCGCACGAGCCCGGTCAATCTGGGCCTCGTGACGCGGCTCGTCTCGCCCGACAAGAGCGTCTACATCTTCCTGGGCGATACGGAGCTCGCCGCCCACATCGTGCCGAGCAGCGTCACGCGCATGCGCGGCCAGAGCGAGGGGACGCGCTACCCCAGCGCCGGCGGACAGCAGAACATCGTCATGCGCTATCTGCCGGGCTGGCAATATGCCGGCCATTTCGTCGAGACTGAGTTCGCGCAGGCGTGCGGCGGCCCGAGGATTCTCGAGACGCGGGCGCGACCGGACCTGCCGCCGCCGATCCCGAACATGCCGACGCCAGGCCAGCGCGGCGAGGTCTCCTTCACCTGCCACCATGGCGGCAGGGATCTCAGCGGCCATGCCGAGGCGATCACCAACCTGATCGGCCAGGGCGAAATCCAGACCTGGGTCGTGCCGCTGCTGGACGGCTATGTGGCCCCGCCGGAGCGTGCCAACGAGGCGAGCGGAATCATCGCCCACATCCTGGCCTCGCTGAAGCTCAACCCCAATTGGGAGCAGTATCAGCGCGAGTTGAGCCAGGGCAATGTCGCGGCCGCCATGCAGCAATATCGGCAGGGCGAAGCGCAGCGCGCGGCGATCAACCGGCGCTTCGCGGCGATGGACCAGAATTTCCAGGCGATGGACGACATCATCACCGGCACCGGTCATTATGTCGATCCGGGCACCGGCAACCGCTACGACCTCGACAATTCGAAGCCCTATAAATGGATGAACGGCACGGGCCAGATCGTCGGCACCGACACGCCGCAATCGCCGGGGCTGAATTGGCATCAGCTCAACCAAGTGCCGCAATAGGGGTCTTCCCCCTGTCCGATTGCGAGCGGGCGAGCTAGAATCCCGGCCTTTCCAAGAGAGCTGAGGAACCGCGTCCGATGATCGAGCAGCAGATCGAGATTCCGACCAAGGCTGGTCGGGTCGATACCTTCATTTGCCATCCCGAGCGCGGCGGGCCGCATCCGGTCGTTATCTTTTACATGGACGCGCCAGCCATCCGCGAGGAGCTGCGCGACATGGTCCGCCGCCTCGCCACGGTGGGCTACTACGTGCTGCTGCCCAACCTCTATTACCGGGGCGGCGCCAACACGACTTTCGACATGAGCGCCTTGACGCCGGACAGCCCGGAACGCAAGCGCATGTTCACGCTGATGGACAGCCTGACGAACGATCTCATCATGGACGACACCGAGTCGCTGTTCGCCTTCATCGATAGCCAAGACGCCGCCCGCAAGGGGCCGCTCGCCTGCCTCGGATACTGCATGAGCGGGCCCTTCGTGTTCACCGCCGCCGGCCGGTTCCCCGAGCGGGTCGCCGCTGCCGCTTCGATGTATGGCGTGCGGCTGATGACCGACCGGCCGGACAGCCCGCATCTCGGTATTCCGAAGGTGAAGGGCGAACTCTATTTCGGCTGTGCGGAAACCGACCAATGGGCGCCGTTGCCGATGGTGGCCGAGCTCAAGGCCGAGCTCGAGAAAGTCGGCACCAAGTTCGAGCTCGAGATCTATCCCGGCACGCATCACGGCTTCGGCTTTCCGCAGCGGGCCGTCTATGACAAGCCGGCCGCCGAGCGCCATTGGGAAAGGCTGTTCGCGCTATTCCGCCGGACGATCGGCTGACGGCCCGCCCGCGACCCTGACCGCATCCTGAAGCCGCGCCCGGCATAGGAAATCGTCATTCCGCCGGGCCGCGACGAGGGCCGAGGTCAAGAGTGCCTGAATCTGATCGGTCCGCTCTCCCGGCGGCGCCGGATTGGCGATCGGGCCTGGCAGGCCCAGCACGCGGGCCTGATTCTGGCCACTGGCGAGCGGGTTATTGGTCGCCAGCGTGGTGTTCGGCCCGTCGGTGCCGGGCGCGTAGAGGCTGGGCGCCACGCCCAGCTTCTGCGAAGTGTCGAACACATCCGCCTCGCAGCTCGACATGAAATTGCCGCCGGCGGCCTGGGCCGAGCCGGCCGCGAGCAAGAGCGCCAAAACCGGCGCCACGGCAAAGAGAGACGGTTTCATTCCGAGCTCCTTCCATTCACCTCGAATGGATATGGGGATCGAGCAGTATCGGTGGAAGAGCAGCCCGCAGGACGATTGCCGTCGGCATCGCCATCGGCCAGATTGGCAGCCGACATCATTGGGGGCGGAAGGCAGCGTCATGGGTTTCGATTTCACGGGTAAGAAGGTCATCGTCGCGGGCGGCAGCCGCGGCATCGGGCGCTCGATCGCGCT
Organism: uncultured Alphaproteobacteria bacterium; assembly: GCA_963762435.1. Taxonomy (GTDB): domain Bacteria; phylum Pseudomonadota; class Alphaproteobacteria; order ATCC43930; family CGMCC-115725; genus JAXDMU01. The sequence continues at coordinate 52,893 of CAVXLN010000018.1, read as the reverse complement.
GGGCTTCGCCAAGGCGGGGGCGGCCGTGTCGATCTGCGCGCGCGGCGCCGACACGCTGGAGGCGACGCGGGCCGAGCTCGCCGCGTTCGGCGGCACGGCCCATGCCGCCCCCTGCGACCTCAGCGACGGGCCGGCCGTCGTGGCCTATGTCGCCCAAGCGGCCGAGGCGCTCGACGGGATCGATGTGCTGGTCAACAACGCCTCGGGCTTCGGCTTGAGCGACGACGAAGCCGGCTGGGCCGCCGGCATCAATATCGACATCATGGCGACCGTGCGCGCGGTGCATACGGCACTGCCCCATCTCGAGAAGGCGGGCAAGGGCGGGGCGATCATCAACATCTCGTCGATCTCGGGCATGGGATCCTCGTCCCGCGGCGTGCCCTATGGCACGGTGAAGGCGGCGCTCAACCACTACACACGGCGTCTGGCCTCGACGGTTGCGCGCAAAGGCATCCGGGTCAACGCGATAGCACCGGGCTCGATCGAGTTCCCGGGCGGCCTGTGGGAAGAGCGCAAGCAGAATGCGCCCGATTTCTACAACATGGTGCTGAAGGGCATCCCGTTCGGCCGGATGGGGCTGCCGGAAGAGATCGCCCATGTGGCGCTGTTCCTGGCCTCGCCGCTGGCGAGCTGGGTGACCGGGCAGATCATCAGTGTCGATGGCGGGCAGCTGCTCGATGTCTGAGACCGATATCGACGAGGATATGCCCGGCCCGACCTCGCGGATCTTCTTCTCGCAGCGACTGCGGCTTCACTATGTCGATTGGGGCAACCCCAAGGCGCCGCCGCTGCTCCTCGTCCATGGCGGGCAGGATCATTGCCGGAACTGGGACTGGGTCGCCGCGCGCCTGCGTCGTGACTGGCACATCATCGCGCCCGATCTCCGCGGCCATGGCAACAGCGAATGGTCGCAGGACGGCGCCTATGGCATCTCGAACCATGTCTACGACCTGGCGCAGCTGATCCATCAGCAGGAGCTGGCGCCGGTCACGATCGTCGCCCATTCGCTCGGCGGCAATATAGCGCTGCGCTATGCCGGGCTCTATCCCGAGACGGTCAAGAAGCTGGTCGCGATCGAGGGGCTGGGCCCGTCGCCCAAGCTGCTGGCCGAGCGCAAGGCCAAGACCGTCGATGAGCGCTTGCGGAAATGGGTCGAGCTCACCCGCAGCCTCGCCGGGAGAGTGCCGCGCCGCTACGCCTCGATCGAGGAGGCGTTCAGCCGCATGCAGGACGAGAACAAGCATCTGTCGCCGGCCCAGGCGCGCCACCTGACCCAGCACGGCGTCAACCAGAACGAGGACGGCACCTATAGCTGGAAGTTCGACAATTACGTCCGAGTCTGGCCGCCGACGGATCTCAGCCAGACGGAATTGGAATATCTCTGGGGCCGCATCGCCTGCCCGACTCTGCTTGTCTATGGCAAGGAGAGCTGGGCGTCGAATCCGGAAGAAGACGGCCGATCCCGGCATTTCAATACCGCGCGCACGGTCAGCTTCGACGGCGCCGGCCATTGGGTGCACCACGACAAGCTCGAGGAGTTCGTGGCGCTTCTGAAGGATTTTCTGTAGCACGTCAGCGGGGGTGAGTTTTCCACAGGCCTGCCCTCGATCGCCGCACTTGATTTCGCGCGCGGATCGACCAAATCTTTGCTATCGGATGGCGAGGCCGTCCGCTCCGGGTGCCGGGATCGGGCTCGGATACTTCGCTCGCTCATACAAGGAGGAGCCAAGCTGTCATGAGTTGTCTTTCCCTGTTCAATTCGCCCCTGCTCTTGGGTTTTGACCATTTCGAGCGTGCGCTCGACCGCGTCTCCAAGAACTCGGCCGATGGCTACCCGCCGTACAATATCGAGCAGCTCGACGAGAACCGGATCCGCATCACGCTGGCCGTCGCCGGCTTCACCATGGATGACCTGTCGGTCCAGATCGAGGACAACCAGCTCGTCGTCCGCGGCAAGCAGGTCGATGACCGGGACCGGATCTATCTGCACCGCGGCATCGCGGCCCGCCAGTTCCAGCGCTCTTTCGTGCTGGCCGAGGGTATCGAGGTGCTCGGCGCCGGACTCGACAACGGGCTGCTCAATATCGATCTCATCCGCCCCGTCGTCGAACCGAAGGTGCGCAAGGTCGAGATCAGAAGCGAGGCCAATCAGCGCCCGAAAAAGTCGATCGATATCGGCTGATCCGGTCGTTTTTGGTGAATTGTTTGGGCCGAGCAGCGTTGCTTTTCTGAGACGGAACCTCCGTCCTGCAGCAAACGTCGGCCCGGAAAGGTGAAGATCATGTTTGGTGCTTTGAACTTTCGTCAGATAACCGAGCGGGATTTAGCCGCCCTCGGCGTCCAGGACTTGGCTTTCGTCAAGACGGTGAGCGTCAATGACGAGGTCGTCTATGCCATTCATGCCGCTGATGGCACGCAGATGGCGCTGATGTCCGATCGCGACGTGGCGTTCGCCGCGATCCGCCAAAACGGGTTGGAGCCGGTCAGCGTCCACTGATCGGGGATCGATAAAACGGAAAGGGCCGGATCTCGTTCGATCCGGCCCCCGTTTTCGCCCCTCAGCCGCCCTCAGGCCGCGTTCGAGGCTTGATCTTCGGTCAGGAGCGCGTAAAGCGCATCCGCCCCTTCGGTCCCTCTAAGCTTGGCGCAGGTGGCCCGGTCGCGTAGCAGCCGGGAGACGCGAGCCAGCGCCTTCAGATGCTCCGTCCCCGCCCCTTCGGGTGCCAGCAGCAGGAAGATGAGATCGACCGGCTGGTCGTCGATCGCCTCGAAATCGATCGGCTTTTCCAGGCGCGCGAACACGCCCGTCATCCGCTCGATCCCGCCCAGCTTGCCGTGCGGGATCGCGATCCCGTTGCCGACGCCGGTCGTGCCGAGCCGCTCGCGCTCGGCCAGCACATCATAGATCTGTCGTTCCGGCTGCCCCGTCACGGCGGCAGCCTTCTTGGCCAGTTCTTGCAGTGCCTGCTTCTTGTTCGACACGCGAAAATTGGCGATCACGCTTGCTGGCGTAATCAGGTCGCTGATTTCCATGGTAATTCCAGAACCCGGTCCTATGCCTGCCCGGCCCTTTCCGATTGGCTTTCGCGCGGATCGATCCAACCGATATGGCCATCCTTGCGCCGGTAAACGACGTTGAGGCCGCCATGTGCCGAATTCCTGAACATCATCGTCGGCATGTCGGCCAAATCCATCCTCATCACAGCCTCGCCGACCGTCAGGGTCGGAATCTCGGTCGTCATCTCGGCGATCACAATAGGTTGAGCGCCGCCCGGAGTGATCTCCGGCTCGTTATCGTCATCAGTTTCAGGCGCTAATATAGCATATTGCGCCTGCAAAGCCTCCTGGAACTTGTGCTCCAGCCCGTTATGGTGATCGCGCAGACGGCGCTTGTAGCGGCGCATGCGCTTGGCGATCCGATCGGCCGCCCGGTCCGAGGCCTGATAGGGATCGGTGTCCTTCTCGCTCGCCTGCATGAGAATGCCGCGGCCGATATGGACGGAAAGATCACAGCAATAGAGATGCCCGGCCTCGCGCGAGAGCACGGCATGCGCCTCGATCCCGCTGCCGAAATATTTGCCGACGATATTGCTGACGCTCACCTCGATATGCTGGCTGAGCGCGCTGCCGACATCCATCTGCTTACCTGTGACGCTGAACTGCATCGCCATGACGACCTCCATTGCCATCGAGCGGCTTGGAAGGGTCTCACCCTTCACACCCGCGCCGCTCTCTTTCACTAGAGCCGGATCGGGTCGAGTGGCTTCACTCGATCCGTGAATCCGCCTCTAATCAAATACTTAGAGCACGATTCACGTATTGGCTGGAAACCAGCCAAAGCGACCATGCTCTAGCGGTGGCCATACCGGGCGCCGACATTGCTGCCGGATCATGACCACCAGGCCCGTCGATCATAGGATCACATTCCTAACGACTTATCGCGGCGACGAAGCACCGAGGACGGAATCCGCATCGCCTCGCGATATTTCGCCACCGTCCGCCGCGCAATGTCGATGCCTTCCTCACGCAGCAACTCGACGAGCTTGTCATCGGACAACACCTGAGCGGTCGCCTCGGCGTCGATCAACCCTTTGATTTTAAATTTGACAGCTTCGGCGGAATGCGCCTCGGCCCCGTTCGCAGCCGGAATCGAGGAGGTGAAGAAATATTTGAGCTCGAACAGGCCGCGCGGCGTCGTCATATATTTATTGGTCGTCACACGGCTGACCGTGCTCTCATGCATGCCGATCGCCTCGGCAATGTCGCGCAGGATGAGCGGGCGCAGATAGCCCACGCCATGGGTGAAGAACCCCTCCTGCTGGCGCACGATCTCGGTCGCGACCTTGAGAATGGTGCCGGCGCGCTGATGCAGCGACTTCACCAGCCAATTGGCCGATTGGAAGCGCTCGCTGAGATAATCGCGGTCGACCTTGCCGGAGACGTTGCGGCTGACCTTGGCGTAGTAGTGGGTATTGACCAGCACGCGGGGCAACGTGTCGCTGTTGAGCTCGATCAGCCAGCCGCCGCCCGGCTGCGGCCGCATGAGGATGTCGGGCACCACCGGCTGCACGGGTGCCCCGTCGAAAATGAGGCCCGGCTTGGGATTGAGCGCCTTGATCTCGGCCACCATCTGGGCCAGGTCCTCGGCGTCGCACTCGCACAGCTTCAAGAGCGTCGTGATCTCGCGTGCGGCCAGCAATGGCAGATTATCGAGCAGCTTCTGCATGCAGGGATCGAGCCGCCGCTTTTCACGCAGCTGGATTGCCAGGCATTCACTGAGATTGCGGGCGAAGATGCCGCCCGGATCGAAGCGCTGCAGCCGGGCCAGCACGGCCTCGACCCGCTCGAGCGCGCAGCCAAGCGTCAGCGCGGTCTCGGCCAGGTCGGCCGTGAGGTAGCCCGCCTCGTCGACAAGATCGATCAGGAACAGCCCGATCATCCGGTCGACCGGATCGTCGAGATCGCAATTGAGCTGGCCGACCAGGTGCTCCCGGAGCGTGATCCCGTCGCTGAGCGTCTCTTCGAGGCTCGGCAGATCGTCGCCGCCCAGCTTCGAGTTGCGGGTCTGCCAGGCGTCGGAATCGCCGGCATAGTCGACCGTGCCCTGGCCCTCCTCGCCGCCGGACGCCTGCCACATCTCCTTGTCGTCACTGTCGAAGCTCGAGGCGCCGTCGAGTGCGGTCGTGGTGTCGGCCTGGATAGCGGGCGCTTCGGGCTCCGGGCTGGCTGCCTCGATCACCGGCTCCGCCGGGGTCTCATCGCGCTCCAGCAGCGGATTCTGCTCCAGCTCCAGCTCGACATAGTCCACGAGCTCGAGATTCGACAGCTGCAGCAGCTTGATGGCCTGCTGCAGCTGGGGTGTCATGACCAGCGATTGGGTTTGGCGGAGATCGAGCCTCTGGCTCAGAGCCATCAAAGGACCTACATGCTGAAAAATTCGCCGAGATAGACGCGGCGAACATCAACGTCGGATGCCACCTCGCTCGGCGTTCCGTCCTTTATAACGCGACCATCGTGAAGAACATATGCACGGTCGACGATGGCGAGCGTGTCGCGAACATTGTGGTCGGTAATGAGCACGCCGATGCCGCGATTCTTGAGATGACTGACGAGCTCGCGGATATCCTTGACCGCGATGGGGTCGATACCGGCGAGCGGCTCGTCGAGCAGCATGAAATGCGGCTGGGTGGCGAGCGCGCGGGCGATCTCGACACGGCGCCGCTCGCCGCCGCTCAAGGCCAGCGCCGGGGCGCGCCGAAGATGGGTGATCGAGAACTCGGCCAGCAGCTCGTCGAGCATGGTCTCGCGGATTTCCTGGACCGGCTCCACCACCTCGAGCACGGCGCGGATATTGGCCTCCACGCTCAAGCCGCGGAAGATCGAGGCTTCCTGCGGCAGATAGCCGATACCGAGACGGGCGCGCCGATACATCGGCAGCGCGGTGATGTCGTGGCCATCGAGCTGGATCGTGCCGACATCGGCGCTGATGAGGCCGGTGATGATGTAAAAGCAGGTCGTCTTGCCGGCACCATTCGGGCCGAGCAAGCCCACGACCTCGCCGCGCTTTACATTGATCGACACGTCGCGTAGCACCGGCCGCTTCTGGAAGCTCTTGCCGAGGTTGCTCGCGATCAGGCCCGGACGCGGTGTCACGAGCCGAGGCCTACCCTCGGACGGATGCGTCTCGGTCTCGATTGCGTGTCCTTCGGCAGGTCGACTTGTCATGATCGTTCCAGTCTATCCCGCTTTGTCGTCCTAAGGCTGCGCTTTTTGCGCCGCCGGCGCTGCCGGCTTGCCCGGTTGGTTCTTACTCGGCTGCTGGTCCTTGGCCGGCTGCTGATCCACAGGCTTCTTCTTCGGCACGATATAGCCCTGGACCCGCCCATGGGTCCTGTCCTTATCGGTCGGCGGGTGCGGCAGCAGGCGGCTCAGGCCGCGATCGGTATCCATCACGCCATAATCGCCGACCAGCGTATTGTCGCCGCGCGCCAGCGTGACATGGCCGGTGAGGGTGGAGATGCCGGTATCGACATTGTAGACACCCTTGTCGCCGGTGCCGACCTGGTCGGGGGCCGAGACCACGACATGGCCTTCGCCATCGACCCGGCTGATCCGCTGCGCCTCGCCCGGCGCTTGGGCGACCTGGGCGACAAGCACATCGGCGCGCATCCGCCGCTCGCCCTTGGGCGAGGTGCGGACCGCGAGCGCGTCACCGCGCGCCACGGCCAGCTGCTTGTCATCGTACCATTCGAGGCTGTCGCGCGCGGTCACCACCTGGGACGGGGCCGTCAGCTTAAGCGCCTTGCCGGTCATCACCACGGTCTTGGTGTCGATGTCGTAGATGCCGTGATCGCCGACCACTTCCTGGGTCGGCGTCGTGACCCGGACATGGCCGTCGGCGACGTAGCGCCAGGGCTCGGTCTGATTGGTGTTCGGGATGTCGCGATAATAGACGCTGAGCGTATCGGCATAGATCGTCCGGTCGCCGCGATGGGCGACGGCGTTGCCGTGGGCGACGTAGGCCTTTTCGGACTGGTGATATTCGAGGCTTTCGTCGGCCGTCACATCGACCGGCCCCTGGCCCGAGCTCAGACCCGCCGTCGGCTGGCCGGTCGGCGAGGGTGTGGGAGTCGGAGTCGGGCTGGGCGAGGCCTTCGGCGACGGCGCTGGCGCGGGCTTGACGGCAGCGGGGGCAGGCTTGTTCTGGGCATGGAGCGCCGGTGCGGCGGCGAAAGCCGCGGCCGCGAGACCCGCGATCAGGATGTGCTTCAAGGTGCGAGGCACGCTATTTGCCGCCGGTCTTGCTGTCGTCGCCATGAGTGCTGTTGAGAACGAGATGGCTGTTGCCTGTGAAGACTACCGTATCGCCGCGATTGAGGATGCGGAAACCGTCGCCCTCGACCGTGCCCGACGGGCCGTCGCCGGTAATCCTCTCATGCCCCTCGGCCGTACCGGAATCGAGATCGACCCGCGCCGAGGTGGTGTGGAAGACATAGCCGTTCTTGTGGAACATGGTGACATGCCCGAATAGATCGAGGAAATGCGTTTCGGGCTGGTAAATCCCGGTGTCGCCCGTCACCACCATCCAACTGCCTTCCTTGGTCAAAAGATCGGCCTTGGGGCCTTCGAGTGCCACCAGATCCTCGCCATTGCCGCTGCCGACGCCATTCTGGCGCGCGGTGTCCGCGATCACGGTGAAGGGCCGGCCCTCCTTATCGAGACCGTTATAATGCGGGCTGATCATGCGCAGATCGCGGATCTGGACACTGTCGAGCTTCGGGAACAGCGTACGCAGCCGCTCCACGCCGGAGGAAATATAGGGCCAGGCGGCGAGCAGCAGGATCAACAGACCGGCAGCACTCGGCATCAGGAACTTCGCCCAGCCGACGAGCCGGCTGTAGCGCTGCGCACGGCTGCGGTCGAGCATGAGCCGCCGCGTGACGCCCGCGACCTCCGTCGATTGACGATATCCGGTCGGCGCCGGCGGCGCTGGAGAAGAACGTCCGCTCAAGTTTGAGGCAGGTTCAGTTGTTGCCATGCAACATCGCAGTACGCCAGGATGAGGCCGACGGCAACCCCCGACGCACGCAACCGACCGATCCAGGGTGAGAAATAAGTGATCTGACAATCCCTTCGTTCAACAATGCCCTCGCGTTCGCCCTCGACGCGGCGATTGCGCGCGTGGGACGGTGAGCGCGCATCAAATCGTGCTATCATGGCTTTTATGCGGTCGAAGCGAACGATCCCGAGCACGATATTGCGCAGCCTGTCCTCTCGTCTGCTGGTCCTCACGATCTTTTTCGTGATGCTTAGCGAGCTGTTGATCTTCGTGCCCTCGATGGCGAATTTCCGCATGCGCTATCTGGAGGACAAGCTCGCCGGCTCGGCGCTGGCGTTCCTGGCCCTTCAGGCCGCCCCCGACAATATGGTGAGCCAGGACCTCGCCGACGAGCTTTTGCAGAATGTCGGTGCCTACAGCGTCATGCCGATGGAGCACGGCCATACCTCGCCCAAGCTCGAAGGCGTGCTGCGGCTCAAGCTGCCGCCGGCGGTCCAGGTCAGCTTCGATCTGCGCCAAGTCACGGCCTGGCAAGAGTTCCGGGACGCGATTCTGACCTGTCTGCGTTCGGACGACCGCACGCTTGCCGTCTCAGGCGTGGCACCGCGCGAGCCCGACCTGCCGCTGCAAATCACGCTGGGCGAGCAGCCGATGCGGGACGCGATGCTACGCTTCGGTTGGGGCGTGCTCGAAATGTCGCTGCTGATCTCGCTGACGACCGCGACGCTGGTTTATTTCAGCCTGCATTGGCTGCTGGTCGTGCCGATGCGGCGGCTGACCGACAGCATGACCCACTTCCAGGCCGATCCCGAGGATGCCGGCCGGGTGATTGTGCCGAGCGGACGCGATGACGAGCTGGGCATGGCCGAACGCGAGCTGGCCCGGCTGCAGGAGACGGTGCGCCAGGCGCTGCGGCAGCGCGCACGGCTCGCCGCCCTCGGCACGGCCGTGACCAAGATCAATCATGACCTCAAGAACATCCTGTCGACGGCGCGGCTGGTGTCGGACCGGCTGGCCGAAAACCCGCTGCCCGAGGTGCGCCGCGCCGCGGCCTCGGTGCTGAGCGCCATCGACCGCGCGGTCAAGCTGTGCGCCGAGACGCTGGCCTTCACGCGCGACGGGACCCCGCCGCTAATGCCCGAACGATTCCGGCTGGCCCCGCTGGTGGCGGAGGTCGCGACGGCGCTGCCGCGCAAGGCAGAGGAATTCCAGCTCGAGAACCTGACCTTCGACGCGATGCTCGACGCCGATCGGCATCAGCTGTTCCGGGCGCTGTTCAATCTCGCCTGCAATGCGATCGAGGCCGGTGCCACCCAGCTCAGCGTCCATGCCTATGCGGACGAGGCAGGCGAGGATGGGGGCGTAATCATCGACATTGCCGATAACGGCCACGGGCTGCCGCCTCGTGCGCGCGAAAATCTGTTTCAACCCTTCGCAGGCTCGGCCCGGCCGGGCGGCACCGGGCTCGGCCTCGCCATCTGCCGCGAGATCGCGCATGCCCATGGCGGCGTGCTGCAGCTGGTCGATTCCTCGGGTGCTGGCACCGTCTTTCGGCTGACCCTGCCGCGCGGCTGGTGCGAGGCACGGGCGCGCGAGGTTGCCGAGTAGCCGCTACTCTTAAAACCGCCCGAGATCGCTCCAGAGCGCCCGAGCGAGCTGGGCGTGATGCCAATTGCTGAGCCGCATGCGCGGCGGCAAGGGTGGCTCGAGCAGGATCGGCGGCTTCAAGCGCCGGATGCCGCGCGTCGCCAGGAACCGGCGCTCTTCGACGCTGACGGCTGCCGCGCCAGCCTTGTTGATTCGCTCGATCAGCGTGCGCATGCGCCGCCGGTCGGCCTCCTCGCGATCAAGCCGGTCGAGATAGGTCGGAAGATCGTCCATGTTCCGGTCGAGCCAGGCCTCGACCCTATTTGCGCCCGGCGCGCTGTTGTCGAGCTGTTGGCCGAGCTTAAGGCCGGCTCGGATCCATCGCGGCGACGCGGCCCGGGCAATGCTGGTCGTAAGCATGGCCAGACCGGTGCCGGCAAGCCCGAGCACGGGGCCAAGCATGCTGGCGCCGCCGAGCAGCATGGCTAGCAGGAAGAAGCGAGCGCCGGCCTCGCCGCTCGCTGCGCGGTCGCGGCCGACATAGCCCGCGAACTCGATGAGATAGCGCCGCTTGAACTCCGCCCGGATAAAATCGTCGCTCGAATTCCGGCCGGCTCGATCCGCGGCCGGCACGTAAGGGCGCCGCCGAAAGCGCGCGAGCCACCCCGGCAGCCGCATCAATCGACCGCCAGCATCAGTGCCTTGAGATAGGCCGATTCCGGCAACGCCGGATGGGTCGGGTGGTCCGGCCCGGCGAAGCCGGTGTAGATGATGCGGCCGGTCCGCCCGGCATCCTGGAGACCCTGCCGCACCGCCTCGGCGAAAAGATCGAGCGTCATGTTGTGCGAGCAGGAGGAGACCATGAGGAAGCCGCCGCGCCCGGCAAGTGCCGCACCCAGCCGGGTGAGCTTGCGATAGCCGCGGCTGCCGGGGCCGAGCTCCTTCTTCGATTTGACGAAGGCAGGCGGGTCGAGCAGCACGAGATCGAACCGCTCCTTGGCGGATCCCAGCCCTTCGAGGGTCTCGAACACGTCGCCGGTGATGCTTTTGACATGCTCGGCGACGCCGTTCCGCCGCGCCGCCTCGAGCGCCAGCGCCAAGGCCGCCTCCGCCCGGTCGAGCAGCGTCACCTCGGCCGCATCACGCGCGGCGGCCAGCAGGCCGAAGCCGCCCGTATAGCTGTAGGCGTCGAGCACCCGCGCCTTCGGCGCGAGGCCTGCGGCGAAGGCCCGGTTCGGGCGCTGGTCGAAGAACCAGCCGGTCTTCTGCCCGGCCGAGAGGTCGGCGAGATACTCGATGCCGTTCTCACGCACCGCGAACGGGCCGTCGATCGCGCCCTTGACCACCCGGACCTCGCTCTCGAGCCCTTCAAGCGCGCGGGCGGAGCTCTCGTTGCGCAGGATCACGATCTCGGGATTCAGCACCTGATCGAGCGCCTGAAGCAGATCAGGCTCGAGCAGCGCCATGCCGGCCGTATTGAGCTGGCAGACCAGCGCAGGGCCATAGCGGTCGATGATGAGACCGGGCACGCCGTCGGCCTCGGCATGGATGAGCCGGTAATAAGGCTCGTTGAAGACACGGTTGCGGATGTCGAGCGCCCGCTTGAGCCGGGCCGCGAAGAAGGCGGCATCGATGCGTCGGCCGGGATCGCGGTCGAACAGGCGGAGGCTGACAAGCGGGTGGGAATTGAAGCTGGCGACGCCCAGCCGGCGCCCCTGGCTCGTCAGCACGGTCACAAGCGTGCCGGGCGGCAGCGCCTTGGCCGCCGCGTCGAGCACCGCCTCGTTCGAATAGATCCAGGGATGGCCCTGCTCGGCGCGCTTTTCCTTGTGCGGGGCGAGCGTCACCGTCGGGCGGGTAGCGAGATCGTCGGTCATTGCGGCGCGCGTTCCCAGGGGAAGACGATCCAGGTATCCTGGCTGACCTCCGTGACGAAGGTATCGACGAGCGGCCGTCCGGCGGGCTTGGCATAGATGGTGGCGAAATGCGCCTTGGGCAACATCGTGCGCACGGCCCGGGCCGTATTGCCGCTATCAACCAGGTCGTCGATGATGAGCCAGCCGGCGCCGTCGCCGGCATCGGCCTCCTTCAGCACCGTAAGCGTCCGCTGGGCTCGGTCGTCGTAGCTGGCGACGCAGACCGTGTCGACGAGGCGGATATCGAGCTCGCGGGCGACGATCGCGGCCGGCACCAGCCCGCCGCGCGTCACGGCGACGATGCCGGCGAAGGGGCCGAGCGGCAGCAGCCGCCAGGCGAGCGCCTGAGCATGGCGATGGAGCTCTTCCCACGAGACCGGGAAGGAGTGGCCCGAGCGATCGGGCGTGGCGGTATCGGTCATCGAGGAAGCTTTCGGACACTGGCGGCGAAGGTCGGGCATTAGCATTGCGGCCGGCCCCGGGTCAAATAGGGCGAGGCAAATCCTGGGCTAAATAGTGATCGGCGTCGTCAGGGCGGCGTTCGGCGTGGCGCCGAGCCGTGCAGGGCACGCATGGCAAGGCTTCCCGCCTTCGGCACGGCATCGGCGAGACGGCCTTGCCGCCCGGATCGGCTTCCGCTAGTGTCCCGCGCCTTGACACGGCGCTGCCACTCAGCGCCATAGGCGCCCGTAGCTCAACTGGATAGAGCACCAGACTACGAATTTGGGGGTTAGGAGTTCGAATCTCTTCGGGCGCGCCAATCCCTCGCTTCTTTTGCGTTTCAGATGGTTGGTCGTCGACCTTGGCATGGAGCCGCATGGTCCGCGCGCGGCCTTGTCGCGTGTTGCCGAGGTGGTGCTGCGCTTCAGGTAGGTACGAGCATCTTGCAATTCTAGCATGATGACCGTAATAGTTGTGCGACCGATTTGCGACTACGGCACAGTCATTAATACGGTATCTGCGAACTGTTGAGAGATCTGAAATAAATCCCAACCTACGATAAAGGTTGGCCGCAAAAGATAGCGTGGCCCCGCGATTGGCGGGTGCAATGATTTTTATCGGAAGGGCACAAATGACGGCGGACACCACTGGATCAGGTTCGTCGGAACATTCGGAGCGAATTGCTGCGCGGCCGAACACAACCATCCACTCGCTGCAGGCCCTAAGGGCCATCGCCGCATTGCTCGTAGTTATCGACCACGCCCTGTTGAAACTGACCAACGATGATCTGGCAAATCCGGCCACCCATCTCGCTTGGACGTTGGGCAGCACCGGGGTCTATGTGTTTTTTGTTATCTCCGGCTTCATCATGGTCCATGTCAGCTGGGATAATTTTGGGCAGCCGGGCGCCACCGAAGCTTTCCTGCGGCGCCGGATAATCCGCATTGTGCCGCTCTACTGGCTTGGGACGATCATTGCGCTCGGCTACCACAAGATATCGGCAACCCATGGCGCTCAGGATGGGTGGCTGGACCTTGCGTGCTCGATCGGCTTCATTCCTTATGCAGGCGAAGATGGATCTTGGACTCCTATCCTCCCAGGCGGATGGACGCTGAGTTACGAGATGATGTTTTATGCGGTCTTTGGCATCTGTCTGTGTATGAAGCGGCGGATCGCCCTGCCGGCAACAGCACTATCGCTTCTTATTTTCGTTGTTGTCGGACCGCATCTGGGTAATGAGAGCATAACCTATTTGGCATCGCCGATCGTCTTTTGGTTTATTCTTGGCATGACCTTGGCAATATTCTGGCGGCGGCGAGGGGGCGAAGAGGCATCGTGGCTCGCCCGGTTGGCCAGGCCGCTAGAGCCACTTGGCGATGCCTCCTACTCGCTCTACCTGTCCCATGGGTTTCTGCTGACCCTGCTTTTTCGGGCTTGGACGAAATTCGCCGGCGCGCCGTCGCTTTGGTTCGTTCCCGTCAGCATGGTGATTGCGACGATCGTGGGCTTCGCGGTCCATAGGTTGGTTGAGAAGCCAAGCTTGCAGGTAATCAGCAGCCTTTGGAAATCGGGCCGACCCCGTCAGCCTGGCCTGAGAGTTCAGGATGCGAGGTAATACCGGATCTCGGTGAGCATGACTCATCGGGATCGGGTATCGCGAGCAAGTGCGAGCGCTGAGCCGTATGGCGCGAAAGCCAAGCCCACGGATGTGGGCCCCCGGCGACTGAGGTCTCGGTAATCGGTCCCGATCACCGAGATTTGGTATGAGCTGACGCCGCCCCCACGTTGATCGCCGCGGCGGCCTCGAACCCCGAACTCTCTTCCCAGGATTTACCTGACTCGATGTTGGCGGCTCTGGCCGCCTGAAACACGGGTTGGGGTGGCCATAGCAGCGATAGGTTCTTGCCACCTCGATGCGGCTGGTCGTCGCCTCGCCATTACGCCCCCTGGGCTGCTTGCGCCGGACCTCGATTGGGTCCGGCAACGGGCCGGGCCCAATCGTTTCCCCAAACAGTCGCGATCAAGATCAGCGGGGCCAGCGTCAGACCTGACACGGCTTGCAGCAGGCGGCGCTTTCGATCTCGAAATTCTTCGGCCGGCACATCTGATCGGTCTCCATCCCGGCGTGCTCCGCTCGCCGCCGAAATAGTTCCTCTCGGGCGTGCCGCTCATCGTCACCACTGTGGCAATCGACCGGCCTTGCGTCGCCAGAACCGAGACCGGCCGCGGCTTCGCGGCGGCGACTGCGGCTTTGTGGCGTTTTCCGGACATCCATCCACCCGCCATCTTCGGTCGAATGACCTGCATTGCCGATGGACCGCTCCCCTGCGGGAGCATGTGAATTTGGTTGAATCAGCAGATAAATTCCAGACGATATCAACGCACTGTATATCTATAGAATAGAAGAGTTGCTTACTCTATGCTGCAATGCATTCATATAGTAAAATATTGGTAAAAGCCCATAACATCCAGTGGTGATGACAAAATGTGCCGACAGGGCGCTAATTTTGTCTTCAATTTGCACCCTTTTTGCCACAGCAAAACGCCAAAACTCGCGGAATTACATGGCTTTCCGTGCAATTTACCCGGTCCATTTATCGACGCTTAACTTCTTTAGTTCTAGGGTGCTCAACATTCACCGCCATCCATCACGGTTTCATCAAGAGGACATTCATGAATTTGTCAGCACTTAGGATTGCGCCTGCAATCGCTTTGGGGACGGGACTGTCGCTTCTAGCGACCCCGCTACTGGCCTCCACGCCAACGGTCACTATGAATTCCGTGGCGGCCAGCCCAGCCTCCGTAACGCCCGGCCAGACGGTCACTTTCTCTGCGAATTTGACCGCCAACCAGAGCGTCTCGAACTATCCGCTCGAATTTTCCTGGGTGCCCCCGGGCTCCTCGACAGGCACGAACGTCGTCGACTTTGCGACTTTCACGGCCGGCAAGGCCACGACCGAGACGACCAGCTGGACGGTACCCGCCGGCACGGCGCCCGGCACCTACACGTTGATTGCGGCGCAGTTCAATCCTGCCTGGTCCGCGCTGCTGGCCCAGAAGTCGATCACCTTCACGGTCGCACCCCCCGCCGGTGCGGCCCCGACCGCTTTGGCGATTACCGAGAACTCGCTGACTTCGAGCCAGGCAGCCGCGACGCCCGGCCAGACGGTCACCTTCTCTGCGAACCTGACCTCCAACGAGAGCGTCTCGAACTACCCGCTTGAATTTTCCGTGGTGCCGCCGGGCTCCTCGACCGGCACGAACATGGTCGACTTCGCGACTTACACGGCCGGCAAGGGCGCGACCCAGACGGCGAACTGGACGGTGCCCGCGGGCGCGTCGCCCGGCACTTATACGGTGGTCGCAGCACAGTTCAATCCGAACTGGACCGCGCTGTTGGCGCAAAAGTCGATGACCTTCACGGTCAAGCCAGCGACTGCCACCCCGACCCCGACGCCGACGCCTACCCCGACGCCTACCCCGACGCCTACTCCGACTCCGACGCCTACTCCGACTCCGACGCCTACCCCGACGCCTACCCCGACGCCGACGCCTACCCCGACGCCGACGCCTACCCCGACGCCGACGCCTACCCCGACGCCGACGCCTACCCCGACGCCGACGCCTACTCCGACTCCGACGCCTACCCCGACGCCGACGGCTCAGCTGCCGGGGCCGAGCGCGGCGCTGTTTGCGTCCCCGTTCTATGCCTGCGTGAACAATTTCTATGTGGCCACCAACGGCAGCGACTCAAATTCGGGTACGCAGGCTAGCCCGTGGGCGACCATCCAACATGCCGATACCTCGGCTCGCGCCGGCGGCGATTGCATCAACGTGGCGCCCGGCACCTATGAAGCCAACGTGCTGCTGACGCACGGCGGCAGTGCCCCGAACCCGAACGGCTATGTCGTTTATCGCTGCGAGACGCTCGACGGCTGCCATATTCTGGCACCCGGCGGCGGCCATCTCTGGGGCATCCATCAGCCGGCGAACTATGTCGTGGTCGACGGGTTCGAGCTCGACGGCAATAACGCGCTCCAGACCGACGGCGCCGCTGATGATTGCATCGCCAGCGACGGCGACACTTACGGCACCGGCCAGTCGAGCCACCATATCTGGGTGCTCAACAACATCGCCCATCATTGCGGCCTGGGCGGCATCGGCTTCAACAATAAGGAATGGTATTACATCATCCACAATACCGTCTATCACAACGCCTGGAGCTCAGGGTATCAGGGCTCGGGTATCGGACTTGTGGTCATCCAGTGCATCGAGGCCGGCAATGCATCCTGCGCTTCAGGCAGCACTTATGCCGGTGGCACCGGTACTTACACACCCTCGGGCATGGACCTGACCTACGCCCCGCCGTTCCATAACGTCATCTACGCAAATGAAGTCTACGACAACGAAATCGCGCCGAATAATCCGGTCGGTTGCGGCGCCCACACCGACGGCAACGGCATCATCATGGACACCTTCCTCGATGAGACCACCGCCACCATCGTCTTCCCCTACCAGACGCTTCTGATGGGCAACACTTCCCATAACAATGGCGGCCGCGGTCTCCATGTATTCCGTAGCTCCAACGTCACGGTCGCCAACAACACGGCCTATGCCAACGGCACGGACACTTGCATGAACAGCTATGGTCTGGCCGATCTCAGCCAGGCCGGCGGCGCCAACAATGTCTGGATCAACAACATTGCCCAGTCGGTCGTGACCGCCTCCAACCCGGGTTGCAGCGGTCAGGTCAGCGGCACGACACTGTGCGGTGCCAACAACGTCCCGCTGATCGCCGGTTCTTCCGCGGGCATCACCGACAGCAACAACACCTTCGTCAACAACATCACCTACGGTGGTGTCGGCGCCGGCCAGCTGACCTCCGGAAGCACCGGCCTGGGGCTCTATGGCAACGACATCGCTGCCTACTCGACCACCAACAACAAGACGAATACGAACCCGATGTTGGTCGGGCCGGCCTCGGACAATTTCGCCCTGCAGACGGGCAGCCCGGCGATCGGTTACGGTCAGGTTCAGAACTACATGCCGGCTTCCGCCGTCGATGCCGGCGCATGCTCCAGCACCTTCTCGACATGCCCGTGACGGACACGACAGGGTCGACCTTGCAAGACGCATAAGAAACGCTGCCAGCTTGGCCGAAATGTTCGGTCAAGCTGGCCAGCAAGCGACAAAGATCTGTTTTCCTTGACGAGCAACGCCCAACCGGCGTTGCTCGATTCATTCATGGGCACAAATTTACCCGGCTCGATACGAAGCACGATGCCCGATCAGGTCCACCACGTGCGGCCGTAGACCCATTCCGCGGGCGTCCTGCCGTATCCTGGACATACGCTCGCCGTCGGGCGCGACCCGCAGCATAGGGGCTGCTCCTCACCGTCTCCCGAGACGCCGAAGCCAAATGGCTTAGCAAACCATCCCCGTCCCGGGACGGCATCATGGATCTGTAGATCGATCGGAAGGCCGCCGCCAATCAGCTTGGTGTCTGCCGCACTTGAAACCGCGTCATGCGGGGAACTTGCCGCTGCGGGACCGCGTGCCGGCGCAGGCGCGACGCTCGCACAGCCCGTTCGCAGAAGAAGCCCATCGCGAAGAATATGCTCGTCGACGCCTCGAACGGATGAATCAGGACGGTTTCGCTGACTCCGCCGACGACGATGGCGCCGCACAGCAGCAAGGATGAAATCCCCAACGCTCGGTCCCGCTCCGATGTCCGAAGGCATTGCAGAGCCAGGTAAGCGGTTCTCACCAGCATCGAGATGTAGATGGCCGCTCCGACCAGGCCCAGATGGATCAGGATTTCGAGAAGCCCGTTGTGGGCCTGGGGAGAAAACCAGTGGATGGCATCGGCGATTTCGAGCGCCGGCGCACTGCTGACCGACCAAAATCCTTCGTAACCCCATCCGAACAAGGGCTTTTGGAAGATATAGTTGATCACATAGCTCCAGATCACGGAGCGCCCGGTCAGCGTCGGGTCCTTGCCGAGGAGCTCGAACAGCGTGTCGGAGAAAAAGAGGCCAAAAATCATGGCCGGAACCAACAGGATGCACGCCATGATCGACGCGGAGCGGCCCGCCGGCCCCTTTCGGCTGAGCGCCATGAGGGCGTAGACGCTGCAGCAGCCGAATATCGTCAGGAGGGATGTCGTCGATTCCGACGCGATCACGCCGAGGGTGTCGACACCGATGAAGACATAGTAGCGCCACCGCCCCGTTTTCGACGATTCCAGCCCGTGAAGGGCGGTGATCACCCCCATCGCCATGGCTTCGCCGAGGATATTCTTCTGCGAGAAAATTCCGCGGAATCCGCCGGTGTCCATTGCGGCATAGCCGGGAGCGACGGCAAGCAAGGCGAATGACGCGACAGCGGTCAGGAAGCATAGCCAGGCGAACAGCTTCATAAATTCGTCGGCGGTAAAATTGGTCACCAGTCCGATTGATCCCGCGACCACGACACCGTAGAGAAACGTATATCGTATCGTCGTCGGCGGCTCGATCGACCACAGGACGGAACAGGCCATCAAGCTGACCAGGACAGCGACAAGCGCGACCCCGGTTTTGAAGGCTCTGATCCGCCGCCGTCCCCGTGCAAAGAGTACGAAGCTGGACATGATGAAAAGCAGGAGCAGGCCCTGCGTCAGCTTGTTGCCCGGCTTGCCGAACCATTCGCCATACAACATGCGATCGAGGATGTTGAAAGCCTCGAGCCCAGTCAGAATAAAGATCGCCGCCGGGATCTGATACCAACGAAACATATCAAGGCACCGGACGCAGCGCGTTGATGCCGGCCAAAGTGAATTCGGTCGTCTTGCTCGTTCCGAGCAAACTCGGACTCAGACCTCGCCATCTTGACGGTTGGGGAAGCACTCTCTTCAAGGCCGGTTCACTCTATGGACAGCTTTTAAGGGCGCTTGAGCAGGCGCCCACGTCGACCGCGGAACTCGGGAGGTAGCTCTGTGATTGGCCATGACCGATCGCCGGACTGCCTGCTTGCAGGGCGAAATTATTGTTGGCAGGGCCGGCGAACATGGGGTCGGTGTTACACTTGTTTTTGTCGCAGGAGAAGTAATCCGCGTCTTTTCGGTACAGCCCCACGCCGGTATCCTTGGTGGTCAAGGGGCCGGCGCCGATACCGCCATAGGTGATGTTGTTGACGAAGGTATTGTTATTGTCGGTGACGCCGGCGGAGTCGCCGGCGATCAGCGGGACGTTGTTGGCGCCGCACAGCGTCTTGCCGGTGACCTGACCACTGCAGCCCGGATTGGTGGTGGTCATGACCGACTGGGCGATGTTGTTGATCCAGACATTGTTGGAGCCACCGGCCTGGCTGAGATCGGCCAGACCATAGCTGTTCATGCAGGTATCCGTGCCGTTGGCATAGGCCGTGTTGTTGGCGACGGTGACATTGGAGGCCCGGAACACGTGGATGCCGCGCCCGCCATTGGCGTGGGCGATGTTGCCCATGACGAGCGTCTGGAAAGGATAGACGATCGAGGCCGTGGTCTCATCGAGGAAGGTGTCGATGATGATGCCGTTGCCGTCGGTATGGGCGCCGCACTTGACCGGATTACTCGCCGCGAGCTTGTTGTCGTAGGCATTGTTCCACGCGACAACGATGTGAAACGGCGTGTAAACGCCGGCAGCGGGATCGTATGGCGCCGTGTCCATGCCTGAGGGCGTATAAGTGCCGGTGCTACCGGCATAGCTCTTGCCCGACGCACACGACACATGGCCGGCCTCGATGCATTGCACGACCACAAGCCCGATGCCCGAGCCCTGGTATCCGGAGCTCCAGGCATCGTGATAGACGGTATTGTGAATGATGTAATACCACTCTTTATTATTGAAGCCGATGCCGCCCAGAGCACAATGATGCGCGATGCTATTGAGCACCCAGATATGGTGGCTCGAATTGCCGGTGCCGTAGGTGTCGCCGTCGCTGGCGATGCAGGCATCGGCGGCACCGTCGGTCTGGAGCGCGTTGTTGCCGTCGAGCTCGAACCCGTCGACGACGACGAAGTTCGCCGGCTGCTTGATACCCCAGAGATGGCCGCCGCCCGGCGCCAGGACATGGCAGCCGTCGAGCGTCTGACAGCGATAGACGACATAGCCGCTCGGCGTCGGTGCGTCGCCACCATGGGTGAGCAGCACATTGGCTTGATAGGTGCCGGGCGCCACGTTGACGCAATCGCCGCCGGCCCGATCGGCGCTATCCGCGTGCTGGATGGTCGCCCAGGGGGCTGTCTGCGTACCCGGGTTGGAGTCCTTGCCGGTGGTGCCGACATAGAAATTCTTGACGCAGCTATAGAACGGCTTCGCAAAAAATGCCGCACTTGGTCCGGGTGCCTCGGCACTGGCTATATCGGCATGGGCACGCCCGATCGAGAATGCGGCGAGGCCGGCCAAGATGCAGATGGCTGCGAATTGCTTTGCGATCGTCATGGAACCCTCATCCTCCGACCCGTCCATATTCCATGGGCCACCCATCGGTCGAACGACAGTTTGCCATACTCACCCGTTCGGCTGCACGAACCGCAGCGGGTCCGCACGGTCAAGCGGCGCTTAGCCTCGTGTGCGAAGGTCGGAGAGATCGCACAGTCCTTATCATCCTTGTCGCCTTAAGCCATTGATGATAATGTCTTAATCAAATCTATGGCAGCATAGGTAAAATTCCTCTGTTTCGCAACCCCGATGAGATCAGAAGAATCTCGCTCAAAGCATTGAAGATTTGTCGGCCGGGCGGACGCGCGCCGCGGCGGATATGCTGTTTGACATACGCTGTACCCGATGCGGTCATCGCTACGTTATATTTGTCTTCGTGGCGTTCTATCACCACCAACCCTACGGTTTCTCATGTCAAACCGAACGATCGGGCGGATGTCGATATTTTGATCGACCCAGGCCACCGACCTACAGACCAAGCCGTTGCCGCCCGCTCGAACCGATCGGTAAAATCCCGTCGGCCGAAGCTGAATTACGCTATTGTGCCGAGATTGAACACGCCGCTATGGCGGCGTGACTTACATAAACAGCCTTCCGCAAACCGGAGTGGTTCATAACGAATTGACGGAGCCCGAAGATGGCAAAGCCTACACTCACGTCGACCCCTGAGGCGGCAGTCTCGCAAGATAACAGTATCCCATCGCATTTCTCGCGTGAGCCGAACCGCCCCACGATGATGGCAACATATTTACGCTATCGGGGTGCCACGTTTGAGACGATTCTTGATGATAACCGCGGCGCCGGCCGAGGTTTCGACATATTGCGGCTGGCCCTGGCCACCCTCATTCTGATGAGTCACTGTTCTTGGATCGTCGGCACCAGCGGCGTTACGACGTCCATCTTGAATTTTATTTTCCATATCAACGCGGACACTGCGTCCCAGCTGGCGCAGGCGACCAGCACGGTGAATGATCCCGGCACACATCAGCTCGTCGGCCTGGCTCGGCCGATTACCCTGTCTTATTTGCCGATGTTCTTTGCGCTGAGCGGCTTCCTGGTTACGGGAAGCGCGCTCAGAACCCGACGGCTAATCCCTTTCCTTGGCTTGCGCGTCCTGAGGCTGCTGCCGGCCCTGTTCGTCGAAGTAACGCTGTCGGCGATCATCCTCGGCGCGATCTTCACCGATCTACCGTCATCCGAATATTACTCTTCGCCGACCTTCTGGAGTTACTTCCTCAACATCCTTGGCGACATTCATTTCAAACTGCCTGGCGTATTTACGCACAATACCACGGACATCGTTAACTCGAATCTGTGGACCCTGCCGTGGGAATTGCAGTGCTATATCGTCATGTCGATCATGATCGTTACCAGCATCCTCTATAATCGCAAGGTTCTGACGATATTGTTCGGGATCGCGACGGCGGCACTGATTTACGCGAGCCTGGTCTATGACTTCCAGGTTGTTCCGGCGCAGGTAGAGGGGCCGACTCTGGTATATTACTTTGTATCCGGCGTGCTGGTGTTCCTGTGGCGCGACAAGATCGTGTTTCACGAGGCGCTGTTCCTCACCGCGGCCGTCATTTGCTATGTTCTGATGCTGTCATCGAAAACAGTCTTCCTTTATCCGGTTTTGCTGACCTACATCACGGCTTTTATCGGCCTGTTCCCGTTCCCGAAGTTCGCTCTTATCAAATCCGGCGACTACTCATACGGCATCTATCTCTACGGCTTCCCGGTGACTCAGTCGCTCGTGGCGTGCTTCCCCGGCCTGCATCAAAATCTGGTCGTGGCCGCCCCGCTGGCGATATTTGCGACTGCGGCTTTTGCGGCACTGTCGTGGCACGGCATTGAAAAGCACTTCCTGAAGCTCAAGCGCTATATCGCACCCAAGTCGGCCAAGATCACCGCGACGCTCCATCCCACTGCCTTTTCCGGCTGACGCGGAAACCCGTGGCCTGCCACTTCATGGGGCAGGCCACGGCGGATCCACTGGAGAAGGCCTGCTTCAGCCTCGCGCGGCCACTGTTCGGGGTCTAGGCGGTGGCCCTTGAAGCATCCTCGAGAGCAGCGACAAGCTTCGCCACATCTTCTCCGGTCGCCTCGCCATGGGTGACGCAAGCCCGGATGACCGGCCGCCCTTCAAACGTCGCCACCGACACCCAGGCCGCCCCTGAATTCGACGACCTTCCGGACAATCGCTCGGCTATCGCCTCGGCCGGCTGGCGGCTCGAAGCACAGCACCGCCAGGCGAGACTCGTTCGCAATCCGCCATCCTTTGGCGACCAGCGCATCCTTCAGCAGCGCGATGAGTCCGATCGATCGCTCGATATGATCGCCGTAGCCGGCCCAGCCCGCTGTCGCGAGCGAGAGAAACAGGCGCAACCCCAGGAACCGGCGCGACCATTGTGCCGTGGTCACATAGGGATCGGCACTGATGATATTGGAGGGCATGAAGTCGGCGGAAACCTGGAACACTGCCGACAGCAACGGCGCATGCCGTACCAGGATCATGCCGCAGCCCATCGTGGTCGCGAACCATTTATGGGCGTCGATCGTAATTGAATCGGCCGCTTCGATCCCCGCCAGCACATCGCGGAACCGGTCGGACGCGATCGCCGCACCGCCCCAGGCCGCATCGACATGGAACCAGAGACCGTGACGGCGGGCGAGATCGGCGCTGGGCGTCAGGGGGTCGACCATGCCGGCATTGGTCGTACCCGCAGTGGCGACGATCATGACCGGGACACGGCCTTCACCGCGGTCCGCCGCGAGCATCGTCTCCAAGGCCTGCAGATCCATCCGGCCCGTGCCGTCCGTCGGCACGAACCGGACCGCGTTGCGGCCGATGCCGATCTGATGCGCGATCTTGATCCAGGCCAGATGGCATTCCTTCGAAACATAGAGGAGCGGCGCGCCCGAATAGGCCCGAGCGCCGTCCGCCGCAAAGCCCGGATGCGCGCGCGTCAGTGCGCAGAGAAGTGCCGTGTAATTCGCTTCCGAGCCGCCGGTCGTGAAATGGCCACCGGCCTCCGCCGGGAAGCCGGCGCGCCGGGCGACCGCGCGGATCACATGATTCTCGATCTCGACCGCGGTCGGCGAGGTGGTCATGGTCGCCAGCTGTGGATTGAACACCGCGGCGATTCGATCGGCACATTGGGCCGGAAATGTCGGGCCCGGGTTGAACAGGCCGAAATATCGCGGATGCGTTATGTGGACGATGCCGTGCTCGAGCTGAGCGATCGTCCAGGACAGCACGTCATCGAGCGCGCGCGGCGCCTGATAGTCGAATTCGGCAAGCTGCTGCCTGAACGCGTCGAAATCGAGCCGCGGCACGACTGGGCCGCGGGCCACGCGCTCCTGCGCATCCGCAAGCGCCCTGGTGAGAAAATCATCCCAATGCTCGCGATCCGCCCGCGGCGGAAACAGCGGAGACCGATTAGCAACCGACAAGCGCCTACCCTTCAGCGGCTGTGCTGGAGCGCCGGCGTCGGGCGCTCCACATGGGCGGCATGCCCGGCCGCGCCCCTGGAGGCACCGGCACGGAACGCCTTTCGTTCCGCCAGATAGGCCAGCCAGTTCCGGTAAACCCGCACCGCCGGGCTGCGCCAGCGATGCGCAAGCCTCTCCTCCTTGCCGATCGGCAGCCCCGCCAGCAGGTCGGGCGCACGATCGGACTCGGCACGCCGGCGAAATGCCTCGAGGGCTGCCCGCGCATCGGCATCGAAATAGTTGCGCGGCATGGCGGGATAGGCGTCCCGCTCGCCATTGAGGAAATTCGTCACGTCCCGACGGTATTCGCGCATCAGCGCGCCGGGATCATATTCCGGATGGCCTTGAAGGAAGACAAACAGGCTCCGGTATTGCTTTACGAACATGTCGACGCCGATGCGGCTCGAGCGCGACAGAACCCGGTAACCGCTCGCCTCGAGCGGTGCCTGCGGCAGATCGTTGTAGCGCGATTGCGGGACATACCAGCGGGCCGGGAATCCGGCGGTCAGGGCATGCGGCATCGCCGCCTTGGCGACAAACACGCCCGAAAGCTTTTCGCGAAAGGGCTGGCGCGCGACACCGTCGAGATGCAGCACGGCGGCATGGGCTGCGAGGCAGGACCAAACTGTGGATTCCGTGTTCTCGTCGGCCCAATCGATGAGCTTGGTGAAACTCGCCCAATAAGGCTCGTCCGCAAGATTGGGCGCGCGCGGTGAAGTCCCGGTCACGATCAGCCCGTCGATGCGCCGATCCAGGAGCGCGTCGATCTGCTCATAATGCTCGCTGATATAGGCCTTGGCCGTGTCGGAGCGGGGTACGTCCTGCAGTGCGTAAATCTTGAGCTCGATCGTATCGCCGCCTGCCGCCGCGAGGAGCTCGCTGAATTGCCGCTCCGTCGTACGCAGTGCCGTGTCCGGCATGTTGTTGACGAGACCGATCACAATCCGGTCTTTGTCGGTTCGGGATGTTGGCGACTTCGTCAAAATGGAGTCTTTGATCATAATCTTTCGCCCTGAAATTAAATGACTGCTTACCCCTGCGCCCTCTTTTCTCGTTATAGACCGGCGGCCGCGGCCAAGGCCTGATCGAGATCGGCGATAATGTCGTCCGAATGCTCGATCCCAATGCTGAGCCGGATCAATTCCGGCGTGACACCCGCGTTTCGCTGCTCGTCCGGTGACATTTGCCGGTGGGTCGTCGAGGCCGGATGGCAAGCCAGCGACTTGGCATCGCCGAGATTGACGAGCCGCGTCACCAGCTTCAGCGCATCGTAAAAGCGCTTGCCCGCCTCGTATCCGCCGCGCACGCCGAAGGTGAGCAGCGCGCAGGGGCGCCCGGCCAGATATTTCTTCATCAGCCCATAATAAGGGTTGTCCGGAAATCCGACGTAATTCACCGACGCGACACGCGGATCCTCGCGCAGGAACTCCGCCACCTTGCGCGCATTCTCGACATGGCGATCGAGCCGGACTGCGACGGTCTCGATGCCCTGCAGCAGCAGGAAAGCGCTCAGCGGCGACAGGACCGAGCCCATGGTTCTTTGAAACACGCTGCGGCAGCGGGCGATATAGGCTTCGCGCCCGTAGAAATCCTTATAAACCATGCCGTGATAGGATTGGTCGGGTTCGTTGAACATCGGGAAGCGCTGAGCGTGCTCCCCCCAGGGGAAATTGCCGCTATCGACGATGGCACCCCCCAGCGTCGTGCCATGGCCGCCCATGAATTTCGTCAGCGAATGGACGATGACGTCGGCACCGTAGTCGAACGGGCGCAGCAGGAGGGGCGTCGCCACCGTGTTATCCACGATCAGCGGCACGCCGTGCTTGTGCGCAACATCCGCCAGCGCCTCGATATCGCAGATATTGCCAGCCGGATTGCCGACGCTTTCGCAGAACACGGCCTTGGTATCCTGGTCGATCAGCGCTTCGATCGCCTCCGGCGCATCCGAGGCGGCGAAATCGACCTTGATGCCGAGCTTCGGCAGGATGTGGGCGAACAGGGTGTGGGTCGTGCCGTAGAGCTGCGGCACGGAGACGATCTTGCCGCCTTTTTCGGCGACATTGAGCACGGCAAAGTGCATGGCGGCCTGACCGGAGGCGACGGCGAGCGCGCCCACACCACCCTCGAGCGCCGCTACGCGCCGCTCCAGAACATCCGTGGTCGGGTTTGCTATTCTCGTATAGCGATACCCTTCGGCCTCAAGATCGAAGAGCGCCGCCCCATGATCCGCACTATCGAAGGCGTAGGCGACGGTTTGATAAATCGGTACCGCGACAGCCTTCGTCGTGGGCTCGACCTCGTAGCCGCCATGCACGGCGATGGTGTCACTTCGCATCGCGCGCGAATCACGTTTCCCTATAATCTTTTTGCCATCTGAATGCATTTAACGTTCATCTGCTTTTAATGATATTCCACAATTAGCAAATAAATGCCTTCTTGGCCAATAGTTCTCGGCCTAGCGAGATGAAAGTCTCGCAGTGCGGCGTTCCGGCGCCCGGGCTGCGTCGAACACGAGTAGAGAGCACACCTGGCTCGAACGGAATAGGTTGGGCGCGATCTTTCGAGGATAGTCGATGAAGCTGTTGATTTCTACATATGCTTGTGCTCCCAACCGCGGCTCCGAGCATGCGATAGGCTGGAATTGGGTGACCGAGGCGCATCGGCAGGGGCATCAGGTCTCGGCACTCGTGTCGCCGGCGCATCAGCAGGCGATCGCGGCGGCTTGCCAGGCCGATCCGAGCCTTGGCGGCATTCATTGGAGCTTTCCCGAGATCGGATTTTGGCCGCTTCAGCAGGGAACGGAGCCCAAATGGGAAAGAACCTACAATTTGTTATGGCAACTGAAGGCCCTCAGTCACGCGAAAGCGCTGCAGAAGCAGGTCGGATTTGACGCTGTCCATCATCTCACCTGGGGCGGCGTCCGCGCGCAGACCTTCATGGCAGCGCTTGGCGTGCCGCTGATCGTCGGGCCGGTCGGCGGCGGAGAGACCTCGCCGCCAGGCCTTCGCGACGGCTTTCATCCCAAGGCTAAGCTGACCGAGTGGATCCGCGACCTGTCGAACGCGACGATCACCATGAACCCTCTCGTGCGCGGCGGGCTCGACGGCGCCGCCGTCATTTTCGTCAAGACGCCCGAGACGCGCCAGCTCTTGACCCGATCGATGCAGCAGAAATCGCTCGAATTCATCGAGCTCGGTTTATACCCCGATCAAATCGGCAAGCCCCGAAGCTCCTGGCAAATGCCGCCGCGGCTGCTTTTTGCCGGGCGTCTGATCTATTGGAAGGGGACGCATATCGCGCTGCGCGCCTTCGCCCAACTGTCGCCGCGCATGCCTGAGGCACGGCTCACCATCGTCGGCCGCGGTCCGGAGGAGGCTCGTCTCAAGGCCGAGGCCGCCGCCTGCGGTCTTCAGGACAAGATCGAATTCATTTCATGGCTGCCGCAGCAGCAGCTGTTCGATTTGTATCTCAGCCATAATCTCTTTGTTTTCCCAAGCCTGCACGACAGCAGCGGCAACGTGGTGATCGAAGCCTTGTCCCGCGGCTTGCCGGTAATGTGCCTCGATCTCGGCGGTCCGCGGCTGATCGCAACACCGGAATCGGGGGTCATCGTCGGCACCGCAGGCCTCAATACCGAGCAGGTTGCGCTTAAAATGGCGGATGAGATGTACGGGCTTCTGACCGAACCGGCACGGCTGACGGCACTCTCGTCAGGCGCCATTGCCCGTGCCAATCAATTCCTCCTGCCGAAGCGCGTCGCTGAGTTTTACCGAAGCGCGGCAGACTTCATCGGGATCCCGATGGAAACGAACCGTACCGACGGCTCGCTTATGCCGCCGGCGCTCAAAGCCTCTGCCGATACCGACACATGAGCAGGTCGGCCACGGGCGACGATACCAGGCGTCAGAGGCGTACCTTAACGCCGAGCTGAACGATTTCCTGGTCGAAGCCGCCGAGCGGCTGACTGGAGCTTTGGTGCAGCCATTCGGCCGATGCATCCAAATCGAGATACCGGTTGATGGTCCAGATCAGGCCGGCCTTCGCATCATATTGGTTATCAGTCAGCACCAATCCCTTGTAATCGCTGTCGTTGTAAGAGAATGAGCCGTTCACGTGCAAACCTTCGAACAATACCTGATCAACATTCAAGGACAGCTGCGTATCCCAAAATCCAGAGCTGCCGATCACGATGGTCTCCAAGATCTGCCTCGACAGGCTAACCTTGATCGCCGTGGAATTGGTGGCGGTCCAGGTCAGAGAGCCGCCAAAATACGCGCCTTGAATCGTGCTCAGCCTGGGATCTTCATAAAATTGGCTTTGATATCCGGCGAAAAACGTTCCCGTTAACAACGCGCTCGCGGCAAAATCAACACCGACCGCCGTAGCATACCCCGTGGAATCGCGCTCGAGCCGTTCTGGTGTTGCGTCAAACTTCGAATCATATTGGCGACTATCGCCCGATGCCTGAACATATACTTGGTATCCTGGCCAGAATTCATAGCCTATCTTTGGGGTTACAGTATACTCCGCACGATTTCGGTCACTGTTGATCGCTTCGCCGCCACCGACCGTCGGGGTATTGGTGAACTCATAGTCGAAGACGCTGCCATCGAGCTCGAGCTTTATGAGGCCAGGCGAATAGATATAGCGAAAGTCCCCGGAGAGGATCGTGAACGGCGTCGGCTGACTGGCGATGGTTCCGCCGGCGAGCCGGACGGCCTCGATCGAATCAGGAGAAGATCGCGGCTCTTGCAGGTTTTGGTACCCGGCGTTGACCATGAAATATTGGCCATTCGAGATGTCGAGCCGGCCTTGGCCGCTGACGATGACGTCGCCGGCATTTTCGCCCGAAAATTTGCTGTATTGGCGCACATCACCTTCGGCGTGAAGTGCGATCGCATGGACATTCCAGTCCGACACGAGATCGAAGGCGGGGCGCACGACGGTAACGAAGTCGGAGTGCGTATCGCTATTCGTGCTGAAGACGTTGTTCTCGAACTCCTCTCCCACATCGAGCGACGGCGAAAGAATAAAACTGCCGAAGCGTGCCCCGAGACCCGATTGCTCGGGCTCTGCGGCAGGCGAAACGAGGTCCTTGACCGCCTCCGGCTGAGCGACTTGGGCATGAGCGCCGGCACCGGGCCCAAGCATCGCGACGGTGGCGGCCGCAGCGAAACGCACCGCGTAGCTCCGTGGTCCCCCTGACATCCCCGATCCCCTGTTAAGTTGCTGCTAGGTTGCGTCGGCACTCTGATCGTGTGGCCACTTGCCTGCAAAGTCCACCGCTTCGAAAATGATGGCAAGACAATGTGATCCCCCCATCAGGTCCTCTTTCCCTGTTGCCGGATAGCGGAGCTTCGAGAGCGCGCCTGCACGCTGTGGTATAGGTGAGTCCACATAGAGCAGCATCTCTGTAAAAGCTGTTAAGTTGACCATAGATGCCAATGTGGTACCATCGCACGGTCAGTTTCTTGCTATTTTTTAACAGTTATCTCTCAAATAGTTACCTCCCAGTGACATTGGAGAATTCGACATTGACTGACGTGGCAATTATCGGTGCCGGGCCATACGGATTGTCCTGCTCCGCGTGTTTGCAGGGCGCAGGAATCGATCACGCCATCTTCGGGCCCCCCATGCAGACTTGGCGCGAGGCTATGCCCGCCGGCATGCATTTGAAATCCGAAGGTTTCGCCTCGAATCTCCGGGATCCTGATCGCCGCTTGACGTTGGGTGCCTATTGCGCGCAGCGGAACTTGCCGTATCGGGATTTCGGCCTGCCGGTGCCGCTCCAGACCTTTATCGATTATGCGCTCGATTTCCAGGCGGGCGCCGTTCCGCATCTCGACCCCCGCGCCGTCTCGAGCGTGGAGCGGGATGGCGACGGCTTTTCGCTTCGCCTGGCGGATGACTCGGCCATCGCGGCCCGGCGCGTCATCGTCGCCGTGGGAATTACCTATTTCCGCTATCTGCCGCCGGAATTCGCCGGGTTGCCGCCCGAGCTCCTATCGCATAGCGGCGAGCATCACCAGCTCGGCAAATTCCGCGGCAGGTCCGTGACGGTGATCGGCGCCGGCGCTTCCGCGCTCGACACCGCCATGCTGCTGCATGAGGCCGGTGCCGAGGTCCAGCTTGTGGCCCGGCGATCCGTCATCGCCTTTCATGACAAAGCGCCGGACAAGCGTTCGCTTTCGGATCGGCTCCATGCTCCGCGAACTGAAATCGGACCGGGATGGCGATCGGTCTTCTATACCAAGGCCCCGGCAGTCTATCGGCAGTTGCCGGAATGGCTCCGGCTGCGCCAGGCGAAGCGGGAGCTTGGCCCAGCGCCCGGCTGGTTCGTGCGTGATCGCGTCGAGGGCCGCTTTCCGTTTCATCTCGGCTTCACCGTCAAGTCGGCCTCCGTTCGCGACGACCGCGTGAAGCTCGTCATCACGAACAGCGATGGCGAAGAAAGAGAGTTGACGCAAGACCATGTGATCGCAGCGACCGGGTATCAGGCCGATCTTGACCGCATAAGCCCGATCGCGCCGGAGCTTCGCTCGGCGATCCGCCGCACCGGCTCCGCCCCGCTGCTCTCGAGCCACTTCGAATCCTCGGTTCCGGGCCTTTATTTCGTCGGCCCGGTCGCGACCAACAGCTTCGGGCCCGTCATGCGCTTTGCTTGCGGCTCCGATTGGGTAGCCCCTCGCATCGCCCGACACCTTGCAGCCCGGGGGCGGACCGCCATCCAGGCGGCTCGGCCGACTCTCATCGCGGATGCTGCGGGTGAGAATTCATCGCCATGACAAACGAGGCTCGGCGGCCGATAGCGCTAATCGCTTCAGCTTGCCGATGGATCTCCACCGTCGAGCTGGCGAAGGCGCTAAGCTCGGTCGGTTTCGAGGTCGGGCTTGTCGTACCAGCGGGCCATCCGATCGAGCATGTCACCTTGGTATGCAAACGCATCGTGCTGAGCGGCCTCCGGCCGTCCCGCTCGCTCGTGGCGGCCATTGCCTCGCTGGCGCCGGATATCGTCATTGCCGCCGACGAGACCATCGTGCTGCTGCTGCACGAGCTGCACCGCCGCAATCCGGCGCTCCGCGATCTCATCGAGCGCTCGCTCGGAGCAGCCGAGAATTTCGGAAAGACCCTGTCGCGGGTCGCCCTTGGCGAGATCGCTGTGGAGGAAGGTGTCGCCGTGGCGCCAACCCTGCGCCTGGCATCGGAGCGCGATGTCGAATCGTCATTGGAACGGCTTGGATTGCCGGGTTACGTCAAGATTGACGCATTCTGGGGCGGTGCCGGTGTCGTCCGGGTCGAAACGGCCGAAGAATGCGCGCAAACCTATCGGCGCCTGCGCAGCTTTCTCGGTCTGCCCCGCCTGGCTTGGCGCATCGCCCTGCACCGCGACATGACGCGCCTGCCGCTTCGGCGCGCATCGCTGGACATCAGCCTACAATCCGCTATCGCCGGCGTGCCGGCCAACTGCGCCGTCGCCGCATGGCGGGGAGAGCTGCTCGCCTGCGTCGAGGCCGCCGCCCTGGAAACGCAGGGGCCTACCGGCTCGTCCACGATAATCCGGCTGCTGCGCGATCAGCCGATGCGCGACATATGTCGACGCCTGGTCAGGAGATTAGGGCTCTCGGGGCTGGTCGGCTTCGATTTCATTCTCGAGGAGAAGACAGGGCGCTTCGTCTTGATCGAGCTCAATGCCCGCGCCACCCAGACCTGTCATCTGCGGCTGGGGCCAGGTGCCGATCCGCCCGAAGCGTTGCGTGCCGCCGTGACGGGGGAGCCGGCCCGGGACGCGCCGTCGATGGTGGAGACGGACATCATCGAGCTCTTCCCCAAGGGGCGGCTCCCGAGCGGCACCACCATGCAGGCCGGCGACTCTGTGCGCGCCGCGGAAGCATGATGTTAGCCGAGGCTGGACGCTATCTTACTAATTCTGCTGCGGCGCTCCGTTATTCGGTTGTTTAAGTTTATTTGAATCTCGCTCAACGCGAGCGCCCCCGACGGTCCCGCCTCTAAAGATTAAATTTTGGTTAAATTACAATCTTCCGATAAGCGGGTAGGTATGCTTAATTAAAGCTGTTTTAAAATCTCGACTCGAAATGATGGGTGGCCTCTACTTCAGCGCTAACCGAGGCCGCCTTTCGCCGGAGAGACAGAGCATTTATCACGATAAATCATAGCACTGAATGAGATATTTTCGATATGCGGGGCCTGGCGGTCGGCCGCCGCTGATATAAGTGGAGAGTTCATTGATCTAGCGTTGCCTGACGGAAAGCTAACAGTAAATCTCAGTCAATATCTGGACTTTCCCGGTCAATCTCGCATCGGGCGAAGATAGGTTTTTGACTTCTTAAATTTTGCCTCCCTCATCAGATTAACATACACGGCCCGCTTGTTATGTTTGTTAAATGACAAGTTTCTGGTGACATGAACACCATTTGCTCCTATACTGCGACTCTAGTAAAATTGGGATTGATGGGAGCGATCCGGCCCGGTTCGCAGCGATGGCATAGTATGGATCTTGTGCTGGAATCTTCAATCGAGATCGGGGGCGCGGCCTCTCCGGCAACAAGCTTTGGTGTTTGGCCAGCTGCTATCGGGTGGGATGAGCACCGCTGCGCGAGAACTTTGGGGTGAGATCCCGCGATGGGCTTAGTCGTGGAAAGATCGATGATATCGGAGCTGGGTGAGCCTTCTTTGGCCACCGAGATCCGGGCGGTCGAATCACTCTGTCGTCATGCGCTCGAAACCGAGTACGCCGACCTGGCTGCCCAGGTCCCCGGACTGCCGCAAGAGCCGCGTCGCTGGATCGAGATCATGAGCGGCATTCCGGATGAGCCGCGTTGCTGTCAAGAGCTCGAGCAGCTGTGTCAGGGGGCGCCCGCCGGCGCAGTCGAGCGTTTCGGCATGCTGCAGGCGGCACTGGCAGCACTGCCCCAGCTCGAATCCCTTAAAATCCACGACAGTCTGAATCGCCAATTTTGCGCCACCTTCCGGCGCGTCGCCACGCGTCCCGAAGGCTGGAGCAAGTATTTCCAGTACAAGAGCGACGCCTATTCGGAGCTGGCACGGATCGTTTCCCTGCGCCGGTACCATACCGGCCAGATCAGCTTCGACATCATGGACCTGCCGCGAACCTGGTTCCTCAAGGTCCATCCGCTCGCGTTGCTGGGCCTTGTGCGCGCCGTGATCCGGGAAATGGGCAGCCTAGGCCCGATCATGATGCCTCACCTGAATTACTGGCGCGGCAACACCATGACGCTGTCCAAGCGAGAGAATGAGGTCTCGCACTATCGAATGGTGCAGTTCATGGAGCAGCAGCCCCAGATAAAAGGGCTCGTTTCGGCGTCGTGGCTCTATTCTTCCGACATGGAGAGATTTTCGCCGCATATCGCGTGGCTGCGCGATTTCTATATCGATAACGGGGCCTATCTTGTCGATATGGAGGTTGCTCATCTGCGCTCGGGATTCCTGGTTGGCAGCGAGGAGAGGCGGCGGCTGCATGCCGAGGGCAAGATCCGGCCGCGCGAGACGCTCGTCATATGGTCGCGGGAACGGATGATCGCCTGGGCGCGCCGCTATGAACGCGCGCAGGATATCGGCCGGAAGGCGGACCCGCCAACAACGCGAACCGCGCGGCCGGAACCCAAATGGCAATCGAAGGCGAACGAGATCCTGAGCAGCGGGCAATATACCCTGATCAACTGGGGACTTTTGCTTCGGGATAGGCCGCGCCGGTACGTCACCCTGGTTTTTGGCTTGCCGCTTGCGGCACTCGCGGTTGCCGTGGCGGCTACGTTGAGCGTTTGGACCGTTCTCCCTGCGCTGATTTTTGGATTTATTGCGATCTGGCTTTTGCAATATTTCTTTTTGCAATAGCTACCCGTGCCTTAGCGCGGCGCGAAGAATTCGGTATAGGAACCGATCCGCCCATTCTCGATCCGGACAAGATCGACGAACTCGGTCAGCACCGTGGCGCCGGTGATCTTGGACACGATTCGCGCCCGCCAATGGACGGCAGCCGCGTCGCCATCGATCAGGATCGACAGGGTTACGTGATCGATGAGCCGGAAGCTCTTGATCATGAGCGAGAGCCACGGACGGAACTCGTCGATCCCGAGGGCAACGACCGAGATCGGGCTCGCGTTGCTGGCACCCGCGATCTCGAATTTAGCGCCAGGCGTGAACGAGGCAAGGACCCCGGCAAGATCGCCTCTGACACGGGCCGCATAGAGGCCGTGGAGCAAGTTCTCGATGTCGCTTCGCTGCGTCATGGCGGCCTCCTGCGCGGTTATGGCTCGAACATTGCTCTGATTTGCGATCCGATCAGCGTCAACGCCTCGCGCGCGGAAGGAATCACGCCGGGCATGGCGTAGAAGAGGTGAACCATGCCGGGGTGGCAAGTATAGGCCACGGCGACGCCGGCATCGCGCAATTTTCCGGCATAAGCCTCGCCTTCGTCCCGGAAAGGATCGAATTCCGCAGTGTGGATGAAGGCCTGCGGCAGGCCGGCGAAGCTATCGAGCCGCAAGGGCGAGATACGCGGGTCGGCCGCATCGACCTCGGCCGGAAGATAGTGGCGGAGATCCTCCCGGATCATCGCACGGTCGATCAGATAGCCGCTGGCGAATGCGTCGCGCGAGGGCATCTCGTCCGCGAAATCCGTGATCGGGCACAGCAGCAGCTGAAACGCCGGCATCCGCCCGCCGCTCCGCCCAGCATCGACGCAAGTGCCGATGGCGAGGGTGGCACCCGCGGAATCGCCGGCAACACCGAGGCGGGCGGCGTCGAGGCCGAGCTCGGCCGCCTGCTCGAGCACCAAGCTCCAGGCAGTGCGGGCATCCTCGGCCGCGGCCGGAAATTTATGTTCCGGTGCCAGCCGGTAATCGACCGAGATGACGCGGCACTGGCCGGCATTGGCGAGCGCGCGGCAGAGCGGATCGTGCGTCTCGACGCTGCCGGCGACAAGGCCGCCGCCATGGAAGAAGACCAGACCGGGCATCAGGCCGTCCGACATGCTATCCGGCGTATAAAGCCGGCAGCCGATCGGGCCGGCGGGGCCGGGCAACGCGCGATCTTCGACGGCGCCAACCTCCGCCAGCCGGCCGGAAAACTGCATCAGGCCGCGGAACGCTTGGCGCCGCGCGTCAATATCCGCCGGCGCCGCCGCCGATCCGCTGACGGACAGCATCTGCAGCAGGCGCTGCGCATGCGGATGGAGAGGCAAGCACGAAGCCGGCGTTAGAGGGCGAGGGCTGTGCGTACCGAGGCCGGCCAGTTCGCAAGCTCGACGCCATGCTTCGCGAAGAGCGCCACGGCCAGCCGGTCCATGCCGAAGGCGACGCAGCCGGTGTGAGCGACAGAGCCGTCTGCATGATTGAGACCCCAAACCAAGCCAAAATGGTCGCGGTGATAATTGAAGCTCATGCAGGCAGTCGGCTGCTCGACCGAGCGCACCGGGATCAGCAGCTCGAACTTGAGGGATTGCTGAAGCTGCGCCACGGCCATCACCTGGCCGGTCCGGCCAAAGAACGGGTCGCTCGCGGGGGCGATCGTGTAATCGAGGCCCAGCCCCTCGGCAAAGGCTTTGGCCTTTTCCATCCAGCGATCGCGAAACTGACTGATGAGATCGGGCGCCCCGATGCAGACATATTCGCGCATCCGAAAGGATTGCAGCCGGTCGAGATGACGCGACGGCTCGCGCCGAAAGCAATCGGCC
The DNA here is from genome assembly GCA_963762435.1 of uncultured Alphaproteobacteria bacterium. Taxonomy (GTDB): domain Bacteria; phylum Pseudomonadota; class Alphaproteobacteria; order ATCC43930; family CGMCC-115725; genus JAXDMU01. The sequence goes on along the minus strand of CAVXLN010000018.1, from coordinate 17,226 downwards.
GCGACATCGAACCAATGGCCGCTTGTCGGGACGTGGCCGCGCTCGGCCGCGATCGGATAGACCGGGTAGCAGGCTGCGGGCGAGAGCACGAGGTCGGCCGGGGCCAGGCCCGTGGTCCAATCGCCGCCCGCCTCGTAGCGATCCGCGGACGCACGGATCTCCTTCTCGGTCCCGTGCAGCGAGCAGACGCAGCCAAGCAGATTGGGGAAGCTGCTGAGATAGCCGGATTTCTCGAGCTGGTGCCGGCTCATCACCGGCGGGAACCGGATGACCTCCATCTGCGGTTCACGATGGCTCGATATCAGCGTCGCCAGCCGCTCGATGATCTGCTCATAGATGGCACTGCGGGCATAGACGCCATCGACGCCCATCGACCGGAACAACGCCGGCGCGATGGCGTCGAGCGGATCCTGATGCTGCTTCGAAGCGTCGTTCGTCGTGCCTGCGCCCATATTTCTACGCCTCCGGTCGAATTGCTGCCCGAGATGATCGCGCCCAGTCCCGCCCCTTCAATCTCTCAAGGAGCTGGGCGGCGCGCTCATCAGCGACGTGGTCGCGATATTCGCCAGGATGCGGTCATTGTTGATCATAAGCGGTGAGGACAGCACATCGCGCAACATCCGGCCGATGCTGAAATCGGTGTCGTTGCGATAGCCGGACAGTCCGCAGGCGCGGAGCGCGCTCATCACGGTCGACACCGCCATCTCGGATGCATCGACCTTGGTCATGTTGACCATCATCTGGAATTCGAGCGAGGCGAGCGCACGCTCGTCATCCTTGACCTGCTCGTATCGGCGCAGCGACGAGCTGACGAGGTCGCGCAGCACGCGAAGCTGGCCGTTGGCCTTGCTGAAGTGCGGGGCACCCGGCGGCAACTGGCCGTTGGCTTGACGGGCCGCCTGCCTCGTGAAGGTGCGGGCCCGCTCGACAGCACCGGCGGCGATGCCGGACCAGACGCCGGACCAAGCGAGATGCGCCACCGGCCCCATCGTCTGGGCATGAATCTTCTCATAGGGATCGGGCAGGATCTGGTCCTTCTCGCCCGACGCCACCAGCTTGAAGCCGGCGCTGCAAGTGCCGCGCATGCCCATCGTGTCCCAGGACATGATCGGCTCGAGCGTGTAGTCGTTCTTCAGGAAGACGACGAGAACCTGGTCCGACGGGGCAGCATCAGGCGATCGGCGCGCGGTCGTGACAATGGCATCCGCCTGCGCGCCGTAGGAGAGCACGGTGCCCTGCCGTTCGAGGCTGATCCGCTCGTCCTGATATTCGATCGGTGCGGCGCTCACGCGCAGATTGCCGCCCTGCTGCCCCTCGGTCGTCGAGGACGCGAACAGCAGCTGCTCACTGCACAGCCGCTCCAGCAGCCGGTCATGCCAGCCGCTGCCATGCCGGTGCCGCAAGATGCAGGCGACCTTGATCTGATGCATCGCGAACATCATGGCCGTCGAGGAGCAGGCGCGGCCGAGGCGGAAGCAGATATCGACGGCGTCGGACAGGCTGGCGCCTTCCCCACCCAGTGCTACGGGCACCATGATGCCGAGCAGCCGCTGCTCGCGGATGGCAGCGAGCGCCTCCGACGGGAAGCGCGCCTGCTGATCGACGATATTGGCATGGGATGCGGCAACCGCGGCGACTGCATCGGCCCGGCGTTGAAAATCGGCGTCGACGCTCGCCTGATGATCAATGGAGTCAGGAATCTCGCCCTCAGGCATTGTCATGGTCAACCCTGGCTATATGCTATTGATGTATAGAAATGCAGGTCAGCGAAACAACCTTGAATGGGTTTTCGGTCAAATCTAAATCGCAGCTTCGCCGCAAAATGGCGAAGCCTTACGATAAAATCACGGCGCTGCAGAAATGTCAAAGCAGCCCGGTCCTTGTTCAAACTGCGTCTCTCACTCGATGGTACCGGCGGATCCTACCGGAGGTTGCGCGAACGGAGCCCATGCCCGATTGCGCCGAGATTGACGGCTCGGGGCAATGCGGGGTCAGAAATAACGCTCGCTGACATTGATCACATCGTCCGGCAGGATCTTGCTCGTCTCGTCGGCGCGATAGTTGGTACCGCCCCGGGTCACGCTGAACCCATCCTTATAGGCGCGCGGCGTGTAGCCGCCAGCCAGGACCACCGCATTGGTGACCGTCATCCCCGGGATGAAAGCATACTGGCCCGGCGATCTGACCTCGCCCAGGATAAAGAAGGGCCGGTAGCTCACAAGCTGCAGCGTAACCTTCGGATCGCGCACAAAGCCATTCATGAGTTTTTGCCGAATAGCCTCGGCCAGCTCGTCGACTGTAAGCCCGGCTGCCTTGACATTGTCGACGAGCGGCACGGCGACGGTACCTTCGGCCGCCACCTGAACCTCGCCCGAGAGATCCTTTACGCCGAAGACGATCAATGACAGCTTGTCGCCCGGGCCCAGCTTATAGGATGAATTGTCCAGAACGGCAGTTGGCAGCTGCGGCAGGCTCGATACACCCGAGCCGCACGCCGTAAGTCCCGAGACAAGGAACAACACCATAAACATGCGAAAGGCGAAGATGCGCATCGTCGTGCTCCGGCAATTCCCGCTCGAGACCAGCGCCGATCGATCCGGCCGGATCGTGCCAGTTGATCGCGGAGCTATTGATACAGCACGGATTCCGGGCGCGTCGCAAGACGGAATAATGATCGACGCTTGAGTGTGAGAGGCTGACGGCAGGCATGACGGCGGATCCCGGCAATAACGGCAAGCGGCCTCTCAAGGCGTGGATGCGCGCGCTCGAAATGACAGCGCAGGTCGGAAAGGATCCGCTCGTCACCCTGCCGGTGGCGATCGAGCGAATCGCCGACCGGCAAGGTGCTGCGACAGCCCTGCTCTCCGACTCGGAATCGCTCACCTATGCCGACTTGGCCGCGCTCGTCAGAAAATATGCACGCTGGGCATTGCGTCATGCGATCGGCCGCGGCGATGCGGTAGCACTCATCATGCCGAACTGCCCGGCCTATGTGGCGATCTGGCTGGGCATCGTGCGTATCGGCGGCGTCGTGGCGCTGGTCAACAGCAACCTGGCGCCGGCAGGGCTGGCGCACTCCATCAAGATCGTAGGGGCACGGCATGTCATCGTCGCAGCCGAGCTCGAAGCGGAGCTCGCCGAGGCCCTATCGTCCCTGCCGCCGGAACTCCGCTGCTGGGTCCATGGCGAGAGCAAGCGCGGCTTCGCCCGAATTGACCGGGAGATCCTGTCCGACAGCGGCGACGCATTCGGCGGCGAAGAGTTCGAGCCACCCACACTCGCCGACCGTGCGCTCTTCATCTATACATCCGGTACGACCGGGCTGCCGAAGGCGGCCAATGTCAGCCATGCGCGCGTGATGCAATGGGCGCACTGGTTTGCCGGCATGATGGGTATCACACCCGAAGACCGGATGTATAATTGCTTGCCGATGTATCACAGCATCGGCGGCGTCGTGGCCGTCGGCGCGCCGCTTGTGGCCGGAGGCTCCGTCGTCATCCGGCCCCGCTTCTCCGCCAGCCGTTTCTGGGATGAGGTGTGCCGCTGGAATTGCACCCTCTTCCAATATATCGGCGAGCTCTGCCGCTATCTGGTTCAGAGCCCGCCGCACCCGATGGATACTCAGCATCGGCTGCGGCTCTGCTGCGGCAATGGGCTGCGTGCCGATGTATGGGACACGTTCAAGGACCGGTTCCGGATTCCGGAAATCCTCGAATATTACGCCGCTACAGAAGCTAATTTCTCGCTCTATAATTGCGAAGGAAAGACCGGCGCCATCGGTCGGATTCCGCCGTTCCTGGCACAGCGTTTCGCGGTGGCGTTGACCAGTGTCGATGTCGAGACGGGCGTACCGCTCCGTGGCGAGGACGGCTTCGGCATTAGATGCCGGCCCGGCGAGGCCGGCGAGGCCGTGGCGAGGATTCGGGATGAGCGCTCCGGCGCCAGCGGCAACCGGTTCGAGGGCTATGCCGACGATGAAGCATCCGCGCGCAAGATCCTACGCGATCTCTTCGCGCCCGGCGATGCCTGGTATCGCTCCGGCGATCTGATGCGGCAGGATGAGCAAGGATTTTTCTACTTTGTCGACCGGCTCGGCGACACCTTCCGTTGGAAGGGCGAGAATGTCTCCACCGCCGAAGTGACGGCGGCGATCGCCGCCTGCTCGGGCGTCGCTTCCGCTGTCGTTTATGGCGTTCGGGTTCCCGGCGCCGAGGGTCGTGCCGGCATGGCAGCACTGATCATCGATGAGAGCTTCGATTTCGTAGCCTTCCGCCGAGACCTTTCGGCCCGCCTTCCCGACTACGCGCAGCCTGTTTTCCTGCGCATCTGTCGCGAATTCGATATGACCGCGACGTTTCGGCCGAAGCTTCACGAGCTTGCACGTGCGGGCTTCGATCCGGCGGCGACAAGCGATGCGCTCTATGTCGATGACCGCGCCACAGGCGCCTTCGTCCCGCTCGATACGACAATCCACCAGCAAATCCTATCGCAGACGCACCGGTTTTGACGGCCGGAGAGCTGAGGGTCAGACGTGTCGGCACACGGGAAGTGATCGGCACCTCGATCCCGGCCGTCGCAGCATCAGCATTCCTTGAGATTGATCGGCCTTAGGCGGCCGCCGCCTCGCTGAGCCGTGCGAGCATTGCTTCGATCGTTGAAATCGATCGAAAATTGGCCGGCGTGATGTCCGACTGCGGGATCATGACGTTCGAACTCGGCTTCGACCGTCAGCATAAGATTGACCATATTGATCGAGCTCAAGCCGATATCGGTCAGCGAATCCTCGGCCGAAACGGACCGCAAACCGGACTGCCCCACGATCAGCTGTTCGACCAGCCTGATCAGTCTTTCCTTCGGCGAATGTGCGATCTGGTCGAGCATGGCTAAATTTCTCCAATATATACAACTGTCGATATATGCAATGAACCCATGGTCTTGAACGAATAATTTATGCGGCAAGAATTTATTTGCAGCAGCGCGGCCTGTCAAGAAGAGGCTGGCCCCGTTGGGGTCGGATTTATTGGGCATTCAATCGAAGGGGCCAACCGGACGACATGTCTGAACGTACGGCGCATTCGAGCTTTGCGCGGGCCTGCCTCTCTGCCCGCCCCCCGATCATCACCTCCGTTTCGGCCGGTCTGCAGAAGACCTCGTCGCTAAGCAGCTCGTCATGGATGCGGTTCGCTGTCCCGCAGCAGGGGCAGGCGGCCGATCGCCACCGCGGCCATAGGCTCGCGCGGTTCCGCCTCCTCATCGACCAAGTGAGCCGGCCCCAAGATCGGGGATGGACCACTGCCCAGGAAGCAGGCAATTTCTTTGAACGCAAGTTGGGCGCTGCTCGTATACATGGCGAATGCGCGCGTTATTTGTTAACTCTACTGAGCCGATCGAGCGGAGGAACGGCAATTGCATATATCATATATAGCGTGTGCCCTCGACGATGCCGACCATGCCAGGCCGCTCGTCGGTGCCGAGGCGGGCGGCCGCCGCAATCGGCCGATTGCGAATTCGGCCGCGATATGATTGAAGGGCGCAGAGTCGCGGCATAGACGGAGCGGAGCCCGATTGGGTCGATGACGGGGCAGGACTCGCACATGGATTGGTGCAAGAGTGTGGAGGCGGAATCAGCACCCTTCTCGATTCCGCGGCATGGGCGCCTGTGCCCGACCATGCGCGATTCGATCAGGCCGACCGGCCCTGTCCGCGCGTCCCTCTCAATTAACTCCAGCGGCATCATTCGATAGGGCGAAGGACACAGGTTTTCATGGCTTTTCGCCTCCCCTCCCTGTCACCGGTTGCCTGGGTCACCTTTGAAAAGGTAACCCAGCAGGTACTTTGGCTTATCCTGTTTGCTGTCTTGGCACCGATCCTCGGGCCGCGCCCGTACGGCCTATTTTCGATCGTCATGGTCTTCGTCGGCATATGTGAGCTTATCCTGCTCGAGGGCGCAGTCGAGGCTCTCGTTACCATCGACGACCTTGAGCATCTGCATACAACCACCGCGAATACCGCCAATGGCGGCCTGGCACTCGCTTTGGCCTTGGTGCTCTCCGCCTTGGCGCCGCTGATCGGCAAGGTATTTCAGGACGATGAGATCACGTGGCTGATCTGGACGCTTGCCCCATTGCCGTTATTGTCTTCCCTGTCGGCGACACCGATCGCGACATTGCGGCGGGCGATGGATTACCGGCGTTTGGCCATCCGCTCGATCATCGGTTTGTTTATCGGGGGGGTGTTTGGCATCGTTCTGGCCATCGGGGGCGCCGGCGTCTGGGCATTGGTAATGCAGGTGATCGCCCAGAGGTTCGCGGAGTTTGTGATCGCTTGGATTTCGGCCCCCGTTCGATTTGGCGTCAGATGGTCGGGCCCTCATTTTCGCGAGCTGAGCCCGATTGCGGTCAATGTCTATGCGGGCCGGATGATGACTGTCGCCGGCGGTCAGCTGCCGCGAGTTATTCTTGGTTACATGCTCGGTGCAACCGAGCTCGGGCTTTTCACGCTCGCCAGCCGCTTTCAGGAAATAATAATTCAAACGGCCGTTCAGCCGATTGCGGCCGTCGGCCGTATCGAGCTGCGCCATTCAAAGCCAGGAACCCCCGAGTTCGAAAACGAGTTCGCTCGGGTAACGCAAAATATAGCTCTGCTGTCATTTCCGATGTTCATTGGCGCTGCCGTCCTGACGCCGGATCTATTCCAGGCGTGGCTCGATCATCGCTGGGCAGCCGGTGTCATTCCAATGCAATTGATTTTGCTCGGTGGGGTTCCGCTCGCGATATTCTATTGTATCGACGCAGCCTTCTTCGCGGCCAATCAGTCTCGGCTCTTTGCCTGGACTGCGACCGTTCAGACTCTGACGATATCACTAGCGGTTCTCTGCGTGGCACCTTGGGGCCTAAATCTCACCGCTCTGGCATTAGCGGTCCGGCCATGGGTGCTGTTGCCGATTTTTCTGTTGCTGCTTCATCGGTCGTGCCAATTGCCGATTCTCCGCACTTTGTCGGCACCACTGCTTTCCCTGATCGGCGCGGTCATAATGGGCATCGTTCTAAGCACGCCCTATATGCATCCGGCGTGGCTGCACCATGCTCCCACCTTGGTCCTGCTGGTTCTCGTCGGTATGGCGCTTTATGCCGCTTTCCTTTATGGCTTCCTGTGGGCTCAGGTGAAGACGCTGATGAGCGCGATATTCATCAACCGCACCTGACCGCCCCTATTCGCTCAGGCAAGGGCGACGAGCTGAAAGAATTGTTACAATATCGATTACGCCATCGAACCAGAATTGTAGCCGACGGGAAACCGGGCTAATTTGACGTCGTTAGTGACAAGGGCGAACCATAGTTTGTCGGATCAGCAATCTCTCGATCGCGAACAGATCATCGCCGGAACCGTCCTTATCATCTGCCCGGGAGCGCTCGAAAACGGGGGCGGGATCGGCCGGCAGATGGGCTATTTTCTGCAGGCCGACCCAGGGAAACGGAATGGTCTGAGCTACCGCGTCGTCGATTCACGCGGCCCTTGGTTTCTCGGCGCCTCGCCACTGCATGTCGGACTGTCCTTGTTCTATTTGGCAGGCGCCGTGATGACGGTGCTGGCGGCGCGCTTCGGCGCGGCTCCCTGCCTGGTCCATGTCAACATCACCGGGCGCGGCAGCACCGTGCGCAAGGCAATCCTGCTGACTTTCGCCCGCATGTTCGGGACGCGATACCTTCTGCATGTCCACGACCCCGATTACGCAGAGGAATACCGTCGGCGCGGCGCTTTCATGCAGTCGATGATCGCCGGGATGTTTCGCGGCGCCACCAAGGTTCTTGTTCTAGGCAACCGTGAGCGCGAGGCCCTCGCCACCGCGATGAAGCTGCCGCACGACCTTCTTGCCGTTTTGCCGAATGCCGTTCCGGATCCTCTATCCGGCGCCGCGCCGGAGCAACGTCTCGATGGCCCATGTCACTTCCTGTTTCTCGGCCATCTGAGCGCCCGGAAAGGAGTGCCGGAGCTGTTGAAGGCTTTGGCCACCGCGGCATTGAAGGGCCGGCAATGGCGCGCGACGCTGGCCGGGGGCGGTCCAATCGAGGAGTTTCGACAACTCGCCTCCGAGCTGGGCATTGCCTCGCGGGTCGATTTCCCGGGCTGGGTCGAATCCGCTCAAGTCCGCGCGCTCTGCATGAGTGCGGACGTGCTTGTGCTGCCGTCTCATGCCGAAGGCTTGGCGATGGCGGTGCTCGAGGGCCTGTCCCACGGCCTTCCCGTGGTTGCCACCCCGGTCGGCGCCCATCCCGAAGTCATTGAATTGGAGGTTTCGGGCATATTGGTTCCCCCGGGCAATGTGGAAGCGCTGGCCGATGCGCTCGTGCGCCTCGCCGACGACCCCAACCTCCGGCGGCAATTGGGTGACCGGGCACGGCGCCACTTTCTCGAGAAGTTCGATGTGCGCAACTATGCGCAACGACTGGATCGGATCCACGCCGAGCTGCTTGTGGGACATAAGGACGGGAAGCTGGCGGCCGACTAGGTCGTGTGATCTCTTGGGCATCCGCTTTGGGCGCCGACGTACGGTAAGGCCGGGCATGAACCCTTGGCGATGATTGATACGGGGCCTGGCCTCAGGCCGATCTCGGCGGAGACCAAATCGAAGAAAATTGCCATGACTTTTCCGTTTTTTTTTGCTATCTTTGAAGTCAGCGCTAGATGGGATGAGTTTCATCGCGATGAATATTACCCAATCTATTGTATATTCACTTAAGCCTTTTACCTCGACTGGTATCGGTGGCTTGGTGAGAAATTCCGCCAAGACTGCGGCCGGCAGCGTTTTTGATCTACTTTACCGAGAATATCGAAGTGATGGATGCGCGTTTTCAATTCCGCAAGCCCAGACGACGCGCCGTATGCGCGCGAAATTTCTGTTGGATACTTACGAGCTGCCGGAACGGACGTTAATCAAACAGCATGTTCCCCCACAGGGCGTCGTCCTTGAGCTCGGCGCCAGCCTTGGCATCGTATCCTGCGTGATAAATCGGTGTTTGGCTGACAAAAAGCGGCATATTGCTGTTGAGATCAATCCGGATTTGATCCCCGCCATTGAGAGAAACCGGGCTCAGAATGGATGCGAATTCACGGTATTGCAGTGCGCGGTGACGCGGCGCGATAAGCTCTCTTTTTCAGCCGACAAAAATTCCGACAGCGGCAGAGTTTCGGAGGCTGGCGGCGTGGCGGTTCCCGTCCGCGATCTGCTGGATATCGAAGCGGCCCATGGCTTGTCGTTCGATACCATCGTGATGGATATCGAAGGTGCCGAAATCGAGTTCATTGCTGAATATGAATTGATTCTTCCGCGCATCAATACGATGGTCATCGAGTTTCATCCGGGCTTCGTCGGAGAGGACAAGACGGAAGAGGCGCGTCAGCGATTGATGCGCGCGGGCCTGAAGCCAGCCGGCAAGATGCTCGAGGTCGAAGCCTTCGTACGGTGAACCGGCAATTTTGCTGAGTTCGACCTCGTCGCACCGGACTCCAAGAAGCGTCAATTCAGGGCGGGCGGCGCGGCCCGGGCGCTGGCTAGGCAGCTGGAGATTTCTTCAGCGAGCGGTGCTACGTGAGGGGGGCCGAGCATACTATTGTGCCCGCCTGGGGCTGAATGAATTTCCAGCTCCTGGACACGGCCGAGCCATAAGGCATTCGGGTCCGCCGGGAACTCGTGAATTGTCGCACGAAAGAAAATGAGCTTGCTCGGATAGAATTCGGGACAATACGAATCATACGCGATCCGGTCCCCAATCATCACATTGAGGCCGCCTTTGCGCAGCCCATAGGGATCGTACAGTTTACGGACAAGCTTTCGGATGTGCTGAGTGATATAGCGCCGTTTTTCTTTGGCCGGCAGAGCGCTAATATTCGCAGTGTGTCGGCGGAACCGGACATATAGATCCTTCAGATAGTAAGAAAAGGGCCAATATTTCTGCGACATGCCGGTATCGAGCAAGGCCAGCCATGCAACCGGCTCGCCCATCTCGATGAGGCGCCTGGCCATTTCGAAGGCTACAATCCCGCCATAGGAATGGCCCAGCAGGAAATAGGGGCCAGATGGTTGCACGGCCTTGATCTGCGCCAGATTGTGCGAAACGACGTCGCCGACCTCGGTGAGCGGCGTGCTCGATCCATCGAGGCCGCGCGCTTCGATGCCGATGACCGGCATCGGCGTCTCCAGAAGTGCTCCGAACATCTCGAACCCGTCCACCTTGCCGCCGAGTCCCGGAACCAGGAACAGGCTTGGGCCGGACTCGCCCGATTTGAGTTCGACCATGCCCTTCGGGAGTGTGCTCCCCTCGAGGGCCTCGGCCCCGGCGGCGATATCGTTCAAGCGGTGCTCCCCGCATCGACGGTCAGCACCGTGCCGGTGATGTTTCTGGCCTTCTCGCCCAGCAGAAACTCAACGGTGCCAGCCACGTCCCCAATTTCGGCCAGCCGCCGCAGCGCGCTGCGGCGCACCAGTTGCTCACGCTGTTTCTGGCCGAGCTCGTGCGTCATCTCAGTATCGATGAAGCCTGGCGCCACCGCGTTCACGGTGATGCCGAGCGGCCCAAGCTCGCGCGCCAGCGACCGGGTGAATCCCAAGAGGGAGGCCTTGGTGGCACTGTAGGCGGAGAGCGCGTTGTAGCCGGTGAAGGCCACGACCGAGGCGATATTGACGATCCGGCCGCCTTGCTGCGTCATCATCGCGCGAACCGCATATTTCGTCAGCGTGATCGGCGACAGGATATTGATCCTGATGAGACGCTCGATATCGGCGTCGCGCATGGTCGCGAGCAGGCTGCTCGTGCCGAGCCCGGCATTGTTGACGAGGCCGTAGACCGCGCCGAACTCCTTGTGGATGCTCTTGACGAGTGCCGGAATGCCCTCGATCTCGCCGAGATCGAAGGGGACGAAATGAATGGCGCCGCGTCCTTGGGATTGGGATTCGGCGATGGCGGCGGCAAGCTGTTCGCCTTCGCTGCGGGCGATGGCGACAACATGATATCCGGCACCTGCGAGCGTACGCGCGATGCCGAGCCCCAGCCCGCGGCTGCCGCCCGTGACGATGACGCTACCCATTTCGGCGCGCCAGCTTGCCGGAAGCGCCGATATCGAGCTCAGCGACGAACCGAAGCGAGACGGGAATCTTGTGCACGGCCAGAGCGGCCTGGCAGGCTTCGAGGATCTCTCTCTTGAGCACCTCCTTGCCCTGCTCGTCCAGAGGAGGATCGCCCGGCTGGTCCGTCAGCATCACATCGGCCGTCACGATGGCGCCCGTGAAGGGGCTTTTGCGCCCCCGCACCAGGGACATCCGGACGCGCGCGTTCCGGTTGATCACCGCTTCGACCTCCTCCGGATAGACCTTGAGGCCGCCGACATTGATGATGCCGCCCTTGCGCCCCATGAAATAGTACCGGTCGCCGCGGCGCTCGACGAGATCGCCGGTATCGATGAAGCCATCGGCATCGATGCTGAGCTTGTTCTCGAGGCCCAGATAGCGCGAGGCGACGAGCGGCGAACGGATCCACAGCGAATCATCCTGGATCTTCATCTCGACATCGCCGACCCCGTCCGTGATCAGCCGGGCCGGAAAGCCCGCCAACCCGTCATCGACGGAAAAGCCGACCCCGGCTTCCGTGGCAGCGAAGGCATGGGCGACACCGGCACCGGGATAGGCCGCCTTGAGCTGGTCGAGGATCGCCTGATCCGCGATCTCGCCCGAGAGACGCACATAACGGGGCTTGATCTCGTGCGCGAGCGGGCTCATGAGCGCGCGCCGCCAATGCGAGGGCGTGCCCGAAATATGCGTCACGCCATGGGCGCCGGCGCGGACCAGGAAGTCCGCCGTGCTCTCCGCCGCACTCGACAGCACGATCGACGCGCTGCCGAACAGTGCGCGCAACAGAATTTGCAACCCGCCATAGCGGCGCGTGTCGTAGAAGGTGCTCCAGACGATCGGCTGGCCGGCACTCGATCCCGCCTTGATGACACCGGTCAGGGTCGCCAGCGTATGGGAGACCAGCTTAGGCACGCCGGTCGTTCCGGAGGTCAGCAGCACCCATTCCGTCTGTTGGCGCCGGGCCCGTTCGCTTGGCCCCGGCCTGATCGCCGGCCTGCAGACCACGCGCTGCGCGATCACCGGCAACAGATAGCCGCCGCCAAGCCCGTCGGTCACGAGAGTGTCCGCCTCGGCTGCCGATGCAACGATTTGCAAATGCTCGTCCGTCAGATCCGGAGGGCAGAGCACGATCCGGCGCGCGGTGCCGTCGAGTTCCATGAGAGCGAGGGCGGCAGTCAGCTGATCGCCGGTCCTGATGACGACCGACTTGCCGCTCAAGGTCTCAAGCGGCGTATCGAGGCTCGATCCGCGGGCGAGGTCGCGCAAGGCGACCTGCGCATTCAGGCTAAAGAGCGTTGGATCGGCTTGTTCCAACCCCGCCGCGACGACCTGCCATAATGTCGGCCAGTCACTTGGCCGCATCTTCGTAGAGCCTGACGAACTCGCCGAAGGTGACCGGATATTCGGCATTGTCGACGCTGCTGAACGGATCGAAACCCAGCTCGTCCTCGAGGCGCGCCGCGATGACGGCGAAGCAGAGTGAATCGAGGCCGCAATCCAGAAGAACCAGATCATCGGCCAGCGGCGCCAGGTTGTTCTTGTGCTCCTTCGCGACCTGCTCGAACTGAGCGACGATCAATGCACGCATGGACATGAGGATCAACCTTCTGGATCTGTTGCGATTCGTTGCAGAGAGAGTGTGGATCGGGCCGTCCTTTCGAGCGGCGATACCGCGGCAAGCATAAGCGTCAGGGTCCCGGCGCCTCCAGATCGGGATAGCGGCGTAAGCCGGTCTTCTGCAACAGGATCTGCCACATGAAGATCGGCACGCCGCGCGAATAGCGTCGCCACAGGCGGCGCGGCTCGGATGCCAAGCGATAGAGCCATTCGAAGCCGCTGCGCTGAATGAAGCGCGGCGCCTCGCGCGCCGTTCCGGCGTGAAAATCGAACGCGGCGCCGACGCCCATGAGGGCGGCGGCATTGAGGCGGGCGCGATGCGACGACATCCAGCGCTCCTGCTTCGGCGTGCTGAGCCCGACCCAAACGATGTCGGCGCCGCTGGCATTGATCTCGGCAACGATCGCCTCATCCTCTTCCAGCGTGAGATCCCGGAACGGCGGCGACAGGCTGCCGACAATCTTGAGCTCGGGAATGCGGGCCTTGAGCCGCGATTCCAGCAGCGCCAGCGTCTCCGGCGTCGTGCCGTAGAAATAATGCTTCCAGCCTTGCGTGGCGCCATATTCGAGGATCGCCGACATGAAATCGGCCCCACGCACGCGATCGGCGTTCTTATGGCCGTGATACCAGAGCAGCCACACCATCGGCATCCCGTCCGGCGTCACGAGACCGGCGCGGTTATGGATCACGCGCAGCGGCTCGGCATGGAGGCTTTCGACCACGCCATGCATGCCGGTGACGCAGACATATTCGCGGTGCCCTTCCTTGATCCAGCGTTCGACCTCGGCGACGGCCAGCGCGACATTGATCGCGCTGACGCCGACGCCGAGGACGTTGATACGCTCGATCGGGCTCTTGCTACCCGACATCGGGCCGGTCACGCGCCGGCGAGTGCCGCCACGGGTTCCGCCCCAGCCATCTGGTCATAGATCCAGGCATAGGTCTTCTCGAGCCCGGTCTGCAGCGAGATGTTGGGCGCCCAACCCATGCGTTCCTTGATCAGCGTATTGTCGCTGTTGCGGCCGCGCACGCCCTTCGGCGCGTCGAGAAGGTATTTCCGCGTGAGCTTGAGGCCGGCGATGCCTTCGGCGATATCGACCAGCTGGTTGATGGTGACAAGCTCGTCGCTGCCGATATTGATCGGCTCGGCGACCTCGCTGTGCAGCAGCATCTGCGAGCCTTTGAGGCAGTCATCGATATACATGAAGCTGCGCGTCTGCTCGCCATCGCCCCAGATCTCGATCTCGTGCTTGCCCGACAGTTTCGCCTCGATCACCTTGCGGCAGATCGCGGCCGGCGCCTTCTCGCGGCCGCCGGTTCAATACCAAATCGAGGCCCTGCTGGCCCCCAGCGCTCAAGATGTCCGTTTTGCTAAATACTCCCCTCCGTTGGTTCGGACCGAGCCACTTCTGCTTGGTCCCCAATACCGCCATTAGAGCGCGTGAGGGCGTGTCAGTCCGGCCTCTAGAAAAATGCAACCGTGCGTTCCAAAGCTCGGGGAAAGTCTTCTTTTTAAGACGATGTGATCATCGCTTACGGGCAAGCGCACGGTGTCGAGGTCGAGGTGACGAAACTCGACATGTCTGAATTTGGCTTTGCCAAAATCGGTTCGCAGGAGTTCGTTTGGGCTGAGATCTTTCGCGTTGAAACCCAGATCATAAAAAAGTACTTCGTCCAGCTCGCCTTCGAAAATGCAGTCCGTGAAAACGCTTCCTTGGAAGTCGACCTTCTTCAACTTCGTATTTATGAAGAGGCAGCGGGAGAATTCGGCAGACGTATGTCCGGTCCCACTGAGATTTGCTTCAGAGAAATCTACGTCGGAGAAGACATTTCTCTTCCCACTGAGGACAGCACCTAATGCGGCATCCCGGAGATCAGCGCAGCGGAAGCTGCAATTTCGGAACGAAGTTCGCCACATACGCCAATCACAACAGTTGGAGTGGTCGAAAAGACAGTTTACTATCTCGCAGTCGTAAAAACGTAAGTGCTCTAGGCTTGAACCCGTTAAGTCTATTCCATCCCACACTAGTCCCTGAAGTTTGATCAGTCCTACGGCAAGCGCGAATCGACTTGACCCGCTACTAACGGCACGTGTGAGCGATACGTCAGGAAGTACCAGTCCCCGAAAATCGAGTCTACCGTTTTGTGTCTTGGCCTCCGACCGCTGGATCTGCTCACCTGCTATGAGCTTCTCCCAATGTCTTGCCTTCTTTTCATTCATTGGTCGGCCGAGTCAGAAGCCCTCACATCCCAAACAGTATGCCCACTCCACGACCGAACATGACAGAATACTTGGCAACATGAGCCCCCCATTGTCGACTCATGCCATGCGACATGGCGTGAGACGATGGCGGGAGCTCATGTTGCCAAGTATTCTGTCATGTTCGGCCGTGGAGTGGGCGTTTAGTCCTTGGGATGTGAGGCTTCTAGCTCGGCCGACCAATGAATGAAAAGAAGCAAGACATTGGGAGAAGCTCATGCACGCAGGTGAGCAGATCCAGCGGTCGGAGTTCAAGGGACATTTTTAACTCGATTTTCGGGGACTGGTACTTGTAGACATTATCGCTCACACGTGCCGCTAGTAGCGGGTGCTTCGCACTTGCCGTAGGACTGGTTTTTTTTTAGGCTCTGATTGTAGGAAATGAGATCAGACTTAACGGGTTCAAGCCTAGAGCCACTTTACGTTTTTACGAGGTCGAGTGAGTAAACTGTCTTTTCGACCACTCCAACTGTTGTTGTAATTGGCGTATGTGGCGAACTTCCTTCCGAATTGTTGTTCCCACTGCGCTGATCTCCGGGATGCCGCATTAGGTGCTGTCCTCAGTGGGAAGAGAAATGTCTTCTCCGACATTAGATTTCTCTGAAGCAAATCTCAGTGGGACCGGACATACGTCTGCCGAATTCTCCCGCTGCCTCTTCATAAATACGAAGTTAGAGGAAAGAAGGTCGAGCTTCCAAGGAAGCGTTTTCACGGAGATTGCATTTTCGAAGGCGGACTGGACGAAGTACTTTTTTATGATCTGGGTTTCGACGCCCCAGTTTCTACCAGCCCGAACGAAGTACCGGGAACCGATTTTGGCAAAGCCAAATTCGGACATTGTCGAGTTTCGTGGCCTCGACCTCGACACCGTGCGCTTGCCCCAGTTGAGCAATAATCACATCGTCTTTTAAAAGAAGACTTTTCCCGTTTTGCATTCTTACATCCTTGAGAGGCCGGACTGACACGCCCTCACGCGCTCTGTGAGATGGCAGTATATGAGAAAAAACGGAGGGGAGTATTTAGCAAAACGGACGTCTTGAGCGCTGGGGGCCAGCAGGGCCTCGATTTGGGTCTTGAACCGGCCCCGCGAGAAGGCGCCGGCCGCGATCTGCCGCAAGGTGATCAAGCGAAACTGTGGGAGCGCGAGATCAAGATGGGGCGATGGCGAGCAGACGCGCAGCTTCATGTATATCGATCACTCCTCAAAGGCTGGCAGATGTCTGCGGCGAGGTCGCCGAGCCGATCAATATCGGCAGCGACGAGCTTGTCAAAATGACCACTTCGATATCGCCGAAGGCATCGCCGGCCTCAAGCTCGCGCGGAAATACCTTCTCGACGCGCCGAACGGCATGCGCGCCCGCGACAGCGACAATACGCCGATCAAGAAACGCATGGGTTGGGCGCCCAACATCTCGCTGCAGACCGGGCTCAGAAGACCTATGCCTGGATCTATGACCAGATGGCTGGGACGGACGGTCAGCGGTACTCGCCGACGCGTGGTTCCGACCCGAATGTAGGGTAGCAAGAGCCCGATCGAGCGTATCAACGTCCTCGGCGTCGGCGTCAGCGCGATCGATGTCGCGCTGGCCGTCGCCGAGGTCGAACGCTGGATCAAGGAAGGGCACGCAAAGTGTCTGCGTCACCGGCATGCATAGCGTGGTCGAAAGCCTCCATGCCGAGCCGCTGCGCGTGATCCATAACCGCGCCGATCTCGTGACGCCGGAGGTGTGGCTGCTCTAGGTATCACGGCCATAAGGACACCGATGGCGTGCGTGGGGCCCATTTCATGTCGGCGATCCTCAAATATGGCGCCACGCAAGGCTCAAAGCATTATTTCTACGGCACGACGCAGGAGACGCTGGCGATAAGATAATCGCGGCTCCAAGGCCCGCATTCCCGAGCTCAAGATTGTCGGCAGCCTGTCGCCGCCCTTCCGGATCTCACGCTGGAAGAGGATGAGGCGATCGTTGCCGAGATCAATGCCAGCGGCACCGACATCGTTTGGGTCGGGCTCCGCGCGCCGAAGCAGGAGCGCTGGATGTCGTCGCATCGCGCCCACCTCAATGCCGCCGCCCTCATGGGCGTCGGCGCCGCGTTCGATTTTAGCACCGGAATCACGCTTCATTAAGGCAGCGGCCTTTTATGGCTCTATCCACTTGGCATCCGAGAGCCGCGCCGCCTGTGGCGACACTTATTCGCACGGCGTACCGATTTCATGTGGCAG